>NZ_LGEA01000089.1 GCF_001280065.1 Streptomyces sp. NRRL B-1140
CAGCACCCGCGGCGCCCCCCGGCCCGCCCTCGCCCGGCCTCGCCGGCCCGCAGGGCGGCGGGCCGCCGGTGAACCATCTGCCCACCATGGCCGCCGGGCAGGGCCCGCCCCCGGCACCTCACCACCTGCCGGGCCCGGGCGCACCTCCCCACCCGCAGCCGCAGACGCCCCCGTACCCGGCGTACGGCTACCCCCAGCAGCACCCCCAGCCCGGTGCCCCGGGCGTCCCCCCGGCGCACCCCGCCTACGGGGGACTCGGCTCCACCCCGCCGTACGGCCCGCCGCCCTACGGCACGACCCCGCCGTACGGCCCCCCGCAGCCCCGGCCGACGCGGGGGGACGGCCGTTCCACCGCGCTGCTCGTCGTGATCGCCCTGGTCGTCGCGCTCGCCGCGGGCGGGTCGGTGTACGCCCTGATGCGGGGCGGCGACGACCGGGCCGACGACGGCCGCGGCGGCACGCAGAGCACGGGCCCGTCCCCGACCACCCCGGACCCGTCCCCGACAACCTCGCAGGCGGGCACCTCGCCCTCCCCGGCGGACGGCACGATCCCGGCCGGCTACCTCGGCACCTGGAGCACGACCATCGACAACGCCGACGGCGAGCACAGCCGTTCGCTCACCCTCCAGCAGGGCGAACCGGGCGACACCGTCCTGTCCCTCGTGGCCGACGGCCCGACCAGGGGCGGCGGCACCTACCACTGCGTCTTCGAGGGGCGGTTGACCGCGGAACCCGGCACCGGTGGCGCGCTGCAGATCGGCCCCACCACCGTCAAGGCCGGGCAGCCGCGCACCGCCTGCACCCCGGGTGCGGCCACCGAGGTGACGCTCCTGACCAACGGCACGCTGGAGCGCGTGAACACGAGCAGCGGGGAACGGCTGGCGTACACGAAGCAGTGACCGACGCCGAGCCGGGGACGAGCTCGCCGGCCTTCCCGGTCACGTCGCCGGTGGCCCGACGGCCGGTGAACTCCCGCCGGTCGCGGCCGCGTCGGACTTCAGACGTCTTCGGGCCGACGGCCACCGGAGCGGGCGCCGATGCCTCTCACCGCGGCTCGGGCGGGCGCTGGCGGGGCATGTTCGGCCGGGTGCCGCCGTGCGGCGGCACCGTGAACCGTCCGTTCACCCCCACCTCGGCCCCGCGCCCCGGC
Organism: Streptomyces sp. NRRL B-1140; assembly: GCF_001280065.1. Classification (GTDB taxonomy): domain Bacteria; phylum Actinomycetota; class Actinomycetes; order Streptomycetales; family Streptomycetaceae; genus Streptomyces. Next base: position 1,151 of record NZ_LGEA01000089.1, read on the forward strand.
GCCGGGAACACCACCGCCTGCAACCCCGCCGGTGCGGCGACCCCCGCCCGGAACTCCCCCATCCAGTCCGCCGTCTCCACCCGGACCAGCTCCGTCAGGTCCTCGGAGAACCTCCGCAGCACCCCGAGGCACCGCTCGGCGGCCTCCCCGGCCGTCCCCTCGGCAGGGCCCAGCACCTCCCGCACGCTCTCGGCCGCCCAGTCGAACTGGAGGGCCTGCAGCCGCCGCTGCACGGCCTGCGCGGTGGCCACGTCCCGCATCCAGCCGGACGTCACCCCGAAGTACCGGTCGACGGCCACGCACGCCGCCGCCGACAGCAGCGCCAGGCACCCCCAGGGGGCGATCCCGCCCGCGACCCCGGTCAGATCCAGCAGCGGCAGCGCGACCCCGGTGACCGCCCCGGACGCGGCCCCGCAGCGCAGCACCCGCGCGCACCGCCGCTTCCAGACCCGGTCGGCGAGATACCAGGCCGCCGTCCGCAGCGCCCCGCGCTCCACCCACCGGTACAGCTCGTCCAGCCGGGCCGCCGGCTCGCCCCAGTCCCCGAGCGGGAAGACCCGCCCGGTCAGATCGCCCGGCCGCAGCCCGGCCGCCGCCTGCTCGCCCCGCCCGTCCTGAGGCGGCCCCTCGGGCTGCATCTCCGGCTGACCCACCCGGCACTCCTCACTGATCACGAATGACCACGTACGGTTCACTCACCGATCACGCTGCGCGATGGACGAAAGCCCGCATCCGGAACGCGCCCGACCCTTCCTACCCCCCAATGGGTGGCGAAGACGTAGCTTTCGCCTCTTTTCCGCCCGGAAGTATTCCTTGATCAGGTATAGGGCGCGAGGGGGACTCACTCGAAAGAGTGCCGGGGCGACGGCAGCCCCGACCACGTAGGCTCGTGCCGAACGGGAAAACCCGTACCGAGCAAGGAGCTGATCGTGATCCCCGGTGGTGGCCAGCCCAATATGCAGCAGTTGCTCCAGCAGGCCCAGAAGATGCAACAGGACCTGGCACAGGCGCAGGAGGAACTGGCGCAGACGGAGGTCGACGGGCAGGCGGGCGGCGGTCTGGTGACGGCCACCGTCACCGGCGCCGGCGAGCTGCGCGCCCTGAAGATCGACCCGAAGGCGGTGGACCCGCAGGCCGCGTCCGCCGAAGAGACGGCCGAGACCCTCGCCGACCTGGTCGTGGCCGCCGTCCATGCGGCCAACGAGAACGCGCAGACGCTCCAGCAGCAGAAGCTGGGCCCGCTCGCACAGGGTCTGGGCGGCGGCGGCATCCCCGGCCTGCCGTTCTGACCCGGCGCACCGCCTTCCTCCGGCAGGCGGCAGACAACTACGGTACGTACGGGACGGTACGCACCGACCCCGAAGACCCAGGAAGGGCAGTCCGTTGTACGAAGGCGTGGTCCAGGACCTGATCGACGAGCTGGGGCGGCTGCCCGGCGTCGGTCCGAAGAGCGCCCAGCGGATCGCCTTCCACATCCTCCAGGCCGAGCCGACGGACGTACGGCGTCTCGCACAGGCCCTGATGGAGGTCAAGGCGAAGGTCCGCTTCTGCGCGACCTGCGGCAACGTCGCACAGGAGGAGCTGTGCAACATCTGCCGCGACACCCGCCGCGACCCGGCCGTCATCTGTGTGGTCGAGGAGCCTAAGGACGTCGTGGCGATCGAGCGCACGCGCGAGTTCCGGGGCCGCTACCACGTCCTGGGCGGCGCGATCAGCCCGATCGACGGGGTGGGCCCCGACGACCTGCGCATCAGGGAACTCCTGGCCCGCCTCGCGGACGGGACGGTCACCGAGCTCATCCTCGCCACGGACCCGAACCTGGAGGGCGAGGCGACGGCGACGTACCTCGCCCGCATGATCAAGCCCATGGGCCTGAAGGTCACCCGCCTGGCCAGCGGCCTCCCGGTGGGTGGGGACCTGGAATACGCGGACGAGGTCACCCTCGGACGCGCCTTCGAGGGGAGACGACTCCTAGATGTCTGACGCCACGCTGCACGCGACCGACCAGAACCCGGACGATTTCGCGGTCCAGATCGCGGACCAGATCGAGAGCTTCCTGGTCGCCGTCACGGAGGTCGCCAAGGGCGACGAGCCGGAATCGGCCGTGCCCTTCCTCCTCCTGGAGGTCTCCCAGCTCCTCCTGGCCGGCGGCCGCCTCGGCGCGCACGAGGACATCGTGCCCGACGAACGCTACGAACCCGACTCGGGCCCGGAGGCGGACGTCGACGAGCTCCGCGAGAACCTGGCCCGCCTGCTGGACCCGATCGACGTGTACTCCGAGGTCTTCGACCCCTACGAGCCGCGCAAGGCGCCGGTGCCGGCCCGTATCTCCGACGACCTGACGGACGTCATCACGGACCTGCGCCACGGCATGTCCCACTACCGGGCGGGCCGCACCACCGAGGCCCTGTGGTGGTGGCAGTTCTCCTACTTCTCCAACTGGGGCTCCACCGCCTCGGCGAGTCTGCGGGCCCTGCAGTCGGTCCTCGCCCACGTCCGCCTCAACCAGCCCCTCGCCGAACTCGACGGCCTGGACACGGACCAGGGCATGGGCGACGACACACTGGAGATCGAGGCGGGCCGCGTGATGGCGGAGGAGATCGCCGGTCCGCTGGGCATCCGCCCGGCCACGTAGTCGCCTCCGGTTCCGCTCACCTGCCCAGGGCGGCGGCCAGCGCCTCCCCGTCGACGTAGGGAGCGGTCGGCGTCGGCTCGCTGTACCACCTGAGCGGCCAGGTGTTTCCCTCCAGGGCCGGGATCCCGATGTACGTGACCGTGACCGTACGCGGGTCCCGGCCACCCAACCGCTGCACGCCGAGCGGCCAGTCGCGCCCGCGTGCCGCGCCGGGGGCGAGCAGGAAGTACACCCACCGCGGCCCGCTCGCCTCGCACACGATCGGCCCCGCGTCCCCGTCCGACACCTCGACCAGCCACTCGGTGGCCAGCTCCCCCCGCACGCCCTCGACCCGTACCGCGTCGAAGTGCACGCCCGCCACGTGGAGTTGATGACCTGCCGCCGGAACCCACTCGGGGCGGTGAATCGCGTTCGTCATGGCCACACTCTGCTGCCCGTTCGGCTACGTTCGGTAGCCACTGTGGTGGTACACACGCTGCTGTAACCGTCGGAGGTGGGCGCTGTGCCGGGCCAGTACAACTCCAGTTCCCAGCCGCCGGTCGCCTGGCGCTACAGCGGCAACCAGCTCAAGCGCTGGCGCACCAAGGCGAACGTCAGCCGCGAGGAACTGGCCACCGCCGCCAACTACTCCCCGGACACGATCAAGTCCATGGAACAGGGCGTCCGCATGCCGACGCCCCGGGTCCTCGACGCGGCTGACGAGCTGTGCCGGGCGGAGGGGTTGCTGAGCGCGGCCAAGGAGTACCTGCAGAGGGAGAGGTTCCCGGCGCGGGCGCAGGACTTCATGGAGAGGGAGCGGGAGGCGATCAGTCACTGGTCCTACGAAGTCACCTATGTGCCGGGTCTTTTGCAGACGCGGCACTACGCAGGTGCCCTCATCGAGAACCATGTCCCGCCCCTGGACGACGACACGGTGGAGGAACGGGTTGCCGCGCGCATGGCACGGCAGGTGCTCCTGACCGAGGGGAAACCGCCAGTCGCCTTCTGCTTCGTCGTCTACGAGGCCGCACTGCGCAATCCGCTGGTTGACGTGGGACAGCTGCGCCACCTGCTGGAGGTGTCCAGGCTGCGCAACGTCGTGCTCCAGGTGCTGCCGTTCGCAGGGACCGTTCCCACCGCCCTGATGGGACCCATGGTGCTCTTGGAGACTCGCGACCATGAGCGGTTCGCCTTCGCGGAAGGGCCGTTGGTGAGTGAGTTCTCGGCTGATCCGGGGGTTGTCCGCCTCGCGGCGGAGCGGCTTAGCATGATCCGCACGCAGGCTCTCGATCCCACTGAGTCGGCCCATTTCATCGAGCGGATGGTGGATCAGTCATGAGTGACCAGCTGCGCTGGATCAAGTCGAGCTACAGCGACTCCGAGGGCGGCAACTGCGTCGAAGTCGCCGTGTCCACCCCCATCCACATCCGCGACTCCAAGAACCCCGCAGGCCCCGAACTCCACGTCACCGCCCCCGCCTGGGCGGCCTTCGTCTCAGCGGTCCGGCCGTTGCGCCGTAGCCCGAGCCGCTGAGGATCAGATCCGTACGGCCGTCCCCGTCACGCCGATGCCCGTGTCCGGTTCCGCCGGGACCGTCACGGTGATCGTGCTGGGGCGTCCCAGGTCCGCGCCCTGGTGGACCGTCAGGGTCGCCGGGGTCGGTACCAGGCCGAACTCGCGCAGGTAGCCGCCGAACGCGGCCGCCGCCGCCCCCGTCGCCGGGTCCTCGACCACGCCGCCGGGCGGGAAGGGGTTGCGGGCGTGGAAGACGGTGGGGGACTCCCGCCAGACCAGGTCGATCGTGGTCCAGTCCCGGCGGGCCATGAGGGCGGTGAGCGCGGCCATGTCGTAGTCCAGGTCCGCCAGCCGCTCGCGGCTCGCGGCGGCGACGACCGGGTGCCAGGCCCCGGCGTAGGCGACCCGGGGCGGCAGCGCCGGGTCCAGGTCGTCGGCGGACCATCCCAGGATGGCCAGCAGTTCGGCGAGGTCGCCCTCCTCGAGCGGGACGCTGCGCGGCGCGACGCTGACCAGGGTCGCCACGAGGTTGCCGTCCGCCGCCCGGTCGGTGGTGACGGTGACCGGGCCCGCGGGGGTGCGCAGCAGCAGCCGTCCGGTGCCGTGCCGCTCCGCGTGCGCCACCGCCGTGGCGATCGTCGCGTGGCCGCAGAACGGCACCTCGGCGAGCGGGCTGAAGTACCGGACGTCCAGGGGTCCGTCGCCGGAGTCCACGACGAACGCCGTCTCCGAATAGCCGACTTCGGCCGCCGTCGCCAGCATCGCCGCGTCGTCGGCGCCGCTCGCGTCGAGCACCACCCCCGCGGGGTTGCCACCCTCGGGATCCGTGCTGAACGCCACGTAGCGCAAGGTCTCCATGCGCCGACCGTAGCGCCAGATCCCCGCTCACGCCGCGTGATTTGGAGGCCTCTTGTACGTCCCCTGTACGCGGGCTGCACGGGCCCTGGCCGGTGGAACGCGAGGCTGGAGTCACTTCCACCGCGGAGAACGCGGAGGGAAGCAGACTCCCCTCGATCCCCCTGGAGATGTCATGGACCGCCGCCCCGCCCGCCGGCACATAGCCGCGATCGCCACCGCCACCGCAGTCCTGGCCGCCGGCACCTTCGCCCTGGGAACCGGGGTCGCCGGAGCGGACGCGCGGAGCACGGGCGACCGGCACGCCAAGCCGGTGACCAAGGCGCAGGTGCTCGGGCTGTTCGACGACTGGAACGCCGCCCTGCAGACCGGTAATCCGAAGAAGGTCGCGGACCTGTACGCGAAGGACGCGGTCCTGCTGCCGACCGTCTCCAACCAGGTCCGCACCGACAGAGCCGGGATCGTCGACTACTTCGAGCACTTCCTGCGGAACAAGCCCCACGGGACGAAGGTCGAGTCCGTCGTCAACGTCCTCGACCGCGACACCGTCATCGACACCGGCGTCTACGAGTTCGCGCTCGCCGACCACGAAACGGGCGTCAGGAGCACCGTCAAGGCCCGCTACACCTACGCCTACGAGAAGCAGCCGAACGGCAAGTGGCTGATCGTGAACCACCACTCCTCGAAGATGCCGCAGGGCTGAGCCCGGTCAGCCGCCGCCCCGTGGGGACGCCCGGAGCGTGATCGTCACGCACAGGCCCCCGCCCGGGGCGTCCGTCAGCGCCGCCGTCCCGCCGTCGTCCGTCACGAGCTGTCTGACGACGGCGAGACCGAGGCCGGAGCCCGACTTCCCGGTCAGGCCCTGGCCGCGCCAGAACCGGTCGAAGGCGCGGGACTTCTCGGCGTCCGACATGCCGGGGCCCTCGTCCAGGACCCGTACCTCCACGACATCGCCCAGGGATTCCACCCGCACGGTGATCGTCCCGCCGTCGGGCGAGACCTCCAGGGCGTTGGAGAGCACGTTGTCCAGCATCTGGTCCAGATGACCGGGACTGGACAGCACAGACGGCCGGCCGTCGGTACTCCCCCTGAGCGCGATGGCGACACCGCGTTCGTCGGCGGCCGGCCTCCACACGGCGAGCCGCTCCCGCACGATGTCCAGCAGCGGGAGCGGCTCGGCCGCCGTCACCTTCGCCTCGGCCCGGGCCAGTACCAGCAGCCCGCTGACGAGCCGGCTCATCCGGACGACCTCCGCCGTCGCCTGCTCCACGTCCTCCCGTACGAACTCGTCGTCCACGCCGTCGGCGATGTTGTCCAGGGACAGCCGCAGCGCCGTGAGCGGGGTGCGCAGTTGATGGGAGGCGTCCGCGACGAAGATGCGCTGGGCCGCGATGAGGGTGTCCAGGCGTTCGGCGCCCTGGTTGAGGGTGCGCGCCAGGGTCTGGGTCTCGGGCGGGCCGGTCACGGGGGAGCGGGCGGTCAGGTCGCCGTCGCTGAACTTGCTGGCCATGTCGTTGAGCTGGCGCAGCGGCCGGGTGAGGCGCCGGGCCACGGCCACGCCGAGCAGGGCGGCCACACCCAGCACGAGCACGGCGAGGACCGCGCGGAAGCCCCAGATGCGCCACAGCCGGCTGGTCATCTCGCCGGTCGAGTACACGATGCGCACGGCGCCGACGACCCGGTCCGTGCCGGCCGCCCGGGCGGGCACGGTGATCACCAGCTCGGGGCCCCAGATGAAGGAGGAGCCCCAGTCCGTGGTGGGTCTGCCGTCCTTCAGGGCCCTGGTGAGGGCCGCGTCCGGGGTGGGTCGCGGCAGGTCCGCCGGGCAGTCCGCCGTGCGGGTCACCTGGATCTCGTCGTCGTAGGCCCTGGCCATCTCCTCCAGGGCCCGGCAGGAGGCGGCGCGGCCGTCGCCGAGCAGCAGGGCCATGGCGTCGGCCTCACGTGTGACGGCCGACCTGGTGTCGTCGCGCAGCTGATCCGTGAGCGTGAACGCCACCGGCACGGTGAACAGCGCGATGGCGACCGCGACGAGCAGGACGTAGCTGCGGACGAGCTGACGGATCATGAGGCGGCGTCGCTCCCGCCCGCGCCGGTGCCGGCGTCCCCGTCGATCTCCAGCCGGAAGCCGACCCCCCGCACCGCCTCGATGGTGATCGCTCCCGCGAGTTTGCGCCGCAGCGCCGCCACGTGCACGTCCAGTGTCTTCGTCGGGCCGAACCAGTTGGCGTCCCAGACCGCTTCCATGATCTGCTCGCGCGACATCAGCGCCCCGGGCTCCTCGGTGAGGAAGGCCAGCAGGTCGTACTCCTTGGGCGCGAGGGCGACCTCCTCGCCGTCCAGGCGCACCCGGGCGGCCTTGCGGTCGATCGTCAGGCGGGTGCCGTAGCGGTCGGGGCCGGGGTCGGGCGTGCCCGCGGGGGTGCGGGGCCGGGTGCGGCGCATGACCGCCCGGATCCGCGCGATGACCTCCCGGACGCCGAACGGCTTGGAGACGTAGTCGTCCGCACCGAGCTCCAGGCCGACCACCCGGTCCGTCTCGTCGCTGCGGGCGCTGATCACGATGATCGGGACGTCGCCCCGCTCGCGCAGCGCCTTGCAGACGTCCAGCCCGTCGGTGTCGGGCAGGCCGAGGTCCAGCAGGACGACGTCGTAGGGACCCTCGTGCCGCAGGGCCGCCCCGCCCGTGGTGACCCACTCCACCTCGAAGCCGTAGCGCTTGAGGCCACGGCGCAGGGACTCGGCGACCGGTTCATCGTCTTCCACCAGGAGTACGCGCACAGCCGCACCCTAGTGCTTGAAAGTTGTGTGATCGCCGGTCGAGTCGCGTGCGATTGTGACGCCGGGCACTTTCCCGAGTGGCGTGTGCCCAGATGGGCATGAGCGAATCTGGACGGGCTGCCCGAGATCTCACCATGCGATATCGCGGAGGGGTTTTTCGGACGCTCGTTAGACTGAGCCGACCGCGGTACGAATGCGTATGAGCGGATAGAGACGGATTGAGCGAGGAGCGCACGTGGGCCTTGTCGTGCAGAAGTACGGAGGCTCCTCCGTAGCCGATGCCGAGGGCATCAAGCGCGTCGCCAAGCGGATCGTGGAAGCGAAGCAGAACGGCCACCAGGTGGTTGCCGTGGTTTCCGCGATGGGCGACACGACGGACGAGCTGATCGATCTCGCCGAGCAGGTTTCCCCGATGCCTGCCGGGCGCGAGCTCGACATGCTGCTGACCGCCGGAGAGCGGATCTCCATGGCCCTGCTGGCCATGGCGATCAAGAAGCTGGGCCACGAGGCCCAGTCGTTCACCGGCAGCCAGGCGGGTGTCATCACCGACTCGGTCCACAACAAGGCCCGGATCATCGACGTCACGCCGGGCCGGATCAAGACCTCGGTCGACGAGGGCAACATCGCGATCGTCGCCGGTTTCCAGGGCGTCAGCCAGGACACCAAGGACATCACCACCCTCGGCCGCGGAGGCTCCGACACCACCGCGGTGGCCCTCGCGGCCGCCCTCGACGCCGACGTGTGCGAGATCTACACCGACGTCGACGGCGTGTTCACCGCCGACCCGCGCGTGGTGAAGAAGGCCCGGAAGATCGACTGGATCTCCTTCGAGGACATGCTCGAACTGGCCGCCTCCGGGTCCAAGGTGCTGCTCCACCGCTGTGTGGAGTACGCCCGCCGGTACAACATCCCGATCCACGTCCGGTCCAGCTTCAGCGGGCTGCAGGGCACATGGGTCAGCAGCGAGCCGATTACGCAAGGGGAAAAGCAGGTGGAGCAGGCTCTCATCTCCGGTGTCGCGCACGACACCTCCGAGGCCAAGGTCACGGTCGTCGGCGTGCCGGACAAGCCGGGCGAGGCGGCCTCGATCTTCCGTACGATCGCCAACGCCGAGATCAACATCGACATGGTCGTGCAGAACGTGTCCGCCGCCTCCACGGGCCTGACGGACATCTCCTTCACGCTGCCGAAGACCGAGGGCCGCAAGGCCATCGACGCGTTGGAGAAGAACAAGGCCGGCATCGGCTTCGACTCCCTGCGCTACGACGACCAGATCGGCAAGATCTCCCTCGTCGGCGCCGGCATGAAGACCAACCCGGGCGTCACGGCCGACTTCTTCACGGCCCTGTCCGACGCGGGCGTCAACATCGAGCTGATCTCGACCTCCGAGATCCGCATCTCGGTCGTCACCCGCGCCGACGACGTACCCGAGGCCGTCCGCGCCGTGCACTCCGCGTTCGGGCTCGACTCCGACAGCGACGAGGCCGTCGTCTACGGAGGCACCGGCCGCTGATGGCCGACCTCCGACAGGACGCCCGGACCGTACGGTCCGGGCGTCCGACGCTTGCCGTGGTGGGGGCGACCGGAGCCGTCGGCACGGTCATGCTCCGGATCCTGTCCCAGCGGGCCGACGTCTGGGGCGAGATCCGGCTGATCGCCTCCCCGCGCTCGGCCGGCCGCAAACTGACCGTGCGCGGCGAGGAGACCGAGGTCCTCGCGCTCACCGAGGAGGCCTTCGACGGCGTCGACGTCGCCATGTTCGACGTCCCCGACGAGATCGCCGAGCGGTGGGCGCCCGTCGCCGCCGCCAAGGGCGCGGTGGTCGTCGACAACTCCGGCGTGTTCCGGATGGACCCCGATGTGCCGCTCGTGGTGCCCGAGGTCAACCCGCACGCCGTGCGGATGCGCCCGCGCGGGATCATCGCCAACCCCAGCTGCACGACGCTCTCCATGATCGTGGCCCTGGGCGCGCTGCACGCCGAGTTCGGGCTGCGCGAGCTGGTCGCCTCCTCGTACCAGGCCGTCAGCGGCGCCGGTCGCACCGGTGTGGAGACCCTGCGCCGGCAGTTGTCCCTGGTCGCGGGCACGGAGCTGGGCGTGCACCCCGGCGACGTACGCCGGGCCGTCGGCGACGACACCGGTCCGTTCCCCGAGCCGGTCGCGCTGAACGTCGTGCCCTGGACCGGCACGGCGTGCGAGGACGGCTGGTCGTCGGAGGAGCTGAAGGTGCGGAACGAGGCCCGCAAGATCCTCGGTCTGCCCGGCCTGCCCGTGGCCGTCACCTGTGTCCGGGTGCCGGTGATCACCACGCACTCGGTGACCGTGCACGCCCGCTTCGAGGGCGAGGTCACCGTCGACAAGGCCCGCGAGATCCTCGCCACGGCGCCCGGGGTCGTGCTGTTCGACAACCCGGCGGCCGGGGAGTTCCCGACCCCCGCCGACGTGGTCGGCACCGACCCCACCTGGGTCGGCCGGGTCCGGCGAGCGCTGGACGACCCCACGGCGCTCGAGATGTTCGTGTGCGGGGACAACCTGCGCAAGGGCTCCGCGCTCAACACCGCCCAGATCGCCGAGCTGGTCGCGGCCGATGTCAGAGGTGGTTTGTAGGATCTGTGGACGACATGTGAGCCGATCGATGATCCGGACCACTTGTCGGTGGCGCTTCGGCATCAGAGGATTTATCTCCCCGCTCTCCGCAACCGTGCGAAGGGCGGGGAGCGTCTTTGCGGTCGCCCTTCGGCCGTGGGAGCGCTTACAGGCGTGGGGACGCCTGGAACCGGGCGTGGGGACGTCCGTTCACATTTGGATATAAGGGAAGAGCGGGACGCATGAGGGCCATGAACGCACCATCGACTGTGCTGCCTGACGCGGGTAGACCGGCAACGGCGACGGTCGGCGTGAAAGTGATGCCCGGCACGTACAACCCTCACGGGGGTCAGCGTGTCCAACAGGCGTGGCAGAGGTACTCGACTTCAGTGCGGCGCGCGGCACGGTCCTTCGACCGCCCCGCCCGGCGGCTCTCCGACCCCGCATGGCCGGTACGCCCGGTGGCATGCCGGTGATCGCGCCCGTGCCCGCAGCGCGGCCGACCCGCATACCCAACCAGCGTGACGGCGCAGAGGACGGCGTGGCGGCCGGAACCACCGTCGACCACCTCACCGAGACCTACCGGGCGCACTACCGCTCGCTGCTGGGTCTCGCCGCCCTCCTCCTCGACGACACCGCCTCCTGCGAGGACGTCGTCCAGGAGGCGTTCATCCGTGTCCACTCCGCCCGCAAGCGCGTCCGGGACCCCGAGAAGACCCTGGCGTACCTGCGCCAGACCGTCGTCAACCTCTCGCGCTCCGCGCTGCGCCGCCGCATACTCGGCCTGAAGCTGCTGTCGAAGCCCATGCCCGACATGGCCAGCGCCGAGGAAGGTGCCTACGACCAGCTGGAGCGCGACTCCCTCATCAAGGCGATGAAGGGGCTGCAGCGCCGCCAGCGCGAGGTGCTGGTGCTGCGCTACTTCGCGGACATGACCGAGGCGCAGGTCGCCGAGACGCTCGGCATATCCCTCGGCTCCGTCAAGGCCTACGGATCGCGCGGTATCGCGGCGCTCCGGCTGGCCATGGAGGCGTCGGCATGAGTGAAGGAGACGGGGCGCGCCGTGACGGGCGCGACCGGCACGAGCCCTTCGAGTGGCACGAGCCGACAAGGCTGCACGGGCAAGATCCGAAGCAATCGCACGCTGGGAACGGAACTGTGAACCACGGCCCCGACGACCAGAGCCCCGACGGGCTCGACTCGGACGAGCTGGACCTGCGCTCGATGCTGCACCAGGTGGTGCAGGAGGTGGAACCGCGCGACGGCACCCTGGACTACCTGCGCAAGGCGGTACCGCAGCGGCGGGCCCGCAAGCGGCAGGCCGTCGTCGGCATGGCGGCCGCCGCGCTCTTCATCGGCACGGCCGTCCCCGCCCTCGTGCACGTCTCCAACGCCACCGGCTCCGAGGCCAACCCGGCCGTCGCCGGACATACCTCGGAGACCCAGGGCGGTTCGAGCCAGGGCAAGGGCCCGGACGGCGGCGAGAGCACCGCGGGCGGCTCCTCCGGCAAGACCGAGGGCAAGGAGAAGGGCGAGAAGAAGGAGAAGGGCAAGGGCAAGGCGTCCGGCGGCGCGTCCACCGGCGCGTCCCAGGGCGGTACCGGCCCTTCCTCCACCGCCGCCGCCGGCATTCCGGCGTGCACCGCGGCCCAGCTCGGCCCCGCCTCCGGAAGCGCGGGCGCCCCCGACTCCACCGGCGCGGTCTCCGGCTCCTTCCGTGTCACCAACGTCTCCGGCGCGGCCTGTACGGTCACCGGCCCCGGCTCGGTGAGCGCGCTGCCGCAGGGCGCGGCCGACGCGAGCAAGGTCGGTCAGGCCCGGCACACCGCGGGCGACGCGGCGGCCGGTCTGCTGCCCGACCCGTCCCTGGAGGCCGCCCAGCTGGTGCTTCAGCCGGGCATCGGCTACGACGTGAAGTTCGCCTGGGTCCCCTCCGAGACCTGCCCCGCTCCCGGCGGTAGCGTCGGCGGCCCCGACCCGAGCCCGGACCCGACCCCGTCGGAGGACCCGACGACCACGGCCGGCACCTCCACCGGCGGCGACACGGGCACGGCCCCGCAGCTGGTCCGGGAGGACGGCACGGTCGACGGCAGTGTGGCGGTGACGTACACCCCGGCCACCGGCTCGGGCGCGAGCTCGGTGACGGTGTCCAACGCGTGCGCGGGCACGGTGTACTGGACGGGCGTGCTGGCGGGGTCGTAACCGCCGTAGCTGCGGGCATGCGTGCCGCCAGGGGCGGCACGGGTGGGCGCGGCGGCACCCCGCTACGCCGGGCTGCGAACCCACCCGACCCAGGCTGGGACGCCGCTCAGTTCACCGCGGCGTCCACGGTGACGGGCTCCTCGTCCGCGACCAGACCCAGCTCCGCGTCCCGCGCGAACTCCGTCTCGCGCCGCAGCAACCGGAACCACATGAAGATGACGAACCCGACGAAGGCGAACCACTCGGCGGTGTAGCCGAGGTTCTGGAACGCCTTCAGGTCCAGGCCCGAGTCCGGCGGCGCGGCAGCCGGCACCGCCTTCATCCCGGCGTCGCCCTTCGACAGGGTGACCCACGCGTCGTACACGTCGTAGGGCACCAGGTTGACCAGGGACGCCGCACTGATCGCCGCGGTCTGCCCGGCCGGCAGGCCGCCCTGCGCGCTGACGCCGTTGTCCCCGGGCGTCTCCGACGCCTGCAGCGCCCCGGTGATCGTGACCTCACCGGACGGCGGGGCGGGGACCTTCGCCGTGGCGGCGGACCCGGGCAGCCAACCCCGCACGACCGGCAGCGCCTCACCCGAGTCGGTCCGCAGCAGCGTCAGCACGTAGAAGCCCTGCTTGCCGTCGAGCTCCCGCCCGGGCACGAGCAGCTGTTTGCCGTACCGCCCGCTCGCGGTGACCAGCTTCCCGGAGGTCGCCTTGTCCACCGGCAGCATGTCCTTCAGGGGCCGGGGCGCCTCGTGCCGGGCCTCGGAGACCTGCTCGGTCGCGGTGCGATGGTCCTGCACACGGTCCTCGAACCGGCTCAGCTGCCAGGACCCCATGAAGATGCAGAAGGGGATGGACAACAGCACGAAGACGTTGATCCCCCACCATCGGGGCGTCAGCAGAAACCGGTACACACCCCCACGGTACGGGGGTGCCGGGCGGCCCCGGCCCGCGGGGTCGGCCAGGGAGCGGGCCCGCCGGCCGGTTCCGGACGGCCCTCCGGCTCGCCCCGCGGTCAGTCCTTGCGCGCCCGGATCGAGTACATCAGCGGAATCCGCGGCCGGCCCTCGGGGAAGCGGAAGTAGCCGTCCCGCCGTTCGAAGGTCCCGAACCGCCGGAACAGCGACACGTCGTGCTCGTGCAGGAACTCGATCCGCAGACCCGCCGCCGCGAGCGCCGAGACGACCTCGCCGACCGGGTGCTGCCACTCCACCCGTCGGCCGTGGGTGAAGCGGGCACCTTCGGCCGCGTAGGACCCCGCGCTCTCCTCGATCCAGGCGTCGCGGGCGAAGTAGTCGTGCACGATTCGCGAGCCGGTCTCGTCGTCGAGGACGTCGGTGAGCGGGTGGAACTCGGCGAGGTAGAGGAATCCGCCGGGCGTCACCAGTGACGCCACGGTCCGCGCCCAGCGCCCGATGTCGGGCAGCCAGCACAGCGCACCGCCGCCGGTGTACACGATGTCGTACGACGGGTCGGGGACCGCTGCCGTCGCGTCGTACACGTCGGCCGCGACGAACGCCGCCCGGTCCGGGCCCAGGCCGAGGTCGTGCGCGAGCCCGCGGGCGAGGCCGACAGCCGGTTCGGAGAAGTCGAGACCCACTACGCGGGCGGCGCCGTGCCGGGCCCAGGACAGCGTGTCGAGACCGATGTGGCACTGCAGGTGCAGCAGAGAGCGGTTGCCCACCTCGCCCACTTCGGCGAGCTCGAAGTCGCGCAGCGGGTCCTGGCCGGCCCGGAAGGCGTCCAGGTCGTAGAAATCACCGGCGACGTGCAGCGGGACCCGCTCGTCCCAGTGGGCGCGGTTGGCCTCGTTCCAGTCGGCGGGGGTGGGGGAGTACACGGGGTGGGACTCCTGCCTGTTCGGAGGGGGGACCGATGGAGGTTATCCACAGGCTGGGGACCTCGCGAGCGGATTGTCGGCCGGGGCGGGCACTATGGGGCCATGACTGAGAGCAACGGGTCCGACGCACGCGACCGGCGGGACCAGCACGAGCAAGCGGTACGGGCGGAGCGGCAGGAGCGGATGCCGGACTGGGAGAAGCGCTTTCGGGCGCCGCGGGTCTCCCTGCCCGACTGGGCGGAGGACGCGCCGGACCGCTCCCTGTTCGTCTCCAACGCGACGGGGACGTACGAGGTGTACGCCTGGGACCGGTCGACGGGAGAGCAGCGACAGGTGACGGACCGGCCGAACGGCACGACGGACGGTGTGCTGTCCCCGGACGGCGCGTGGATCTGGTGGTTCGACGACAAGGACGGCGACGAGTTCGGCGTGTGGCGCCGCCAGCCCTTCGAGGGCGGCGCGGACGAACCGGCCGCCGCGGGCCTGGAGCCCTCCTACCCCGCGGGCCTCGCCCTCGGCAGGGACGGGCGTACGGCGGTCGTGGGCCGTTCCACCGACGAGGACGGCACGACCATCCACCTGGTGCGCACCGGCGAGGACCCGGTGGAGATCTACCGCCACCGCGAGTCGGCCGGCGTCGGCGACCTCTCCCACGACGGCTCGCTCATCGCCGTCGAGCACACCGAGCACGGCGACGCGATGCACTCGGCGCTGCGCGTCCTGCGACCCGACGGCACGGCGGTCGCCGACCTCGACGACACCGAGGGCGGCACCCGTGAGCTGGGCCTGGAGGTCCTCGGCTTCGCCCCCGTCGACGGCGACACGCGCCTGCTCATCGGCCACCAGCGCCGCGGCCGCTGGGAGCCCCTGGTGTGGGACGTGGCCACCGGCGAGCAGACGGACCTGGCGCTGGAGCTGCCGGGCGACGTCAGCGCCGAGTGGTACCCGGACGGCAGCGGCCTGCTCATCGCCCACAGTTTCGAGGCCCGCAGCGAGCTGTTCCGCTACGACCTGTCCGCCCGCGCCCTCACCGAGATCCCGACCCCGCCGGGCACGGTCTCGGGCGCGACGGCCCGGCCCGACGGCAGCGTGGAGTACCTGTGGTCCTCGGCGGCCGAGCCGTCGGCGGTCCGCTCCACGACGGGCGGTGTGGTGCTCGATCCGCCCGGCATGAAGTCGCCCGGCTCGGTGCCGGTGGAGGACGTGTGGGTGGAGGGGCCGGGAGGCCGCGTCCACGCCCTCGTCCAGCGGCCCGCGGGCACCACCGGCCCGCTCCCCACCGTCTTCGACATCCACGGCGGCCCCACCTGGCACGACAGCGACTCCTTCGCGGCGGGCCCCGCTGCCTGGGTGGACCACGGCTACGCGGTGATCCGTGTCAACTACCGCGGCTCCACCGGCTACGGCCGTGCCTGGACGGACGCCCTGAAGCACCGCGTCGGCCTCATCGAACTGGAGGACATCGCCGCGGTCCGCGAATGGGCCATCGCCTCCGGTGTCGCCGACCCCGAGCGCCTGATCCTCACCGGCGGCTCCTGGGGCGGCTACCTCACCCTGCTCGGCCTCGGCGTCCAGCCCGACGCGTGGACCCTGGGCATCGCGGCGGTGCCCGTCGCCGACTACGTCACGGCGTACCACGACGAGATGGAAGCGCTGAAGGCGATGGACCGCACGCTTCTGGGCGGCACGCCGGAGGAGGTCCCCGACCGCTTCGAGGCGTCGTCCCCCCTCACCTACGTCGACCGGGTCAAGGCGCCGGTCTACATCTCGGCCGGTGTGAACGACCCCCGCTGCCCGATCCGGCAGATCGAGAACTACGTCAAGCGGCTGGAGGCGCGGGGCGCGGTGCACGAGGTGTACCGCTACGACGCCGGGCACGGGTCGCTGGTGGTGGACGAGCGGATCAAGCAGGTGCGGCTGGAGCTGGAGTTCGCGGAGCGGTATGTGAAGGGAGTGTCGAGCGCCCGGTAGCCCGGGGGGCGTTCTGCGGCGGCCGCGGGTGGGTCGTGGCCGAGCGTGCGGTTCCCCGCGCCCCTCGGGGCGCGGGGCGCCCCGTCACGCCCCCGACCGCTCCCGCCGTCTGCGTCCCAGCAGTTCCGCGAGCCCCCGCCGCGTCGCCGCCAGTACCACCCGGTCCCCGGGCCCCAGCACATACGCGGGAGGCAGGTCCCACACCAGACCCGACGCCCGCATCCGCTCCTCGCCCGACGGGTCGGCCTCTCCCCGACGGCCGCCGGGGGGTGACGTGTTGAGTGCCAGCACCCGCCAGGCCCCGGCCCGGAACGCCTCGCCGACGGTCCGCCCCTCCAGCTGCGGATGCCCGGCCACCTCCACCTCCGCGAACAGCAGCACCCGCCGCTCCACCGGGATCGCCCCCAGGATCTGCCGCCCCATCATCGCCCCGGCGAACGCGGGCGCGGCCAGATGCGACACACTCCGGCTCCGCGTCAGGGCGAACGGGTGCGCGGCCCGCAGCGTCCGGTACACGGCCGTCGCGAAGTCGTCGTCGTACAGCCGCAGCACGACCCGCAGGTCGGGCCGTACGGACCGCGCGTACAGCGACGCCTCCAGGTTCGTCGTGTCCGCGCTGGTCAGGGCCAGCAGGGCATGGGCGCGGTGGATCTTCGCGGCCTCCAGCACGCCCTCCTGCGTGACGTCGCCGAGCACCACCGGTACCCGCAGCCGCCGTGCCGTGGCCAGCCCCCGCGCGTCCGGATCGGACTCCACGCACACCACGGGGATGTTCAGTTCGCGCAGCCGCGTCAGCACACGCGTCCCGATCTTGCCGAGCCCGAGCAGCACCACGTGCCCGCCGAGGCCCCGGGGCGGCTTGCGCAGCGCGGACGCGCTGCGGAACGTGCCGAGCGCTTCCAGCACCGCGGCCAGCAGCACCGGCAGCAACAGCAACCCCACCAGACCGGACAGAAGTTGCAGCACCTGCCGTGCGGTCGACTCGTGGAACGCGGGATCGTTGATGCCGAACAGATCGAGCAGCGTCACGTACGTGGCGTAGAGCGGATGCTCGTCGGTCACGATCATCAACGCGACGGCGAGCGCCAGCACACAGCCCACCAGCCCGGCCAGCGACCACCGCAGCCGCCGCGAGAACAGCGAGGCGAACGGCGGCACACCGCCCCGGCCCGCCGGCAGAGAGGGCCCCGAGTACGACACCTGCTCCAGGACGACGGTCCCGCGCCCGGTCGCCGACGCCACCGCCGCCTCGTCCGGCAGCAGGTGCGGCCCGTGCTCCCCGCTGCCCTCGGAACCGTCCGCGCCGGCCGGGTCGTTGCTCGTCGCGGACAGCAGCGCCAGGGTGCACAGCCCCGGGTCTGCCACCTCGCCCGGCCGCGGCGGCTGCCGTTCCACCGCCCGCAGCACCAGTCCCTCCGTCTGGACGACCTTGCTGGTGCCGACGAGAGCGGTGGCGGCCAGCGCGGGCGCGGCCGTGTCGGCGTCGGACAGCACGGTCGTCGACGCGTCGAGGCCCGCCCCCTGGCCGTCCCCCGCGGCGACGGCGGCGGTCTGGTCCAGCAGTTCCTCGATGTGCTGCCCCAACCGCCGGTTGTAGAGCCGCAGTACGAGGCGGATGCGCGGGTTGAGCCGGCGGGCCGTGAGCGCGGCGCGGATGTTGGTCTCGTCGTCGTCGAAGACCAGCGCCAGCGCCGCCGCCCGGTCGGCGCCCACCTCGGTGAGCACCGCCTCGGTGATCTCCGGTGCCTCCACGACCTGTTCGGTAGCCGCCGGTTCGCCGCTCGCGCCGGTCCGGTTGGCGGCCGCGTTCACGACCCGGTCCAGCAGCGCGGCCGAGACGGCCCGGGCCCGTCCGACCACGGGCTGCCGCACCCGTCGGCCCGAGGGCGGCACGACCAGCGTGACCTGCTCGGCGTAGACGCCGCGGAGTTCGGCGGCCAGCCGGTGCGCGAGACCGTCGTCACCGCACACGATCATGTGTGTGGCCGGATCACTCGGCTGACCTTGGTTCGGAACACTCCCCACGGGGAGAAGACTGCCTCACCGTGACGGCCGGTTCCAGAAGGGGCCGGTGCGACGTGAACGCCCGGCCGTCGCCGCCCGTACGCAGGGGGAGGGAATGGGGAATGCCCTCGCGCACCACCGGAGGTACCGGGCCCGTGGCCATCACGAACAGAGCCCCGCAGGACAGCGATGAGCGCGGCGACGCCGGAGAGGACCGGGGCACGGGGACGGGCCCGGGCAAGGAGGCAGACCCGGGCGCGGAGACAGCCCGGACGGACCCGGGCCCGCAGGAGGACCGGCAGCTCAACTCCCCCCTCCTGCTGACGCTTCTGCTGCTCACGGCGGTGATGTTCCAGGACCCGATCCGCGGCGCCCTGGCCGCTCCCGTGATGCAGAGCTGGATGACCGTGTTCGTCGCGGTCATGGTCCAGGCACTGCCGTTCCTGGTGCTCGGGGTGCTGCTGTCGGCGGCCATCGCGGTGTTCGTGCCGCCGTCGTTCTTCGCCCGGGCCCTGCCGAAGCACCCGGCCCTCGCGGTGCCGGTCGCGGGGGCGGCGGGCGCGGTGCTGCCGGGCTGCGAGTGCGCGTCCGTGCCGGTGGCCGGCGCCCTGGTCCGCCGCGGGGTCACCCCGGCGGCGGCCCTGGCCTTCCTCCTGTCGGCGCCCGCCATCAACCCGATCGTGCTGACGGCGACGGCCGTGGCGTTCCCCGGCAACCCGGAGATGGTCCTGGCCCGCTTCGTCGCGAGCCTGCTGGTGGCCTGCTCGATGGGCTGGCTCTGGCACCGTCTCGGCCGCACGGACTGGATCCGCCCCCCGGCCCGCGCCTCGCACGAGGGGCAGGGCAGGGGAGCGGCCTTCTGGGGCTCGGTCCGCCACGACGTGACGCACGCGGGCGGCTTCCTGGTGATCGGCGCGATGGCCGCGGCCACCCTGAAGGCGGTGGTCCCCGCGCAGTGGCTGAGCCTCGCGGCCGGCCACCCCGTGCTGTCGGTCCTGGTCCTCGCGGCCCTGGCCGTCCTGCTCTCCATCTGCTCGGAGGCGGACGCGTTCGTGGCGGCGTCCCTGACCCAGTTCTCCCTGACGGCCCGTCTGACGTTCCTGGTCGTCGGCCCGATGATCGACCTGAAGCTCTTCGCGATGCAGGCGGGCACCTTCGGCCGCGCCTTCGCCCTGCGCTTCGCGCCCGCGACCTTCGCCCTGGCCGTCGTCGTGTCGGCCCTGACCGGAACGGTCCTGCTGTGAACCGCCTGGCCCAGACGGCCCTCCTCTTCCTGCTCGGCGCGACCCTCCTGCACGCCGGCACCACCGACCTCTACCTGCGCTACGTCAAGGAGGGCCTGCGTCCCCTGGTCCTCCTGTCGGGCGCGGTCCTGATCATCACGGCGGCGGCCACCCTCTGGTACGACCGCCGGGCCACCCCCACCCACGGCCACCACCGCGAACCCCGCGTCTCCTGGCTCCTCACGCTCCCGGTCCTCGCGCTGATCCTGGTCGCCCCGCCGGCCCTGGGCTCCTACAGCGCGGCACACACCGGTACGGCCCTGACGAAACCCTTCGGCTTCCCGGCCCTCCCCACCGGCGACGCACCACTGCGTCTGGCCGTGGCGGACTACGCCGGCCGCGCGGTCTACGACGACGGCCGCGCCCTCCACGGCCGCGAGCTGAAGATCACCGGCTTCGTCAGCCTGGACCGCGAGGGCGCCCCCTACCTGGTCCGCATGGGCCTCAACTGCTGCGCCGCCGACGCCCAGCCGGTCAAGATCGCCCTGACGGGCAACACCCCGCCGGTCCTCAGGCCGGACACCTGGCTGGAGATCACCGGCACCTACACCCCCCGCCGCACCAAGGACCCGGTCAACAACGGCCCCATCCCCTACCTCCGGGTGACGACCGCGAGGCCGGTCCCCACCCCGCACGACCCGTACGACGAGACCTGGAACTCCTGAACTACGGTGTGGAGCAGTCCTTTTGGGGTACTCGGAGGAGACCGCTGATCAGCGAGGGGTAGGCATGACCACACTCCGATACGGGCGCACGGCGGACCTCGGCCGACCGCTTCCGCCCGAGGCGGCCCGCGAGGAACTCGCGAAGGCCGACCACCGGGCAGGCCTGACCCTGGCCACCCTGGGCGCCGCCCTGGCCGCCCTCCTCACCGCGATCACCGCCGGCGTCATCACGCCCGCCCAGTACGCGGCGATCCCCCAGCTCCTGCTCTGGACCGGGTGCGCGGCCTGCGCCCCGTCCCTGGTCCTGCTGAGCCTGGCGAGGACGCCCCACCCCGCCCCGGCCGCCGACACCCCGCCGCAGCTCCTGACCCGGACCACCCGCGTCAAGCACCGCCGGATACGGCACGCGATGACGTGGGGGGCGGCGTTCCTCGCCCTGACCCTCGCGGGGACGCTGGCCGGGGCACTCTCCTAGGAGCTGTCCGCGGCGCGGCGCGGCTGCCGTGGTGGACGCCGTACGGCAAGGATGACGGGTCATGACGATCGTGTTCCGGGTCCCTGCCGGCGGTGCGGAGCGGGTGGGATTCGCCTACTCGCCGACGATGGAAGCCGTACTGAGTCTCCATGTGCTGGTGGAGCCCAAGCACCACCCCGTCCAGCACGGCTGGGTGCGTGCGATGCGCAAGCTGTCCCCGCCGCTGAAGCGGGAGATCGAGGCGTTCTCCTACGCGGTGCGCTCGTACTTCCCCGAGTTCCTCTTTCCGCAGCCCACCGGCCGACTGACGGACTTCGAGGACGAACTGGCCGGCTTGCGCGGAGCGGATCCGGAACTGGCCCGCCTGGAGTTCGCCGTCCCCCTCCTCACGCCCTGGCCGGGCAGCGGCGAGGGCAGGGATCCGCAGGTGCTGGACGAACCGGAGGTGCGCCGCCTGTTGCGGGAGCGCCTCGCGCGGGAAAGCGACGAGGCGATGGCCGCGATGCTCCTCGACGACCCCCGCGCGCTGCTCGAACGGTTCCTGAGCATGCTGGAGCGCTACTGGCGGGAGGCGTTCGAGGAGGAATGGGCACGGCTCGAACCCGAACTCGCCGCCGGCGTCAGCGAGGCCGGACACCAGATCGAGCAGCGCGGTCTGTACGGGATGCTCCGTGGCCTGTGGCCGGAGGTGCGCAGCGACCGGCAGGCCGAACGCTTCTGGCTGGAGCGACCGCACGACCACGAGGTCGCCATCGGCCCGGACGACACACTCGTGCTCGCCCCCAGCGCCTATGTGTGGCCGCACGTACGGGTCAACTGCGACGGTCCGTGGCCCCTCGGGCTCGTCTTCCCCGTCTCCTCGATCGTCCGGGAAGCCCGCCCGAGGATTCCACCGACCAGGCTCGTCGGCACACTCCGCGCGCTCGCCGACGACACCCGGCTGCGCGCCCTGCGACTGCTCGCCGAACGCCCGCGCAGCACCCAGGAGCTGGCCCCACTCGTCGGCGTCAGCGAAGCCGCCCTGTCCAAGCACCTGCGGGTGCTGGCGGACGCGGGCCTGCTGGAGCGCCGCCGCGAGGGCTACTACGTCCTGTACCGGCTCGCGCCCGGACAGGTGGCGGACCTGACCCCCAGCCTGGAAAGCTTCCTGCACGACGACGGCGAGGCGACTGATTAGCCATCTGCCTAATAAGTGGATCAGGCCCACGACGGAACCCGACAGTGGCCGCATGTCACTGCTGAAGGACCGCAACTTCCTGCTTCTCTTCGCCGGCCAGGGCATCTCCCGCTTCGGCGACGGCCTGTACACCGCCGCGACCGCCTGGCTGGCCTGGTCACTGACGAAGGACCCCGCGGCCGTCGCCCTGGTCAGCGTCTCCGCGTTCGCGCCCGCGTTCGTGGCCACCTTCGTCGCCGCTTCGTACGCCGACCGCCGCGACCGCCGGAAGCTGATGATCGCCACCGACCTGGCCCGGGTCGCCGTGGTGGCCGTGGCTTCGGTCCTGTTCTCCCTCGACCTGCTGAACCTGCCCCTGCTCGTCGTGACCACGGCGCTGCTGGCGCTGATCGGCGCCCCGTTCGCCCCGGCCCGCAACGCGATGGTCCCGCAGATCGTGCCGGACGGCCGCCTCCAGCAGGCCAACGGACTGCTGCAAGTCGCCTTCCGGGCCGCCTTCTTCGTCGGCCCGCTGATGCTCGCGCCGTTGCTGGCCTTCGGCTCGCTGCAGTCGGTGCTGGTGGTGAACGGACTCACCTTCCTGGGGTCGGCGGCCGCCGTGGCCGCGATCCGCGTGACCCGCCCCGCCCCGGCCGGCGGTCGGACGGGGCTGTGGTCCGATCTCGGCGCCGGGCTCAGGGCCGTGCGGGCCGCTCCCGATGTGCTGGTGGTCATCGTGACCTTCGTGCTCGCCCTCGCCCTGACCAACGGTTTCCTGACCGTCGGGCTGGTCGCGGTCGTGGGGCAGGGCGGCCAGTACGGTCTGCTGCTGGGCGTCGCCGGGGTCGCCGAAGTGGTGGGCGCCCTGCTCCTGGCCGGCCTGCGCATCCGCAGACTCGCACTGGCCGCCGTGCTGGCGTGGGCCCTGCTCGGGATCTTCCGGGCTCCACTGGGAACGGTCACCTCCCATGCTGTGGCGGCCGTTCTCCTGACCGCCACGGGGCTGGCCTCGGCCCTCACGGACATTCCCTTGATCGCGCTGGTGCAGCGGCGCATACCGAGCCATCATCTGGCGAAGGCGCTCGGCCTGTGGGAGGCCGGGGTGGCAGGAGCCCTGGCGGTCTCCCCCTTTGTGGCCTCGACCGCCATCACCCTCGCCGGAGTCGAGAACGCCTTCCTGCTCTCGGGGGCCGCCGTTGTCGTCCTGGCCGTGACCGCCACGCTCGCCCTCGCATGCGTCGGCGCCCGGCAGGCCGGTCAGGAGCCCTTCGTCACGGCCGACGGCACGGCAAGCGTCGCGGCGCCGGAAGAGACAGCGGTGATCACGGTCGAACCGGAATGACTGCGCGGATCAGTCCTGAGCAATGATGGGGACCGGGTCTCGGACTGAGGCGATGATCAGCGGTTCCTCACGCAACTTCCCTTCGTGACGCAAGAGGTGTGTACGTGTTCTCTGCCTACAGGCGGCTGTTCTCCGAACCCGGAATTCGCCCCCTCATGGCCGTGGGGCTGCTGGCGAAAATGCCGGGCCTCGGGATCTCCTCGGTCCTCATCCTGCACGTGGTGGGAAACATGGACCGCGGCTTCGGTGCGGGCGCTCTGGTGGCCGCGTTCTGGACGGCCGGCGCGGGATTGGGAGCCCCTCTGCAGGGCCGTGGTCTCGACCGCTACGGTCTGCGCAAGGTCTTCGCTCTGCTGGTGATCGCCCAGTCGCTGTTCTGGGGGCTGGCCCACTTCCTGCCGTTCCACGCCCTGGTGGCCACGGCGTTCATCGGAGGCCTGACCACACTGCCGGCCTTCACGGTCATCCGCCTGGCCCTGGCCGACATGGTCACCGAGGAGAACCGGCACACCGCCTACGCGGTCGAGGCGATCACCACCGACGTCGCCTACATGGCGGGCCCGTCCTTCGGCATCCTGCTCACCTCCCTGGCGTCGCCCACGGTGGCGTTCCTGACCATGGGCACGCTGCTGTTCGCCGCAGGCGGGGCGTACCTGCTGCTCGACCCGCCCCTCAAGGCGGCCCGTCCTGCCGAGGACGGCCGCAAGCCCCGGCAGCGCGGCTGGCTGACCGCGCGGATGGTGTGCGCGCTGAGCATCACCGTCGCGACCTCGATCGCGGTGATCGGCTTCGAAGTCGCCGCCATCGGCACCCTGCAGAAGTCCGGTCAGCTGCAGTGGAGCTGGCTGCTGCTGGTGGCCGCAGGCCTCGCTTCGGTGGCAGGCGGCTTCCTCTACGGAGGCCTGCGCCGCCCGCCGTCGGCGTTCGCGATCGGCGCGCTCCTCGGCGTGTGCTGCATCCCGATCGGGCTCGCGACCGAGTGGTACTGGCTGTGCGTGCTCGCCGTCCCCGCCAACCTCCTCGTGGCGCCCGCCCTGTCGGCCAGCGCCGGCGCCGTGAGCCGGCTCGCGCCCGACGACAGCAAGGGCGTGGCCATGGGCACGTACGCCAGCGCGATCCTGGTCGGCAACGTGATCGGCTCGCCGCTGGCCGGCACGGTCCTCGACCACGGCGGCCCCGCCGCTTCCTTCGCCGCGTTCGGCACCACGGCCGCACTCACAGCGGCGCTGGCCTACCTCTGCGACCTGCGGCTGCGGAACAGGGAGGCCGACACCCCCGAGTCCCGCAACGAACACCCGGAGCCCTCGGGGGCCTTGCGCTGAACCTCGCGACCGCAGACGGCCGCTCGACGAACAGCATCCGCGTGAGGGAGCTGCGCGAACACGCAACTCGGTTTCCCGGCATCCGTGTCGAGCAAGCATGCCGGAGCCCTGATCGAGGCCGGCTACGTGGAGCAGCGCAAAGCCGTACGCGACACCCGGCAACGCATCCGGCTGCGCCTGGCCCCACCGCTCGGTGACAGGGCAGTGCTGCCAGGCTTCGGCGAGCTGGCCGTCCGGGGAGTCCTCGGTGAGCCGGCCGAGGGCGGTGTCGTAGTAGTCGGCGGCTGCCTGACGCCCCTGCCACCAGGCGTGACCCTCATAGACCCCGGGACGGGGCAGGGTCATCTCCCCAGCGGGCCCGTACTCGTCGGCCAAGGCCACCGACCAGCTTGTGCGCTTGTGAATAATGTTGCCTCACCTAAGTGATGCAACATTAGCTACAGTGGGTCTGTCCAAGAATCTGGACAGGCCCGCATCCGCCGTGAACGGATGAACGCGACGGGCCCGACCCGGTGGCCGCCGGATCAGGCCCTCGCGATGCAGTACATGAGCCCGGTCGTCTACCACTCGGCCGGGCTCACATGCATGAGCGGCCGCAACTCCCGGACCCACCTCTCATGGACAGCTACTGCATAAACTGCCCCACGCAGGCGATGATCGCCACAAGCAACCCCGCCAAGCCGATGCAGAGCTGCGCCTTATCGACGCTGGTCCACTTCCTGCGGGGCTTGCCCATGTCAGGGTTCACCGCCACCCCTCCCTTCCTCGCCCCGGCACCTCTCGACGGGTGCCGATGTCCCTCAACTCCCGCCCGCACGCGGCCAGTTCGTTGGAGGATCAGGTGGAGCGTGGCCAATGATAGACGCCCCCTTCTAGATTCCAAAGTTGCCAGGTCAGAGGCCCCTTCGGCGCGGATCCATCGCCTTAATCGGTAGCCAATTGGGCGCGAAATAGTCACCAACTTGGTTGCAGACTTAGATGGCAACTAAGTCTCCAACTAGCTTCACGGGTAGATGAACTCGATTAATGCTCGCGATTTACAACCCGTAACGCCAAGCCAGTAAGCAGGAAGCGGTAACTAGACTCCTTAACGCGCTGCGGTTAGCTGGCGAGTTAGCTTCATGAGATTTGGCGGAAGAGTAGATGGTCCGCTCGTTGCTAAGCGGTCGGCGGAGTGGCTGCCTAAGCCGTGGAGCCGACCGTCCCAGCCACAGAGAACTTCTCCCACTCCATGCCCGCAGCTCGCCAGCGCGCCGCAGAGGCGGCGCGCGCCCGCGCCGTGCGCGGGCCATGTGAAGGAGCGAAACTCTTACTGCGGTGCAGTTGAGCGCGCGGTTACAGGGCGAACGGCTTGTAGGACAGGGCTCGGTCGACGACCTTCTCCGCCGTCAGGTGAGGGCCGTTGTCCCAGAAGACGTAATCGCTGATGTGTGGGCAGCCAAGCCCACGTACGAGCACTGTGAGGATGTCGTCGGCTTCGGCCTCGTCGGCGTATTCGGCGGTCATGAGTCGCTGGACGAGGTGGATCGCTTCCGCTCGACTCATGTTGCGGGGAGTGGTCACGCTGCCTCGGTGCCGGGTGTCTGGCCGTGCTCCAAGTAGACCGGCGAAGCCGTGTCCCGTGCCGCTGTCGCTGCGATGACGCGTCGGGCCAATCGCGGGATGGTGTGCTCCGAGATCTGGTCTGGAGTGAAGAAGGCGAACTTTTTCAGCTCCTCGGGCTGCAAGCTGATCCGGGCCAGATCGTCCTGGCCGAGCTGGCCGCCGTCGAACAGGAACAGCACCTTGTCGCCCTCAGCCTCGTTCGGAGCCCAGTCGACCGCGAGCAGACGTCCAAGGGGTGGGGTGATGCCCAGTTCCTCCTGGATCTCGCGGACGGCCGTATGCAGGGGCGACTCGCCGGCCTCGACGTACCCGCCGGGGATCTCCCAGTGGTCCTTGTACGTGGGTTCCACCAAGAGAACCCGCCCTGCGGCATCGAAGAAGAGCGCACCCGCTGCCATGCGCGGATGCGCCATCTTCGCTTCCTGTGCGTTCAGTGCCATGCCGCCGAGAGTAGACAGCTCTTATGACATGCAGCCCGTACGCCAGGTTCGCCAGGTGCGGCGCAGCCTGGCGCGTCGCGTGGAAGGCCTGTGGCAGCAGTTCGAGGACCAGGGCTCGGAGCGGCTCGCCGCCGGCGACAACTGGGAGCAACACGAGCTGAGGATCAACGCCGACGAGTGGACGCCCCGGGGCGCTCCGGCACAGGTTCGTGCCTCTGCTGTCCGACCGTGGCGTCCCGCTGGAGGAGATCTCCCGGCTCGTCGGGCACTCCGGCACAGCCGTGACCGAGGAGGTGTACCGGAAGCAGATCCGGCCCGTGATCCAGACCGGCGCCGTGGTCATGGACGGCATCTTTGAGCGGGCCTCGGAGCGGTAGTCACGCAGACAGACACGCAAAACGAATCAGACCCACCTAGGAACGTTCCTAGGTGGGTCTGACCTTGTACTTCACTGTCGGGGTGGCGGGATTTGAACCCACGACCTCTTCGTCCCGAACGAAGCGCGCTGCCAAGCTGCGCTACACCCCGATGTCGCTGCTGTCGCGGCGACGACGTTTACTTTAGCCCACCGGTGGCTAGAGACGAAATCCGGTTTTGCCGCGGTGGCGGATGGGGTTCGGGCGGGCGTGGTCGAGGGCCACGAGGAGGACGGCCAGGGCGTAGAAGGAGAGGCCCAGGAGGAGCGCGTTGCCGAGGACCCGCTTGAAGCCGTCCTGGCCGACGTCGAGGAACGGGTAGAGGTAGCGGTCGGGGGTGCCCGGGAGGAGCAGCTCGCCCCGGGTGAGGCAGAAGGCCAGGTAGGCCATCGGGTAGAGGAGCCAGGTGCTGGCCTGGCGGAGGTGCAGGCGGCCGGGGGACGTGAGCAGGAGCCAGTCCAGTACCGCGGCGATCGGGGTCACCGTGTGCAGGGTCGCATGAGAGACGGCCTGCCAGCCCGTCGGTGTGGCGGCCTCGCCCGTGAGGGAGAACGGGCTCGCCTCGTTCGCCAGGAGCAGGTGGTGCACCAACGCCGCGATCACGACGTAGAGCAGCGTCGCGCCCATGACGGCGCCCGGCAGAGGACGGCCGGCCGTCCACGCGCGGCGGGCCGACAGGATCATGACCAGGGCCAACAGCAGATTGCTCTGGATCACGAAGTAGCTCAGGACCCGGGCCGGCTCGCCGAGGAGCAGTTCCAGTGCCACGCCCCCTGCCGCCGCGAGGGCGATCGACAGGCGGAAGGCCGCGGCAGCGGGGCGGCGGACCGGGGTGACGACGGCCGTGGCGGGCACGGGAGCGGGTTTCAGCGCCGGCGGGGACGGTATCGCTGGGAGGTCCGGGATGTCCCGGGGTATCGGGGCGGTCATGCCCCCACGCTGACAGAAGCGGACATAGGGGGCGATGTGGGCGGGGCTGTGCGGGTTACGCCCACCCGGGACGGGGCCGCCCCCGTCCCGTCACCTCCCCCTGCCGGCCTCAGCTCCTCACGGCCTCACGGCCTCGCGCCCCACCAGCGTCAGCAGCGTCGCCTCCGGCGGGCAGGCGAACCGTACCGGGGTGTAGCGGTTCGTACCGCAGCCAGCCGATACGTGCAGGTAAGACGTGTGGCCCTCCGCCGTGTGCGTGGACAGGCCCTTCACCCGCTCCGTGTCCAGGTCGCAGTTGGTGACCAGGGCGCCGTAGAAGGGGATGCACAGCTGGCCGCCATGGGTGTGGCCGGCCAGGATCAGGGGGTAGGCGTCGGCTGTGAAAGCGTCCAGGCTGCGCAGGTAGGGGGCGTGGACCACGCCCATCGAGAAGTCGGCCGACTCGGACGGGCCGCCCGCCACCTGCGCGTAGCGGTCCCGCTTGATGTGCGGGTCGTCCAGGCCCGTGAGCTCCACCGAACCGCCCTGGAGCTTGAGCTCGCCGCGCGTGTTGGTCAGGTTGAGCCAGCCCGCCGCGTCGAAACCGTCCCGCAGGTCCTCCCACGGGTTGTGCACCACGCCCTCGGCCGGCGCGTTGCCGTTGAGCCCGTGGCGGCCCTGGGCCTTCTCGAGCAGGTAGCGGGCGGGGTTGCGCAGCTTGGGGCCGTAGTAGTCGTTGGACCCGAAGACGTACGCGCCGGGGAACTCCATCAGGGGGCCGAGGGCGTCCAGGACCTCCGGAACGCCCTCCGGGTCGGAGAGGTTGTCGCCGGTGTTGATCACGAAGTCGGGGCGCAGGCCCGCCAGGGACCGCAACCAGCGCTGCTTCTTGCGCTGGCCGCCGACCATGTGGATGTCGGAGACCTGGAGCACGCGCAGGGGGCGCATTCCCGGGGGCAGGACCGGGACGGTGACCCGGCGGAGGCGGAAGGAGCGGGCCTCGAAGCCCGCCGCGTACACCAGACCGGCGGCGCCAGCCGCCGCGATTCCCAGGGGGACTCCGTATCGCGCGCGCATACGGCCATCGTGTCAGACCCCGGCCGCGGTCCGTGCCGGGTGGTGCCCGAAATCCCCTGATCGCACCGGCCCTTCGGCCGCGGGCGCCTAAATCGAGGGCGCCGTCCCTCCCGGACCTGCGACAATCGACCGCATGACCACGCTCAAGTCGAAGCTGCAGGATGACCTCAACGTTGCGATCAAGGAGCGCGACGAGCTGCGCTCCTCGACGCTCCGGCTGACGCTCGCCGCGATCACCAAGGAGGAGGTCGCGGGCAAGGAGAAGCGCGAGCTCTCCGACGACGAGGTCCAGAAGGTGATCACCCGGGAGGCGAAGAAGCGCCGTGAAGCGGCCGACGCCTTCGCCCAGGGTGGCCGTGCCGAGCAGGCCGAGCGGGAGAAGGCGGAGGGCGAGGTCCTCGCCACGTACCTGCCGCAGCAGCTGTCGGACGAGCAGCTCCAGCAGATCGTCGCCCAGGCGGTCGAGGAGGCGAAGGCGGCCGGTGCCGAGGGGCCGCGGGCCATGGGCGCCGTCATGAAGATCGTGAACCCGAAGGTGGCCGGGCAGGCCGAGGGCGGCCGTGTCGCCGCAGCCGTGAAGAAGCTGCTGGCCGGCTGACCGACGGGATCGGTCCGGGGCCCGGGAGACTTCTCGGCCCTGGCCCGGCCTCCGAGTCGACGCCGATCCCGGCAGCCCCGTGCCGCGCCGTGCCGCCGCGGCGCTGCTGCCGGTCGGCCGGCCCTTCGGCCGGACGGCGACGGCCCCTCCCCACCCACGCGGGTAGGAAGGGGCCGTCTGCGTTTCCTCGGGCCCTCGGGCCCTCGGTTCAGCCGAACCTGCCGCCGTTGCCGTTGCCGTTGCCGCCGCCGTTGTCCTGGCCCCGGAAGAAGCCCTCCGGGATGGAGAACGAGGGCGTCGGGAAGGGCTCGCCGCCGCCTCCGCCGTTGTTGTTGCCGCCGACCAGACCGCCGATGAAGCCGTCGTTGTCGTCGTTGCCGCCGTCACCGCGGCCGTTGCCGTCGCCGTCCCCGTCACCGCGGTCCCGCGGCTTGCTGTCGGGGATGTGGACGGTGTTGAAGTCCTCGACCGGCTTGCCCTCCAGCGCGCCGGACATCATGTCGCCCCAGATCGGGCCGGGGACCTCACCGCCGAAGACCTTGGGGTACGACCGGCCGCCGATGGTGATGCCGACCATCTTGCGCTTGTGCGCGGGGTCGCCGACCCAGACCGCGCCGGCCATGTTCGGCGTGTATCCCACGAACCAGGCGGCGTAGCGCTCGTCCGTCGTACCGGTCTTGCCGGCACTGGGGCGGCTGCCGAGGCCGGCCTTCTTACCCGTACCGTCCTCGACCACGCCCTTCAGCAGCGTGTTGAT
This sequence comes from Streptomyces sp. NRRL B-1140, assembly GCF_001280065.1. Lineage (GTDB taxonomy): Bacteria > Actinomycetota > Actinomycetes > Streptomycetales > Streptomycetaceae > Streptomyces. Next base: position 31,551 of record NZ_LGEA01000089.1, read on the forward strand.
CGTGTCGGCGGTGTTCTCCGACATCGCGCGCGAGCAGGTCGACTTCGGGACCTCGAGCGACGTGGTCTTGTCACCGACGCGCCGGCTGGCCGACTCGATGGCGACCGGCGTGCAGTGCATGCCCCGCGCGGCGAAGGTGGCGTACGCGTTCGCCATGGTCAGCGGGGACATCTCCTGCGTGCCGAGGGCGATGGAGGGTACCTGCGGCATCTTGTTGCCGTCGGCCCGTACGACGCCCATCTTCTTCGCCATCGTCGTCACCGGGCAGATGCCGATGTCGCTGATCATCTGCACGTAGTAGGTGTTGACCGACTTGGCGGTCGCCTCCCGCATGTCGTACGGGCCCACCTCGGAGGAGTTCTCGTTCTGCAGCTTGGCCGGGTTGGCGGGGTCGTTCATCCACCGCTTGCCGTCGCAGGCCGAGACCGGGCTCGGGTACGCCATCCGGTACGGCGAGGAGTACACCTTGTTCGCCGGCATGCCGTCCTCGAGGGCCGCCGCGGCCACGATCGGCTTGAAGGTCGAACCGGGCTGGTAGCCGATGCCGCCGCCCATCGACTGGTCGGCGGAGAGGTTGATCTGCGTCTCGTTCTTCTTGAAGCCGTACGGACGCGACTGGCCCATGGCGAGAATCTTGCCGGTGCCGGGCTGGACGATCGTGGCGGCGGTGGCCACCTCGTCGCTCTTGTAGACGTGGTCCTTGATGGACCGCTGCGCCGCTTTCTGGGCCTGCGGGTCCAGCGTCGTGCGGATGGTCAGGCCGCCCTGGTTCCAGATCTTCGCTCGCTGCTCCTTGGTCTTGCCGAAGACCGGGTCGGTCAGGAAGACCTCGCGCACGTAGTCGCAGAAGAAGCCGGCGCCCTTGACCGACGTGATGCAGCCGTTCTTGGGCTTGCTGACCTTCAGGCCGAGCGGCGCCTTCATCGCGTCGGCGGCCTGCGCCGTGGAGATGTCGCCGACGTCCGCCATGCGCTGCAGCACGGTGTTGCGGCGCTTCATGGCCTCCGTCTCGTCGTTGACCGGGTCGTACCGGCTGGGCGACTGGACGATGCCGGCGAGCAGGGCCGACTGCTCGAGGGTGAGGTCCTTGGCGGACTTGGAGAAGTAGCGCTGGGCGGCGGCCTCGACGCCGTAGGCCTGCTGGCCGAAGAACGTGATGTTCAGGTAGTTCTCGAGGATCTTCTTCTTACCCAGCTCCTCCTCGACCTGGATCGCGTACTTGAGCTCGCGGATCTTGCGGCCGATGGTCTGCTGGGTGGCCTGCGCGACCTTCGTCGGGTCGTCGCCCGCCTCCTCGACGAAGACGTTCTTCACGTACTGCTGTGTCAGCGTCGAGGCGCCCTGGGAGACCTCACCGCTGCGCGCGTTCTTGTCGAGGGCGCGCAGGACGCCCTTGAGGTCGACGGCGCCGTGCTGGTAGAAGCGCGAGTCCTCGATCGCGACGATCGCCTTCTGCATGTACGGCGAGATGTCCTTGAGGGGAACCACCGTGCGGTCGCGCGAGTAGACCGTGGCGATCTGGCCGCCGTCGGCGTCGAGGATCGTGGTGCGCTGACTCAGCGGCGGGGTCTTCATGTTGACCGGGAGCTCGTCGAAGCTCTCGACCGATCCCTTGGCCGCCAGGCCCAGCGCTCCCACGGCCGGCAGGGCGATTCCGGCCAGCACGGCTCCCGCGAGGACACTGACACCGAGGAACTTGGCGGCCTGCTGCGTAGGGGACAGACCACCGCCCGAGCGCTTGTTTGGCATGAGGGCAGCCTACGTTCTCATTCGCCGGACAGGCGTATAGGCCTTGGCCTAAGCTGCTCTCAACTGTCACAGCAGTGAGGCCACGTATCAATACGTCCGGCGACCCCGAATCGTTCTGGGTGTTCCCCGACTTTTTTGTTGGGGTCGTGTCCGAATCCGCCTTGTGTGTCATACGGCGTCCCTTGTGACGCAACTGAACTGTCCTGGTTTGCCGGGAAAGTTACGTATGTCGCCAGCTCACTCCCCCGGGTGATCTGCCGCTTACCCATAGTCCGTTCGGGCCATTCAAGATTGGGCCCGCTGGGGGTGTTGCGCTGTGCCCACCTTCCGTAACGTCCTCAACTGGCGGCGGTGAATATGCCGCTGCCGCCGTGGGGGAGCCTCGATTCGGGAGAGGACGGCGCCGGTATGGGCTGGGTAGTCGACTGGAGTGCGCAGGCGGCCTGCCGCACTACCGATCCGGATGAACTGTTCGTTCAGGGAGCAGCGCAGAACAGGGCCAAGGCGGTGTGCACCGGATGCCCGGTGCGTACGGAGTGCCTGGCCGACGCGCTCGACAACCGCGTCGAGTTCGGTGTGTGGGGAGGCATGACGGAGCGGGAGCGCCGCGCACTGCTGCGCAGGCGTCCCACGGTGACCTCCTGGCGCCGGCTGCTGGAGACGGCGCGCTCGGAGTACGAGCGGGGGTGCGGTGTGCTGCCCCTCGACGACGATGAGATCTACGAGAACTACGCGGCGGTGAGCTGAGGAGCCCCTCTCGGGGGCGCCCCAGGTCCAGGTCCGAGGGCCCTTTCCGGGCCCTTCGTGATCATCTGCGAGTCCTGGCGCCTCTCAGGCGCCCCGCGCCCTCACCCGGTTGCGCTCAGGCACTCGCCTCGGGCGTTTCCGGCAGGCCGGCGGGGTCGGGAAGCTCACGCGCGTCGGCCGCGAGCCGGTCGCCGATGTCGCGCAGTCCCGCGAGGTCGTGCACGTCTCCGGGCAGTGCGGCCACTTCCGTCACGGCCACCTCCGGGTGGAGCGCGGTGAAGCGGTCACGTGTGCGCTGCTCACGGGAGAGCAGCTGCATACGATCGGCGTGCAGCCTCAGCAGGCCTGCCGTGAGCTGGTCGACGGACCGCTCGGGGTCCTCCATGTGCTCCGTGTCCCCGGTGTGCTCGGTGTGCTCGGCGTTGTCGGCGGGGGAGCCACCTTCGGGAGCCGATGCCCGAGCTGGTGTTCCGGGCGTGGGAGAGTCTGAACTGTCCTGTGCGTCGGGGGAGTTACGAAGTACTGCTTTCCCGTCCTCCTGATCCACAATGCCGGGCTCTTCAAGATTTTCCGCGGCGGCGAGCGCCCGCTCGGCCGACAGCCCGTCGGCGGCGCTGCCGTGCACCCGGTTGAGCACGAGCCCCGCCAGCGGCATGTCCTCCGCGGCCAGCCGCTCCACGAAGTAGGCCGCCTCACGCAGCGCGTCCCGCTCCGGGGCCGCGACCACGAGGAACGCCGTGCCGGGCGCCTGGAGCAGCTTGTACGTCGCGTCCGCGCGGGTACGGAAGCCGCCGAAGGTGGTGTCCATCGCGGACACGAACGTCTGGACGTCCTTGAGGAGCTGACCGCCCAGCAGCTTGCCGAGGGTGCCGGTCATCATCGACATCCCGACGTTCAGGAACTTCATCCCGGCCCGGCCGCCCAGCTTCGCCGGAGCCGTCAGCAGCCGGATCAGCCGGCCGTCCAGGAACGAGCCAAGCCGCTTGGGCGCGTCCAGGAAGTCCAGCGCCGAACGGGACGGCGGCGTGTCGACGACGATCAGGTCCCATTCGTCCCGGGCGCGCAGCTGCCCGAGCTTCTCCATCGCCATGTACTCCTGCGTGCCCGCGAAGCCCGCCGAGAGCGACTGGTAGAAGGGGTTGCCCAGGATGGCGGCCGCCCGCTCGCGGTCCGCGTGCGCCTCGACGATCTCGTCGAAGGTGCGTTTCATGTCGAGCATCATCGCGTGCAGCTCGCCGCCCGCCGCGTCGTCGATGCCCTTGACCCGGCGCGGGGTGTTGTCCAGGGAGTCGATGCCCATGGACTGGGCCAGCCTGCGGGCCGGGTCGATGGTCAGGACGACCACCTTGCGGCCCCGCTCGGCCGCGCGCAGCCCCAGCGCCGCAGCGGTCGTCGTCTTGCCGACCCCGCCCGAGCCGCAGCACACCACGATCCGGGTCTCCGGGTCCTCCAGCAGCGGATCGACGTCGAGCAGGCGCGCCGGCGTCAGACGGTGGTGGGCCGGGTCCGGACGGCTCATGACATCCCCTGCTTCCGACTCATGACGGGTGTTGCCTGTCGGTCCCGGCTCATGACACGCCCTGCTCGCGTGCTCGTCCGTGCCCGGTCTCGTCCGTGCCCGCTCATGACACGTCCTGTCCGCGTGCCCTGTCCGTCCCGGCTCATGACACGCCCTGCTCGCGCAGCTCGCGGGCCAGTTCGTACAGCCCCGCCAGGTCCATGCCCTCGGCGAACAGCGGCAGTTCGTGCAGCGGCAGGCCCACCTCGGCCAGGACCGCACGCTGCTCGTGCTCCAGCGTGTACCGCTCGGCGTACTCCTCGGCCTGCGTGAGCAGCGGGTCCACCAGCCGCTCGGCGTGCCCCCCGCGCCGCGCCCCGCCGAGCCCGGCGGACGACAGGGACCGCGCGACAGTGGAACGCGGGACCGTCCGCAGGAGTTCCAGGTCGGTCTCGTCCAGTACCTCCGGCCGGACCATGTTCACGATGATCCGGCCCACCGGCAGCCGGGCCGAACGCAGCTCGGCGATGCCGTCCACGGTCTCCTGAACGGGCATCTCCTCCAGCAGCGTCACCAGGTGCACGGCCGTCTCCGGCGACTTCAGCACCCGCATCACGGCCTGCGCCTGATTGTGTATCGGACCGATCTTGGCGAGACCGGCGACCTCGTCGTTCACATTCAGAAAGCGCGTGATCCGCCCGGTCGGCGGGGCGTCCATGACGACGTAGTCGTAGGCGAACCGCCCGCTGCGCTCCTTGCGGCGCACCGCCTCGCACGCCTTGCCGGTCAGCAGGACGTCCCTGAGGCCGGGCGCGATGGTGGTGGCGAAGTCGATCGCGCCGAGCTTCTTCAGGGCCCGTCCCGCGCTGCCCAGCTTGTAGAACATCTGGAGGTAGTCCAGAAGGGCCAGTTCGGGGTCGATGGCGAGGGCGTACACCTCCCCGCCCCCGGGTGCTACCGCGATCTTCCGTTCCTCGTAAGGCAGCGCTTCCGTTTCGAAGAGCTGCGCGATGCCCTGACGGCCCTCGACCTCGACGAGAAGCGTCCGCTTCCCCTCCGTGGCCAGGGCCAGCGCTAGGGCCGCGGCCACCGTGGTCTTGCCGGTACCGCCCTTGCCGCTGACGACCTGGAGCCTGCTCACGTATTCGAGCCTAACCAGTCCGCGCCCGGGCTACGCGGGAGGCTGTGGACAAGCGGTGCGGTGGTGGGCCGCGAGCCCCTGCCCGCCAGGGGCTAGAGTCGGCCGCATGACCAAGTGGGAATACTCGACTGTGCCGCTGCTCGTCCACGCCACGAAGCAGATTCTGGACACCTGGGGCGAGGACGGCTGGGAGCTCGTCCAGGTCGTGCCCGGGCCGAACAACCCCGAGCAGCTCGTGGCCTACCTGAAGCGGGAGAAGCAGTAGTGGGCGCCGTCGAGGCGAAGCTCGCCGAGCTGGGCCTGAGTCTGCCCGACGTGGTGCCGCCGCTCGCCGCCTACCAGCCGGCCGTGCAGTCCGGCCCGTACGTGTACACCGCCGGGCAGCTGCCGATGGTGGAGGGCAAGCTTCCGGTCACCGGCAAGGTCGGTGCGGAGGTCACCGCTGAGGAGGCCAAGGAGCTGGCGCGTACGTGCGCGCTGAACGCCCTGGCCGCCGTGAAGTCCGTCGCCGGTGACCTGGACCGCATCGCGCGCGTGGTGAAGGTGGTCGGTTTCGTGGCCTCGGCCTCGGACTTCACCGGCCAGCCCGCGGTGCTGAACGGCGCGAGCGAGCTGCTCGGCGAGGTCCTCGGCGACAAGGGCGTGCACGCGCGCAGTGCCGTGGGCGTCGCGGTGCTGCCGCTGGACGCGCCCGTCGAGGTCGAGATCCAGGTGGAACTCGCGTAACACCCCCGGGGCCCGCCAGGTGGCCCCAGCTGCGCAATCCGGTCCCGGGGGCCACTCGAACATCCGCCCGTCACGGGATAGCCTCGCGCCCATGGCGAACGGTCAGTGGTACCCCCCGGAGTGGCCGGACCGCATCCGCGCCCTCGCGGCCGGCACCCTCACGCCGGTGGCCCCCAAGCGCGCGGCCACCGTCATGCTCCTGAAGGACACCGGCAGCGGCACGGCCGTCCACATGCTGCGCAGACGCGCCTCCATGGCCTTCGCCGGAGGCGCGTACGCGTATCCGGGCGGCGGTGTCGACCCGCGGGACGACGACCACCAGGTCCGCTGGGCGGGCCCCACGCGCGCGTGGTGGGCCGAGCGGCTCGGCGTCGACGAGACGGCGGCCCAGGCGATCGTCTGCGCGGCCGTGCGCGAGACGTACGAGGAGGCGGGCGTGCTGCTCGCCGGACCGGCGGCCGATTCGGTCGTCGGTGACACCACGGGCGCCGACTGGGAGGCCGACCGGGCGGCCCTGGTCGCCCGGGACCTGTCCTTCGCCCAGTTCCTGGACCGCCGCGGCCTGGTCCTGCGCTCCGACCTGCTGGGCGCCTGGACCCGCTGGATCACCCCGGAGTTCGAGGCCCGCCGCTACGACACCTGGTTCTTCGTGGCCGCGCTCCCCGAGGGGCAGCGCACCCGCAACGCCTCCACGGAGGCCGACCGCACGGTGTGGATCGCCCCGCGCGAGGCGGCGGCCCGCTACGACGAGGGCGAGCTGCTGATGATGCCGCCGACGATCGCGACCTTGCGCCAGCTGACGGCGTACGAGACGGCCGCCGGGGCACTCGACGCGGCCCGGGGGCGTGACCTCACGCCCGTCCTGGCCACCGCCCGCCTGGTGGACGGGGAGATCGTGCTCTCCTGGCCGGGCCACGACGAGTTCACCAAGCACATCCCGACCGGTGGAGCCACCGCATGACGGACGCAAGCGCCCTTCCCGGCCGGCCCCGCGGCGGGGTCCTCTCGGGGCCCGCCACCGCGCGGGCCGTCAACGTCCTGGCCCCCAACGCGTCGGCCATGACCCTGGACGGCACCAACACCTGGATCGTCTCCGAGCCGGATGCGGACCTGGCCGTGGTGATCGACCCGGGGCCGCTGGACGACGGGCACCTGCGCCGGGTCGTCGCCACGGCCGAGCAGGCCGGCAAGCGCGTCGCCCTGACCCTGCTGACCCACGGCCACCCCGACCACGCGGAGAGCGCCGCCCGGTTCGCCGAACTGACCGGCACGCGCGTGCGTGCCCTCGACCCGGCCCTGCGCCTGGGCGACGAGGGTCTGGCCGCCGGGGACGTGATCACCACCGGCGGGCTGGAACTGCGCGTCGTACCGACCCCCGGCCACACCGCGGACTCCCTGTCCTTCCACCTCCCCGCCGACCGGGCGGTCCTCACCGGCGACACGGTCCTCGGCCGTGGCACGACCGTCGTGGCCCACCCCGACGGCCGTCTCGGCGACTACCTGGACTCCCTGCGCCGCCTGCGCTCCCTCTCGGTCGACGACGGCGTCCACACGGTCCTGCCGGGCCACGGCCCGGTCCTGGAGGACGCCCAGGGCGTCGTCGAGTACTACCTCGCCCACCGCGCCAACCGCCTCGCCCAGGTCGAGACGGCCGTGGAGGACGGCTACCGCACCCCCGCGCAGGTCGTCGCCCACGTCTACGCGGACGTGGACCGCTCCCTGTGGCCGGCGGCGGAACTGTCGGTACGGGCGCAGATGGACTACCTGGAAGAACACGGGCTCATCTAGGGCCCGGGGTCCTCAGGGCCGCGGCGCTTTGACGCCGTGCACGCGCGCGTACTCCCCGGCGAGCCAGGGGCCCAGATCGCCGACGTACGCCGCGAGCACGGCGTCGTCCCCGGCCGGCTCGTGCCCCAGGACGGCCGCGGCCGGGGCGGTAGCGCGGCAGGTACGGGCCAGGTCCTCGCCCGGCAGCGGTGTGCACAGGCAGGCGACGTTCCTTGACGACGTCGGGCCCCGTCTCGCGCGGAGACGGGGCCCGATGACGTACGGCGGGGTGCGCGTCAGCGTGAGCGCTTGGCGAGGCGCTCCACGTCCAGGAGGATCACCGCGCGGGCCTCCAGGCGGAGCCAGCCGCGCTGGGCGAAGTCCGCGAGGGCCTTGTTGACCGTCTCGCGGGACGCGCCGACCAGCTGGGCCAGCTCCTCCTGCGTGAGGTCGTGCACGACGTGGATGCCCTCCTCGGACTGCACGCCGAACCGGCGCGACAGGTCCAGCAGGGCGCGGGCGACGCGGCCCGGGACGTCCGAGAAGACGAGGTCGGACATCGCGTCGTTGGTCTTGCGCAGCCGGCGCGCGACGGCGCGCAGCAGCGCCGTGGCCACCTCCGGGCGGGCGTTCAGCCAGGGCTGGAGGTCGCCGTGGCCGAGGCCGAGCAGCTTGACCTCGGTCAGTGCGGTGGCCGTCGCGGTGCGCGGGCCCGGGTCGAACAGCGAGAGCTCACCGATGAGCTCACCGGGGCCGACCACGGCCAGCATGTTCTCGCGGCCGTCGGGCGACGTGCGGTGGAGCTTCACCTTGCCCTCCGTGACCACGTACAGGCGGTCACCGGGGTCGCCCTCATGGAACAGCGAGTCACCGCGGGCGAGGGTCACCTCACTCATGGAGGCGCGGAGCTCCGCGGCCTGCTCGTCATCGAGCGCCGCGAAGAGCGGATTGCGCCGCAGAACGTCGTCCACGAGTTCTCTCCTTGTCGACCTGCTCAGGGGATCTTGCTCCCCCATGTACCGAGGGACCGTGGTGCCCATTTTGTCGGGCGGTCCAAACAGTGTGATCTGTCACAAGGATGCCGCACACGTGTCCCGGGGTACGCGGCAGGGGTCCAATTGGGCGCCGATCTTCAGGGGCCGGGGCGGATGTCGGTGCCGGGCCTTAGGCTGGCCGGGTGTCCAAATCGCCGGTGAGAGCACAGGCCGAGGGGGCTGCGCGGGTGGTTGTACGTCGCGATTCCGCTGTGGGCGAACAGAGCCCCGATGGCGGTAGGAAAACGGCGAAAGAGAACAAGACGGACCCGGCGAGCAAGGCGGCGTCCGCGAAGAGGGCTGCTTCCAAGGGAACTGCTGCGAAGACGGCCGCTGCGAAGACGACCAAGTCGAAGACGGCTACGTCGAAGACCGCCACTTCCAAGAAGGCCGCTTCCGGGAAAGCCACCAAGAGTGCCGCCGTGAAGAAGGCGCCCGCCGCCAAGAAGGTCACCGTCGCGCCGAAGAAGGCCACGGCCCGTCTCAAGGGCACCGCCCCCGCCAAGACCGTCGTCCACCCGCCGGGCGACGAGTCGCGTACCGCCCTGGTCCGCCGGGCCCGCCGTATCAACCGCGAGCTCGCCGAGGTCTTTCCGTACGCCCACCCCGAGCTGGACTTCGCCAACCCCTTCCAACTGGTCGTCGCCACGGTCCTGTCCGCCCAGACGACCGACCTGCGCGTCAACCAGACGACACCCGCCCTCTTCGCGAAGTGCCCCACCCCTGAGGACCTGGCCGCCGCCAACCCCGAGGAGGTGGAGGAGATCCTCCGCCCGTGCGGCTTCTTCCGGGCCAAGACGAAGTCCGTCATAGGGCTGTCGAAGGCCCTGGTGGAGGAGTTCGGGGGCGAGGTCCCCGGCCGGCTCGAAGACCTGGTCAAGCTGCCCGGCGTCGGCCGCAAGACCGCGTTCGTCGTGCTCGGCAACGCCTTCGGCCGCCCCGGAATCACCGTGGACACGCACTTCCAGCGCCTGGTGCGCCGCTGGCAGTGGACCGGCGAGACCGACCCCGACAAGATCGAGGCCGCCGTCGGCGCGCTCTTCCCGAAGAGCGACTGGACGGATCTGTCGCACCACGTGATCTGGCACGGCCGCCGCATCTGTCACGCCCGCAAGCCCGCGTGCGGGGCCTGCCCGATCGCTCCGCTCTGCCCGGCGTACGGCGAGGGCGAGACCGACCCGGAGAAGGCGAGGAAGCTCCTCAAGTACGAGAAGGGCGGCTTCCCCGGCCAGCGGCTGAACCCGCCGCAGGCCTACCTGGACGCGGGCGGCAAACCGGCGCCGCCGCTGGGGGCCGGATGAGCGACCCGCGTCACCGAAGGGGCTCGCTGCGCGGCCGGGCGGGCTCCCGGCACCACCCGGTGGATCCGATGCGCCGCCGCGCGAGCCCGGCGCGCCGCCCGTTCAGGGGATCCCGGGCGTTGGCGGAACGATCTCAGGACGCCCGCGCGTTGGATGCGGCAGGACGACGGGGGTGGCGATGACGCGTGCGAGCGACACACAGGGTGGCCCGGTGACGCTGAGCAAGGACGGGTTGCCCGGCTGGCTCGACCCCGTGGTGCACGCCGTCGAGACGGTCCGGCCGAGGCAGCTGAGCCGGTTCCTGCCTCCGGAGGACGGAGCGGGGCGGCAGTCCGCCGTCCTGGTCCTCTTCGGTGAGGGGGCGCACGGCCCGGAGCTGCTGCTCATGGAGCGCGCGAGCTCCCTGCGCTCGCACGCCGGGCAGCCCTCCTTCCCGGGCGGCGCCCTCGACCCCGAGGACGGCGACCCCGGCGGTGACGGCCCGCTGCGGGCCGCCCTGCGCGAGGCCGAGGAGGAGACCGGTCTCGACCCCTCCGGCGTCCAGCTCTTCGGCGTCCTGCCCCGGCTCTACATCCCGGTCAGCGGCTTCGTCGTCACACCCGTGCTGGGCTGGTGGCGCGAGCCGAGCCCGGTCGGAGTCGTCGATCCGAACGAGACCGCCAGGGTCTTCACCGTCCCCGTGGCGGATCTCACGGATCCGGCCAACCGCGCGACCACCGTCCACCCCAGCGGCCACCGAGGTCCGGCATTTCTGGTCGAATCAGCCCTTGTCTGGGGTTTCACGGCCGGGATCATCGACCGGCTGCTGCACTTCGCGGGCTGGGAGCGGCCCTGGGACCGCGAGAAGCAGGTCCCCCTCGACTGGCGCGCATGACAGGGTGGCCTCCGTGAACGTGCTGGACATCTTGTTGCTGGTCGCCGCCGTGTGGTTCGCGGTCGTGGGGTACCGCCAGGGGTTCGTCGTCGGCATCCTGTCGGTGATCGGCTTCCTGGGCGGCGGCCTCGTCGCGGTCTACGTACTGCCCGTCGTATGGGACGCGCTGACCGACAACGCCGAGGTGAGCACGACCGCCGCGGTCGTCGCGGTCGTCGTCGTCATCGTCTGCGCATCCGTCGGCCAGGCCCTGACCACCCACCTCGGCAGCAAGCTGCGCCGGCACATCACCTGGTCCCCGGCCCGGGCCCTCGACGCCACCGGTGGCGCCCTGGTCAACGTCGTGGCGATGCTCCTGGTCGCCTGGCTGATCGGCTCCGCCCTCGCGGGCACCACCCTGCCGACCGTCGGCAAGGAGGTCCGCAACTCCAAGGTCCTGCTGGGCGTCTCGCAGGCCCTGCCGGACCAGGCGGCCACCTGGTTCGCCGACTTCTCCTCCGTCCTCGCGCAGAACGGCTTCCCGCAGGTCTTCAGCCCGTTCTCGAACGAGCCGATCACCGACGTCCAGCCGCCCGACCCGGCGCTCGCGAACAGCCCCGTGGCCGACCGCGCCCAGCGCTCCATCGTCAAGGTCATGGGGACGGCCCCGAGCTGCGGCAAGGTCCTGGAGGGCACCGGTTTCGTCTTCTCCGGCCGCCGCGTGATGACCAACGCGCACGTGGTCGGCGGAGTCGACGAGCCGACCGTGCAGATAGGCGGCGAGGGCAAGAAGTACGACGCCAGGGTCGTGCTCTACGACTGGCGGCGTGACATCGCCGTCCTCGACGTACCGGACCTGAAGGCGCCCGTGCTGCGTTTCACGGAGAAGGACGCGACCAGCGGCGACAGCGCCATCGTCGCGGGCTTCCCGGAGAACGGGTCGTACGACGTGCGCCCCGCCCGCGTGCGCGGCCGCATCACGGCCAACGGCCCGGACATCTACCACCGCGGCACCGTCCGCCGCGACGTCTACTCCCTCTACGCGACCGTCCGCCAGGGCAACTCCGGCGGACCGCTGCTCACGCCCGACGGCAAGGTCTACGGCGTCGTCTTCGCCAAGTCGCTGGACGACACCAAGACGGGCTACGCGCTGACCGTGGACGAGATCCGGGAGGACATCACCAAGGGGCGCACCGCCAACCGGCAGGTGGGCAGCGACAGCTGTGCCCTCTAGGAACGGCGGCCCCGAAGCGGCAGCTGCCGCAGGTGCCGGGGTGTCGCTCGCGCGGGTGATGCCTCAGTCGCGTGTGGGCCGAAGACGTACGGAGACCCAGCGCGCGCGGCGGCGGAGGATACGCGGAATACCGCCCCGGGGGTCCCTGGTGGCCATCTGCGGTGCGCCGCTTCGATGGTGGGGGTTCGCACCGCCCGCCGAGCGGCGATTGCGGGTTGCGTCACTGTAGTCGTGCGTCCAGCCCATACCCCGACGTGTGCCCCCGGCCCATGGTCGATAACCGCGCCCGGGGCGTCCAATTGGCCTATGCGCCAGGCAAGTGGCCGTTCGTAGGACAAGCGTTCACCAGCCGGGTACCGGGCGCGGTCGACCGGTCACCGGTCGGGTTCGGGATCCCGCAGCCAGTTGATGAGTTCCGACGAGAACGCGACCGGGTCCTCCTCGTGCGGGAAGTGCCCGAGGCCGTCGAACAGACGCCAGCGGTAGGGGGCTTCGACGTACTCGCCGGAGCCCGCCGCGCTGCGGGTGCGCATCACGGGATCGAGCGAGCCGTGCAGATGCAGCGTCGGCACCCGCACGGGCCGCTTCATCCGGCGGTTGAACTGGATGCCGTCGGGGCGGGCCAGGGAGCGCACCATCCAGCGGTACGGCTCGACCGCGCAGTGCGCCGCGGAGGGGATGCACATGGCGCGCCGGTACGTCTGAAGCGCCTCGTCCTCGGGCGGGCGCGGCCCGGACCACTCCTGGATCAGCTCCGCCACGAGCGCCCCCTCGTCGGCGGTGAGCTGCCGCTCCGGGATCCAGGGCCGCTGGAACCCCCAGATGTGTGACCCGGCGCGGGTCTGCTTGACGTCCCGCAGCATGGCCGAGCGCCAGCGCCGCGGGTGCGGCATGGACGCGACCGCCAGGCGCCGCACCAGCTTGGGACGCATCGCGGCCGCCGTCCACGCGAGGTATCCGCCCAGGTCGTGGCCGACCAGCGCGGCGTCGGGCTCGCCGAGGGAGCGGATGACGCCGGTGACGTCGAGCGCGAGGTTGGCGGGGTCGTAGCCCCGCGGTGTGCGGTCACTGCCGCCGACGCCCCTGAGGTCCATGGCGACGGCCCGGAAGCCCGCGTCGGCGAGTGCCACCAGCTGGTGCCGCCAGGTCCACCAGAACTGCGGGAACCCGTGCAGCAGCAGCACCAGCGGCCCGTCGCCCAGCTCGGCGATGTGGAAGCGGGCGCCGTTGGCGGCGACGTCGCGATGGCTCCAGGGGCCGTCCAGGAGTACGGCCGAGGCCGGTTGTGCCGGTACAGGGGCGGGGTCCGTCATGACGACGAGCGTGCCACAGCCTCGATGGCCTCGGGGACCCGGTCCTGCTGCAGCTCCGGCCGCGGGTGCGGCTTGGCCTTCTGGAGCACGACCGCGGTCTCCTTCATCGACGCGGCGACCTTCTGCGGGCCCTTGCTCTTCTTGGCCTTCTTCGCGAAGGTCACGCCGATCAGCGCGAGTACACCGGCGACCAGCACGTTCGCCGCGAACGACAGCAGGAAGCAGACCGCGAGGTTCCAGTCGCTCCAGGTGCGGATGCCGTACGCCAGCGCGAAGTTCAGCATCGGCAGGGAGAAGATCAGCACCGCGCCGGCCGCCGAGAAGGCGCCGCCGCTGGTCGCGCCGCGCTTGACGTCCTGCTTGAGCTGAGCCTTCGCCAGCGCGATCTCGTCGTGCACCAGCGCCGACATTTCCGCCGTCGCCGAGGCGAACAGCTGGCCGATGCTGCGTTCGGCGCCGACCGGGCTGCCGTCGGGTGCGCTCATCGCGGGTCTCCCTCTTCTGCGTACGGTCCGTTTTCCGCGTCTTGTTCCTGACCCGCCGCAGTCGTCCGACTGGGTACGGCCTGACTGCGTACGGTCCCGTCTTTTGTACCGTCTCGTCAGATCATGCCGGACGGTGGTGGTCATCGCCTGCCCCGCCCGGTACTTCGGCAAGCCCGTGGCGCGCCGCTGCCTTCTCCTGGGCGATCCGGCGGTGTTCGGCGGCCTTGCGCTCGTAGAGGGCGGCGAGCCGCAGGTGGTACGCCGGGTCGTCCTCCTCGTACACGTCCGGGATGCCGTCGGCGTCCTCGTCGCGCTCCTCGTCCTCCCACAGCCGGCGGTACCTGGCGTTGCGGATCTTCAGCAGGACGGTCGCGAGTGTCGCGGCGATGAGCGAGCCCAGCAGGACGGCGGCCTTCACCTCGTTCGTCATCGCCTGGTCGCCGTCGAAGGCGAGTTCGCCGATGAGCAGCGACACGGTGAAGCCGATGCCGGCGAGGGTCGCCACCGCGAACACGTCCGCCCAGGCCAGGTCGTCGCTGAGCGAGGCGCGGGTGAAGCGCGCCGTCAGCCACGTACCGCCGAAGATGCCGAGCGACTTGCCGACGACGAGACCGAGGACCACACCGAGGGTCTCCGGTTCGGTGAACACGTCGGCGATCGCCCCGCCGGACACCGCGACGCCCGCACTGAACAGCGCGAACAGCGGCACAGCGAGCCCCGCCGACAGCGGCCGCACGAGGTGTTCGATGCGCTCGCCGGGGGAGCGGTCCTCGCCCTCGTGGCGGTGGCAGCGCAGCATGAGGCCCATGGCGACACCGGCGACGGTGGCGTGGATGCCGCTGTTGTACATCAGCGCCCAGACGACGAGGCCCAGCGGCACGTACACGTACCAGCCGCGCACGCCCGTGCGCAGCAGCAGCCAGAAGAGCACCAGGCCCGCGACGGCACCGCCGAGCGCGGCGAAGTTCAGGTCGGCGGTGAAGAACACCGCGATGATCAGGATCGCGAAGAGGTCGTCGACGACGGCGAGCGTCAGCAGGAAGGCCCGCAGGGCGCTCGGCAGGGAGGTGCCGATCACGGCGAGTACGGCGAGCGCGAACGCGATGTCGGTCGCGGTCGGCACGGCCCACCCGGCCAGGGAACCACCGCCGGTGACGTTGGTGACCGTGTAGACGAGGGCCGGTACGGCCATGCCGCACAGCGCGGCGATGACCGGCAGCGCGGCGGCCTTCGGGTCGCGCAGGTCACCCGCCACGAGTTCCCGCTTGAGCTCGATCCCGGCGACGAAGAAGAAGATCGCCAGCAGTCCGTCGGCGGCCCAGTGCGCGACGGACAGGTCGAGGCCGAGGGCGGCAGGACCCAGGTGGTAGTGGGAGACGCTCTCGTAGCTGGCGTGCAGCGCGGGGATGTTCGCCCAGAGCAGCGCGAGGACGGCGGCGGCGAGCAGCAGCACCCCGCCCACGGTCTCGGTGCGCAGCGCGTCCGCCACGTACGTCCGCTCGGGCAGCGACAGCCGGCCGAGGAGCTTGCGGGGGGTGGTGGGGCGGGGCGCGGTCACGAGGGGACCTCCGGTCGGTGGGCAGGACGGAACACATGCCGACCAGACTTCCCGGCGCACCATGGAGCACTTGTTTTGCTGAGTTTAGGTAAACCTACGGCAGTGCGCATCCGGCGGTCCGCGCCGCCGGTGCGCCCCGGCGGAGGGCACCGCGGCATGGGTGCCCTCCGCCGGCTTGGTCATGCGGGTGCCGTGCTCAGTCCTCGCTGGGCGCGGCGGGCAGCTTGGACTGGATGAGGTCCATGACCGTGGAGTCGGTCAGCGTGGTGACGTCACCCAGCTGGCGGTTCTCGGCGACGTCCCGCAGCAGCCGGCGCATGATCTTGCCGGAGCGCGTCTTGGGCAGCTCCGCAACCGGCAGCACCCGCTTGGGCTTGGCGATCGGGCCGAGGGTGTTGCCGACGTGCGTACGCAGCTCGGCGACCAGGTCCTCGGTCTCGGCGGCCGTACCGCGCAGGATCACGAAGGCGACGATCGCCTGCCCGGTCGTCTCGTCCGCCGCGCCCACCACGGCCGCCTCGGCGACCGAGGGGTGGGAGACCAGTGCCGACTCGACCTCCGTGGTCGAGATGTTGTGCCCCGACACGAGCATGACGTCGTCGACCCGGCCGAGCAGCCAGATGTCGCCGTCGTCGTCCTTCTTGGCGCCGTCCCCGGCGAAGTACTTGCCCTCGAAGCGCGACCAGTAGGTGTCAATGAACCGCTGGTCGTCGCCCCAGATGGTGCGCAGCATCGACGGCCACGGCTCGGTCAGCACCAGGTAGCCGCCACCGCCGTTCGGCACCTCGTTGGCCTCGTCGTCGACGACGGTGGCGGAGATGCCGGGCAGCGGCGTCTGCGCCGAGCCGGGCTTCGTCGCGGTCACGCCCGGCAGCGGGGTGATCATCATCGAACCGGTCTCGGTCTGCCACCAGGTGTCGACGACCGGGGTGCGGTCGCCGCCGATGTTCTTGCGGTACCAGACCCACGCCTCGGGGTTGATCGGCTCGCCCACCGAGCCCAGCACCCGCAGGCTGGACAGGTCGAACTTGGCGGGGATGTCGTCCCCCCACTTCATGAACGTGCGGATCGCGGTCGGCGCGGTGTAGAGGATCGTCACGCCGTACTTCTGCACGATCTCCCAGAAGCGGCCCTGGTGCGGGGTGTCGGGCGTGCCCTCGTACATGACCTGCGTCGCGCCGTTCGCCAGCGGGCCGTAGACGATGTAGGAGTGGCCGGTCACCCAGCCGACGTCGGCGGTGCACCAGTAGACGTCCGTCTCCGGCTTGAGGTCGAAGACGGCGTGGTGGGTGTAGGCGGTCTGCGTGAGGTAGCCGCCGGAGGTGTGCAGGATGCCCTTGGGCTTACCCGTGGTGCCCGAGGTGTAGAGGATGAACAGCGGGTGTTCGGCGCCGAAGGCCTGGGGGGTGTGCTCGGCGCTCTGCCGCTCCACCAGGTCGTGCCACCACACGTCGCGGCCCTCGGTGAAGGCGACCTCCTGGCCCGTGCGGCGCACGACCAGGACGTGCTCGACGATGCCCGCCTTCTCGACGGCCTCGTCCACGGCCGGCTTGAGCGCGGCCGGCTTGCCGCGCCGGTAGCCGCCGTCGGAGGTGATGATCACGCGGGCGTCGGCGTCCTGGATGCGGGTGGCGAGGGCGTCGGAGGAGAAGCCGCCGAAGACGACCGAGTGGGCGGCGCCGATCCGGGCGCAGGCCAGCATCGCGATCGCCGTCTCGGGGATCATCGGCATGTAGACGGCGACCCGGTCGCCCGCCTGGACTCCCAGTTCCAGCAGGGCGTTGGCCGCCTTGGAGACCTCGTCCTTGAGCTCGGCGTAGGTGATCGCGCGGCTGTCGCCGGGCTCGCCCTCGAAGTGGATGGCGACCCGGTCGCCGTGCCCGGCCTCCACATGGCGGTCGACGCAGTTGTAGGCGACGTTGAGCTCGCCGTCCTTGAACCACTTGGCGAACGGCGGGTTCGACCAGTCGAGGGTCTCGGTGGGCTCCTTGGCCCAGGTCAGCCGACGGGCCTGCTCGGCCCAGAAGCCGAGCCTGTCAGCCTTGGCCTGTTCATACGCCTCCGCGGTGACGTTGGCGTTCGCGGCCAGGTCGGCGGGGGGTGCGAACCTGCGCTCTTCCTTGAGCAGGTTGGCCAGGCTCTCGTTGCTCACGGCATCTGCCTTTCCCAGGGTGTCCGTTGTGTCCCAGGCCACAGCTCATCAGACCCGGGGGTGCGATGACAAGGGCCGACGGCCGATTGGTTTAGACCTGTCGGGCGGTGCTGTCGGGGACCGGGGTCATCCGTACCCACGGACGCCGACCAGGGAAAGTTCAGTGCGTGTGCTGCCCGTCGCATGCATGTGTCGTGACGGGGGCCGAGGCCGGAGCGGGACCCGCGGGGCCGGGCGGCAGTGGCGGGCCCGCCGGCGGCCCCGGTGGGCGCGGTCCAGCCCAGGGCCCCCGGGCTGGTCCCCTTCCGCAGACGGCCGGGCAGCCCCTTCATACGGTGCCGGGCCGGGAACACATTCCGGCCCGGCACCTGGTTCACGCCGTCAGGTCCGACTCCCGGACCCGGTCGAAGACGCCGCCGGCGTCCGTCTCGGTGAGCAGGTACGCCTCCGCCTCGCCGACGTGGAAGTACATCCCGTGCAGCTCCAGGCTGCCCTGCTCGATGGCCCTGGCCACCGAGTCGTGGGCGCGCAGGTGCTCCAACTGCTGGACCACATTGGTCAGGCAGAGCTGTTCGACCGCGTCCGCGGGGGAACGCCCGGCCAGTCTGCCCCCGGGCAGACTGTCGTCGGCCATGCGCTCCAGGCTGGGCAGCCCGTGCCGCAGCCACCGCTTCAGCGGGCTTCGGGCGCCGCCGGGCTCGGAGTTGAGCAGGGCCTGCATGGCGCCGCACCCCGAGTGCCCGCACACCGTGATGGACCGCACCTGCAGCACGTCCACGGCGTACTCGATCGCCGCCGCCACCGAGTCGTCACCGCTCTCCTCACCCGGGCGGGGCACGAGGTTGCCCACGTTACGCACGACGAACAGGTCGCCCGGACCACTGGAGGTGATCATCGATGTGACCAGCCGGGAGTCGGCGCAGGTCAGGAACAGCTGCGAGGGCCGCTGGCCCTCTCGCGCCAGCCGCGCCAGCTCGCTGCGCACCAGGGGCGCGGTGTTGCGCTGGAACGTGCTGATGCCTCGCGCCAGTTCGTGCCCGCTGGAGCCGCTGGAGCCGCCAGTGGCCGTGGGGTCGGGCTCGGAGCGGTCCGGTCCTCGGGTGTTCTGCTCGGCGGGGGGCACGGAACGGGGGCCCTCGCACTGGTGGTTGCGCCAGGGCGTCCAGGGCCGGCAGCGGCAGTCACCGGATGTCTGGGGCTCGGAGATACGGGTGCCGGGATGCCGGCCGGTGATCTCGACGGTGCCGCCCTGTGCGGTGTGCGTCTTCTGCCAGTCCTGCAGCGTCTCGAACGCCGCGTGGTCCATGAACGACCCGTCCAGCTCGACGACGGTGTCGGCACCGTGCGGCACGAGATGCAGGGCCCGGCTGAGCCGTGGCACCGCGAGGAACGTCAACTGCCCTCTGACGTGTACGTGATGGACTCCTTCCCTCTCTTCGTGCGTGATGCGGGTACGGGTGAGGCGGTGCAGGGCGACGCCGACGGCCGTGGCGATGCCGAGCGCCACGCCCTCCAGGACGCCGAGGGAGACCACGCCGAGGGTGGTGACGGCGTAGACCCACACTTCGCGGTGGCGGGTCACCGTGCGGATGTGGTTCAGGGACACCATCTGGATGCCGACGGCCATCACCAGGGCGGCGAGCGAGGCGAGCGGGATGAGCTCCAGGATCGGGACCATCAGCAGCGTGGCGATCACTACGAGAACGCCGTGCAGCATCGTGGAGTTCCGGCTGACGGCACCCGCGTGCACATTCGCCGAACTCCGCACGGCCACACCCGCGATGGGCAGTCCGCCGAGCGAGCCGGAGACGATGTTGGCGGCGCCCTGCCCGAGGAGTTCACGATCGAGGTTGGAGCGCCCGACGCGGGGCAGACCGGGGCGGCCGGCCACCAGCTTGTCCACGGCGACCGCGCCGAGCAGCGACTGCACGCTGCACACCAGCGTGGTGGTGAGCACGGCCGCGACCAGACCCGGCACGGGGCCCTCGGGCAGGCCGGCCAGGGCGTGGTTGCTCCAGGACGGCAGGTCGACCTTGGGCAGGCGGAGCCCGGCGAGGGCGGCGGCCGCGGTGGCTCCGGCGACGGCGACGAGCGCCGCCGGCACCTTGCGCAGCAGGCTTCCTGCCCGGCCGGGCAGGCGCGGCCAGAGCAGCAGCAGCGCCAGGGTCAGCACGCTCACCGACACCGCCGCGGGGCGCATGTGCGCCAACTGGGCGGGCAGGGCACGGAGGTTGTCCGGGACGGAGCTCTGCGGTGTGCCGCCGAGCACGATGTGCAGCTGGGCGACGGCGATCGTGACGCCGATCCCGGCGAGCATGCCG
Source organism: Streptomyces sp. NRRL B-1140 (assembly GCF_001280065.1). Taxonomy (GTDB): domain Bacteria; phylum Actinomycetota; class Actinomycetes; order Streptomycetales; family Streptomycetaceae; genus Streptomyces. Next base: position 51,430 of record NZ_LGEA01000089.1, read on the forward strand.
TGCACGATCGCGGGGCTGACGGCGAGGGCGCCACGGGCCACGCGCAGGCAGCCGAGGCCCAGTTGGGCGAGGCCTGCGAGGACGGTGATGGCGCAGGTCGTCCGCCAGCCGTAACGCTGGATGAGGTCGGCGGTGACGACGGTGAGTCCGGCGGCCGGTCCGCTCACCTGGAGCGGGGAGCCGCCGAGCCGCCCGGCCACCAGCCCGCCCACGGCGGCGGCGACGAGGCCGGCCTGGAGGGGGGCGCCGGTGGCCAGGGCGATGCCCAGGGAGAGGGGCAGCGCGATCAGGAAGACCGCGATCGAGGCCGACACGTCGGCACCCGCGATCCGGAATCGGCGGGGCCCGGCGGGCGGCGGACTGTGGGGCGGATGGGTGCGCTCGGTCCGCTTCTGGTCGGCGGCGCGTGTGGGGACGCAGGCTGACATGGTTTTCCCGTCTCCTCCGGGGCTGCGCGGTCGCGTAACTGGGGGTCCGCTCGGGGCGGGGTGTCGGTCGCGGCGGTCACGGCGTAAATCGGCGGGATGAATCAACGCTCGGTAAACGGATCGTAATGCAGAGTAAAGGACGAGCATGGACTTTACGGGCAAATGGGTGAACAGATCACTCTGAAGGGTGAAGTGGCCATTTGATCGGCTTGTCCTACTAATTCCTTCTCGGTCTCGTGCGAATTTGGCGGCGCTGTCCGCACCCGAGAGAAGGAAGAAGGTGGACGGACATGGCCGCCACCCACAGGATCGCCGCGGGTTCCGTGATCGCAGCGGTCTGCGCCGCATCGCTCGCCGGCTGCGCGACCGACACCCCCCGGCAAGAGGCCCCCGACCCGCCGAAGGCGCCGCCCGCGCAGGCGCCGAAGAGCGCGGTCCGGCTGATCGGCGACGGCTCCACCGCCTATACGGGGGCCCAGCCGCATCTGCCCCGCCCCGAACGCCTGCGGCCCGGCCAGAGGCCCCCGCAGTTCGTCGTCTTCTCCTGGGACGGCGCGGGCGAGGACAGCCAGAAGCTGTTCTCGCGCTTCCGCAAGGTCGCCAGGAAGAACAACGCGACCATGACGTACTTCCTGAGCGGCGTGTACATGCTGCCGGAGGACAAGCGCGACCGGTACCGGCCGCCGCAGCACTCCCCGGGCCGCTCCGACATCGGCTTCAACGACCGCCGCGGCATCGCCGCCACCGCGAAGCAACTGCGCCTGGCGTGGCTGGAGGGCAACGAGGTCGGCACCCACTTCAACGGCCACTTCTGCGGCAGCGGCGGCGGCGTCGGCGAATGGTCGGTGCGGGACTGGAAGGACGAGATCGCCCAGGCCAAGCAGTTCGTGAAGACCTGGAAGACCAACACCGGCCTGAAAAGCGCCTCCCCGCTGCCCTTCGACTACGACAAGGAGCTCATCGGGGCCCGCACGCCGTGCCTGGAGGGGCAGCGCAACTTCATGAGGGCGGCCCGCGACATGGGCTTCCGCTACGACACCAGCGGCGTGAACGACCAGGTCTGGCCGAAGAAGAAGATGGGCCTGTGGGACGTCTCCATGCAGCTCGTGCCGTTCCCCGGCCACTCTTTCGAGCAGCTCACCATGGACTACAACTTCATGGTCAACCAGTCGGGCACCACCACCCAGGGCAACCCCGCCAAGTTCGACTTCTGGGGCGACCAGATGCGGGACGGCCTGCTCAGGGGCTTCACCCGGGCCTACGAGGGCAACCGCGCGCCCCTGATCATCGGCAACCACTTCGAGTCCTGGAACGGCGGCACCTACATGCGGGCCGTCGAGGAGGTCATCGAGACGGTGTGCACCAAGCGGGAGGTGCGCTGCGTCTCGTTCCGGCAGCTCGTGGACTGGCTCGACGCCCAGGACCCGAAGACGCTGGAAAAGCTGCGCACGCTGCCGGTCGGCCAGGCGCCCAAGGGGGGCTGGGCGGCCTTCCTGGCGGACCGGCCCGCCCCGGCACCCAGGGGTGTGCCCGGGGCTCCGGCGGCAGGGAGGTAGTCCTTCGGGCGGATGCCTGCGGTGCACGCGCGTGTGCCGGTGGTGCACGCACGTGTGCCGGGGGCATCGCGTGCGTGAAGAAGGCCACTCCGCCGTGGGGCGGGGCCCCAGGGTGCGTAGGGTCGTACTCATGAGTACTGCAGGCGCGACCGCCGATCCCCTCGCGGCCCTGGGGGCGCTGCCCGGAGTGGCCGATTCCGTGGAGTCCGTGCGCAAGGCCGTGGACCGGGTCTACGGACACCGGGTCATGCGGCGGCGCAGCAACGCGATCACCTCCGAGGCCGCACTGCGCGGCGCCCGCGGCTCGGCCGCGCTGTCCGGAGCGGACTGGGCACTGGAGGAGGTGCGCCGGCGCACGGACTTCAGCGGTGACGACGAGGCCCGCACGGTGGGGGCCGCCCTGCGGCTCACCGCGGAGGCGGGCCAGCTGCTGTCGATCTGGCGGCAGTCACCCTTGCGGGTGCTGGCCCGGCTGCATCTGGTGGCTGCCGCGGACAAGGGCGACCAGGTGGGACGGCCCCGCAAGGAGGGCGAGCGGGTCGACGAGCCGCTCGTCGGGCTGCCGCTGCCGAGCGCCACCGAAACGCACGGCAGGCTGGACGGACTGGCCGGGCTGATCATCTCGGGTGGCTCCGCTCCGGCGCTGGTGACGGCCGCCGTGGTGCACGGCGAGCTCCTCGCGCTGCGTCCCTTCACGTCCCACAACGGCCTGGTCGCGCGCACGGCCGAGCGCATCGTCCTGGTCGGCAGCGGACTGGACCCGAAGTCGGTCTGCGCGGCCGAGGTCGGTCACGCCGAACTGGGACGAGAGGCCTATCTGCAGGCCCTGGCCGGGTACGTCTCCGGTACGCCGGAGGGCGTCGCCGCCTGGATCGCCCACTGCGGCAGGGCGGTCGAACTGGGGGCTCGCGAGTCGATGGCGGTGTGCGAGGCATTGCAGCGCGGAGCGGCCTGACATCGACCGGCCGCACAAATGATGCGGCGGTACGAGTTCTCGTACCGCCGCTGGCATGAGCATCGGGTTACCAAGCGTCCTCGATATATGCCCATCAGGTCGGGAGCTTTGCCCGTTCCCTGGTGCGGCTGGCCCGTATTCGACGGGTCGACGTCGCGTGGGTGCCCGGTGTTCATGCTCGGTCCGTGGGGCCAAATGCGTAAAAAGGTGATCCTCTCGGATGTCCTTGGTCTCGCGGGCCGTTGAGTCCTTTGTACTCCTGCCCCGCAGTAAGCGGAAGTCCAGGTCCTACTTCTTTACTTTCGGATTCACACAAGAAGAGCGATCGTCACAGGTCAAGCGACTGTCGCCCGGCGCCGGTTCGCATACCAGACGAGTCCTGCGGTGGCCGCGGCGGCGCCTATCGCGGCGACCGCGACGAGCGCCGGACGCGGCGGTACGGAGAAGGCGGGGATGCGCTGCTTGAGCCGGACCGGGCGGTGGAAGTCCAGGATCGGCCACCCGCGCGCGAGGGCCTCGCGGCGCAGTGCCCTGTCCGGGTTCACGGCGTGCGGGTTGCCGACGGACTCCAGCATCGGCACATCGGTCGCCGAGTCGCTGTAGGCGTAGCAGCGGCTGAGGTCGTACCCCTCGGACTCGGCGAGCTCCCTCACTGCCTCCGCCTTGGTCGGACCGTACGCGTAGTACTCCACCTCGCCGGTGAAACAGCCGTCGTCGCCCACGACCATGCGGGTGGCGACCACACGGTCCGCGCCCAGCAGCTCGCCGATCGGCTCGACCACCTCGGCGCCCGACGTGGAGACGATCACCACGTCACGGCCGGCGGTGTGGTGCTCCTCGATGAGGGAGGCGGCCTCGTCGTAGATGATCGGGTCGATCAGGTCGTGCAGCGTCTCGGCGACGATCTCCTTGACCTGCTGCACGTTCCAGCCGCGGCACAGGGCGGACAGATAGGCGCGCATGCGCTCCATCTGGTCGTGGTCGGCGCCGCCGGCGAGGAAGACGAACTGGGCATATGCGGTACGCAAGACGGCCCTGCGGTTGATCAGGCCGCCTTGGTAGAACGACTTGCTGAACGTGAGCGTGCTCGACTTCGCAATGACCGTCTTGTCCAGGTCAAAGAAGGCCGCTGTGCGGGGCAACGAGTGGTTTTCCACGCCCCAGAGCATAGGGGCAGCCCATTCGGCGTAAGGTGGGGTACGTGGGTTTGCCTGAGAAGGCTCTCGGGTACACCATGGAAGTCACGGATCGTTCGCGACCGTGCTAACCCGGCCCGACTCCTCCCCCCCCCGAGTCGGCCGTGGGGACGACCCCCGCTCTCCCCCCCGGCGGGGGTCGTCGCATGTCCGGGTGGGTTTTTCCTTCTTCGTGCGGCCTGACGGCTGCTTCGGCGTGGCTCCTCGCGCAGTATTGACATGCTCATGACTAAGTACGCTCTGTAGTCGTCGGGCTGCTCTGCGGGGATCGTGCGCAAGGTCTGAGCCGCTCACCGGTATGGGTGACGGCGATATTCACAACTCCCGGGACGTCCACAGTTATTGACCAAGATCCACACGATTTCCGGGATCGCTGCACCGTGATTCCGACGCGTCCCGCTCGCGGCGAGTTCATGGCCGGTTCCGAGTACCCGGGGGCGTTTGGCCGGATTCCGTCGGCCGTTCACAGGGAGGCCGCTTGTCGGTTCTTCCCACGTATGGGAATCGCGGGGCCGCAGGGGCCGCGCGAGTCGTGCAGCGAAGGGGGTTGGAAACCGTGGCCGGAACCGTCACACACGATCCGCCGCCGGCCGCCGGAGGGCGGCAGGGAGGGCCGCTGATCGTCACCGAGGACACCGAACTCCTCGACGATCTGCTGCGCCTGTGCGCCGCAGCCGGCGCCACACCCGAAGTGCACCACGGGGTGCCGGAGCGCAGGGGCAGCTGGGAGGCCGCACCGCTCGTCCTGGTCGGCGACGACGCCGCGCGGCGGGTACGCGGGGCCGCGCGCAGAAGGGGCGTCGTCCTCGTCGGCCGGGACCAGGACGACTCCGGGGTGTGGCGGCGCGCCGTCGAGATCGGCGCCGAGCACGTCCTGATGCTGCCCGACGGCGAGCAGTGGCTGGTCGACCGCATCGCCGACGTCGCCGAGGGCGTCGGCCGGCCCGCCCTCACCGTCGGCGTCATCGGTGGCCGGGGCGGGGCCGGGGCGTCCACGCTCGCGTGCGCCCTCGCCGTCACCTCCGCGCGGGAGGGGCTGCGCACCCTCCTCGTGGACGCCGATCCGCTGGGCGGCGGACTCGACGTACTCCTCGGCGGTGAGACGGCCGAAGGGCTGCGCTGGCCCGCGTTCGCGTCCTCACGCGGACGGGTCGGCGGCGGAGCCCTGGAGGAGTCGCTGCCCGAGCTGCACGCACTGCGGGTGCTCAGCTGGGACCGCGGTGACCGGATCGCGGTCCCGCCGCAGGCGGTGCGCGCGGTGCTCGCGGCGGCCCGGCGCCGGGGCGGCACCGTCGTGGTCGACGTTCCGCGCCGGATCGACGACGGCGTGGCCGAGGTGCTCTCCCAGCTGGACGTGGGCGTGCTGGTGGTGCCCGCCGAGCTGCGGGCCGTCGCGGCCGCGGGGCGGGTCGCCTCCGCGGTCGGCATGGTTCTCCGGGACCTGCGGGTGGCGGTCCGCGGGCCCTACCCGCCGGGACTCGACGACCGCGAGGTGGCCCGGCTGCTCCGACTGCCCCTGGTCGGCGAGGTGCCCGTCGAGCCGGGGCTGTCGCGCCCGGACGAGGGCATGGCACCTCCGGGCGCCGCCCCGCGCGGACCGCTGGCCCGGTTCTGCAAGGGGTTCTGGGAGCGCGCCCTCGTCGAGGCGGGTACGGCATGAGCACCCTGGCGGGGCTCGAGGGCGCGGCGCTGCTGGACGGGGTGCGGCGGTGGCTGGCCGAGAGCGGGGCCGAACCGACCCCCGCGCGCGTGGCGCAGGCCCTGCGCGAGCAGGGACGGGTGCTCGGGGACACCGAAGTCCTCGGCGCCGCGGCGCAGTTGCGCTCCGAGCTGGTCGGCAGCGGACCGCTTGAGCCGCTCCTCGCCGATCCGACGGTGACGGACGTGCTGGTGTCGGCCCCGGACCGGATCTGGGTGGACCGGGGCGGCGGACTGGAGCTGACGCAGGTGCGGTTCGCGGACGCGGCGGCCGTGCGACGGCTCGCCCAGCGTCTCGCCGCCGTGGCCGGACGCCGCCTCGACGACGCCCGGCCCTGGGCCGACGCCCGGCTGCCCGACGGGACGCGGCTGCACGCGGTGCTGCCGCCGGTGGCCGTGGGCTGCGCCTGCCTGTCACTGCGGGTCGTGAGGCCGCGTGCCTTCACACTCGGCGAGCTGGTCGCGGCGGGCACCGTGCCGCCGGGCGGGGACCGCGTGTTGCGCGCCCTGCTCGACGCCCGGCTGTCCTTCCTCGTCAGCGGCGGCACGGGCACCGGCAAGACGACGCTGCTGAGTGCCCTGCTGGGGCTGGTGGGGCCCGGGGAGCGGATCGTCCTCGCCGAGGACTCGGCGGAGCTGCGGCCCGACCACCCGCACGTCGTGCGACTGGAGACCAGACCCGCCAACCAGGAGGGCGCGGGCCTCGTCACGCTGGAGGACCTGGTGCGCCAGGCCCTGCGGATGCGGCCCGACCGGCTGGTCGTGGGCGAGGTGCGCGGGCCCGAAGTGGTGCACCTGCTGGCCGCGTTGAACACCGGCCACGAGGGCGGGTGCCTGCTCTAAGCGTACATGCGTGCAGCACACGGCGGCAGGCAGGCGCGACAGGCCTGAGCACCCCGCGCTAGGCGCCTAGTTGGCTTCCGGCGGCAGCGGGTCAGACACGAACCATCCGCGCTGAGGGACGGCGAACAACCAACCTTCGTCGGCGAGGGCAGCCAGCCCCCGGCGCACGGTCGTGCGGGCAATGCCGTACGTCTGCACGAGCCGGTTCTCGGAGTCGATAGCGCGCCCAGGTGCCCAGTCACCCCGCCGGATGCGTGCCTTCAGAATCTCGGCAAGTTGTCTGTACGGCGTCAGCGGTGCTCCGTGATCAATCTCGGCCTCAGCGTCCATAAGCTCAGCGTGCGCGCCCCTATCCGTCTCCACACTTCGAGCTACGTACAGACACGTAGCGATACAAGGCGATACATTCGAGGTGTCGAAACGAAAAGCGCCCCAGGGTGACCGGGCAATGGTCAACACCTGGGGCTAAGACACGAACGGAGCGTGTCCTATGCGCGAGCCTAGGCGACTTGGGTACGACGCTGTAACCGGCAAGACGGCATACGCGCTGACGGCGCCGGGCGGCTTGCTCGAAGGCGTGGCCGACATGACGGCGCTGGAAACGGCGACCGTGTGGCGTGCGCTCGCTGAAGCGATGATCGAAGGCGACCAAATCAGCGGCGACGAAGCGGCGTTCGTGTTGGCGCGGGTGGTCGAGTCGCTAGGCGACGTCCTGGCGATTGCGGCGCGGGTGGTGGGCGACAACGATGCCCTTGCGCTGTACGCGGAAGCCGGGCGGAACATGGGCGCGGGCTTGCGCGGCATGAAGTCGTAAGCGCCCCAGGAACGCACAGAAGCCCCCCACAACGCCCAGGACTTCCCGGGTGATCGTAGGGGGCTTCGTCGTGCTTTCAGCGTGTCTCGGGGGCGTCAGTTGGTGGCGTTGTGCGCTTTCCTCACGGCAGGCTTCGAGGCGCCGTACCGTCATCGTCAAGGGCCGCGCTTGCGATTAACGCGAACTCGTCGATGGAATCAGAAAGTAGGTTTACAGTAGACAGAAGCGTTGCCATGACGCCCTCAAAGTGATATTGAGCTGCCTCATGTCGGTCTTCATCGTCTTCGTCCACTCCGAGAAAGACAAATTCCTCATGTGCTGCGACGCCTAACTGGTGGACAACCTCGAGTGCAATGTCTCGCACTTCAGAAGCGCCCGTGATTACAGTGGCAGGGCCCAGCAAGCTTAGGTCAACCCATCGCGAGTTTACCGACTTCCTGATTTCCTCCCGCTCATCGACACTCACCCGCTCGTATCTTTCGAGTATTGCGAAACGCTCTTTCAGATCAGTCGCCACTTCAATGAAGGCTTTGTAAGCCTCTCTTCGGGGCTCATGCCTGTCTTTTACGTATTGCGACCTTGCTGATATTCGCGCCCCTTCACGCTGCGCCAAGCCCGAAACGAAAGCCGCGCCGATAGTCGCCAGAGAACCCAACAGTGTCCCGAGTAGTGCCGCTACAACTGCAACCATGGGCCGATTGTCGGCGATCTCTGTCCGGTAGTCCAGAAGCCATCAAACGACGAAGCCCCGTAGGTAGCCCAGAGTGCTTGTCGGGCCCCACGGGGCTTCGCCGGTGCTCCAGGCGTGTCCACTGACTTTGTCAAACGCCTCCCGCAGCAGCGTCGCAGAGGGCATCATCAACCCATGCTTGCGAGTCTGCTGCCAGGGTTGCGTCACTTCAGGACGCCGTTCGCTGTCGGGTCCATAACCGTGTTCACGTTGTGGGTGCTAGCTGGGGATCTGATACCTGAGCGCAGCGAAGCGCACGGATTCTTGGAGCGCATATATGTCCTTGCCGAGGTAGCAGGCAGGCCCATTGTCACCGCAGCCATTGCCGTCGTGCTCTACTTGATTGGCGACCTCGTGAGGGTGTCAACCAAGAATGCCGAAAATGGATACAAGCGCGTTACTACTCACTTGCGAATCCTGTCAGATGAATCGCGCGTTGAATTGCAGAACTTCGCCGACAGGGCATATCTACGGCGTGAGCCGGCTGAAAGTAGTCCGATCCCGAGAACTGGTCTAGTGCGCAGGATCGAGCACGAGTTTCCTGAGATTAGAATGCGGCTCATCGCGAATCATTTGGACATCTATCTAGAGCATGACCGACTAGATTCGGAGGCGGAATTTCGCATCAATATGGCCCTATACTCAGGGAATATGTGGCTCGCACTGGGAGTTGCTTGGGCACCTTGGTTACTGTTGGGACTCGGCGCCTCGGTAGTGTTGCTCAAGAACGGGGTGAGAGCATTGAATGACGCTAACGCGATCCTAGTGCAAGCCGTGGTTTCCGGGGTTGTGCTCTCGCGCTACTTTGAGGAAGAGATGCAACGAGACGCAGCCTGGGAAACGAGCGAAAATGAGTGAGGCTCTCTGCTTTGGGTCAGAAGCAACAAGGGCACGTTGCCGATGCATGAAGATCAGCAACAGTCGGCGGACGCTCATTCTCGCGCTCCCACAGCACAATCCACGCTGGCCACAGCTCATGGCTGCATGGATCGACATCGGCCGAAATGAGCGCGCACGAAATGGGGGAAAGGTCGTATCTCATGCGCTCAGCCCCTTTGCACGCTGAAGCGCTGCCTTGAAGAGCGCGTCAATATCGTCGTCGCTGTCGGCTCCGCCCTTCACGAATTCGTGCTTAAGAAGCTGAGCGTCAATCTGCGGCAGGAAGCGAAGTGCAGGATGCGCGACGGGCACCCCAGCGGAGCCGGGCACTAGAACGCCCTCAGCGCGCACAGAAGCGATCAGCGCATCCCACACGGCGCGAAGGTCGTCTGTGCGGCCGGACGCGTCCCCAGCAGCCTTCAGCGGGATTACAGCGGCAGGCGTGCGATCCGCTGCGAGCTTCAGCCGGTTCGCGCGCTTCCGGCAGGCTTCCCCGCAGTAGACCATTCGCCGGTCGGCGTCCTGGGGCAGGGGCTTTCCGCAAGCCCCGCAATTTCGGTTGTGCATAGTCACTTCCTTCGTGGTGAATTCCGGCGCTGTGTGACACCCGGCGGGCCAGTCACTCACGCGTGCGTTTTCCGAGCTGGGGCCGGGATCGCTGAGAGGTCGTGCGGCGAACTTTCGGCGCGCCCTCCCTCCCCTGCGCAACGTCGAGAGCAAAGGCAACGACCCGTCAGGCATGACGCTGACCTGGGCAAGCACCCTGAGCCGGCGTTTTCCTGACGGGTCCTCACATAGCTAACGCGAACCCGGCAGCCTACTCACGTGAGTAGGCTGATCAGCCACGCTTGAATTGAATAGGGGCACCCGGCTTCACACCACTGCCGACCATTGCCGCATGGCTCGCCGTGAAGGTCTTCGTCTGAGCGTTGTACAGGAAGGCAGCGCTCTCGACTGGGGCGACGTCGATATACCCGCGCTGACGGGGCGCGCCCAGGTCGATACCCATTTCCGCCGCACGCTGTACGCACTCCGCGAACGGTAGGAAGTGAAGCCCCTGATCCTGGGCGCAGCGCCAATCCATCATGACGAGACTGCCCGCTTCAGTGCGCGCGACCACAGCCCCGGCGACCGGCCCGTATGTATCGCACTCGACACACCGAATCGGCGTGAATTCGTAGTGGCGCGCGAGACTCGCACCGTAGGTAATCAGCGCACGGTCACGGCGAATGCGGCGCTGTGCAATTCGCGCCCGGCTCTTCTTAAACACTGTCGCTCACCAGTCCCCAGGATCGAAGATTCAGCCATTGCTCACAGTCGGCGCACACCATGCCGTCAGTCGTCAGCGGTGGATTGTTGAAACGCTCTTTCAGGCGCGCGCCGTGAATGCGTGACAAGTCGGCAGGATCAAATTCCGTCGCTGCGCTGTGCGTGGTCGCCACGTCGCATCTCATACGCCTCGCCACATTTCACGCTGATGGAGCCATTGCGTGCAGGCGCGGCAGACAAGCGTGTGTCGCGATTTCTTGGCTGAAGCTATCCGCACGTTGGCGCGCCTGAGAACTTCGCTCAGCTCGACAACTTCCACGAACGAGGGTTTGTGAAATGGCGTGCCGCCGTCGCTTATAGCTTCGGCCCGTTCTCGCCCCCGGCAATCGGCCAGCATTGCGCACGGGAGAAGACCCGGGAAACCAGCCGCTTCAGCGCGTTCGGCAATGGTTTCCCGGACTCTTACCCAGTCATTCAAGCTCACGCGGCAGGCTTCACGATCTGGACGTGAGCGGCATTCGCGACGACGACGTCGCTCACGCGGGCACGACCTGCAAACCCAACCTGATCCAGCTTGAAAAGGTCCGGGTGATCGGTTGCGGAAGCCACACCCAGGTTTTCGCGCATACCCACAGCGACGCTCGCAAGCGAAGCAACAATGGCAGTGTCGGCAGGCACGGACGGAATGGCCACGATCTCAGGAAGCTTCGCGAGCAGCGCGCCGTCAATGGCGCCCAGGAAGGCCGCCTCAGTGTCCGGGTGCATCAGGATCGTGTCAGGCAGCACACGCGCCGTCTTGACCCGCGCAACGGCGCCCAGGACGCTCGCAACGTCTACGGCCCCCGTGGTCGAAATGCCCACGTCCATTAGGCCATTCACGGTCACGTCACCGTCGGTTCCGCCGCTGATGATCAGGTCATCAACTCCCGCACCCAGCGCCGACAGAAGCGCCGCATCAATGGACGCCTCAAGCTGCGGGTAATCCTGAATTTCGTCACGGGCAGTCTTGACGTAAGCGGCAACCTTCACAGTCTCGAAGATGCCAATCTCGCCGTTCTCAAGGTCGCCCGGACCCATCGGCTCATTCCGTCCGGCCACAGCGGCAGTGAGCTGGGGAACGATCGGAACATACCCGCGAGTCGAGTTGTGGGTGAAGGTCTGGACACGGCCGAGAAGCTGAGAACCATTCGGCGCCGCAGCGAGCATGACCGGCACGGCATTCCAATTGCCCGTGTCCAGCGCGTCAAGGGCGTCGGCGGAGCGCTCAGCGAACACGAAACCGTCGGCGCGCACAAGCGGCATTCCGAGAACGCGAACGCCCTCAAGGGCGCGTCGCTGAACGCCGTCGGGACGCTGACGCGCGCCCAGGGAAACCAGGTTGTTGAAGTCGGCGGAGTCGCGCTCAGTCTCAACGGCGCTGCCGACAAGACCGCGCACGGCGGCGTCATGCTCGGCTATCTCAGAGAGAAGACGCGCTTCAGCATCCTTCGCCCCAGCGGGCAGGTTGCTTCCGTACTTCGCCTGAAGCGCCGTCAGCTTCGCAGTGGCGGCATCCCGCTTCGCGATGTGGTCGGCGGCAAGGGTGGCGTTAAGCATGGGTAATTTCCTTTCGGGAAACTGGGTGATGGGTCGCGGTGAATGCGCGCTTTTAGCGGCGCGGAGTTAGGTCGATATCGAGCACCGCAAACGGCTTTCCTTCGACGTTCGCGACCCTGTAACCGGCGCGCTTCATTGCCGCACAGAACGCACGTCCGTTGAGCATTGGATACCCGCCCTGTTCTTGCGCCCAGCGGCAGGCAATGCCGTACAGGAGACTGACGGTCACGAAGTGTTGACGCCGGTCAACCGTATTGGCGCGAAGGAAATCGAAGACCAGGTCGCGCTGCTCCGGGGTGTAAGGCTTAGCCATTTCCCGACGCCCCAGCGATATTGCGCATGGCGGCAGCAGCACCCGCAGCGTTCGGAATGACGTTGTCCGGCGCGTCAGCGGGCAGAAGACTGATTCCGCGAACCTGGGGCTTTCCGTCGGAGCGGCGAAGGGTGATACGAGCCCCGCGCTGCTGCACAACGTCCTCAAGCGCTCCGGCCTCAATGAACGGCCCATCACGCTCACGCGCCCAGTGGAAGCACACATTGCGAAGCACGTACAAGGGCACCCCCCTGCCGGGGACAGTGCGCCGGTCAAGGAACTCGTTAATCGTCGGAATCATGGGTTGCCCTTCGTGGGTAGGGATGAGAAAGGCGCACAGCGTTTGTTTGCTATGCGCCTTCGGGAGAAATTCGGGGCAGTCAGCCGGCTGTGACCTAGACCACTAATTCGATCGAAGCTCTATGCCGGAAATCGCCACGCCTCTATTCGTGCGCTTCTGGCTTGCCCCGCGCCGCAGTAGCGACTTCTTGAAGGCAAGTCGGCTCATTACCTCTTGCGTGGGGAACCGCTCTTCCCGGCAGAAGTCCAAGTAGGTGGCGTATGCGTCACTGAGAAGGACAGAGCCGCTGACGTCTACGCGGAAGCAGTCCGTGAACCAATGCCGCTCAGCGAAGACACTCACTCGCCGGAATGCAACAGGCGGAGCGTCGGACATGCTGCTTTCGTAGTCGCGCGCACAGCGCCCACAGAAAGGCCAGTAGTGCGCCGGGTTGCTGCTGTACCGGCGGAACTTCTGATCGACAACGGCAGAAGCGGAGTTGTCCACGATCCAGCGCGAAGCGTTGTCGGTGCAGTGAATACAGCCGAAGTCCGTAACCGGTCCGTAGTGAGCCTCGACGGCCCTCAGCGCATCCGTGTAAGCCGTCTCGGCATTCATCGGGCACCCGCCACAGTGGCGCGCTTCTCCGCACGATAGAAAGCCGTCCTACAGCGCGGAGCACAGAAACGGCGCGGACGGCCCTTGCCGCTGTACGCGATATCGGCGCCGCAGTGCTCACACTCGGCACACTCGCGGAGCTCTTCGGCTTCCTCGCGCGCGTTCTGTGCGTCCAGTCGTGCGTCTGCCTGCGCGTCAACGCACGTTTCATTGCGGTCGTTCTCGTCGCACGTCGTCTTGTTCTTCGACGTGATCACGATTCGCTCGCCGCACAGCGTGCACGTGGAATGCAGGGGAAGGCCGAGCTTCCGCCGCTCTTCCTGCCATCGGGCAATGCGCCACGCCGACGCACGGCAGGCAGCGGAGCAATAGCGCTCTTGGTTGTCGCCCAACCGTCCGCCACAACGGGCGCATTGGGTCGTGTGAAGGTCGTAAGGAAGATGGGGCATGGCGATGCCGCCCTTTCGTTGTCACAGAAACGAAAAAGCCCCCGGTACGTAGGGAGTCCCCCTCAGTGCTGTGACCCACTGAGAGTTTCTCGACCTACGCCCGGGGGCTTAGTCGTGCACGCTTTGGCCGTAGCGAATGGCCGTCCCGCGTGCGGGGAGTCATGAGAGCGGGATTGGCGCAAGCGCCGTCACAGACCCGCAGCGAGAAGCGCCGTAGCGTCTCTCTACCTTTATGAAGGGAGTCGGTGACTAGGACAGCGGGCATAGCGAGGGCGGGACGCTCAAAGCGGTGTTCTTAAAGTCTGCGACTGTGAACGCTTACCCCTAGTACTATAGATTTTCTTATTGGATACGTAGAAAGAGTTTGCATCATCTACTAAAAGAACAACCCAGGTCAGAAGCCTGCCGCCTGCCCGCTGTGGTGACGCTGCCCCGAAGCCCCTGAGCACCCGTCTCCGCCCCGCTGAGAGCTTCGACGTCCGCCGGTAGCTCCGCGCCCCTCACAGTCCCGCACGCGGGCATACAGAAGCCCCCGACCCTTCCCGCTGTGGGGCTGGCCGGGGGCTTGTCTGTCGGCTACGCGCTCAGGGCTTCAGGGTGCCCCTGGATACTCGCTTCAACTTGCGCAATGGCCATGAGTTCGCCTGCCGCCGGGTCGTTGCGGAACCACGCCGGTCCCTCGTAGTCCACGGCCACTCGTGAAGGGTCAAAGCGCTTGGGTGCTCCGGGCGTTGTTGGGCGAACGATTACAACGGCGCCCAGGTCCTCCAGCAAGCCCCGTCGACCTTCGTCAGTACGTCGCTCCCATTCGTCCGCCACAGTGCCCCCAGCATCCACCCAGCGACCTTCAGCGTGGTCGGCTTCAGTGCGCAACTCAGCCTGCCGCTTCTCCAGCGCCGTCAGTTGTGCGATGACCATTCGCGCCGCCGTGCCGTTCGGGTCGAGCTGGGCAAGGTTCCCGGCAAGCCGCTCAATCTGCGCCGTCACTTCGGAAAGCTGAAGCACTGCGCTGCCGTCGGGTTCCGCCCAGCGCTTGAGTTCAACCCTGCCGAAGCGCTTCAGATAGTCGACGGCAACAAGGTCGTCCAGCATCGGCGCTGTGATCACGTTGGGCCGGTGAATTCCGCGCTTACCAATACCGTTTCGACAAACGTACGTCGAGTAGTCCTTGCCGTTCACCGCGCGGCGCTGCCGGTACATGGGTCCGTCGCACTCGGAGCACAGTGCGACGTGAAGGAGCAGTGCCTTACCCGTGCGCTCTGCTCCGCGCCCCTTCGACTTGCTGTCGACGATTGCCCGCACTGCCGCCCAGGTTTCCCCGTCGAGAATTTCCGGACCGGCGGAAACCGGGTTGCCTTCGGCGTCGAGCACGGGCTGATTGGTTACGGCGCTGCGCTTCGTTCCCGGCACTGACTGAACAAGCCACCCGCGAAGGGCAGGCGTGTAGAGGACATCCCGCAGCGTATCCAGATGCCATTTGTTGCCCCGCAGCTTCCGCCCGTCGCGCTGCCGTGCGTGGTCGGCGGGTGGCAGGATTCCCCGCTCATTGAGTTCGCGGGCAAGGCCCGACAGTGTAGCGCCGTGATTAATGAGCTTGTCAGCACAGTCACGGACTACGGAGGCGGCAGTTTCGTCAATGACCCAACGCTTGTTGTTGACGGGGCCCGTGACCGCGTAGCCGTAGGGCGCCAATCCTCCCAGGTGGTTGCCGCGCGCCTTGAAGTGCTTCTTGCTGTCCGTGATGCGCGCCGTAATCATGTCGCGCTCGTACTCCGCGAATGCGGCAAGAACGTTGATGATGATGGACGCGTTTTCTGGCGATACAACGCCGTCCGCCGTTACGACCGTCGAGTGAGTGGACTTCGCGGCGTCGAGGAGCCGCTGAAACTCCAGCACGCTCCGGGCGTACCGGTCGAGCTTCGCGGCAAGCACGTAGTCAACGCGCGGAAGCCACGACAGCACTTCGCGCATTCCGGGGCGGTCTTCGAGCTTGCTTGCGCCGCTGACGTTCGTGTCCGTGGCGACGTGTACGACCTTCCACCCGCGCGCTTCGGCGTATGCGCGGCAGATGGCAATGCGGTGGTCGGGCGCCTCCTCAGCGAACAAGCGGCTGAGTCGGTCGTAGATGACGACGGTCTTCATGACTGCCTTCAAGGGAGTCGGTGACCTACCCGCCGTGGACGGTTAGGCCGGACACCCGGGCGGGTGCGGGACCGTGCACGCCAACGCCGCCGCCGATGTGCCCGCCCGGCTGGAGGCGCTCGGCACGGCGGCGGGCCTGGACCGGGCCGCATTGCACAGCCAGTTGGCCGCCGCCCTCTCCGTGGTGCTGCACCTGGTGCGCGACCGGGCCGGACGGCGGCGGATCGCCGAGGTGCACGTGCTGGAGCGGGACGCGTCGGGCCTGGTGCGGACCGTACCGGCGCTGCGATGGGGGGCGGAGGCGTTCGTGCGCGAGCGCGGATGGGAGCGGCTGAGGGGACTGCTGCGGGGCGGGACGAGTGGGATCGAGCCGGGTGCGGACGAGAGGGGACAGCGATGACGGGGGTGCCTGAGATGACGGTGGGTGCGGCCGCGGCGTGCATGGGGGCGGCTGCCTGGATGCTGGCCGGACGGGAGGAGACGGCACGGCGGGCGAGATTGCTGCTCGCGGACGACGGCCCCGTCCGGAGAGGGCCCCTCGGTTGGCGCAGCGCGGCCGGTGAGCTGCGCCGCGTCCGTGGGCGGCTGCGGGTCGAGTGGTGGTCGGCGGTGGCCGGGCTGGTGCTGGCGGTGCTCGGAGCGTCGGTGCTGCCGATCGTCCTGGGCGCGGCCGGGGTGCCGTTGCTGCGGAGGGCCCGGCTGGACGCCCGGGCGCGGCGGGACCGAGAGCGCCGGGCCGACGCGGTGATCGCGTTGTGCGGGGCGCTCGGGGGCGAGGTGCGGGCCGGACGCCAGCCGGGTGAGGCACTGCTCCGGGCCGCCCGGGACTGCGGCGGTCTCGCGGACGCGCAGTCCACGGTGCTGGCCGCGGCGCGGTTCGGCGGTGACGTGCCGGACACGCTCACCACAGCGGCACGGCAACCGGGCGCCGAGGGCCTGCGCGGACTCGCGGCGTGCTGGCGGGTGGCCGTGGACCAGGGCGCGGGGCTCGCGGCCGGACTCGACCGGCTCGCCGCCGCCCTGCGCGCCGAACGCGACCAGCGGTGTGATCTGCGAGCGCAGTTGGCGGGAGCCCGGGCCACGGCGGTGATGCTGGCCGGGCTGCCTGCGCTGGGGCTTCTCATCGGGACCGCCCTCGGCGCCGACCCCTTCCACGTCCTGCTGCACACCGGGGCGGGCCTGGGCTGTCTCGCGGCCGGCGGGGTGCTGGAGGGCCTGGGCCTGTGGTGGGTGCGGCGGATCGTGCGGGGCGCGGAGGAGGCGGCATGAGCGGGGACGTCGTCCACAGGCTGGGGGCGGCCGTGGGGATCGTGCTGGCCGCCGGATGGCTGGCGCGCCGGCTGGTCCGGGCGCGGCGCCGTCGCAGGATGCGCCGTCGGCTGACCGAGCTGTCAGGGGTACGGGAGGCAGCGGTTCCTCTCCGGCGGCCCGCCTGGCGCCAAGCCGCACGGAACTGGCCGGCTCCGGTGGGCGTGGCGTGCGCCGGGTGGGTGCTGATCGGAGGCCTCGCCGGGGCCGCCGTGGGACTGGCCGGGGCGGTCGGGGTGTGGCGGTGGCGATCGAGCCGGGAGACGGCCGACGCGGACCCGGGCGCCCCCGGCCTCGCGGAGGCGGCCCGGCAACTGCCCCTCGCCGCCGACCTGCTGGCGGCGTGCATCGCGGCGGGCGCCGGCCCGGTGATCGCGGCCCAGGCGGTGGGTGAGGCCTTGGGCGGCCCCGTCGGCGATGCCCTCGCCCGGGGTGCGGCGGAGGTGCGGCTGGGCGGCGAACCGGGCTCGGCGTGGCGGCGACTGAGTGCTGTGCCAGGCGCCGAAGGGCTGGCCCGGCTGCTCGAACGGGCCGATGTGTCCGGGCTGCCCGCGGCCGTGCCGGTCGCACGGCTCGCCGCCGAGGCCCGGGCGGACTGGGGCCGCGCCGCCACGGCCAGGGCCCGTCGAGCGGGCGTGATGGTCAGCGCCCCGGTCGGGCTGTGCTTCCTGCCCGCGTTCATCGCGGTCGGTGTGCTGCCCGTGGTGATCGGACTCGCGGGCGGGGTGCTCGGAGGGGGTGGTGGGTGACGCGGCGACGGATCCGGAACACGTGAGCGACACATATTGATGATTCGGACTCTTTCCTACGGGGGTTGAGATGTATCAGGCGGTGCGGGCACGACTGTGTGCCCTGGTGTGCGGGATGCGCGCGGCGCGGCGGGACGGAGGGATGGTCACCTCCGAGTACGCGATGGGAATCGTCGCGGCGGTGGCGTTCGCCGTGGTGCTCTACAAGGTCGTCACGAGCGGCGCGGTCAGCGCGGAGCTGCAGAAGATCGTGAAGGACGCCCTCAATGCGCGGATGTGAGCGGGGCGCGGACCGGGGGTTCGTCACGGCGGAATCGGCCGTGGTGCTGCCGGTGCTGGTGATGTTCGCGATGGCGCTGGTGTGGGGGCTGCTGGTCGTGGCCGCGCAGATCCAGTGCGTGGACGCGGCGCGGACGGGCGCGCGTGCAGCGGCCCGCCAGGACTCGCCGGGCGCGGTCGTGAGGCTGACCCGCGAGGCGGCGCCGCCCGGCGCGAAGGTGACGGTCAGCCGGGACGCGGAGCACGTCCGGGTGACCGTCGTGGCCGAACCGCCGGTGCTGCGGGGGCTGTCCTTCGCCGTGCGCGAGGAGGCCGTGGCGTCGGTGGAGGAGGCGGTGGGCACGTGAGAGGGGGCCGAGCGGTGGTGGGGCCGGACCGGGGCTCCGCCACCGTCTGGAGCGTCGGGGCGATCGCCGTGTTGTGCGTGGTGTTCGGTGTCGTCCTCGCGCTGGGGCAGGCCGTCGTCGTCCGTCATCGTGCGGCGGGCGGGGCCGATCTCGCGGCGCTCGCCGCGGCGGACCACTGGGCCGAGGGCGGCACGACGGCCTGCGCCCGTGCCGGCCGGCTGGCCGGGGCGCAGGGTGTGCGGCTCGTGCGGTGCGAGGTCGCCGGTGACGTTTCCGACGTGACGGTGGCGTCGGGCCGCGGACCGTTCACGGTGGAGGTCAGGGCGCGGGCGGGGCCTCCGACGGCTCCGCCGGGCCGCTCGGCGGGTTCGGAGGGGACGGCGCCTCGTCCCCCGGCTCCTTCTCCTCCGGCGCCCCCTCCAGCAACACCGTGAGGAGCCGCACCGCCCCCCTCTTGTGCAGCGGGTCGTTGCCGTTGCCGCACTTGGGGGACTGGATGCAGGACGGGCAGCCGGCGTCGCACTCGCAGGACGCGATGGCCTGGCGGGTGGCGGTCAGCCAGGTGCGGGCGGTGTGGAAGGCGCGCTCCGCGAAGCCCGCACCGCCCGGGTGGCCGTCGTAGACGAAGACCGTGGGCAGGAGCGTGTCGGGGTGGAGCGGGATCGAGACGCCGCCGATGTCCCAGCGGTCGCAGGTCGCGAAGAGGGGCAGCAGGCCGATCGAGGCGTGTTCGGCGGCGTGCAGGGAGCCGCCGAGGATCTCCGGGTTGATCCGGGCGCGGTCCAG
The DNA here is from genome assembly GCF_001280065.1 of Streptomyces sp. NRRL B-1140. Lineage (GTDB taxonomy): Bacteria > Actinomycetota > Actinomycetes > Streptomycetales > Streptomycetaceae > Streptomyces. The sequence goes on from NZ_LGEA01000089.1 coordinate 70,665, forward strand.
CTGGTCCTCGGTGACGGTCCACCACACGGCCCGGGTGCGCAGCGTTCGGGGAGGCAGGTCGAGTTTCGTCTCGCCCAGGACCTCACCCGTGATGAGCCGGCGGCGCAGGAAGGAGACGACCTGGTTGGTGACCTCGACGGAGCCGTAGCAGAGGCGGCCGTCGCCCCAGGGGATCTCCACGTCCGTCTCCAGGACGGAGATGGACGTGGTGTCGCGGGCGACCGTGGAGTAAGGCGGGGCGGCCTCCTCGACGAGGGCGACGGAGTCCTCCAGGTCCAGCGACCGCACCACGTAGGTGCGGCCCTGGTGGAGGTGGACCGCCCCCTCGTGGACCGTCGAGTGCGCGGCGCCGGCGTCGACCGTGCCGAGCAGCCGGCCCGTGCCGGTCTCGACGACCTGCACCGGGCGCCCGCCCTCACCTCGGATGTCGGTCAGGTCGGCGGCGCGCTCGCGACGGGTCCAGTGCCAGGCCCTGGTGCGGCGACGCAGCAGCTTCGCGGCCTCCAGCTGGGGCAGCAAGCCCTCGCTCGCCGGGCCGAACAGGCCGAGGTCCTCGTCCGTCAGGGGCAGCTCCGCCGCGGCCGCGCACAGGTGCGGGGCCAGCACGTAGGGGTTGTCGGGGTCGAGGACGGTCGATTCGACGGGTTGGTCGAACAGGGCCTCGGGGTGGTGGACGAGATAGGTGTCCAGCGGGTCGTCGCGGGCGACCAGGACGGCCAGGGCCCCCTGCCCGGACCGTCCGGCCCGGCCCGCCTGCTGCCAGAGGGAGGCCCGGGTGCCCGGGTAGCCGGCGATGACGACCGCGTCGAGGCCGGAGATGTCGATGCCGAGTTCGAGGGCGTTTGTCGCGGCGAGGCCCAGGAGTTCACCCGAATGGAGGGCTTGTTCGAGAGCACGGCGCTCCTCCGGGAGATAGCCGCCCCGGTACGCCGCGACACGCCGGGTCAGGGACCGGTCGACCTCGGCGAGACGCTCCTGGGAGATGACCGAGATCAGCTCGGCGCCACGCCGGGAGCGGACGAAGGCGACCGAGCGCACGCCCTGCACGGTGAGATCGGTCAGCAGGTCGGCGGCCTCGGCGGTGGCCGTGCGGCGGACGGGGGCGCCCTTCTCGCCGTGCAGCTCGGTCAGCGGCGGTTCCCAGAGGGCGAACACCAGTTCACCGCGCGGGGAGGCGTCGTCGGCCACCTCCAGCACCGGCAGGCCGGTGAGGCGCCGGGCGGCCACGGAGGGCTCCGCGGCCGTCGCCGAGGCCAGCAGGAACACGGGCGACGCGCCGTAGCGGGCGCACAGGCGGCGTAGCCGGCGCAGCACCTGGGCGACGTGGGAGCCGAAGACACCGCGGTAGGTGTGGCACTCGTCGACGACGACGTACTTCAGCGACTTCAGGAAGGAGGACCAGCGGGGGTGGGACGGCAGGATGCCCCGATGCAGCATGTCGGGGTTGGTCAGGACGTAGTTGCCGTACTGGCGGATCCACTCGCGTTCCTCGAACGGAGTGTCGCCGTCGTACACGGCCGCGCGCACCGAATGGCCCAACGGGTGTGAAAGTTCCTTCACCGACCGGCACTGGTCCGCCGCGAGCGCCTTGGTCGGAGCGAGGTAGAGGGCGGTCGCGCCCCGGCCGTTCGGGGCCTCGGCACCCTCCAGGAGGGTGGAAAGGACCGGCACGAGGTAGGCCAGGGACTTGCCGGAGGCCGTGCCGGTGGCGACGACGACGGACTCGCCGTCCAGGGCGTGCTCGGCCGCCCGTGCCTGGTGGGCCCAGGGATGCTCGATGCCCGCGGCCCGCACGGCGGCCACCACCTCCGCGCGGATCCGGTCGGGCCAGACGGCATGCCGACCCTCACGCGGGGGCAAGTGCTCCGTATGAGTAATGCGCGAAGCCCTGCTCGGACCGGACGCGAGGCGGTCCAGGACCGCGCCCGGCGCGGGCCGGGAGGCGGGGTCCGTCGGGGTCCGATCGGATCGGTGATTCTTGGCCATCGGCACCGAGTGTGTCACTGGAGTGACGGACAATGGAGCCAAGGCGTCGTGCACGCCTGCCGGTAAGTGATTGAATGCCATCGCGGCTGGCGAAGCGTCCAGGGGCTGAAGCCGAATGCCCCAAGGGCGACCGCTCGATAGCAAGGTGCTGGAGGATCCGTGGACCTGTCCCTGTCGACCGAAACCATGGGCGATCGCACGATCGTCAGGGTCGGTGGCGAAATCGACGTATATACCGCGCCCAAGCTGCGCGAGCAGTTGGTCGAGCTGGTGAACGACGGCAGTTTCCACCTTGTCGTCGACATGGAGGGCGTGGACTTCCTCGACTCCACCGGACTCGGCGTACTGGTCGGCGGCCTGAAGCGCGTGCGGGCCCATGAGGGCTCACTGCGCCTGGTCTGCAACCAGGAGCGCATTCTGAAGATCTTCCGTATCACCGGCCTCACCAAGGTGTTCCCGATTCACACCTCGGTCGAGGAAGCGGTTGCGGCCACCGACTGACGCCGGTCCCGGGCCATGTGCCCGGGACGGCCGACGGTCGGCGAAGAAAGACCGAGGGGGCCCGGGCTTCGGCGGCCCGGAGCCTCTCGACAGCACGCCCGAAGTTGCGAGGGGGATGCATGGCCACCGTTGAGCTCCGCTTCAGCGCGCTGCCCGAGCACGTCAGGACCGCCCGGCTGGTGGCGGCTGCGGTGGCGCGCAGGGCCGGAGTGGACGAGGCCGTCCTCGACGAGGTCAGGCTCGCCGTCGGCGAGGCGTGCACCCGGGCCGTCGGGCTGCACCAGACCGTCGGGATCTCGGCGCCGGTGAAGGTGCTGCTGATCGAGGAGGAGAAGCAGTTCTCCATCGAGGTCGGCGACGAGGCCCCGCACGCGGTGGCCGGCGGGCGCGCCCCCGGCGAAGGACCCGGCGACTCCGACGGTGAGGCCGACGAGGACGAGATGGGCCTCGCGGTCATCAGCGGACTCGTCGACGACGTCGAGGTCAGCGCGGGTGAGCACGGCGGCCTGATCAAGATGACCTGGCCGACCACGCCGCCGCCGACGATTCTGGTCTGACACCGCCACCGCACACACCCGTTCTTCCGAAGGGCCCCACCCGTGGGGCCCTTCGTCATGTGCGGGTGTCAGTGGTCGCCTTTACAGTAGTTCCTGAGCCGTTCAATGCGTGAATTCGTTCACGATCATTCGCGTGCTCCCGGTAGTCCCAGAATGCTTTCAGGGCATTACCCCGGAAGGCCAATTCCGTTTATCGCGCTCTGTTTTGATCAGGTTCCGGTACCTACAATCCCGTCCACATCTTGAGCTCAGCCCAAGCGTCAAGGAGGACGAATGGCGGGGCTTTCCCTCTCACAGCAGTCGGGCCATCCCACAGACCTCGCAGCAGCCGTACTCACCGATGGCAACCGCGTTCTGATCGTGGTCATCGCGGTCGTCGCACTGGCGGCGCTGGCGGTCGCGGGCGTCCTGGTGCGCCAGGTGCTCGCGGCCGGCGAGGGCACCGACAGCATGAAGCAGATCGCCGCAGCGGTCCAGGAAGGCGCCAACGCCTATCTGGCCCGTCAGCTGCGCACGCTCGGCGTATTCGCCGTGGTCGTGTTCTTCCTGCTCATGCTGCTGCCCGCGGACGACTGGAGTCAGCGTGCCGGACGGTCGGTGTTCTTTCTGATCGGAGCGGCGTTCTCGGCGGCCACCGGCTATATCGGCATGTGGCTCGCCGTGCGCAGCAATGTGCGTGTCGCCGCGGCGGCGCGTGAAGCGACCCCGGCCGCAGGCGAGCCGGAAAAGGATCTGACCGCCGTCTCGCACAAGGCGATGAAGATCGCCTTTCGTACGGGGGGCGTGGTCGGCATGTTCACCGTGGGCCTCGGCCTGCTCGGCGCCTCCTGCGTCGTGCTGGTCTACGCGGCCGACGCGCCCAAGGTGCTCGAGGGGTTCGGTCTCGGGGCCGCGCTGATCGCGATGTTCATGCGGGTCGGCGGCGGCATCTTCACCAAGGCCGCCGACGTCGGCGCCGACCTGGTCGGCAAGGTCGAGCAGGGCATTCCGGAGGACGATCCGCGCAATGCCGCGACCATCGCCGACAACGTGGGCGACAACGTCGGCGACTGCGCGGGGATGGCGGCCGACCTCTTCGAGTCGTACGCCGTGACCCTGGTCGCCGCGCTCATCCTGGGCTCGGCCGCCTTCGGGGACGTGGGGCTCGGCTTCCCGCTGCTCGTGCCGGCGATCGGTGTGATCACGGCCATGATCGGCATCTTCGCGGTGGCGCCCCGGCGCGCCGACCGCAGTGGCATGAGCGCCATCAACCGCGGGTTCTTCATCTCCGCGGTGATCTCGCTGGTGCTGGTGGCGGTCGCCGTCTTCGTGTACCTGCCGGGGAAGTACTCCGAGCTCGACGGGGTCACCGACCCCGCGATCCTGGGCAAGGACGGCGACCCGCGCGTTCTCGCCCTGGTCGCGGTGGCCATCGGCATCGTGCTCGCCGCCCTCATCCAGCAACTGACCGGCTACTTCACCGAGACCACCCGCCGGCCCGTGCGGGACATCGGCAAGACCTCGCTCACCGGCCCGGCCACCGTCGTCCTCGCCGGTATCTCCGTGGGTCTCGAATCGGCCGTTTACACCGCCCTGTTGATCGGACTCGGCGTGTACGGGGCGTTCCTGCTCGGCGGCACGTCGATCATGCTGGCGCTGTTCGCGGTGGCGCTGGCAGGCACCGGTCTGCTCACCACGGTCGGTGTGATCGTCGCGATGGACACCTTCGGGCCGGTCTCCGACAACGCGCAGGGCATCGCGGAGATGTCCGGGGACGTCGAGGGCGCGGGCGCGCAGGTGCTGACCAACCTGGACGCGGTCGGCAACACCACCAAGGCGATCACCAAGGGCATCGCGATCGCCACGGCCGTGCTCGCGGCGGCGGCGCTGTTCGGGTCGTACCGCGACGCGATCATCACCGGCGCACGGGACGTGGGCGAGAAACTCAGCGGGGAGGGCGCCCCGATGAGCCTGATGATGGACATCTCCCAGCCCAACAACCTCGTGGGTCTCGTCGCGGGTGCGGCGGTCGTCTTCCTCTTCTCGGGGCTGGCGATCAACGCCGTGTCGCGGTCGGCGGGTTCGGTGGTCTACGAGGTGCGCCGGCAGTTCCGTGAGAAGCCCGGGATCATGGACTACAGCGAGAAACCGGAGTACGGCAAGGTCGTCGACATCTGTACCAAGGACGCCCTGCGCGAGCTGGCCACGCCCGGTCTGCTGGCCGTGATGGCTCCCATCTTCATCGGCTTCACGCTCGGCGTGGGAGCGCTCGGGGCGTTCCTGGCGGGCGCGATCGGCGCGGGCACGCTGATGGCGGTGTTCCTCGCCAACTCCGGTGGCGCCTGGGACAACGCCAAGAAGCTCGTCGAGGACGGCCACCACGGCGGCAAGGGCGGCGAGGCCCATGCGGCGACGGTGATCGGAGACACGGTCGGCGACCCCTTCAAGGACACCGCGGGCCCCGCGATCAACCCGCTGCTGAAGGTCATGAACCTGGTGTCGCTGCTCATCGCGCCCGCGGTGATCAAGTTCTCCTACGGTCCGGACAGGAGCATCGGGGTGCGGATCATGATCGCCGTCCTGGCTTTCCTCGTGATCGCCGGGGCGGTGTACGTCTCAAAGCGGCGCGGAATCGCCATGGGTGACGAAGACAATGCCGGTTCGCAGCCCAAGTCCGCCGATCCGGCGGTGGTTTCGTAGGGAGGATTCCCCAGCCCCAGCTCAAGGTGCGGGCGGGCGGCACGCGTTGGCGTGGCGTCCGCCCGCGCCGTGTGGGTACACGATCACGCGTGAGCCTTCTCTCGCTTGGTGCAAAAGGTTACAAAACGGTCTTAATAGACGTCTGGCGTGCGGTTGTCGTGCATCTGGCGTGTATGTTCCGGGGCCGAGAGCCATGGAAGGGACCAATCCGGTGAACAAGAAGCTCGCGGCCGCACTGTCCGGCGGTGCGGTACTGGTACTGGCGCTGTCGGGCTGCGGCGGCGACGACGGCAACGACAAGCTGGACTCCTGGGCCAAGCAGGTCTGTGACGCCGTTCAGCCGCAGGCCAAGAAGATCGAGTCGGCCAATGCCGCGATCCAGAAGGAGACCTCGGACAACAGCACGCCGAAGGACGTCCAGAAGACCGACGCGCAGGCCTTCCAGGACATGTCCGACGCCTACAAGGCGATCGGGAACGCTGTGAACAAGGCCGGGGCGCCTGACGTCGAGAACGGCGAGAAGAAGCAGAAGGACGCGGTCAAGGAGCTCAACTCGATCTCCGCCTCGTACGCCTCCCTCAAGAAGCAGGTCGACGAGCTCGACACCAAGGACCAGGGCAAGTTCGCCGACGGCCTGAAGGACATCGCCACCGAACTGGACAAGCTGAGCCAGAGCGGGAACGACGCCCTGAGGAACCTGGAGGAGGGCGAGGTCGGCCAGGCGATGGCCCAGCAGTCCAGCTGCAAGGCGGCCACGGCGTCGGCGGGGGCCACCCAGAGCTGAGGGAAAACGCGCCGCGGGGGCAGCTCGCCCCTGCACGGGCACGTGCGCCGTCCCTCCCGGCGGCCACAATGGGGGGCGTGAGTAACGCCAGCCAGACACCCCTGCCCCCGCTGCCCTCCTCCGACCGTCCCGAGGTCGCCGCCCGGCTCCGGGACGCCCTGCTCGCGGCCTCCTTCACCGCCGACGGGCTGCTCGAACTGCTCGGCGCCCCCGCGTACGCGGCGCTCGCCCGGAGCGAGACCGTGCCCGCTCTCCGGGCGACGCGCGGGGACACGCCGCTGGAGCTGCTCGTCCGGCTGTTCCTGCTCCAGCAGCCCGTGCCGCACGCGCGCGTGGCGGAGGTCCTGCCCGTGGACGCCTGTCTGGAGACCGGCTGGCTGACCCGGACCCGCGCAACCGACATCTCCGCGACGGTCGACGTCCGGCCCTACGGCGGTCCCGGCGGCGAGGACTGGTACATCGTGTCCGACCTCGGCTGCGCGGTCGGCGGCGCCGGCGGTATCGGCCGGCGGGACGAAGGCGTCGTCCTCGGAGTCGGCGGCGCCTCCACGACCCTCGCCGGCATCACCGTGCGGACGCCCGTCGCCGCGGCACTCGACCTCGGCACCGGCTCCGGCATCCAGGCCCTGCACGCGGCGCAGCACGCCACGCGCGTGGTGGCCACCGATCTCAACCCGCGCGCCCTCCACATCACCGGCCTCACGCTGGCGCTGTCCGGCGCAGCGGCCGCCGATCTGCGCGAGGGCTCCCTCTTCGAACCGGTCCGGGGCGACGAGACGTACGACCTGATCGTGTCCAACCCGCCGTTCGTGATCTCGCCCGGCGCCCGGCTGACGTACCGCGACGGCGGGATGGGCGGGGACGATCTGTGCCGCACGCTCGTTCAGGAGGCAGGGGAGCGGCTGAACCAGGGCGGGTTCGCGCAGTTCCTCGCCAACTGGCAGCACGTCGAAGGGGAGGACTGGCAGGACAGGCTCAGGTCATGGGTGCCCCGCGGGTGCGACGCCTGGATCGTGCAGCGCGAGGTGCAGGACATCAACCAGTACGCCGAGCTGTGGCTGCGCGACGCCGGTGACCACCAGGGCGACGCGGCGGAGTACCAGGCGCGGTACGACGCATGGCTCGACGAGTTCGAGGCGCGCAAGGTGAAGGCCGTCGGCTTCGGCTGGATCACCCTGCGCAGGACGGACGCCGCCGTGCCCTCGCTCACCGTCGAGGAGTGGCCGCATCCGGTCGAGCAGCCCCTCGGCGACACGATCCGGGCCCACTTCGACCGGCTCGACCACCTGCGCGACCACGACGACGCCGCCCTGCTCGAAGGGCACTTCCGGCTCGCCGCCGAGATCGTGCAGGAGCAGGTCGGGCTGCCCGGCGCGGAGGACCCCGAGCATGTCGTGCTGCGCCAGAACCGCGGCATGCGCCGGGCGACCCGGGTGGACACGGTCGGCGCGGGCTTCGCGGGCGTGTGCGACGGCACGATGAGCGCCGGGCGCATCCTCGACGCCATCGCCCAGCTGATCGGGGAGGACCCGGTGCTGCTGCGCGACCGCACCCCGGCCCAGATCCGGCTGCTGGTCGAGCAGGGGTTCCTGGAACCGGTCCGCTGAGCGGCCGGCCGCCGGGGGCGGGGCGTCGAGGGGGCCAGCCAATAAATTCGAGTCGATTTGAACACCTCGGCCGAAGCGGGTCACGGGGAAGCGGACGCCCCTGATCCACCGCCGCGTCGCCCCGGCGTTCACCTCGGGTTCGCCTGCACGCCGCCCACGCGTGTCAGCCTCCCGTCGGCGGGGATGCGCGACAGGGGAAAAGGGGCACGACGGGGCATGGAGAGCGAACCAGCGATCTTCGCGGGAGTGGTGTTCTCCCTGTTCGGAGGGGCCCTGCTGGCCTGGACCACGATGCGCGTGCGGCGGCACCTGCCCGTCGCCGAGGGGGTGAGGCCGGTCCCCTCGGCGGCCCTCGCGGGCGTCGTCGCGGTGCTCGCCCTGGTGCTCGGAGCGTGGTGCTTCAGCCGCCTGTGAGGGTCGCGCCGGCGACGCAGCCGTCCGTGACCGCGAGGTCGCGTTCCGCACAGGACGAGGCCCGGCCCCGGGACTCCGGGCGGCAGGATCGGTGGTAGTCGGGTTACCGTTCGAGTGGCCGTTGCGGGCTTTTCCCGTTTGACACGGGGGCGGGATGTACCGTCACACTCCGCAGCGTCACCACGTACCCAGCCCCGGTAGAGCGACTCCGGGGAGGCCCCAGCGTCGACCGGAGAGAAGAGCGAAGTTGTCCCCGACCAGCGAGACCGCAGAGGGCGGCCGCCGACTCGTCATCGTCGAGTCGCCCGCCAAGGCGAAGACGATCAAGGGCTATCTCGGCCCCGGATACATCGTCGAGGCGAGCGTCGGGCACATCCGCGACCTTCCCAACGGCGCCGCCGAGGTGCCCGAGAAGTACACCGGCGAGGTCCGCCGCCTCGGTGTGGACGTCGAACACGACTTCGCGCCGATCTATGTGGTCAACGCCGACAAGAAGGCGCAGGTCAAGAAGCTCAAGGACCTGCTGAAGGAGTCCGACGAACTCTTCCTCGCCACCGATGAGGACCGCGAGGGCGAGGCCATCGCCTGGCACCTCCAGGAGGTGCTCAAGCCCAAGGTCCCGGTCAAGCGGATGGTCTTCCACGAGATCACCAAGGCCGCGATCCAGGCCGCCGTGGCCAACCCGCGCCAGCTCAACCAGAAGCTTGTCGACGCCCAGGAGACCCGCCGCATCCTCGACCGCCTCTACGGCTACGAGGTCTCGCCGGTCCTGTGGAAGAAGGTCATGCCGCGGCTGTCCGCGGGCCGTGTCCAGTCCGTCGCCACCCGACTCGTGGTGGAGCGGGAACGCGAGCGCATCGCCTTTCGTTCGGCTGAGTACTGGGACCTGACGGGCACCTTCGCGACCGGCCGCGCGGGAGACCCGTCGGACCCGTCGTCGCTGGTCGCGCGCCTGCAGACCGTCGACGGCAGGCGGGTCGCGCAGGGCCGCGACTTCGACTCCCTGGGACAACTGAAGAGCGCGAACACCCTCCACCTCGACGAGGCGAACGCCCGCGCCCTGGCCGCCGCCCTGGAGCAGACGCGGTTCGCCGTGCGCTCCGTCGAGTCCAAGCCGTACCGCCGCTCGCCGTACGCCCCGTTCCGTACGACGACGCTGCAGCAGGAGGCCAGCCGCAAGCTCGGCTTCGGCGCGAAGGCCACGATGCAGATCGCGCAGAAGCTGTACGAGAACGGCTACATCACCTACATGCGTACGGACTCCACGACGCTGAGCGACACGGCGGTCTCCGCCGCCCGCGCCCAGGTCACGCAGCTGTACGGCGCCGACTACCTGCCGCCGCAGCCGAGGACGTACGCCGGGAAGGTCAAGAACGCGCAGGAGGCCCACGAGGCGATCCGCCCCTCGGGCGACCGTTTCCGCACTCCCGCCGAGACCGGACTGACCGGTGACCAGTTCAAGCTGTACGAGCTGATCTGGAAGCGGACCGTCGCCTCCCAGATGAAGGACGCGACCGGCAACAGCGTCACGGTGAAGATCGGCGGCACGGCGGCCGACGGCCGGGACGTCGAGTTCAGCGCGTCCGGCAAGACGATCACCTTCCACGGCTTCCTGAAGGCGTACGTCGAGGGCGCCGACGACCCGAACGCCGAGCTGGACGACCGTGAGCGCCGGCTGCCGCAGGTCTCCGAGGGCGACGCCCTGAGCGCCGAGGAGATCACGGTCGACGGGCACGCCACCAAGCCCCCGGCCCGCTACACCGAGGCCTCCCTGGTCAAGGAGCTGGAAGAGCGCGAGATCGGCCGCCCGTCGACGTACGCGTCGATCATCGGCACCATCCTGGACCGCGGCTACGTGTTCAAGAAGGGCACGGCCCTGGTGCCGTCCTTCCTGTCCTTCGCCGTGGTCAACCTTCTGGAGAAGCACTTCGGGCGGCTCGTCGACTACGACTTCACCGCCAAGATGGAGGACGACCTCGACCGCATCGCCCGCGGTGAGGCGCAGTCCGTGCCGTGGCTGAAGCGGTTCTACTTCGGCGAAGGCACGGTCAGCGGCGCCGCGGCCGACGCGGGCAACGGCGACGGGGACCACCTCGGCGGTCTCAAGGAGCTGGTGACGGACCTGGGCGCGATCGACGCGCGCGAGGTGTCGTCGTTCCCGGTGGGCAATGACATCGTGCTGCGGGTCGGCCGCTACGGGCCGTACATCGAGCGCGGCGAGAAGGACACCGAGCAGCACCAGCGCGCCGACATCCCCGCCGACCTGGCGCCCGACGAGCTGACCGTCGACCTCGCGGAGGAGCTGCTCGCCAAGCCCAGCGGCGACTTCGAGCTGGGTGCGGACCCGGCCACCGGCCACACGATCGTCGCCAAGGACGGCCGCTACGGCCCGTACGTGACGGAAGTCCTCCCCGAGGGCACCCCGAAGACGGGCAAGAACGCCGTCAAGCCGCGCACGGCGTCCCTGTTCAAGACGATGTCCCTGGACACGGTGACCCTCGACGAGGCCCTCAAGCTGATGTCGCTGCCCCGTGTCGTCGGTACCGACGCCGAGGGCCAGGAGATCACCGCGCAGAACGGCCGCTACGGCCCGTACCTGAAGAAGGGGACGGACTCGCGTTCGCTGCAGGCCGAGGAGCAGCTGTTCACGATCACGCTGGAGGAGGCGCTGGCGATCTACGCCCAGCCCAAGCAGCGTGGCCGGGCGGCCGCCAAGCCGCCGCTGAAGGAGCTCGGCACGGACCCGGTGAGCGAGAAGCCGGTCGTGGTCAAGGACGGCCGCTTCGGCCCGTACGTCACCGACGGCGAGACCAACGCGACCCTGCGCTCCGGTGACAGCGTCGAGACGATCACCCCGGAGCGCGGCTTCGAGCTGCTCGCGGAGAAGCGCGCCAAGGGTCCGGCGAAGAAGACCGCGAAGAAGGCGGCCAAGAAGGCGCCGGCGAAGAAGACGACGGCCAAGAAGACCGCGGCGAAGAAGACCACGACCGCGAAGAAGACGACGGCGAAGAAGACCACCACCGCGAAGACGGCCGCCAAGACGGCGACCGCCACGAAGTCCGCGGAGGACTGAGCGACGCACCGAGCGGCCGTCGTGCCTCCAAGTCCGTGGAGGCACGAGGTCGTTCGGCGCTGTCCGGAAACCGGACCACCGTGTCCGGTTATTCGCGCAGGGTTCGGAAAGCGAACGCCCCGGCAACACTTCGATGTCGGGGCGTGCGCATGCCAGCCCGCGCCCTCCGGGGTGTCGGTGGCTCCCGATAGGCTGAACGCATGACGCGAGCCGACCACCCAACGGCCCCTCAGCCCGCCCCCGACGACGCCCTGGTCGCGGACTCCCGCGAGCGTGCCGTCCGCGCCCTGCTGCGACGACCGCAGCTGAAGCGGTTGTGGAGCGCACAGCTCGTGGGCGGCGTGGGGGACACCCTCGCCCTTCTCGTACTGGTCCTCCTGGCGCTCCAGGCGGCCGTCGCCGAAGGCTCGTTCGGGGGCGGCTACCGAGGCGTGGCGTTCGCAGTGGCGACCGTTTTCGGGGTGCGCATCCTCGCGACACTCCTCTTCGGTGCCGTTCTGCTCGGCCCGCTCACCGCCCTCACCTCGCAGGACGGCCCGCTCGACCGCCGCTGGACCATGGTGGGCGCCGACGGGGTGCGCGCGGCGCTCCTCATCGTCGCGCCCCTGTGGATCGACTGGACGCCCGACAACGCACTGGCCCTCCTCCTCGTGACGGCGTTCGTGACGGGCGTCGCCGAGCGGTTCTGGACGGTGTGCCGCGAGAGCGCGGCTCCCGCGCTGCTCCCCGCCCCGCCGCCGGAGGGGGCGACGGTCCGGCCGCTGCCCGACCACATGGACGCCCTGCGCCGCCTGTCGCTGCGCACCGGCTTCGCGGCCATCCCCCTCGCCGCCGTCGTGCTGGTCGTCGCGGCCCTGTTCAACAACCTGCTGGGCGCCGGCATCGACTGGTTCGGCCAGCATCAGGCGGCCCTCGCCTCCTACGTGGCCGCCGGGCTGTTCGCCGCGTCCCTGTCGCTGCTGACCTTCCTGGAACTGCCCGGCACGCGCACCCCCCGCGCGCGCTCGCCGCTCGAGGGACTGCGCCGCCCGAAGACCACCACCGGCGCCGACAAGGGCCGCACCGGCGCGATGCCGCTGCTCGTCCTGTCCTGCGCGGCCGTCGCCGCGGCGGTGTCCGCCGCCGTCGCCGTGGCCGTGCTGCACGCCAAGGACCTGGGCGGCGGTCCGGTCCTCTACGGCCTGTTCGTGGCCGCACTGACCGGCGGCGTGGTCGTCGGCATCCGTACCGCGCCCGCCCTGGTGCCCGCCCTGTCGCGCCGCCGGCTGCTCGCGCTGACGATCGCCTTCACCGGTGTCGCCCTGCTGGCAGCCGGGCTGGTCCCGGACGTCACCACCGTGCTGCTGATCCTCGCGCTGGCCGGCGTCGGCGCGGGCCTGTCCGCCAACATCGGGCACACCCTGCTCGACCAGGAGACCGAGGAGAGCCGGCGCGCCCGCACGACGGAGCACCTGCACGCGGTCGTCCGGGTCTGCGTCGCGCTCGGCGCCGTGATCGCCCCGCTGGTGGCGGCGGCGATCGGACCGCACCGGCTGGAGAGCGGCAAGTTCGTCTTCGCGCACGGCGGCGCGGCCTTCACGCTGATGCTGACCGGCGCCCTGCTGCTGCCCGTCGCCGCGCTGGTGCTGGCCAAGGTCGACGACCGTTCCGGTGTGCCGCTGCGCAAGGACCTGAAGGACGCCCTGCTCGGCGGCGACGACCCCGACCAGGGGGCCGCGGCCTCCGGCTTCTTCATCGCCCTGGAGGGCGGCGACGGGGCCGGCAAGTCCACCCAGGCCGAGGCGCTCGCGGAGTGGATCCGCGCCAAGGGCCACGAGGTGGTGCTGACGCGCGAGCCGGGGGCCACGCCCGTGGGCAAGCGGCTGCGGTCGATCCTGCTGGACGTGTCGAGCGCGGGTCTGTCGCACCGCGCGGAGGCGCTGCTGTACGCGGCCGACCGGGCCGAGCACATCGACACCGTCGTACGGCCCGCCCTGGAGCGCGGCGCGGTCGTCATCTCCGACCGCTACATCGACTCGTCCGTCGCCTACCAGGGCGCCGGCCGCGACCTGTCGCCGACCGAGATCGCCCGGATCAACCGCTGGGCGACGAACGGGCTGGTTCCGCATCTGACCGTGCTGCTGGACGTCGCCCCGGAGACGGCGCGCGAGCGGTTCACCGAGGCGCCGGACCGGCTGGAGTCGGAGCCCGCGGAGTTCCACGCGCGCGTGCGGGCCGGTTTCCTCACCCTGGCCGCCGCCGACGCCGGGCGGTACCTGGTGGTGGACGCCGGCCAGGAGCCCGAGGCCGTCACGACCGTCATCCGGCACCGCCTCGACCAGGTGCTGCCGCTCTCCGAGGCCGAGATCATGGCCCAGGAGGAGGCGCGGAAGAAGGCCGAGGAGGAGGCCCGCCGCAAGGCCGAGGAAGAGGCCGCCCGCAAGGCCGAGGAGGAGCGCCTGGAGCGCGAGCGCCAGGAGCAGCTCGCCAAGCTGCGTGCCGAGGAGGAGGAGCGCAAGCGCCGCGAGCTGGAGGAGGCGCAGCGCCGCGAGGCCGAACGGCAGGCGGAGGAGGCCCGGCGCCGGGCCGAGGAAGCCCGCAGGAAGGCCGAGGAGGAGCGGGCCCGCCTCCTCGCGGAGGAGAAGGCCCGTGCGGAGGAGGAGGCCCGCCGCAAGGCCGAGGAGGAGCGGCGCCGCAAGCAGGCCGAGGAGGAGGCACGGCTGCGTGCCGAGGCCGAGGCGCTCCGCCTGGAGAAGCAGCGCAAGGCCGAGGCGGCGCTGCTGCGGGCCGAGGAGGCCCGGCGGCTCGCGGAGGCGGCCGCCGCGGCGGCCGAGGCCGGCCCGAGGAGCTCCACAGCGAAGAAGGATGCCGCGGGTCCGGCGGCCTCCCAGGACGCGGCGACCGTCCCCACGCCGGTGGTGACACCGGGCGGTGCGGCCGACGACACGACCGTGCTGCGCCCGGTGCGCGACGACGAGCAGCGAACGGGCCGGGGGCGGACCTCCGGTGAGTCCGACGCCGAGGTGACGGCCGAGTTGCCGAAGCCGCCGGTCTCGCCGGTGGCCGGGTCGGAGACGGACGTCCTGCCCCCGTTCTCGCCCCGCCCCGGGGACGAGACCGAGGTGCTGCCGCAGGTGCGTGAATCCGACGCCTACGGCGCGGCCGACGAGACGGCGGTGCTGCCCCCGGTCCGGTCCGAGGACGCCGAGGAGACGGCCGTGCTTCCGCCGGTGCGCGGAGACGAACCGGCGGACCGGGTTCCGCCCGGCTACTTCCGGAAGGAGGCCCCGGCCGCCCGGCCCGACGGCACCGAGGACCGTACGCGGGAGATGCCCCAGGTCGACGCCGAGGGGACGCCGCGCCGCCGGTCGGACTGGGCCGAGGAGACGCCGCTGGACGACCTGCCCTCGCTCGCGGACGAGCTGCTCGGACCGCACGACGACGAGCCGGACGAGGGCCGCGGACGCCGTGGGAGGGGCGGCCGGGGGCGCTGAGGCCTCCGGCGGTCCGGCGCCGAGACCTCCGGCGGGCTGACGGGAGGAGGCCGGCTTCCGGGCCCCCCGGGGGCACTGAGGGCCTCCCGGCGGGCGGCCGCGCGAGCCCGCCGGCCGGACCCGCGCGAGCCCGCGGGCCGGACCGCGACGTGGCCGGCCGGACCGGATGCCGCGCACCGGATGGGGCGTCGGGGGTTGTCAGTGGGAGCCGCCACAATGGAGCCCGCAACGCGGAACGTGACGAAAGGGCGGCGTGACCCATGACCGTGTGGGACGACCTCGTCGGGCAGGAGAGGGTGAGCGAGCAGCTGGCCGCTGCCGCCCGGGACGCCGACGCGCTGGTCACCGCGGCCGCCACGGACGCTCCGCCGCCCGAGGCGTCGAAGATGACGCACGCCTGGCTGTTCACGGGCCCGCCCGGGGCCGGGCGGAACCAGGCGGCGCGCGCGTTCGCGGCGGCGCTGCAGTGCGTCAGCCCCGACCGGGCCCTCGGCGGCTCCCCGGGCTGCGGCTTCTGCGACGGATGCCACACGGCACTCGTCGGCACGCACGCCGACGTCACCACCGTCGCCGCCGTCGGCACGCAGATCCTCGCCGACGACATGCGCGACACCGTCCGCAAGTCGTTCACGTCCCCGGCGAACGGCCGCTGGCAGATCATCCTCGTCGAGGACGCCGAGCGGCTGAACGAGAAGTCGGCCAACGCCGTCCTCAAGGCCGTGGAGGAGCCCGCCCCGCGTACGGTCTGGCTGCTGTGCGCCCCCTCCATCGAGGACGTCCTGCCGACCATCCGCTCCCGCTGCCGCCACCTGAACCTGAGCACGCCGAGGGTCGACGCCATCGCCGACATGCTCGTCCGCCGCGAGGGCATCGAGCCGGACGTCGCCGCCGCGGCGGCCCGCGCGACCCAGGGCCACGTCGACCGGGCGCGCCGACTTGCCACCGACCCGGCCGCGCGCGAACGCCGTGCCGCCGTGCTCAGACTGCCGCTGCGCGTCGAGGAGATCGGCGGTGCGCTGAGGGCCGCCCAGGAACTCGTCGACGCGGCCGCCGAGGACGCCAAGCAGCTCGCGGAGGAGACGGACGCCAAGGAGACCGAGGAACTGAAGGCCGCTCTCGGCGCCGCCCAGGGCGGTCGCATGCCGCGCGGCACCGCAGGCGTGATGAAGGACCTGGAGGACAAGCAGAAGCGCCGCAGAACGCGCACGCAGCGTGACAGCCTGGACCTCGCCCTGACCGACCTCACGGCCTTCTACCGCGACGTCCTCGCCCTCCAGCTCGGCTCGCGCGTGGCCATCGCCAACGCGGACGCCGAGGACGCCCTGGAGCGCCTCGCCCGCGGCAGCTCACCCGAGGCCACACTCCGCCGTATCGAGGCGATCGCGGCCTGCCGTGACGCCTTGGACCGCAACGTGGCGCCGCTGCTCGCGGTGGAGGCGATGACGATGGCGCTCAGAGCGGGCTGAGGACCCGGCAGGACCCCAGGGCCGCGCATGCGGGACACCGGGGCCGGGCATGCGGTTGACGCCGTAACTCGTGCGAGGCACGACGCGCACGCAGGGCACTCATGCCGTCGCCCAGAGTTACGATCGCTGGATGGACACACGGCGTACCCCCCGTTCCGCCTCCGGCTCCGGGGGTCTCCACCGCAGGACACGCAACCGGGCCGAGACCGCCGTAGGTCTCCTCGCCGCGGCCGCGCTGCTCGTCTCCGCCTGCTCCTCGGGGAGCGCGACGACCTCCGCCGCCTCCGCGGCGCAGGAAGCGGCCCTCGGCGCGCTGCCGAAGACCACCCCCGCGGCGCTCACCTCGTACTACGGGCAGAAGCCGGCCTGGCGCGACTGCGGTGCCCCCGGCTTCCAGTGCGCGACCCTGAAGGCACCGCTCGACTACGCCGAGCCGTCCGCCGGCGACGTCCGGCTCGCCCTGACCCGCAAGAAGGCGACCGGTCCGGGCAAGCGGCTGGGCTCGCTGCTGGTGAACCCCGGCGGGCCGGGCGGCTCGGCGATCGGCTACGTGCAGGCGTACGCGGGCATCGGCTACCCGGCCGAGGTGCGGGCCCGCTACGACATGGTGGCGGTCGACCCGCGCGGCGTCGCCCGCAGCGAGCCCGTGGAGTGCCTGGACGGACCGGGGATGGACAGGTACACGCGCACGGACACCACGCCCGACGACGCGAAGGAGACGGACGGGCTGGTAGCGGCGTACCGGACGTTCGCCGAGGGCTGTGGCGCGGACGCGCCCCGGCTGCTGCGCCATGTGTCCACCGTGGAGGCGGCCCGGGACATGGACATCGTGCGGGCGGCGCTCGGGGACAAGAAGCTGAACTTCGTCGGGGCCTCGTACGGCACGTTCCTCGGGGCGACGTATGCAGGGCTGTTCCCCAAGCGGGCGGGCCGGCTGGTGCTGGACGGTGCGATGGACCCGTCGCTGCCGGCCCGGCGGCTGAACCTCGAACAGACGGCGGGCTTCGAGACGGCGTTCCGGTCGTTCGCGAAGGACTGCGTGCGGCAGGCCGACTGCCCGCTGGGCGGCAAGGGCACCTCGCCCGAGCGGGTGGGCACGAACCTCAAGGCGTTCTTCGAGAAGCTGGACACCCGCCCCCTGGCCACCGGTGGCGCCGACGGCCGCCGTCTCACCGAGTCGCTCGCCACGACCGGTGTGATCGCGGCCATGTACGACGAGGGCTCCTGGGAGCAGCTGCGCGAGGCGCTGACGTCCGCGATGAAGGAGAAGGACGGCTCCGGACTCCTCATGCTGTCCGACGGCTACTACGAGCGGGACGCCGACGGCGCCTACAGCAACCTGATGTTCGCCAACGCGGCGGTGAACTGCCTGGACCTTCCGGCCGCCTTCGACACCCCGGAGCAGGTGCGCACGGCCCTGTCCGAGTTCGAGAAGGCGTCGCCGGTCTTCGGCGAAGGCCTCGCCTGGGCCTCCCTGAACTGCGCCTACTGGCCGGTGCACGCCACGGGTGAGCCCCACCGCATCGAAGCGAAGGGCGCGGCGCCCATCGTCGTGGTCGGCACCACCCGTGACCCGGCGACCCCCTACCGCTGGGCACAGGCCCTGGCCGGCCAGCTCTCCTCCGCGCGCCTGCTCACCTACGAGGGCGACGGCCACACCGCCTACGGCCGCGGTAGCTCCTGCATCGACAAGACGATCAACGCCTACCTCCTGCGCGGCACCCCGCCCACGGCCGGAAAGCGCTGCTCATAGCCCTGCTGCCGGCCCCGGAAGGCCCGCCTCCGGGGCTGGTACGGAGCACCCTCGGAAACTGTGTAGACTTACCGTCGTTGCTGATCGCACCATAGTGCGGACAGCGCGCCGCCTTAGCTCAGATGGCCAGAGCAACGCACTCGTAATGCGTAGGTCTCGGGTTCGAATCCCGAAGGCGGCTCCATTGAGGCCCAGCTCAGACAGTGTCTGAGCTGGGCTTTTGCGTTCAGCGGATGCGGCGGCGGCACTTCGATCGGGCCGCGCTGTCCGTGGTCTCATTGCTGGTCTCAATTGACGGTCCCGGACGGAGTTCCGTCCCACTGGGCAGGGCGACCTTGGGGCCCGGCATGAGGGTGTCGCTCATGCGACGCGAGGCGTCCTTCGACAGGTGCGACCGCCCTTGGACGTAGCGGCGGGTCCGGCTGAGACATCACTCTCCCCGTCCGCTTACCCCCGTCGGCCTCAAGCCTCGCACGGCGTGCGATCCCACTGCTTGCAACCGATCTCCCCGAAACGGGCCATTGAGGATGATAGAGGCTCATTGAGGGTCGCCCCGATGCGGGAGATCGTCCGCGGGAGGTCGTCGCAGGGATCTGCGAAAACTGCGCCACTCAGCGATCAACTCCACGAGTTGACGTATGAGGCCCGTGAGCAAGACAGCGAGGAGGGCAACGAAGCTGGAGACTTCGATGGCGAATCTTGTGGCTGCGTCCCAGTCCACAGGTTCGAACGCCTTTCAGACGGGCGGTCGAACGGGATCCTGGCAGCCCCAGTTCGACCACCAACTTCGTGGTCATCACTGAGAGACTGCCGACGCTTAGCAAATCCTCTGGCGGGGTCAGCGCCAACCTGGGACAGCTATCTCCTATGTTGAACGATGCCTCTGGTTGTCTTCGGAGCGTTGGTTTCCGGGTGGGCGTCCTGGCTGTCGGTCCTGCGTCTCGTACCGCGCCAGTCGCTGGGCCCCGGTGCACGGCTGCTCTACCGCACAGCGGCCACTCTAGCCGCAACATCCACCAGAAGTACGGCCGATGGTGAACGGCTGAGGCGCTGCTTGGGCGACAGTCCGAGCGGCCTCAGTGGTGGTCTCAACCGTGGTCTCAACTGCAGCCCCTGGCTCTCCTTGTCGAACAGGAGGTCGTCGTCCGACCACAAACAAGGGGGTGGCGGGCAGCGGAGTGTCCGTCGCCTGGACGCTCAGGTCTTCAGGAGTAGGTTCACGTGCGCGTACCCTCACCGGATCCGGACGGCGTCGTGTCACCCGCCGTCCGCCATGGGCGGGCGGGCCGGTGCTCCACGGCTTCTGCCCGGTCGGCCGGTCCGCGTAGTCCTCGTCCAGGTTGTTGATGAGTGCCGGAAGGGCATTGGCCGGGTGGCGATCCTGGTGTTGGGTGCGGAGGGACTGGTGGGCCCCGCGGAGCCGGGTCAGGGCGGTCGGCTCGCGGTTCTGTACCGCCCGCAGGCTTCTTCGTGCTTCGCCTACGTGCGCCGAGGTTCACTCGTGGTCGTAGCCGCTGAGGAGTTCGACGCCATGAAGCAGGGCGGAGTGGTCGAGAGCCGCCTCTCCACGGGCCACGGAGGAGGCCACGAGCTGTGCGGCGAGGCCTCCGAGGGGAATCGAGGCACCGATGGCGCGTGCGGTGTCGGTGACGATGCCCATGTCCTTGTGGTGCAGCCCCATGGCGAAGCTGGGCGTGTAGTCACGCCGCAGGAAGTTGGTCCTCTTGCGGGTGAGGACGTTGGAGCCGGCGAGGCCGCCGCTCAGCACGTCGAAAGCGGCCTCGAGGTCCACACCCGACTTCTCGAGGAAGACCACGGCTTCCGCGCACGCCTGCATGTTGATCGCGAGGACCAGCTGGTTGGCGGCCTTCACCGTCTGGCCGAGACCGTGGGCACCGCAGTGCGTGACGGTCCTGCCGAGGGCTTCGAAGACGGGTTTCGCTGCCTCGAAATCGTCGCCTTCCCCACCGACCATGATCGACAACATGCCTTCGATCGCTCCGGTCTCGCCGCCCGCGACCGGAGCGTCCAGGACACGGATGCGCTTTTTGGCTGCGGCGTCGGCCAGCTCGACCGAGCTCCGCGGTGCGATGGTGGACATGTCGATCAGCAGTGTCCCCGGCCGAGCGTGGGCCAGGATTCCCTCGGGGCCGTAGGCGATGGCCGCGACCTGGGGAGCATCCGGAAGCATGGTGATCACCACGTCGGCGTCGCGGACCGCTGCGCGTACGGACTCCGCGGTTCGGCCGCCTGCCGCAAGCAGGGGCCCCGACTTGCCGGCGCTGCGGTTCCAGCCGTTCACGGTGTATCCGGCTTTGCACAGGTTGACAGCCATCGGGCTGCCCATGGTGCCCAGCCCGAGGAAGGCGATCGTCTTCAAGGACAAGGTTCCTTCGCGTTGTTGGGGGAGCGGAGGGGTTCACGGCAGGAGCGGGCGCACGGTTCCACCGTCGGCTGGTGGCCGGAAGGGTCGGATCACCGTTCAGGAACTGGTGTCAGCTGCGGGGGTTCCTCCCGGAAGGACGGCCGGTCGCCTGGCTCGGACGGGCCCCGGCGAGGGTTGCCCGCCGGGGCCCGTCGTCCCTCTCAAGCGCGCGGTTCCGCCCCCTCCGCAGGGACAGCGGCGCGGCTTGTGCTGCTGCTCGGCTCAGAAACCGAGGTCCAGCGCCTTGACCTTGTCCCGCTCGCGGTCCGGGTGGCTGTCCGGGAAGACGAAGCAGCGGGTGTTCTTCAACTTGTCGTTCTCGACGTTGGCCGTGGAGAAGATCACCACCGGGACCCGCTCACCCTTGTTGAGGAAGTCCGCGCGGAAGTCGATGATCGGTGCGTCCTCGCCCCAGCGGCCCAGGAAATCCTCGACGACGTGCTGGTCGGCGTAGATGTGCCGGATGTGGTGTCCGACGTAGGTGTCCGGATGCTCACTCGCCCCGACGATCGCGATGTCCTTCCAGTTGGCGTGGGCGACCGTGCCGTCCTCTTCGATGAGGTGGATGGCGACGGGGCAGTTGTCGTAGTACGCCTGGATGAACTCGACCGCGTCCCCGCCGACCGGCGTGTAGGCCTGGTCGGACCGGTCCACCTGGGCGATCCACGCCGTGGCGGTGGAGGAGCCCTCCCCCGGCACAGGAGAGGGCGTCGGGTGGGTGGTGACCGGGCGCAGGGCCCAGAAGCCGTAGGGCTTGCCGTCGACGTCGCCGAAGCCGAGGTTGGCGTAGCCGGAAGAGAAGTCGGGGTTCGCGAAGGCCGCCTCCCGGTTCTCCACCGGTGTCCCGGCCGCCAGAAGGGACTCGTAGTCGTCGATGCCCAGTGCGCCGGGGAGCTTGGTGCCGGCCCTGGCGTCGTCCCTCAGCAGCTCTGCTGCGGCCTTGTTGGCCAGCACCACGGCGCCTGCGGCGTCGGTGACCAGCATGCCGGGGGAGGCCCAGTTGAAGAGGTCGAGAAGCTGCTCGCGAGAGGGGTGATCGGACATGGGTGTCTGCCTGCCTTTCTCTGGGTTACAGGACCTTGCGGCTGTAGTTGAAGACCTGACCGGTGGGTCCGTTCGCCGGGAACTCGGCGATGGTGACGATCCACTCCGCCACGGTGCGCGGCGACTTGAGCCAGTCCGTTCCGAAACCCGCGTTGATGGCGCGGATGATCTGGTCGTTCATCTCGCCGTCGAGCCCGGCCATCGTCATGGCGGTGGCCACTGGGCCGGGACGTACCTCGTTCGCCACGACGCCGTCGTCGGCGAACTCGACCGAGCACGAGCGCATCAGGGTGGTCATGGCCGCCTTGCTGGCCGCATACGCCCAGCGTTCGGGCTTGTAGCCGTTCGCCAGGCTCGCTCCGACGAACGTCATCGAGCCGCCGCCGCTCTGCTTGAGCAGCGGAGCCGTCGCCTGGACGAGGTGCAGCGCCGTGCCGACGTTGGTCTCGTATGTGTCGGCCGCCACCTGCCACTCGAGCTTGCCGAGGTCGGTCGGGTCCGGTGAGGCACCGGCGTTGAGTACGACGGCCTTGACCCCGTCCCCTGTGGCAGCGGCCGCGGAGGTGAGCGCGTCCCGCACAGCGTCACCGTCCCGCAGGTCCGCGAGGCAGTCGACGTAGCGGTTCTCCTTCGCGAGGGCGGGGTTGCCGCGCCTCGACAGGCCGATGACGGTGTACTCCCGGCGCAGGAACTCCGTCGCCACGGCCGCGCCGATCCCGGACGAGGTTCCGGACACCACCGCCACCCGAGGGATGTGCTCTTCCATCAGGCTGCCTGGAAGACGGCCATGTCGATGGCCTTGAGGGTGCGCATCGACTCGATGGTGATCACGCCCGGGTCCAGCTTCCGGCCGTGCAGGCGCTCGACCTCGATCACCATCTGGACGAACTGAAGGCTGGTGACCGCGCCCGACTGGATCAGGTCGGTGTCGTCCCGAATGTCGAGTGGCTCGTCGTGCAGGCCGTCGAGCCACTTGCGCAGCGAGGTGATCTTGCTTTCCATTGTGCCCTCTTCCTCTTACCTTGTCCTGAACTCAACGGAAAAGTCGGTGGGATGGGAGAACGACTGGCTCTCCATGCCGAGGCCGTCGCGGGTGATGACCACCTCAGAGCAGCGCTGCGCGATCTCCTCGACGAGCAGCGAGAACTCCGTTTTCGCGAGCATGGCTCCCGGGCATGCGTGTCCTCCGACCGCGAAGGGAATCGAGCCCTTCAGGCTCCTGCCGGTCTGGAATCGGTCAGGGTGGTCGAAGACCCGCGGGTCACGGTTGGCCCCGGCGATCGAGGCGAGTACCGCCGAGTGCCGCGGGACCTCCACGCCTTGAATGGTCAGATCCTCGCTCGCGAACCGGACGATCGTCTGCACGGGCGGGTAGAGCCTCAGGACCTCTTCGATGTAGTCATCCCGTACCGCGTCGTCGCGCAGTTCGTCCAGACTGAAGATGCCGCGTCCCATGCAGTACACGAGTGATGTGATGAACGCGCTGCTGGTCTCGGTGCCGGCCAGGAAGAACAGCAGTGCGGTCGACCGCACTTCGCTGTCGGTCAGCGAGATTCCCTTGCGGTCCCTGGTCCGCTCGATCGTCTCCAGCAGAGACTGCGCGCCGGCGGTCCTGGACGCCCTCTGTTCTTCGATCAGCCGCAGCAGTTCGGCCGCGTTGGCGTGCGTCTCGTCGGTCTCCTGGGTGGGGTAGTCCAGAAGCCGCGCCAGCGGGCGGGTCAGAGTGTGGAATCGGTTTTCCAGTGAGGCGTCGATGCCGAGGATCGTGCACACGATCCCGTACGGGACCTTGTGCGCGAAGGAGTTGTAGAAGTCGTCGGTTTCGATGCCCGCGATGCTGTCGACCAGGGCGTGGACGAGTCCTGGCATCAGCGACTCTTTGTACTCGGCGATGCGTCCCGCGGAGAGAATCGGGGCCATGAGGGCACGGAATGCCCTGTGGCTCGGGCCGTCGGCGTCGAGCACGTTGGGACCGAAGGCGCGTGCGCTGGCCTTGAGCGGATGCTCGGCCACGATCTTGGGGTGAGCGAGCGCCTCCTGCACAGCGGCGTTGCCGGTCACGGCGAACAGCCCCCCGTCCAGCCGGTGCACGTCAGCCCCCGCCGGCAACTGCCGGTACCAGTACGCACGCGACACAAGGCGCGCCGGGGACTCGCTGGTCGCTACGCCGGGCATGTCACATGCCCCCCGACGCCCAGCCCGCTGATCCCGGCCAGCAGCCGCATCGCCGCCAGCCATTCCGCGTTGGTCAGCCCCATGGAACCTGGTTCCGTGTAGAACGCCGTGAGCGAACCGTCCCTGCCGTCGGCCCCGTGGATTTTGCAGTGGAAAACAGCCTGTCCTCGAACTCCACTGAGAGGTACGGGAGGTACGGCTTCTCTTCCGGCAACGCCGACCAGTCCGTCGGTGCCGAGAGCCAGGCTGCCGAATACGATGGCTACTTCCGGGGTGAGATTACGCCGGATCAGTTCGTAGGTGAGTTTGAGGCGCTCTACGGGATCGTGCTGTGTCCGGTACCGGTCGAGGAGGGCATTCGCTGCCTCTTGGACCTGCTCGATTCGGCGTTTGCTCTGGATGGATTCGAGCGCGACAGAGAACTTTTCTTCCGTGCGGTTTTTGGTACTCACGTTCTGATTCCTTGCCTCTGCACGGCGATTACACCTTGGTTCGGAAGTCCGGGCGGGCGCTCAGTTGTTGTAGCCGAAGCGCGCCGAGAGTTCCGTCTTGTTGATTTTGGTGTTTTCGAGAAGCGGCATCGAGGAGACGAAGTGCACCTTGGACGGCACCATGTAGGCGGGCAGTGTCTCTCCGAGAAGGCCCCGCATTTCCGGCTCGCTGATGGCCCTGTCGGGCATCTCTGCGAACAGGACGATGCGCGTTGTTCCGCTGCGGTCGGGGAGAGGCAGGATGACCGATCGCGTACTCCCCAGGGCCCGGGCCGCCGACTCGATCTCGGCCGGTTCTATTCGATGCCCGGCGATTTTGATCTGAGCGTCCTTCCGGCCGGCGAAATGAAGGACGCCGGACTCGTCCATCCAGCCCTGGTCGCCGGTCAGATAGACCGGGGTCTCCTCCTCGCCGGCGGTGATGTGCCGGAAGGCGGCCGCCGTCTGCTGGGGTGCGTCCAGATAGCCGAGGGCGAGACCTGTCCCGCCGATGACGACGTCACCTGTCTCACCTCGCTGAACGGGAGCGCCGTCACGGATGACGTGCAGCTCCGTACCAGGCACGGGAAGGCCCGCCGGGATGCCCGGCCCCTGGTCGGTGTCGTGCCTCGTGATGCGGTGCACCGTGGCGAACACACAGGACTCGACGGGGCCGTAACCGTTGTACAACTCGATGTCCGGACAAGCGTCGAGGAGCTTGCGGCAGTTCGCGGGGGACGGCTTGTCCCCGCCCAGGAGCACGGCGCGCAGACCGCTCAGGCAGTCGATGTCGCCACCCGCGATCACGTCGAAGAGTGACGGCGTGAGGAAGAGGTGGGTGGCACCCAGATCGCGGACATAGGCGCGGATCGAGGGCGGCAGGAGGAGATCGTCCTCGTGCACGACGGCGGTTCCGCCGCTGAGGAGCATGCCCCACAGTTCCAGCGTGAAGGCGTCCCAGGCGACCGCTGCCGCGTGGATCATCACAGGGCGTTCGCCGAAGTCCATGAAGCCGTTCGGGGTGAACAGTCTCGTCGTGGCCCGGTGCGGAGACATCACCGCCTTGGGAGTGCCGGTGCTCCCCGACGTCCAGAAGAGCGTGGCGCAGGCGTCCGGCGGGACATGGGGCAGACCGGCCGGCGCCGCGGGCGGGGTCGTCCGCTGCAGGGCTTCGAAGGTGGTGTGGCTGGTCCGTGCCCGGCGGAGGTGGGCGGAGCCCGCGGAATCGGCGAGCACGACAGGGGGCCGCATGGTGCGCAGCAGCCGGGTGATGCGAGGGATCGGCCACCTCACGTCGAGGATGCCGTAGGCGCCGCCGGCCATGAGTATGCCGAGAAGGACGGCGGCCAGGTCAGGTGACCTGCGGGCGACGACGGGGACGATGCTGCCGGGCCGCACTCCCCGGCTGATCAGCCGGTGAGCGATCCGACGGGATTCGGCTTCGAGTTCCGCGTAGGTCACCGCTCTCTCGGCGGTGACGACGGCATTTCGCTCCGGGAATTTCCGTGCGACGTGAGTGAATGCCTCGTGAATCGTTACTTCTGTATTTTCCCTGCCACGCATGGTGCTATGCACGGTCGATCCCCCGTCGGCGTGTCGTGGACAAGCGGTGAGTCCTTCAGGAAGTTCTCAGCTGAATATCATCGACGACGGGACGATCGAACCGGGAGCGAGGTCGAGCCGCGGAGGGGCGGAGAATTCCAGTAGAACGGCCCCTTCCTCTCCGACGAAGGTGGCCGTGTGCCGCTGGCGGGAAGGGATGTAGGCGACGTCGCCGGCGTTCAGTTCATACTCGGTTCCCTCGCAGACGAAGCGGATGGAACCCTCCGTGACCACGACCCACTGCTCGTTCTCGTGCCAGTGCGGCGGGAGGTTCAGGTCTCCGGACTGATCGGCGACCACCTTGAGGCAGGACATCTCCTGGCCGAACGCGAAACGCCGAGCGAGTGCGATACCTTCGGCCTTCAGTTCCTCGTGGTCGTCCCAGTTGATCTTCACGGTGTGCCCCTTTATGGATATGCGGGTTTGGCGGTCCAGAATCTATTGCCACTGCGTGGCATTGCTTTTCCGAGCCAGACCAGACGGTACGTAACGGCGCAGTTGCTTTCAATGGCCATCTCATATTCCGGGCACTTGATTGGGGAATCGGTGAGGGTTCCCTGTTGCGAATTGGCTGAGATGACTATTGCGTACTACTGGTATTCGTTGCATCGACCGGTTCCGGCGAGGGCGCGTCAGGTGAGGCCAGGACACGGTCGGGAAGGCGGAGCGCCATGACGACAGGGGCGACGAATACGAGCAGCAGCGCGTAGAAGGCGGCCCGCAGACCGCTCGAATCGGCCAACCACCCGAACGCGGGGGAGCACAGGCCGCCCGCCGCCATGGCCATACCGAGCGTCAGGCCGCTGGCCGTGCCCGGGCGGTTGGGCAGGTAGTCCTGCCCCAGGGTCACCTGAGCGGCGAAGGGCAGGAACATGGCCGCGCCGAACAACGTGGCGCTGGCCACGAGGACGGGGAACGCCGGGGCCCAGGCGATGCCCAGCAGTGCTGGAAGTGCCACCAGGTAGCCGATCCGCACCGAGGTCATCCTGCCGTACCTGTCACCCACCCAGCCGCCCAGCAAGGTACCCACGGCACCGGCTGCGGTGTAGCTGGTGAGTGTGGCGGCGCCCGCCGCCGTGGATTGGCCCAGATCGCGCTGCGCGTGCAGGGACACCAGGGAGGTGACCGTGACGAAGGGGATGGACCACCCGACGATGACGGCCACCAGACGGCCGAAGGCGCGCCAGTCGTCGGTTTGCCGCGCGGGGTCCGCTGCAGGCTTCGTCGATGCGGCGGTCACCGAGGGAGCCGCCTTCGTGTAGCCCCGGCGCCGCATCCACGGACCCTTGAGGGCCCACAGGATCGCCATGATGAGGGCGGGGGCGGCCAGCAGGTAGCTGCCGTCGAATCCCACCGACCCGATCACGAGGGTGACGAGCGACGGCGCTACGGCGCCGCCGACCGTACCGCCGACGGAGAACACGCTCATGGCTTTCTGGGAGGAGCCGCCGGCGGCGCGGGCCTGGCTTGTCGCGGGCGGGTGGTACGCCGCGATACCGATCCCCGCAAGGGCGACGCACAGCCAGGTGACCATGTAGTTTCCGGCCAGTCCGGCCATGACCACACCCAGGGCGGCGGTGGTGAACCCCGCCGGAACGAGCCAGGGGCGGGACTTGCGGTCGGAGATCACGCCGAACAGCGGCTGGAACAGGCTCGAGACGCCGCTCGCCGCGAACGCCAGGCCGGAGACAGCGGCGTAGCTGTAGTGACGCTCGGACATCAGGAACGGCAGCATCGCGGGGATCGCGCCCTGGTACAGGTCGTTGACCGTGTGTGTGCCGGTCAGGAAGCCGAGTTGTCCTTTTTTCATCGAAACGTCTGTCCCGTTCGCTGTAGTGCGCTGCAGGACCCCTCAGGTACTCAGGTCCTCTGAGGTGTACCTTAGCGACTGCGGCGGAGCACGGAAAGCCCACTCCAGCAAGGGCGTTGACCACGGCGTACGCGCCACACGCCGTTCGCCCCCCCGCTGCCCGCCGCCCGCCGGAAAGGGCGCGGCCCGCCCTCGGGGCATGTCGCCACGGCGCTGCCCCGACGGGGTTCTCTGCCGATGAGGCACTCACGCGAAGGAGCTTCCGATGAGCGTAAAGACCGGTGTCCGCGTGTCCGAAGGACTCGTTGCACTGGAGGAGGAGCCGACACGGCTCGCCGAGACGCTGGACCGCGTCTGCACGCGGTGGGCCGAGGAGTCGGGCGCTGTCGCACTGACCGTGCCCCCACTGTTGCCGGTCACCGACCTCGCGGTGCTCGACGTCTACCGCAACTTTCCCCAACTCGCGCTCGTGTCATCGTCCCTGGACGTCGCCACGGCAGGCGCGGAACCGATCGCACAGGAGGCCGTCCTCGGTGAGTTCCGTCCCGATTCGCTGCGCGCGGCAGGCCTCGCACTTCCCTCCAGTGCCTGCTACGGCGTGTACCTCCACCACCGGAACCGGCAGGTGCCGCACGAGGGAGCACTGGTGACCCTGGTGGGACAGTGCTTCCGCAACGAGGACCACTTCGACGGGCTGCGCCGCCTCAAGGCGTTCCGGATGCGGGAGGTCGTGGCCCTGGGACCCCCGGAGCACGTCACGGCGCACCTCGATCGGTCGGCTCGCTTCCTGGACGCTCTGGCCGGTGAGATCGGTCTGCCGCTGGAACGCCGAGCGGCCTCCGACCCCTTCTACGACCGGTCGGGAGAGCGTGCCACCTTCCAGCAGATCGTTCCGGTCAAGCACGAGTACGTCTATCAGGGCCTGGCGATCGCCTCGGTGAACACCCATCACACCTTCTTCGGCGAGCGGTGCTCCATATCGCTGCCCGGCGGCGGCCCGGTCTCCACGAGCTGCGTCGGATTCGGCATCGAGCGGTGGCTCCACGCCCTGGCGGTTCACTTCGACGGGGACTGGGATCAGGCCCAAGGCGCCGTCGAGAAGGCCGGGAAGGCATTGGGCTGAGGCCTGGTCGCGGTGGTACCGCCGACGGGGCGGTACCACCGCGACACCCTCCTCAGCCGGAGTGTGCTCTGACCGGACGGTCGGCTCGTACGCTCCAGCGTCCGTCGACGCGGGTGAGGCGGATGGGGTGGTCGAAGCACTTGCTGACCTGGTCGCTGGTCAGGACCTCGTCGGCGGGGCCGGAGGCCAGACAGCGCCCGTCACGCAGCAGCATCACGTGGCTCGTCCCCGGGGGCAGCTCCTCCAGATGGTGAGTGACCAGGACCGACGCGAGATCCCTGTAGGTGTGCTGCAGTGTGTCCATCCGCTCGATGAGCTGTTCGCGGCCGGCGACGTCCAGACCGGTCGCGGGCTCGTCGAGCAGCAGGAGCTCCGGACTGGGCATGAGCGCCCGGGCGATGAGCGCACGGCCTCGTTCCCCCTGGGACAGGGTCGGCCATCGCGCCTCGTGGCGATCGCCGAGGCCGAGCAGATCGATGAGGCGGTCCGCCGTCGCGACCTGGTCGGGTGCCGGGCTCCAGCGCGGCACGCGCTCGATGGTGTTGGTCAGCCCGGTCAGGACGACGTCCCGGACCTTGAGGGGCGAGCGCAGATCGTGCCGCGGGTTGACGTGGCCGACGTGGGAACGCAGTTGGCGCATGTCGACCCTTCCCAGCCGGTGCCCCAGTACCTCGACCGTGCCGCGGGTGGGGTGCGCGAGCGCTCCGAGGAGACCGAGCAGTGTGCTCTTGCCCGCCCCGTTGGCACCGAGCAACGCCCAGTGCTCCCCGGCTCGTACGGTCAGTGACACGTTCTCCAGGATCCGGTTGCCGTCGCGGACGACGTCCACGTCCTCGACGCGGAGCACCGGGCCCGCGTTCACGAGGAGGCCCGTCCGGAGCGGTTGACGGCGGCCATCACGGCGTGGACCGAGGCGGTCAGCACGGAGGTGTCCCAGCCCGCCCCCCAGCACGTGACGCCGTCCACGCGGCACTCCGCGTAGGCGACCGCGGGGCTGCCCGGCCCCGTGGTGGTGGAGTGTTCGGTGTAGCCGAGGATGTCGACGGTGATCCCGACGGTGCGCAGGGCGTCGGCGAGGGCGGACAGCGGTCCGTTGCCGGTGCCCTGGCAGGGGTGTTCCTGCCCGTCGGCGCGCAGCGTGCAGGTGAATCGGTGCTCGCCGGGCACCGGTTCCGTGGTCTGCCAGGCGGCCAGGGCGACCGGTCCGTCCAGGGCCGGGTTGATGTAGGTGGTGCGGAAGAGCTCCCACAGCTCCTTGTGGGACAGCTCCTGACCGGTGGCATCGGTGACGTGCTGCACCGCACGGGAGAAGTCCGGGCGCATCGCGCGGGGCAGGTCCAGGCCGTGGTGGGTGTGGAGGAGGTGGGCGATGCCTCCCTTGCCGGACTGGGAGTTGATGCGGATGACTTCCTCGTACGTGCGGCCGATGTCGCTGGGGTCGATGGGCAGATACGGCACCGCCCACGGAGCCTCTCCGGCGGGGACGCCCTGCTCGGCGGCCTGCTTGGCATGGTGCGCCATGCCCTTGGCGATGGCGTCCTGGTGGGTGCCGGAGAAGGCCGTGTGCACGAGGTCGCCGCCGTAGGGATGGCGCGGGTGGACCGGCAGCCGGTTGCAGTGCTCCACCACCTCGCGCACCGCGTCGATGTCGGAGAAGTCGATCATGGGGTTCACGCCCTGCGCGTACAGGTTGAGGGCCAGGGTCACCAGGTCGACGTTGCCCGTGCGCTCGCCGTTGCCGAACAGACAGCCCTCGACACGCTGGGCCCCTGCCAGGACGGCGAGTTCGGCACAGGCGACGCCGGTGCCGCGGTCGTTGTGCGGATGGACCGAGAGGATCACGGACTCACGGCGCGCCAGGTGACGGTGCATGTACTCGATCTGGTCCGCGTACACGTTGGGAGTGGCGATCTCCACCGTCGCGGGCAGGTTGTGGACGACCGGCCGGTCCGGGCTCGCCTCCCACAGCTCGGTCAGGCTGTTGCACACCTCCAGGACGAAGTCCGGCTCCGTGAGGTTGAAGACCTCGGGTGAGAACTCGAACCGGATGTCGGCACCCGGCCGCCCCTCGGCACGGCGCAACAGGTACGTGGCGGCGTCCAGGATGAGGTCGTGGACTTCGGCGCGGGAGCGGTCGAGGACGACGTCCCGCCAGGTGGGCGCTGTCGCGGTGTAGAGGTGCACGAGCGTGCGGGGGAGCCCTTCGACGGAGGCGATGGTCCGGTCGATCAGATCCCGGCGGGCCGCGGTGAACACGGAGACGGTCACGTCGTCGGGCACGGTGCCGCTGTCGGCCAGGTGCCGTACGAAGTCGAAATCGGTCTGGCTGGCGGAGGGGTAACCTACCTCGATCTCCTTGAACCCCATGGTGACCAGGAGATCGAACATCCGGCGCTTGCGCTCGGTGTCCATCGGCTCGGCCAGCGCCTGGTTCCCGTCACGCAGGTCGACCGGCACCCACAGCGGGGCTTGCTCGATCCGGCGCGACGGCCAGGACCGGTCGGTCAGCGGCAGGGCGACTCGCTGCTCCGCGGGCCGGTAGCGGTGATGGGGCATCGCGCTCGGACGCTGCGGGTTCCAGCGCGGAGCATCCACCGGGACGTCCCCGGAGGGTGTGCGCAGGGTGGGGAACACCGTGTTCTGGAAGGAGGAAGCCATGGTGCAGAACTTCTTTCAGTCGGCCATCCGAAATGACCGGCGCAGCCCGGCACCCCGCTGCGGGGTGCCGGTCATGTCAGGCCCCGCAGCGGCAGCCGAGGAGAAGGAGCTCGTGCAGCAGCATGGGGGTACAGTAACGACAACTCAGCTCCTCAGACAACCCGAGAGGTGTGGAAAGGTGAACCGCACATGTCACTAGGTGCCTTGCGACCGTCCCCCCTGGTCGAGCAGGCCACTCAGCACCTGCGCGAGCAGATCACCGGCGGTGAGTGGGCCGTGGGGGCGAAGCTCCCCGGCGAGACCGCCCTCGCCAAGACCCTCGGCGTGGGGCGCTCCACCGTCCGCGAGGCGCTCCGCGCGCTGGCAGGCGCCGGGCTGGTGCAGGCGCGCCAGGGATCCGGTGTCTTCGTCATCGCGACCAAGCCCAAGGAGGACTGGTCCACCCAGCTCCGCCAGGCGGTCATCACCGATGTCTACGAAGTCCGGATGCTCATCGAGGTGGAAGCGGCGCAGCTGGCCGCGCAGCGCCGCACCGAAGAAGACGTCGTCGCACTCCAAGAGGCTCTGATCAGGCGCCGCGACGCCGCGAACGCCGGCAACGCCGCGTTCGTCGAGGCCGACATCGCCCTGCACGAGGCCGTGGTCGCCGCGGCCCACAACCCGGTGCTCACCGGCTTGTTCACCGAGTTCGTCCCCGTGCTGCAACGACGGCTGCTCGATCTGGTCGAACTGCTCAGCCTCCGCTCCGACGATCCGAACCATGGCGACGAGGGGCACGCCGTACTGGTGAACGCCGTTGCGCGGGGAGACGCCGAAGCGGCCGGACGTGCGCTGAAGGACGAGCTGAAGCAGACACTCGCACTGCTCCACTCCCTCTGACCACGTCGGTTCTCCCGGAGAAGGCGGTAGCCATGCTCGATGCCGGCCCGTGGATACGGTGCTTCCCCGCCGTCGCACCGCCCGCTACACCGTGGACCGTCCTCTTCTTCCCGCACTCGGGAGGCTCCGCCGGTTCGTACCAGCACCTCGCGGCGCGGGTGACCGGCATGGCCCGGGCGGCGTGCGTCCTGTACCCGGGCCGGGCGGAGCGCCGGCAGGAGCCCCTCTTCACCGATGTCCACGTTCTCGCGGATCAGATCGCCGAAGCGCTCACCGAGGTGCGCGGGGACGGACCGATGATCTTCTTCGGTCACAGCCTGGGGGCGGCGGTGGCGTACGAGGTCGTCCGGCGTATGCCCAACCAGCGGCGGATCGTCCTCGTGGCCTCCGGCCACCCCGCCCCCTCCTGTATCAGGCTGCCCGCCCTGGACTTCGCGGGTGACGGCCCGAAGGACCCCGATGAGCCGGTCGTCGAACTGA
The DNA here is from genome assembly GCF_001280065.1 of Streptomyces sp. NRRL B-1140. GTDB lineage: Bacteria > Actinomycetota > Actinomycetes > Streptomycetales > Streptomycetaceae > Streptomyces. The sequence goes on from NZ_LGEA01000089.1 coordinate 103,624, forward strand.
TCAGGTCACTGGGTGGCGTCGACGCCGAAGTTCTGGACCATCCGGTGCTGCGCGCCATGTTCCTGCCCGTCATACGCAGTGACCTCATGGCGCACAGCCGCTACGTCCCCGGTGCCGACTCGGCCGTCAGCTGCCCGGTCATCGCACTGATGGGAGCCGCGGACCCCTTCACCACCGCTCCCGCCGTACGGGCGTGGCGGCGGCACACCTCCTCGACGCTGCGCGTGCACACGCTTCCCGGAGGTCATTTCTTCACCGATGAGAACGCCGGGGACGTGGTGGACATCCTGCGCGAAGTCCTTCTCCCGACGGGTGCGAAGCCGTGCGGGCCGCCCTGACGACCTGCGCTCAGTGACTCACCTCCCGCTCCACCGGAAGCCACAGCTCCGCGTCCGCCTCCCCGCCGTCCGGTGACAGGCGGGTGCGCAGGATCTCCGGGCCGGGGCGGGTGCGGTAGGGGTTGGACGGGAACCACTCGGTGTACACGTCGTGCCAGAGGCGCTGGATCGCCTCGGGGGCCGGGCCCGACGTGGTGAAGACCGCCCAGGTGCCCGGCGGGACCGGGAGGACGGTGGTGCCCTCGGGTGCCGGAGCCGGAGCCGCCTCCGAGGTGATCACGGCGTGGTAGTAGTCCAGTTCCGTGCCCTCCGCGCGGCTCGGATCCAGGTCGTCGCAGACCGCGACGAGGCCCTGCGGCTCCTGGTCGGAGCGTTTCTGCAGGACGTCCAGGGCCGGCTTGTCGAGGCTGCGGACGAAGTCGATGATCGCCTGGTTCGGGCCGGAGTGGATCAGGGGGATCCGGGTCTTGAAGCCTGTGACGGTGAAGGCCGGGCGGTCCACGACGCGGTAGTGCATGCTGCTGCTCCCTTCGACGGTGAGGCGGAAGGTCAACCGGGGCTGGGAGACGAGCGCCGCGCCGGTGCGCCGGGCCTCGCCCGGGCCCACGCCGTGCATCGCGCGGAACGCCCGCGCGAACGCCTCGCCGGAGCCGTAGCCGTAGCGGACCGCGATCTCCAGGAGCGTCGCGTCCCCCGCCAGCACCTCAGCGCCCGCGACCGTCAGCCGACGGCGGCGGATGTACTCCGACAGCGGCATGCCGGCCAGGGCCGAGAACATGCGGCGCAGGTGGTACTCCGAGGTGCACGCCGTACGCGCCAGTTCCGCCGCGTCGACGGTGTGTCCGAGGTCCCGTTCGATCCGGTCCATCGCCCGGTTGAGCCGGTCCAGCACGTCCGGTCTCCTTCCTTTCGTGCCCTCACGCTAGGCAGTGCGTGCCCTGCCGCACCCGACATCCTGTGCCCGTTCCGGTCGGGTCCCGCCCCGCGCCGAACGGCGTAGGCACACCACCGTCCGGCAGGCGTCCGCAAGACGTCCCTACCGTGAACGGCTAGCATCGCCCGTCGATCAGTCAGCTGCCGACCGGTACGAGGTGAGGACATGGGGGCGCCCAGGATCGCCGTCGCCGTGGTGACGATGGGCAATCGACCCGACGAGGTCGACGCCCTGCTGGAGTCCGTGGCCAAACAGGACGTGCCGCCCGAGCGGATCGTCGTCGTCGGCAACGGCTGCCCGCTGCCCGATTTCGCCGGCAGGCTGTCGCTGCCCGGCGAGGTCACCACCGTCGAGCTCGACGAGAACGTCGGCTGCCCGGGCGGGCGCAACGCCGCCCTGGAGCGGCTGCGGGAGTTCGGCGACATCGACGTCGTGGTGGATCTGGACGACGACGGACTGCTCGTCGACCCCGACGTGCTGCGTCGCGTGCGGGACCTCTTCGCCGCCGACGAGCGGCTCGGCATCGTCGGCTTCCGCATCGCCGACGAGCTCGGCGAGACGCAGCAGCGGCACGTGCCCCGCCTCGGCAACTCCGACCCCCGCCGCGGTGGTTACGTCACCGGCTTCCTCGGCGGCGGACACGGGCTGCGGATGACGATGCTCGACGAGGTCGGCGACTGGCCCGCCGAGTTCTTCTTCGCGCACGAGGAGACCGATCTCGCGTGGCGGGCGGTGGATGCCGGATGGCGGATCCTGTACGCGCCCGAGCTGCTGCTCCGGCACCCCAGGACCTCGCCCGCACGGCACGCCATCTACTACCGGGTGAATGCCCGCAACCGGGTCTGGCTGGCCCGGCGCCGGCTGCCGCTCGCGCTCGTGCCCGTCCATCTGGGCGTGTGGGTGCTGCTCACCCTCGCCCGCACCCGGTCGGGCGCCGGGCTGCGCGCGTGGTTCGGCGGATTCGTGGAGGGCGTACGGGAGCCGGCGGGGGAGCGGCGGCCCATGCGGTGGCGGACGGTGTGGCGGCTGACCCGGCTGGGACGTCCGCCTGTCATCTGACGTGCTGCCCGTCTCTTCTCACGTGCGGCCCCTCTTTTGACGTACCGCCAGGCATCCGACGTGCACGTCGTCCGACGCGTCGGCGGAGTCCGGCCTACCGGGTGACCGGTCGCGCCGGAAAGAGGAGTGGGTCCCGGCCGTTCACCTCGTCGGCCGGGACCCGGACCCGGCCGCGGCGGCGACACTCCCCCGAGTTGCGCGTCCAGACGCGCGCACCGGCGGGCCGGATCCGATGGAGTGATCACATCAGGCTTTGCCAACGGATCGCTAACATGTGGCCAATGCTTCGCCGTTGCGTCATCCGCCGATCGGCCGGAAGTCGCCGAACCGAGGCGGAGGACGGCCGGGGCATCGGCTGATTCCGACGCGGCAGGTGAGGCCGGGTGGCGAAAATCCGTCGCCCAGGGGCGGAAACCCGCCACGGCGGGATGCACGGGGGGGATGCGCGCGATGATGCGGTTCGGGCTGTTGGGCCCACCGGTGCTGTTCCACGACGGTCACGGCAGGCCCGGCAGTGAGGCCAGGCCCGTCGCAAGCGCCAAGTCCCGCGCGCTGCTGGCCACCCTGCTCCTCGAGGCCGGACGGGTCGTCTCCGCCGAAGCGCTCGAGGACGCGCTGTGGAGCGGGGCGCCGCCCGTTTCCGCCCGGGCCTCGCTGCACAATCACGTGGCCCGGCTGCGGCGGATGCTGGACGACCCCGGGCGGCTGCGCACGGTCCCGTCCGGCTACGTACTGCGGCTGGACGAGGGCGAGCTGGACGTCCACGTCTTCGACGGACACGTCTCCGCCGCGCGTGCCGCGCACACCGGGCAGGCCTGGGAGCGGGTCGTGCGCGCGTGCACGGCGGCGCTCGGGCTGTGGCGGGGCGCGCCGCTCGCCGGGCTGCCGCCCGAGGTGGGCGGGTACGCCTTCGCGCAGCGGCTGTGCGAGGCCCGGCTGCTGCTCCTGGAATGGCGCTACGACGCCGAGCTGGCGCTGGGCGGGCCGCGGCTGCACGAGCTGGTGCCGGAGCTGACCGCGCTGACCGGCGAGTACCCGCTGCGGGAGGTCTACCACCGGCAGTTGATGCTCGCCCTGCACCGCACCGGCCGTCAGGCCGAGGCCCTGACCGTCCACCGGGAGCTGCGCAACCGCCTCGTCGGCCGGCTCGGCATCGAACCGGGGGCGGGGGTGCGGCAAGCGCATGTGGAGGTGCTGCGCGGGGCCGTGGGCGACGGTGGTGCGGGGGAGCCGGGTGACAGCGGCGAAGTGCCGGTGCGTCCGGCCGGGACGTCCACCGGTGAACCGGGCCGGCCGGTGCCTCCGCCCGCCCAACTGCCCCCGTCACCCACTCACTTCGTCGGCCGCGCCGCCGAACGCGACGGTCTGCACCGCGCGCTCACGGCGCCGGGCCCTCATCCCGTCGCCGTCATCAGCGGCATGGCCGGCGTCGGCAAGAGCGCGCTCGCCCTGCACATCGCCCACCAGGTGGCGGAACGTTTCCCCGATGGGCAGGTGCACCTCGACCTGCACGGCGCCACCCCGGGCATGCGGCCTCTCACCCCGGCCCAGGCGCTCACCGCACTGCTGCATCACCTCGGAACCGAGCCCTGCCGCATCCCCGGGCAGCCGGACGCCGCGGCCGCGTTGCTCCGGTCACTGCTCGCACCGGCCCGCACCCTTGTGGTGCTGGACGGCGCCGCGAACGCCGCGCAGGTACGGCCGCTGCTGCCGGGTGGTGCCGGGTGCGCGGTGATCGTCACCAGCCGTTCGCCGCTGACCGCCCTCGACGGCGCGACCCGGTTCCCGCTCACTCCTCTGCCGGACGAGGAGAGCGCCGAACTCCTGCGCGGTGCCTCGGGACGCGACGGTCTGCAGGGCACGGACGCCGCCCGGCTCCTCGTCGAGCTCACCGGCGGGCTCCCGCTGGCCCTGCGGGTCCTCGCCGCGCGGCTCGCCGCCCGCCGGGCCCTGACGCCCGAGACGCTCGCCCGGCAACTCGCCACCGCCGAGGGGCGCTTGCGCCACCTGGAGTACGACGACCTGAGCGTCCGCCGCTCCCTGGCCGCCGCGTACGACGCACTCGCCGCCTCCGAGCGGGAGGCCGACCGCGACGCGGCCCGCACCCTGCGCGGTATCGGCACGCTCGACCGCCCCGCCTACGGCGTCCCGCTTCTCGCCCGGCTCACCGGCATCGGCGAACCCCGCACCGAGGCGGCCCTGGACCGCCTCCTCGACGTGGCCCTGCTGGAGGAGACGACGTACGGCCGTTACGCGCCGCATGCCCTGGTGCGCGATTTCGCCCGTGAACGGGCCGGAGAGCGGAGCGCCGTCGACACCGCCGGCCCGGCGCCGAACTGGTACGCCGCCGTCGCCGAGCAGGTCCTCGCCGCGGCCGTGGGACCCGGCCCCGACCAAGGCGACACCCCGGCGGGGTCCGCGGCCGCCTGAACGACCACGGACCGCTGTGGCGCAAGTCCCGGCGGCTCTCCGGTGATCACTTGGCGTCGGCGTAGCACTCCACCACGGCCGTCGTGAACGGGAATCGCACCGGCGTCTCCCCGAAGGTCAGCCGCCCGGCCAGGGCCGCCGCCTCGCGGATCGCCGCCACGACCGTCTCGGCCTCCTCCGCCGGGCAGTGCACGATCACCTCGTCGTGCTGGAAGAAGACCAGCTCGGCCGCCAGCTCCGAGCAGGTCCTGCGCAGCGCGGCGAGCAGCAGCAGCGCCCAGTCGGCGGCGCTGCCCTGGACGACGAAGTTGCGGGCGAAGCGGCCGCGGGCGCGCGCGTTGGTGGAGGCGTAGCCGGGCACCCACGCGGCGTTGTCGTCGGACGGGTCCGCCGCGGCGGCCGGGATGCCCGCCTCCTCGGTCGCGTCGTCCGTCCCCCGGGCCGCCGGCGGGCAGGTCCGGCCGAGCCAGGTCCGCACGAGCCGGCCCTCCTCACCGGCCCGGGCCGCGTCGTCGACGTACGCCACGGCCCTGGGGAAGCGGCGTCTGAGCGCCGCGAGATTCTTCAGGCCGTCGCCGGAGGTCTGGCCGTACACCGCGCCGAGCACGGCGAGTTTGGCCTGCGAGCGGTCGCCGGAGAAGGCCCGGTCGGAGACCGCCTGGTACAGGTCGCTCTCCCGCCCGGCCACCTCCATCAGGCCCGGGTCGCGGGAGATCGCGGCGAGGACGCGCGGTTCCATCTGGTCGGCGTCGGCGACGACGAGCCGCCAGCCCGGGTCGGCGACCACGGCCCGCCGGATCACCTTCGGGATCTGGAGCCCGCCCCCGCCGTTGGTGACCCAGCGGCCGGTGACCGTCCCGCCCGCCAGGAACTCCGGCCGGAAGCGGCCCTCGCGGACCCAGTCCTGCAGCCAGGACCAGCCGTGGGCGACCCAGATGCGGTACAGCCTCTTGTGCTCCAGCAGTGGTTTCACGGCCGGATGGTCGACCGACTCGATCTCCCACTTACGGGTCGAGGAGATCTTGATTCCGGCCTGCGCGAAGGCCTTGACCACGTCGGCGGGCAGGTCGGGGCGGACCCGGCGGCCGAACGCGGTGGACACCTCCTCGGCCAGCTCGGCCAGGCGGCGGGGCTCGCCGCCGCCCGCGTACCGCTCGCCCAGCAGGTCGTGCAGCAGCGTGCGGTGCACCTCGGCGCTCCAGGGCAGCCCGGAGCGGTTCATCTCGGCCGCCACCAGCATGCCCGCCGACTCGGCTGCCGTGAGCAGCCGCATGCGGTCGGGGTGCTCGGCGCCGGCGTGCCGCCGCTGCTGCCCGGCGTAGACCGCCAGGAGGTCCGCCAGGGGCAGCGGGACGCCCCGAGGCTCGAACAGGGAGGACTGGGAGCCCGGCTCCGCCGACCGCTGCGGCGGATCGGGCGGTACGGGGCCGCCGCGCAGCCGGGCCAGGGCGGCCGCGGCCGAGCGTGGTTCCCCGTACCGCCCCTCGTGGCCGAGGAGGAGCGTCTCGGCGGCCTCGATGTCGTAGCACCGCTCGACTCGCACCCCCGTGGCGAGCAGGCGCGGGTAGACCTCGGCGGTGGACCGCCACACCCATCGCGTGACGCCGGGACGGCTCCGCACGGCCTGTGCCGCGTCCGCCTCCCGCCGTACCGGTCCGGCGGGCAGCCCGTCCGGGCCGAGGGGGGCGACGTCCACGCCACCGTCCTCGGCCGGGGCGAGCGCCCAACGGTCGGCCATGCGGTGAGTGTGACAGGAGGGTCTGACACTGCCTCCTGCCGCCGTCGGCGCGGCTCAGGACTCGTCCGGCACGTCCTTCTGCGCCTGCACGATCTTCTCCAGGGCCTCGGCCACGAACCGCTCGGTCCGCTCCTTGCCGATGCCCAGGCCGCTGAGGACCCCCTGGCCGTTCTCGTGCTCCAGGAGGGCGAGCAGGATGTGCTCGGTGCCGATGTAGTTGTGGCCGAGGCGCAGGGCCTCGCGGAAGGTGAGTTCCAGGACCTTCTTGGCGGCCGGGCCGTACGGCACGAGCTCCGGGGCGTCCTCGGCGGCCGGCGGGAGCGCCGCCGTCGCCGCCGCGCGGACGGTGTCGAGGGAGACGCCCTGGTCGACGATCGCCTTCGCGGCGAGTCCCTCCGGTTCGGCCAGCAGACCGAGGACGAGGTGTTCGGGCAGGCCCTCGGCGTTGTGCGCAGCCTTGGACGCGTTGTGCGCCGCCATCACCACGCTGCGGGCGCGCGGCGTGTACCGGTTGAAGCCCTGGCTCGGGTCGAGATCGGCCGACTCCTTGGGCACGAAGCGCTTCTGGGCGGCCTGCCGGGTGACGCCCATGCTCTTGCCGATGTCGGTCCAGGACGCGCCGGAGCGCCGGGCCTGGTCGACGAAGTGGCCGATCAGATGGTCGGCCACGTCGCCCAGGTGGTCCGCGGCGATCACCGCGTCCTGGAGCTGGTCGAGCGGCTCCTGGTGGACCTTCTTGATGGCCGCGATGAGGTCGTCGAGACGGACGGATGACGTGGTGTCGGGGTTCGTCATGTGTCAACCGTAGGTTGCGCTATCGGGAGTGTCAACCGCGAGTTGACACCGTATGTGGCCACTGCGGCGAGGTCGCCACCCGACACACCGCGAACCCCGTGCAGGCCATCCCGGAGACGGACAGGCGCGGACGGGCCGAACCGGGGAGCGGGATGCGGGGGGCCGGGGTGCCGGGCACCCCGGCAGGCCGTGGCACCATCGGCCCGTGAGTACGTCCAGCACCGTCGACCGCGCGTTCGCAGCGGCCCTCTACGAGACCGGCGAGACGGCCCTCGACACCGGCGCCTCCCTGCTCGCCTCCGACCCGGCGGCGGACACCGAACTCGACCGGCGCGGACAGGAGTTCGTGGCGGCGGCCTGGCGGCGCGGCTGGCAGCCGGCGGACGTCGTACGGATCGTGCGGCGCGAGCTGGACGACCTGCACGTGCTCCTCGCGGCGGCGCTGATCCGAGCCCAGGCGCCCGGCGACGTGCCCCGGGGCCGCCGCTGGAACGGGCAGCTCGCGGACCTCCCCGCCGACGCCCCGCCCCGCACCGACCGCTTCTCGTACGCGACAGCCGCGCTGGAGCTGTACCGCCTGCTGCTGCGCTTGCCCGCCCTGGAGGCCCTCGACGAGACGCGCGGAGCGGCGCCCGGGGAAACAGGGGGCGAGGCGCGCATGCTCACCCGCATCCGCGCCCTGCTGGCCAAGGCGGAGGCGACCGGGTTCCCGGAGGAGGCGGAGGCGCTCAGCGCCAAGGCGCAGGAGCTGATGGCCCGGCACAGCGTCGACGAGGCGCTTCTCGCGGCGCGAGCACCCTCGCCGGACACGCCGGGGGCCTGCCGGATCGGGGTCGAACCGCCGTACGAAGAGGCCAAGGCGGTGCTGCTGGACGCCGTCGCCCGCGCCAACCGCTGCCGGGCGGTGTGGAACGAACCCCTCGGCTTCTCCACCGTCGTCGGCTTCGAGACCGACCTGGAGGCGGTGGAACTCCTCCACACCTCGCTCCTCGTGCAGGCCACGACCGCGATGACGAAGGCGGAGGCCGCGCAGCGTGCGGGGGGCCGCAAGCGCACCAAGACGTTCCGGCAGGCGTTCCTCGCGGCCTACGCCCACCGCATCGGCACCCGGCTGGCGGCGGCCGCCGAGACCCAGGTGACCGGCGAACTGCTCCCGGTCCTCGCCTCCCGCGAGGTCGCCGTCACCGGGCGGCTGGAGCGGATGTTCCCGGAGACGACCACGACCCGGCTGCGCGGGGTGCGCGACGCGGAGGGCTGGACGCAGGGCGCGCAGGCGGCGGACCGGGCCCGGGTCCGCCACCGGCCGCCGCTGCGCTGACCTGCCGTCGGGGCCCGTCAGTCGCCCGACGTCTCGAAGCCGCTCACCGAGGGCTTCTCGTCCGCCCATGCGACCGCGCCGTACGACCACGCCAGCTCGTGCGCGGTCTTGGTGTCGCCGGGCAGGGTGAAGGACGCCTTGCGCACGTCGAGGCTCTCCGCGGAGCCCGCCTCGCCCCGGACGTAGGTGATCGTGAAGGACGTGGTGGCGCCCTTCCCGAGGGTCAGCGACGGGGCCTTGGCGCCCTCGTCCGGAGAGACGGACGTCGTCTTGTCGTCGGCCAGCAGGTCCACGCCCGGGAAGCCCTTCAGCGTGCACTGCTTGCCCTGGTTGGTGAGCGTGACGGTGACGGTGCCGGTGTCGCCGGCGGCCGGGGCGGCGGCGGCACCGACCTTCACTCCCATGTCGCCCAGCGCACAGGCCGAGTCGCTCGGCCGGTCCGCGTTCTTGACGTCGTCACCACCGGACTTGTCGTCGCTGCAGCCGGTCAGCAGGACCGTAGCGGCGAGGGCGGCGGCGAGGGTGAGGGGGTAGGTGCGCATGAGGTCCTCTGGACGTGTCGAACGAAAGCGGCATCGGGCCCCTGGATCATCACGCACCCGCGCACCGCACGGCCACGCACCCCCTGCGATTCCCCCGAACGCCGGACTCCGGTGCGTAGGCGTGGTAACCCCATGAGCCGACGTCCCCGACGCGCCCCTCGCCCCGGAGGGGCCCCGGCGCCGACGGGCCCGGGCCTCCGGTCAGCCAGGCCTCGGCTGTCGCCAGGTCCGTAGGCCGTGCGTCAGCCGAGGCTTGCCGTCGGCAGGCCCGTCGGCAGTTTGCCACCCTCGGCCTTCGTGTAGGTCTCCGCGCCGAGGCCGCCCTCCCAGGTGACCTTCAAGCTGTTCTCGTCCACCGAGTCGACCATGCCGGTCGCCCGGTCCTTGGAGCCGTCCGTGCACTTCAGGCGGATCATCCGCATGCCGGACTCCTCGCCCGCGGTGCCGCTGCACACACTGCCGCCGGTGGCGAACAACGCCGCCTGCTTGCCGGTGATCACCAGGGCCACGGCCTTGCCACCGGTCGTCGCGAGCCAGCTGCCCGCCAGCGGACCGCCGGACGATGCGCCGGCACCGGAGCCGGAGTCTCCGCCCGCCGGGGCGGACGCCGAGGCCGACGGGGAGGGGCCGGCGGACGCGTCGTCGCCCGAGTCGCCGCCGCTGCTGCACGCGCTCAGCACGAGCGCGCCCGCCAGCCCCGCCGCCGCGGCAGCGACGCGCACGGCATTGGAGCGGCGCGAGAAGATCACCGAAGTCACTGCAAGCCCCCAAGCTGTAGCCGGCCGACCGGCCCGGACGGCACCGGCCGGCCCGTGGCCGGAACGATCGCAGCAAGCTACCAGGGCCGGTCAAGAGCCCCCGGGAACGCCCCTTACCAGGACGACAGGACGACTCGCCCCTCCGGCGGACGTCCCGGGAGCGCCCCTCACCAGCTCGACTTGCGCACCCCGGGCAGATACCCCGCGTGCGCCTGCTCCCGAAGACTCACCCGGGACAGCCCGAACGCCCGGAAGTAGCCGCGCGGCCGGCCGTCCACCTGGTCGCGGTTGCGTACGCGCGTGGCGCTCGCGTCGCGGGGCTGCCTGCGCAGCTCCGCCTGCGCGGCGAGCCGTTCGGCCCGGGTCGACGACGGCCGCCGGATGATCTCCTTCAGCTCGGCCCGCCGGGCGGCGTACCGCGCGACGATCTCCTGCCGCCTGTCGTTCTTCGCGATCTTGCTCTTCTTCGCCATCAGATCCTCACTCCCCGGGCGCGGATTCGGGCGACGGCCGCCTCGATCCCGATCGTGTCGACGGTCTTGATCCCCCTGGTGCTGAGCCGGAGCCGGACGTGGCGGCCCTCGCTCGGCAGCCAGTACCGCTTGGACTGGATGTTGGGGTCGAACCGGCGGGGCGTGCGCCGGTGGGAGTGGGAGATGCGGTTGCCGAAGCCCGGCTGTGTCCCGGTCAGCATGCAGTGCGCGGACATGGTGGTGACGTACCTCTCTGCCTAGACAGTGGAAATGGATTTCATTTTCAGTATCATAGCGGCATGGCACGCAACGAACTCCGTCCGGTCATCAAGCTCCGGTCCACCGCCGGGACCGGCTTCACCTACGTGACCCGCAAGAACCGCCGCAACGACCCGGACCGCATGACCCTGCGCAAGTTCGATCCGGTCGTCGGCCGTCACGTCGACTTCCGAGAGGAGCGCTGACCATGCGCGAGGGAATCCACCCGGAGTACGGCCCCGTCGTCTTCCGCGACCGTGCCGCCAACTACGCCTTCCTCACCCGCTCGACCCTGTCCGCCACGGCGGGCGAGAAGACGATCGAATGGGAGGACGGCAACACCTACCCGGTCGTCGACGTCGAGATCTCGGACGTCAGCCACCCCTTCTACACCGGCACGGCCCGCGTCCTGGACACCGCCGGCCGCGTGGAGCGCTTCGAGCGCCGGTACGGAAAGAAGGGCTGATCCCGTGGCTGTCCCCCCTGGGCTGCCCGTCGTGATCGTCGGCGGGCTGCACGCCGACGCCCGCAGGGCGGCCGTCGCGCGGCTGCTCGCCGACGTGCCCGGCAGTGTCGTCCTCCACCACGACCTGTCGACGGCCGCCGCGGGCACGGTCATACGGACCATCCGAGACGCCACCGGTGTCCTCGACGCGGGGGAGGCGCCGCTCGTCAACGACTGCGCGTGCTGTGCTCTGCGGGAGGATCTGGTGCCGGAGCTGGAGCGCCTGCGGGACGCCGGATCCGCCCGGCTCGCCGTCGTCGAGCTGTGGGACTCCGTCGAGCCCAAGGCCATGGCCGAGGTCGTCACGGCGGGCGGGCTCACCGTCACCGGCGTGATCACGGCCGTCGACCCGGCCCTGGTCCTGCCGTACCTCGGCAACGGCGACGACCTCGCCGACGCCGGTCTCGCCGCCGCCGCGACCGACCAGCGCACGGTCGCCGACACCTTCGCGCGTCAGCTGGAGTACGCCCCCGTCCTCGCCGTCGCCGACTCCCCGGAGGCCGACGACGAGGACCACGAGCTGCTCGCCCAGCTGCACCCGACGGCCCGTCGGGCCCCGGTCGGGCCGGGGTCCCCATCGGACCGGGCCGACGACGGCCTGACCGTCCCGGCACCGCGCAGGCGTCCGCTCTCCCCCCTCGCCGACGCCGCCCTGGCCGGCTTCGACGTCGAGGCGGCCGCCGCCGCGCAGCACCCGGCCTGCGCGCTGCTCCCCGCCGAGGCCGACGCGCACGGCGTCTCCACCCTGGTGTGGCACCGGCGCCGCCCCTTCCACCCGGAGCGGCTGTACGCCGCGCTGGAGGACCTGACCTGCGCGGCCGCCCGCAGCCGGGGCCGGTTCTGGCTCGCCGACAAGCCCGACACGCTCTTCCACTGGGACGCTGCGGGCGGGGCCCTGTGCGTGGAGAGCGCGGGCCCGTGGCTGGCGTCCCTCCCGGACGCGGCCTGGGAGATGGTCCCGCCGGTACGCCGTGCCGCCGCCGCGCTGGACTGGCACCCCGAGCACGGGGACCGCGGCCAGCACCTGGTCTTCACCTCGCCCGGCCTCGACCGGGACGGCCTGGAACGGCTGCTGGAGTCCTGCCTGCTGACCGACGCCGAGTACGCCGCCGGCCCCGATGCCTGGCAGCGCCTGCCGCATGCCTTCGACACCCTCCTGGAGGTCTGACCCGCCATGCCCCGCAAGCCCGACCGCAAGCCCGCCAAGGACCGGCCCAACCCCCTGGACCAGGCCGGGATCACCTACATCGACTACAAGGACACCGACCTGCTGCGGAAGTTCATCTCCGACCGCGGCAAGATCCGCAGCCGTCGCGTCACCCGGGTGTCGTCCCAGCAGCAGCGGCAGCTGGCCAGGGCCATCAAGAACGCGCGCGAGATGGCGCTCCTGCCGTACGCAGGCCGCTGAGGCCGAGCCCGCCGGGTCAGGGTGAGGTTCCCCACGCTTGACGGGCGGTGGAACCATCTGCGGGTGCCGCCACGGGGCCGGGGCAACGCCGCCCGTCGTGCGGCGTCGTGACGCCCGGCGGGCCGTCAGGACCGGGCCGGACGCCCGTCGGACCGGCCGCGCGGCGGCGTTTTCGCGAGCCGTTCCGGGGTGCTCCCGGTTGCGGTGCGCGCGGGTCGCCGGGGCTGCGGGCCCGAGCGGGTGTCCGGCGATGGTCCGAGCCGGGCACCGGCCACCAGGACGACCCCGGTCTCCTGCGACCGGCCCATTTCTCCTCGTCCTCGCAGGCCGCGGCCGCCTTCCGGATGCGGGTCGGCCAGTCGAACGCCTTTCGGGCGGCCGTGCGTCTCAGCTCTCGCTTCGCCGGTGCGGTCCCCGCGCCGCCGCCTCGCCCCGGAGCCGAGCGGATGCTCCGCCTCCACCGGACCTCCCCGAACCGGGCCACTTCGGCGCAGGCCGCAGGGAACGAGAGGCGGGGACGGGCCGTCAAACAGTCGAGAGCTTCGGTCAAGCGGTCGTCAAAGCTGTAACGGCAGGACCACCCCGCGTGCACGTGCATCTGCCCATGCATCTGCACATGAACAGGGCTATGATCCGGGTCAGTTGACCACTGCACCAATGGCCACACCAGCCAGTGCACCACCGGGGAGCGACCTGTGGACCACGACGTGTACAACGGTATGGCGGCCGCCGGACTGCGCGGTGTGGCCTGGCAGAAGAGCCGGCACAGCAACTCGCAGGGCTCGTGCGTGGAGTTCGCCCGGCTGCCGGGCGGTGAGGTGGCCGTACGCAACTCGCGCTTCCCCGACGGCCCCGCGCTGGTCTACACCCGTGCCGAGATCGAGGCGATGCTGCTTGGCGTGAAGGACGGCGAGTTCGACCACCTGGTCGGCGGCTGAGGCTCCGGCAGCCCCCGGTGAAATCGGGGCGATCCGCCCTCAACGCGCGGTGACGCGCGTAGAACCGCGACGCGAGAATGCGCCGCGGTCTCTCATTCCCCGCCGGGCCGCGAACCGGCGGGCGGCAGCCGGAACAGCGCCCAGACCACCTTGCCGTCGAGCGCGCCCGCGAGCGGGTGCCAGCCCCAGCCGTCGCTGAAGGAGTCGACGAGGAACAGTCCGCGTCCGGACTCGGCCGAGAAGTCGTCGCTCTCCCGGGCGATCGGACTGTCGTGACTGGGATCGCGCACCGCGCACACCAGCCGCTCGGCCCACCGCATCAGGTGCAGCCGTACAGGGGGTTCGCGGTCGCCGGTACACGCGTGGCCCGCCGGCAGGCCGTGCCGCAGCGCGTTGGTGACGAGTTCCGAGACCACCAGGCAGACGTCGTCGAACCGCTCGCCCATGTCCCACTGATCGAGGGTTCTGCGGGTGAACCGCCGTGCCTCGCGCACCGCTTCGTAGCGGGCGGGAAGAGCGCAGGAGGCGGCGTCGGACACGGCCGCGGGATCCAGCGGCGGAAGGCCCTGCCGTAACGGCTCGAGCATGGTCGATCCATTCGTCCCCATGCGAGGCACTCCCGGGAATTCGCGGTCGGTGCGATGCGGCGGTGGTGCGGGACCATGGTTTCGGATGCGTACAGCAGATGCAAGGGCAGATGCACGTGCACGTGACCGGAATGAGTTGTCCCGTACCGCTTGTTGGCCAATTTTTCCGTCATCTTCGCGTCGCCCTTTGGCCGTTCGCTTGCCTTCTTCTTGCCCTCGCGTGCGAGCGTCGACCGTCTCGATTCCGTTTCCGTAACCGGACGAGTACTGCTCGGAGTGTTTTAGTGGCAGACTGCGGCCCCTGAAGACGTTGGGGAGGCTGGCGAACGTGAGCGCGGGAGAGCCGGGATCGGTGGTGCGGCGCATGCTGCTCGGATCACAACTCAGGCGACTGCGTGAGGCGCGGGGCATCACGCGCGAGGCGGCGGGCTATTCGATCCGCGCCTCCGAGTCGAAGATCAGCCGGATGGAGCTGGGCCGGGTGAGCTTCAAGACCAGAGACGTCGAGGACCTGCTGACCCTGTACGGCATCACCGACGAGCAGGAGCGTTCTTCCCTGCTGTCCCTGGCCAAGGAGGCCAACGTCGCCGGGTGGTGGCACAGCTACTCGGACGTGCTGCCCAGCTGGTTCCCGACCTACGTCGGCCTGGAGGGCGCGGCCTCGCTGATCCGGGCCTACGAGGTGCAGTTCGTGCACGGACTGCTGCAGACCGAGGCGTACGCCCACGCGGTGGTCCGGCGGGGCATGCAGGGCGCGAGCGAGGCCGACGTCGAACGCCGCGTGGCGCTGCGGCTGGAACGGCAGAAGTACCTCTTCGACGAGCGCGCGCCCGACTTCCACATCATCCTGGACGAGGCCGCCCTGCGCCGCCCGTACGGCGACCGCGAGGTGATGCGGGGCCAGCTCCAGCACCTCATCGAGATCTCCGAGCGGCCCAACGTCCGGCTCCAGGTGGTGCCGTTCAGCCTCGGCGGCCACTCCGGCGAAAGTGGCGCGTTCACGCTCCTCAGCTTCCCGGAGTCCGACCTGTCGGACGTCGTCTACCTGGAGCAGCTCACCAGCGCGCTGTACCTGGACAAGGCCGAGGACGTCGCCCAGTACGAGAAGGCGCTCAAGGAACTCCAGAGCGACAGCCCGGGCCCCTCGGAGAGCCGGGACCTTCTGCGGGGCCTCCTCCAGCTCTCCTGAAGTACTCCTCCAACTCACCTGAAACATCAGTACGATGACGTGTGATCAGATCGTCAAGGCGCGATCGGAGATCTTCCAGGGATCGAGGGATCACACATGTCGTCGTCCTGCTTCACCGACCTCGCACAGCAGTACATCGACGGTGAGTGGCGCCCGGGTACCGGTTCCTGGGACATCATCGACTTCAACCCGTACGACGACGAGAAGCTGGCGTCGATCACCATAGCCACGGCCGACGAGGTCGATCAGGCCTACCGGGCGGCGGCCCGCGCCCAGAAGCAGCGGGCCGCGACCAACCCCTACGCCCGCCGGGCGGTCTTCGAGAAGGCGCTGCGCCTGATCGAGGAGCGCGAGGCCGAGATCTCCGACGCCATCATCGCCGAGCTCGGCGGCACGCGTCTGAAGGCCGCCTTCGAGCTGCACCTCGCCAAGGAGTTCCTGCGCGAGGCGGTCCACCTGTCGCTGGCCCCCGAGGGGCGGATCATCCCCTCGCCGGTGGACGGCAAGGAGAACCGCGTCTACCGCGTGCCGGTCGGCGTGGTGGGCGTGATCAGCCCCTTCAACTTCCCCTTCCTGCTGTCGATCAAGTCCGTCGCCCCGGCGCTGGCGCTGGGCAACGCGGTGGTGCTCAAGCCGCACCAGAACACCCCGATCGTCGGCGGTTCCCTGGTGGCGAAGATCTTCGAGGACGCGGGGCTGCCCGGCGGCCTGCTGAACGTCGTCATCACCGACATCGCGGAGATCGGCGACGCCTTCCTGGAGCACCCGGTCCCCAAGGTCATCTCCTTCACCGGCTCCGACGCGGTCGGCCGGCACGTGGCGACCGTCTGCGCCCGGCTGTTCAAGCGCTCCGTGCTCGAACTGGGCGGCAACAGCGCGCTGGTGGTCCTCGACGACGCCGACATCGACTACGCGGTCGACGCGGCCGTCTTTAGCCGGTACGTCCACCAGGGCCAGGTCTGCATGGCCGCCAACCGGATCCTCGTCGACCGGTCGGTCGCGGACGCGTTCACCGAGAAGTTCGTCGCCAAGGTCAAGACCCTCAAGGCGGGCGACCCGCGCGACCCGGAGACCGTCATCGGCCCGGTCATCAACTCCTCCCAGGCGGACGCCGTCTCCTCGGTGGTCGAGCAGGCCCTCGCCGAGGGCGCCACGGCCCTGCTGCGCGGCGGGCGGACCGACAACCTGGTCGAGCCGTCGGTGCTGACCGGCCTCCCCGCCGACTCGGCCCTGCTCAAGCAGGAGGTCTTCGGGCCGGTCGCGTTCCTCGTCCCGTTCGACGGCGAGGAGGAGGCCGTACGCCTCGTCAACGACACGCCCTACGGCCTGAGCGGTGCCGTCCACACCGGGAACGTGGAGCGGGGCGTCGCCTTCGCCAAGCAGATCGACACGGGCATGTTCCACGTGAACGACGGCACCGTGCACGACGAGCCGATCGTCCCGTT
Organism: Streptomyces sp. NRRL B-1140; assembly: GCF_001280065.1. Taxonomy (GTDB): domain Bacteria; phylum Actinomycetota; class Actinomycetes; order Streptomycetales; family Streptomycetaceae; genus Streptomyces. The sequence goes on from NZ_LGEA01000089.1 coordinate 120,339, forward strand.
CGGCGGCGAGAAGCACTCGGGGATCGGCCGGCTCAACGGCGACACGATGCTCGACTCGTTCACCACGACCAAGTGGATCTCGGTGCAGCACGGCCGGAGCGGGTTCCCGTTCTAGAGCCTTCCGGCGCGCCGGCCCTTGAGGACAGAACCTGACCTCAAGGGCCCGTAGCGTGGTCGGTGTCAGGGGGAGAGACCCCCTGACCCGGCGAAAGGCGGCGGTCATGGTCACTCACGTTCCGGCGGAGGCTCACGGCGACGAGCGGGGGGCGCTCCTGTCCTTCATCGCCGAGCAGCGTGGCGGCGTGCGCCGGGCGGTGCTCGGGCTGACGGACGAGCAGGCGTCGTCCCGTCCCAGCGCGAGCGAGCTGTCCCTGGCCGGGCTGGTCAAGCACGTCGCCGAGGTCGAGCAGATGTGGGTCTCCCTGGCGAAGGGCGAGCCGCCCGCCGTCGTGCGGGACCAGAGCAACTGGCACGAGTGCTTCCGCCTGGTCGAGGGCGAGACCGTGGCCTCGCAGCTGGCGTACTGGGAGAAGGTCGCCGCCGAGACGGAGGCGTACATCCGCTCGGTCCCCAGCCTCGACGACACCTTCGCGCTGCCGGCCCAGCCCTGGTTCCCGCCGGACGGCCGGGTCTCCCACCGCTGGCTCTGCCTGCACCTCATCCGTGAGACGGCCCGGCACGCCGGTCACGCCGACATCATCCGTGAGTCCCTGGACGGCAGGACCGCCTTCGAGCTGGTGGCCGAGGAACAGCGGACGGCGGCCGGGTCCTAACCTGGACCGCATGTCAGCGATCCGTCTCCTCGTGCTCGGCGCGGTCCGTATGCACGGCCGCGCCCACGGCTACCAGGTGCGCAACGACCTGGAGTACTGGGGCGCGCACGAGTGGTCCAACGCCAAGCCCGGCTCGATCTACCACGCCCTGAAGCAGATGGCGAAGCAGGGGCTGCTGCACGCGCACGAGATCGCCCCGTCCACGGCCGGCGGCCCGCCGCGCACGGAGTACGAGATCACCGAGCAGGGGACCGAGGAGTACTTCCGGCTGCTGCGGGACGCGCTGGTCACCTACGACCAGCGCGGGGACGTGAAGACGGCCGCCGTCGGCTTCGTCGTCGACCTGCCGCGGGCCGAGGCGGTGGCGCTGCTGAAGGAACGGACCCTGCGGATCGAGCAGTGGCGGGCCTCCGTCCTGGAGCACTACGTGCCCGAGAAGGGCCCCGAACAGCTCGGGCACATCGGCGAGATCATGAACATGTGGGTCCACACGGCCGACTCCGAGGGCGAGTGGACCCGCGGTCTCATCGAGCGCATCGAGGGCGGTGCCTACACCTTCGCCGGCGAGGGCGACCCGTTCGTCGGCATCCTGGCCGACGACGAGGAGAACCCGTACGCGACAGGGGAGTCGCATCCCGGGGACGCTGACTAATCAAGTTTGACGACTGGCTGGGCCGGGGTTACTCTCGACCGTGTAGTCAACTTTGACTAGAGAGGGAGGCCTGGTGGCCGACACGGCGATCACCGTCGAAGGCGCGGAGAAGACGTACGGCGACAAGAAGGCGCTGAACGGGCTCGGTCTCACGGTCGCGCGCGGCACGGTGCACGGAGTGCTCGGGCCGAACGGCGCGGGCAAGACCACCCTGGTGAGGATCCTGTCCACTCTGCTGCGGCCCGACGCCGGCCGGATCGAGGTGGCCGGGCACGACGTGGTGCGCGAGGCCTACGCCGTGCGGCTGCGCATCGGCCTGCTCGGCCAGCACGCCGCGCTCGACGAGGAGCTCGGCGGACGGCAGAACCTGGAGCTGTTCGGCCGGCTGCACCACCTGGGCGCACGGCGGGCACGCGCGCGTGCGGACGAACTCCTGGAGCGTTTCGGTCTGGCCGACACCGGCCGCAAGGCGGTACGGCAGTACAGCGGCGGCATGCGGCGCCGCCTGGATCTCGCCGCGTCCCTGATCACCGAGCCGGAGGTGCTCTTCCTGGACGAGCCCACCACCGGTCTGGACCCCCGCGGGCGTGCCGAGGTGTGGTCGTCCGTCCGCTCCCTGGTCGACGGCGGTACGACGGTCCTGCTCACCACCCAGTACCTGGAGGAGGCCGACCAGCTCGCCGACCGCATCTCGGTCGTCGACGCCGGCCGGGTCATCGCCGAGGGCACGGCCGACGAACTGAAGGCCGAGACGGGCGGCGACCGCATCGACGTGATCCTGCGCGACGCCGGTCAACTGGGCGCCGCCGTCGCCCTGCTGCCGCTGACCGGGATCAGCGTGGACGCCGACCGCCGGCTGCTGAGCGCCCCGGTCACCGACCGCATGGAGGCGCTGTCCGGCGTCGTACGGGCCCTGCGGGAGGCCGGGATCGAGGCCGAGGACGTCGCCCTGCGCCGCCCGACGCTGGACGAGGTGTTCCTGCACCTGACCGGAGACGACCACCGGGTGAAGGAGGCCGCATGACCGCGCACGCCGTGACCGACTCCTGGACCATGACCCGCCGGGAGCTCGCCCGCTGGGGGCGGCAGCCGGTCCAGCTGGCCGTCAATCTGGTCTTCCCGGTGATGCTGCTGCTGATGTTCGGCTACCTCATCGGCGGCGGCCGAGGGGTGAGCGGCGAGTACCGCGACTACCTGATCCCCGGCATGCTCGCGCTCACCATGGCCTTCGGCCTGGAGGGCACGATGCTCGCCGTCACGCAGGACCTCGACAAGGGTGTGATCGACCGCTTCCGCTCGATGCCCATGGCCAACGGGGCGGTGCTGGTGGGCCGTTCGGCCGCCGACATGCTCCAGTCGGCGATGGCCCTGGTCGTGCTGATCGGCGTGGGCGCCGCGCTCGGCTGGCGGCCCGGCGGCGGCCCGCCGGCCCTCCTCGCGGCCGTCGGCCTGCTGCTGCTGTTCCGGTTCGCGATGCTGTGGATCGGCATCCACCTGGCCCTGGTGGCGGGGAAACCGGAGATGGTCCAGGCCGTGCAGATCCTGGTCTGGCCGGTCGGCTTCCTCTCCAACGCCCTGGCCACACCCGGCTCGATGCCCGGCTGGCTGGGCACGGTCGTCGAGTGGAACCCGATGTCCCACACGGCCACGGCCGTACGCGACCTGTTCGGCGTGCCCGGCACGGAGTCCGGGCACGCCTGGGCCGCGGTCGCCTGGCCCCTGGCCCTGCTGGCGGTGTTCTTCCCACTGGCGGTACGGCGGTTCGGGCGGCTGAGCCGTTAGGCCGTGTCCTCCAGGGCCTGTCGTCCGGATCAGCCCGCAGACGCGGGGCCTCACCGGTACTGACAAGAACCGCCGACATCCTGCGACCTGATCCGAACGACAGGCCCTAGTGGTGGAAGCTCGTCGCCGCGCCCTTGTCCTCGGTCAGCGGGCGCGGCTGCCGGCGCAGGTCCGGCAGGAGCCGCTCCAGGTCCTGCGCGAGCAGGTCGGCGAGGTCGGCGGAGAAGCCGTTGCGGCACACCACCCGCAGCACGGACAGGTCCTGACGGTTCGCCGGGAAGGTGTACGCGGGCACCAGCCAGCCGTGCTCGCGCAGCCGCCGGGAGACGTCGAAGACGTCGTACGCCGTCACGTCCGGGGCGGTCGTGAAGGCGAACACCGGTAGTTCGTCGCCCCGGGTCAGCAGCCGGAAGTCGCCGAGCGCCTCGACCCGCCCGGCCAGGCCCGTGGCCACGTCCCGCGCGGCCTGCTGGACGGCCCGGTAGCCGTCCCGGCCGAGCCGCAGGAACGTGTAGTACTGCGCGACGACCTGCGCGCCCGGGCGGGAGAAGTTCAGCGCGAACGTGGGCATGTCGCCGCCCAGGTAGTTCACCCGGAACACCAGTTCCTCCGGCAGCGCCTCCGCGTCCCGCCACAGCGCCCAGCCGACACCCGGGTAGACGAGGCCGTACTTGTGCCCCGAGGTGTTGATCGACGCCACCCTCGGCAGCCGGAAGTCCCACACGAGGTCCTCGTCGAGGAACGGCGCGACCATGGCCCCGGACGCCCCGTCCACATGCACCGGGACGTCCAGTCCGGTCCGTTCCCGCAGCGCGTCCAGCGCCGCGCACAGGTCCGCGATCGGCTCGTAGGACCCGTCGAAGGTGGAGCCGAGGATGCCGACCACGCCGATGGTGTTCTCGTCGCACAGCTCGGCCGCGGCCTGCGGGTCCAGGTGGAACCGCTCGCCCTCCATGGGCACCAGCCGGGCCTCCACCTCCCAGAAGTTGCAGAACTTCTCCCAGCAGACCTGCACGTTGACGCCCATGACGAGGTTGGGCCGGGCACCGGGGTAGCGGTCGGCGTTGCGCTTCGCCCAGCGTCGCTTCAGCGCCATCCCGGCGAGCATGCACGCCTCGCTCGACCCGGTCGTCGAACACCCCACGGCGGTGGACGGGTCGGGCGCGTTCCACAGGTCCGCGAGCATCGCCACACAGCGCCGCTCCAGCTCGGCGGTGCGCGGATACTCGTCCTTGTCGATCATGTTCTTGTCCCGGCACTCCGCCATCAGCAGCCCGGCCTCGGGTTCCATCCACGTGGTGACAAAAGTGGCGAGGTTCAGCCGGGCGTTGCCGTCGAGCATCAGCTCGTCGCGCACGAGCTGGTGGGCGGTCGCCGGTGCGATGGGCTGGTCCGGGAGCCGGTGGGTGGGCGGGGCCTCGGCCATGTCGCCGAGCGGGTTGGCGGGGCCGTAGAAGGGGTTGACGGACAGGCGGCTCTCGGCGGCTCGGCGGGGGCCTTCATGGAGCGGCATGGGTGCCTCCAGGGGTGGGTTCTCACGGGGTGATCGGGGAAGGGAGCTTCAGCGCACCGACGTGCCGTCCTTGCGCAGCTGCATCTGCGGCCGGCCCGTGACCAGCAGCCAGGCCGGCAGCGAGGCGATGCAGAGCAGGGCGATGATCCCCGGCTCGGCGACCAGCACCGCGGCGACGAACAGGCTGATCCAGCCCTGCCGCGTGATCGCCAGCAGCACCCCGAGCACACCGGCGGACACCCCCACCGAGGGATGCACTCCGGACACCAGGGCGTGCGCGCACAGGCCGAGGGCGGTGCCGACGAACACGGCGGGGAAGATCCGCCCGCCGCGAAAACCGCAGGACGCGGCGACGACCAGCGCGGCCAGCTTCACCACGGTCATGACGGCGAACTCCCCGGCCGACCAGCCGTCCGGGTCGTGCGCCAGTGTGACGATCTCGTCGAGCCCCTTGAACAGCGTCAGATGGCCGCCGAGCGCCGCGAGGGCGCCGAGCACGAGCCCGCCGGCGGGGAGCATCAGCATCGGGTGCCCCAGCCGCCGGAACGCCGCGTGGACGTAGGGGAAGGCCCGCACGGCGCACAGGGCGAGCAGCGCGCCCACCGCGGCCACCACGACCGCCGCCAGCAGGTCGGACCAGCCCGCCCGGCCGAAGGACGGCAGGTTCAGGGCGAAGCTCGGGTGGTCGAGGAGGGTGATGGTCAGGGAACCGGCGGCCGCGGCGGTCAGCGGCGCGAAGAGGTTGTCCCACAGAGCGCCGCGTGACTCCTGGCGGGCCAGCAGCTCGGAGATCGCCAGGGCGGCCGCCACCGGCGTGCCGAACAGGGCGCCGATGGTCGCCGCCTCCGCCAGCGCCGGCCAGATCCGGCCCGGTGCCCGGGGGACGAACCGGCCGCCCAGCCACGCCGCGAGGCCCACGTTCACGGTGATGACCGGGTTCTCGGGGCCGAGGCTGGGCCCGCCGGCCAGCATCAGCGCGGTCACCAGCACCAGTCCCGGCAGGACGAGCGGCGGCAGCACGGGGGCGTCCAGTCCGACGGTCGCCGGATCCGGGCCGGCGTGCCCCGGCACCTTCCACACCACCAGCCCCACCGCGACGCCGGTCGCGAAGAGCACCGCGAACATCCACGCCACGGAGTACCGGCCCACCCCGAGCGCGTCGGGCACGGTCTCCCACAGCACGTCCTGCAGCTGCTCGGCGGCGACCTCCACCCCCACCAGGATCAGGCTGGAGATCACGCCCACGACGACGGCGGGCAGGATCGACGGCAGCAGGGCACGGGCGGGCGTCGACGGACGGACGGAGGGTGCCTGGTCTTCGGAGTCCTGGACCACGGGCACACGATAAACGGATCAAACGTTACAAACGGGATAAGAGGGCAACACGCTTGCACCTCACGTGGCGTGAGGCCCGACCGTGGACCCGGAAGAAGACGGAAGAAGGAGGGCGCGGAAGTGAGCTACTCCGTGGGACAGGTCGCGGGCTTCGCCGGCGTCACGGTGCGCACGCTGCACCACTACGACGACATCGGTCTGCTCGTCCCGAGCGAACGCAGCCACGCGGGGCACCGGCGCTACAGCGACGCCGACCTCGACCGGCTGCAGCAGATCCTGTTCTACCGGGAGCTCGGCTTCCCGCTCGAGGAGGTCGCCGCCCTGCTCGACGACCCGGAGGCGGACCCGCGCGCACACCTGCGCCGGCAGCACGAGCTGCTGACCGCCCGGATCGAGAAACTGAGCAAGATGGCGGCTGCCGTGGAGCAGGCCATGGAGGCACGCACGATGGGACTCAACCTCACGCCCGAGGAGAAGTTCGAGGTCTTCGGGGACAACGACCCGGAGCAGTACGCCGAAGAGGTGGAAGCGCGCTGGGGCGACACCGACGAGTACGCCGACTCGCAGCGCCGCACCGCGAGCTACACCAAGGAGGACTGGAAGCGCATCCAGGCCGAGGCCGCCGACTGGGGCGAGCGATACGGCGCCCTGATGTCGGCGGACGAGCCGCCCACCGGCGAGGCGGCCATGGCCCTGGCGGAGGAGCACCGGCAGCACATCTGCACGTGGTTCTACGAGTGCTCCTACGAGATCCACCGCTGCCTCGGCGACATGTACGTCTCCGACGAGCGGTTCAAGGCGTTCTACGACGCGCTGCGCCCGGGCCTCGCCGAGCATCTGAGGGACGCGATCGTCGCGAACGCGGCGCGCCACGCCTCCTGATCCCCGGCCCGGGAGTGCCTCACTCCCGGGTCAGGACCACCGCCGTGCCGTACGCGCACACCTCGGTACCCACGTCCGCCGCCTCCGTCACATCGAAGCGGAAGGCCAGGACGCCGTTGGCGCCACGCGTGCGTGCCTGCTCGACCAGCCGCTCCATCGCCTGGTTGCGGGTCTGCACCAGCGTCTTGGTGAGCCCGCGCAGCTCGCCGCCGACGAGGGACTTCAGCCCGGCGCCGATCTGGCTCCCCACGTGCCGGGACCGCACGGTCAGGCCGAAGACCTCGCCGATCACCTCCCGCACGTGGTAGCCGGGTACGTCGTTCGTCGTGACGACGAGAACCTCGGGCTCCGGGCCCTGTCCGCCGCCGTAGTCATCGATGCCCATGGTGCACAGCTTTGACCGGGGGAGCGCACAGTGCATCCTGAGTACGCCCATGGAACCTGGGCCATGACGGCTGCGTTGATACGTTGAGGCAGCCAGCCCCCGCCCGTACCCCACTGCAGCAGGAGCCACATCCCCGTGACCACGCTTGCGCTCGGCCCCGAGTGGCTCAGCCCGGACTACCTGATCTCGACGTTCAGCCTGCCCGGCATCCTGCTCATCGTCTTCGCGGAGTCCGGTCTCTTCGCGTTCCTGCCCGGCGACTCCCTGCTCTTCACGGCGGGGCTCTTCGTGGCCGAGGGGACCTACATCAGCCAGCCGCTGTGGCTGGTCTGCACGCTGATCGTGCTCGCCGCCGTCCTCGGCGACCAAGTGGGCTACATGATCGGCAAGTTCCTGGGCCCGAAGCTCTTCAACCGTCCGAACTCCAAGCTCTTCAAGCAGGAGAACCTGGACAAGGCCCACGAGTTCATGGAGAAGCACGGCCCCAAGGCGATCGTCCTGGCCCGCTTCGTCCCCATCGTGCGCACCTTCGCCCCCATCGTGGCCGGCGCCGGCCGCATGAAGTACCGCACGTTCCTCACGTACAACGTCATCGGCGGCATCGCCTGGGGCACCGGCGTCACCCTCGCGGGCTACTGGCTCGGCCAGATCGGCTTCATCAAGAAGAACGTCGAGGCGATCCTCGTCCTGATCGTCCTGCTCTCCGTCGTCCCGATCATCATCGAGTACCTGCGCGACCGCTCGAAGAAGAAGCGCGCCGCGGCCGAGGCCCCCGAGCAGCAGCGGCAGCAGCAGCCCCCCGCCATGGACGACGCGACGACCCAGCTGCGCCGCATCACCCCCGACGACCAGCCGCCCCACCAGCAGCCGCAGCAGCAGCCCTACGGCAACCAGAACGGCTACAACGACCAGCAGTACTACAACCAGTACCCGCAGAGCCCGGGCTACGGCCGGCAGCAGCCGCAGCAGCAGCCCTACGGCACCCAGCAGCAGCCGCAGCAGCCGCAGCAGCCCTGGGGCACACCGCAACAGCCGTATGGCACCCAGCAGGGGCCTTACAGCAACGGCTACTGAGCCCCGGCCTTCCCACGGGGGCGCGGGGAACTGCGCGAACAGCCCCACGAGCCCGCGGCCGCCAACCGACCCACCGCCCTGACGCCGTAGGCACTCGGCGCTAGAAGCCCCTGGTGCGCTTGGCGGCCCGCCGCTTCTCCGCGGAACCGATCCTCAGGAACATCCGCGAGATCTCCGACCCGAGGTTCACCCCGATGGCGATGGCCATGGCGAGCGCCACCGCCTTCGACAGCGACACCAGCCCCTCGTCCACCTCGTTCTGCGCGATCGCCAGCAGCCCGAAGTACGTCGCGGAACCCGGCAGCAGGGGCCCGATCGCCGCCGTCGTGTAGGGCAGGGCGGAGGCGAACTGGTACCGGGACAGCAACTGCCCGAACAGCCCCACGAGCCCGGCCGCCGCCGCCGTGGACGCCACCGGCGAGATGTCGCCCACGTAGTGCATGGCGCCGTAGACGACCCACGCCACCCCGCCGTTCAGCGTCACCCACATCACGGTGGAACGATCCTGCTGGAGCAGCACCGCGAACGCCAGTGACAGCAGCATCGACGCCCCGATCATCATCACCGGGTCGTCGGAGGCACCGAGCGCCTGGTCGGGGTTGAGCCGCGCGCCCAGCTGCACACCGAAGTACAGCACCAGCAGCACACCGGCGACGATGCCGACGAAGAAGTACATGACCTCCAGCAGCCGCGCGGACGCGGTGATGTAGAAGCCCGTCAGGCCGTCCTGCACACCCGCCACCAGCGCCCGCCCCGGCAGCAGCGCGAACAGACCACCGGTGATGACCGCGGAGGCCTTCACGTCCACGTGGCCGATCGTCAGTGCGACCCCGATCGCGGCCGGCGGCATCGCGGCCACCGTGAACTGGTAGAACTCCGGCAGCCCGCGCCCCGCGCACAGCCACGCCAGCCGGTCACCGAGCATCGCGCCCAGCGCCGCCGCGACGAACACGATCAGGTCACCGCCCACGAGCACGGAGGCCGCACCGGCCAGCAACCCGCTCGCCCCGGTCAGCGCCCAGCCGGGATACGGATGCCGGTTACGGCGGATCTCCGCCAGCCGCCGGTAGGCCTCCTCCAGGGAGACCGCCGTCTCGTCGTCACTGAGGTCGTCCACCAGCTGGTACACGGCCGCCAGCCGCGTGTAGTCCGTGCCCCGGCGGCGCACGGTCCGCGAGGCCGTGACCGGGTCGTCGACCAGGGACGGCTGGTACGAGATCGCCAGCAGCGTGAAGGTGACGTTGGGCTCGCAGCGGTCCAGCCCGTACGACCGGCAGACGGCGAACATCGCCGCCTCCACGTCCTCGGCGCCCTCACCGCCCGCCAGCAGCAACTCGCCGATACGCAGCGTCAGGTCGAGCACACGGGGCACCGCGGGCCCGCTGTCATCGGTGCCGCGCTGGGTCGGCTCCGGCGCCGGCCGCTCCGCCACCGGCATGCGCAGCATCGTGCGCATCCGGTCCTGCCAGGGCACGTCCTTGGTCAGGCTGACCACGGGAATCCCGCTCGGCGGAGTGAAGGCCGACGGCGCGTGCTTCGAGCTGTACGTGCTCGGCGGGGTGAAAGCCGACCCCTCCTGCTCCGCCGACGGCGCGGCCTGGACGTCCAGCCCGTGCGGCACGGCGAACTCGGACGTCGTGTCGGAGTCCGCACCGGCCGGTCTGTGCAGCGCCAGCCCCTCGGGGATCGCGAACTCCGACGTCGTCGACATGTCCCCGTCGACACCGGTCCCGGCCGGAGGGACGAACGCACTCCTCGCCTCGTCCGACCTCGGTTTGCGGTCCTCCGCTTCCGTCACTGCCTGGCGCTCCCTGTACGACACGTCAGCCTCGTACCCCCCACAGCCTCAGTATGCGCACAGACGGACGAACGGGCCGCACACGCAGGCGTGCGGCCCGTGAGCATCAGGAACAGGCAGGTCAGTGACCGCCCTGGTCCTTGAAACGCTTGTAGGACCGCTCGATCTCGGCCTCGGCGTCCGTGCGGCCCACCCAGTCGGCACCCTCGACCGACTTGCCCGGCTCCAGGTCCTTGTAGACCTCGAAGAAGTGCTGGATCTCCAGGCGGTCGAACTCGGACACGTGGTGGATGTCCCGCAGGTGCTCCACGCGCGGGTCCGTCGACGGCACGCACAGCAGCTTGTCGTCGCCGCCGGCCTCGTCCGTCATGCGGAACATGCCGATCGCCCGGCAGCGGATCAGACAGCCCGGGAACGTCGGCTCGTCGAGGATGACCAGCGCGTCCAGCGGGTCGCCGTCCTCGCCGAGGGTGTTCTCGACGAAGCCGTAGTCGGTCGGGTAGGCGGTCGAGGTGAAGAGTCGCCGGTCCAGGCGGATACGACCGGTCTCGTGGTCCACCTCGTACTTGTTGCGCGAACCCTTCGGAATCTCGATCGTGACGTCGAACTCCACCGGTGGCTCCTCCATGATCAACACATAGTTCTGGTGGTTAAGTGTCCCTCACGCAGGTGTGTGATCGCGAAAGGGGCTGGTGGTCGTGCCAGAGCTGAGGCCTTGGCGGGCCGCGAAACCGCACGTGGTGCGGCTCGCGGAGGCCGTTCGACCGCGCCTGGCCCGGGCCGCAGCGGCTGCGAAACCACGGCTCACGCGGCTCGCCCGAGCCGTAAAACCGCAGGTCACGAAGGTCGCGCGCCCGAAGACCTGGCAGTACACCGCGGGCGCCGCCACCGCCGGACTCGCACTGACCGCCGGTGTGGTGACCGCCGCCGGTCCCTGGGACTCCTCGGGTCAGCGTACGGCCGAGCGGGACCGGGCAGTGGCCCTGGGCCGCGCGGGTGGCACAGATCACGGCAGGGCCCCCGGCGCACCCGGCCGGCCCCGGCCCGCACCCAGCGCCGGACCCGTACTGACCGGCCTCGGCGGCGTCAGCACCGTGAAGACCGTCCCCGACGGCAAGGTGCTCGCGGACGCCCTGCGCCCCCTGCTCGCGGACCCCGCCCTCGGCCCCCGGCCCGCCGCGGCCGTCATGGACGTGACCACCGGACGGCGCCTGTTCGGCTCCGGCGCGGGCACCGGCCTCACCCCGGCCTCCACGACGAAGATCGCCACGGCCGTCGCCGCCCTGTCCGCGATGGGCCCCGACCACCGCCTCACCACCCGCGCCGCCCTGGAACCCGACACCGGGGAAGTCGTCCTGGTCGGAGGCGGCGACCCCACGCTCACCGCCCGGGAGAAGGCCGGAGGCTCGGCGAGCCTGCGCGCCCTGGCCTCCCGGACGGCCGCCGCGCTCGCCGACCGGGGTGTGCGCGAGGCGACCCTCTCCTACGACACGACCCTCTACGCGGGCGACGAAAAACACCCGATCGGGGACAACCCCAACCTCGCCCTCGTCAGCCCCCTGATGGCCGACGAGGGCCGCACGAACGATTCCCAGCGCGGCCCGGCCGAGCGCGTCGACGATCCGGCGGCGGACGCGGCACGCCGCTTCGGGGAGTTCCTGACGTCGTACGGCATCAAGACCACCGCCCCCGGCCCGTCCAAGGCCACGACCCGCGCCGAGACCCTCGCCGCCGTCTCCTCGCCCCCGCTCTCCGCCCTGGTCGAACGCATGCTGACCAACAGCGACAACGACATCGCCGAGGCCCTCGCCCGCCAGACGGCGATCGCCACGGGCGAACGGGCCGACTTCGCCGGAGCCGGCGAAGCCATCGGCTCACAGTTGCGCGGCCTCGGCCTCCCCCTGAAGGGAGCCGCCTTCAAGGACGGCAGCGGCCTCGACCGCGCCGACCGCCTGACCCCCGGCCTCCTCACCGCCCTGCTCGCGAAGGCGGGCGACCCCTCCCACCCGGAGCTGCGCCCGGCCCTCACCGGCCTTCCCGTCGCCGGCTTCACCGGCACCCTGGCCACCCGCTACCACGACGGGGCGTCCGGCGTCGTCCGCGCCAAGACCGGCACCCTCTCCGGCGTCCACACCCTCGCGGGCACCCTGGTCGACGAGGACGGCCGCCTGCTGGCCTTCGCGTTCATGGCCTCCGGCACGGACCCCGGCGCGCCGACGGCCTCCCAGCGGGCCCTGGACCGGATCGCGACGGCTCTGGCGGCGTGCGGCTGCAGGTGACGGACGGGACCGGCCCGCCGGGGGCTCCGGCCGTCGCCGCCCTGCCCCAGCGGGCGGCCCTCACGTACGGTTGACGCATGACGAGCATCGGTGGTGCTTCAACCGGCATGGTCGACTGGAACCTCGCGGTGGCGACCGCGACCCGGCTCGTGAGGCCGGGCCCCGAGGTCAGTCGCGACGAGGCCCGGGCCGTCGTCGCGGAGCTGCGCCGGCACGCCAAGGCCTCGGAGGCACACGTCCGGGAATTCACCCGTCTGGGCACCGAGGAGGGGCACGACACCCCCGTCCTCGTCGTCGACCGGCCGGGCTGGATCCGGGCGAACGTCGCCGGGTTCCGGGAGATCCTGCGGCCCCTGCTCGACAAGATGCAGGAACGGCGCGGCAGCACCACCGGCGGTGCCGTCATGAGCGCCGTCGGCGGCAAAGTCACCGGCGTCGAACTCGGCATGCTGCTGTCCTTCCTGGCCTCCCGCGTCCTCGGCCAGTACGAGACCTTCGCCCCCGCCACCGGCGACCTCCCCTCCGGCGGCTCCCCCGGCGCACCGGGCGGCGGCAGGCTGCTGCTCGTCGCCCCGAACATCGTCCACGTCGAGCGCGAACTCGACGTCGACCCGCACGACTTCCGGCTCTGGGTCTGCCTGCACGAGGAGACCCACCGCACCCAGTTCACCGCCGTGCCCTGGCTGCGGGACCACCTGGAGGGAGAGATCCAGTCGTTCCTCCAGGAAACCGACGTCGACCCCATGACCGTCCTGGAACGCGTCCGGGAAGCCGCCCAGAGCCTCGCCGGGGGCCGCCCCGAGGCCGAGGAGGACGACGGCGGCCGCTCCCTCGTCGAGATCGTCCAGACCCCCGCCCAGCGCGAGATCCTCGGCCGCCTCACGGCCGTGATGTCCCTGCTGGAGGGACACGCCGACTTCGTGATGGACGGCGTCGGCCCGGACGTCGTGCCGAGCGTCGGGGAGATCCGCGAGAAGTTCCAGCAGCGCCGCGCCAAGGGCGCCTCCCGCCTGGACCTGGCCCTGCGCAAACTGCTCGGCATGGACGCCAAGCTCCGGCAGTACCGGGACGGCGAACGCTTCGTGCGGGCCGTCGTAGACGAGGTCGGCATGGACGGCTTCAACCGCGTGTGGACCTCACCCAACACCCTCCCCACCAAGTCGGAGATCGCCAAACCGGCGGACTGGGTCGCGCGGGTGCATCGCAGGGCCGAGTAGTGAACGTCGCGGGAAGGTCGTGAAGGGAAACCGGCCGACGGCAGGCGAACGCCCCTCCAATCACCCGTCCGAGGGACCGTGAGGCAGGGGTAGGCGTGCAATGCTCGGGGAACGGCCCGGTTCTGTCACCATCTACACACTCTGCGTGACCGGCACGCGGGCTCACCCCCCGAAAACTTCATGAAGGGAACCGGACATGGGTCCCCATCCTGCGGTCGCGGCGATACGCCTGGCGGTCCGCCGCGTCCTCCACGACCTCCTCACCGAACACCACCGCGCCCCCGCCGCGGTCCCGCACGCCCTCACACACGAGCCCCCACCCCCGCCGCTCGTGCTCGTGGCGTGCTCCGGCGGCGCCGACTCGATGGCCCTCGCCTCCGCCCTCGCCTTCGAGTCCCCCAAGCTCGGCATCAGGGCCGGCGGCGTCACCGTCGACCACGGTCTCCAGACCGGCTCCGACCAGCGCGCCGCCGAAGTCGTCCAGCGCCTGCGCGAACTCGGCCTCGACCCCGTCGACTCCGTCGCCGTCACCGTCGGCCGCACCGGCGGACCCGAAGCCGCCGCCCGCGACGCCCGCTACGCCGCACTCGACACCGCCGCCGAACGCCACGGCGCCGCCGCGGTCCTCCTCGGACACACCCGCGACGACCAGGCCGAAACCGTCCTGCTCGGTCTCGCCCGAGGCTCCGGCATCCGCTCCCTGTCCGGAATGGCCGCGGTCTCGGGGGCCGGCGGCCGCTACCGGCGCCCCTTCCTGGAACTCGACCGGCAGACCGCCCGCAAGGCCTGCATGGTCCAGTCCCTGCCCGTCTGGGACGACCCCCACAACGCCGACCCGGCCTACACCCGCTCCCGGCTCCGCCACGAGGGCCTGCCCGCCCTGGAGAAGGCCCTCGGCAAAGGCGTCGTCGAGGCCCTCGCCCGGACGGCCCGGCTCTCCCGCGACGACGCCGACGCCCTGGACTCCTGGGCCGGTCAGGCCGAGGCCACCGTCCGCGACGCCGCCGGGTTCCTGGAGTGCGCCAAGCTCTACGCCCTGCCGCCCGCCGTACGCCGCCGCATCCTGCGCCGGGCCGCCATCGCGGCCGGTGCGCCCGCCGGCTCGCTGTTCGCCCGCCACATCGAGGAAGTCGACCGGCTGATCACCGGCTGGCGCGGTCAGGGAGCCATCAACCTCCCCGGCAAGGTCGTGGCCCGGCGGCAGGGTGGCAGACTGGTGATTCGGCAAGGCTGAAGCACGACCCCTCCCCGCAGCCGGCGGAGGGGCCGCTCGGCCGGTGGGACGACCGAAAGTGATGCGGGTGGACGCGAAAGACATGGGTGCCGACCTCGAGAAGGTGCTCATCACCAAGGAAGAGATCGACGCCAAGCTGGCCGAGCTGGCCGCGAAGATCGACGCGGAGTACGCGGGCAAGGACCTGCTGATCGTCGGAGTGCTCAAGGGCGCGGTGATGGTCATGGCCGACCTCGCCCGGGCCCTGTCCACCCCCGTCACCATGGACTGGATGGCCGTATCCTCGTACGGGGCGGGCACCCAGTCCTCCGGTGTGGTGCGGATCCTCAAGGACCTCGACACCGACATCAAGGGCAGGCACGTCCTGATCGTCGAGGACATCATCGACTCCGGCCTGACCCTGTCCTGGCTGCTCTCCAACCTCGGCTCGCGCGAGCCCGCATCCCTCAAGGTGTGCACCCTGCTGCGCAAGCCCGAGGCCGCGAAGGTCGCCATCGACGTGGAATGGGTCGGCTTCGACATCCCCAACGAATTCGTCGTGGGCTACGGACTCGACTACGCCGAGAAGTACCGCAACCTCCCGTTCGTCGGTACGCTCGCGCCCCACGTGTACGGCGGCTGAGAACACGGCCGGAGTGCCGTCACGGTGATCGGGAACCCCAGCGGGCTTCCCGCCGTTGGAGCAGGCGTGGACGGATCGCCAGATGTCCCACGCGGCTTCAGGTGACAATGCTGGGGTACCGTCCGAAGAACAGTCTTTATCAAACTCACTATGGCAGGAGGGACGGGGCGGCACCGCTCCGTATGGATGGACGTGAAGCGATACTTCCGTGGGCCGGTCATGTGGATCGTGCTGGCCGTCCTTGCCGTGGTCGTGTTGATGCAGGTCGTCGGCTCGTCCGGCGGCTACAAGACGGTGGACACCGGCCAGGTCGTCCAGGCGATCAACCAGAACAAGGTCGAGTCGGCCAAGCTGACCACCGGTGACGAGCAGACCATCAAGGCCACGCTCAAAGACGGTGTGAAGGTCGAGGGCAGCTCGAAGATCCAGGCGAGCTACATCGGCGACCAGGGCGTCGACATCGCCAACACGCTGCAGAACAAGTACCAGGACAAGCAGATCCCGGACGGCTACACCGTTTCGCCGTCCAAGCAGAACCCGTTCGTCGGCATCCTGCTCTCCCTGCTGCCCTTCGTGCTGATCGTGGTCGTGTTCCTGTTCCTGATGAACCAGATGCAGGGCGGCGGCTCCCGGGTCATGAACTTCGGGAAGTCCAAGGCGAAGCTCATCACCAAGGACACCCCCAAGACCACCTTCTCCGACGTCGCCGGATCCGACGAGGCCGTCGAGGAGCTCCACGAGATCAAGGAGTTCCTCCAGGAGCCGGCCAAGTTCCAGGCCGTCGGCGCCAAGATCCCCAAGGGCGTCCTGCTCTACGGGCCCCCCGGCACCGGCAAGACCCTGCTCGCGCGTGCCGTCGCGGGCGAGGCCGGCGTCCCCTTCTACTCGATCTCGGGTTCCGACTTCGTCGAGATGTTCGTCGGTGTCGGCGCCTCCCGCGTCCGTGACCTGTTCGAGCAGGCCAAGGCGAACGCCCCGGCGATCGTCTTCGTCGACGAGATCGACGCGGTCGGCCGCCACCGCGGCGCCGGCCTCGGCGGTGGTCACGACGAGCGCGAGCAGACCCTGAACCAGCTCCTCGTCGAGATGGACGGCTTCGACGTCAAGGGCGGCGTGATCCTCATCGCCGCGACGAACCGGCCCGACATCCTCGACCCCGCGCTGCTGCGCCCCGGCCGCTTCGACCGGCAGATCGCCGTCGACCGCCCGGACATGCAGGGCCGTCTGGAGATCCTCAAGGTCCACCAGAAGGGCAAGCCGGTCGCGCCCGACGTCGACCTGTCGGCCGTCGCCCGCCGCACGCCCGGCATGACGGGTGCCGATCTGGCCAACGTCCTGAACGAGGCCGCCCTGCTGACGGCCCGCAGCGACCAGAAGCTGATCGACAACCACATGCTCGACGAGGCGATCGACCGTGTGGTCGCGGGCCCGCAGAAGCGGACCCGGATCATGTCGGACAAGGAGAAGAAGATCACCGCGTACCACGAGGGCGGACACGCCCTGGTCGCGGCGGCCTCACCCAACTCCGATCCCGTCCACAAGATCACGATCCTGTCGCGCGGCCGTGCCCTCGGCTACACGATGGTGCTGCCGGACGAGGACAAGTACTCGACCACGCGCAACGAGATGCTGGACCAGCTGGCCTACATGCTGGGCGGCCGCGCGGCCGAGGAGCTCGTCTTCCACGACCCGACCACGGGTGCCGCCAACGACATCGAGAAGGCCACGGGCCTGGCCCGCGCGATGGTCACGCAGTACGGCATGACCGAGCGTCTCGGCGCGATCAAGTTCGGTGGCGACAACACCGAGCCCTTCCTCGGCCGTGAGATGTCTCACCAGCGCGACTACTCGGAAGAGGTCGCCGCGCTCGTGGACGAAGAGGTCAAGAAGCTCATCGAGACGGCGCACAACGAGGCCTGGGAGATCCTCGTCGAGAACCGCGACGTCCTCGACAACCTCGTGCTGCAGCTGCTGGAGAAGGAGACGCTCGGCAAGGAGGAGATCGCCGAGATCTTCGCGCCGATCGTCAAGCGCCCGCCGCGACCTGCCTGGACGGGTTCCTCCCGTCGTACGCCGTCCACCCGTCCGCCGGTCCTCTCCCCCAAGGAGCTGGCCCTGACGAACGGCGCGAACGGCGCGACGCCGGCCATCTCCACCGCGAAGAGCACCGCGGCGGAGCCCGCCCCGGCGCCCGAGCGGACCCCGGAGGACCGCCCCGAGAGCTGACCTGAGCTCTCCCGGCGGCCCACCGCCCCGGAATGGATGCCGCGCCCCCCAGGTTTTAGCCTGGGGGGCGCGGCTTTTCGCCACTTGTGCAGGCCGCCCCGAGAAGGACACAGGAACGAGGCAGCAGATGACCGACCCCGTGACGCTGGACGGCGACGGCCAGATCGGCGAGTTCGACGAGAAGCGCGCCGAGAACGCCGTACGCGAACTCCTGATCGCGGTCGGCGAGGACCCGGACCGCGAGGGCCTCCGCGAGACACCGGCGCGGGTTGCGCGGGCGTATCGGGAGCTGCTCGCAGGGCTAAGGCAGGAGCCCGAGGATGTTCTGACGACGACGTTCGACCTGGGGCACGACGAGATGGTCCTGGTGAAGGACATCGAGATCGTTTCCCTCTGTGAACATCATTTGTTGCCATTCCACGGTGTAGCCCATGTGGGTTACATCCCGGCCGAGACCGGCAAGATCACCGGCCTGTCGAAGCTCGCTCGTCTCGTCGAGGTGTTCGCTCGGCGCCCGCAGGTGCAGGAACGACTCACCACGCAGATCGCGGACTCGCTGATGAAGATCCTCGAGGCACGGGGCGCCATCGTCGTGATCGAGGCGGAGCACATGTGCATGTCCGTGCGCGGCATTCGCAAGCCGGGGGCCAAGACCACGACGTCGGCGGTCCGTGGCCAGCTTCGGGACTCAACGACCCGGTCCGAGGCGATGAGTCTGATATTGGCGCGCTGACCAGATTGTCAGTGGTGCCCGATACCGTCCTTGATCAGTGGGGGTGCTCGCTGATCAGGGGGGATCGCGGTGGGGTGTGGGCTGCCGAGCAAGCAGTTGGTGAGTGTGGTCGGCGGGGCTCGCCAGGCCCGGAACGTCGAGGTGGGCTCGAAACTGTGGAGCCTGGACGGTACGCGGACGGTGCAGACGACCGTCGTCGGAATCTCGGCTGTCAAGGCGCGTGAAGTCGTTGACGTGGTGACCGACCGTGTCACGTTCACCGTCGCCCCGCGGCAGGAGCTGCGCACGACCGAGGGCTGGGTTCCGGCAGTTCACGCCCCAGGCACCATGATCGCCTGGACACACGCCCGGAAGTTGTGCCGGGAGCGACCGACGATCGTGACCGGGTACGAGTTCGGCTATCTGGTCGGGGCCACTTGTGCTGACGGCACGGTCGGCAAGAACTACGTGTCCCTCGTCGTCAATGACGAGTCCTTCGCGTCGCGGTACGCCGAGTGTCTGACCAAGGCCACCGGGCTGTCCGCGCGCCTCGAACCGGTGACGCGGCCCTCCGGGTTTCTCGGGCGGGACGTGTCGGGGTTCCGCGTGCGGGTGGTGTCGTCGTACCTCTCCGACGGTATGCGGCAGTACGTGGGAGGCGACGCGCACCACATGCGGCAGCGCTTCCCGCGGGTCGTGCTGCGCGATGACGTCACGTTCTCCGGCTTCCTCGACGGGTACGTGGACGGTGACGGCCACCGGATCCGCAAACACTGGGCCGCGCGGGTGGTGGTCAGCGGAAATGTTCCGTTCCTACGCGATTTGGCAGCGATCATCGGTGCGCGGTTCACACCGAACTCCGTGCCAGGTCGTGCGTCACGCGTGTACATCTCCGACCAGTGGGCCCGCAGGGGGACATTCCGGCCGGAGTACCACCCGTTGGAGCCGGAGGAGAACACATGGGTGGAGGTGCGGGACGTTCGCCTGCGCCGAGCCGGCGGGACGAAGCCCTTCACCCTCTACAGCTACCGCCTCGACCCCCACCCCGGCTTCCTCGTCAACGGGCATCTCGCCCGTCAGCCCTGGTGAGCGCCGACGGCGTCAGACCGTAGGGGCCACCCCCGTGCCGTCGTTCTCGTCGTCCTCCGGGAGCTTGCAGACCCGCTCCAGGAAGATGGCGGCCGCTATGACGCCGATGCCCGCGACGACCGAGAGACCGGCGTAGATGGCCTGGTCGCGGCGGGCGGGGATGTCGAGGGATTCCAGGAGGAAGACGCCGGTGCCGCCGTACATGCCGGCGACGAGGGCGGCGACCAGGGCGCTGGCGTGGCCGAAGACGACCGCGCGGGCCGCCATGAGGGGGTCGACGCCCTTCGCCTCGGGGCGGCGCTCGCGCTGGGCCTTGAGACGGGCGCGGATGGAGAGCGCCGTGGCCAGCAGGATCACGGCGATCACGGCGAGGACGATGGGGGCGGCCAGCGGGACGCTCGGGAGTGTGCCGACCGAGTTCCACAGGCGGGCTCCCGCCCAGGACAGGACTCCGGCCACGACGAAGACGCCGGCCAGCACCCGGATACGCAGCTCTCTCACGGTGTCCCTTCGTTCCCCCGGCTTCCGGCCCGGTTCGCGGCCGTCTTGACCTTAACGGCTACTCGGGCAGCCGGAGTTCCAGGTCGGGGCGGGGCGCCACCCCGGCCCGGGTGACGGCGTCGAGGAAACCGGCGACGGGACCGCGGCCGGGCAGCTGCGCCTCGGGGTCCAGGTCGTGCCAGGGGGCCAGGACGAAGGCGCGTTCGTGGGCGCGCGGGTGGGGGAGGGTGAGGTGCGGGTCGTCGGAGACGACGTCGGCGTAGGAGACGATGTCGACGTCGAGGGTGCGGGGGCCCCAGTGCTCGTCCCGGACGCGGTGGAAGGCCTCCTCGACCGCGTGTGCGCGCTCCAGGAGCGAGGACGGCGGGAGGGTGGTCTTGAGGACCACGACGGCGTTGAAGTAGGCGGGCTGGCTGCCGGGGTCGACGCCCCAGGGCTCGGTCTCGTAGACGGGGGAGACGCCCTTGACGCGGACGCCGGGGGTGTCCTCCAGGGCGTCGACGGCTCCCTGGAGGGTCTCCAGGCGGTTGCCGAGGTTGGAGCCGAGGGCGACCACGGCCCGTTTGGGGTTGGACAGGGTCGTGTCGGCGGCGTCGACCTTCTCGACGACGGAGGCGGGCACCGGCTGTACGGTCGGGTCGGTCGGACCCTTGATGAAGGGCGCGGTCATGCTCGGCTCCGGGTGATGGTGACGGTCACGTCGTCGAAGGGGACGGTGATCGGGGCGTTCGGCTTGTGGACGCAGACCTCGACCTCCTGTACTCCCTCGTGCTTCAGACAGGCCTGGGCGATGCGCTCGGCGAGTGTCTCGATGAGGTCGACGGGCTCGCCCTGGACGACGGCCACGACCTCCTCCGCCACGATGCCGTAGTGCACGGTCTTCGCCAGGTCGTCGTCGGCCGCGGCCGGTCGGGTGTCCAGGCCGAGGACGAGGTCCACGATGAAGGTCTGGCCCTCCGCGCGTTCCTCGGGGAACACGCCGTGGTGCCCGCGGGCCTTCAGGCCGCGCAGCGCGACACGATCCACGCGAATCACTCCTGCAATCGTCGGTCAGGGCCGGTGGGTGCCGTGTGCGGTCGGCACACCGGCCTCGGTCGAATCTACCTGCGCGCACGGGCGGGCCCGGGCCACGGGGGCCTGGGCCGGCGCCGGGTCCGGCAGGGTTCATCCGGCGTTTCCCCTGGGGAAGGCGCCGGTGCACAGGCTGGTAGCCGCCCCTACCCGGGCGTCCGTGATTCCAACCACTTCCTGGCGCGTACCCACTCAGGTGGGGGTGTCGTCCTGCTCGTCCTCGTCTGTTTCCGCCAGGACGGGGGAAGCGTGGTGCGACCAGATCTTCCACCCCTGGGGCGTGCGCCGGAACACGTTGGTGGCGACCACGAGCTGTCCGACGAGGGGGCCGAGCTCCTCGCCGGCGCCCTCGGGTGCGGGGCCGCCGCTGAGGATGTTCTCCGTGCAGGTCACCAGGGCGGTGTCGCCGGTGACCGAGACGTGCACGTCGGTCAGGAAGAACTGGATGTAGTCGGTGTTCGCCATGATCAGCGCGTACGACCGGAGGACTTCGCCGCGGCCGGTGAGGACGGGCCAGCCGGGGTGGACGCAGGAGACCACCCCGGTGTCGGCCGGGTCGTGGTACGACTCGTCGACGCCCAGGTCGGCGGGGGTCAGCCAGAGCGACGCCAGTTCCTCGAAGTCGCCCTGTTCCAGTGCCTCGTAGAAGGCGGTGTTGGCGGCCTCGACCTGTTCGACGTCGGTGTGCGGGGCGCTCACCGGGTTCCTTCTGCGCCGGTGCGTGCTCCTTCGACGGCGCGGGCGACCCGTACGGCGTCCGCGGTGGCGCGCACCTCGTGGACGCGGACCGCCCATGCTCCGGCGTGTGCCGCGAGCGCGGAGACGGCGGCGGTGGCCGCGTCGCGTTCGCGTGCGGGCGGCGGGGGGCCGTCGGGGCCGGCGAGGACCCGGCCGAGGAAGCGTTTGCGGGAGGCGGCGACGAGCAGCGGGTGGCCGAGGGCGAGGACCCGGTCGAGGCCCGCGAGGAGGGCGAGGTCGTGCTCGGCGTCCTTGGAGAAGCCGAGGCCGGGGTCGACGATGACGCGGTCGGGGGCGATGCCGCCGGCCAGGACGGCCTCGACGCGTGTGTGCAGTTCGTCGACGACCTCGGTGACGACGTCGGTGTACTCGCCCCTGACGTTGCCGCCCTGGAGGAAGCCGCGCCAGTGCATGACGACGAAGGGGGCGCCGGCGTCGGCGACGGCCGGGATCATGCGGGGGTCGGCGAGGCCGCCGCTGACGTCGTTGACGAGGGCGGCGCCGGATGCGAGGGCCCGTTCGGCGACGGAGGCGCGCATGGTGTCGACGGAGACCGTGACGCCTTCGGAGGCCAGGCCGCGGACGACGGGGATGACGCGCCGCAGCTCCTCGTCCTCGTCGACCCGGGTGGCGCCGGGGCGGGTGGACTCGCCGCCGACGTCGACCAGGTCGGCGCCCTCGGTGACCAGGCCGAGGCCGCGTTTGACGGCGGCCGTGGTGTCGAAGAAGCGGCCGCCGTCGGAGAAGGAGTCCGGGGTGACGTTCACGACCCCCATGACCGCGCAGCGGTCGAGTTCCGGTAGGCCCGCCACGCGCCCGCGTCCGCTCTGGTTGCTCATATGTTCAGCGTAGGCCCCGGCGGGGGCCGTCCGGCGCTGCGGCCCGGGCGTGGGCCGCGGGCGTGGGCCGCGGGTGGGGCGGCCTCACGCCGCACGGACGTCCCGTTCCGCCGGGGTGCCGTGGGCGCAGGGGCGGGGTGTGGTCAGGCGCCGGCGGCGCAGGGAGCGCGGCAGGGGCAGGGGCAGGGCGAGGGAGACGAAGCCTTCGGCCTGCATGGCGGCGAAGCCGATGCGGGGCAGGTCGGCGGGGGCGCGGTAGACGACGAAGCGCGGCTCCCAGCGTGGCTGGAACTTGGCGTTGAACTTGTAGAGAGACTCGATCTGGAACCAGCGGGAGAGGAAGACCAGCAGGCCGCGCCAGGCGCGCAGCACCGGGCCGGCGCCGATCTTCTCGCCGCGGGCCAGCGCCGCGCGGAACATGGCGAAGTTGAGGGAGACGCGGGTGATGCCGAACCGGGGGGCGGCCTGGAGGGCGGCCACGATGAGCAGCTCGTTCATGCCGGGGTCGGCCGAGCGGTCGCGGCGCATCAGGTCCAGGGAGGCGCCGTCGGTGCCCCAGGGCACGAAGTGCAGGATCGCCTTCAGGTCGCCGTAGGGGCCGGGGTGGTCGTCCTGTTTGTGGGCGGTGGCGATGAGGCAGTCGCCGTCGGCGGGGTCGCCGACGCGGCCGAGGGCCATGGAGAAGCCGCGTTCGGTGTCGGTGCCGCGCCAGTCGTCGGCGGCGCGGCGGATGCGGTCCAGTTCGGCTTCGCCGAGGTCACGGACACGTCGTACCCGGGTCTCGTAACCGGCGCGCTCGATGCGCTTGACCATCTGGCGCACGTTGCGCATCGCGCGGCCGGCGAGAGAGAAATCCGCGACGTCCACCACCGCCTCGTCGCCGAGTTCGAGGGCGTCGAGCCCGGTCTCGCGGGTCCACACCTCGCCGCCGGTCTCGGAGCAGCCCATGACGGCGGGGGTCCAGGAGTGGGCCCTGGCCTCGTCCATGAACCGTTCGATGGCGCCGGGCCAGGCCTCGACGTCGCCGATCGGGTCGCCGCTGGCGAGCATCACGCCGGAGACGACGCGGTAGGTCACCGCTGCCTTGCCGCTGGGGGAGAAGACGACGGCCTTGTCGCGGCGCAGCGCGAAGTGGCCGAGGGAGTCGCGGCGCCCGTGCTTGTCCAGCAGGGCGCGCAGCTGGGCCTCGTCCTCCTCGGTGAGCCGTGCGGCCGGGTGCTCGGGGCGGAAGGCCAGGTAGATGGTGGTGACGGCGGTGAGCAGGCCGAGGGCGCCGAGGGAGAAGGCGACGGTCCAGGAGGTGTCGCCGCGGTAGTCGACCGGGCCTTCGAAGCCGAACAGGCCGTAGATGACGTGGGTGATGCGGTCGGCGAGGCTGGGGTCGCCGATGATGCGTCCGCTGTGGACGCTGACGACGAGCAGGCCGAGCGCGAGTGAACCGGCGCTCATGAGCACGAAGTTGGCGAGGGCCTTCCAGCGGCTGCGCGGGTCGGGCAGGGCGTTGAACTCGTCGCGGTGGCGCAGCAGGGGCGCGAGCAGCAGCAGGGAGATCAGGACGCCCACGAGCGAGTGCCGGTAGGTGAACTGGGCGACGGCACCGGCGGGCAGCAGCGCCACCGCGGCCCGCCAGGCCCGGCGCTTGGCGCGCTTGAGGCCGTGGGCGAGCAGCAGCAACAGCACGCCGGTGCTGAGGGAGAGGGCGGCCGCGAACGGGCCGAGCGCGCCGGGCAGTACCTCGGCGATGGCGTGCATCCTGCTGTGCCGGAAGCGGGGGAAGACGCCCGCGGCGATGTCCAGGACGCCCACCAGGGCGCAGGCTCTGCCGACGAGGGCGGGGACGGCCTCGGGGCGTGGTCCGCTCAGTATCCGGCTCATCCGGCCCGGGTGGGCCGTGCCGCTGCCGCGGCGCGGAACCCCACCCGACATTTCCTCATCTGTCCTGACAGACATCGCATCCCGTAGTTCTGCGAGAGACCTTGGATCCGGTGCCGATTGGGGCATCCGGCGACATTGCGCCCTCTAGGACGGTGTCTCGGGGAGAGAGGTTCACTCCCCACGTCAAAGGCGTTTCAAAGGCCGAGGAAAGTCCGGGACAAGCCCTTGCGAAGGTGTGAGGGGTGCGGGCCCGGACGGGGAGTGCGGACAGGTGACCGACCCATGGGTCTGACGAGCGATGAGGTGCTGGCACTGGCCGTGCTGTCCGCCGTGCTGCTGTTCGCCGGCACGGTCTGGCTGTGGCCGCGGCTGGCCCGGCGCGGTCTGCGTGCCGTGAGCGGGCGGGTCGCCCTGCTGCTGGGCACCCAGGTGGCGCTGTTCGCCGCGGTGGGCCTGGCAGCCAATCAGTCCTTCGGGTTCTACGCGAGCTGGGCGGACCTGTTCGGTCAGGAGAAGGACCAGGGCGTGGTCGTCGACCACACTCCGGGCGGCGGTCCGCTGAAGGTGCTCGGCTCGCGCCGGGTGCCGGGGGCGGGCGGTGCGCAGCCGCAGGCCGGCGGCCGGATCCAGCAGGTCGACATCGTGGGCCGTACGACGCACATCGCCACACCCGCGTACGTCTATCTGCCGCCGGAGTACTTCCAGCCGCGGTATCGCACCGAGCGCTTTCCCGCCGCCGTGGTGCTGACGGGTTATCCGGGTACGGCCTCGGCGCTGGTGGAAAAGCTCCGCTATCCGCGTACGGCTCTGGAACTGGCGCGGGCGGGCCGGGCGAAGCCGATGATCCTCGTGATGCTGCGGCCCACCGTGGCGCCGCCCCGGGACACGGAGTGCGTCGACGTCCCGGGCGGCCCGCGGACCGAGTCGTTCTTCGCGAAGGATCTCCCCGACGCGTTGCGCACGCACTACAGGGTGGCCGAAAAGCCGGGCGGTCTGGGCATCATCGGCAACTCCACGGGGGGTTACTGCGCCTTGAAGATCGCCCTGCACCATCCCGGCGTCTACGCAGCCGGGGCCGGCCTGTCGGCTTACTACAAGGCGCCGATCGACGCCACGACAGGCGATCTCTTCCAGGGCGACAAGACGTTGCGCAATCGCGCGGATCTGCAGTGGTACCTCGCGCACGAGCCCGCTCCCGATACCTCCCTGCTGGTCAGCACCAGCAAACAGGGAGAGACCAACTACAAGGACACGCTGAGGTTCATCGAGCGGGTGGAGGGCACCGGGCGGACGCGGATCTCGTCGATCATCCTCGAAAGCGGCGGGCACAACTTCAACACCTGGCGGCGTGAGATTCCGGCGGCGCTGGAGTGGATGAGCGGGCGGCTGATCGGCCCCTGAGAATGATCTTGGGAATGGGGTGAGCGACCGATTCCGGTTGTTGCCGAGTTCTGAAGTGGTGTGAACGTTTCGGTACGGCTTTGTTTTTGCGGGGTGGGTCACCATGAATCGCCTACGCGCGGTAAGTTTCTGGCCATGCCACGTGGACGTCACCGCCATTCCCCGCCCCTGCACAGGTTGCTCCCCCCGTCGGCGATCGCAGGCGTCTCCCTCGTCTGCGCCCTGGGGCCCTGGGTGTTCACGGAGCGGATGGTGCTCCGCGGTCTGGCCGCGGCCGCCGCGGCGACGGCGGTCATCGGCGCGGTCGTGCTGCGCCGTTGGGACACCCAGGCGGGCAAGCGCGTCGCCGATCTCACGCGCGCGCGGGCGAGCGACGAGTGGCGCTTCGAGGAACGCGTCGCCGAACTGGAGGCCGACCTCGAGGAGTCGCGCGAGCTGCGCGCGAAGCTGGAGCAGCGGCTGCGCGCCAAGCGCACGGAACTGGCCGGACTGCGCAACGAGCACGCCGCGCTGCTGCGCCGGTACGCCACGGCGGAGGCCGAGCGCGCGAGCGTCCTGGAGGATCGCCGGGTCCTCGAGATAGAGGCGACGGCTCCGGTCCGGGTCGCCCTGCCGTCCGGGGCGTCGGACGCGGTGCCACCTTCCCCGAAGCCGGACGAGGCGCCCGCCGCCGCTGCCGCTCCGGGTGTCGAGGAGCAGCCCGCGGTGCCCGCCGTGTTCTCGCCGGAGGGCTCCCGGCTGTTCCGGCGGGCCGCGGCCGCACTCGCCCGGTTCGACGGTGAGACGGTTCCGGACCCGGACGGCGGCGGCGACGGCGACGGCGACGGCGTGCCGGAGGACGAGGACAAGGACGGCGCCCCGGAGGCCGCGCAGGGGCCGGAGCGGGACCAGTCGGAGCAGCGGGAGCGGGCGCAGGACGGCGAGGCGCGGGAGAGGTCCGAGGCGGCCGACGGCCACGAGCGCGCGGCGGCCGAGACGACCGTGCCGGTGGCGGGAACCGTGCCGGCCGGCGAGGACGGGCCCACCGTGCCCGTCGGCGAGACCGAGTCAGGGCAACTCCCGCAGCCCGCACGCCCCGAGGAGCCGACCCGGGCCGAACAGGTCACCGGCCCCGGCCGGTCCGAGCGCCCCGGCCGGTCCGCCCGGCCCGAGCAGCCCGCCGGCCGGCTCTCCGGGCACTACACCGTGCCGACCGCCGTGGCCGTTCCGCCGCAGGCGCCGGTGCGGCGTCCGCAGGCCGGGGGCGGGTTCGACTTCTTCGGCACGAAGGCCGGTACCTCCTCGGCGGCTCTGGAGGCCGTGCAGAACGAGGATCTCGCCGATGTCGTCGGCCAGGAGGCGCTCGCCCTGCACAAGGCCGAGACCGAGGCCCGCTACAAGCCGGCCGACGAGGAGTCGCGCGGCATCGGTCAGGTCATCGACCTGACGGCACACGACGAGACCGAGCAGATCGACGTACAGGGACTGCGCAGCGCGGTGTCCTGAAGTTCGTGGTGACGAAGGGCCCCTCGGCCATGTCCGGGGGGCCCTTCGCTGTTCGGCGTCACGCCATCCAGCGGTCGGGTCGCGCCTCCCTGCGCCCCGTCCGGGACCGCTCCGCCTGCGCGGCCAGCAGCTCGCGCGCCTCACCGGCCTCCCGCAGCCTGGCCCGCACCGTGTTGTTCGCGCCCGTGTCCACGCACACGTCGGCCACGCCCCGGGCCCGCTCCCACGGCCCCTGCGTCATCCGCACGCTCTGCACCTTGGCGTGCGGCACCAGCGCCAGGCTCCGTCGCAGCAACCCGGACCGGGCCGCGAACACCGCGTCCGTGACGGCGAGTCCGTAGCCGCGCCACCACAGCGGCACGCACCAGCGCGCGCCGCGCGACGCCGGTGACAGGGCCGCGGGCCCCGGCACGCTCACCCCCGGCAGCACGCGCCCGACGACGTCCTCGGCGATCTCGCGCGGGGCGACCGGCACCAGCACGGAGTTGGACGAACCGGCCACGTCCAGCTCCACCCGCACCCAGCCGCGCCGCCGCCACAGCAGCGGCTCCACGATCCGCACGGTCTGCACGCGCCCCGGCGGCACCGTCTCGTGGGCCCGGTCCAGCAACCCGTGGTCGATGCGCAGCCCGTCGGGCGACTCGGCCACCGTCCAGTCGTACTCGGCGACGAACCGCCCCACGCTGCTCGCACCCGCCGCGCCCAGCAACGGCAGCGCGACCGCGAGGACCGTCCACAGGCTGTGGGTGACCAGCCACAGCACCGGCGGGACGACGAGGGCCGCGGCCAGTGACATCCAGGTGGCACCCGTCAGCACCAGCGACAGGGCGAGCACGCCGGGCGGCACCCGCAGCAGCTGCCGGGACGGGGCCTCGCCGACCTCGTGCGCGGTCTCGGGTGCGAAACCGGCCGCCCGGGCGAGCAGTTCGGCCCGCAGCGTCCGTGCCTCGCCGGCGCCGAGGAAGGCCAGCTCGTCCTTCTTGTCGGTGCCGATCACGTCGAGTTTGAGCTTGGCGACGCCCGCGACCCGGGCCAGCAGCGGCTGGGTGACGTCGACGGCCTGGATCCGCTCCAGCCGGATGTGCGCGGTCCGCCGGAAGACGAGCCCGGTACGGATGCGCAGTTCGCTTCCGGTCACCGCGAAGTGCGTGAACCACCAGGAGCAGAAGCCGTAGAGGGCGGCGGCCGGGACGAGCACGGCGAGGCCGATCAGCAGCGTGGTCGTGGTCAGCCGGGTGAGATGGCGCTGCGCGCCGTCGGGATCGTGCACGGCCCAGCCGATGAGCACGGCGACCGGTGCCCAGGCGCGGCGCAGCGGGGTGACGGGGTGCAGCCGCCGCTCCACCACCTCGGCGGCGGTCTCCGAGGCACCGGCGGTCTCCGAGGCACCAGTGGTGGCCGAGGCACCAGCGGTCTCCGAGGCACCGGCGGTTCCCGAGGCACCGGCGGTCTCCGAGGCCCCGGCCGCCTCCGGCGCCGTCACAGCCCCGCCGACCGGGCTTCGCCCAGCTCGGTGAGCCGGTCGCGCAGCCGTTCCGCCTCGGCCGGGTCCAGACCCGGGATGGTCGCGTCGGTGGCCGCGGCGGCCGTGTGCAGCTGCACGCTGGCCAGCCCGAAGTGCCGCTCGACGGGCCCGGACGTGACCTCGACCAGCTGCATCCGCCCGTACGGCACGACCGTCTCCTCGCGCCACAGCACGCCCCGGCTGATCAGCAGGTCGTCGGCCCGCTCGGCGTACCGCCAGGAACGCCAGTTGCGCTCGGTCAGTACCCAGCCCCAGGCCATCAGTGCCAGCGGCGGCAGGGCGAAGGCGCCCCAGGCCGGACCGGCCAGCAGCCCCGGCAGCAACCCGGCCGCCAGGGCGATCAGCCCGAGCCACACGACCAGCAGCAGCCGGCGCATCCTCAGCAGCCCGGGCGGCAGCGCGATCCACACCGGCTCGTCGCCGGCCGGCTCGGCCGTGCCCCGTGTCCCGCCCTGCCCCACCTCGTGCGGACTCCCCGTATCCATGGGGCCAGCGTACGTAGGAGAGACTGTGTCCATGACTCCTACGACGGAGACCATGGTCGGAATCGGCGGCGCCGCGGAGAGCACCGACATGGTGCTCAACATCGGCCCGCAGCACCCTTCCACCCATGGCGTGCTGCGGCTGAAGCTCGTCCTGGACGGCGAGCGCATCATGCACGCGGAGCCGGTGATCGGCTACATGCACCGCGGCGCGGAGAAGCTGTTCGAGGCGCGCGACTACCGCCAGATCATCATGCTGGCCAACCGGCACGACTGGCTGTCGGCGTTCTCCAACGAGCTCGGCGTGGTCCTCGCCGTGGAGCGGATGCTCGGCATGGAGGTGCCCGAGCGCGCGGTATGGCTGCGCACGCTGCTCGCCGAGCTGAACCGGGTGCTCAACCACCTGATGTTCCTCGGCTCGTACCCGCTGGAACTCGGCGGGATCACCCCGATCTTCTACGCCTTCCGGGAGCGCGAGGAGCTCCAGCACGTCATGGAGGAGATCTCCGGCGGGCGGATGCACTACATGTTCAACCGCGTCGGCGGCCTCAAGGAGGACCTGCCGGCCGGGTGGACCACGCGCGCACGCACCGCAGTCGCCGACGTGCGTTCCCGGATGGACCGCTTCGACGACCTGGTGCTCGGCAACGAGATCTTCCGCGGCCGGACCCGGGGCGTGGGCACCCTCTCGCCCGAGGCCGTGCACGCCTACGGGGTGAGCGGGCCGATCGGGCGGGCCTCGGGCGTCGACTTCGACCTGCGCCGGGACGAGCCGTACCTCGCCTACGGCGACCTCCAGGACACCCTGAAGGTGGTCACCCGGCAGGAGGGCGACTGCCTCGCCCGCTTCGAGTGCCTCCTGGAGCAGACGCACAACGCGCTGGACCTGGCCGACGCCTGCCTGGACCGGCTGGCCGAGCTGCCGCCCGGGCCGGTCAACCAGCGGCTCCCGAAGGTCCTGAAGGCACCCGAGGGACACACGTACGCCTGGACCGAGAACCCGCTCGGCATCAACGGCTACTACCTCGTCAGCAAGGGCGAGAAGACCCCGTACCGGCTGAAGCTGCGCTCGGCGTCGTACAACAACATCCAGGTGCTGACGGAGCTGCTGCCGGGGACGCTGGTCGCGGACATGGTGGCGATCCTGGGGTCGATGTTCTTCGTGGTCGGGGACATCGACAAGTAGGGCTCACTCGCGAAAAGGCAGCGCTCACCCCGGGAACGGGCCCGGGACCCCGACCGGCTGCACCAGCCAGCCGAAGTCGCCGAGACCGCCCGCCGCGGTGAGCTCGGCGGCCTCACCGGCGCTCGCGAGGGCGCGTACGTACGCGGCCGGGTCGGTGGAGGCCAGCGACAGCGGGGGGCGTGCGCCGGTCACGTCCAGGGCCCGCAGCGCCTCACGCTGCGGGAGCAGGCGCCCGCCGGGCAGCGCGCACGCGTCCAGGGCGACATGGGCCGTGATGTCGCAGGAGCCGTCCGGGACGGGCGCGGTCTCGCGGCCCTCCCGGAATCCGGTGAGCGTGCCGAACGGCGGCCGGGCGCCCGCCGTGTGCGCGTAGTCCACGGCCACGGCGAGCCCCCGCCGCAGCGTCCCGACCGCCCCGGCCCAGGCCTCGTCCCGGGGCAGGCCGATCTCGGCGCGCAGCCCCTGCTCTCCGGGCAGCGGCCACCACCGCTCCAGCCACCGCGCCGGCGCCCCGTCCACCGGCTCCCCGAGCCGCTCGGTCCCGTCCTGCCGGACCATGACCAGCCGCGCGACGCCCTCGGCGTCCACCTCCACGACCTCCACGGGCACGTTGTCCAGCCACTCGTTGGCGAACAGCAGCCCGGTCGCCCCCTCCGGGGGTGCGTCCAGCCACTCGATCCGGTGATCGAGCCCCGCGGGCGGCCCGGCGATCTCCACGGCGTAGGCGCGCGTCCGCGCCGCCACGTCGGCGGGGAGCGCGGCGAGCACCCCGCCCGTCAGTTCACCCCGCCCGGCCGCCATGTCGACGAAGTCCAGCTCCGCGGGCCGCCCCAGCGCCTCGTCGACCCGGCACAGCAGCCGGGCCACGGCCCCCGCGAACAACGGCGACGCATGCACGGACGTGCGGAAATGCCCGGCCGGTCCCTCCGCGCGCCGGTAGAAGCCCCCCGGCGCGTACAGAGCGTCCTGCGCCGCCGCACGCCACCCGCGCCACTCCTGCCACTCGTGCCGCCCGTCCCGCTCGTCCCGTGTTCCTGCCGTCACCGGGCCAGGCTATGTGGACACAACGAACGCAACTCCACCTTGCGGAGTACGCGCGCCCGGCGCGGATCGGCCCTCCGGTTGACCCCTGCACCTATCGCTCTTCCCTACGCTGGGTTACGTGCAGCGCCTCTATGACTTCCTCCGCAGGCACCCGACGTGGGTCGACGCCACCTGGGCCGTCGTCCTCCTCGGGATTTCGGTGCTGGGCGGAGCGGCGGGCGAGCGGATCGGCCCCTGGTCCGTGGTCGTCCCGATCACGGTGCTGCTGAGCCTGGTGGTCGCGTTGCGCCGCCGGATGCCGGAGAAGATGCTGCTGCTCGCGGCGGCGGTCGGCGTGGCGCAACTGGTCACCGACGTCGCGATCCTGCCCGCCGACTTCGCCATGCTGGTGATCGTCTACACCGTCGCGGTGGAAGGGGCCCGGTGGGCCTCCCGCTTCGCGCTGGTCGCCGGCCTGTGCGCGGCCCCCCTGGCGCAGCTGCGCTGGTCGAACGAGCAGACGGGGGTCGCGGGCGACATCGCCCTGGCGGTCCTCCAGACGGTCCCCTTCGCCCTCGCCTGGGTGCTCGGCGACTCCATCCGCACCCGCCGCGCCTACTTCGCGCAGCTGGAGGAGCGGGCCGCCCGCCTGGAGAAGGAGCGCGAGGCACAGTCCAAGGTCGCCGTCGCCGCCGAACGGGCCCGGATCGCACGCGAGTTGCACGACGTCGTCGCGCACAACGTCTCGGTGATGGTCGTCCAGGCCGACGGCGCCGCCTACGTCCTGGACGCCGCGCCCGACCAGGCGAAGAAGGCCCTGGAGACCATCTCCTCCACCGGCCGCCAGGCCCTCGCCGAGATGCGCCGCCTGCTCGGCGTGCTGCGCACCGGCGAGCACCAGGAGGCCGGCGAGTACGTGCCGCAGCCCGACGTCGAGCAGATCGAGGACCTGGTCGAGCAGTGCCGGGGACACGGACTGCCCGTCGACTTCAAGATCGAGGGCACGCCCCGGCCGCTGCCCAGCGGTGTGGAGCTCACCGCCTACCGCATCGTGCAGGAGGCGCTCACCAACACCCGCAAGCACGGCGGGCCCAACGCGGGCGCGAGCGTGCGCCTGGTCTACTTCGACGACGGCCTCGGCCTGCTCGTCGAGGACGACGGCAAGGGTGCCCCGCACGAGCTGTACGAGGAGGGCGGGCTCGACGGCCAGGGCCACGGGCTGATCGGCATGCGCGAGCGGGTCGGTATGGTCGGCGGCACCCTGGACGCGGGCCCGCGCCCGGGCGGAGGATTCCGCATCAGTGCCCTGCTGCCGCTCAAACCCGCGCACTGACGCCGCACGCCCCTCGACGGCACCTGTAACGCCTGTAACTCTGCAACGCCCTGAAACGACCCCTGTGGACGATCCCGACATGGAAGAGGCCCGATGACGATCCGCGTGATGCTCGTCGACGACCAGGTGCTGCTGCGCACCGGGTTCCGGATGGTGCTCGCCGCCCAGCCGGACATGGAGGTCGTGGCCGAGGCGGGTGACGGCGTCGAGGCCCTCCAGGAACTGCGGACGACCGAGGTCGACGTCGTGTTGATGGACGTGCGCATGCCGAAGCTCGACGGAGTGGAGACGACCCGCCGGATCTGCGCGGACACCGACCCGCCGAAGGTGCTCATCCTGACCACTTTCGACCTCGACGAATACGCCTTCTCCGGGCTGAAGGCGGGCGCCTCCGGCTTCATGCTCAAGGACGTCCCGCCGGCCGAACTCCTGACCGCGATCAGGGCCGTGCACAGCGGGGACGCGGTCGTCGCGCCCTCCACCACCCGGCGGCTGCTGGACCGCTTCGCCCCGATGCTGCCGGGCACCCAGCAGCCCCGGCACAAGGAGCTGGAGCGGCTCACCGACCGCGAGCGCGAGGTCATGGTGCTGGTCGCGCAGGGCCTGTCCAACGGCGAGATCGCGGCGCGGCTGGTGCTGTCCGAGGCGACCGTGAAGACGCACGTGGGCCGCATCCTGACCAAGCTCGGGCTCAGGGACCGGGTGCAGGTCGTGGTGCTGGCCTACGAGACCGGGCTGGTGCGGGCCGGGGGGCACGGCTGACCGTCCGTGCCGACCTGACGGGACCCGTCGGGAGCGGGCCGCCGACCCGTCGGCGCGGGCCGGTTACCTGAGGATCCCTTCCAGGAACTCGCTGCCGAGCCGGGCCACCACCGTCACGTCCAGCTGGTGCAGCACGTAGCGGCCGCGGCGGCGGGTGGTGATCAGGCCCGCCTTCTTCAGCACGGCCAGGTGCCGGGATATCTCCGGCGCCGTCATGCCGAGCACCTGTGCCAGCTCGCTGGTGGTGTGCGCGCTGCGGGCCAGATGGCGGCACATGCGCATCCGCACCTGATGGGACAGAGCGGTCATCCGCAGGGCCAGCTGTTCGAGCGCCTGCGGTGCGGCGAGCTCCGGGGAGCCCACCGGGTAGTGCAGCACCGGCTGCCAGCCGTACCGGTGCAGGACCATCAGATGCGGCCAGCCGAGACTCGTCGGGACGAGTAGCAGGCCGCCGTCGCCCGTGGACGTACGGCCGTCGCCCAGCTTGTCGACCGTGATCAGGGTGCCGGCCGGGTCGAGCGTGATCGCCGGCGACACCGCGGCCAGCCCCTCGGCCAGGCCCTTGCGCCGCAGCAGATCCGTCTTGTGCCGGGCGTCGGCCGCGAGCTGGTGACGCAGCCGGGACCAGGCCTCCGCGAAGAACGCCTCCTCGCAGTCCCGCAGGAACTGCCGCAGCCAGGCCCGGATCGTGGGCGGGTCGGCCAGCAGCCGCTCACCGAAGCGCAGTTGACGTGGTCCGCGCGCGGCCGCCAGTTCCAGCGCCCGGCGGCGGGTCTCCGGGTCGGACAGCGTCGTCCGTCCCTGGTCGCCGTAGCAGCTGCCACAGGTGAACTCCATCGCCGCGTCCACGAACTGCTCGTCGGACAGCTTGTCGAGCTGGTCCAGCTCCTCGGTGAGGGTCGCGGCCGGGAGCGTGCGCCGGTCCGGCAGACCCGCCCAGGGCAGGAACAGGTCCGAGAACGTCGTCCGCCACAGGAAGTCCGCCTCGCACATCCGGTCGGCCAGATGCGGGTCGAGCCGGGCCGTCACCCCGGTGACCCAGCCCTGCAGGCCCGGGTGGTGTGCCGGTTCGGACAGCGCGTGCAGGGCCATGCCGAGTTCGGCCAGGGGCGACGGCACGACGGCGACCGCCTCGGGCCGCAGCCCCTCGATGTCGATGTGCACGCTCATGACCTCATGGTGCACCCGGCCACCGACAGCGCCCCCGTCGATTGACGGGCCCCGTCAATCGACGCGACGCCGCCGCCCGTTGGGAAGCACGGTGGGACCACCGGGGCAGCCGCGGAGCCTTCGGACCTCCATCACCCCGTCCCGCAGAGGCGATTCACCATGAGCATCACGCAGCAGCATCTCCTCGACACCTTCCGCGCCCGCTCCCTCGGCGAGCCCGCCCCGCCCGCGCCGGGCACCCACGAATGGCAGGTCGTGAGGGAGTGGCGCGACGAACGGAACGTCCGTGCCGCCCTCGCGGGCCGCCCGGCCCGCCGTCGGCTCCGGGACGCCCTGAGGCGGTGGCGGCGCCCTACCTGACCTGCTCCGGCAGCCGGGCCACGAACTCCGCCACCGCCGCCTTCACGTCCTCGGCACTCCACTGCAGCCCGTCGGCCCGCACGTGCACCTCCGTGAGCGCCAGCCCGGGACCGCCCCGGTCCCAGCCGTTGCCGAACAGGACGACCCCCGTCTCCTCGGCCACGCGGACCGCCGCCTCCCCTAGGACCTCCGGCTCGTACGGCAACCACACCTGGAAGTCATGCGTGTGCGGAACCTCCGGGTGCACACGCGCCCACGGCACCCCGGCCGCCGCGAACGCCTCGCGCATCGCGGCGGCCACCACGCGCGCGTGGGCCACGTACTCCGGCAGCCGGGGCAGTTGCCGCTCCAGCCCGATCAGCGCCGACAGCACGGTGGGGAACTGCTGGAAGACCATCCCGCCGTACCGGTGCCGCCAGGTCTTCGCCTCCTCGACGAGCTCCTTCGGGCCCGCGAGTGCCGCGCCGCCGAAGGCCTCCAGGGACTTGTAGAACGACACGTAGACGCTGTCGGCCAGGGCCGCGATCTCCTCCAGCGGGCGGCCGAAGTGGACGGTGGACTCCCACAGGCGTGCCCCGTCGAAGTGCACCACCGCGTCCCGTTCCCGCGCCGCCTCGACGACCGCGGTGAGTTCCTCCCAGGCGGGCAGGACGAAACCGGCGTCCCTGAGGGGCAGTTCGACCATCAGCGCCCCGAAGGGCTCCTCGAAGTCGCGCACCTCGGCGGCGGTCGGAAGCCGCGGTTCGCTCGTCAGCCGCACCGGGCGCAGCCGGCCGACCTCGCTGAAGGCGTTCCGCTCGTGCACCTCGGGATGGCTGAGCGCGTGCAGGGCGACGGTCGGGTTCCCGGTGCGGCCCGCCCAGCAGCGCAGGGCCACCTGCTGGGCCATCGTGCCCGTCGGGAAGAACGCGGCGCCCTCGGTGCCGAGCAGCCCGGCGACCTTCGTCTCCAGCGCCTCGACGACACCGTCGCCGTACACGTCGGACAGCTCGTCGAGGTCGTGGACGGCCGCCGCCTCCTCCAGCAGCGCCAGGCGCTCCCGGAGACTCCGGTGGAAGCCGAAGCGCGCGAACACGCGCCGGGCCCCGCGATGGGCGGCCAGCCGCCGCTCCCGCAGACGTGCGACCGGGTCCTCGTCCGTCACCGGGTGGTCGTGTTCCGCCGTATCGGTCATGCCCCGGATCCTGCCCCGCGGGCGTGCGGCGGGGCACCTGCATTTCCGGACGCCGAGACGGGAGTGCCGCACGCGCCATGCACAGCCTGTGGACGACCGGACCGTCCCCCGAACCGATCGCGTTAACATGACGAGAAATCGTCCGGTACCCGGAGCGGACTGGAACGGGAAGGCCGCCGTCGAGTGAACACAACCCCACAGCCAGACCCCAAGGACCGCCCCGCGCGGCTCACCGTCGGCGTCGTCGGCGCCGGCCGAGTGGGGCCCGCGCTCGCGGCGTCCCTGCAGCTCGCCGGGCACCGCCCGGTCGCCGTCTCCGCCGTCTCGGACGCCTCCCGGCGCCGCGCCGCGCACCTGCTGCCCGACGTGCCGGTGATGCCGCCCGCCGAGGTGCTGAAGCGGGCGGAGCTGGTGCTGCTGACCGTCCCCGACGACGCCCTGCCCGACCTCGTCACCGGCCTCGCCGACACCGGATCCGTCCGGCCGGGGCAGCTCCTGGTGCACACCTCCGGGCGGTACGGGGCGCGAGTCCTGGACCCCGCCCTGCGCGCGGGCGCCCTGCCGCTCGCCCTGCACCCCGCGATGACCTTCACGGGCACGCCCGTGGACGTCCAGCGGCTGGCGGGCTGCTCCTTCGGCGTCACCGCCCCCGAGGAACTGCGCCTGGCCGCCGAGGCCCTGGTCATCGAGATGGGCGGCGAGCCGGAGTGGATCGCCGAGGAGAACCGTCCGCTCTACCACGCGGCGCTCGCCCTGGGCGCCAATCACCTGGTCACGCTGGTCGCCCAGGCCATGGAGCTGCTGAGCGCGGCCGGTGTCTCGGCCCCCGACCGGATGCTCGGCCCGCTGCTCGGCGCGGCCCTGGACAACGCCCTGCGCTCCGGCGACGCGGCCCTCACCGGCCCGGTCGCGCGCGGCGACGCGGGCACGGTCGCCGCCCACGTCACCGAGTTGCGCCGACACGCCCCCCAGGCCGTCGCCGGGTACCTGGCGATGGCCCGTGCGACCGCCGACCGGGCCCTGGCCCACGGCCTGCTGAAGCCGGAACTGGCCGAAGATCTCCTCGGGGTACTCGCCGACGGGACCGATGGGACCGATGGCACCGACGGCACCGAAGGGGACGCCCGATGACCACGACCCTGCTCAGCACCGCCGCCGACCTGCACGCACGCGCGCGTGCGGGCCGCCGCGCCGTGGTGATGACCATGGGCGCGCTGCACGAGGGCCACGCCACGCTGATCCGCACCGCGCGCACCATCGCCGGGCCGGACGGCGAGGTCGTCGTCACCGTCTTCGTCAACCCGCTCCAGTTCGGGCAGGGCGAGGACCTCGACCGCTACCCGCGCACCCTGGACGCCGACGTCGAGCTCGCCGGCCGGTCGGGCGCGGACGTCGTGTTCGCACCCGCCGTGGACGAGGTCTACCCGGGCGGCGAGCCCCAGGTCCGCATCACCGCGGGCCCCATGGGCGAGCGCCTGGAGGGCTCCTCCCGCCCCGGCCATTTCGACGGCATGCTCACCGTCGTCGCCAAGCTGCTGCACCTCACGCGCCCCGACGTGGCCCTGTACGGGCAGAAGGACGCCCAGCAGCTCGCCCTGATCCGCCGCATGGTGCGGGACCTGAACTTTGGCGTGGAGATCGTCGGGGTGCCCACCGTCCGCGAGGAGGACGGCCTGGCCCTGTCCAGCCGCAACCGCTACCTGTCGGCCGCCGAGCGGCGCACCGCCCTCGCCCTGTCCGGTGCCCTGTTCGCGGGCCAGGACCGGCATGCCGCACAGGAGGCACTGCGGGCCCGGGCCCGGGAGGTGCCCGCCACGCGTGCGCGTGCCGAGGCGCTCAGCGCCATAGGGGAGTCCCGCGCGGCGGCCGACGCGCACGCCGTGGCGACGGCCGTCCCCGGCGGCCCGGCGGCCGTCCGCGCCGCCGCCCGCCAGGTCCTGGACGAGGCCGCCCGCCTCGAACCACCGCTCGCGCTGGACTACCTCGCCCTGGTGGACCCGACCGACTTCACCGAGATCGGGGACGACTTCACCGGCGACGCGGTCCTCGCCGTCGCCGCCCGCGTCGGGGCGACCCGGCTGATCGACAACGTCCCGCTCACCTTCACCAGTTTCGGAGCCGCCTCGTGACCACCACAGGCATACGACTGCACGCGCCCGCCCCCGGGTGGTCCATCGCCGCGGACGTGGTCGTCGTCGGCTCCGGCGTCGCCGGACTGACCGCCGCCCTGCGCTGCGAGGCCGCCGGCCTGCGGACGGTCGTCGTCACCAAGGCCCGCCTCGACGACGGCTCCACCCGCTGGGCCCAGGGCGGCATCGCCGCGGCGCTCGGCGAGGGCGACACCCCCGAACAGCACCTCGACGACACCCTGGTCGCGGGTGCCGGCCTCTGCGACGAGGACGCGGTCCGGCTCCTGGTCACCGAGGGTCCCGACGCCGTACGCCGTCTCATCGAGACCGGCGCCCGGTTCGACGAGTCCTCCGAGGGCGACCTCGAACTGACCCGCGAGGGTGGCCACCACCGCCGCCGCATCGCCCACGCGGGCGGTGACGCCACCGGCGCCGAGATCTCCCGCGCCCTGGTCGAGGCCGTACGCGCGCGGGGCATGCGCACCATCGAGAACGCGCTCGTCCTCGACCTCCTCACCGATGCCGAGGGCCGCACCGCCGGCGTGACCCTGCACGTCATGGGGGAGGGCGCGCACGACGGCGTCGGGGCCGTCCACGCCCCCGCCGTGGTCCTCGCGACCGGCGGCATGGGCCAGGTCTTCTCCGCGACGACCAACCCGTCGGTGTCGACGGGCGACGGCGTGGCGCTCGCGCTGCGGGCCGGCGCGGAGGTCAGCGACCTGGAGTTCGTCCAGTTCCACCCCACCGTGCTGTTCCTGGGCGCGGACGCGGAGGGCCAGCAGCCCCTGGTCTCCG
This sequence comes from Streptomyces sp. NRRL B-1140, assembly GCF_001280065.1. GTDB lineage: Bacteria > Actinomycetota > Actinomycetes > Streptomycetales > Streptomycetaceae > Streptomyces. Next base: position 159,761 of record NZ_LGEA01000089.1, read on the forward strand.
AGGCCGTGCGCGGCGAGGGCGCCCACCTGGTCGACGCCGACGGCGTGCGCTTCATGGCCGGACAGCACGAACTCGCCGAACTCGCCCCCCGGGACATCGTCGCCAAGGGCATCCTGCGCCGCATGCTGGAGCAGGACGCCGAGCACATGTACCTCGACGGCCGGCACTTCGGCGCGGAGATGTGGGAGCACCGTTTCCCGACGATCCTGGCCGCCTGCCGCGCCCACGGCATCGACCCGGTCACCGCCCCCATCCCGGTCGCCCCGGCCGCCCACTACGCCTCCGGCGGCGTCCGCACGGACTCCCACGGCCGTACGACCGTCCCGGGCCTCTACGCGTGCGGCGAGGTCGCCTGCACCGGCGTGCACGGAGCCAACCGCCTGGCGTCCAACTCCCTGCTCGAAGGCCTCGTCTACGCCGAGCGCATCGCGGCCGACATCGCGGTGAACGGCCTGCACGCGCGCGTGCCCCAGCCGGTCCCGCACCCGGAGACCCCCGAGCACCCCCTGCAAACCGCTCAGGCCCGTTTCGCGATCCAGCGGATCATGACGGGCGGGGCGGGCGTGCTGCGCTCGGCCGGCTCCCTCGCCAAGGCCGCCGACCAGCTCCAGCGGCTGCACACCGACGCCAGGGAGGCCCTCGCCGAGAACGGCAGGACGGCCGAGGCCGGCGTCGACACCTGGGAGGCCACCAACCTGCTGTGCGTGGCCCGCGTCCTGGTCGCCGCCGCCCTGCTGCGCGAGGAGACCCGGGGCTGCCACTGGCGCGAGGACCGCCCCGAGCGCGACGACGACGCCTGGCGGCGCCACATCGTCGTGACCTTGAATCCGGACCGCACGCTGGCCGTGCGCACCACGGACACCACAGACTTTCCCCCGACCGTCCCCACCCAGGCCCCCCAGGAGCAGTGACCGACGTGAGCACCCCCGACCTTCCCCTCGCCTCCTCCGGAGGCTGCGGAGACGGCTGCGCCTGCGGCGCGGACGACGAGACATACCTGGAGTGCGGCCTGGACCCCGCACTCGCCCAGCTCCTGGCCGACTCCGGTCTCGACCCCGTCGAGGTCGAGGACATCGCCAACGTGGCCCTCCAGGAGGACCTGGCCCACGGCGTGGACGTGACGACGGTGGCGACCATCCCCGAGGACGCGGTGGCCACGGCCGACTTCACCGCACGCGAGGCGGGCACCGTGTCCGGTCTGCGCGTCGCCGAGGCGGTCATCTCGGTCGTCTGCGAGGAGGAGCTCGAGATCGAGCGCCACGCCGAGGACGGCGACCGCGTCGAAGCGGGCCAGAAGCTCCTCTCCGTCACCACCCGCACCCGCGACCTCCTCACGGCCGAGCGCAGCGCGCTGAACATCCTGTGCCGCCTGTCGGGCGTCGCGACGGCCACGCGCGCGTGGGCGGACGCGCTCGACGGGACCAAGGCGAAGGTCCGCGACACCCGCAAGACGACACCCGGCCTGCGCAGCCTGGAGAAGTACGCGGTGCGCTGCGGCGGCGGCGTCAACCACCGCATGTCCCTCTCGGACGCGGCCCTGGTCAAGGACAACCACGTGGTCGCGGCGGGCGGTGTCGCCCAGGCCTTCCAGGCGGTCCGCGAACGCTTCCCGGACGTGCCCATCGAGGTCGAGGTCGACACCCTGGACCAGCTCCGCGAGGTCCTGGACGCCGGAGCGGACCTGATCCTCCTGGACAACTTCACGCCGGGCGAGTGCGAGGAGGCGGTGGCCATCGTCCAGGGCCGCGCCGCCCTGGAGGCCTCCGGCCGCCTCACCCTCGGCAACGCCAAGGCGTACGCGGACACCGGCGTCGACTACCTCGCCGTCGGAGCCCTCACCCACTCCTCGCCGATCCTGGACATCGGCCTGGACCTGCGGCCGGCGGAGTAGGGGCGGTACGGGCCATGCTGCTGACGATCGACGTGGGAAACACCCACACCGTGCTCGGCCTGTTCGACGGCGACGAGATCGTCGAACACTGGCGCATCTCCACGGACGCGCGCCGCACGGCCGACGAACTGGCGGTCCTCCTCCAGGGCCTGATGGGCATGCACCCGCTCCTCGGCGACGAGCTGGGCGACGGCATCGACGGCATCGCCATCTGCGCCACCGTCCCCTCGGTCCTGCACGAGCTCCGCGAGGTGACCCGCCGCTACTACGGCGACGTCCCGGCGGTCCTCGTCGAACCGGGCGTCAAGACGGGCGTCCCGATCCTGACCGACAACCCCAAGGAGGTCGGCGCGGACCGCATCATCAACGCGGTCGCCGCGGTCGAGCTCTACGGCGGTCCGGCGGTCGTCGTCGACTTCGGCACCGCGACGACGTTCGACGCGGTCAGCGCACGGGGCGAGTACGTCGGCGGGGTCATCGCCCCCGGCATCGAGATCTCCGTCGAGGCCCTCGGCGTCCGCGGCGCCCAGCTCCGCAAGATCGAAGTGGCCCGGCCGCGCAGCGTCATCGGCAAGAACACGGTCGAGGCCATGCAGTCGGGCATCATCTACGGTTTCGCCGGCCAGGTCGACGGCGTGGTCAACCGCATGGCCCGCGAGCTGGCGGACGACCCCGACGACGTCACGGTCATCGCGACGGGCGGGCTGGCCCCGATGGTGCTGGGCGAGTCGTCGGTGATCGACGAGCACGAACCCTGGCTGACGCTGATCGGGCTGCGCCTGGTGTACGAGCGCAACGTGTCGCGCATGTGAGCCGCCGCTCGGCGCCTTCGCCGGGGCCGGGTGGGTGCGCAACTCGGCGGAGCGGGGTGCCTCCCCCAAGCTCTCGGCTTCGCTCGAGCAGGGGGGACCCCCACGCCCACCCGTGCCGCCCTGGGGGCACCTCCCAGGCCCTTAAGGCACTGGGGGAGGCACGACTGCCCGCAGGCTGAGCGGAGACGCGCCCGCACCCGCGTACGGCGAGAAGGGGTCGTGTCGGGGGGTGTCCGCCCGCAGCGGTTGTCGCGTCAACGGACAGTCAGTCGGCACGCAACCCCATCGCGACGTTCCGAGGACGGACACCCCCCGGCGCGGCCCCGACCCACACCCGGCGCCACGCGAAGACGCGCACCCCCACCCGCCGCCACGCGAAGACGCGCACCCCCACCC
>NZ_LGEA01000090.1 GCF_001280065.1 Streptomyces sp. NRRL B-1140
GATGGTACTGCAGGGGGGACCCTGTGGGAGAGTAGGACGCCGCCGAACAATTTTTGGGAAAACCCCCGCATCTTCGGATGCGGGGGTTTTCTGCGTTTCAGGGCCCCCTTCCGGGGGCTCGCTGTCCGTTATAGGCGTCCGGATGCCTTCAAGGCCAAGTATGCGTCCGCCAGTGCCGGCGCCAGGTCGTCCGGTGCGGCGTCGACGACCGTGACACCGTGGCGGCGGAGCTGCTCTGCGGTGCGGTGACGCTCCGACTGGGCCTGGGCGGCCGCCGCGGACTCGTATACGGCGTCCACATTTCTGCGGGCCTTGACCATTTCGCCGATGTGCGGGTCCGCCACCGAGGCCAGCAGGACCGTGTGGCGCTGGGTGAGCTGTGAGAGAACCGGCAGCAGGCCCTCTTCGACGGGGGCTGCGTCCAGGGTCGTGAGGAGGACGACCAGGGAGCGGCGGGGGGACGTGCGCAGGGCGGTCGCCGTCAGGCCTCGGGCATCCGTTTCGACGAGTTCGGGCTCGAGTGTGGCCATCGCGTTGACCAGAGCGGGAAGGACATCGCCTGCGCTACGGCCCTGGACGAGCGCGCGGACCTTCCGGTCGTAGGCGAGGAGGTCCACGCGGTCGCCGGCGCGGGAGGCGAGGGCTGCAAGGAGAAGGGCCGCGTCCATCGAGGCGTCGAGGCGGGGGGCGTCGCCCACCCGGCCGGCCGAGGTACGGCCGGTGTCCAGGACCAGCAGGATGTGGCGGTCGCGCTCGGGACGCCAGGTGCGTACGGCGACGGTGGTCTGGCGGGCGGTGGCACGCCAGTCGATGGAACGGGTGTCGTCGCCCGGGACGTACTCGCGGAGGCTGTCGAACTCGGTGCCTTCGCCGCGGGTGAGGACGCTGGTGCGGCCGTCCAGTTCGCGGAGGCGGGCCAGCTTGGAGGGCAGGTGCTTGCGGCTGGTGAACGGGGGGAGGACGCGTACCGTCCAAGGGGCCTTGTGGGTCCCCTGACGGGAGAAGAGACCGAGGGGGCCGTAGGAGCGGATGGTGACGCGGTCGGCTTGACGGTCGCCTCGGCGGGTGGGGCTCAGGCGGGTGGTCACACGGCGACGTTCGCCCGGGGGGACCGTGAGGCGGTGGCGGGAGGCCGTTGTCTCCGTGCCTGTCTGCCAGCTGCTGGGGGGCCAGGCGTCACGGAGCCGGGCGCGCAGGGGGCGGCGGGACGGGTTGGTAACGGTGAGGGTCACGTCCGCCGTGTCGCCGAGGCGTACGGAGGTGTCGCCGGAGCGGGTCAGGCCCAGCCGGCGTACGGGGGCGGCGAGTGCGAAGTCGCAGGCGCAGGCCACGGCCAGAGGAGCGTTGACCGCCAGGATGCCCGTCCAGCTGGGCTCCCAGATGCCGACGGGGAGGGAGCCCAGGGCCGCGAGGAGGGCGGCGCGTCCGGTGAGTGCCATCAGCGAGGGACGGGGACGTGGGCGAGGATCGCGTTGATCACGGAGTCGGCCGTCACGCCTTCCATCTCGGCCTCCGGGCGCAGTTGGACGCGGTGCCGAAGGGTGGGGAGGGCGAGTGCCTTCACGTCGTCGGGGATGACGTAGTCGCGGCCGGTCAGCCAGGCCCAGGCTCGGGCGGTGGCCAGCAGGGCCGTGGCGCCTCGGGGGGAGACGCCGAGAGTGAGGGACGGCGACTCGCGGGTGGCGCGGCAGATGTCGACGACGTAGGCGGTGATCTCGGGGGAGACGGTCGTCTTCGCGACCGCGGCGCGGGCCGCTTCCAGGTCGGCCGGGCCCGCTACGGGGCGTACGCCGGCGGCGTGGAGGTCGCGCGGGTTGAAGCCCTCGGCGTGGCGGGTGAGGACGTCGATCTCGTCCTGGCGGGAGGGGAGGGGGATGGTCAGTTTGAGGAGGAAGCGGTCCAGCTGGGCTTCCGGGAGGGGGTAGGTGCCCTCGTACTCGACCGGGTTCTGGGTCGCTGCGACCAGGAACGGGTCGGGGAGGAGGCGGGGGGTGCCGTCGACGGTGACCTGGCGTTCCTCCATGGCTTCCAGGAGGGACGACTGGGTCTTGGGGGGCGTGCGGTTGATCTCGTCGGCGAGCAGGAGGTTGGTGAAGACCGGGCCGGGCTGGAAGGAGAACTCGGCGCTGCGGGTGTCGTAGACCAGGGAGCCGGTGACGTCGCTGGGCATCAGGTCGGGGGTGAACTGGACGCGCTTGGTGTCGAGTTCCAGGGCGGAGGCGAGGGCGCGGACCAGGAGGGTCTTGGCCACGCCGGGGACGCCTTCGAGGAGGACGTGGCCGCGGCAGAGCAGGGCGACGACGAGACCGGTGACGGCGGGGTCCTGGCCGACCACGGCCTTGGCGATCTCGGCGCGCAGGGCCTCCAGAGCGTCGCGGGCGGTGCCCGGGTCCCCGCTCTGCCCGGCGTTGTCAGTGGTCGGGTCCATCATGGACGGCGTACCTCTCTTTCGAGGGCGTCGAGTCGGTCGGCGAGTGCGATGAGTGCTGCGTCGTCGCTGGGCGGTGGTCCGAAGAGGAGGGCGTGCAGGTCCTGGCCGTTGCCGTGGAGGTGGGCGGACAGGGCGGGGAGCAGGGCCTCGGGCGTGTGCGCCTGGGTGACGGGGACGCCGGTGAGGGGGGCGAGGCGGGTGCGGGTGGTGGAGCGCAGAGCGTCGGCCGCGCGGTCGCGGGCGTCGGTCTTGCGGTAGAGGCGGGCGCGGCCTTCGGCGGTTTCAGAGGCGCGGATCGCGACGGGGAGTTTCTCGGGCACGAGGGGGCCGAGCCGGCGTGCCCGCCAGAGGGCGGCCAGGGCTGCGGCGATGAAGAGCTGCAGCGTGCCCCAGAGCCAGCCCGAGGGGAGCAGGTCGAAGAAGCTGCGTTCGTCGTCCGGGCCGGTGGCCGACGCGTCGGAGAGCGAGGGGAGGTACCAGACCAGATGGGGGCGGGAGCCGAGGAGTTGGAGGGCGAGGGAGGCGTTGCCGTGTTCGTCGAGGCGGTCGTTGAGGAGGATGTCGGGCGCACCGAGGGCGATGGTGTCGCCGTCCCCGCGCCGGTCCGGGATGCGCAGCAGGGTGGTCAGGCGTTCGCTGGGGTAGCACGCGTCGGCGCCGAGGTGGGTGGTGGAGTAGCGGACGCCGCCCGTGTCGGCGGTGCCGGCGCGCCGGGCGGCGGGCAGGGCGCAGTCGGGGGCGAGCGTCGAGTCGAGGCTGGTGGCGGGGTCGGCGGTGACGCCGGGGGCGAGCCGTTCGATGGAGGCGCTGCCGGAGGCGACCAGGATTGTGCGGCCGTGGGACCCGGCGAACGCGTGGTGGAGCCGGGTCTGTTGACGGGGGGTCAGCAGGTCGGGGGTGGCGACGAGAAGAGTGGTGTCCGGGCCGGCAGCGGTGGCTGCTTCGTCGAGAGTGGTGACCACGCGGGTGTCCACGCCCCGGTCGGCGAGGAGTTCGGCGACGGCGCGGCTGCCGTAGCGATCGGCGGAGCGCGGGTCGAGTTCGCCGTGGCGGGCGTCGGAGCGGATGACGGCGATGGCGATCGCTCCGGCGAGGAGCACCACGAGGGCGAGGGCGATGCCGCGTGTGCGGGTCCACATCTGGCGGGCGGTGAGCGAGGCCGAGGTGGAGGTGAGGGTGGCCCCGGTGGTCATTCGGCGGCTCCCGGGTGGGTGTGGGGGGCCGTGGCGGCGCTGCTCGTCGCGAGTTGGGGCTTGCTGCGTTCCAGGTCGCGGTCGAGTTCGGCGATGCGGTGGTACGACTGCTCGGTCGCCGAGCGGCCGCCGTATGTGACGTCGTCGAAGTCGCGGGCGGCGGTGCGCAGTCGGTCGGTGTGGGCGGGCAGGGCCCGGCCGGCTTCGGCTGCTGCCTCGTCGGCGGTGCGGCCGGGGCGGACGTCGAGGAGGGCGCGTTCCTCGAGGGCGCGGACGAGGGCCCGCATGCGTTCCTGGACGGCCTTGCTCCAGTGGCCCTGGGCGGCGTGTGCCTCGGCTGCGGCGCGGTGGTCGGCGGCGCTGCGGGGGCGGTCGTCGAACAGGGCGGCGGACGAGGTGGGTTGGCGGCGTGGGGTGCCCAGGCGCCACCACAGGGCGGCCAGCACGGCGACGACGGCCAGGGCGATGACGAGGAGGCCGAGTGTGCCGCCGGGGGTGGCGTCCGAGGTGGCGCTGAGGAGTTTGCCGAGCCACTCCCAGAAGGCGTCGAGGGCGCGCTGGAAGAGGCTGGGGTCGTTCTCGTGGTACATCCGCTTGGACAGTTCGCGCCGGGCCGCCTCGCGCGCGGGGTCGCGCGGTGTGGTGAGGGGTGGCTCGTCCGCGGAGCGGGCCGATGACAGCAGCGTGCTGTCGTGGGCGCTCAGCAGCGTCCGTATGCCGGCGCGTGGCAGCGCCGTGGTGAGAAGTTCCCCCGCCCGGCTCACCGCATCAGCTCCCCGGGGTGGTGCCGGGGGCGGTGGGGCCATAGCCCTGGACACCGGCGGCGCGGGCCAGTTCGAGGTCGAGGGCCTCGCGGCGGATGCGCTGGTCGATGTAGAGGAGCACGGTGACGCCCGCTGTGATCGGGAACGTGATCATGGAGCCGATCACCGAACCGATGCCGCTGATGATGAGGAAGGTCCAGCCCAGGCCGCCGACACCGGTGTTGAGCCAGCCGGTGAGGCCGTCGCCGCTGAGGGCCGCGGCGAGCAGGGTGAAGGGGATGACGATGATCGACGCGACGACGTTGGCGATGAGCGTGGCGAGCAGCTGGATGCCGAAGATCCGCCACCAGGTGCCCTGGACGAGCTTCGCGGAGCGGCCCATGGCCTTCTTGATGCCCTGCTTCTCCAGCATGAGGGCGGGAGAGGCGAGGGAAAAGCGGATCGCCAGCCACAAGGCGACGATGCCGGCGCCGATGATGCCGAGGACCATGAGGGCGACGCCTGCGCCGGTGCTCCCGGCGACGGTGAGGAGGAGGCCGGGCACGGCTCCCACGGTCACGACCCCGACGGTGATGAGCAGCAACACGCAGATGAGACCGAAGAGCTTGAGGACCTGAGGGCGGGCGTCCCGCCAGGCCTCGCCGATGGTCACCGGCTTGCCGAGCACGGCGCGGCTGGTGACGGTGGTGAGCAGGGCGGTCGCGATGACCGTGCCGACCAGGGAGATCACGAAGACGACGGTGGAGCTGAGCATGGCGTCGCCCATGGCGCGGCTCAGCTCGTTGAGGCCGGCGCTGGGGTCGTTGAGGGCGTCGGTGCTGGTGCCGTCGAGGACCAGGCCCTGGAAGAGGACGACGATGACCTCGGTGAGGACGGCGACGGTGAGCGAGATGCCCAGGACCGTGCGCCAGTAGGTGCGCATGGTGGAGACCGCGCCGTCGAGGATCTCGCCCACGCCGAGCGGGCGGAGCGGGATGACGCCGGGCTTGGCGGCGGGAGGCGGGCCGCCCCAGCCGCTTCCCCAGCCGCGGTGGGCTCCGGGGGCGCCGTATCCGCCACTGCCCGCGGGGCCGTGTCCGCCGGGGGGCTGGTTGCCCCAGCCCGGGCCGGGGGGCGGAGGAGGGGGAGCCTGGCCGGGGGCGGTCGGGCCGCTGGGGGCGGACCACTGGGCCGGTGGCGGCTGCTCCTTGGACCACTGCGGGCCCGGGTTCTGCGGGGCCTGGGCCGGCTGGTCCGCCGGCTGGGCGGGGCCGGGGTGGTCGGTGGGCTCCGTAGGGCCGGAGTGGTCCGGCTTCTGGCCGTCGGACGGGGCGGATCCGGGCGAGGCCCAGCCCGGAGTGTCGTTCATCGTCGCTCCTTCACGGTGCCCGTCCGCGGTCGCGGTGGCAGGTTGGCTGCCATCGTGCCATGGGGTGGTCTTGGAGTGACCGGCCGCGGTAGGGGCTGCGTACCTTCAATTGTCCGCCCGATAGGGGGCAGACTGACCGCATGGCTGATCAGTACGCGCACAGCGGCGATGACAAGCGGCCGACCGAGATTCCGGCGATCCGCTGGGAAGAGCCACCGGAAGGCCCCGTTCTGGTCCTGCTGGACCAGACGAGGCTGCCGGCCGAGGAGGTCGAACTGGTCTGTACGGATGCGCCCGCGCTCGTGGAGGCGATCCGCTCGCTGGCGGTGCGCGGGGCGCCGCTGCTCGGCATCGCGGGGGCGTACGGTGTCGCGCTCGCTGCCGTACGGGGCTTCGACGTGGACGAGGCGGCGGCCGCGCTGGCTGCCGCCCGGCCGACCGCGGTGAACCTGGCTGTGGGCGTTCGCCGGGCGCAGTCGGCGCACGAGGCGGCGCTGGCCAAGGGCGCTGACGTCCGGCAGGCGGCCGCGGCGGCGCTGGCCGCGGCGCGGCAGTTGCACCGGGAGGACGCCGAGGCGAGCGGCCGGATGGCCGAGCACGGGCTGGCGCTGCTGGATGAGCTGCTGCCCGGTGGCGGGCACCGGATCCTCACCCACTGCAACACCGGTTCGCTGGTGTCGGGCGGTGAGGGGACGGCGTTCGCGGTGGCGCTCGCGGCGCACCGGAGGGGGCGGCTGCGGCGGCTGTGGGTGGACGAGACGCGGCCGCTGCTGCAGGGCGCTCGTCTGACGGCGTACGAGGCGGCTCGCAGCGGGATGGCGTACACGCTGCTCACCGACAACGCGGCGGGGTCGCTGTTCGCCGCGGGGGAGGTGGACGCGGTGCTGATCGGGGCGGACCGCATCACGGCGGACGGTTCGGTCGCGAACAAGGTCGGGAGCTATCCGCTGGCCGTGCTGGCGCGGTACCACCATGTGCCGTTCATCGTGGTGGCGCCGGTGACGACGGTGGACCTGGACACGGCGGACGGGGCGTCCGTCGAGGTGGAGCAGCGTCCCGGGCACGAGGTGACCGAGGTGACGGCGCCGCAGGTGCCGGTGGTCGGTGCGGAGGCGGGCGGGGGCATTCCGGTGGCGCCGCTGGGGACGCAGGCGTACAACCCGGCGTTCGACGTGACGCCGCCCGAGTTGGTGACGGCGATCGTCACGGAGGAGGGTGCCGTTTCGCCCGTGACGGCTGAGGCACTCGCCCAGGTGTGTGCGCGCTCCCGCGGGATGGCGGGGGGCTGAGCCGGGCGGTGCGGGGGTCACGGAGGGTGTGCGGGGCGGGAAGGGCTCCGGCACCCTTCTCGCGCCGTCTCCAGGGCCCGGGGCGGGGTGCGCGGCGCCCGGGGCCTGATCATCGACGGGCGGGCGAGGGCAGACAGTAGCGCTTGCTGCGACTATGGGCACTGGCCGGTGACCTACCTCACCACTGCCTTCGCCACGGATGAGAATGGGATGCTCTCACCCTGATCAACAGAAACGGCCCCCTTACCTGCGCCGATGCGCGGGGAGAGGGGCCGTGACATCCAACGGTGACATCAAGGCCCGCGCACGGCGCGGGCGCGCGCCGCCTCTGCGGCGCGGCCTGCCTCCTGTCTGCGCCCCGGCTGGCCGCGCCCGGCGGCGCGCTCGACGGCTGCGGGCATGAAGTGGGAGACACCCTCTGTGGCTGGGGCGGTCGGCTCCACGGCTTTAGACAGCGGGCGAGTCTCTAAGATCATGGCCCCAACGTCGTGCTTTAACGGGCAGGTCCACAGACTGCCCGACGCGCCGGAAGCTTACGGGGCCATGATCACTCGCCCCAAAGCAGCTCCCGTCCAAAGCCGCTCCGCCGACCTGTTGTCACTGGTGCCGCTTGCGTTTGGCCAGTAGCCCCGCCATCAGCATGACCAGCAGGCTGATGCCCACACCGCACAAGGTCCACAGCACTCGGTAGCCCTCTGCCGAGTCGTCGGAGGGCTGCGGAAGGTCCACCAGGATGAGGACCCCTGCGGCGATGGCGGCGGTGTAGAGGGTGTAGTTCCAAAAGCGGATTCCTGCTCCATGCATGAAGAGGACGAGCGCCACCAGTTCAAGTCCGCGATGGATCGCGAACAGCTTGAGGCCCTGTTCACTCGCGGCTACCCAGAGCAGGAGCGCGGCCACAATGGCACCGATCAAGGCACCAGAGAGGCGCTGCGCGCTGACAATGGCGGCCTGCTCCAGATTCGGCTTCAGCGCGATCATGGCCGCGATCGGGATCCAGGAGCCGTACGAGAGATCCAGCCCGAATGCCAGCGCCACGGTGCCGCCGATGACCACGGCGCGGATCACTGCGAACAGGATCAGTGGCGGCGTCAGCTCCCTGCGGGAGGTATCGCCCGGGAGCTCCGAGAAGGGCTGCTCCTGCTCCACACGTCCCCGCACCAGCCACCAGAGGAACGTCACCACGATCCACAGGGCCGCACCGCCGGCCCAGGAGAGCACCTGTCCCCAGGTGTAGCTGGTGATGTGGCCCTCTTTGTGAAGGCTGAACTCGAACGCAACGGCCACGATGAACCAGATATTGAGGAGCAGAGCGTTGACGAATCGACGTACCCCGAACACGGCTGCCAGGCCCGCAGCCAGCGTGACCAGGAAAGACGCCAGCACCAGCCAGCCCCAGGCCTCCGACCCGATGCCGAACCCCAGCGCCGTCACCCCAGCACCGATCAGCGCGAAGACAGCGATGTGAAGCGCGCGGTACCCGTAGCTGCCTCCCGGGTCGGCCAGCGCTGCGAACAGGAGGCCGAACAACGCGCTGAGCAGGTACACCTCGTATCCGATGGCCCAGAAGACGAACATGGGCACAAGCGCGGTGTCCAGGAAGGCAACCGCCCGCGGCCAGTTGAGCCCCGCAGGGTTGAGCTCGAACACCTTCGACAGCCAGATCATGGCCTTGCCTCGATGAACAGGCTCTGCTGCTCGTCTGCCCTCAGAGGTCACAGAGGGCCTCCCTCACTCGATTCGACATATCTGCCGGTTATGCGAGGAATTCTCCCGCTCTGATCACGGCGCCGCGCAACGACCCGCCGTGGAATCAATGGCAACACGGCGGGGCCTGAGGGACCGCCTCCGGGCCGTCGGAGGGTGCCCAACGACGACCGATGTCGACAGCCACAAGCATCGTCGGCGCCCAGGCTGCCGTACTGCGCGTGCCACAGATGACCGGCGTCGACCGCATCATCGGCTGCTACCCGACCACCGAGCAGGCCCGAGCTGGTTGGCGGGCGTGACTCCTACCCCCCCAAGATGTCCCGTGGTGGCCGGCTGATCACTGCTGAGCAGCGATGCCAGGCCCGGCGTATGGACGGCGGGCCGTTCTGTTGCCCAGCAACCACCGACTTGCCTGACATCCGCCGCTGACATCAACAGCGGCGGACAGGGGAAGACAGCTACGGCTCAGTACGACTATCGTCACTGGTCAGTGACCTGCCTCACCACCACCTTCGCTGCCGTTATGAGAATGGGATGATGTCGTTTATGAAGGGACGAGTCCTTGTCGTCGACGACGACACCGCACTGGCCGAGATGCTCGGCATTGTGCTGCGTGGTGAGGGTTTCGAGCCGTCGTTCGTGGCGGACGGTGACAAGGCGCTGGCCGCGTTCCGCGAGGCCAAGCCCGATCTGGTGCTGCTCGATCTGATGCTGCCCGGCCGGGACGGCATCGAGGTGTGCCGTCTGATCAGGGCCGAGTCGGGTGTGCCGATCGTGATGCTGACGGCGAAGAGCGACACCGTCGACGTGGTCGTGGGCCTGGAGTCGGGTGCCGACGACTACATCGTGAAGCCGTTCAAGCCGAAGGAGCTGGTGGCCCGGATCCGGGCCCGGCTCAGGAGGTCGGAGGAGCCCGCTCCGGAGCAGCTCGCCATCGGTGACCTGGTCATCGACGTGGCGGGGCACTCCGTGAAGCGGGACGGGCAGTCGATCGCGCTGACGCCGCTGGAGTTCGACCTGCTGGTCGCGCTCGCCCGCAAACCGTGGCAGGTGTTCACACGCGAGGTGCTGCTGGAGCAGGTCTGGGGCTACCGGCACGCCGCGGACACGCGGCTGGTCAACGTCCATGTGCAGCGGTTGCGCTCCAAGGTCGAGAAGGATCCGGAGAAGCCGGAGATCGTGGTGACCGTCCGTGGCGTCGGGTACAAGGCAGGGCCGAGCTGACATGTCCGGCGACAGTGCCGCTTCGGCGCCCGGCCGGTCCGGGGCCCGCCCGGAGCGGCCTGTCGGGCGGAAGAGGTCCGGCTCCCGCTGGGGGCGGTTCCTGGAGAGCGGGCTGCTGCTCCAGGGCGGGATGCAGGGCAGCCCGGTCATCCGCCTGTTCATGCGGTGGGTGCGCCGGCCGCTGCTGCCCGTCATGCGGCTGTGGCGGCGCAACATCCAGCTCAAGGTCGTCGTCACGACCCTGCTGATGTCGCTGGGTGTGGTGCTGCTGCTGGGCTTCGTCGTCATCGGGCAGGTGCGCAACGGGCTGCTGGACGCCAAGGTGAAGGCGTCCCAGAGCCAGGCCACGGGCGGGTTCGCGGTGGCCAAGCAGCGGGCCGACGAGGCGGCGAGCGGCACGGGCGACGATGTCGCCACGGCGGACGGCCGGCCCGCGCAGAACGTCATCCAGTGGATGAGCGACCTCGTGTCGTCCCTGTCCAGCGGAGGTCAGGGCGCCTTCGAGGTGGTCACGCTCCCGGCCTCCGCCGCGGACGGCACAGGCGGGCGCGGGCCCCGTGCCTCGGGCGAAGTGAACTGGAGCAAGAGCGTGCCCGCCGACCTGCGGGAGCGGATCGGCACCGATATGACGGCCGCGCAGAGCTACACGCGCATCGTCTACAACAACAAGAAGCAGGACTCCCAGCCGGGCCTTGTCATCGGCAAACAGGTCAACGACCCCAATGGCGAGCCGTACCAGCTGTACTACCTCTTCCCGCTGACCCAGGAGGAGAAGTCGCTGAGCCTGGTCAAGGGCACGCTGGCGACGGCCGGGCTGTTCGTCGTCGTCCTGCTCGGGGCCATCGCGTGGCTCGTCGTGCGGCAGGTCGTCACGCCGGTGCGGATGGCGGCCGGGATCGCCGAGCGGCTGTCGGCCGGGCGGCTCCAGGAACGTATGAAGGTCACCGGCGAGGACGACATCGCGCGGCTCGGTGAGGCCTTCAACAAGATGGCGCAGAACCTTCAGTTGAAGATCAGTCAGCTGGAGGACCTGTCGCGGATGCAGCGCCGGTTCGTGTCGGACGTGTCGCACGAGCTGCGTACGCCGCTGACGACCGTGCGGATGGCCGCGGACGTCATCCACGAGGCGCGGGCGGACTTCGACCCGATCACCGCGCGTTCGGCGGAGCTGCTCGCCGACCAGCTCGACCGGTTCGAATCGCTGCTGGCGGACCTGCTGGAGATCAGCCGGTTCGACGCGGGCGCCGCGGCGCTCGAGGCGGAACCGATCGACCTCAGGGACGTCGTTCGGCGGGTGGTCAGCGGGGCCGAGCCGCTCGCCGAGCGCAAGGGCACCCGCATCCGGATCCGGGGTGACCAGCAGCCCGTGGTCGCCGAGGCCGATGCCCGGCGTGTGGAGCGCGTGCTGCGTAACCTCGTCGTCAACGCCGTCGAGCACGGCGAGGGAAAGGACGTCGTCGTCAAGCTCGCCGCGGCGGGCGGTGCGGTCGCGGTGGCGGTGCGGGACTACGGGGTCGGGCTCAAGCCGGGCGAGGCGACCCGGGTGTTCAGCCGCTTCTGGCGGGCCGACCCGGCACGCGCGCGGACCACGGGTGGTACGGGGCTGGGGCTGTCCATCGCCCTGGAGGACGCGCGGCTGCACGGCGGCTGGCTGCAGGCGTGGGGCGAGCCGGGCGGCGGCTCGCAGTTCCGGCTGACGCTGCCGAGGACGGCCGACGAGCCGCTGCGGGGCTCCCCGATACCGCTGGAGCCCAAGGACTCCCGGCGGAACCGGGGTCTGGACGACGCCGGACTGCCGTCCGGCGGGGACGGCGAGAAGCGGGCGACCGTTCCGGCGCAGCCGGCGAGCGGACCGCTGCCGCAGGGGTCGAAGCGGGACCCCATACCCCCGCGTGTCGCTCCGACGGCGGACCCGACGGCGCTGCCCGGCAACGGTTCGCGTGTGGTGCCCAGGCCTGCCTCGGGCACGCGACCGCAGGACGAAGCGGCGCGGGCGGACCAGGCGGAGCAGTCGGATGCCGGTGCGGGCCCGAGCGGGCGCGAGGGGACCGGGCGGGGCGGGGAGCCCTGCGGCCGGGCGGGGCGTGACCCGGCGCCGAACGGGGCGCGGGACGAGGACGACGGCTCCGCGGGCCCTCATGGCCGGGAGGCCGAGCGGGGGGACGTGGACAGGCAAGGGGAGGCATCTCGTGGGCGCTGACCGCGAGGGGCGCGGCCGGTACGGGCCCGCGCGCGTGATGGCGTTCGCCGCAGGTGGCGCCCTGGTGCTGGCGGGGTGTGCCTCGATGCCGGACAGCGGGGATCTGCGGGGCGTGGACTCCACTCCGCGCCAGGAGACGCAGGTGCGGGTGTTCGCCGTGCCGCCGGGGGAGGACGCGCCGCCCTCGGAGATCGTGCAGGGTTTCCTGGAGGCGCTGACCAGCGACGATCCGCATTACAAGACCGCTCGTCAGTACCTGACCGGCCAGGCCGCGAAGACCTGGCGGCCGGAGGCCTCCGCCACGGTGCTGACCGACGGGCCGGGCGCCAAGCCCGAGGCGGGCGGCGGTGGGGAGACCAACGGCGAGATCTCGTACATGCTGACCGGCACCAAGGTCGCCACCGTCGACGCGCAGCAGGCGTACGCGCCGGCCACCGGGGCGTACGGCAGGAGCGTGCACCTGACGCAGGACGCCAAGCGGCAGTGGCGGATCGACGCGCTGCCGCAGGGCGTCGTCATGGGGGAGTCGGACTTCCAGCGCAACTACATGTCCGTCAGCAAGTACTACTTCGCTTCGAACACCTCCGCGACCGGGTCGAACGCACAGCCCACGGCGGTCGCCGACCCCGTCTACGTGCGCCGGCGCGTGGAGCCCATGACGCAGGTGGTGAGCTCCCTCCTCAAGGGACCCACGCGGTGGCTCGGGCCGGTGGTCAGGTCGAGCTTCCCGACGGGTGCGGCTCTGGCGAAGAACGCCGACGCGCTGACGCCGGACGACCGGAACAGGCTGACGGTGCCGCTCAACGACAAGGCCGCGGGCATCGGAGCGAACCGGTGCGATGAGATGGCCGCCCAGATCCTGTTCACGCTGCGCAGTCTCAGCCCGGCCGTGGACGAGGTGGGGCTGCGGGCCGGCGGGTCGGAGCTGTGCTCGCTCACGCAGAGCGAGGCCGACGCCACCGCGATCAGGAATTCGGCGCGGCACCCCGACTACCTGTACTTCGTGGACGGCGAGCACCGGCTCGTGCGGATCCCCGCGGGCAACAGCGGCACGAAACCGGACCCGGCGCCCGGAGCGCTCGGCGAGGGCGAGACGGCGCTGCGGTCGGTGGCGGTCTCGCGCGACGAACACACCGCGGCCGGGATCAGCCTCGACGGCAAGTCGCTGTACGTGGGATCGCTGGTCTCGGGCGGTTCGCTGGGTGAGCCGGTGCTGCGCAGCCAGGGGGGTGCCGAGAAGGACCGGCTGACGACTCCCAGCTGGGACGCGGACGACGGCCTGTGGGTGGCCGACCGCGATCCCGACCATCCCCGGCTGGTCCTTTTCCAGGAGGGCAAGGGCGACCCGGTGGAGGTGCGCATGCCCAACCTGGGCGGACGGATCCAGTCCGTGAAGGTGGCCGCCGACGGAGTGCGGATCGCGCTGGTCGTGGAGAAGGGCGGCAAGAAGACCCTGCTCGTGGGACTGATCGAACGGGACGAGAGGCCGGGCGCGAAGCCGGTCGTCAGCGTGGCCGCACTGCGCTCCGCGACGCCCGAGTTGGAGGAGGTCACCACCATGTCGTGGGCCGGGGACAGCCGGCTCGTGGTGGTCGGGCGCGAGCACGGCGGCGTGGAGCAGATGCGGTACGTCCAGGTCGACGGCTCCACGCCGGACGTGCCGGCGCCCGCGGCCCTGACCGGGGTCAAGGAGGTCACCGCCGCCGAGGACGACCAGCTGCCGCTGGTGGCGTACTCGGTGGACGGCATCGTCCGCCTGCCCTCGGGTGAGCAGTGGCAGAAGGTGACGGAAGGGACGGCGCCGGTCTATCCGGGGTGAGGCCTTCTCGCTGCGGCGGCCGGTGTGACCGGTGTGCGTGGGCGGCCGCTGCTGACGAGGTCGGTCTCGTCGGGGCGGCCGTCGGCGTTTCCGGGGGTGCTCATGGTGTCGCTCGTGTGGGGGACGCGCAGGTGGCGGGGCGGTTGGTTGTCCACAGGCCGTTGTCCACAGGGGTGGCGGGGCCGGGTTCGGGTCGGCACAGTGGTGGCCATGCGGGGGTGGTGGCAGGACCTCACCGACCTGGTGCTGCCGGGCGAGTGCGGGGGGTGCGGGGTGCTTCGTACGGTGCTGTGCGCGCGGTGCCGTGCGGTGTTGAGCGCAGGAGCGGTGCATCGGGTGCGGCCGGTTCCGGAGCCGTCCGGGCTGCCGTGGGTGTACGCGGCTGCGCGGTACGCGGACGAGGTCCGGGCGGTGCTGCTGGCCCACAAGGAGCGGGGTGCCCTGGCGCTCGCGGGGCCGCTCGGGGTGGCGCTGGCGGGGGCCGTTTACGCCGGGCTCCGGGGCGTTCCGGGTTCGGCGGGGGCCGGGGTGGCGTGGCCCCGGCGCGGCGGGGCTCCCGTGCTGCTCGTGCCGGTGCCGTCCGGAAGACGGGCCGTGCGGGCCCGGGGGCATGATCCGGCGCGGCGGATCGCGCTCGCGGCGGCGGGTGAGCTGCGGCGGAGGGGGCTTCCGGCCCGGGTGGCCGGTGTGCTGCGGCAGCGCCGCGCCGTGGCCGACCAGTCGGGGCTCAACTCCCGGCAGCGACTGGCCAATCTCGCGGGCGCGCTGGCGGTGGCGCCGGGAGGTGCCCGGCTGCTGCGCGCGGGGCCGGTCGTCCTCGTCGACGACGTGATGACCACGGGAGCGTCCCTCGCGGAGGCCGCGCGTGCGGTGCGGGCGGCCTCGCACGGGTCTCGGAGGCAACCCGGCGTGACGGGGCCGATTTGGAACGATGAAGGAACTTCGGCCGTGTACCGGGGAGAGACCTGGGAAAGCAGAGAGGAACAGAACGTCGGATCAAGAAGGAAGAGGACGGACCGGCGGCCCGCCCGGCAGGTGAATGCAGGCGTGGTCGGCGCCGACGGTGTCGTCGACGTGGCGTGCGCGGCGGTGGTCGCGGCCTCACCGGACTCTTTCGAAATAAACCGGAACTGATTGAGATCTTGTGTCGTTGCAGGTAACGAGAGGGCCTTTTCACCTGAACGGAGGTACGCCGCAGTAGAGGGTGACGACATCCGTCCGGGCGAGATATGTTCGGTTGAGAGGGAAAGCCGCAGGCCACACCTCTTCAATCCGAATGCCGTACTGCGGGTTTTTCATCACTCGCGGCGGTGGAGTGGAGATCTCGCTCTCGGGGAGGAGGTGGAAGTCACCGCGAGTCCGAGGTTCCGGGACTCACCGGAGCCTGGTGCAAAAGGGAGACGCTCCGCATCGAAGCGGAGCGATCCGGGAACGGAGTTCTGCGTGGACATCGTCGTCAAGGGCCGCAAGACCGAGGTGCCCGAGCGGTTCCGGAAGCACGTGGCCGAGAAGCTGAAGCTGGAGAAGATCCAGAAGCTCGATGGCAAGGTGATCAGCCTCGACGTCGAGGTGTCCAAGGAGCCCAACCCCCGGCAGGCCGACCGCTGTGACCGAGTGGAGATCACGCTCCGCTCCCGCGGCCCGGTGATCCGGGCGGAGGCAGCGGCGAGCGATCCGTACGCGGCGCTCGACCTGGCGGCGGAAAAGCTGGAAGCCCGGCTGCGCAGGCAGCACGACAAGCGGTATTCGCGCCGTGGTGCGCGCCGGATCCCGGCCGCCGAGGTCGCCGACCACGTCCCGGGTGTGGCGACGCTCAACGGAAACGGCCTGGTGCCGGCCTCCGAGGAGGAGCCCGAGGCCGTACCGACGAAGAAGATCGGCTCGCTGGAAGTGCAGGGTGACGGCCCCATCGTCGTCCGGGAGAAGACGCACGTCGCAGCCCCCATGACCCTCGACCAGGCTCTCTACGAGATGGAGCTGGTCGGGCACGACTTCTATCTGTTCGTCGACTCCGAGACCAAGGAACCGAGTGTCGTCTACCGACGGCACGCCTACGACTACGGCGTGATCCACCTCAGCACGGACACGATGGTCACACAGGCGCACTCGTCCGACGCGGGCGGTGCGCTCGGCGGCTGACCATGCCGGGTGACAGCGGAACAGGTGCCCCTGGAGCGCGTGTGCGCCCCCAGGGGCACCTCCGTGCGACCACTTCGCGCCCCGC
This sequence comes from Streptomyces sp. NRRL B-1140, assembly GCF_001280065.1. Lineage (GTDB taxonomy): Bacteria > Actinomycetota > Actinomycetes > Streptomycetales > Streptomycetaceae > Streptomyces. The sequence continues at coordinate 16,203 of NZ_LGEA01000090.1, forward strand.
TTGGGCACTCCGGTGCCGTCCAGGCATGAAATCATGATGACCACGGCCCAACCGGTGGGTCGTTGCTCTGGGTTGGCGATGGCTCAGGACTTCAGGCCACAGCCTTCAGGGGGAGGAACGATGGCGGACAGCTTCGGACCGATGCGTGACGAGGATGCCGACGACGGCGTCGTCGGCATGGGCCCGGACTCGGGGACTCCCCGCAAGGAACCGATCAGAGTCCTCGTGGTGGACGACCACGCCTTGTTCCGCCGTGGCCTGGAGATCGTGCTCGCCGCCGAGGAGGACATCCAGGTCGTCGGGGAGGCGGGCGACGGCGCCGAGGCTGTGGAGAAGGCCGCCGACCTGCTGCCCGACATCGTCCTGATGGACGTGCGGATGCCCAAGCGGGGCGGGATCGAGGCGTGCACTTCCATCAAGGAGGTGGCGCCCAGCGCCAAGATCATCATGTTGACGATCAGCGACGAGGAAGCCGATCTCTACGACGCCATCAAGGCGGGCGCGACCGGCTATCTCCTCAAGGAGATCTCCACGGACGAGGTGGCCACCGCCATCCGCGCGGTGGCCGACGGGCAGTCGCAGATCAGCCCGTCCATGGCGTCGAAACTCCTCACCGAGTTCAAGTCGATGATCCAGCGCACGGACGAACGGCGCCTGGTGCCCGCACCGCGTCTGACCGACCGTGAACTCGAAGTCCTCAAGCTCGTCGCCACGGGGATGAACAACCGGGACATCGCCAAGGAGTTGTTCATCTCCGAGAACACCGTGAAGAACCACGTCCGCAACATCCTGGAGAAGCTGCAACTGCACTCCAGGATGGAAGCGGTGGTCTACGCGATGCGGGAGAAGATCCTCGAGATCCGCTAGGGGCCGCTCTCAGCCGAGAGCGTGCGCGAGTTCCTTCGCCAGGGGCTCGCGCAGGCCCGGGGCGTCGACCCGTTCCACGCGGACGTCCGTGCAGTCCACCCAGGTCGCCGCCTCCGCCAGGGCCTGGGCGACGGCGGGGATCGCCTTGGGGCCGTCGAGCGTGACCTGCTTGGCCACCAGGGTGCGGCCCTCGCGGGCCGGGTCCACGCGGCCGACCAGACGGCCCCCGGCCAGCACCGGCATCGCGAAGTAGCCGTACACCCGCTTCTGTTTGGGGACGTAGGCCTCCAGGCGGTGTGTGAAGCCGAAGATCCGCTCGGTGCGTGACCGCTCCCAGATCAGGGAGTCGAAGGGCGACAGGAGCGTGGTGCGGTGGCGCCCGCGCGGGGGCGTCTCCAGGGCTTCGGGGTCGGCCCAGGCCGGCTTGCCCCAGCCCTCGACGACGACCGGGATCAGGCCCGAATCGGCGATCACCGCGTCGACCTGCTCGCCCTTGAGACGGTGGTAGTCGGCGATGTCCGCGCGCGTACCCACCCCCAGGGAGCGGCCGGCCAGACGGACCAGGCGGCGCAGGCACTCTGTGTCGTCCAGCTCGTCGTGCAGCAGCTCCTGGGGGACGGCGCGCTCGGCGAGGTCGTAGAGGCGCTTCCAGCCGCGGCGCTCCACGCAGACCACCTCGCCGTACATCAGGGCGCGTTCGACGGCGACCTTGGAGCCGGACCAGTCCCACCAGTCGTTCGTCTTCTTCGCGCCGCCCAGCTCCGTCGCCGTGAGGGGACCTTCGGCGCGGAGCTGCTTGATGACCTGGTCGTAGGCGCCGTCGGGGAGGTCGTGGTTCCAGTGCGGGCGGTTGCGGTAGGCGCGGCGGCGGAAGGCGAAGTGGGGCCACTCCTCGATGGGCAGGATGCACGCGGCGTGCGACCAGTACTCGAAGGAGTGCGTGTCCCGCCAGTAGGCGTCCTCCACCGTCTTCCGGCCCACCGCGCCCAGCCGGGCGTACGGGACGAGTTCGTGGGAGCGGGCCAGGACCGAGATGGTGTCGAGCTGTATCGCGCCCAGATGGCGGAGGACGCCGCGGACGCCGGCGCGGCGGTCGGGCACACCGAGGAAGCCCTGGGCGCGGAGCGCGATTCTGCGGGCCTCGTCGGCGGAGAGCTCTGCGGTGGGGCGCGGGGTGGTCATGGTCGCAGAGTAGGGGGTGGGACTGACAAGGCGGTGTGACCTGCGGATCTACCCGGGCGGCCGAGACGGGCGGGGCGCCGGCAGGTAGGGGGCCGTCGACGGGAGGCCCAGGTCCGAGGGGAGCAGGGAGCCCACCCAGGTGTCGTGGCGTACTCCCTTGTTGTTCGTGGCGGAGCGCAGCGTGCCCTCGATCGTGAAGCCCGCTCGCTCGGCCACCGCGCGGGAGGCCCGGTTGCCCACGGCCGCCCGCCATTCGACGCGGTCGAGCGCGGCATGGGTGAAGGACCAGCGGCAGACGGCGAGGGCGGCCTCGGTGACGTAGCCGTTGTCGCGGTGCCGCTTCGCGGCCCAGAAGCCGATCTCGCCCATGCCCAGGGCGCGCATCGTGATGCCGATCATGCCCGCCAGTTCCCCTGAGTGCAGGAAAACTCCGAAGGTGAACATGGAGCCGTCCGCCCAGCCGTCCGGGACGAGTTGTTCCGTGAAGCTTCGGGCGTGCTCGCGCAGGTAGGGCGAGGGGATCGTGGTCCAGCGCTGGATGTCGGGGTCCTGGCAGGCGTCGTACACCGCGTCGATGTCCTGCGGGCCCACCGTGCGCAGCAGGAGGCGGTCCGTGGTGAGGGTGACGGGGTCCATCGGCCGATTCTGCTCGGCGGCGGGCCACGGTGCCATCTTTTTGCTCTGGGTGAGGCGGCGGTCACGCTTTGTGCAAACGAGTGGGGAGGTGCGGCACTATCCGGGGGTGCCGCACGTTGTCCCCTTTGAAGCAGACGTGAATCAGAATCGAAGCAGCGGACGGTCGCCGTCACGGCAGGCCCTCCCGGCGCGGTGGGGTCCTCGCATACGATGGCCGTTGCTCAGTAAGTCAAGTGGTAACCGACCGTCCCAGGCCCGACCGGCAAGGAGACCAACCCCCGTGTCCGTCCTCTCGAAGCTCATGCGTGCAGGCGAAGGCAAGATCCTGCGCAAGCTGCACCGCATCGCGGACCAGGTCAACTCCATCGAAGAGGACTTCGTCGACCTCTCCGACGCCGAGCTGCGCGCCCTCACCGATGAGTACAAGCAGCGCTACGCCGACGGCGAGACCCTGGACGACCTGCTGCCCGAGGCATTCGCCACCGTCCGCGAGGCCGCCAAGCGCGTCCTCGGCCAGCGTCACTACGACGTGCAGATGATGGGCGGCGCGGCCCTGCACATGGGCTACGTGGCCGAGATGAAGACCGGTGAGGGCAAGACCCTCGTCGGCACGCTGCCGGCGTATCTGAACGCCCTGTCCGGCAAGGGCGTCCACATCATCACGGTCAACGACTACCTGGCCGAGCGCGACTCCGAGATGATGGGCCGCGTCCACCGGTTCCTGGGCCTCGAGGTCGGCTGCATCCTCGCCAACATGACGCCGGCTCAGCGCCGCGAGCAGTACGCCTGCGACATCACGTACGGCACGAACAACGAGTTCGGCTTCGACTACCTGCGCGACAACATGGCGTGGTCCCAGGACGAGCTCGTCCAGCGCGGCCACAACTTCGCCATCGTCGACGAGGTCGACTCCATCCTCATCGACGAGGCCCGTACGCCGCTGATCATCTCCGGCCCGGCCGACCAGGCCACCAAGTGGTACGGGGACTTCGCCAAGCTGGTGAAGCGCCTCAAGCGCGGTGAGGCCGGCCAGCCGCTCAAGGGCATCGAGGAGACCGGCGACTACGACGTCGACGAGAAGAAGCGCACGGTCGCCATCCACGAGTCCGGTGTCGCCAAGGTCGAGGACTGGCTGGGCATCGACAACCTCTACGAGTCGGTGAACACCCCTCTGGTGGGCTACCTGAACAACGCCATCAAGGCCAAGGAGCTCTTCAAGAAGGACAAGGACTACGTCATCATCGACGACGAGGTCATGATCGTCGACGAGCACACCGGACGTATCCTCGCGGGCCGCCGTTACAACGAGGGCATGCACCAGGCCATCGAGGCGAAGGAAGCGGTGCCGATCAAGGACGAGAACCAGACGCTCGCCACGATCACCCTGCAGAACTTCTTCCGCCTCTACAAGCGCCACGACCACAACGGCAAGGAGCAGCCGGGCCTGTCGGGCATGACCGGTACGGCCATGACCGAGGCCGCGGAGTTCCACCAGATCTACAAGCTCGGCGTGGTGCCGATCCCGACCAACCGGCCGATGGTCCGCAAGGACCAGTCGGACCTGATCTACCGCACCGAGGTCGCCAAGTTCGAGGCGGTCGTCGACGACATCGAGGACAAGCACCGCAAGGGGCAGCCGATCCTCGTCGGCACCACTTCCGTCGAGAAGTCCGAGTACCTCTCGCAGCAGCTCAGCAAGCGCGGCATCCAGCACGAGGTGCTCAACGCCAAGCAGCACGACCGGGAGGCGACGATCGTCGCCCAGGCCGGCCGCAAGGGCGCCGTCACGGTGGCCACCAACATGGCCGGCCGTGGTACGGACATCAAGCTCGGCGGCAACCCCGAGGACCTCGCCGAGGCGGAGCTGCGCCAGCGCGGCCTCGACCCGGAGGAGCACATCGAGGAGTGGGCGCACGCCCTGCCCGAGGCGCTCAAGCGGGCCGAGAAGGCCGTCCAGAACGAGAAGGACGAGGTCGAGAAGCTCGGCGGGCTCTACGTCCTGGGCACCGAGCGGCACGAGTCGCGGCGCATCGACAACCAGCTGCGCGGTCGTTCCGGCAGGCAGGGCGACCCGGGCGAGTCCCGCTTCTACCTCTCCCTCGGCGACGACCTGATGCGGCTGTTCAAGGCCCAGATGGTCGAGCGCGTGATGTCGATGGCGAACGTCCCCGACGACGTGCCGATCGAGAACAAGATGGTCACGCGCGCGATCGCCTCCGCCCAGTCGCAGGTCGAGCAGCAGAACTTCGAGACGCGCAAGAACGTCCTCAAGTACGACGAGGTCCTCAACCGCCAGCGTGAGGTCATCTACGGCGAGCGCCGCCGCGTCCTGGAGGGCGAGGACCTGCACGAGCAGGTGCAGCACTTCATGGACGACACCATCGACGCGTACGTCCAGGCCGAGACCGCCGAGGGCTTCCCCGAGGACTGGGACCTCGACCGGCTGTGGGGTGCCTTCAAGCAGCTCTACCCGTGCAGCGTCACGATCGAGGAGCTGGAGGAGGCGGCCGGTGACCGGGCGGGCCTGACCGCCGAGTTCATCGGCGACTCCATCAAGGACGACATCCACGAGCAGTACGAGGCGCGTGAGAGCCAGCTCGGCTCCGAGATCATGCGTGAGCTGGAGCGCCGGGTCGTGCTGTCGGTCCTGGACCGCAAGTGGCGCGAGCACCTCTACGAGATGGACTACCTCCAGGAGGGCATCGGCCTGCGCGCCATGGCGCAGAAGGACCCGCTGGTCGAGTACCAGCGTGAGGGCTTCGACATGTTCACCGCCATGATGGAGGGCATCAAGGAGGAGTCCGTCGGCTACCTGTTCAACCTGGAGGTTCAGGTCGAGCAGCAGGTCGAGGAGGTTCCGGTCGAGGACACCAAGCCGGTGGCCGACCTGGAGAAGCACGACGCGGTGCCGGCGCAGGCGGGTTCCCGTCCGGAGATCCGTGCCAAGGGGCTCGACGTCCCGCAGCGGCGCAACCTCCACTTCTCCGCGCCGACCGTCGACGGCGAGGGCGGCACCATCGAGGGCGACTTCACCGAGGACGGCGAGCCGGTGCGCTCCGAGGCCGACGGCCTGACGCGTGCGGAGCGGCGCAAGCAGGCGCGCGGCCGGGGGCGTCGCAAGAAGTGACGGTTGCCGCGTAGCGGCTGAGGGGCCGGGCACCTGCGGGTGTCCGGCCCCTCGTCATGAGCGGGGGACCGCGGGGCGGTGACCGCTGCACAGGCACCTGCTTCCCGGGGTCCCGACAGGCCTCAGTCGCACTCCGGGCGGGGCGGACGCGGGCCGCCGAGTTCCACCGCCGTGCAGCGCCAGCGGAGGTCCTGGCCGAGTTCCAGACGGAAGGCCATGGCGCGCAGCCGGTCGCCGGCACCGATCCGGGCGAAGGCCTCGATGGCGCCCGACCGGGGTTCGTACCAGCCGATGTCACGGACGACGGGGCGGGCGCCGCGGGTGCGCAAGGGGCCGCGCTCGGCCAGCCAGGCCAGCTCGTCGTAGGCGCGGCCGCGAGTGTGGCGGAGCATCGAGTGGACGGGCCGGTGGCCGCTCAGGACGGCGACGAGGAGGTCGGCGAAGACGTCGGTGGGCAGGAGCCGGGGGACCGCCACGTGACCTGGGCCCGGGGCCGGGGGCCGTGGGGCGGTCTCGGTGGAGGCGGTGGTGTTGGGGAGGGCCGGGGAGCCGGCTGGTTCCGGGGCCCGACGCGGGGCTGTGCGGGTCGCGGAGCGAGACGGTGGACGCGTGTCCGCCGGGCGGGTGCGGGAGGCCCTGGCGCGGCCGGAGGCCGGCGGACGTCCGCCGGCGGCCGGGGGCCGGGCAGGTCCGTTGCCGGGAGAGCGCGGAGGTGCGGAACCGCCGGAAAGCGGGGGCGGTGCGGAGGCGGTGCCGACGGGGGCGTGCGGTGCGGCGTGCCCGGAGGCGAGGGGCGGGCTGCCGGGATTGCGTGTGGGGCTGCCCGGAGTGCCGGGCGCGGTGCGCACGGCAGGGCGGTGCGCCGGGCCGCCGGGAGTGCGGGGAGAGGTGTCGGCGGGGGCGTGAGATGCCGTGGCCGGTGGCCGGGGTGCCGTGGTCGTGGCCGTACGGCGGGTGTCGGTGGGGGGCGACGGGTGGGTGGCCGGGCGGTGGTGGGTTCTGGTCATGACCTTGTGCATGGGGGGTCCCCGTTTCGTGGGTCCGGTGAGTACCAGGGAGTAACTTCAGGTCGGTGATCTTGTACGGGGCGGACCGGGGGCGCGGCAAGGAAGAGCGGATCGGGTCGCGGCGGCGGGAAGGTTCACCTATCCGGGTGGTCTCGGGGTGGGGAGCCCTTGGCTGCCGGGGGCGTCCCGGGTGAATTCGGGGCCGCGCGTGGACGCGTCCGGCGTCACGGGGCGGGGCTCGAAAGGGGACGCCCCGCACGTATCCTGAACACCTTCGAGCCGTGCCGAGTCCTCCGGCCATGACCACGCGACCACGACCATCACGACCACGAAAGCGGCCAGCCATGCGTGTCTACGTGCCCCTGACCCTCCCCGGCCTCGCCGAGGCGTACAAGACGGGCGAGCTGGGGAGCGGGCCGTTCGCCGCCCACGCCGTGACGCCGGGGCTGCGCGAGTGGTACGCCTCGGACGACATCGAGGAGCTGGAGTACGCGGCGCTCGGCCGGGCCGCGCTGGCCTCGCTGCGCCTTCTGGCGGCCGAGCCCGGGGCGCCGCGGCGCCGGGTCGTGATCGCCGTCGACGTCGCCGACCGGGCCGTGAGCGCGGACGGCCGCGAGGAGCCGGGTGAGGTGCGGGTCGCGGGCCCGGTGCCGCTCGGCAAAGCGGCGTCGGTGCACGTCGACGCCACGGACGCCCAGGCCGATGTGACGGCGGCCGCCGAGGCGCTGCCGGCGGCGGACGGCGGGGACGACGACGCGCAGTCCGTCGTGGACGGGGCGGAGGACCACGAGCTGCTGTGGTTCGCCACCCAGGAGATCGCGAACCTGGTGGCACGCGGGGACTGAACCGTCGCCGGGGGCGCGTCGATGCACCGCTCTCTTGATTGTCAGTGGGGGCGGGTACGTTTTCGGGCATGGGGATGAAGACGGGCGCGCACATCGTCTGGGACTGGAACGGCACCCTGTTCCACGACAACGACGCGATCATCGGGGCGACGAACGCGGCCTTCGCCGAGCTGGGCCTGGAGCCGCTGACGCTGGAGAAGTACCGGGAGCTGTACTGCGTACCGGTGCCGAAGTTCTACGAGCGGCTGATGGGGAGGCTGCCCACCGAGGCCGAGTGGGAGGCCATGGACGACGTCTTCCACCGGTACTACGCCGAGCACCGGACATCGTGCGGGCTGACGGTGGGGGCCGCGGAGCTGCTGGCCGGATGGCGCTCGGCGGGCCGCAGCCAGTCGATCCTGAGCATGTACGTGCACGAGGAGCTGGTTCCGCTGGTGCGGGGGTTCGGCATCGAGCCGCACTTCATACGGGTGGACGGGCGGACCGGGCCGTCGGGGGGCAGCAAGGCCGAGCACATGGTGCGGCACCTGGCGTCGCTGAGCGGGGTGGCGCCGGAGCGGACCGTGGTGATCGGGGACGCCGCGGACGACGCGGTGGCGGCGCTGCACGTCGGGGCCCGTGCCGTGCTGTACACCGGCGGATCGCACAGCAGAGTGAGCCTGGAAGCCGTCGGCGTTCCTGTCGTGGACACGCTGGAGGAAGCGGTCGCGGAGGCGGAGCGGCTCGCGGCGTGACCGGCCTTCCGGACCGGAACCCGTAGCAGCACTGTGCAGAACGTCAAACTTCCACGGCTGGTTTTGTACACATACGGCTCATGACGGAGCCCCTGTGAGGAGCGATAGCCTTGGTGGCGTGATCAGCGCGATAGTTCGCGGGGACGCCGTCGTCCCTGCCCTGCGCCCGGAGAGCACGGACGACATCCGTGACCGGGCGGCAGTCGCTGGTCCTCGCGGGCGGGACGTGCCATCCAGGGCTCCCGGGACGCCAAGCACCATCCGTATCCGGGCGTCGCAGAGAGCAGCGTCACACCGGTGGCGCAGCTCAAAATTGGCTCAGACACCCCCGCTCATCTCGCCTAGCGGCATAGCGTCGGAACAGACCGGATACCCCGTGTCACGACGTGAGGCCGTCAGCGCGGAGGCCGTACTTCCTTCTACGTCACGCAACGGCGCGCGACAGGAGCCAGAGGACAATGCAGACCAAGCTGGACGAAGCCAAGGCCGAGTTGCTCGAGAGGGCCGCCCGGGTAGCTGAGAACAGCCCGGTCGGGGGGCACCTACCGACCGGGTCGACGGGCGAGGAGACCCCGGACGCCCAGAAGGCCCCGGACCGCGAGACCCTCCACACGTTCCTCCAGCGTTACTACCTGCACACGGCCCCGGAGGACCTCACCGACCGCGACCCGGTCGACGTCTTCGGAGCTGCCGTATCGCACTACCGGCTGGCCGAGAACCGCCCCCAGGGCACGGCCAACGTGCGGGTGCACACCCCCACCGTGGAAGAGAACGGGTGGACCTGCAGCCACTCGGTCGTCGAGGTCGTCACCGACGACATGCCCTTCCTCGTCGACTCCGTCACCAACGAGCTGACGCGCCAGGGGCGTGGGATCCACGTCGTCATCCACCCGCAGTTCGTCGTGCGGCGCGATGTCACCGGCAAGCTCATCGAGGTGCTGTCGACCCCGGCGACCGGAGACCTCCCGCACGACGCGCACGTCGAGTCCTGGATCCACGTCGAGATCGACCGCGAGACCGACCGGGCCGATCTGAAGCAGATCACCGCCGACCTGCTGCGCGTGCTGTCCGACGCCCGTGAGGCCGTCGAGGACTGGGGCAAGATGCGGGAAGCGGCGATCCGGCTGGCGGAGGGGCTGCCGGACGAGCCCATTCCCAGTGACCTGCCCGGACCGCAGGTCGAGGAGGCCCGCGAGCTGCTGCGCTGGCTCTCCGACGACCACTTCACCTTCCTCGGCTACCGCGAGTACCAGCTGCGCGACGACGACTCGCTGGCCGCCGTGCCCGGCACCGGGCTCGGCATACTGCGCGCGGACCCGCACCACGCGGCCGAGGAGAGCCACCCGGTCAGCCCCTCCTTCGAGCGACTGCCCGCCGACGCCCGGGCCAAGGCGCGCGAGCACAAGCTGCTCGTACTGACCAAGGCCAACAGCCGGGCGACCGTGCACCGCCCGTCGTACCTGGACTACATCGGGGTCAAGAAGTTCGACGCGGACGGCAACGTCATCGGCGAGCGGCGCTTCCTCGGGCTGTTCTCCTCCGCCGCCTACACCGAGTCCGTGCGCCGCGTCCCGGTCATCCGGCGCAAGGTCGAGGAGGTCCTGAAGCAGGCGGGGTTCTCGCCCAACAGCCACGACGGGCGCGACCTGCTGCAGATCCTGGAGACGTACCCCCGCGACGAGCTGTTCCAGACCCCGGTCGACGAGCTGCGGTCGATCGTCACGTCCGTCCTCTACCTCCAGGAGCGCAGGCGCCTCAGGCTCTACCTGCGCCAGGACGAGTACGGGCGCTACTACTCCGCCCTCGTCTACCTCCCGCGCGACCGGTACACCACCGCCGTCCGCCTGCGGATCATCGAGATCCTGAAGGAGGAGCTCGGCGGCATCAGCGTCGACTTCACCGCCTGGAACACCGAGTCGATCCTGTCCCGGCTGCACTTCGTGGTCCGGGTCCCGCAGGGCACCGAGCTGCCGGAGCTGTCCGACTCCGACAAGGAGCGCATCGAGGCCCGGCTGGTGGAGGCCGCCCGCTCCTGGGAGGACGCCTTCGCCGAGGCGCTCAACGCCGAACTCGGCGAGGAGCACGCCGCCGAAGCGCTGCGCCGGTACGCGCACGCCTTCCCCGAGGGCTACAAGGCCGACCACAACCCGCGTGCCGCGGTCGCCGACCTCGTCCACCTCGAACAGCTGAACGCCGAGGCGGACAAGGACTTCTCGCTCAGCCTGTACGAGCCGGTCGGCGCCGCCCCCGAGGAGCGCCGCTTCAAGATCTACCGCACCGGCGACGCCATCTCCCTCTCCGCCGTCCTGCCGGTCCTCAACCGGCTCGGCGTCGAGGTCGTCGACGAGCGGCCCTACGAGCTGCGCTGCTCGGACCGCAGCGTGGCCTGGATCTACGACTTCGGTCTGCGCATGCCCCGCGCGAACGGCGGCGGCGACTACTTCGGCGACGACGCCCGCGAGCGCTTCCAGGACGCCTTCGCCGCCACCTGGACCGGCAAGGCGGAGAACGACGGCTTCAACGCGCTCGTGCTCAGCGCCGGGCTGACCTGGCGCCAGGCGATGGTGCTGCGGGCGTACGCGAAGTACCTGCGCCAGGCGGCGTCGACGTTCAGCCAGGACTACATGGAGGACACCCTCCGCAACAACGTCCACACCACCCGTCTGCTCGTCTCCCTGTTCGAGGCGCGGATGTCGCCGGACCGGCAGCGCGCCGGGCACGAGATCGTGGACGCGCTGCTGGAAGAGGTCGACGCGGCCCTCGACCAGGTGGCCTCGCTCGACGAGGACCGGATCCTCAGGTCCTTCCTGACCGTCATCAAGGCGACGCTGCGGACCAACTTCTTCCAGGAGGCGGCCGGCGGCAAGCCGCACGACTACGTCTCCATGAAGTTCGACCCGCAGGCCATCCCCGACCTGCCGGCGCCGCGCCCGGCGTTCGAGATCTGGGTGTACTCGCCCCGGGTCGAGGGCGTGCACCTGCGCTTCGGCAAGGTCGCGCGCGGTGGTCTGCGCTGGTCCGACCGGCGTGAGGACTTCCGGACCGAGATCCTCGGCCTGGTCAAGGCGCAGATGGTGAAGAACACCGTCATCGTGCCGGTCGGCGCCAAGGGCGGTTTCGTCGCCAAGCAGCTGCCCGACCCGAGCGTGGACCGGGACGCGTGGATGGCCGAGGGCGTCGCCAGCTACAAGACGTTCATCTCGGCGCTGCTCGACATCACCGACAACATGGTCGCGGGCGATGTCGTGCCCCCGGCCGACGTCGTCCGGCACGACGAGGACGACACCTACCTCGTCGTCGCCGCCGACAAGGGCACCGCCACCTTCTCCGACATCGCCAACGGAGTCGCGGAGAACTACAACTTCTGGCTCGGCGACGCCTTCGCCTCCGGCGGCTCCGCCGGTTACGATCACAAGGGCATGGGCATCACCGCCCGCGGCGCCTGGGAGTCCGTCAAGCGGCACTTCCGGGAGCTGGGCGTGGACACCCAGACCGAGGACTTCACGGTCGTGGGCATCGGCGACATGTCCGGTGACGTGTTCGGCAACGGCATGCTGCTCTCCGAGCACATCCGCCTGGTCGCGGCCTTCGACCACCGGCACATCTTCATCGACCCGACCCCGGACGCCGCCACCTCCTACGCCGAGCGCCGCCGCCTGTTCGAGCTGCCCCGCTCCAGCTGGGAGGACTACAACACCGAGCTGCTGTCGGCCGGCGGCGGGATCTTCCCGCGCACGGCCAAGGCGATCCCGGTCAACGCCCACATCCGCGAGGCCCTCGGCATCGAGGCCAAGGTCACCAAGCTGACCCCGGCCGACCTGATGAAGGCGATCCTCCACGCGCCGGTCGACCTGCTGTGGAACGGCGGCATCGGCACGTACGTCAAGTCCTCCGCCGAGTCCAACGCGGACGTCGGAGACAAGGCCAACGACGCCATCCGCGTCGACGGCAAGGACCTGCGCGTCAAGGTCGTCGGCGAGGGCGGCAACCTCGGCCTGACCCAGCTCGGCCGGATCGAGTTCGCGCTGCAGGGCGGCCGGATCAACACCGACGCCATCGACAACAGCGCGGGCGTGGACACCTCCGACCACGAGGTGAACATCAAGATCCTGCTCAACGGCCTGGTGCGGGACGGCGACATGACCGTCAAGCAGCGCAACAAGCTGCTCGCCGAGATGACCGACGAGGTCGGCCGCCTGGTGCTGCGCAACAACTACGCGCAGAACACGGCGATCGCCAACGCCCTCGCCCAGTCCAGCGCCATGCTCCACGCCCAGCAGCGCTTCATGAAGCACCTGGTGCGGGAGGGACACCTCGACCGGGCGCTGGAGTTCCTGCCCACCGACCGGCAGATCCGCGAGCGGCTCGCCCAGGGCCAGGGCCTGACCGGCCCGGAGACGGCCGTCCTGCTGGCGTACACGAAGATCACGGTCGCCGAGGAGCTGCTGCACACCTCGCTGCCGGACGACCCGTACCTGAGCACCCTGCTGCACGCGTACTTCCCGAAGGAACTGCGCGAGCAGTACCCCGATCACCTCGTCTGCCACCCGCTGCGCCGTGAGATCACCACGACCGTGCTGGTCAACGACACGGTGAACACGGGCGGTACGACGTACCTGCACCGGCTGCGCGAGGAGACCGGCGCGTCGCTGGAGGAGATCGTGCGGGCGCAGACCGCGGCCCGGGCGATCTTCCGCCAGTCCCCGGTGTGGGACGGGGTCGAGGCGCTCGACAACAAGGTCGAGGCCGAGGTCCAGACCCGCATCCGGCTGCACGCACGCCGCCTGGTGGAGCGCGGCACGCGCTGGCTGCTCAACAACCGGCCGCAGCCACTGGAGCTCGCCGGGACGGTCGACTTCTTCGCCGACCGGGTCGAGCAGGTCTGGGGGCAGCTGCCGAAGCTGCTGCGCGGCGCCGACCTGGAGTGGTACCAGAAGATCCACGACGAGCTGACGGGCGCGGGCGTCCCGGAGGACCTCGCCACCCGCGTGGCGGGCTTCTCCTCGGCCTTCCCGACGCTCGACATCGTCTCGATCGCCGACCGCATGGGCCGGGAGCCGCTGGACGTCGCCGAGGTCTACTACGACCTCGCCGACCGGCTGCGCATCACCCAGCTCATGGACCGCATCATCGAGCTGCCCCGCGCCGACCGCTGGCAGTCCATGGCCCGCGCGGCGATCCGCGAGGACCTGTACGCGGCGCACGCGGCGCTGACCGCGGACGTCCTGGCGGCGGGCGACGGCACGTCCACGCCGGAGCAGCGGTACAAGGCGTGGGAGCAGAAGAACGCGGCGATCCTCGGCCGGGCCCGCAGCACGCTGGAGGAGATCCAGAGCTCCGACGCGTTCGACCTCGCCAACCTGTCGGTGGCGATGCGCACGATGAGGACGCTGCTGCGGACGCACTCGTAGGGCGTACGGCGTGAGGGGCGCCCCGGGCCGGTCTCCGGCCCGGGGCGCCCCTTCTTGGCCTGCCTTAGGGCGATTCGACTGGAGGACTTACCCGATCCGGCTAAGGCTGGGGACGTGACTCTCGATGTCTCCGAGGAACGCCTGGCCGCCCCCGCCCGCCCGGCCCGGCACGTCGTCCTCGAAATGATGCACTTCGCGCTGGTCGGCGGCAGCGGCGTCGCGGTGAACTTCCTGGTGTTCAACGCGCTCCTGCACGGGCTGCACCTGCCCGCCATGGTGGCCACCGTGCCGGCCAGCCTGATCGCGATGGGCGGCAACTACCTCGGTTTCCGGTACGTCACCTACCGTGAGCGGGCCTCCCGGACCCGGCGTCAGATCGCGCTGTTCTTCGGCCTCAGCACGATCGGCGTCGCCATGGAGAGCGGGCTGTTCTACGTCGGCTACCACGGCCTCGGCCTGGACGGGCCGCTGGAATCCAACGCGGTCAAGGCGCTGTCCATCGTGCTGGCCTCCGCCTTCCGCTTCCTCGTCTACCGGACCTGGGTGTTCCCGCACGATGCGCGCCGCGCCTAGACCAGCCGCCCTCGCCGCGTGGGTTCCCGCCTCGGCGGTTCTCCTGCTGCTGCTCCTGGTCATCGTCCGCCTGCCCTGGGCCGGGGACCTCGGGATGCACGCCGCGACCGTGCAGCGCCTGCGGCACGACCTCGTCGACCCGGGCGATCCGCTGGTCGACGCGGACACGCCGAGCCCGTACTACTCGCCCTGGACGCTGATCCTCGGGTGCGTGGCGCGGGTGACCGGCCTGTCCGTCTTCGTGGTGCTGCGCCTCGCGGCGCTGACCGGACTCGCGCTGCTGGTGACGGGGGTGTGGCGCTACGTACGCACCCTGACCGGTCATCGCGCCGCGCCCGCGCTGGCCCTGCTGAGCCTGCTGTTGCTGTGGGGGACGGCCGTGTTCAAGTGGAGCGGCTTCTACGGGCTCGGCTCGCTGGCGCTGACGGTGCCGTATCCGAGCCTGTTCGCGCTCGCGCTGGCGTTCCACCTCTGGGCGTGGCTGGGGCGAGCGGCGCGCGAGGATGCCGGATGGGGGGTGTGGCTCGGGCTCGGGGTGCTGTGGGCGGTGATCCTGCTGTGCCACCAGTTCTCGGGAGTGGTGGCCTCGCTGGGAGCGGCCGCGACGGTGGTCGCCGCCCGGCCGGGCCGTGCGGCGTGGCTTCGGCTCGGCGGCGTTCTGGCGGTGGGACTCGGGGTGCTGGCGCTGTGGCCGTATTACGACTTCTTCGCGCTGTTCGGGGCGGGTGGCGGGCTCGAGGCGGTGCACCGGCCGCTGTACGACGACCTGCTGGGGCGGTACTGGCTGGTGCTGCTCGGCGTAGTGGCCCTCGGGGTGCGGTGGTGGCGCGACCGGTGGGATCCGCTGGTGCTGTTCTTCGTGCTGGGGGCCGCGCTGGTGACGGCCGGCGGGGTGAGCGGGCACTGGTCGTGGGGGCGGGCTCTGCCGGCGGTGCTGATCCCGGCTCAGGTCGCGGTCGCCGTGGAGGTGTGCGAGGCGGGGCGGCGCGGGGCGCGGGCCGGGTGGGCGTGCGTGCTGGGCGCCGCGCTGGCTCTGGGGGCGTGGACGCAGGTGGGGACGGTCGGGTACGTGGTGAAGCCGGGGGATCTTCCGGAGGCCGTCGCGCAGAAGTACCGGCGGCCGTGGACGGGGTACCAGTGGATGACGCCGTGGGTGAGGTACGGGGACGTGGTGATGGTGCGAGAGGGGCGGCCGGCGCGGCAGATCCCGGCGTACGGGGCGTACACGGTGGCGCCCGGGTATCCCGACTTCTTCCTGCCGGACGAAGGACGGCGGGTGAGGGCCGTGCGGAGGTACTTCGCGCAGGGGACGCCGGAGGAGGAGCGGGCGGGGATCCTGCGGGAGTACGGGGTGCGGTGGGTGATCGCGGGGGTCGGCATGCGGGGTGCCGGGCTGCGGGAGGTGGCTCGGGGGCCGGAGGGGCAGGTGCTGTACGCGGTGGTGCGGTAAGAGGTGCCGCGTTCTGTGGCAGCCAGGGGGAACCGGCCGCTACTTCAACGCGCTCGCCACCAGCCGCACCGCCCGTTTCACCCTCGGGCGGGCCAGTCGGCGTACCGTCGGGCGGATCAGGGTCGCCGTGATGCCCACCGGCTCCCAGCGGACCTGGAGGCGGCCCGGGTTGTGGCCCTCCGGTTCCACCGTGAGGTGGTGGGAGGGGACGCGGGTCGTCAGGGCAGGGAAGGTCAGGGGGGCCAGCAGCGGGCCCGTGTGGGACAGGCCCTGGTGCTGGAGGCGGAGCATCGGGTGGCGGATTCCCGCGAAGCCCTGGAGGGGGAGCTGCGCCGTCGCGAGGTCCAGGTGGGCGTGGCCTTCGAAGAGGCCGGGGCGGACGGGGGAGAGCCGGAAGGGGACGTGCAGGCGGCGTCCGCCCGGAGCGATGAGGAGGGTCGCGCGCTGGGGGCCGACGGGGAGGCGCAGCGCCGGGTCGTAGGTGCGGATGGTGAGGTCGACCGAAGCGCCCGGGCCCCGGGTGATCTCCTTGATCTCGTGGCGGAACTGGGCGCTGGGGAAGGGGCGCGTCTCCAGTTCCAGGTCGGAGACGCTCAGTTCGCGGCGTGACCACGCCGACTCGGGGACCCGTTCCCCCCAGTAGGTGCGGCCTGCCGCGTCGGCGGTCACGCTCCTCGGACCCACTGCGTGACCCAGGCCCCGGGCGGCCAGGCGTGCTTCCGGAAGACGGCGGTCGCGGATCAGCTGGATGACGACGCGTTCGGCGCGCGGGAGGCGTGCGAAGGCGCCCGGCGCGAGCGTGTCGAGGTAGGGCGTGACGATGTCCGCGAAGGACGTCAGCCAGGCGTCGTCCCGGTAGGGCAGGTCGCCGGTGTACATCCGCAGGTCGTGCTTGAGGAACTTGTGGTCCTTGTCCTCGCGCAGCGACTCGTGCCCGCTCTCGGACAGGAAAGCGTCGATGAGGTGCTGGACGTGGATCCGGTCCCGGACGTTGGCGAGCTTGTGCCGCTGGTTCGATATCGACGCCGTCTCGGAGGCCGCGTAGGGCGCCACGTACCAGAGGTAGACCGGTTCCGGGATGATCGTGAAGCTCTCGGCCAGGCAGTACGCCTGTGCCGAGAACAGCTGGTCCTCGTAGTGGATGCCCTCGGGGAAGCGCAGGTCGTGCCGGTCGAGGAAGGCGCGGGCGTACATCTTGCTCGTGGACAGGTGCTCGAAGAACAGGCGCGGGTCGGCCTCGATGCCGTCGAGTGTGCGGCGCTCGGCGACCAGGTGCGGCATCCACGTCGAGCGGCGGCCGTCGTCCGCCCGGATCCGCTGCACCGCCCCCATCGCGAAGTCGATCTCGCGTTCGCGGTGCGCGGCGAGCAGCAGCTCGACGGCGTTGCCGGGGAGTTCGTCGTCGCTGTCGAGGAACATCAGGAACGGCGCCCGCGCGATCCGCAGGGCGCGGTTGCGCGGGGCGCTGCAGCCGCCGCTGTTCCGCTCCAGGCGCAGGTGCCGGACCCGGGGGTCCTGGGCGGCCAGCCGCTGTGCCACCGCCGGGGTCGCGTCCGTGGAGTGGTCGTCGCTGATGATGATCTCGAGGTTCGCGTGGGTCTGGCGGCGGACCGATTCGACCGCGCGGGTGAGGCGTTCGGCGTCGTTGTAGACGATGACCGTCACGGTGACGTCGGGGGTGCTCATGCGGTCGCCTCCCGCGGGGCCGGGGCGGGGGTGCGCTCCTCGATCGGCAGCACGGGGGGCAGGTCCCGCTCGTCCTGGCCGAGGAAGACGCGGCGGACGACGCGTTCGGCGGCGCGGCCGTCGTCGTACTCGCAGAACCGGCGCCGGAAGGCGGCCCGGGTCTTCGCCGCGTTCTCGTCGCGCCAGGCCTCGGTGGTGAGGATCTCCGTCAGCTCCTGCTGGGTGCGGGAGACGGGCCCCGGGGCCTGGTCCATCAGGTCGAAGTAGACGCCGCGGGTGGTGCGGTACGTCTCCCAGTCGTCGGCGTGGATCACGATCGGCCGGTCGAGGTTGGCGTAGTCGAACATGATCGAGGAGTAGTCCGTGACCAGGACGTCCGCCGCCAGGCACAGTTCCTCGACCGGGTCGTAGGAGGAGACGTCGATGATCCGGCCGGTGCGGCGCAGGTTGGCGAGCGGGGAGGCGGCACCGCCGTAGAAGTAGTGGCCGCGCACCAGCAGGACCGTGTCCTCGCCCAGGCGGTCGGCGAGGGCGGCGAGGTCAAGGCGCGGGGTCCAGCCGGCCTCGTAGTCGCGGTGGGTCGGCGCGTACAGGACGGCACGGCGGCCCGGGGCGATGCCGAGGCGGTCGCGGACCGCGCGGATGTCGTCGGCGCCGGCCGTGTAGTAGACGTCGTTGCGCGGATAGCCGTGGTCCAGGGAGACGTAGTGCGACGGATACGCGCGCTCCCACATGCGGGTGGTGTGGCTGTTGGCCGAGACGCTGAAGTCCCACTTGTCGATGCGCTCCAGCAGCGCCTGGAAGTCCAGGCCCTGCGCGGCGGCCGGGAACGCCATCTGGTCGAGGCCCATGCGCTTCAGGGGCGTGCCGTGATGGGTCTGGACGTGGATCGCGTCGGGGCGTTTGACCACCGCGTTGGGGAAGTTGACGTTGTTGACGAGGTACTTGGCGGTCGCCAGCACCTCCCAGTAGCGGCGGCTGCCGGGCACCACGTGGTCGGTGCCGGGCGGCAGGAGGGCCGCGTTCTCCTCGGTGACCACCCACACCGCGTGGATCTGCGGGGCGAGTTCGGCGAGCTTGGCGGCGATCGCGGCGGGGTTGCAGGCGACGCCGCGGTTCCAGTACGCCGCGAACACCGCGAGATGCGGGTTGACGGGACGGCCGAGCGCCCTGCGGTACTGGTGGTCGCGGAGCTTGGCACCGGCCTGGCGCTGCCGGGCCCGGACGACCGATCTGGCGTTGCGGCGGGCGCGGTTGACGGCCTGGAAGGCCCGGTACTTCGCGTAGGCGCCCTCCTCCAGCAGGGAGCGGCGGACCCCTTCGAGCCCGGCCGGGCGGCGGTGACCCTCGGGGCGGCGGCGCAGGGCGGCCAGGGACGCGCGGCGGAAGAACTCGCGCGCCACCTCCTCCGGCATGCCGCCGCGCGCGAAGGTGCGCAGGCAGTCCCGGACCATCAGGTCGTAGAGCACGGTGTGCGCGGCGCGCCGGTCGCGGGTGAGGTCGAGGAGGGACTCGTAGCGCTCGACGAGGCGGTACCGCTGCTCGGGCGGCACCGGGGGGAGGCTCGCGGGCCGCAGCCCGCGGTCCTCGTAGGCGACGTGCGGCAGGCAGGCGACGCGGTCGGCGAGCAGCAGGGTGGCCAGGGCGGCGTACGGCTCGTCGTCGGTGCTGAGCCGCGACTCGTGCGCCCGCCAGAACTCCGCGCGCAGGGCGCGGGTGCCGAGCAGCGGGGTGAGCCGCAGCAGGGGCGCGCAGTCGTCGAGGGTGACCTCGGCGCGGCCCGCCCGGGCGAGGAGCGGGCCGTCGGGGGAGGGCATGCCGGAGGTGTGCCAGGTGCTGCGGACATGGTCGAACAGGAGGACGTCGACCTCGCCGGGAAGCTCGGCCACCCGCTCCGCGATCGTGCGGGAGGCCCCGGCGGGCAGGCCGTCCTTGGCGTGGACGAAGTGCAGCCAGCGGCCTGAGGCCCGGGCGGCGCCCGCCGCGCGGGCCGCCGCGTCACCGGTGCCGTCCGGCAGCGGCACTACGTCGACCGCGCCGTCCGGGGTGTGCCGCTCGGCCGTCTCCCGGGCCCAGTCGCCGACCGCCGCCACGATCACCTCGGCGTCCGGCAGGGGGTGGGCGGCGAGGGAGTCGAGGAGTTCCGTCAGATGGTCCTGAACGTTCGGCCCGTGGACGATCACACTGAGCTCGGTCATCCCGGGGACCCCCTCTCACAGCTGCACCGTATGCGGTCATGCTGCCATCAATGAGACAAAAGGGCCGATCGGGTGGGCCTCACGAGGGAACGGCGGCCTTCGGCCTGGCCTTCGGCGCCTTGTCCCCGGTGAACGCCTCGTACTCCTTGAGGACGTCCTCCGTCGGCCCGTCCATGCGCAGCTCACCGCGCTCCAGCCACAGCACCCGGTCGCAGGTGTCGCGGATCGACTTGTTGTTGTGGCTGACCAGGAACACCGTGCCCGCGTGCTTGCGCAGCTCGCGGATGCGCTCCTCCGAGCGCTTCTGGAAGGAGCGGTCGCCGGTGGCCAGCGCCTCGTCGATCAGCAGGACGTCGTGGTCCTTGGCGGCGGCGATGGAGAACCGCAGCCGGGCGGCCATGCCGGAGGAGTACGTCCGCATGGGCAGCGTGATGAAGTCGCCCTTCTCGTTGATGCCCGAGAAGTCGACGATCTCCTGGTAGCGGTCCCTGATCTGCTCGCGGGACATGCCCATGGCCAGGCCGCCGAGGTGCACGTTGCGCTCGCCCGTGAGGTCGTTCATCAGGGCGGCGTTGACGCCGAGCAGGGAGGGCTGGCCGTCGGTGTGGATGGCGCCGTTCTCCACGGGCAGCAGACCCGCGACGGCCTTCAGCAGGGTCGACTTGCCGGAGCCGTTGGTGCCGATCAGGCCGATCGCCTCGCCCCGGTAGGCGACGAAGGACACGTTCTTCACGGCGTGCACCCGGCGCACGCCCGAGGCCTTCTCGCTCTGCTTGCGGCGCACGATGCGGTTGAGGGCTGCGGTCGCGGAGCCGCGTCCGGCGCCGGTGCCGTTGACGCGGTAGACGATGTCGACGCCGTCGGCGACGACGGTGGGGATCTTCTCGCTCGGGTGCTCAGCCACGGCCGTAGGTCTCCTCAGCCTTCCAGAAGTAGATGAAGCCGCCGACGCCGGCGAGCAGTGCCCAGCCGGCCGCGATCGCCCAGACGTGGGCGGGGAGCTGGCTCGCGTGGAAGCTGTCGATCAGGGCGAAGCGCATCAGGTCGATGTACACGGCCGCCGGATTGGTCGCCAGCGCGATCTTCACCACGTGGGGCAGGCTGTCCTTCTGGGCCAGCTTGTCGATGCTCCACATGACGCCCGAGACGTACATCCAGGTGCGCAGGACGAACGGCATCAGCTGGGCGATGTCGGGTGTCTTGGCGCCCATCCGGGCCATGACCATCGAGACGCCCGCGTTGAACGTGAACTGCAGGAACAGGGCCGGCAGTGCCAGCAGCCAGGAGGCGGAGACCGGCACGCCGAAGCAGAGCAGGATGACGATCAGCGCGCCCATCGAGAACAGCAGCTGCTGGAGCTGCTGGAGGCAGAAGGAGATCGGCAGCGCGGCGCGCGGGAAGTGCAGGGCCCGCACCAGGCCGAGGTTGCCGGAGATCGCGCGGGTGCCCGCCATGATCGAGCTCTGCGTGAACGTCCAGATGAACACGCCCGTGACCAGGAACGGGATGTAGTCCGGCACGCCGTGCTTGGTACCGAGCAGCACGCCGAAGATGAAGTAATAGACCGCCGCGTTCAGCAACGGGGTCATCACCTGCCAGACCTGGCCGAGCTTCGCCTGGCTGTACTGCGCGGTGAGCTTGGCGGTGGCGAACGCGGTGATGAAGTGGCGGCGGGCCCACAGCTGCCGGACGTACTCGGGCAGGGAGGGCCGCGCGCCGCTGACCGTGAGGCCGTGGCGGGCGGCGAGGGCCGCGAGGTCGTGGTCGGCCTGGGCCGGGGGCTGGGGCGGTGTGTGGAGGACCGTACTCACATCCGCTGCTTTCGCTCGGGGGAGGGGTGCGGGGCTGGGGCCCGGGGTCCGTGAGGTCCGGAGAGGGTCGTTCTCTTGCCGGGTTCTTCACGAACTCTTACGTCGGGACGGGACCGTATCGTCGTAACGGGAGCGTACGTCGGATGAACGTCGGAACGCAACCGTTTCGTCGTGACGCCCTATGCTGTCGGCATGACGACGAACCCCGACGAGCCCCAGCAGTCACCGCGTCGCCGGGCCCCCGCGGGGGCGGCCGTACTGCGGGAGGACGTGACGGAAGCGATCCGGGCGGCCGTCTTCGAGGAGCTCGCGGCCGTCGGCTACGCGCGGATGTCCATCGAGGGGATCGCACGCCGGGCGGGGGTCGGGAAGACGGCGGTGTACCGCCGCTGGCGCTCCAAGCTGCACCTGGTTCTCGACATCGTCTCGGCGCTCGCCGTGCAGGGCCTGCCCGTGCCGGACACCGGCTCCCTGGAGGGCGACCTGCGGCTGCTGTACGAGGTGACGTCCCGCGCCCTGCGCCACCCCGTCGCCTCGCAGGTCATCCCCGACCTCCAGGCGGAGGCGGCCCGCAACCCGGAGATCGCCGAGGCCATGCAGAAGGCCCTGCGGGAGGGCCAGGACGGCGTGGCCACCGGCATCGTGACCGCGGCGGAACGCCGCGGCGAGCTGCGCGAGGGCGTCGACCACGACCTCGCCCTCGACCTGATCTCCGGTCCCCTCTACTGGCGCTCGGTGGTGATCCGCAGCCCGAAGCTCCCGAAGGGGTACCTGGGCGCCCTGGCCCGGGCCACGTCGGAGGGTCTGAAGGCGCTGTAGGGCGGGCCCGTCAGGGGGACCCCGTTCGAGTGAACCCCGGCAAGGGCCCCGGGGCTCACTCAGAGGCCGGGCGGATCAGCCCCGCCGTGCCTCCGGGTGAAGCCGCACCCACCCCTCCCACGCCGACGTGATCATGTCCTGCACGTCCAACCGGGCCTTCCAGCCCAGCTCCGCGGCCGCGCGGTCGGCGGAGGCGACCACGCGGGCCGGGTCGCCCGGGCGGCGGGGGAGGACGGCCGGCGGCCGGTCGTGGCCGGTGACCGCGTTGATGCGGTCGATCATCTCGCGGACGGAGACGCCCTCGCCCCGGCCGATGTTGAGCGTCAGGTCGCGGCCGGGGGAGGAGCGCAGCACCCGGGCCGCCGCGACATGGGCCTCTGCCAGGTCGACGACGTGGATGTAGTCGCGCACGCAGGTGCCGTCCGGGGTCGGGTAGTCGTCGCCGAAGACGCTCGGCGGCGCGGCCTCCGTGAGTCTTTCGAAGACCATCGGCACGAGGTTGTAGACGCCGGTGTCCGCCAGTTCCGGGTCCGCCGCGCCCGCCACGTTGAAGTAGCGCAGGGACGCCGTCGACAGTCCGGTCGCCCGGCCCGTCGCACGGACCAGCCACTCACCGGCCAGCTTGGTCTCGCCGTACGGCGACAGGGGCTCGCACGGCGTCTCCTCGGTGACCAGGTCCACGTCCGGCATGCCGTACACCGCCGCCGAGGAGGAGAAGACGAGGGAGCGCACGTCCGCCGCCGTCACGGCGTCGAGCAGCACCCGCAGGCCCTCGACGTTCTCCCGGTAGTAGTGCAGCGGCCGTTCGACGGACTCGCCCACCTGCTTCTTCGCCGCGAGGTGGACGACGCCGGTGACCGAGTGGTCCGCGAGGGTGCGGGCGAGCCGCTCGGCGTCCAGGGTCGAGCCCACCACCAGCGGCACCCCCTCGGGCACGCGCGCGGCGATGCCGGTGGACAGGTCGTCGTACACCACGACCCGTTCGCCCGCCGCGGTCATCGCCCGTACGACGTGCGCGCCGATGTAACCGGCGCCGCCGGTGATCAACCAGGTCATGTGCGGCCGTCCCCTCGTCAGTTGGCCCGTGGTGGTGGTGCTGCGCGCTGATCCGTCGCTGTCGCTGTCGTCGCCGTCGTCGTGCCTTCAGTGAAGCAGGCGGCGCAGCCGGGCGCGTACGACCGACAGCACACCGCGTACGCCGGGCGCCACCCGCAGCGCCAGCGCACCGGAGTGGGTGGAGTACGGCTGAACGAGTACCACGCCCAGCCGGGCGTTCGGGACGGCGCGGCGGCGCAGCAGACCGGCGCCCCGCAGAGCGTGCGCCGTGACGTCCCGGCTCGCGCCGTCACGGAAGCGGACGCGAAGGCGCAGGTCCCAGGTGCCCGCGCCGAGCGCGGCCAGTGCGCCGAGGTCGACGGCCGTCTCCCCCGACCAGGTGGCCTCGCGCCCCTCGGGTCCGGCGGTCCCCGCGGCCCCGGGCCGCGCCCCCGCACACGCCGCGAGCGCCACCCTCGCACCCCGGACCACCACGTCACCGTCGTCCCGGTGCCGCCACTCCACCTCCAGCGCCTCCGGCCCCGCCTGCGCCGCCCGCCCGTACAGCTCGTGCAGGCGCAGCCGCAGCCGGGTGCCCCGCGCGCCAGGCCGCAGCTCGCCGTCGACGGCGAAGGGCAGCGCCCGCACCGGCCGGGCCTGAAGGGGTTCCAGGGAGACCTGCGGGAGGCCGTGCGACCAGACGGGCGTGCCGTCCGCGGCGCGGGCGTACGGCGGGCACAGGCGGGCCGGACGGGCCGCGAGCTCCCGCAGCCGGAGCAGGTCGCACGGCTCCGGGGAGGCCAGGACGACCCGCCCGATCAGCCGGCCGGGAGCGGCCGGGTTGCGGGCCCAGTCGTCGGCGTCGTACTCCGCGAGGTGCGCCCGCGTGAGCTCCCACCAGGCGCGCTGGTACGCGGCGTCGCGCAACCCCAGTTCGCGCACGTACATCCGCAGGTCGTGGTCGAGGAACTTGGCGCGTACGGCCCGCGCGAGTTCCTTCTGCCCGGCGCCCAGCAGCACCTCGTACGCCTGTCGGCACGCCTGGGTGCGGGCCCGCCAGTTCTCCACACCGGCGCGGTCCAGGGAGATCGACAGCCGCCCGGCGGACCGGCGCACGTGCCAGACGTAGACCCGGTCCGGGACCAGGGCGATGCGCGGGACCGCGGCCAGCACCCGCGCGCTGAAGACGACGTCCTCGTACGGGAAGCGGCCTTCGGGGAAGCGGATGCCGTGCGTGCGCAGGAAGTCGGTGCGGTAGAGCTTGTTGACGCAGAGCGTGTCGTGGACCAGGCGAGGTCGCCGCGCGGGGTGCGGTACCACGGCGTGCAGCGCGTAGAGGCGCCCCTGCCAGGGGACTTCGCGCCCCGAGGGCAGCTCCCGGCGTACGCACAGGCCGCCCGCGACCTCCGCGTGCGCGCCCTCGGCCGCCCGCAGCAGCGCCTCGACCGCGCCGGGCGGCAGGATGTCGTCGCTGTCCAGGAACATCACGTACGGCGAGGTCACCGCGCCGAGCCCGGTGTTGCGCGGGGTGCCGCAGCCGCCGCTGTTGACCCGGCGGCGGATCACCTTGAGCCGGGGTTCCGAGGCGGCGAGCCGTTCCAGCAGGCCGGCGCTGCCGTCCTGGGAGCAGTCGTCGACCGCCACCACCTCGCGCACGGCCAGCCCCTGGGCGAGCGCCGAGCGCACGGCGTCGGTCACATGGGCGGCGTCGTCATGACCGATCACCACGACGGCCACCCGGGAACGCGGCGTCCGGGTGGCCCGCTCGGTCTCGCCCTCGGCATTCATCACTGTGGATCGTAAGCCGGGTGAATGACATGAAAGTGGTAACACACCACCAAACCTCCGCGAACCCTCAGATTCGGCACAGAATCGGGCCGTGAAGAGCGGACGGTGGAGGGGGAGCTGCAGCTTCGCCACGGGGGCGCTGCCCGTGGCGGTGCCCATGGCGGTGATGCTCGCGACCGGGCTGTGGGGACTGGACCGCGGGGGCATGTGGGGAGACGAGAGCGTCACCTTCCAGGTCGCGCAGCGCACCGTTCCGCAGATCTGGCGGCTGCTGCACGACGTGGACGCGGTACACGGCCTGTACTACCTGTTCATGCACGCCGTCCTCGCCCTCCACCCGGACGAGGTCGTGCTGCGCCTGCCGTCGGTGTGCGCGGCGACGGCGACCGCCGGCCTGGTCGCGGCCCTGGGCGTCCGGCTGGCCGGGCCCCGGGTCGGCCTGGCGGCCGGTGCCCTCTACGCGATCACCCCGATGGCCGGCCACTACGCCCAGGAGGGACGGTCGTACGCGCTGGTCGCGGGGGGAGTGGCAGGGGCGACGCTGCTGCTCCTGAGGGCCGTGGAGGGGGCGGGGGCCCGGGCGTGGTGGGGGTACGGGACGGTCGTCGCCCTGACCTGTGCGCTGCACGAGCTGGCGGTGCCGGTGCTGGGCGCGCACGCGCTGACGCTGGCGCTGCTGCGGGTGCCGAGGAGGCTGTGGTCCGGCTGGGGGCGCGCGGCGGGGGCGGCGGCGCTGCTTCTCCTGCCGCTGGTGTGGGTGTCGCAGGGGCAGGCCGGTCAGGTGTCGTGGCTCGTGCCGCCCGGGTGGGACCGGGTCGACAGGCTCGCCCGCAACTTCGCCCCCGGCCCGGCGGGGCCGGTGTTCTGGGGTGCGTCGCTGCTGATGGTCCTGGGACTCCGGGAGCGGCGCACGGCCGCGGTCGCGGTACCGCTGCTGCTCGTGCCGCCGGGGATCCTGATGGCCGTGTCGCAGGTCCGGCCGCTCTACCACGACCGGTACGTGCTCTATGCGCTGGCGGGCGCGTCCCTGCTGGCCGCGGCGGGGGCCGGGCGAGTGGGCCGGGCGCTGGAGCGGGTGCTGACGAGGGTGCCGGTCGGTGGGTGGCCGGTGAGTGGTGTCGGGCTGCGGGGGCGGTTCGGCGCGCCACGGGTGCGGGCCCTCGTGGGCGTCACCGGCGTGCTCGCCCTCGTCGGCACCTTCCTGACTCAGCTCCCCGTGCACCGTCAGGACCGCTCCGCCGCGCACCGCCCGGACAACCTCGCCGTGGTCTCCGAGCTCGCCGTCCGCCGGATGCGCCCTGGTGACCCGGTGCTGTTCGTGCCGTCGGTCGGAAGGCTCGCAGCGCTGGCCTACCCCAAGGGGTTCCGGCGGGTGCGGGACATCGCGCTGCGGGAGTCCGCGCCCCGCTCCGGGACCTTGTGGGGCAGGGAAGCGACCCCCGGGGAACTGCGCCGGCGGCTCGCCTCGGTGGACCGCGTCTGGGTCGTCGCCGAGGCGCACGTGCTGAACCCACGCCGGCCCCCGGCCGATCCGGTCGAGCGGACCAAGCTCACCGTCCTGGGGAAGGAGTTCACCGTCCGGGAGGAACACACCCGGGACGGGGTGGTCCTCCGCCTCCACGTCCGGCGGCAGCCGGGCGGCACCCCGCCCGGTGGGCAGGCCGGCACCCCGCCCGATGTGCCGGCAGGCGACCCGCGCGGCGCGGCTACGACGGCCCGGCCGGTGCCCCGCTCTGGTGCTCCGCGAGCGCCGCGGCGGCGTCGAGGGCGGTGGTGAGTTCGTCGAGGCGGGCGCGCAGGGCGCGGACCTCCTCCGGCCCGAAGCCGGTCGAGGACGCGATCCGGCGCGGGACCTGCAGTGCCCGGCCGCGCAGCGCGACGCCCTCCTCGGTCAGCCGTACCTCCACCGACCGCTCGTCGCGGGCGCTGCGCTCCCGGCGCACCAGTCCGGCCGCCTCCAGTCGCTTCAGCAGCGGTGACAGCGTGCCGGAGTCCAGACGCAGGTGCTCGCCGAGCTTCTTCACGGGCAGCTCGTCGTGCTCCCACAGCACCAGCATCACCAGGTACTGCGGGTAGGTGAGGCCGAGGTCCTTGAGGATTCCGCGGTAGACCCCGTTGAAGGCGCGGGAGGCCGCGTGCAGGGAGAAGCAGATCTGCTGGTCCAGGCGGAGCCAGTCGTCGTCCGGCGTGTTCATGCCTCCAGGATAGCTCGCGCCCGTCATTCAATTGCGCACAACTAAATTGTGTGCTCTAATTCTGGGTGTCAGGCGGCCCGGGAGCGGGCCGCCGAAACGTTGACGTGAGAGGGAAGGTTTTCCATGGACGCGCTCTACACCGCTGTCGCCACCGCCACCCACGGCCGTGAGGGCCGGGCCGTCAGCTCCGACGGCGTGCTGGACCTCGCCCTGGGCATGCCCCAGGCGCTGGGCGGCAACGGCCAGGGCACCAACCCCGAGCAGCTCTTCGCCGCCGGTTACGCCGCCTGCTTCGGCAGCGCCCTCGGCCTCGTCGGCCGCGCTGCCAAGGTCGACGTCAGCGACGCCGCCGTGACCGCCGAGGTCTCCATAGGCAAGCAGGGCGAGGGCTTCGGGCTCGCCGTCGTCCTCCGCGTGGAGCTGCCCGACAGCGTGGACGAGGCGACCGGCCGCAAGCTGGTCGAGCAGGCCCACCAGGTCTGCCCGTACTCCAACGCCACCCGGGGCAACATCGAGGTCGACCTCGTCATCGAGTAGGTCCGAAGGACACCGGACCTCGCCCTCCGACCCGCGCCAGCACCTCTCCCGTCCGTCTGCTCCACGCCACCACCACCGCCTCCTCGGGCACCGGGTGCCAGCGCGTCAGCAGCAACCAGCGCACGTGGTAGCGGCGGACGACGGCGGAACGCTCGGCGCGGGTCGAACCGGGGGCGAGATAGGCGCGCACATCGGCCGCCCGGCGCTGCCGCTCCCGCTCGTCGAGAGCGGGGTCGGGCCAGATGGGCGCGGCGAGGTTCGGCCCGTACCCGGCGATGGCGTGACTGGCGAAGTACCCGTCGGTGATGACCACCTCGCCGTGCCCGATGTGCCGGGCCGCCCAGTCGTACGACGGCCAGCGCGTCGGCTGCTCGAACCCCACCGGGTCGGCCGAGCGCGGCACCACCGCCCCGGCGTGCACGGTGACGAACCCGGCGCACACCCCGGCCGCCGCCGCCCAACCCAGCACCCGTCTCGCACGACGCCAGGGCCGGGGCGCCGCCAACTCCACCGCCAGGGCGAACTGCAGCGGCACCAGCACGGCCCACAGGGCCCGGGCGTACGTGTAGTGCCCGCTCGCCCAGCCGTACGCCACCAGCAGGCACTCCAGCAGGAACATCCACACCAGCGGATCGCGCGCCGACCTGCGGGCCCGGACCCACAGCGCGGGCAGGCCGAGCAGCGCGAGCCAGGAATTGGCGAGCATCCTCTCGTACAGCTGCCGGTGCATCGCGTCCATGCCGGTGTCGCCGACCAGGGTCAGCACGTCGTAGTACGGCCACGCCACCGCGACCGCCGCGCAGACCGCCCCGGTGAGGAGCCAGCGAGCCACGACCCCGCGGCGCCGGCCGCGCTGCCGGGCCGCCACGATCGCCGCCGCCCCGGTGAGCGCCGAGGCCGCCGTGACGGGGTGGGTGAGCAGGATCAGCCCGTACAGGGCGCCGATCCCGGCGTACCCCCACCAGCCGCCGAGCCCGCTCGGACCGACGAACCGCACGGCGGGGGTGTCCCCCCGCGCGCGGGTGCCCGTCCAGGCCCACGCCCAGAACGTCAGGCCGATGGCGATGGTGGACGGGTAGCCCAGGTTCGTCGTCATCGACATCAGCCCGAGGTAACCGCTCCACAGGACCCGCGCGGTACCCCACAGCAGCGTCATGAACAGCAGCGCCCACACCGGCGCCCACGGGCGGGGGGTGAGGGTCCTGACGAAGCGGCCGATCCCCGTCAGCAGCACCAGCAGGTGCACCGGCCCGGCGAGTTTCACGACCTCCCAGCCGGACAGCCCCGTCAGCCGCGCGAGCACGCCTTGGGCGACGGCGTACGGGCCGTAGTACGGGCTGCCCGCGCCCGGCAGGTCGGCCATGCTGTGGGCCGGGTGCAGCAGGTCCGCCCTGAGGCGCTCGACGACCGCCGCGTGCTGCCCGGCATCGCAGCACAGCGGGATCCGCCAGTACGCCAGCGTCATCACCAGCCAGAACAGGACGCCGTAGAACCGGTAGGGGGTGAGCCGTCCGGCGCGGCCGCCGCGCAGCGCCGTCGCGCCGCGCACGGCCCGCCGGACCAGGGCCGGGGCGCTCACCGGAGGGCGGAGGGGGTCTGGGGCATGCGCCGAATGTTCCCGCCCTACGCATGCCCTGACCCCGGATCACTTCATCGAGTGAGGCGGCTACCCCACCTGCCGGTCGTCCGGCTGACAGCCGCTCCCCACCTGCCGACGCTCAGTCGCACAGCGCCCGCTGGGCCGCCGCCGGCCAGCGCGCGAAGCGGAACCGCGTCCGCTCGACCGAGCCGGTGAGGTTCTGCCAGAACCGCTCGGCGGTGAGCGGCGCCCGCACCGACTCCCGCAGCTCGGCGAGTTCGCCGCAGCCCAGCGCGGCCCGGGCCGCCACGACCGTCTCCCGTGCAGTCCCGGCCCGCAGCAGGTCGCGCCGCGGGGGGCGCTCGGCCGCCCACTCGGCGAAGATCCAGTGGTTGCGCAGGAACTTCTCGTGCCCGGGCCAGCTCCACCGCTCCAGCGCCAGATGCGCGCCGATCGGACTGGCCAGCCCCCAGGCGTCGTTGACATAGGCGTCCAGTGGCGCCGCCGCTCCCGTCACTCCGAGGTGACGGCCCACGATCACCACCCGGTACGGCGCGTCCGTGCGCATCGGCGTGGCGTGCAGCCGCCGCCCGGCGTCGAAGTAGAGCAGCGTCGGCCCGGGAGCACGCTCCGCCCGGGCCAGCATGGCGCGCCCCTCCGGCAGGGCGGGCCAGTTGGTCACCCAGGTGGCGCTACGCACCGGGTTGTGATCGCCGAGGCTCTCCACGTCGGAACTGCGCACGTTGAACGACCCGGGCGTGCTGCGCACGTCGAACGGCGCCCGCAGCGGGCTGACCGTCACGCACAGCCACACCGCCAGCAGCACGCTCGCGGCCCCGGTGACCCTGCGCGCGGGCACGACCAGAACCGGCAGGAGCAGCAGCAGAAGGGCGGGGAGGATCATGCGGGCGTGCATGTAGTCGCCGCCGACCCGCACGACGTACCCGGCCAGCAGCAGGCCCGCGGCGAGCGGCGCCAGCAGCACCGCGAGCGAGGCCCGCCCCGGGACACGGCCCCGCCGCTCCCGGCGGGTGCGCCGCACCAGCAGGACGGCCAGCGCCCCGAGCACCGGGACCACCGGCCACAGCCAGTACGGCCCGAGCGTCTCCTGCACATACCCGGCGCCCCGGCTCCAGTCGCTGGCACTCGCCTCCTTGGCGATGGCGGGCAGCGGCACCAGGATCCCGTAGTACCCCGCCCGGAACACCTCGTACGCCATCGGCACCGCCCCCGCCGACGCCAGCACCGCCGCCGTGCGCCGCCGGGAGGGGCGCAGCACCCACCACTGGGCGGCCAGGAAGCACGCCGTGACCACCGCGAGATCGGGCCGGACCAGCGGACCCAGACCGAACACGAAGGCGGCCGCGCACGTCACCCGGGTCTGCTGGCCACCCCGGCTGCGTGTCAGCAGCCACCACGACAGGCCGGTCCAGAAGGTGCCGAGGCCGCTCTCCAGACCCGACGTCATGTACGACCAGAACGGCGGCACGGCCGGCAGCACGAACACACCCGCCGGCAGCAGCAGCCCGCCGCCCAGGTGCAGTCGGCACGTCGCTACCAGGGCGAACGCGAACCCGGCGGTGCTCAGCAGCAACCCCAGTCCGACCGCGAGGAACGCCGGGTCCTCGCCGGAGACCCAGGCGGCGAGCGCGAGCAGCCACTGCCAGAGGGTGCCCGTCGAACTCTCCGCCCGCTCCCCGACGTTGAACACCGGCCCGTTGCCCGCCAGGATCTGCCGGACCGGACGCAGGTAGATGAGCCCGTCGTCGCAGATCCAGCGGCGCCGGTAACCCAGCACGAACAGGGCCGCGGTGGGCACGGCGACCAGGGCGGCGTGCCACCACCGCACCGCCCGCAGCCGCTCGGCGACGGCGGGCGGCCGGGACGAGGAGGCCCGCTGGCCGGGCAGGGAGGGGACGGCCTCGGGGGTCGCGGGAGTTCTCATCTCTCGATCAGCGCCTCGGGCCGGGTGCGGACACCCTCGGTCCGGCGGGCCGCGGGCAGCAGCGCCCCGCCCCGCTCGCCCAGCATCAGCAGCCGGACGACCCGCTCGGCGGCCCGCCCGTCCTCGAACTCGCAGTACCGCTCCCGGAACCCGGTGCGCAGCCGTGCCGCCTCGGCGTCCTGCCAGGTGCCGGACGCGAACAGCCCTGCCAGCTCGCGGTACGAGCGCGACACATGGCCCGGCGCGTCGGCCGTGATGTCGAAGTAGGCGCCCCGGCTCGCCGCGAACGCGCCCCAGTCGTCGGCGTGGACGACGATCGGCCGGTCCAGCAGGACGTAGTCGAACATCAGGGCGGAGTAGTCGGTCACCAGTACGTCAGAGGCGAGCATCACCTCCTCGACGTGCGGCTCGTCGGTCGCGTCCACCAGCACCCCCCGCCGGTGCAGGTCGGACAGGCCGAGGCCCCGCGCGACACCCGCCGCCAGCGACGGGTGCAGCCGGACGACCAGCGTGTGCCCGGGGCCCAGGTCCTCGGCGAAGCGGGCGAGGTCGAACCGGTCGACGTGGCCGCCCCGCCGGTAGTCGCGGCGGGTGGGGGCGTACAGCACGACCGTGTCACCGGCCGGGACGCCGAGCCGCTCGCGCACCTCGCGGCCCCGCTCGGGCCCCGCGCCGACCAGCACGTCGTTGCGCGGGCTGCCGGTCCGCAGCGAGGTGAAGCGGCACGGGTACGCCCGTTCCCAGGCCTGTTCCGCGTACCGCCCCGCGACCAGGCTGAAGTCCCAGCGGTCCGCCCGGCGCAGCATCTGCGGCACGTCGAAGCCGTGCCGGGCGCCCGGCTTGGTCAGCAGGTCGGCACCCATGTACTTCAGCGGGGTGCCCTGATGGGTGTGGATGTGCACGCTGCCGGGCCGCTTGGCCAGGGTGCCGGGCCAGTTGACGTTGTTCACCCAGTACGTGGCCCGCGCCATGACCTCGTGATAGCGACGCGAGCCGGGCGTCACGTGCTCGATGCCGGGCGGCAGCGCGTCCACGGCATCCTCCCGGACCACCCACACGCCCCGGATGTGCGGGGCGAGCTCGCGCGCCTTCGCGTGGATCGCCGCCGGATCACCGCTCACGCCCCGGTGGTGGGTCGCCGAGTAGACGGCCAGGTGCGGATCGAGGGGGCGCTTCGACTGGGCCGCGTACCAGCCGCGCCTGGCCGTCTCCGACGCCTTCCTCGCCACCCGCCGCCGCCCGCCCAGGGCGGCCGCGCGCACGTCCCGCAGTCCGCGGACCGCCGCGTACGACGCGTAGGGCGCCGAGGCCAGCAGCCGCATCTCCACCCCACGCCGGCCGTCCGGCAGCGGGAAACCGCCCTCGGGGAGGTGACGGCGGTGGAAGGAGCGGATCTCCCGGTAGAAGTCGCCCCGGTCGGCGGGCCGTACCCGGTCCTCGCGGGCCAGCACGAACAGCATGTGGTCCAGGGCCCGTTCGAGCAGCAGCGGCCGCGCCCAGTCCAGGTCGGGACGCTGCTCCAGGAACGCGAACAGGCCCTCGTACTGCGGGAAGATCTCGAAGTGCCGGCGCCCGGGCGTTTTGGTGATCGCGCCCTGCCGGCGCTGCCGGTACTCCACGCCGATCCGGTCCAGGCAGGCGATCCGCCCGGCCAGCACCATCGACCGGTAGGTGACCGGCGCGTCCTCGTACAGCCCCGCCGCGTACCGAAGCCCGTGTTCCTGGAAGAAGGAGCGCCGGTATGCCTTGTTCCAGGCGACCAGGAACAGGTTCAGATACTGCGGGCTCTGCCGGATGCAGAACGTCTCCAGGCCCGCCGCGGCCAGCAGGTCCGCCGCCTCGCTGCGCCCGCCCCGGCCCCACCAGTGGGTGCGCACATGGTCGAAGACCAGGATGTCCGGCTCGCCCGTCGCCGCCAGCCGGGCGGCGACGGCGGCCAGCAGGCCCGGCGTGTAGGCGTCGTCGCTGTCCAGGAACAGCACGTAGTCGCCGGCCGCCTGCGCGAGGCCCGCGTTGCGGGCCCGGCCGAGACCCACGTTCTCCGGCAGGTGCAGCACCCGCACCCGGTCGTCGCGGGCGGCGTACTCGTCGAGGATCGCGCCGCTGCCGTCGGGCGAGCGGTCGTCCACGGCGATCACCTCGAAGTCGCCGCAGGACTGGCCGAGCACCGAGTCGAGACACTCGCGCAGGAAGCCCTGCACCTTGTAGACGGGGACGATGATGCTGAAGCGGGGCACGTCTTCGGTCAGCTCCTTGTGAGGGTGGCGGCGGGGGCCGGGACGCGCTCCGCGAGCGGGACCACGGGCGGGATCGACTCGGGTGGCTCCCCGAGCAGCACCCGGCGCACCACGCGCTCGGCGGCCCGCCCGTCGTCGAACTGACAGAAGCGCTCCCGGAACGCGGCCCGCAGCGACGCGGCGGACTCGTCCGCCCAGGAGCCGTCGCGGAAGACGGCCGCCAGCTCCCCGGGCGTCCGCGCGACCCGGCCGGGCGGGGACTCCATCAGGTCGAAGTAGACGCCCCGGGTCTCCCGGTACACGTCCCAGTCGTCCGCGTACACCACGATCGGGCGGTCCAGGTTGGCGTAGTCGAACATGATCGACGAGTAGTCCGTGATCAGCGCGTCCGCCGCCAGGCACACGTCCTCCGAGGAGCGGTGCCCGGTGACGTCGATGATCCGTCCGCCGCTCCTGCTCG
The DNA here is from genome assembly GCF_001280065.1 of Streptomyces sp. NRRL B-1140. Taxonomy (GTDB): domain Bacteria; phylum Actinomycetota; class Actinomycetes; order Streptomycetales; family Streptomycetaceae; genus Streptomyces. The sequence goes on from NZ_LGEA01000090.1 coordinate 50,325, forward strand.
TCCCCTGGTCGTAGAAGTAGTGGGCGCGCAGCAGCACCACGTACTCGTCGCCGATCGCCTCGCAGAACTCCGCCAGGTCCAGGCCCGTCTCGAAACCGGTGGCGTAGTCGCGGTGCGTGGGGGCGTACAACAGGGCCTTCTTGCCGTCGGGGACGCCCAGTTCCTTGCGGACACGGGCCACGTCCTCGGCGGACGCCGTGCAGTAGACGTCGTTGCGCGGATAGCCGTACTCGAGCGTCTCGTGCGCGCTCGGGAACGCCCGCTCCCACATCTCGGTGGAGTGCCGGTTGGAGGTCAGGTTGTAGTCCCAGCGGTCCACCCGGGTCAGCAGCCTGGCGATGCTGCCGGTCGCGGCGGCCACCACAGGGTACGTCGCCTGGTCGGCGCCCATCATCTTCAGCGGGGTGCCGTGCTGGGTCTGCAGGTGCACGCTGCCGGGGCGCTTGACCACGGCGTCGGCGAAGTTGGCGTTGTTGACCAGGTACTTGGCGCGGGCCAGCACCCGCCAGTACGTCCGGCTGCCGATCACCGCGTGTTCGACGCCCGGTGGCACGCTGCCCACCGCGTCCGGCTCGACCAGGAACACCGCGCGCAGATGCGGCGCCAGTTCGCGGGCCTTGGCGTGGATCGCGGCCGGGTTGCAGACGTAGCCGCGGCCCCAGTAGGCGCAATACACGACGAGGTTCTCGTCGAGCGGCCGGCGCAGGTCCAGCGCGTAGCGCAGCCGGGTGCGCAGCCCGCGCGGGCGGGGGAGCAGCGTGGCGGCCCGCAGTACGGTCCGGTTGACGGCGCGCAGGGCGCGGAACGCCGGGTAGGACCCGGAGGCGAGCAGCCGGTGCTGGACGCCGAGGCTGCCGCCGGGCGCCCGGTACCCGGCGGGGCGGTGCCGCCGGTAGAGCGCGCTCGCCCGCCGGAAGAAGGCCCGGCGGCCGGACGTCAGCCGCCGGGGGTGGGCGGCCGTCTTCAGTACGGCGGCGAAGAGCTGTTCGAACAGCGGCGACAGCCGGTCCGCCGGAAGCTCCTGCTCCGCGGCCCGCGCCAGCACCAGCTCGCACTGGTCGAGCAGCTCGGAGTGGTGCTCGCCGGGCAGGCCCAGCCGGTTGCCCTGCCGGCGCAGCAGGTGCCGGACGACGACCGCGCGCAGCACCGCCACCCGCTCCGCCCGCAGGCCGGCCAGCCCGCCGAAACCGATGTCGGTGTAGTGCTCCCCGGGGAAGGCGAGGTCCTGCTCGGTGAGAAAGGCCCGCCGGTAGAGCGCGCTCCACGCGGGGAGCGCCACGCCCGTCAGCCGTGGGGCCAGGCCCGGGGAGAACGCCCCGTCCGGCGTCCTGGCCAGCAGGGGCGCGGCCGGGTTGGCCGGCTCGCCCTCCCACCAGGGGGTGCGCTCGTGCTCGAAGTACAGGACGTCCACGTCACCGGTCTCACCCAGCCGGGCGTCCAGCGCCGCCAGTGCCCCCGGGGCCAGGAGGTCGTCGCCGTCGAGGAACAGCACATGGCCGCCGACGGCCGCCCGCAGCCCGGTGTTGCGCGCCCCGGCCAGCCCGTCCGACGGCGGCGAGTGCACCGGCGTCACCCGGGAGTCCCGCTCGGCGTACCCGGCGGCGATGTCCGCCGCCGGTGCGTCGGGCGCGTCGCACACCGGGATCAGCTCGAAGTCTCCGAACGACTGGGCGAGGACGGATTCCAGCGCCAGGGACAGCCGGCCCGCGACCCCATGGGACGGGACGACGATGCTGAAGCGGGGCATGTGGCTCTTTCTGTCGGGAGGCGGGTCTGTCGGGGGCGGGCCGGGTCACACGGGCCGCGGGGGCGTCCCGGACCCCCGGCGGGCGGGGACGGGGGCGGGGCCGGCCGCGAGGGCCGGCGGGCATGCGGACTCCCCGGAGGGCGAACCGTGCTCAGAGGCTGTCGGTGACGGCGCGGGGACCGGCCGCCAGCGGCACCGTGGTGAGCGGCTCACGCGTCAGCGAGGCCGCCGCCGAGGGCACCGGGCGGCGCTCGCCGAGCGGCACGACCGGCGGCAGCTCCGACTCCCCGAGCACGACCCGGCGCACCACCCGCTCGGCGGCCCGACCGTCGTCGTAGGTGCAGAACCGCTCGCGGAACGCCGCCCGCAGCTGGGCCGAGCGGGAGCCGCGCCAGTGGCCGGTGGCGAAGATGTCGATCAGCTCGTCCTCGCCGCGGGCGACCGCGCCCGGCGGGACGTCGCGCAGGTCGAAGTAGGTGCCGCGGGCCGCGTCGTACGCCTCCCAGTCGTCGGCGTGGACGACGATCGGCCGGTCCAGGTTGGCGTAGTCGAACATCAGCGACGAGTAGTCCGTGACCAGGACGTCCGACGCCAGGCAGAGCGACTCCACGCTCGGATGGTCGGAGACGTCCACGACCCGGCCGCAGGTGCTGGTCAGCGGGGCGTCGTAGGCGTGGTGGGCGCGGGCCAGGACGATGAAGCGCGGGCCGAGGCGGCGCGCGATCCGCTGCAGGTCCAGGGGACGGTGCTGGGAACGGCGGTAGTCACGGTGGGTCGGCGCGTACAGGATCGCCACCGCGCCCCGCGCGATGCCCAGGGAGGCCCGCAGCCGGGCCACGTCCGCCGGGGTCGCCGTCCGGAACACGTCGTTGCGGGGGTAGCCGTACTCCAGCGTGGTGTAGCGGCCGGGGTGGACGCGCTCGTTCGTCAGGGTCGTGTGCCGGTTGGCGGACAGCACGTAGTCCCACCGCTCGACGTCCTTCAGCAGCCGCGCGAAGTCCCGGCCGCGGGCCGCCGCGGGGCGCTCCTGCAGGTCGAGGCCGATGTGGCCGAGCGGGGTGCCGTGCCCGGTCTGGATCAGGACCTGGCCCCGGCGCTTGGCCAGCCGGTCGTCGAAGCCGCTGTTGCTGACCAGGTAGCGGGAGCGGGCGAGCGCCGTCCAGTAGGCGGCCGTGCCGGGGACGATGCGGCGCGGGCCGGGCGGGATCGTGTGGTGGTGCTCGCGGCGGGCGATCCACGCCGTGCGGATGTGCGGCGCGAGGTCGCGGACCGCGGCCTCCAGCGCGCCGGGGTTGCAGCCGTGGCCGCGGCCGTCGTAGGCGGCGAAGACGGCGCGGTCGGCGCGCAGCGGAAGGCAGCGCTGCACGTGGTAGTGCGTGCGGAGGGCGGCCGACCGAAGGCCCCGCAGCAGCTTCCCGGTGGTCCGGGCGGCCGCGCGGTGCAGGGCCGACGCCAGCTGGAGGGTGCGGTAGGTGCGGTGCAGGCCGAAGCGGATCAGGACGTGGTGGATCCGGCAGCGGGGGCGCCCCCGCTCGAGCGAAGTCGAGAGGCCGGGAGGCACGGGCGCACCGGGGGTGCGGTAGCGCCGGTAGTGGGTGCGGGCCCGGCGCAGGAAGCGGGCGCGCGAGCCCCGGGGCAGCCGGTCCCGCCGGGAGTACACGATCACCAGATGGTGCACCATGCGGCGGAACAGCACCGGCCGCCACCGGGCCAGTTCGGGGCGCTCGTCGAGAAACGCGAAGACCCGGTCGTACTGTTCGAAGACGTCGAAGTGCCGCTCGCTGGTGGTGCGCAGGATGCTGCCCTGCCGCCGCTGCCGGTAGTGCACACAGACCCGGTCGAGGGTGGCGATCGACTCGGCGGTCATCAGCACCGGGTACGTCCACGGCGTGTCCTCGTAGAGCCCGGGCGGGAAGACGAAACCCCCCTCCTCGACGAACTCCCGCCGGTAGGCCTTGTTCCAGGCGACCATCAGCAGCCGCAGCAGCCCCGGCCGGTCCTCCAGGCGGAACGGCGCCGGGCCCTGCTCGGTGAGCTGCGCGGCCGCCTGGTTGCGGATCGCCTCACCGGTCCAGTGGGTGCGCGCGTAGTCGAAGACCAGCACGTCCGGCTCGCCCGTCTCCTTCAGCCGGTCGGCGATCGACCGCAGCGCGTCGGGCGTGAGGGTGTCGTCGCTGTCCAGGAACAGCAGGTAGTCCCCGCTCGCGTGCGCCACGCCGGCGTTTCTCGCGCGGCCCAGGCCGACGTTCTGAGGCAGGTGGACGGGGCGTACCCGGGCATCGCGGGCGGCGAACTCGTCGATGATCGCACCGCACGCGTCCGGCGAGCAGTCGTCGACGACGATCAGTTCCAGATCGGGACAGGACTGGGAGAGCACCGATTCGAGGCACTCGTGCAGGTACGCCTGAACCTGGTACGCGGGGACAATGACACTGAACCTGGGCAAGAGGCCATCCATCGGTCGGCGCGGGCGTTCGGCCCGGGAACGGCCGCTGGGCCGACTTGGTTACGGTCGCTACGGCATCCGGGGGAACGCGGAAGGGGCGGCCCGCCCCCGGCCCCGCCCCTTCGACTACCGTGCTCTGATCGCTACTTGACCGCGCCCGCCATCACGCCGGACACGAACTGCCGTTGGAACGCGAAGAACACGGCCAGCGGGATGACCATCGAGATGAACGCGCCGGGTGCCAGCACGTCGATGTTGTTGCCGAACTGCCGTACCTGCGTCTGCAGTGCGACCGTGATCGGCTGGCTCCCGGAGTCCGAGAAGATCAGCGCGACGAGCAGGTCGTTCCACACCCACAGGAACTGGAAGATGCCGAGCGCCGCGATCGCCGGGGCGCCGAGCGGCATCACGACACGGAAGAACAGGCGCAGTTCGCCCGCGCCGTCCAGGCGCGCCGCCTCCAGCAGCTCTTTCGGGATCTCCGCGAAGAAGTTCCGCAGCAGGAACACGGCGAAGGGCAGGCCGAAGCCGACGTGGAAGAGCACCACGCCGAGCACCGAGCCGAAGATGCCGATGCTGCCGAAGAGTTCGGCGATCGGGATCAGCGCCACCTGCACGGGCACGACCAGCAGACCGACCACGCCCAGGAACCACCAGTCCCGGCCGGGGAACTCCATCCACGCGAAGGCGTAGCCGGCCAGCGAACCGATGATCACGACGAGCAGCGTCGCCGGCACGGTGATCCAGACCGTGTTCACCAGGGAGCTGGTGATGTCCTCGTTCTCCAGCAGCTTCGCGTAACTGTCGAAGGTGATCTGCGAGGGCTCGGTGAACACCTTCCACCAGCCGCTCGCCGCGATGTCCTCCGGCGTACGGAGACTGGACAGCAGCAGCCCGATGGTCGGCACCAGCCAGAACAGCCCGACGACGACGAGGAACACCCGCAGCACCCCGCCGCTGACCGCCTCGGCCAGCCGCGACCCCAGCGACTGCCTGGCCTTCATCGCCGCACCTCCCGCCTGAGCCTGCGCACGTTGAACCACATCACCGGCACCACGAGCAGCAGCAGGAACACCGAGATGGCGCTGGCGATGCCCGGCTGGTCCTCGGAGAAGCCCTTGCGGTACAGCTCCAGCGCGAGGACGTTCGCGTCGTCCTGGGAGGAGCCCGGAGCGATGATGAAGACCAGGTCGAAGATCTTCAGCACGTTGATCATCAGAGTGACGGCGACGACCGCCAGGACCGGCGCCAGCAGCGGCACCGTGACCCGTCTGAACACCTGCCACTCACTCGCGCCGTCCACCCGCGCCGCCTCCAGCAGCTCCCGGGGCACGCTCGCCAGCCCGGCCGCGATCAGCACCATCGCGAAGCCCGCCCACATCCAGATGTACGAGCCGATGATGGATGGGGTGACCAGGGACGGGCCGAGCCAGTCCAGACCGTTGTACGGCTCCTTGAAGTTGCTCGCCGGGAGCCTCAGCTGGGCCCCGTCGGCCGAGGCGGGCAGCTTGAAGGTGCCGTCGCCCGCGGCCGTCGTCGACGCCACGACCTTGCCGTCCTTGACGGCCTCGATCCGCATGCCGGCGTAGCCCAGCTCGGACGGATCGACGCTGTTGAGCGTGCCGACGCCCTTGCCGCGCGTGAAGTCCTGCCACGTCGTGCCCGTGACCTTGCCCGGCTCGGGCTTCGGCGCCACCGCGGCCTTCACGCCGTCGGGCAGCTGATCGGGCGCCACCCCCACCAGGGGCAGCGAGACCGCCTCGCCCGTGCGGACGGGCGACGTGGTGATGAACGCGCCCCCACCGGCCGGCTTCAGCGGCGAGTCGCGGCCCGGGTGGGCCTTCGGGAACGCCGAGGCCTGGGCGAACGTGTCGTGCACGCCCACCCACACCGCGTTCGCGACGCCCTTGTCCGGGTCCTGGTCGTACACCAGGCGGAAGATGATGCCCGCCGCCAGCATCGAGATCGCCATCGGCATGAAGACGACCAGCTTGAACGCCGTACCCCAGCGCACCCGTTCGGTCAGCACCGCGAAGATCAGGCCGAGCGCGGTCGCGATCGTCGGCGCGAACACCACCCAGATGATGTTGTTCTTCAGCGCGGTGCGGATGCCCTCGTCGGTGAAGAGGGCCTTGTAGTTGTCTATTCCGGCGAAGCCGTTACCGGACTGGTCGTAGAAGCTGCGCACGACCGAGTACCCGATCGGGTACACCACGAGCGCGCCGAGCAGGACGAGCGCGGGCAGCAGGAACAGCGCCGCGACGGTCCTGCGGGTACCGGTCACACTCCTGCGCGACGTGGGAGCGGCAGGGGGCTCGGTGCCCCCTGCCGCCGGAACCGACGTCATGACGTCAGTTCCCGTACGCCGCGGCTGCTTCGGCCTCCAGCTTCGCCTGGGTCCCCGCGATGTCCTTCGGGTTCTTCAGGAAGTCCTGGAGGATCTTCCACTCGCCCTTTCCGGGCGTGCCGCCGAAGGCCTGCGGGGCCTGGTCGGACATGTCGAAGCGGAAGTCGTCACCGGCGTCGATGAGCGCCTTGGCGATCTTCTGCTGCACCGCGTTCGGATAGTCGGAGTTCGGCACGTTCTTGTTCGGCGACAGGTAGCCGCCCAGCTTGGCCTGGATCGACGCAGCGTCCGGCGAGGCGAGCCAGGTCGCCAGGGCCTGCGAGCCCTTCGAGTCCTCAAGGATCACGGCCGCGTCGCCGCCCGAGACCACCGGACCCTGGTCACCCACGGCCGGGAACGGGAACACCTTCGCGTCCGTCCCGATCTTCATGCTCGACGGGATGTTGACCTGCGCGAAGTCACCCGCCGCGACCATGGCCGCCTTGGGCTGGTCCCCGCCGGTGAACACCTGCGTGACGGAGGCCGGGAAGTCGGTCTGCAACGCCCCGTTCGCCCCGCCCGCGATCCAGTCGGGCTTGCCCCAGACCTGCGCGAGGGTGGTCAGCGCGTCCTTCACGGACGGGTCGGTCCACTTGATCTCGTGCTTGGCCAGCTGGTCGTACTTCTCCGGGCCGGCCTGGGAGAGGTAGACGTTCTCGAACCAGTCGGTCAGCGTCCAGCCCTCGGCCCCGCCGATGGAGAACGGGGTGACGCCGGAGTCGGAGACCGTCTGCGCGGTGTTCAGCAGGTCCGGCCAGGTCTCGGGCTCACTGGCCCCCGCGTTCTCGAAGACCTGGTTGTTGTACCAGATCAGGGACTTGTTGGCGGCCTTGTAGTAGACGCCGTACGGCTTGCCGCCCACCTTGCCGATGTCCTGCCAGCCCTGCGAGTAGTTCTCGCCGAGCTCCTTGACGGTGTCGGAGCCCAGCTGTTTGGCCCAGCCCTTGTCGACGGCCTGCTTGATGGCGCCGGGCTGCGGCAGCATCACGATGTCCGGCGGCTGCCCGCCGGCCACCTTCGAACCGATGAAGTTGATGATGGGGTCCTGTGCGGGCACGAACGTGACCTTGGCGCCCGTGCGCTTCTCGAACTCCTGCAGGACCTTCTTGAAGTTGGCCTGTTCCGTGCCGGTCCACACGGCGGCGATCTCCAGGCTCGTTCCGTCGAGCTTGGGAAGGGTGACGTTGTTGCCGGTTTCCGTGGTGTCGCCCGTGCTTCCACCGCTGTCGGTGTCGCTGCTTCCGCAGGCGCTCAGCGAGAGCGCGAGGGCTCCCGCTGCGACGGCGGCCGCGGCCTTGACGGCTCTGCGGCTCTGGGGGGTCGCCGTGTCCCGCCTGGGCGACCAGCGTGTCCGGATGGTGCTGCTCGTCATGCGCATGACTGCCCCGCTTCTTCGTTCCTCGTCGAACGTCGAGCGCGCTCCCGTGCGATCTGGTCTACGCCCGGGTGTGCGGGGGCGGCAAGATGGCATCGGCTGTCAAGCGGGGGATCGTGACTCCCTCGTGACCAGGGACGCGGCCCCATGGCGCGGGTGGGGCCGATGACCCTCCCCGCTCACAGGAGCGACGGCACCTTCGCAGCCGCGACCTCCCGGGCCGCCCTTTCCAGCGCGCTGGCCAACAGTGCCAGGTCGGTCGGGCCGTTTCCGAGTTCCCGCACCGGACGCCGGGCCGGAGGGTCACCCATGCGGTGCCATTCGAGGGGGACGACCGTGGGACGCAGCGTCGCCGTCCGCGGGATCCGGCCGGTCACCCGGCCGCCCTGGAACGGGGTGACCCGCCCGTCCGCACCGGTCAGCCTTCCCCGGCCGGGCGCGGGCTCGTCCGGGCCCGCGGCGGGGGCGTCGAGCACGACGCGCAGGGTGGCCCGGCGCGCCGGTTCCGTCTCCGCCGTGCGGGCGCACGGACCGGTGGCCGCCACCAGATGGACGCCGAGCCGCTCGCCGTCCCGGGCCACCGCCTCCAGTGCGCGCATCACCGACCCGGCCGCCGGCCGCCCGGTGGAGCCGAGCGCCGGGGCGACCAGCGCGTCCAGGTCGTCGACGACCACGACGAGCCGGGGCAGCGGGGGCGCGGCCGCCTCCGTCTGCCGCCGGGCCGCGCCGGGCCGCAGCCGCATGGTGGAACTGGACGGCGAGTCGAGGTCGCCGGCCCCTCCCGCCCCGGCCGCGTCGGCCTGGGCACCGCCCCGGGCCGACGCCGTGCGCTGCGCGACCATACGGCCCGACAGCTCGCGGCCCGTGTGCCACTCGGCGAAGTCGGACCGCCCGAGCAGCTCGGCGCGCCGTTTCAGCTCGGCGGTCAGCGACTGCGCGAACTCCCGCATCCGGACCGGGTCGTGGGCCATGAGCAGCGTGGTGACGTGCGGTACGTCCGTACAGACCTGCAGTCCCTCGCCGTTGCCGCCGCCCGCGCCCGGGCCGCCCCGGCCGTCGACCAGCACGATGCCGAGGCGGTCCGGCCGCTCGGCGGCGGCCAGGGACGCGACGATCGACCGCAGCAGCTCCGTGCGGCCGCTGCCCGCAGGGCCCTCGATCAGCAGATGCGGCCCCTGGGCGGCGAGGTCCGCGCCGACCGGACCGCGCGGCCCGGCGCCGAGCACGGCGCGCACCCGCCCGCCCAGCGCCTCGGCGTCGTCGGCCGCGTCCGCCCAGCGCGCCATCAGCGACGCAGGGGTGGCGCGGGCCAGGCCCAGTTCGTCCAGCAGCCGGGCCGCCTGCGGCAGCGGTGCGGAGACCCGCGGCTGGCGCTCGCTCGCCGGGCCGTCCGTCCGCAGGGGCGCCAGCGCCCGCGCGAACCGCTCGGCCCAGGCCGCCGAGACGGCGTCGACGGTGGCGACCGTGCCGTGTCCGACGGGCCCCGCCGACGAACCGTCGCCGCCGGTACGGGCCACGCGCACCAGCCGCAGGGCCGTCGCCACGTCCCCGCTGAGCAGCGCGACCGCGCCGCACTGCCGGAAGACCGGCGCGACCGAACAGGCCGCCTCGTACGTCTCGGTCACCGGCGAGGCCGGGGAGGCGGCGGCCGTCTCGGCCAGGCAGACGACATGGATTCCGGCCCGGGGGCCCTCCAGCGCCAGGCGCGCGAGGGCTCCGCTCAGATCGGCACCGCCGGGATCGCCGTCGACGACCACGACCGTGTACGGGCCGGGGAAGCGTTCTGCCGTGTCGCCGCCCGCGCCGTCCTGGGCCCACGAGGGGCGGCGGGGCGCCGGGACGGGAGCGTCGGCTCCGGGGCCGCCGGCCTGACCCGTGTCCGCCAGATGGTCCTCCAGACGGCGGGTCAGCTCGTCGCAACGCGCGGCGGCCTGCTCCCGGTCGTGGGCCAGGAGCAGCCGGCAGTCCTGTCCGTGCCCCGGGCGCACGTGCGGCAGCCAGCCCAGCCAGGACCAGTCGGCGGTGCGCTCCTGAAGGGAACGGGAGCGGTCCGCGGCGATCAGGACGATCTCCAGCGTGTCGGGGGAGTGCAGGGCGGTGAGCTGGGCCAGGACGGCACGCGTCAGCCCGGCCAGCCGCGCCCGCGGCCCGGCCAGTCCCAGTGCGCCGACCTCGCGCAGACCGGCGGTCACGGGGACGGCGGGCAGCAGGCCCGAGCCGTCCGGTGCCGCCCGGTCGGCCGTGCCGAGGCGCACGGCGAGCGCCTCCGGGTGGCCGGGGCCGCGCTCCCACAGCCGGGGTCCCGGACCGAGGGCCGTGAGCAGCAGCGTGGCCGGGTCCGGCCAGGTCTCCGGGGCGGACGGCACGACGACCGGGTGGTGCTCCGCGGCCACCGTCGCCGCGGGCTCGTCCTCGTACGTCTCGCGTGGTTCCGCCGCCCGCTCGCCGCGCCCCCCGGTGAGCCGCCGCGCCCACGCCCCGAGCCCGCCGCGCCTGCGGGTACCCGGGGGCACGTCGGTGCCGCGCAGGGGAGTGCCCTTGCGCCCACGACCGGCCCGCTGGTCCGCCAGGGCCGGGTCGTCGGCGCCGGGGTCCGGGTCCCAGGGGCGGTGACCGCTTCCGTCCGCGGCGCCGGTGCCGTACGCCGGTCCGGCCCCGGCACGACCCGCATGCGTGTCCCCGACACCGCCGGTCGCCGGGCCCGCATCGCGCTGCCGCGCGGCGCCGGGAGGAGCGAGGGACGACGAATCCTGAGCGGCATCGCGCTGCCGAGCGGTCCGGAGCGTGTCCTCCTGCGAACCGGGGCGCGGCCCGTGGACCTCCGGGGACCCGGCGGCCCCCGACGCTGATCCACTCCCGGCCGTCTGCCGCCGCGTCTCACCCCCCCTGCCGCCGGGCGGCACTTCGCTCCAACCGTCTCCGGCGTGGGCGGCGCCCCCGGTGCTGGGGGGCGGCATCTCGCTCCGGCGTCGGGAGCGGGCTTCGCTGTCGGCGTCTGGGAGCGAGACCTCGCTTCGGCGTCCCGGCCGGACTTCGCCGCGGGTGCCCGGGGGCGGTACTTCGCCCCGGTGGCTCCCGGCATGGGCGGCGGCCGAGACCTCGTCGTGGTGGCCTCCGGCGTGGGCGGTGCCTGCGGCACCCAAGGACGGCGGGTCGCTCCGGCTCCCCGCTCGGGTCTCGTTGCCGGCGCCCTGGTGCGGCACCTCGCTCCGGTGGCCCCCCGGGCGGGCCTCGCCCGCACCGTCCGCAGCGCGGGGCCCCTGGCCGTGCCCCCGCTCCTGCGGCGCATCCGACCTGGTGCCGCCGCCCTGGATCCCCGGCGCTTCCGGCCCCGGACCCCCGCCGCCTATCCGCAGCGCTTCGGGCGCCGAGCCCGCACTGCCGCTCCCGGCCCGCGCCGCTTCCGGACCGGGGCCCGCACCCTCGCCCTCGATCCACGGCGCCCCGCCCTGTCCCGGCACCACAGCCGGATCCGCCGAGCCGCGCGCGGGAGCGGCCGGTGTGCCCAGGACCGCCGGGCCGTGGGCGTGGTGCGTGGAGTCCGTGGGGCCGGCCGTCCTCGGAGCGGCCCCGCCGGTGGCAGGTGCCTCCACGGGCCCGGCCACGCGCACGTGCCCCTCCCCGTCCGGGGTCGTCTCCACCCGGCCCCCCGGCCCCCCGGCGGGAGCCAGCCGCAGGGCCGACTCGCCGATCCGCAGCAGCGCACCCGGCACGAAGGGGACCGCCCGGCCGCCCACCCGCGCGCCGCTCACCGTCGTGCCGTTCGTGGAGTCCAGGTCGGCGACCGCGACGCGGCCGTCCGCGCTCACCGTCACCGCGCAGTGCAGCCGGGAGACGTCCGGGTCGTCGAGCGGTACGTCCGCGTCCGCGGAGCGGCCGATGCGGATCTCGCCGCCGTGGAGGAGATGGACACCACCGGCGTCCGGACCGGCCACGACCTGCAGCTGGGCCGGGGCGTCCGCCAGCTCCGGGTGCGGCTCCGGCTCGCCCGGCGCGCCGACGGACAGCACGGCGCCGTCGGTCAGCGGCGGCTCGCCGAGCGTGCAGCGCTGGGCGTCCAGCCGGTGCTCCCCGGCATACAACACGGGTGTGCCCGAGCCGTCACCGCCGCAGACCGCCTGGGCGAGCGCCGACGCCACCGCGGCGAGCGCCGTACCGGCGGGTGCCGTGACCAGCACGTCGGTGCGCGGGGCGCGATCCCGCGCCGGCGCCGACGGGCCCAGCGGATCTACGACGGTCAGCCGGATCTGCATCGCCGTCAGCGGTCCCTTCTGCCCGGGCGCGGAGTCCCCCACCCCGCCCCGGCACGTCGGCCAGTAACTGGCAGCATCCTCGCACCTGCCACTGACAGTGCGCCCCTCGCTCCGGAAAAGGTGATCTTGAATGGTCGGCTCTGCCCGCAAAAGTGCCTGAGAGATGACCCACAGCCGACCGCTTGAGATCACTCACGTTCCTCTCCGGCAACCACGAGACCGAGGTGAGCGTCTTCCCTTCGAACGAGTGTGAGGGCCGCGACGTAAGACCCACAGAAAGACGACACTCCGGTCCCCGGCCCCCCGGCACTACAGTGGGTCGGACAGGCCAGCAGGCAAGGCAAGCACCAGGGAGCGCATGACGTGCGGCCGGTAGGCAGCAAGTACCTGCTCGAGGAGCCGCTCGGACGCGGCGCCACGGGCACCGTCTGGCGAGCCCGCCAGCGCGAGACCGCGGGCGCCGAGGCGGCCGTGCCGGGGCAGCCCGGCGAGACCGTCGCGATCAAGGTCCTCAAGGAGGAGCTGGCCGGCGACCCGGACATCGTCATGCGGTTCCTGCGCGAGCGGTCCGTCCTGCTCAGGCTGACCCACCCGAACATCGTCCGGGTCCGTGACCTGGTCGTCGAGGGCGAGCTGCTGGCGCTGGTCATGGACCTCGTCGAGGGTCCCGACCTGCACCGCTACCTGCGCGAGAACGGGCCGTTCACCCCGGTCGCCGCCGCCCTGCTCACCGCCCAGATCGCCGACGCGCTCGCCGCCAGCCACGCCGACGGCGTCGTCCACCGCGACCTCAAGCCGGCCAACGTCCTGCTCCAGCAGTACGACGGGCGGATGCACCCGCTGCTGACCGACTTCGGCATCGCCCGGCTGGCCGACTCCCCGGGACTGACCCGCACCCAGGAGTTCGTCGGCACGCCCGCCTACGTCGCCCCCGAGTCCGCCGAGGGCCGCCCGCAGACCTCCGCCGTCGACATCTACGGCGCCGGCATCCTGCTCTACGAGCTGGTCACCGGCCGCCCGCCGTTCGGCGGCGGCTCCGCCCTGGAGGTGCTGCACCAGCACCTGAGCGCCGAGCCGCGCCGCCCCTCCACGGTGCCCGACCCGCTGTGGACGGTCATCGAGCGCTGCCTGCGCAAGAACCCCGACGAGCGCCCCAGCGCCGAGAACCTGGCCCGCGGCCTGCGCGTCGTCGCCGAGGGCATCGGAGTGCACGCGAACTCCGCGCAGATCGCCGCCGCAGAAGGCGTCGGCATGCTCCTCGTGCCCGACCCGGCCCCCGCGCCGGTACCGGGCACGCCCGGCTCGGCCGACCCCACGCAGGTCCTCCCGCAGGGCGCCGCCGCCTACGACCCGAACGCCGCGACCAGTGTCATGCCGCACACCGGCGGCCCGGCCGGCGCCGCCGACCCCACCGCCGTCATGCCCCACCGGGGCGCGGCCGACCCGACCGCCGTCATGCCGCCCGTCCCGCCGGGATCACCCGGCCACCCGGGTCAGCAGAACCAGCAAGGCGGCCCCGAGGACCCGCACCCCTGGCAGAACCAGCTGCGGGCGGCCCGCGACCGCAACGAGCAGACGCAGGTCCAGTACCTCGACCCGAACGAGGACCCGCTGCGCCGCCGCCCCCAGCGCCAGGTCGCCAGGCCGCAGCAGCAGCCCCCGCGCCGTCAGGCGCCCCCCTCGGGTTACGCCAACCCGCAGCCCCAGCAGTACGCCCAGCAGCCGCAGCGGCCCCAGCCGCCGCAGCGCTACGCCCCGCCCGCGCCCCCGGCCCAGCCCCAGCAGCCGCAACGGCCCCAGCGCGAGCCCCGGCAGCCGCGGCAGCGCAGCGCCAACCCGATGCGGATCCCGGGCCTCGGCTGCCTGAAGGGCTGCCTCTTCACGATCGTCATCCTGTTCGTCGCGGGCTGGCTGATCTGGGAACTGAGTCCGCTGCAGGAGTGGATCGGCACCGGCAAGGGCTACTGGGACCAGCTCACCGACTGGTTCAGCGCCGTGACCGGCTGGTTCGAGAAGCTCGGCAGCGGTTCCGGCACGAAGTGACCGGAACCGCCCTGCGGGGTTGGTGATTTGTCGACACCCGGCGGGTGATTTCCGCCTCCCCGGTGAAGGTTGGCCTTCCGTACGCGTAGTTTTAGCGACAACACGCGTCGGTAGGAGCAGCCTTGGCACGGAAGATCGGCAGCCGGTACACCGCCCACCAGATCCTCGGGCGGGGCAGCGCCGGCACGGTGTGGCTGGGCGAGGGCCCCGAGGGTCCCGTCGCCATCAAGCTGCTGCGCGAGGACCTCGCGTCCGACCAGGAACTCGTCGGACGCTTCGTCCAGGAGCGCACGGCCCTGCTCGGGCTGGACCATCCGCACGTGGTGTCGGTGCGGGACCTGGTCGTCGACGGCAACGATCTGGCGCTCGTCATGGACCTCGTGCGCGGCACCGACCTGCGCACCCGCCTGGACCGGGACCGGCGCATGGCCCCCGAGGCGGCCGTGGCCATCGCGGCCGACATCGCCGACGGGCTGGCGGCCGCGCACGCCGCGGGGGTGGTGCACCGGGACGTCAAGCCGGAGAACGTCCTGCTGGACATGCAGGGCCCGCTGGGCCCCGGCGGCTCCCACCGCGCGCTGCTGACCGACTTCGGCGTGGCCAAGCTCATCGACACCCCGCGCCGCACCAAGGCCACGAAGATCATCGGGACCCCGGACTACCTCGCCCCGGAGATCGTCGAGGGCCTGCCCCCGCGCGCGTCCGTCGACATCTACGCGCTCGCCACGGTCCTCTACGAGCTGCTGGCGGGCTTCACGCCCTTCGGCGGCGGACACCCGGGCGCTGTCCTGCGCCGGCACGTCACGGAGACGGTCGTCCCCCTGCCCGGCATCCCGGACGAGCTGTGGCAGCTGCTGGTGCAGTGCCTGGCCAAGGCCCCGGCCTCGCGGCTGCGGGCCTCGGAGCTCGGGGTCCGGCTGCGGGAGCTGCTGCCGATGCTGGCGGGCATGCCCCCGCTGGAGGTCGACGAGCCGGACACCGAGTCCGCGGAGGAGTCCGACCGCGAGGAACAGCCCGCCGGGCCGGCGCCGGCCGGGGAGCGGGTCAGACGGCGGGGCGCGGTCCCCCTGGTGCCGGGCGCGAAGCCCGCCGACTCCAACCGGGACACCCACACCTCCATGCGCGTCCCCGCCCCCGACGAGCTGGCCGGCGGCGCCCACGGCACGGCCCGGGCCCCGCGTACCGCGGGTGCTCCCCGCCCCGGCTCGGCCCGCAACCGCGCCGCGGCCCGGCGCCGCCGGGTGGCCCTGGGAGCGGGTGCGGTCGCCCTCGCCGCGGCGATCGGCGTCGGAGCCTGGCTGACCACGTCGGACGACGACGGGAGCGCACCTCCCCAGGACACGCAGAACTCCGCTCCGCAGACGCCCTGAGCCGCCCGCTGCGGCCGCCCGGCGTTGGCCGCCGGGCGGAGCCGTTACGCTGGAGGGCGTGGCAGTCGTCGACGTATCCGAAGAGCTCAAGTCCCTCTCCTCGACCATGGAGTCGATCGAGGCCGTTCTGGACCTCGACAAGATGAGGGCAGACATCGCCGTGCTCGAGGAGCAGGCGGCCGCGCCGTCCCTCTGGGACAACCCCGATGAGGCGCAGAAGATCACCAGCAAGCTGTCCCACCTCCAGGCCGAGGTGCGCAAGGCCGAGGCCCTGCGCGGTCGCATCGACGACCTGGGCGTCCTCTTCGAGATGGCCGAGGAGGAGGACGACCCGGACACCCGTGCCGAGGCCGAGTCCGAGCTCGCCGCCGTGAAGAAGGCGCTGGACGAGATGGAGGTCCGCACCCTCCTCTCCGGTGAGTACGACTCCCGTGAGGCGCTGGTGAACATCCGTGCCGAGG
Source organism: Streptomyces sp. NRRL B-1140 (assembly GCF_001280065.1). GTDB lineage: Bacteria > Actinomycetota > Actinomycetes > Streptomycetales > Streptomycetaceae > Streptomyces. The sequence continues at coordinate 66,406 of NZ_LGEA01000090.1, forward strand.
CCGGTGGCGTCGACGCCGCCGACTTCGCCGAGAAGCTCCAGCGCATGTACCTGCGGTGGGCCGAGCAGCGCGGCTACAAGACCGAGGTCTACGAGACGTCGTACGCGGAGGAGGCCGGCATCAAGTCGACCACCTTCGCCGTCCAGGCGCCCTACGCCTACGGCACGCTCTCCGTGGAGCAGGGCACGCACCGGCTCGTGCGCATCTCGCCCTTCGACAACCAGGGCCGGCGGCAGACGTCCTTCGCGGGCGTGGAGATCCTGCCCGTGGTGGAGCAGACCGACCACATCGAGATCGACGAGTCCGAACTGCGCGTCGACGTGTACCGCTCGTCCGGCCCCGGCGGCCAGGGCGTCAACACCACCGACTCCGCGGTGCGCCTCACCCACATCCCCACCGGCATCGTCGTGTCCTGCCAGAACGAGCGCTCGCAGATCCAGAACAAGGCGACCGCCATGAACGTGCTCCAGGCGAAGCTGCTGGAGCGGCAGCGCCAGGAGGAGCGGGCCAAGATGGACGCCCTCAAGGACGGCGGCAGCTCCTGGGGCAACCAGATGCGTTCCTACGTCCTGCACCCGTACCAGATGGTCAAGGACCTGCGCACCGAGTTCGAGGTCGGCAACCCCGAGGCCGTGTTCAACGGTGAGATCGACGGTTTCATCGAAGCCGGAATTCGCTGGCGCAAGCAGCAGGAGAAGTAAGTTTGTCGACAAGGCAACTGCCGCCACCAGGGCGGCAGTTGCCTTTTGCGTACTCCATGTCCGGGTTTTACATCACAGTCACAGCCTCAGACTCCCGGCATAGCCCCCGTAGTTGGACATGGCAGCCGTAAACGGCCTTGACGTGTTCTTGAAAAATGGGAAGGGTAAAGCGCGGCATGCGTGTCTCTGGGGCGCATGTGAACCGGGGTGCCTTTCATCGCAGTTGCCCCGTCGAGCACAGCCCCGAGCGCTGCCTAATGACGATGAGCTACTGGGGGTAGCAACCACATGACGAAGAAGACGCGGATTCGTGTCGCGCGGATAGCCGCCGGTGCCGTGATCGCCGCCGGCGCCTCGCTGACCGCCGCCGGTGCGGCATCCGCTCTCGACCTGGGCGTGAACGTCGGCATCGGCGACACCAGCGTCGGTGTCGGCGTGAGCACGGGCGACGACGAGCCCACCGACCCGCCGACCGAGCTCCCGACGGACCCGCCCACGGACCTCCCGACGGACCCGCCCACGGACCTCCCGACGGACCCGCCGTCGACCGGGGAGCCCACCGACGAGCCGACCGAGCCGACGGACGAGCCCACCGAGCCGACCGAGGACCCGACGGACGCCCCGACCGACCCGGGCAACGGGAACGGCACCGGCGGCGGCAACGGCAACGGCAACGGCAACGGTGGCGGTAACGGCGGCGGCAACAACGCCGACCCCGACGGCGGCACCTCGCCGCAGGAGGAGGGCTCCTCCTCCCTCACCGAGGTCGGCTCGGACTCCACCCCGGCCTCGCAGGCCCAGGCCCAGGGCAACGGCCAGGAGCTCGCCGAGACGGGTGCCGCGCAGACCACCTTCCTGGTGATCGGCGCTGCCACGATGATCGCCGGCGGTGTCGGCTTCCGTCTGCTGCCCCGCCTCGTGGGCGGCCGCGGCGGCGCTGCCGCCTGACGGTAGTCACGTCCGTACGGACCGTGCGCCCAGCGCAACACCGAGGGCCCGGAGCGAACGCTCCGGGCCCTCGGCCGTGTCCTCGGGGCTTACGCCGTCATACGGTCTGGTGCGCCAGCAGGGCCACCGCGGCGATCAGCACCATCAGCAGGGTGATCAGAGCCATCGGATTCAGGCCCGCCAGGAAGTTCTCCTGTTGCAGCCGCTCGCGGTTCGCGCGGCACACGGGGCAGCGGCCCTCGTTCACGGGGGACGCGCAGTTCGCGCACACCAGCCGGTCGTACGTCATGCGCTTGCCCTCCTTGCGCCGGTTCCACGTGTTCAACGTCCGTGGGGGCGGGAATGTTCCCCCTCCACTTTGCCAGGTTCCGTCGGCCGTCGCGCGGCCGCGCGATTTCTGTGGTGGTACGCACAGTCCGCCCGCGTCCCCCGGCGCTGGGCACAAAACGGCACATCCATGGTGCAATCACGGTCGGTGACTGCGGTGCCCCACCCGGTTCGCGTATGGTCACGCTCATCTACCCCCGGCGACCCGTGGTGCATCCGTGATCCGATTCGACAACGTCTCCAAGGTCTACCCCAAGCAGACCCGCCCCGCCCTCAGGGATGTATCCCTGGAGGTCGAGAAAGGCGAGTTCGTCTTCCTCGTGGGGTCCTCCGGCTCCGGAAAGTCCACCTTCCTGCGGCTGATCCTCCGCGAGGAGCGGTGCAGCCACGGCCAGGTGCACGTTCTGGGCAAGGACCTCGCCCGCCTCTCCAACTGGAAGGTCCCGCAGATGCGGCGCCAGCTGGGGACGGTGTTCCAGGACTTCCGCCTGCTGCCGAACAAGACGGTCGGCGAGAACGTCGCCTTCGCTCAGGAGGTCATCGGCAAGTCGCGCGGTGAGATCCGCAAGTCCGTGCCGCAGGTGCTCGACCTCGTCGGGCTCGGCGGCAAGGAGGACCGGATGCCCGGCGAGCTGTCCGGTGGTGAGCAGCAGCGCGTCGCCATCGCGCGGGCCTTCGTCAACCGCCCCAAGCTGCTCATCGCCGACGAGCCCACCGGCAACCTCGACCCGCAGACGTCCGTCGGCATCATGAAGCTGCTCGACCGCATCAACCGGACGGGCACGACCGTGGTGATGGCCACCCACGACCAGAACATCGTGGACCAGATGCGCAAGCGCGTCATCGAACTGGAGAAGGGCCGCCTCGTGCGCGACCAGGCCCGCGGTGTCTACGGCTACCAGCACTGATACCGCACCCGAGATCCACGGAAAGGCATAACCAGTCGCCATGCGCGCCCAGTTCGTCCTGTCGGAGATCGGTGTCGGTCTCCGCCGCAACCTGACGATGACCTTCGCCGTCGTCGTCTCCGTCGCCCTGTCGCTCGCCCTGTTCGGCGGGTCGCTCCTGATGAGTGACCAGGTCAACACCATGAAGGGGTACTGGTACGACAAGGTCAACGTCTCGATCTTCCTCTGCAACAAGAGCGACGCCGAGTCGGACCCGAACTGCGCCAAGGGCGCGGTGACCGACGACCAGAAGAAGCAGATCAAGGCCGACCTCGACAAGATGAACGTCGTCCAGGCGGTCACGTACGAGTCGCAGGACCAGGCGTACAAGCACTACAAGGAGCAGTTCGGCGACTCCCCGCTCGCCAGCTCCCTCACACCGGACCAGATGCAGGAGTCGTACCGCATCAAGCTGAAGGACCCGGAGAAGTACCAGGTCATCGCCACAGCCTTCAACGGCCGGGACGGAGTGCAGTCCGTCCAGGACCAGAAGGGCATCCTGGACAATCTGTTCAAGCTGCTCAACGGCATGAACTGGGCCGCCCGCGCGGTGATGGCGCTGATGCTGGTCGTCGCGCTGATGCTGATCGTCAACACCGTGCGCGTCTCGGCGTTCAGCCGCCGGCGTGAGACCGGCATCATGCGGCTCGTCGGCGCCTCCGGCTTCTACATCCAGGCACCGTTCATCATGGAGGCCGCGGTCGCCGGACTCATCGGCGGCACCCTCGCGTGCGGCTTCCTGGTGCTCGCCCGGTACTTCCTCATCGACCACGGACTCGCCCTGGCCGACCAGCTGACACTGATCAACTTCATCGGCTGGGGCGCGGTGTTGAAGTACCTGCCGCTCATCCTCGCGACGAGCCTCCTGATGCCCGCGTTGGCCGCGTTCTTCGCGCTGCGCAAGTACTTGAAGGTGTGACGCATGCCGCGAGGGGCCGTACGGTCAACCGACCGTACGGCCCTTCCGCTTGTCCTAGACTCACCGGCATGTCAGGTCGTGACCCGTTCTGTCAGCCCCGCCGTATCCGTCGTGGGGCCGCCCTGACGTTGGTTTTCACGAGCGTGCTCGTCGCCGGTGCGGCCACCGGGGCGCTGCCCCAGGGACAGGGGAAGTCCGCTCCGGACGAGGTCCGTTCGGCGGGTCCGGCCGCACACCACGAGGACGTCGCCCGGGCCGCCGAGGAGGCCATGGCCGACGGCACGTCCCCGGTCCAGGCCGCGAAGCGCGCCGTCAGCCGCAGCGGGGACCGCTGGGGCGCCGTCTACTCCCGCGGCGAGTACGAGGAGTTCGAGGAGTCCCTCGACGGCCAGTACACCGGCGTCGGCCTGTGGGCCCGCAGTGACCGGGACGGCCGTATCGAGGTGACGAGGGTGCGCGCCGGGTCGCCCGCCGCCAGCGCCGGGATCCGCCGCGGCGACCTGCTGCGCAGCGTCGACGGGGAGAAGACCGACGGCCGGCCCGTCACCGAGGTCGTCTCCTTACTGCGCGGCGACGCCACCGACGCCCCGGCGGGCACCACCGTCCGTCTCGGCCTGGAGCGCGACGGCCGCGCCTGGACCGAGACCGTGCGCCGGGCCCAGCTGTCCACGGACTCGGTCACCGTCCGGGAGCTCGCGGGCCGCGTCACCGTCATCAAGGTCGACACCTTCACCAAGGGCTCCGGCCACCAGGTCCGCGAAGCCGTCCGCCGAACCCCGCCCCGCGCCGGGATCGTCCTCGACCTGCGCGGCAACTCCGGCGGCCTGGTCACCGAGGCCGTGACCGCCGCGTCCGCCTTCCTCGACGGCGGCCTCGTCGCCACCTACGACGTCGACGGCGAGCAGCGCGCCCTGCACGCCGGGTCCGGCGGGGACACCACCAGACCGCTGGTCACGCTCGTCGACGGCGGGACGATGAGCGCGGCCGAGCTCCTCACCGGCGCCGTGCAGGACCGCGGGCGGGCGCTCGTCGTGGGCTCCCGCACCTTCGGCAAGGGCTCGGTCCAGATGCCGAGCCGGCTGCCCGACGGCTCCGTCGCGGAGCTGACCGTCGGGCACTACCGCACCCCCTCCGGCCGCGGGGTCGACGGCCGGGGCATCACGCCCGACCTGGAGACCGGCGAGGACGCCCTCCAGCGGGCCGGGACCGTACTGCGCGGCCTCGCGAGCTCCTCGTAATCGACTTTCCGCGGGGCCCCTCGGTAGTGCGAAAATGGTCGGCACTATGGCTAAGGAAAAAGGGCGCAAGCTGATCGCGCAGAACAAGAAGGCGCGGCACGACTACCTCGTCATCGACACCTACGAGGCCGGCCTGGTCCTCACCGGGACCGAGGTGAAGTCCCTGCGCCAGGGACGGGCGTCGCTGGTCGACGGCTTCGTGCAGCTGACCGACGGTGAGGCGTGGCTGCACAACGTGCACGTGCCGGAGTACAGCCAGGGCACCTGGACCAACCACAGCGCCCGGCGCAAGCGGAAGCTGCTGCTGCACCGCGCGGAGATCGACAAGCTGGAGTCGAAGTCGGGGGACACGGGCCACACCATCGTGCCGCTCGCGCTGTACTTCAAGGACGGCCGGGCCAAGGTCGAGATCGCGCTGGCGAAGGGCAAGAAGGAGTACGACAAGCGCCAGGCGCTCCGGGAGAAGCAGGACCGCCGGGAGACCGACCGCGCGATCGCGGCCGTGAAGCGGAGGCAGCGCGGGGCGTAGGGAATACGCTGGCACCGACCTGCGTTGGTCACGTACGATGGTGCCTGCACCCCATGGCGGGTGCGCGCCCCTCTCCGGAGGGATTGTCAACACAACATGGGGATGATCGGTTTCGACAGCGGCTGTCGAAGCAGGGGAAGCGTGTCGAGGAAGCGGCAATGATCTCGTAAACCATATGTCGCAAAAAATAATCGCCAACACCAAGCGCGATTCCCAGTCCTTCGCCCTCGCTGCCTGATAAGCAGTGACTGAAGGACCCTAAATGGGTGTCAGCCCGGGAGTGTTCCCGGCCCGGATCCTGGCATAATCTAGGGAACTAAACCATCGAGCCCGGTCACGGGGTTCGATGGGAAATCAAACAGTGACTGGGCCCGTCGGCGACTTGTTCGCGTGATCGCCGGGGCCGAGAAAATCGCAGCGAACTGCACACGGAGAAGCCCTGATTCTGCACCGTTGGACGCGGGTTCGATTCCCGCCATCTCCACTCATCCCATGTGGGCGAAGGCCCCGCCGCTTCAGTGCGGCGGGGCCTTTGTCATGCGGTCGTGCAGCTCGTGATCACCGGCCGAGTTCCAAGGTGAGGGAATCCGTGCCCGGCGGGGCCTGGACCTCGCGGTCGCCCGCGGCCAGGTTCCAGGCGGCTGCCGGGTCGGCGCAGGTCGCCCGCAGGGTGTTCCCCTCGCGGACGACCGTGAAGGTCACGTCCCCGACCGGCACCGTCACCTCGTCGCCGGGCCGCAGGCCGTACGCCCGCAGGGTCACGCCGTCGGCGTGGTCGTAGTCCGGGCGGTCGTCCCGCGCCCCGAGCGGGATCACCGCGCCGGGCCGGACCAGCAGCGGCGCGGTCAGGAAACCGTGCCGCTCGCGCACCCAGCGCGGGCCGGTCACCGGCTCGCCGGTCAGCAGATGCGTCCAGGTGCCCTCGGGGACGTAGTACGTGACGTCGCCCTCGTCGCTGAACACCGGGGCCACCAGCAGGTCGGGCCCGAGCATGTACTGCCGCTCCAGGTGGGCGCACCCCGGGTCGTCCGGGAACTCCAGCACCATGGCCCGCATCACGGGCAGGCCCTCGGTGTGGGCCGTGCGGGCCGTCTCGTACAGGTAGGGCATGAGGCGGAGCTTCAGCCGGGTGAAGCGGCGGGCCACGTCGACCGACTCCTCGTCGAACTGCCAGGGCACCCGGTAGGACCGGCTGCCGTGCAGACGGCTGTGCGAGGAGAGCAGGCCGAAGGCCAGCCAGCGCTTGAACAGGGCAGGGGTGGGAGTGCCCTCGAAACCGCCGATGTCGTGGCTCCAGAAGCCGAAGCCCGACAGGCCGAGGGACAGCCCGCCGCGCAGCGACTCCGCCATCGACTCGTACGTCGCCTCGCAGTCGCCGCCCCAGTGCACGGGGAACTGCTGGCTGCCCGCCGTCGCCGAGCGGGCGAAGACCACGGCCTCCTGCTCACCGCGGTGCTTGCGCAGCACCTCGAAGACCGTGCGGTTGTACAGGTACGTGTAGTAGTTGTGCATCCGCTCCGGGTCCGAGCCGTCCGACCAGACCACGTCGAGGGGCACCCGCTCGCCGAAGTCGGTCTTGAAGCAGTCGACGCCCTGCGCGAGCAGCGCCTCCAGCTTGCCGGCGTACCAGTCGCGGGCGGCCTGTGAGGTGAAGTCGACCAGGGCCATGCCGGGCTGCCACATGTCCCACTGCCAGACACCGCCGTCCGGTCGCCTCAGCAGGTGCCCGAGCGCCTTGCCCTCGGCGAACAGCGGGGAGCGCTGGGCGATGTAGGGGTTGATCCAGACGGAGACGCGCAGGCCACGGGCTTTCAGCCGGGCCAGCATGCCCTCGGGGTCGGGGAAGACCCGCGGGTCCCACCGGAAGTCGCACCAGTGGAACTCCCGCATCCAGAAGCAGTCGAAATGAAAGACGGACAGCGGGAGTTCGCGCTCCCGCATGCCCTCGATGAAGGAGGTCACCGTCTCCTCGTCGTACGAGGTGGTGAAGGACGTCGACAGCCACAGACCGAACGACCAGGCGGGCGGCAGGGCCGGGCGGCCGGTCAGGGCCGTGTACCGGCGCAGGATGTCCTTCGGCGTGGGCCCGTGAATGACGTAGTACGTCAGCTCCTGGGTCTCCGCGCTGAACTGCACCCGGGAGACCACCTCCGAGGCGACCTCGAAGGACACCTGGCCCGGATGGTCGACGAAGACGCCGTAGCCGGCGTCCGTGAGATAGAACGGCACGTTCTTGTAGGCCTGTTCACTGCACGTACCGCCGTCCGCCTGCCAGATGTCGACGACCTGCCCGTTCTTCACCAGCGGGCCGAAGCGCTCACCCAGGCCGTACACCGAGGTACCGACCGTCAGGACCAGTTGTTCGCGCAGGTGGTGCGCGCCGGAGGCGTCCCGCATGATGCCCGCGTTCTTGTGGCCGCTGCGGGTGAGGGTGCGGCCGTGCGCGAGGAACTCGACGTCCCAGGGGCCGCCGCGGGCCAGCCGGACCGACAGGTCGCCGGAGGTCAGGGTGGCGTGCTCGTCGTCGTAGGAGATCTCCGCGGTGGTGTCCGACGCCGTGAGCTCGAACTCGGGGCCGCGGGACTCCCCACCGGTGAAGTGGGTCAAGGTCATCCCGATGACGTCGGGCATGGGGGAGTGCACCCGGACGGTGAGCACCGGGCCGGTCATCAGGTCGCCGCGGGAGCGGATGGGCCGGGTCGGCGCGTGGATCTCCAGCGCGCCGTCCGATGCGGTGACGTCGAGGACCTGGGCCGGGTACGACGCTGTCACGCCCTCGCGCAGGAGCCAGTAGCCGTCGGTGAACTTCATATGAGGTCCCTACTCTCCCGGCGCCCTCGAAGTCGAAGCGCTTCGACGGTTGAACGTATGTGGGGTGCCTGGAAGCGTCAATGGTGCGTAGGAGTCATGTTGAAGCGATTCGAAGAAGGATGCGTTGGCAGAGCCAAGGACAGCGTCAGTGCCACGGCCGCCGCCGTCACGGGGACCGCGTAACCCGCCGTCGGTGACAGGTGCTCCACCGTCCAGCCGCCGATCGCGCTGCCGCAGGCGATGCCACCGAGCAGACCGGTCACCGCGAGGGTCATGCCCTCGTTCAGCCGGCCCTCGGGAGTACGTTCCTGGACCAGCGTCATGGTGGTGACCATCGTCGGGGCCGTCGCCATTCCGGCGACGAGCAGGGCGGCCGCCAGCAGCAGGAGCGAACCGGTGAGGGCCGCGGCCAGCAGGGGCAGGGTCAGCAGCGCGGCCATCGCGGCCACGCACCGGGACAGCCGCACCGCGGCCGGGCCGGCGGGCTTCACGGCGCCGTACAGCAGGCCCGCCACGCAGGAGCCGGCGGCCTGCAGTGCGAGCACCGCACCGGCGACCGGCTGCCGCCCCTGTGCGTCGGCGAAGGCCAGGGTGACGACCTCCGTCGCGCCGAAGACGCCGCCCATCGCCAGGCAGACCGCGAGCAGCGGGGGGATCCCGGGAGCGCGCACAGGCGCCTTGCCGGGTATGTGCGCGCGGACCGGGGGCTCCGTCGCGCGCCGGCTCGTGAACAGGACCATGCCGGTCAGCAGCAGCACCGCGCCGGCCAAGGTGCCGGCCTCGGGGAAGAGCGTCCCGCACAGGAAGGCCGCGAGCACCGGGCCAAGCATGAAGCACAGCTCGTCCGCCGCCTGTTCGAAGGAGTTGGCGGTGTGCAGCGCCTCGGGGTCGCCGTCCAGCAGATGCGCCCAGCGGGCCCGGGACATACCGCCGGTGTTGGGGGTCGTGGCGGTGGCGGCGTAGGAGGCGAACAGCGTCCAGTCGGGGGCGTCGTGGCGCACGCACAGCAGCAGGGAGAGGGAGCCGAGCACGGCGATCACCGTGGCGGGCAGGGCCACCCGGGCCTGGCCGTACCGGTCGACGAGCCGGGCGATCCACGGCGCGATCAGTGCGGTCGCCGCGAGTCCGGTCGCGGTGACGGCACCGGCGAGGGCGTACGAACCACGGCTTCCCGCGATCATCACGACGGCGCTGACGCTGAACATGCCCATCGGCAGGCGGGCGATGAGGTTCCCCGCGGTGAAGGCACGGGTGCCCGGCAGGCGGAACAGGCGGCGGTACGGGGAGAGTCGGGGCATGCGGCCACCGTCGCCCGGGGACGATCAGCGGGTCCAACACCTGTCCGGTGCGCATTCACGCACCTGCGTTGTGGATCCTTGGCGCCAGGCCGAAAAGTCCCTGGCGTGAAGCGTTCGCTGCCTGTTCTTCATACAGGGATATGGAGATTACTGATGCTCCTCATAGCGCATGGAAAAGATGCTCATTCGGGAAATTCCTTCACTCGTTTGCCGCGCATCCGCCGTAGTGGGCCGACGGTTAGTCGGTACATGACCGAGGCGACCAGGAAAGACGGCTGGGCGGTAACGCTCGGCCCGTACACCTACATTCCCGCTCCAGCGCACTCGTCGGCGACAGTCAACGGGACGCTCACCAAAGGCGGTTGCCCGGTCACGCTGCAGGTGACCGAGGCGGTGCTGCGCGACTTCATCGACGCCATGAGCACGCTGGAAAAGGATCTTGCCCGACGGTGGATCAGTGCGACGGATTGGCCCGCATTCGCTCTCGCGGAATAAGCGGGGCGCGCCGTGTACGACAAAGTTGAGGGCACCGGCCGGCACCGGGCTCCGGCCCGGGATTTCATCACACCCCTGACACCTCCGGACCCCACCTGGGACCCCGCGGAGGAACTCGCGTTCATCCTCGAGGAAGCACTCGGGGAGCAGGCGAGGATTCCCGCCCCCCGTGACAAGGACCTGCCCCCCGCCGCGGAGCCGACCCCGGCCCCCGCACCGGTGACCCACATGCGGCGCCTCCAGGACATCACCGAGGAACTGCCGCCCGTGCGGGACATCCCGAGACGGCACCGCAAGGTGCGGGTCCGCAAGGCCGCGGGCGTGCTCCGCACCACGAGCCTCCTCGTCGCGGCCCTGGCCGCCGTCATCGCCTCCGCGGTGAGCCTCCTGAGCGGTGTCGTCGCCTACGACCCGCTGCGCCTGGTCGCCGTGTCCCCCGCCGCCCGGGGGCTGCGCACCTGGTGGCCCCTGCTGGTGTACGGACCGTGGCTGGTGGGCTCCCTGTCCGTCCTGCGGGCCGCGCTGCACCAGCGCCGTGCCGTGCACTCCTGGTGCGTGGTCCTGGTCTTCTCCTGCATCGCCGTGCTGCTGTGCGTCGTCCAGGCACCCCGGACCGTCCTCGGCATCGCGGCGGCGGCCCTGCCCGGCCTCGCGGCCCTGGCGTGCTTCCAGCAGGTCGTCCGCCAGATCACGCTGACCAGGCCGCCGATGCGGTCGGTGCCGCGCCACCGGCTGCGCCAGGCTCCGCCCGGGCCGGCTGCGGAGGGCCGGCCGGGGCCGGAGGCACCGGGGGGAGCGGACCCTGGGAGCGGCCACGGCGGAACCACCCGAGGGAACATCGGTACCTGAGCGGGCCGGTGCTCCGGGTGCCCTGGTGCCCCGGTGCGGCCGGTGTTCGTGGCCTTCGCGCCCGGCGCCCGGCGCGTCGGTGATGGCCTGCTGCGCCACCCGCAGCCTCGCGTGCGGCCGGTCTTCCGGGCGCCCCGGCGTCCCTGCGGGCGGCCTGTGCCGTGGCGTCGGCGCCCGGCGTGCAGGTGATGCCGGCTGTGCCGGCGCCCCGGCGCGGGGCCGGTGTTCGTGGCCTCGGAGCCCCGCGTGCCGGTGATGGCGCCTGGGCCACCGGCGACCTCGCGTGCCGCACGTGCCCGGAGCCCTGGCATTCCCGCTGTCTCTGCCGCCGGTGTCCTGTCGCCCCCGGCGAGCGGCGCCCCGCCCGCCCCGGCCGCCCTCGCGGCCAAGGTCCGCACGCTGGGCCCGTCGATGACGCGCGTTCCTGCGTGCGGCCGGTGGCCGGCAGTCGGAGCACCCCGCCCGCCACCGTCGCTCCCCGTACGCTCGTGTGCCACGGTGCCCTGTGGCCTCGCCACCCCGGTCTGCCGCCGGTCTCCCCGCAGACCGGCACCCCCGTCCGCCCGGCCCCCGGGCCGCTGTAGGTTCGCCGCATGTCCGCCCACCTCGATCCTCGCCTGCTGCGTGGCTTCGTCACCGTGGCCGAGGAGTTGCACTTCACCCGTGCCGCGGCGCGGTTGCACGTGGCTCAGCAGGCGCTCAGCCGGGACGTGCGGCGGCTGGAGCGGGAGTTGGGGGCCGAGCTGTTCGTGCGGACCACCCGGCAGGTGACGCTCACTCCCGACGGAGAGCGGCTGCTGCCGTACGCCCGCCGGGTGCTCCAGGCACAGGACGAGCTGCTCGCCGCCTTCGGCCAGGCCCGGCCGCTGCTGGTCGACCTCAACTCCCCGGGCCTGACCACCCCGCGCCGCGTCCTGCACGAGGCGCGTGAACTCGCGCCCCGGCACGAGCTGATGGCTCGTTACGAGAGCGGCCTGACCGGAGCCGCCGGTGAACTGCTCGCCGGGCGGCTGGACGCGTCGTTCGGACGGTTCGCCGGGCTGGACCCGGCGCTGCGGGCAGGCCTCGCCCACCAGCCCGTGCGGTTCGAGCCGATGGCGGTCGTCCTGCCCGAGGACCACCGGCTGGCCGCGTGGGACCGCGTGCCGCTCGCCGAGCTCGCCGGCGAGAGCGTCTACGCGGGCGCCGGCAATCCGCGCACCCCGGAGTGGACCGGGCTGGCACGGCTGCTGTTCGAGGGGCGCGGCATCGACATCGCGCCACCCGCCCCGCTGGCCGTCGGGGACGAGGAGTTCCAGCGGATCATGGCCAGAACACGCAACCCGATCCTGGCCGTCGTGGAGTTCCCGGCGCTGCCGTCGACGGTGGTGCGGCCCCTGGTCGACCCGGTGCCGCTGTCCCCTGTCTCGCTGGTATGGCGCAAGGGCCTGACCCATCCCGCGTTCGACGCGTTGCGGCGGGCGGCTGCCCGGCTCGCCGTCGAGGAGGGGTGGCTGCGGCGGCCCGCCGGAGGGTGGATTCCGGCCGGTGACGATGTCCTCATGACGTCTCACGACTGACACGATTCGGCACCCGCGCACACACACAACCTCCCCGTGCGCTACATTCAATGCCTGAGCACGGTGTGGTAATAGGGGTGCGTTGGGACGGGTGGGGGCCCGGTCCGACGGCGGGTGCTCAGGTCGTCAAGCGCACCTGAACCATCCCGTGGGGGGAAGTGCGTGCGCGTGAAAGAGTGGCGAGAAGACGCCCAACCCGAGTGGCCCGAGGCCGCTGCAACTACCGGGGAACTCCCGTCGGACGGAAGAGTCCGGTACCGGAGATCCACGCAGGTCCTTCCCGGCCATGACGTCCGGACGTCCGGTCACCGGCTGCCCGCCGCGACGGAGGTACTGGCCGGCATTCCCCGCCAGAGCGACGGCGAGGACGCTTCGTTCGCCACGGTGAGCCGGACGTCGGTCCGCGACCCCTGGCAGGACCAGGAGGAGGCCGGCCCGTCGGGGCACGCCGGCGCGGCGGACCGGCAGACCCACGATCCGCACGAGGTCACCATCCAGCTCGACGCCGTGCAGCTCGGGGACGGCCTCCTGCGCCGGGCCGAAGAAGGCACGGGCGCCGGGGCCCCCGCCGACCGGCCCGTCTTCGTCGACGAGTCGGGCCGCCGCAGCCGCCGCTACCGCCGGATCGGCATGGCCGTCGCCCTGGCCTGCGGGGTCTACGCCGTCGTCATCGTCGCCACGCTGCTGTCGGGCAACTCCAACGCCCCGTGGCTGCCCGTGCCGACCAAGGAGGACAACCCGCCGGCCGGGCAGGTCGACAGCCCGCCGCTGACCGCCGAGTCGGCACCGCCCGAAGACGCGGAAGGCACCGGCGCGACCGCCCCGGGCAGCACTCCGGCGACCGGCGACGCCACGGCACCCGAGCCCGGCCGCAGCGCCGCCGCGCCGGATGACACCGCCGACCCCGGCACACGCCCCGGCGCGTCCGCCAAGCCCACGCCGACCGCGGCCCTGCCCACCCCGAAACCGGGCACCAAGACCACCGCCCCGGCCCCGACCAAACCGGCGGACCCGCCGAGCACACCGGTCACCGACCCGACACCCACGGGCGAGCCCACCCCTCAGCCCACCGAGACCACGGGCACCGGCGGCGACGGCGGCACCGTCGCGGAAGGGCCGGCCGAGCCGCAGCCCGTCGCGGAGGCCCCGGCCGAAACGCAGCCCGCCGCCGAGACGCCCGCCGCCTAGACCGCGTCGCCGTCCGGGTCGCGTCGTCGCCTGAACCGCGTCGCCACCCGGGCCGCGTCGCACGTGCGGCGCCCGCCGCTCCGGGCGCCGCACCACCGCTTCCGGCCGGGCGCACCCTCTCTCACCGGATCCCGCCGGCCCCGGAGGAACCCGAGTCCTCCGGGCCGGAACCACCTCGCGATCAGCGGTTCCGCAGGTCCCGTCCCGCTCACGCGGCGGAGCCCCGATGACCTCGCGGACACCCCGCGCAGCCGCGACGGCACCGCCCGCCCGGCCGGGCCCTTCCCGCCACACCGTCCGCCTGGCCCGTCCCCGTGCCATCCCATCCCGCACCACCCGGAGTACCACCACTCATGGCATCCCGTACTCGCCGTTCCGGGCCCGCGTCCCGAGCCCCTGGCGGCTCCAGGCGCCGGCGCCTGCCCATGCGTCTGTTGCTGCCCCTGCTCGTGCTCGTCGCGCTGGGGGCGATGCTCATGCTGCGCGGATACGTGCACAGCGAAATCCTCGCCGACCACCGGGTCCGGCCGCCCGCCGCCACCGACCGGGTGCCGGAGAAGATCATGAGCGGCGGGCCCGTCATCGATGCCCGCAGCGGCCGCACCGAGAGCCTGCGCGTGCCCGACCACCGCCTGGTGCTCACCTTCGACGACGGCCCTGACCCGACCTGGACGCCGAAGGTCCTGGACGTGCTGAAGAAGCACGACGCACACGCGGTCTTCTTCGTCACCGGCACCATGGCCTCGCGCTACCCCGACCTGGTCCGGCGCATGGTCGACGAAGGCCACGAGGTCGGCCTGCACACCTTCAACCACCCCGACCTGTCCTACCAGTCCAAGAAGCGCATCGACTGGGAACTGTCCCAGAACCAGCTCGCCCTCTCGGGCGCGGCGGGTATCCGAACGTCCCTCTTCCGGCCGCCGTACTCCTCCTTCGCCGACGCCATGGACAACCAGTCCTGGCCGGTGACGAAGTACATCGGCGACCGCGGCTACATCACCGTCGTCAACAACACCGACAGCGAGGACTGGCGCAAGCCCGGCGTCGCCGAGATCGTCCGGCGCGCCACGCCCAAGGGCGGCAAGGGCGCGATCGTCCTGATGCACGACTCCGGCGGCGACCGCCACCAGACCGTCGAGGCACTGGACCGCATGCTGCCCGACCTGCGCGAGCAGGGCTACCGGTTCAGCAACCTCACCGAGGCCCTCGACGCCCCGAGCGCGCACTCCACGGTCACCGGCCTCGAACGGTGGAAGGGCGCGGCGTGGATCTTCCTGGTCCAGGCCTCGGAGCACCTCACCGAAGTGCTGGTCGTCGGACTGTCGATCGTCGGCACCCTCGTCATCGGCCGTTTCGTGCTGATGCTGCTGCTCTCCGGGGTGCACGCACGCCGGGTGCGCCGCCGCGGCTTCCGCTGGGGAGCGCCGGTCACCGAACCGGTGTCGGTTCTCGTCCCGGCGTACAACGAGGCCAAGTGCATCGAGAACACGGTCCGGTCCCTCGCCGAGAGTGACCACCCCATCGAGGTCCTCGTCATCGACGACGGCTCCTCCGACGGCACGTCACGGATCGTGGAGGCCATGGGCCTGCCGAACGTCCGGGTCGTCCGCCAGCTCAACGCAGGCAAGCCGGCCGCGCTCAACCGCGGTGTGGCCAACGCCCGGTACGACCTGATCGTGATGATGGACGGCGACACTGTCTTCGAGCCGTCCACCGTGCGCGAACTGGTGCAGCCCTTCGGCGACCCGCGCGTGGGCGCGGTGGCGGGCAACGCCAAGGTCGGCAACAAGGACAGTCTCATCGGCGCCTGGCAGCACATCGAATACGTGATGGGCTTCAACCTCGACCGCCGGATGTACGACGTACTGCGCTGCATGCCGACGATCCCCGGCGCGGTCGGAGCCTTCCGCCGCAGCGCGCTGGAACGGGTCGGCGGCATGAGCGACGACACACTCGCCGAGGACACCGACATCACCATGGCCCTGCACCGCGACGGCTGGCGGGTGGTCTACGCGGAGAACGCCCGTGCCTGGACCGAGGCGCCGGAGACGGTCCAGCAGCTGTGGTCCCAGCGCTACCGCTGGTCGTACGGCACCATGCAGGCCATCTGGAAGCACCGCCGGGCCCTGGTGGACAAGGGGCCCTCGGGCCGCTTCGGCCGGGTCGGCCTGCCGCTGGTGGCCCTCTTCATGGTCCTGGCGCCCCTGCTGGCCCCGCTCATCGACGTCTTCCTCGTCTACGGCCTCGTGTTCGGCCCCACCCAGAAGACGATCATGGCGTGGCTCGGCGTCCTGGCGATCCAGGCGGTCTGCGCGGCCTACGCCTTCCGGCTCGACCGCGAGCGCATGACCCACCTCGTCTCGCTGCCTCTGCAGCAGATCCTGTACCGCCAGCTGATGTACGTCGTACTCCTCCAGTCCTGGATCACCGCCCTTACCGGCGGACGGCTGCGCTGGCAGAAGCTGCGGCGCACCGGTGCGGTCGACGCGCCCGGCGGCGGCCCGATGCCGCGCCAGCGGTCCCAGAGCAACTCCGAGCGGAGGCCGGTGGCATGACCCACGGAAACCCGATCCCCACGTCACCGGCGCCGTCCTACGGCATGCCGCAGCAGCGCACGACGGACCCCCGACCGGAGGGCGAAGCCGCCACCGCGGCCGCCCCCTCCCCGTCGGCCGGCCGGGGCGGCGGCCGTGACCGCTACCTCGACCTGCTGCGCTCGATCGCCCTGGTCCGTGTCGTCGTCTACCACCTGTTCGGCTGGGCGTGGCTGACGGTCCTGTTCCCGTCGATGGGCGTGATGTTCGCGCTGGCGGGCTCCCTGATGGCGCGCTCGCTGGACCGCCCGGCGCTCGGTGTGATCCGGGGCCGGATCCGCCGGCTCCTGCCCCCGCTCTGGGTGTTCGGCGTCGTGGTGCTGGCGATGATGTTCGCGGCCGGCTGGGATCCGCTGAAGGACCCGGACCACGGCGGTGCCTGGGGCCTGGTCGATCTGGCCAACTACTTCTTCCCCGTCGGCGCCCCGCCCTTCCCCTGGCACCTCGGCGCCAAGTCCGGCCTGCTGGAGGAGACCTGGGCGGTGCAGGCGGCCGGTCCGCTGTGGTACCTGCGGGCCTACCTCTGGTTCGTCATCGCCTCCCCGCTGCTGTTGTGGGCGTTCCGGCGGGCGCCGTGGCCGACGCTGCTGGCACCGCTGGGCCTCACGGCGGTCGTCGGCACGGGCCTGGTGAAGATCCCCGGCGAGACGGGCAACGCGGTGACCGACTTCGCGGTCTACGGCGGCTGCTGGGTCCTGGGCTTCGCCCACCACGAGGGCCTGCTCAAGCGGATCCCCCGCTACCTGGCGATCTCCTGCGCGGCCCTGCTCATGGCCTTCGGCCTGTGGTGGGCCTCGGGGCACCTGGGTCCCGACGGCTGGGACCTCAACGACATCCCGATGGCCCAGGCGGCCTGGTCCTTCGGCTTCGTGGTCGTACTCCTCCAGTACTCCCCGTCGTGGCGCGAACTCCCGGGCCGGCTGGCCAGGTGGGACAAGCTCGTGACCCTCTCCAACAACCGCGCCGTCACGATCTACCTCTGGCACAACCTCCTCATCATGGCCACGGTCCCGATCCTCGACCTGCTGTACGAACTGCCGTTCCTCCAGAGCGACAGCGCGGTGTCCGCCCTGGACAGCACGTACACCCTCTGGATGTTCGCCCTGGTCTGGCCGCTGATCGGCGCGGCGATCCTCATGTTCGGCTGGGTCGAGGACATCGCGGCGAAGCGGTCACCGCGGTGGTGGCCGAACGGGCGAGGCGGCAACAGCCGGAGGCGCCGGCGGTAGGGGTGGGCCGGCGCGGGGGAGGGCCCGTTCCCCCGGGCCCTCGCCCGTGTGGAAAACTGCCCGAGTTGCGTCTGTGAACGGGTGGCCCCGGGGGAGTGGTGGAATGAGCAAGCGGCAGACACAGAAGATGCTGCGGCTGATGGCGAGCGGGGAACCGGTCGAGCTGACCAGCCCGATGGCGTCCGTGAAGAAACTCGCCCGGCTGGCCTTCGTGGCCCAGCAGTTCGGCTACGAGTACGCCGACGTCCGCCAGAGCAGCGGCCGCAACGGCGCGCTCATCATGCTGCTCGTGCCCGACCCGAGCCCGCAGGCCCGGGCGCGGGCCGGGCAGAACTGGGCGCAGTACCCGAACGCGGCCGACGGTGTCTCCCTGCCGCCCCTCGTGCCGGACGCCTTCGAACTCCTCAAGGCCCGCATCAACTTCGACCTCACCGGCAAGAACGCCGAGAAGCGCATGGGGTACGCGGCCCTGGGCGTCACCGTCGGCTGTGTGATCCTCGCCTTCCGTTCCGGCGGCGAGCCCACCGACTTCGTCGCGGCCGGTGTGGTGTGGCTGCTGCTCATGGCGGTCTTCGGCATCGGTTTCCTGGTGACACGCAAGCGCAACGCCAAGTTCGCGGCCCGGCTGCAGGCGGCCGGCTTCACGCCGGTGCGCGACGAGAACGGTCGGCTGCGGTATCTGCCGCCGGGGGCGCAGCAGCCCGGGCAGGGCAACCCGTTCGCGGGCGGTCCGTACGGGGCCGTGCCGGGCCGGCCGGCTCCGGCGACGGGGGCGCCGGCGGCCTACGGGCAGCAGACGCCCGGGCCGTACGCGCAGCCGGCGCCCGGCCCGTATCCGGGTCAGCCCGCGCAGGCCCCCTACGGCGGTCAGCCCGCACAGGCCCCGTACCCGGGTCAGCCCGCGCAAGCCCCCTACGGCGGTCAGCCCGCGCAGGCTCCATACGGCGGTCAGCCCGGTCCGTACGCTGCGCAGCCTCCCGGTCCGTACGGTGCGCAGCCTCCCGGCCCGTACGCCCAGCCGTACCACCAGCCCCACCCCCAGCAGAACCCGCACGGGCAGCCCCCGCGGCACTGAGACGGAAAACCTGCCGGAACCTCTCATCCCGCCCGAGCCCGGGGTGAGAGCAAAGTTCCCTCGCGGTCACCCGGTGCCACAGGCAGGAAACGCGCCCTCCCTACCTTCGGGACCAGTCAGTCGAAGTACGACCGAGCCCGGAGCACAGTGGAGGCGTCATGACAGGTCCTGGCACAGCACCCGCACCCCCGAGCAAGGGCGGACGCTGGATCCGGCACTGGGACCCCGAGAACGAGACGTTCTGGAAGGAGACCGGAGAGAAGGTCGCCCGCCGCAACCTCTTCTTCTCCGTGCTGTCCGAGCACATCGGTTTCTCGATCTGGACCCTGTGGTCCGTGCTGGTGCTGTTCATGGGCCCGGAGTACGGACTCACCCCGGCCGACAAGTTCATGCTGACCTCGATGGTCACGCTGGTCGGCGCCGTGGTCCGCGTTCCCTACACCTTCGCCGTGGCGATCTTCGGCGGACGGAACTGGACGATCATCTCCGCGTCCCTCCTGCTGGTCCCGACGGTCGCCGCGTTCACCGTGATGGAGCCGGGGACCTCCTTCTCCACGTTCCTGCTCGTGGGCCTGCTCGCCGGTGTCGGCGGCGGCAACTTCGCCTCCTCCATGACCAACATCAACGCCTTCTTCCCGCTGCGGAAGAAGGGCTGGGCGCTCGGCCTGAACGCCGGCGGCGGCAACATCGGCGTGCCGGTGATCCAGCTGGCCGCCCTCGCGATCATCGGCGCCAGCGGCGGACCGCGGGTCCTGCTGGGGATCTACATCCCGCTCATCGTCCTCGCCGCGGTCCTGGCCGCGGTCTTCATGGACAACCTCGAGAACGTGAAGAACGACACCGGTGCCGCCAAGGACGCCGCGCGCGACATGCACACGTGGATCATGTCCGTCCTCTACATCGGCACCTTCGGCTCCTTCATCGGCTACAGCTTCGCCTTCGGCCAGGTCCTGCAGAACCAGTTCGGCCGGACCCCGCTCCAGGCCGCGTACGTCACCTTCCTCGGCCCGCTGCTCGGCTCCCTCATCCGGCCCGTCGGCGGCTGGCTCGCCGACCGCTACGGCGGCGCGCGGATCAGCCTGTGGAACTACGTCGGCATGGGCGCCGCGACTGCGGTCCTCATCGGCGCCTCCATGGAGAAGTCGCTGGCCCTGTTCACCGTGGCGTTCGTGGTGCTGTTCGTGCTCAGCGGGCTCGGCAACGGCTCGACGTTCAAGATGATCCCGGGCATCTTCCAGAACAAGGCACTGGCCAAGGGACTGGAGGGCGAGGAGGCCGCGGCGGACGGGCGGCGGCTGTCCGGGGCCTCCATGGGCCTGATCGGCGCGGTGGGCGCGCTCGGCGGTGTCGGCATCAACCTCGCCTTCCGCCAGTCCTTCCTCTCCTACGGTTCGGGCACCGGGGCGTTCGTCGCCTTCCTCGCCTTCTACGCGGTCTGCTTCGCGGTCACCTGGGCCGTATACCTTCGCCGTACCTCGGCCCGGGTACCCGTCAGCACGACGGCCTCGGAGGCCAAGCCGCAGCTCAGCTACGCGGAGGTGTGACGTAACACCAGCGACATCACACCGATCCGAGCCTGTCACGAGCCGTTGACAGGCTCGATCGGCATGTAGGTACGCCGTACCCACGAAGTACGACGACTCGAGTGCGGGACGAGAGCCATGTACGAAGAACAGCGACCGGACCACGGGCCCCTGGCGGGTTTCACCGTGGGTGTGACGGCCGCGCGCCGGGCCGATGAGCTCGGGGTGCTGCTGCAGCGACGCGGTGCCGCCGTCCTGCACGCCCCTGCTCTGCGGATCGTGCCGCTCGCCGACGACAGCGAGCTGCTGGCGGCGACGAAGGACATCATCGAGCGTGTGCCGGACATCGTCGTGGCCACGACCGCGATCGGCTTCCGGGGCTGGGTCGAGGCCGCCGACGGCTGGGGGTTGGGGGAGGAGTTGCTGGCGCGGCTGGGCGGCGTACGGATCCTGGCGCGCGGGCCGAAGGTCAAGGGCGCGGTCAGGGCGGCCGGGCTGACCGAGGAGTGGTCGCCGTCGTCGGAGTCCATGGCGGAGGTGCTGGACCGGCTCCTGGAGGAAGGGGTCGAGGGCCTGCGGATCGCGATCCAGTTGCACGGTGAGCCGCTGCCCGGGTTCGTGGAGGCGCTGGGGGAGGGAGGGGCCGAGGTGGTCGGGGTGCCCGTCTACCGCTGGATGCCGCCGGAGGACATCACCCCGGTCGACCGTCTGCTGGACGCGACGATCGCCCGGGCCCTGGACGCGGTCACCTTCACCAGCGCCCCGGCCGCGGCCTCCCTGCTGTCCCGGGCGAAGGACCGGGGACTGCTCGACGAGGTGCTGGCGGCACTGAGCCACGACGTCCTGCCCGCCTGCGTGGGCCCGGTCACCGCTCTGCCCCTGCAGTCCCGCGGCATCGACACGATCCAGCCCGAACGCTTCCGGCTCGGCCCCCTGGTCCAGCTCCTCTGCCAGGAACTGCCCGCGCGGGCCCGGTCGCTGCCCGTCGCCGGGCACCGTGTGGAGATCCGCGGCCACGCCGTCGTGGTCGACGGGGACCTCAAGCCCGTCCCGCCCGCGGGCATGGCCCTCCTGCGCGCCCTCTCCCGCCGCCCCGGCTGGGTCGTCGCCCGGGCGGACCTGCTGCGTGCCCTGCCCGGCTCCGGCCGTGACGAACACGCGGTGGAGACCGCCATGGCCCGCCTGCGCACGGCCCTCGGCACCCCGAAGCTGATCCAGACGGTGGTCAAGCGGGGCTACCGTCTGGCCCTGGACCCGAGTGTGGAGACGAAGTACGCGGACGCGTGAGCCCGTCCGGGGGTTGAGCCGGATCGCGACATCTCCCGGCCCTGTCGTGAGGGGGACGCGCCAGCCTCCTCCAGCCACCCGGGCCGTGCGCCGGGCCGTCGCGGACGCGGGGGCGTTCCCCGGGCCCCGGCCACAGCGTGACCCCGAGGGCCGGGTGGGACGTGGGACGCACCGAGCGGGTTCAGCCGCCGGAGACGACCTCGCCGGAGGCCGCCCGGACGCCACAGATTCCGGTCCGGCGCCGGCGGGTGGCGCCGGGCCCATGCCCACGAGAAGTCGTCCGACAGGGTTCGGACGCCGCCGGAATGGAATCGCCCAGGGGAGTCCGGCCGGAGCGGAGCGCGTGAGCTCGTGGGCGATCGTCCCGCCGGCCCCCGCCCCGGCCCGACGCCTTGCTGCGGTGTGGCTGGAAGGGGCATCCCGGGCGGGCGTCCGGCGCGCAAGGCGTGCCCGAGGGGTTCTCGGCGGCGTGGCGGACAGGCACTGTAAGGGGAAGCGGCTCACCGGCCCTCTCGTCGGTGTCCCGGCGACGCGTCTCACCGAAGCCCTCGCGACCGGGGTGAACCCTAGGCGGTGACAGGCACATGGCACTGAGCACGGCCACGGCCTCCAACGAGCTGCGCTTCGACACCGGGCGGATCTGCCTGGACCTGCTGACCACCACGCACCCCGAGGAGCGGCTCGACTCCGTGGACGTGCTGCGCGCCTGGATCACCGGCTCCGGGCTCGTTCCGGCGGACACCGCCCTGGCCCACGCCGACACCGGCTGGCTGCTCGCCTTCCGCGAACTGCGCGCCCAGGTCGACCGGTTGGTGCGCTGCCGGCCGAGACCCGGGGTCGCGACGTACGACCTGGCCCTCGCCCGCGTGAACGACCTGGCCCGCACCGCGCCCCCGGCACCCCGAGCGGTCCGCGGCGAAGACGGCCGGCTGCTGCGACGGCTGGACGGCCCGCCCGGCTGCGCCGCCCTGCTCGCGGCCGTCGCCCGGGACGCCGTGGACCTGCTGACCGACCCCGTCGCCCGTGCGGCCCTGCGCCAGTGCGAAGGGGACAACTGCCCCATCGTGTACCTCGACACCTCCCGCGGACGCAGGAGGCGCTGGTGCTCCAGCGAGGTCTGCGGGAACCGCGAACGCGTCGCCCGGCATCGTCGCCGCGCGGCACTCGCCCGCGCGTGAAACGGAATTGAGTGGTCCGTGCACTCAATTCCCCTGTCCTAAATGCTACTTCTGCGGCCTCGGTCGCGAAGTGATTTCTATTACATGCCGTTTACCTACGCCACCGTAGGGAAGAGCTGGCTTGATCTGGTCGATGTGGCGGAAATGTAAAGAACGCGGGGTGGGAATGTGACCCCATGTCCCGCTCGTGACGTCATCCTGAAGAAATCTGTCGGGTCTCTTTGAACGCCCAACCGCTCGCGTCCGTACGGCATGTGGAGCGACCGACTGGGGGAACCCCCGGACATCGGAGGTGGGCGTGCGCAAGGATTCCGTCGTGGCCAATGAACGAGCACCGAGGGCCCGACATCGCATGTCCCAGCCCTCGGAACCCGATGAGGAGCTGATGCGTGCGCTCTATCGCGAACACGCCGGACCCCTGCTGGCATACGTCCTGCGCCTGGTCGCGGGAGACCGGCAGCGCGCCGAGGACGTCGTGCAGGAGACGCTCATCCGTGCCTGGAAGAACGCCGGTCAGCTCAACAGAGCGACCGGATCGGTACGCCCCTGGCTGGTGACGGTCGCCCGGCGCATCGTCATCGACGGCCACCGCAGCCGGCAGGCCCGGCCGCAGGAGGTCGACCCGTCGCCGCTGGAGGTCATCCCCGCGGAGGACGAGATCGACAAGGCGCTGTGGCTGATGACTCTCTCGGACGCACTCGACGACCTGACCCCCGCCCACCGGGAGGTGCTCGTCGAGACGTACTTCAAGGGGCGTACCGTCAATGAGGCGGCCGAGACCCTGGGCATACCCAGCGGCACCGTCCGCTCCAGGGTGTTCTACGCCCTGCGCTCGATGAAGCTCGCACTGGAGGAGCGGGGGGTGACGGCGTGATGAGTGTTTACGGGGGTAACCAGGGGTTCGGTACGGGAGGCATGGGTATGTCTGGTCCCATGCAGGAATCTCCGGTGCCGAACGAGCACGAGACCGTCGGCGCCTACGCCCTCGGCATTCTCGACGACGCCGAAGCGACCGCGTTCGAGGCCCACCTCGCCACCTGCGAATGGTGCGCCCAGCAGCTCGACGAACTGGCCGGCATGGAGCCGATGCTCGCCGCCCTCGCCGACCTGCCCAATTCCGGCAGCACACCCGCCATCGGCGAGTCGCTGTCCGCCAAGCCCCGGCCGCGCCTGGTGGAGAAGCTGGTCGACGAGGTCGCCGACCGCCGCGCCCAGAAGCGCCGCCGCAGCTTCTACATGGTGGCCGCGGCCGGTGCACTGATCATCGGCGGCCCCTTCGTCGCGGTCGCGACGAACGGCGGCGACGGCGGCAGCGGCGGAGCGGAGAACCGCCCGCTCGCGGCGAGCCCCGCGAAGGCCGCCTTCGAAGGCATCTCCGACAAGATCTCGGCCACCGACCCGAACACCAAGGTCACCGCAACCGTCGCCCTTCAGAAGAAGGACTGGGGGACGGGCGTGGTCACCGAGCTGAAGAACGTCAAGGGTCCGCTCAAGTGCGCCCTCGTCGCGGTCGGCAAGAACGGCGAGCGGGAGACCCTGTCCTCCTGGTCCGTCCCGGAGTGGGGCTACGGCCTGCCCGACGCCAAGACCGAGAAGGCCAAGCAGCCCCTGTACGTCCAGGGCGGCGCCGCCTTCGAGCCGAACGAGATCGACCACTTCGAGGTCGTCACCTTCGACGGCAAGCGGCTGGTCGAGGTCGACGCGTAGAGCTGTTCGGTCGTCCGGCGGGCGCCATCGGGGGAAAGAGCCCCGCGCCTGCCGTCGGCCCGTAGCTTCCAGGGGTCCCCTTCGCGTACGGTTGACGGCTGCCCAGCACGTCAGAAGGGGGCCCGGTGGCCGCTCAGGCTCACAGACAAGGCGCGGTCGGTTCGGTGCACGACTCGGTTCGTGACCGGGAGATCCACGTCGAACAGGAACACCTGGACCAGGTGTACCGGCGCCTCGAGGAGAAGATCCACGAGGCGGAGTTCCTCATGCAGGACGCCGCCCGGCGCGGCCAGGTCGGCACCCCCGGCGCACTCGCCGAGCGGGACGCGCAGGTCTTCCGCGCGGGCATCCACCTCAGCCGGCTGAACAACGAGTTCGAGGACTTCCTCTTCGGCCGTATCGACCTGCTGACCGGCAAGGACGGCAAGAAGGGCCCCGACGGGGCGTACACCGCCGTCGAGCCGGCGGAGGGCGCCGTACGCCCCGACAACACCGCCGACATCGCCGAGACCCTGCACATCGGCCGCATCGGCGTGCTCGACCGGGACTACGCGCCCCTGGTCATCGACTGGCGGGCCCCGGCCGCCGCCCCCTTCTACCGCTCCACCCCGGTCGACCCGGGCCGGGTCGTCCGCCGCCGCGTCATCCGCTCCAAGGGCCGCCGGGTCCTGGGCGTCGAGGACGACCTGATGCGCCCCGAGCTCACGGCGTACCTCGACGGCGACGAACTGCCCGTCATCGGCGACGGCGCCCTGATGGCCGCGCTCGGCCAGGCCCGCAGCCACACCATGCGCGACATCGTCGCCTCCATCCAGGCCGAGCAGGACCTGGTCATCCGCGCCCCCGCCGCCTCCGTGACGTACGTCGAGGGCGGCCCGGGCACCGGCAAGACCGCCGTCGCCCTGCACCGCGCCGCCTACCTCCTCTACCAGGACCGGCGCCGCTACGCGGGCGGCATCCTGATCGTCTCCCCGACCCCGCTGCTCGTCGCCTACACCGAAGGCGTGCTGCCCTCCCTCGGCGAGGAGGGCCAGGTCGCCATCCGCGCCATCGGCTCCCTGGTCGAGGGCGCCGAGGCCACGCTCTACGACTCCCCGTCCGTGGCCCGCGCCAAGGGCTCCTCCCGCATGCTCAAGGTGCTGCGCAAGGCCGCGCGCGGCGCCCTGGAGCTGAACGACCCTCCGGCCCGGCTGCGCGTGGTCGCCTTCGGCCGCCGCCTGGAGCTGGAAGCCGGGGAGCTGGACGGCGTCCGCCGCGCGGCCCTCGGCGGCACCGCCCCCGTGAACCTGCTGCGTCCCCGCGCCCGCAAGCTGTTGCTGGACGCCCTGTGGGAGCGCTCCGGCGCGGCCGGCCGGCACACCGACCCCGAGCTCGCCGCCGAGCTGCGGTCCTCCTTCGACGAGGACATCACCTCCGAGGACGACTTCATCGCCTTCCTCGACGCCTGGTGGCCGGAGCTGACCCCGGGGGCCGTCCTCGACGCCATGGCCGACGAACGCCGCCTCGGCCGCTGGGCCCGGCGGATCCTCAACCCCGGCGAGGTCCGGAAGGTCGCCCGCTCGCTGCGGCGCGAGGGCCGCTCGGTGCACGACATCGCCCTGCTCGACGAGCTCCAGGCGGTCCTCGGCGCCCCTGCCCGCCCCCGCAGGAAGCGCGAACTCGACCCGCTCGACCAGCTCACCGGCCTGGAGGAGCTGATGCCGGTGCGCGAGGAGTCGCAGCGCGAGCGCGCCGAACGCCTCGCCCAGGAACGCGTCGAGTACGCCCACGTCATCGTCGACGAGGCCCAGGACCTCACCCCGATGCAGTGGCGCATGGTCGGCCGTCGCGGCCGGCACGCCACCTGGACGGTCGTCGGCGACCCGGCGCAGTCCTCCTGGTCCGACCCGGACGAGGCCGCCGAGGCCCGTGACGAGGCCCTCGGCACCCGCCCCCGCCGCCGCTTCGAACTCACCGTGAACTACCGCAACCCGGCCGAGATCGCCGAGCTGGCCTCGAAGGTCCTCGCCCTGGCCATGCCCGGCTCCGTCTCGCCGAAGGCGGTGCGCTCCACCGGCGTCGAGCCGCGCTTCACCGTCGTCGAGGACAGTCTGGGCGCCACCGTCCGGGACGAGGCCGCCCGGCTGCTGGAACGCGTCGACGGCACGGTCGGCGTGGTCGTCGCCATGCAGCGCCGGGAGGAGGCCCGCCGCTGGCTCGCCGGCCTCGGCGACCGGGTCGTCGCCCTCGGCAGCCTGGAGGCCAAGGGCCTGGAGTACGACGCGACGGTCGTGGTCTCCCCGGCGGAGATCGCCGACGAGTCCCCGGCCGGACTGCGCGTCCTCTACGTCGCGCTGACCCGGGCCACCCAGCAGCTCACGGTCGTCTCCGCCGACCGCGACGAGCCCGACGCGGCGGGAGTTCCGGATCTGCTCAGGGACTGAGGCCCGCTACCCACTTGCCGGCGAAATGAACCACCGGTACGGGAATGGCCTTACGGGATCTGTTTGTTAGCCTGGACGTGGCACCGGCTCGATCCAAGCCCCCGGGCCCAACCTTCGTCGCTACGAGCGACCACTTGCCGCGAGGCGAGCATGGCGGGTCGGTGCCACTTACTTCGAAGAGACCCACGTCCACGTGACGTGGGTCTCTTTTTGCTGCCCCATTCCGCGAACAAAACGTTCGCAATTGAGGGCGGCTACCTGCTACTCAGCGGTAGGTGCGACGATCGGACGGCACAACTCAGCGTCAGGTGAAAGCAGAGGAAGTCGGCCATGGCAACGGCGCCCAGCGTCTCCTACTCGATGACGGTCCGGCTGGAGGTGCCCGCGAGCGGAACCGCCGTCTCGCAGCTCACCACCGCCGTGGAGTCCTCCGGAGGCTCGGTGACCGGCCTCGACGTCACCGCGTCCGGTCACGAGAAGCTCCGCATCGACGTCACCATCGCGGCGACGTCGACCGCGCACGCGGACGAGATCGTCGAGGAACTCCGCGGCATCGAGGGCGTCACCCTTGGCAAGGTCTCGGACCGGACCTTCCTCATGCACCTCGGTGGCAAGATCGAGATGGCGTCCAAGCACCCCATCCGCAACCGTGACGACCTGTCCATGGTCTACACCCCGGGCGTGGCCCGGGTGTGCATGGCGATCGCCGAGAACCCCGAGGACGCCCGCCGCCTCACCATCAAGCGCAACTCCGTTGCGGTCGTGACGGACGGCTCCGCCGTGCTGGGCCTGGGCAACATCGGCCCCAAGGCCGCGCTGCCCGTCATGGAGGGCAAGGCCGCCCTGTTCAAGCGGTTCGCCGGCATCGACGCCTGGCCGATCTGCCTCGACACCCAGGACACCGACGCCATCGTCGAGATCGTCAAGGCGATCGCCCCGGGCTTCGCGGGCATCAACCTCGAGGACATCTCCGCCCCCCGCTGCTTCGAGATCGAGGCCCGGTTGCGCGAGGCCCTCGACATCCCCGTCTTCCACGACGACCAGCACGGCACCGCGATCGTCGTCCTGGCCGCCCTGACCAACGCGCTGCGCGTCACCGGCAAGGCCATGGAGAACATCCGCGTCGTCATGTCCGGCGCCGGCGCCGCCGGCACGGCCATCCTGAAGCTGCTGCTCGCCGCGGGCGTCAAGAACGCCGTCGTCGCCGACATCCACGGTGTCGTGCACGCGGGCCGCGAGGACCTGGTGGACGCCGCCCCCGACTCGGCGCTGCGCTGGATCGCCGACAACACCAACCCCGAGGGCCTCACCGGCACCCTCAAGGAGGCCGTGCGCGGCGCTGACGTGTTCATCGGCGTCTCCGCCCCGAACGTCCTCGACGGCGACGACGTGGCCGCCATGGCCGAGGGTGCCATCGTGTTCGCGCTTGCGAACCCGGACCCCGAGGTCGACCCGGCAATCGCCCGCCAGACCGCGGCCGTTGTCGCCACCGGCCGCTCGGACTTCCCGAACCAGATCAACAACGTGCTGGTCTTCCCGGGCGTCTTCCGCGGTCTGCTGGACGCGCAGTCCCGTACGGTCAACACCGAGATGATGCTGGCCGCGGCGAAGGCACTCGCGGACGTGGTGACCGAGGACGAGCTGAACCCGAACTACATCATTCCGAGCGTCTTCAACGACAAGGTCGCGGGCGCGGTCGCCGGCGCCGTGCGGGAGGCCGCCAAGGCGGTCGGTGCGACGGTGGGCAGCCCGGCCGGTGTCTGAGACCGAGGCCGGACCGGGCCCCACGGGGCCAGGCGCCCGGACTGTGAGTAACCCCACGGCAGCCTGGAACCCGGCGCGTCGCAAGAACCCTGTCAGCAGCGGAGCTATCGTGGCGCCAGGCTCAGGCCCTCTTTTCGTGTGACTCCCCAAGGGTGTTCTCACGACTCCTGCGGGTGCCGGATTGGCTTTCCCGCCGCAGGTAGGGGCAGGATGCGTCTCTGGGCGCGAGGGTCTGACGACGGACCCGGGTCCGGGGACTCATCGAGGACCCTGGCAGCATCGGCTTCGATCTGACGCCTCAACGGCAAGATGAACACGGGAGTAAGAACATGAACCGCAGTGAGCTGGTGGCCGCGCTGGCCGACCGCGCCGAGGTGACTCGCAAGGACGCCGACGCCGTGCTGGCCGCGTTCGCCGACGTCGTCGGCGACATCGTCTCCAAGGGCGACGAGAAGGTCACCATCCCCGGCTTCCTGACCTTCGAGCGCACCCACCGTGCCGCTCGCACCGCCCGCAACCCGCAGACCGGCGAGCCCATCCAGATCCCCGCCGGTTACAGCGTGAAGGTCTCCGCGGGCTCGAAGCTCAAGGAAGCGGCCAAGGGCAAGTAAGCGGCCCGTCGCGTGCGCCGTGGGCGACTGCGGGCCGCCTCTGGCCGGTCGCGCAGTTCCCCGCGCCCCTTCGGGGCGCGCCACGCAGAACCGCAGGAAACGCCGAGGGGCGGCCACCTGATCCAGGTGGCCGCCCCTCGGCGTGTGCGGTGCGGGACTATCCGAGCGCCTTGCCCGGCAGCTCGACCTTCGCGCCCAGCTCGACGAGCTTCTCCATGCTGTGCCGGCCCGGGGGATGACCCCCGGACCCCCGGCCGGGCGGGCGTGGGCGCAGGGCCGGGATCAGTGGATCAGCCGAGCGCCTTGCCCGGCAGCTCCACCTTCGCGCCCAGCTCCACGAGCTTCTCCATGCTGTGCTTGCCCGGGGGACGACCCCCGGACCCCCGGCCGGGCGGGCGTGGGCGCAGGGCCGGGATCAGTGGATCAGCCGAGCGCCTTGCCCGGCAGCTCGACCTTCGCGCCCAGCTCGACGAGTTTCTCCATGAAGTTCTCGTAGCCGCGGTTGATCAGGCCGATGCCGTGGACGCGGGACGTGCCCTGGGCCGCCAGGGCCGCGATCAGGTACGAGAAGCCGCCGCGGAGGTCGGGGATGACCAGGTCCGCGCCCTGCAGCTTGGTCGGGCCGGAGACGACGGCCGAGTGCAGGAAGTTGCGCTGGCCGAAGCGGCAGTTCGAGCCGCCCAGGCACTCGCGGTAGAGCTGGATGTGCGCGCCCATCTGGTTCAGCGCGGACGTGAAGCCGAGGCGGGACTCGTAGACCGTCTCGTGGATGATGGACAGGCCCGTGGCCTGGGTCAGGGCCACGACCAGCGGCTGCTGCCAGTCCGTCTGGAACCCGGGGTGCACGTCCGTCTCCAGCGCGATGGACTTCAGCTGGCCGCCGGGGTGCCAGAAGCGGATGCCCTCGTCGTCGATCTCGAAGGCACCGCCCACCTTCCGGTAGGTGTTCAGGAACGTCATCATCGAGCGCTGCTGCGCGCCGCGGACGTAGATGTTGCCCTCGGTCGCCAGCGCCGCCGACGCCCAGGACGCGGCCTCCAGGCGGTCCGGAAGGGCGCGGTGGTTGTAGCCGCCGAGCTGGTCCACACCCGTGATGCGGATCGTCCGGTCGGTGTCCATCGCGATGATCGCGCCCATCTTCTGCAGCACGCAGATGAGGTCCTCGATCTCCGGCTCGACGGCCGCGTTGGACAGCTCCGTGACGCCCTCCGCCAGGACGGCCGTCAGCAGCACCTGCTCGGTCGCTCCGACGGACGGGTACGGCAGCGCGATCTTCGTGCCGCGCAGCCGCCGTGGCGCCTCCAGGTACTGCCCGTCCTCCCGCTTCTCGATCTTCGCGCCGAACTGCCGCAGCACCTCGAAGTGGAAGTCGATGGGCCGGCCGCCGATGTCGCAGCCGCCGAGGCCGGGGATGAACGCGTGGCCGAGGCGGTGCAGCAGCGGGCCGCAGAACAGGATCGGGATCCGGCTCGAACCGGCATGGGCATCGATGTCGGCGACGTTCGCGCTCTCCACGCGCGTCGGGTCCATCACCAGTTCGCCGGGCTCGTCACCCGGACGGACCGTCACACCGTGCAGCTGCAGCAGACCCCGCACGACCCGGACGTCGCGGATGTCAGGAACGTTGCGCAGCCGGCTCGGAGCGCTGCCCAGCAGCGCTGCGACCATGGCCTTCGGTACGAGGTTCTTCGCACCGCGGACACGGATCTCGCCCTCCAGCGGGGTTCCGCCGTGGACAAGCAGGACATCGTCGTTGACGGTCATGAATCTCGCGTTCCATGGAGTCGGGCAGGGGTCAGAAGGGAAAGGGTAATCGCCCACCACCCCCCTTCTGTAAGCCTGAGTGAGACCCAGCCACGTCACCGCTCTGTCACAACACGAACCGTTCCGCACCGGGCACATGGGGTCACGACCGGTTTCGTGCGCGTGGGGACGCTTCGGTGCGCCCTGAGCTGCGGCCCCCTCCTCGTGCCGCATCGCCTCCCCACGCGCGGGGAGAATGCGGGATCATGTCTGCCATGACCGAGGTGTCCTCGCTCACAGGGCGGTTGCTCGTGGCCACCCCCGCCCTGGCGGACCCGAACTTCGACCGTGCGGTGGTGCTGCTCCTCGACCACGACGAGGAGGGCTCGCTCGGCGTGGTCCTCAACCGCCCCACCCCGGTGGGCGTGGGGGACATCCTGGAGGGCTGGGGGGATCTCGCCGTGGAACCGGGTGTCGTGTTCCAGGGCGGCCCGGTGTCGCTGGACTCCGCCCTCGGGGTCGCGGTCGTCCCCGGCGGCGCGACCGGCGAGGCGGCCCCGCTGGGCTGGCGCAGGGTGCACGGCGCGATCGGCCTGGTCGATCTCGAGGCCCCGCCGGAGCTGCTGGCCTCCGCCGTCGGCTCCCTGCGCATCTTCGCCGGGTACGCCGGCTGGGGCCCGGGCCAGCTGGAGGACGAGCTCGCGGAGGGCGCCTGGTACGTGGTCGAGTCGGAGCCGGGTGACGTCTCGTCCCCGTCTCCCGAGCGGCTCTGGCGCGAGGTGCTGCGCCGCCAGCGCAGCGAGCTGGCGATGGTGGCGACCTACCCGGACGACCCTTCGCTCAACTGATGCGCCCGGGCTTCAGTACCCTTGGCCCTATGAGCACTCTCGAGCCCGAGCGCGGGACTGGTACGGGGACCCTCGTTGAGCCGACGCCGCAGACCTCGCACGGTGACGGTGACCACGAGCGCTTCGCCCATTACGTCCAGAAGGACAAGATCATGGCGAGCGCCCTCGACGGCACTCCCGTCGTGGCGCTGTGCGGCAAGGTCTGGGTGCCGGGCCGCGACCCGAAGAAGTACCCCGTGTGTCCCATGTGCAAGGAGATCTACGAGTCCATGAGCTCCGGGGACGAGGGCAAGGGCGACCAGTAGCCCCGGCCTGCGGGTGTGGAGCCCCCAGGGTGCGTTTCACGCGGCCTGGGGGCTTTTGTGCTGTCGGGCGTCGTGCGGGGTGCCGTCCGCCGGACGCAGGGAGGTTCAGACCTCTGTGGGCGGGTTCGCGCAGTCCCCGGCCTCCGATGTGGGGTGCACGGCGAAATGGTGTGTCCGCGGGCAGGGGGAATTCGGCCGCTCCTTCCTCAGCAGCATTGTCGTGACGGGCTGTGCCGTGATCACCGCCGGGCTGATCGTGTTTCTCGCCGCGACCGCCGTCAGGCGATTCCGCTTCCGCCTCCGGACCACCCTTGTGATCAACACGCCGGGCTCGCTGGTCCTCGGTTCGTGAAAGCCGTTCCGGAGACGCTGGAGGAGGCCGCGTACGTCGACGGGGCGAGCAGGGCACGATTCCTGCGGCAGATCCTTTTCCCGCTCGTCTTCTGCAAGGTGAAGGATTGACGTGACCGAACTGATTCCCGCGCCCCGCAGCACCGTCGCCGGCTCCGGAGAGGTGCGGCTGACACGGCACTCCCGGATCTGCGCCGACACCGCGACGGAAGGCACCGCACACTGGCTGTGCGGGGTCCTCCGGCAGTCCACCGGCCTGCCGCTGCGCGAAGGTGGGCACCCCGACGGCGCCGGTGGCGACGGCATCGGGCTGCGGCTCGACCCCGGGCTCGGCCCCGAGGAGTACCGCCTCGTCAGCGACCCGGGCGGAATCCTCGTCGAGGGCGGCGACGCGGCCGGTGTCTTCTGGGGCGCCCAGACCCTGCGTCAGCTCCTCGGCCCCGACGCCTACCGCAGGGCCCCGCTCGATCGCGACCGCGTCTGGAGCGTGCCGTATCTCAGGATCGAGGACGGCCCCCGATTCCGCTGGCGCGGTCTGATGCTCGACGTCGCCCGGCACTTCACGCCCAAGGAAGGCGTACTGCGTTACCTCGATCTGATGGCGGCGCACAAACTCAACGTCTTCCACTTCCATCTGACGGACGACCAGGGCTGGCGCATCGAGATCGAGCGGCATCCGCGGCTGACCGAGATCGGCTCCTGGCGCGCCCGTACGAAAACCGGCCACCGGGCCTCGCCGTTGTGGGAGGACAAGCCGCACGGCGGTTACTACACCCAGGACGACATCCGGGAGATCGTCGCGTACGCCGCCGAGCGGCATATCGCCGTCGTCCCCGAAATCGACGTACCGGGCCACTCGCAGGCCGCCATCGCCGCATACCCGGAACTCGGCAACACCGATGTCATCGACACGACCTCCCTCTCCGTCTGGGACACCTGGGGAATCAACCCGAACGTACTCGCCCCCACCGACAACACCCTGCGCTTCTACGAGGGCGTCCTCGAGGAAGTGCTCCGGCTGTTCCCCTCGGAGTTCGTGCACATCGGCGGCGACGAATGCCCCAAGGAGCAGTGGCGGCGGTCGGAGACGGCCCAAGCGCGCATCAGGGAACTCGGGCTCGCGGACGAGGACGGGCTCCAGTCCTGGTTCATCGGGCACTTCGACGCCTGGCTCAGCGCGCGTGGACGGCGGCTGATCGGCTGGGACGAGATCCTGGAGGGCGGTCTGGCGAAGGGCGCGGCCGTGTCGTCCTGGCGCGGTTACGCCGGAGGCATCGCCGCCGCCCGGGCCGGCCACGACGTCGTCATGTGCCCGGAGCAGCAGGTGTACCTGGACCACCGTCAGGCCCCGGGCCCCGAGGAGCCGGTACCGATCGGGTGGGTGCGCACCCTGGAGGACGTCTACCGGTTCGAGCCCGTTCCACCGGAGTTGACGCCCGAGGAGGCATGCCATGTGCTGGGCACGCAGGCCAACCTGTGGACCGAGGTGATGGAGGACCACGCACGCGTGGACTACCAGGCCTTCCCCCGCCTCGCGGCCTTCGCCGAAGTCGCCTGGAGCGCCCTGCCCGCCCCGGCGGAACGGGATTTCGCCGGGTTCCAGCGCCGTATGACGGCCCACTACCGGCGGCTGGACGCCCTGGGGGTCGCCTACCGGCCCCCGACGGGCCCGCTGCCCTGGCAGCGGCGCCCCGGAGTGGTGGGCCGCCCGATCGACGGCCCACCGCCCAGCCGGTAGCGCCGGCAGCCGCGACCGAACAGCTCGAACAGGCCGCGGAAAAAGCGCACAAGGGTCACCGAAAGTGCCAATCGGCATGCATTGGCGAACCTGTGCGAAAACGGACCATCTCGCCGGTGAGGTGGGCGAATGCCTCCTAGCGGACCCGTGTCTTCGGCTCTCGCCAAGATGTGCCAGAGTTGCCACGTCCGCCCTGTCAGCACGTACCGTACGGCAGCACAGGTGGGACCAGGTGGGGCAGCGGGAAGGGGCAGCCGGTTTGACCACGCACGCACCGCAGGCGGCGCAGGCCGTCACGCTGCCCACGACGCTGGACGAGGCCGTCGCGGCGCTCACCGCCGTGCCCGCCGCCGTGCCCGTCGCGGGCGGCACCGACCTGATGGCGGCCGTCAACTCCGGGCAGCTCAGGCCCGCCGCCCTGGTGGGACTCGGCCGGATCAGCGAGATCCGCGGCTGGCAGTACCTGGACGGTCACGCGCTGCTCGGCGCGGGCCTCACGCACGCCCGCATGGGCCGCCCCGACTTCGCGGCCCTGATCCCGGCGCTCGCCGCCGCCGCGCGCGCCGCCGGCCCGCCGCACATCCGCAACGCGGGCACCCTCGGCGGCAACATCGCCTCGGCCGCCCCCACCGGCGACGCCTTGCCGGTGCTGGCCGCCCTGGAGGCGACCCTGATCATCGCGGGACCGGGCGGAGCCCGCCGCGAGATCCCCGTCTCGCACCTGCTGGCCGGGATGGACATGCTGCGCGCCGGTGAACTCATCGGCTTCGTGCGCGTGCCGCTGCTGCACGCCCCGCAGGTCTTCCTGAAGGCCACCGGCCGGACCGGCCCGGGACGCGCGGTGGCGTCCGTGGCCCTGGTCCTGGACCCCGCGCGCCGGGGTGTGCGCTGCGCGGTGGGGGCCATAGCGCCGATGGCGCTGCGGCCCCTGGAGGCCGAGCAGTGGGTGGCCGGCCTCATCGACTGGGACAACAACCGCGCGCTCGTCCCGGAGGCGCTGAACGCCTTCGGGGAGTACGTCGCCGCGGCCTGCATCCCCGACGCGGCGCCGGCCGAGGACGGCTCGGTCGCACCGCTTCCGCCCGCCGTACTGCACCTGCGGCGCACCGTCGCCGCGCTGGCCCGACGAGCACTGGGGAGGGCGCTGTCGTGACCGACGACCAGCACGGAGAGGGCACGCCCCGGGGCGGGAGCCGCTGGGACCCGCTGCCCCAGGGCGAGTACGACGACGGCGCCACGGCCTTCGTCGAACTGCCCGAGGGGGGCGTCGACGCCTTGCTGGCCGCCGACAGCCCGCTGGCCGCGCCCGGCCACGGCTACGTACCGCCGCAGATAACGGTCGATCCCGCGACCACGGCCGGCACCGACCCGGCGGCCACGGGCGCGTGGCCGGTGCCCGGCGCGCCGGTCGACGGAGCGCAGTGGCACGACCCGAACGCCGCGCACCAGCAGCACGGACACGAGCACGGCGCGCACCGGCAGCAGGGCCACGACGTACCCGAGCAGCCCTACGGCTCCGACACGCCGTACGACCCCGGCACCCCCTACGGCTCCGGCGCGACGGCACCGCAGTACGGCGGGGACGACCGGTTCACGTACGACCCCCCGGTGACCGGCCAGTGGAACTTCGAGGAGACCGTGGCGGCGGCCGAGACCGCGCCCGGCCATGACGTGACCGGACAGTGGTCCATCCCCGTCGCCGGGGGCGACCTTCCGGACGAGTCGGGCGAGTTCACCACGTCCTCGCTGGTCGAGCAGTGGGGCGGCACCCCGCCGGCCACGCTGCCCGGCGGCGCGCCCGCGCCCTGGGCAACGCAGGCCGCGGGCCGGCCGTGGGGTGAGCAGGACCCGCAGGACCCGGCCGGGCAGGAGGCGGCCCACTCGGTTCCTCCCCACGAACACGGCCACGACCAGGGCCCGGGTCACGACCAGGACCACGGGCACGGTCGGCGGGCCGACGCCGGACCGGCCTCCGGATACGCACCGGAGCAGCAGGCAGACCCCGACGGGGAGTTCGGCCATGCGCCGGAGACGTCCGGGAACCCCGGCCACGCGCCTGAGACGCCCGGCCCCTCTCACGCGCCCCAGCCGTCGGACTACGCACCGGCGGGGGCCGCAGAGGCCGGTCACCCGACGGACCCGTCCCTGTTCGCCGAGCAGGCCGAGTACGCCGACCACGGGTCGGAGCAGACCGAGTACGCCCACCAGGGGCAGTCCGCCGCTCACCCGTCCGAGCCGTCGCACGCGGAAGCACCCGGCGACTTCCCGGGCGAGTTCCCCGGCGAACCCCTGCCCGCCTCGCACCCGGAAGCCTCCTCGCTCCCGCAGGACGCCTACGACGCCTCACAGGCCGCTCCCGAAGCCGGTGAGCACGCCGAGGACGCGCCGGACGCCCCAGAGGCCCCCGAGGCCGCCGAGAGCCCCTCCGAGCCCGCGGTGGAGCCCCTGCCGGCCCCGGCGGAGGCCGACGCCGACACCGGCACCGGCCGGCAGACCGCCGACGGCGGGCCCCAGGACGGCCCGGCCCCGGACGAGGAGCCGGCCGGCGCCCCGGACGCCCCGTCCGGCACCGTCCCCCAGGAGGAACACCCCCTGGCCTCGTACGTCCTGCGCGTCAACGGCACCGAACGCCCCGTCAGCGACGCGTGGATCGGCGAATCCCTGCTGTACGTGCTGCGCGAGCGGCTCGGACTCGCGGGCGCCAAGGACGGCTGCTCACAGGGCGAGTGCGGCGCGTGCAACGTCCAGGTCGACGGGCGGCTCGTGGCGTCCTGCCTGGTCCCGGCCGTCACCGCCGCCGGCAGCGAGGTCCGTACCGTCGAGGGTCTGGCCGAGGACGGGCAGCCGTCGGACGTGCAGCGGGCGCTCGCGCGCTGCGGCGCCGTGCAGTGCGGCTTCTGCGTCCCCGGCATGGCGATGACCGTGCACGACCTGCTGGAGGGCAACCCGGCGCCCACCGAGCTGGAGACCCGCCAGGCGCTGTGCGGCAACCTGTGCCGCTGCTCGGGCTACCGGGGCGTGGTGGACGCCGTCAAGGAAGTAGTCGCCGAACGCGAGGCCCACTCCGCGCCGGGCGACGGCGACACCGAGGAGGCCCGCATCCCGCGCCAGGCGGGCCCGGGCGCCGGTGGCGTGAACGCGTCGGCCTTCGGAGTGCCCCCGGAACCGCACGCCCCCGGACCGCACTCCCCAGAAGCGCACGACCAGCCCTACGGCCAGGACGGAGGCCCCGCGTGAGCAACGAAGCAGCCACCGCCCAGGCCACACAGGCCGCGGAGGCCGCCCCGGCCCCGGAACCGCTCCCGCACGGCATCGGCGCCTCGCTCCCGCCCGCCGACGCCCGCGCCAAGACGGAGGG
This sequence comes from Streptomyces sp. NRRL B-1140, assembly GCF_001280065.1. Taxonomy (GTDB): domain Bacteria; phylum Actinomycetota; class Actinomycetes; order Streptomycetales; family Streptomycetaceae; genus Streptomyces. The sequence continues at coordinate 103,949 of NZ_LGEA01000090.1, forward strand.
CACCTTCCCCTACGCCGCCGACCTGTGGGCCGAGGGCCTGCTGTGGGCGGCCGTGCTGCGCTCACCGCACCCGCACGCGCGCATCCTGTCCATCGACACCACCCACGCGCGCGAGATGCCCGGCGTCCGCGCCGTCGTCACCCACGAGGACATCCCCGGCAGCCCGTTCCACGGCCGCGGCACGGCCGACCGCCCGGTCTTCGCCTCCGAGGTCGTGCGCCACCACGGCGAGCCCATCGCCGCCGTCGCCGCCGACCACCCGGATACCGCGCGCATGGCGGCGGCCGCCGTCATCGTCGAGTACGAGGTGCTCGAGCCGGTGACCGACCCGGAACAGGCCTTCGAGGCCGAGCCGCTGCACCCCGACGGCAACCTGATCCGGCACATCCCGCTGCGCCACGGCGACCCGGACGCGGCCGGCGAGATCGTCGTCGAGGGCCTGTACCGCATCGGGCGCCAGGACCCCGCGCCCATCGGCGCCGAGGCGGGCCTGGCCGTGCCGCGCCCGGACGGCGGGGTGGAGCTGTACCTCGCCTCCACCGACCCGCACGCCGACCGCGACGCGGCCGCCGCCGCCTTCGGGCTGGAACCCGAGCGCGTCAAGATCGTCGTCACCGGCGTTCCCGGTGCCACGGCCGACCGCGAGGACCAGGGCTTCCAGCTCCCGCTCGGCCTGCTGGCGCTGCGCACCGGCTGCCCGGTGAAGCTCACCGCCACACGCGAGGAGTCCTTCCTCGGCCACGTCCACCGCCACCCCACCCTGCTGCGCTACCGCCACCACGCCGACGCCGAGGGCAGACTCGTCAAGGTCGAGGCGCAGATCCTGCTCGACGCGGGTGCCTACGCCGACACCTCCTCCGAGGCCCTGGCCGCCGCCGTCTCCTTCGCCTGCGGCCCCTACGTCATCCCGAACGCCTTCATCGAGGGCTGGGCCGTACGCACCAACAACCCCCCGTCCGGCCACGTACGCGGCGAAGGCGCCATGCAGGTCTGTGCCGCCTACGAGGCGCAGATGGACAAGATCGCCAAGAAGCTCGGCCTCGACCCGGCGGAGGTGCGGCTGCGCAACGCGCTGGCGACTGGCGACGTGCTGCCGACCGGCCAGACCGTGACCTGCCCGGCCCCGGTCGCCGAACTCCTCCAGGCCGTACGGGACGTCGAGTTGCCGCCGCTGCCCAAGGACACGCCCGAGGACGAGTGGCTGCTGCCCGGCGGACCCGAGGGCGCGGGGGAGCCGGGCGCGGTGCGCCGGGGCGTGGGCTACGGCGTGGGCATGGTGCACATGCTCGGCGCTGAGGGCGCGGACGAGGTCTCCACGGCGACCGTCAAGGTCCACGACGGGGTCGCGACGGTCCTGTGCGCGGCCGTCGAGACCGGCCAGGGCTTCACGACGCTGGCCCGGCAGATCGTCCAGGAGACGCTCGGCATCGACGAGGTGCACGTGGCGCCGGTGGACACCGACCAGCCCCCGGCCGGCGCGGGCTGCCGCGGCCGCCACACCTGGGTCTCCGGCGGGGCGGTGGAGCGCGCGGCGAAGATGGTCCGCACCCAGCTCCTCCAGCCGCTCGCCCACAAGTTCGGCATGTCGACGGAGCTGCTCCAGATCACCGACGGCAAGATCACGTCGTACGACGGGGTCCTCTCCACGACCGTCACCGAGGCGCTGGACGGCAAGGAGCTGTGGGCCACCGCCCAGTGCCGCCCGCACCCGACCGAGCCCCTGGACGAGACCGGCCAGGGCGACGCCTTCGTGGGCATGGCCTTCTGTGCGATTCGCGCGGTGGTGGACGTCGACATCGAGATCGGTTCCGTGCGGGTCGTGGAACTGGCCGTCGCCCAGGACGTGGGCCGCGTCCTGAACCCGGCCCAGCTCGCCGCCCGGATCGAGGCGGGCGTGACGCAGGGGGTGGGCATCGCCCTCACCGAGAACCTCCGCACGCCGCGCGGCATCGTCCGCCACCCCGACCTGACCGGTTACGCCCTCCCGACCGCCCTCGACGCGCCCGACATCCGCATCGTCCGGCTGGTCGAGGAACGGGACGTGGTCGCCCCCTTCGGGGCCAAGGCGGTCAGCGCGGTGCCGGTGGTGGCGTCCCCGGCGGCCATCGCGTCCGCCGTCCGCGCCGCCACGGGCCGCCCCGTGAACCGCCTCCCGATCCGCCCCCAGGCCGCGGTGGTCACGGAACGCGCCTGAGCCCGCCCGTGCCGTCGGCCGGGCCGGCCGTGCTCCACGCACCGGATCCCGGTCACCGGGCCCCGGCCGAGGCGCCTCGGAACTGACGGCGCGCCAGAGACCGGAAGCGATTTCTGCGGCGGGAGGGAACGCGCGAGGGTGCTCCGAGCGTCTTGTGAGGTGGACGCGTGGGGTCGCCGGGCGCGCGTCGCTGTTCCGGGGCGTTGTCAGTGGTCGGGCGTACTGTTCTGGGCAGTGGGGAACGGCTGCCGGGCTGGGCCGGGCGATTCTGCCGTGCCCCGCCGGGGGACGGTGAGCTAGCACATGCGGGGGAGCCCATGAGTACGACCGACACCGGTTGCGCGGTGATCACCCTGACCGAGTCCGACCTGGACCCCTGGGTGACGCACGCGTCCACGCGGCACTGGCTGACCGGCCCCGGACTGCCCGGCGACAGCGGCGTGCTGAGCTTCGCGGAGCTGAGCCGCGAAGGCCTGCGCACGGTCGCCGACTCGACCGGAGACCCGGACGACCGTCTCCCGGCCGAGCTGCGCGAGCAGCTGGTGATAGGCGGACTGCTGGGCCCGGGCGGCCTGGAGACGGAGTCGCTCCTGCTGGACGGCGCGACGGGCGAGATCTCGACGGCGTACGTTCTGCACGACCGCCCCGGCCCGATGGACCGCCGCCCCCTGGCCCCATCGCTGCGGACACTGGTCCGCTTCGCCGAGGCCACGGACGAACTGGCCGGTCTCCGCGGCCAGTTCGCCTCCTATGCGGGCCGCTTCGGCCCCAAGGCGGTGGCGCAGGCGTCCCAGCACCTGCTCGCGGTGTTCCGCGACGGCGCGGACGGCGAACCGGCCCCGTTCTGGAAGATGGCGGTGCTGATCCGCCCCCTGTCCCTGGTGGCGGGACGCGGCGGCGTGTCCGGGCTCTCCCTGGACCTCCCGCACCGTCTCCTGGACCAGGAGTTCGGGCCCCGCAAGGTGGCGCGCTTCGAGGACGTCGACTTCCCCGCGACCCTCACGCACGAGCCGACCCGCCGCTTCCTGCGCGAGGTGGGCCTGCCGGAGGACGCGCACGTCTTCTCCCTGGACACCGACGTCCCCCTGGCGACGCTCGCCGAGTACTACGCCGACACCGACGCGCCCGCGCAGCTCCCGGCCGGGGCCCACCGTCTGATCCGCCTCGGCCACCTCGTCGAGGACAACAGCCTGGTGGTCGACGGCGCGACGGGCGCGGTCCTGAACTGGAGCGAACCAGAGGCGAGGCTGTACCCCCTCAACACGGACGTGTCGACCCTCGCCTTCACCCTCTGGCTCCTGCACCGTGAGCGCGCGATAGACGCCCAGTCGTCCCACGAGCTGACCACCGACACCTACGACCAACTGGCCATGACGATGCTTCAGGTCCTGTCGACGGTGGACCCCACCGGCCTCACCGCGGACAGAACGGTCCGCCACTACTGGACGGACGCCTTCCAGGACGAGGCCGGCGGGGTGCTCTGAGGACATGGCCTCGGGCCCTGCTCAGACCCGCTGCGGCTGTTCCCGCTCGGTGGCCCGGACACCCGCCGGGTCGCTCACAGCGGTGGAGCGGCGGGAGGGGTCGGGCACGACGGTGGCCAGGCCCACCAGCGCCATGACCGCACCCAGCCAGAGCGGGGCGCGCAAGCCCCAGTTGTCGATGACGACTGCGCCGACGGAGGAGCCGATGATGACGCCGAGCGTGATGAACGAGGTGTGCACGGTGTTGACCAGCGGTCCCGCCCCGCCGGTGCGCTGAACGCGGGTCACCATCGCCGGGTTCATGGTGACGCCGACGAGCCCGACGCCCATCATGCAGACGACGGCCGGGACGGGCAGGCCGGCGAGCAGCGCGAAGCCGGCGAGGAAGGCGGTGTTCAGGACCAGCCCTGCGGCGAGCACCGGCACGGTGTGACGGTCGGCGAGGCGCCCGACGACGGTGTTGCCGACGACGGTGGCGGCACCGTAGGCGATCAGCAGGAAGGGGACGGTACCGGCGGAGAAGCCGGTGACGTCGGTGAGGATCGGGTTGAGATAGCTGAAGGCCGAGAAGCTGGCGCCGATGATGAGCGTGCTGGTGGACAGCACCAGCCACAGGCGCGGCTTCCTGAACACGCCGAGCTCCGCACGCAGTCCGTTGTCGCCCTCGGCGCGCTCGACGCGAGGCACACCGAGAAGGGTGGCCAGCGCGGCGATCACCGTGATCAGGGTGATCACCCAGAACGCCGCACGCCAGCCGAGCCGTTCGCCCACCAGGGTCGACAGCGGCAGCCCGAGCAGGGTGCCGAGCATGAGGCCGTTCATCGCGACCGCGATGGCACGGCCCCGGACCTCGGAGCGGGTGATCCGGGCGCACATCGAGATCCCCACGCCGAAGAAGGCCTGGGAGGCGACGCCGCTGATGATCCGGGCGGCCATCATCGCGGCGTAGCCGTTCGCGGTGGCGGCGAGGACGTTGCCCGTCAGGAAGATGGCGAACAGCACCATCAGTGCCGTGCGCGCCGGGAGTTTCATGAGCGCCACGGTGAGGAACGGCCCGCCGGCCGCCATGGCCACCGCGAACGCGGTGATGAGATACCCGATCTGCGGAATGGTCGCGTCCAGCCCATCGGCCATCTGGGGCATCAGCCCGGCGACCACGAACTCACTGGTCACCATGGCGAAGATGCCGAGCGCCAGGACGTATACGGCACGTGGCACGGTTTCGGTCTCCTTGGGAATTTCCGGGATTTCCGGGATTTCCGGGATCTACGGGCTTGGAGGGCGCCGTTATGTATCGGTCAGTTCAAAATTTGGGCATGCGTGTGCGCATCCGGGAGTGTGTGTTCGCAGGCGGTGAGCCGGTACCCGGTGGGCTGGGGAAGGGGAAGGGGAAGGGGAGGGGATCAGTGGGTGAGGGCGTCCAAGGTGACCTCGGCGATCGACTCCATCGCGGCACGGTCTGCGCCGCCCTGGCCCGAGACGCGCATGCCGGCGATCGCCGCGTTGAGGAACCGGGCCAGCGCGCCGGTGTCCCGGGTGGAGGTGATACTGCCGTCCCGCCGGCCCTCCTCGACGACCGCCCGCAAGGCCGTCAGCCGGCGGGCTGTGTCACGCTCCAGCATGCGCGCCGCGCCGGTGTCGCGGGCGGCCAGCTCGACCGTGGTGTTCACCGTCAGGCAGCCGATGCTGCGGCCCTCCGCCCGGTGTTCCGCGTCGCCGTCGATGACCATGGTGAAGAGCGTGCGGATGCGGTCGGCGCCGTTGAGCCGCGAATCCTCCAGGACGGCCAGCTGCGCGGTCGTCATGGTGTCGATGTAGCGGCTCAGCGCGCGCTCGAACAGGTCGTGCTTGCTCTTGAACGTGTTGTAGACGCTGCTGCGCCCCAGTCCCGTGGCGTCGCACAGGTCCTGTGTGGAAGTGGCCTCATAGCCCTTCTTCCAGAACGTGTGCATCGCCGCGTCCAGGGCCCGCTCCTCGTCGAACATCCTCGGTCGGGCCATGGCGTCACCCTAACCGTTTTGGATTGACCGGTGCAATACGGGGCGGCGGGCCGGACTCCGGTCGCGTCAGCCGGACTTGACGGAGTTGCGGCGGCGGACGGCGACCACCAGGCCGCCTCCCAGCACCGCGGCGGCTGCCGCGGCACCGGCGAGGAGCGGGGTGCCGTCGGAGCCGGTCGCGGCGAGGTTGCCGCCGGTGGAGCCACCGGTCGTGGAGCCCTCCGAAGCCGTCGCGGACGGCGAGGGGGAGGTCGTGGCGCCCGTGCCGCCGGCGGCCTGGCCCTCGGGGTCGTTGCCGTTGCCGCCGTCGCCCGCACCGCCGTCGGCGCCGTCCGAGGGACTCGGCTCGGGCTCGTAGTCGCTCGGCAGGTCGATGCCGATCGAGGCGATGTTGTTGGCGCGGTTCTTGTCGTAAGCGGGGACGATGTCGTAGACGGACGACGCCTTGATCTCGCCCTCGGTGTCCTGCGCGGACTTCGCGATCTTCAAGGTGAAGGTGTACATGAGGGACTGGCCGACGTCGAGGGTGCCGTCCTGCGGCCAGCACACGTACTTCGGCTTGCCGGTGGTGCCCTGCGGTGCGCTCGGCCCGTCGATCCCGAACGGCGCGCAGTCCTTCGGCACCTTCACGGCGACCGTGCCCGGCGGGATCTGCACCAGCAGACCGGGAAGGTCGTCGCTCTCCTGGTTCTGCACCCAGCCCGGGCCGTCGTTGCGCAGGGTCGCCGTGACCGACTGCTCCCCGCCCGCCAGCGCCTCCATCTCCTCACCCACCGCGACCAGATCGGCGGTGTTGTCCGCGGTCAGGGTGAGCCGCCGGTAGCTGTCGCCGAACCCCTCGCCCGGGGCGTCACCGCTCGCGCTCGTGCCGTACTCGACGGACTCCATCAGGGCGTTGTCCAGCGCCTTGAAGCGGACGGGTGTGGTGACGGAGGCGCCGGGCTCGACGACCGTGTCCAGTTCACAGACCGCCTGCCTGACCTGGTCCTCGACGGTCGAGTAGGTGCAGCCCTTCACCTGCTCGGGGAAGTCCAGCCCACGCGTCAGACGCACCCGGAAGGTGACCCCGTCCACGGCGGCCGTGCCCTGGTTGGTGAGGGTGACGGACTTGTCGTAGACCTCGCCCGGCTTGGGGGTCGCGGACGGCAGGGCGGACACGACCAGCTCGGGCTCGCCCCCCTCCGCGTGCGCCAGGGGCGCGGCGACAGCGGGACCGGCGACGGCGAGCACGACGGTGGCCAGGACGGCTGCCGAGGGGCGGAGGTGCACGGTGATTCTCCTCGTCGAAACAGGGGACGGACGGACCGGAGCATCGCCTACCGGTCATGTCCTGGACACCTGAGAGGCACTCGGGGTTGTGCGGGACTCTCCGCGCGCCGTGCCGTGAACGTCACAACGACCCGAGTCGCCCGCCGGATTGCCCCGTTGCGCCCTGAACGCGCCCTTCTCCGCGCCGGAACTCCCGCACATGCTCGAGTCATGGGGGACACAGAAGCGTCGAGCATCATCCCGTTACCCGACCCCGACGGACACCGGCAGCGGCCCCCTGACGCGCCGCGCCCGTGGGAGCACACCGACCGGGCACAGGCCGCGATGGAAGGCGCCACCGGCCCCGAGCCACCCGCCCCACCCGAGTGCCCCCACTGCGGGCTGACCGGTGAGCGGCACATCACGTACTACGGCACACATGTCCTCCTCGAACCGGGCATGCCGGTACCCGCGCACATGGTGCCCGCATGGCACCGCTGGTACGTGGACTCCAACGGCACGGCGTGGAACAGCCGCCAGGACGAGCCCGCCCCCGGCGCGGTGTGCCGCGTCCCGCATCGCATCGCCTGCCCCGGTCTGAGGCCCGAGGAGGCCGGCTTGTGGCTGTGGTTGGACGCGGTACGAGCGGAGAACGAACACCGGGCGCTGCGGAAGGCCAACGGTCAAACCCTCTTGGACCCCCGCCCGCGTGCCTGTTGACGCCGAGGGGCGATGCCGATGACTTCGTCGGGTTTCCGAAGCCCCACGCTCTGCGGAGCGCCACAGTTCGGGCGTGAAGGGGCGTCTCTTCCTGTCCCTCTCGCGAGGTGGCCGGATGGGCCGGCGGTCCGACTCCCAGTGCTGGACGTCAGTGTGAAGCTTGGCGACTATGGCTATGGACGGCCGAGGGGGGCGGGGTGGCGGGACAGGTCTGGCGCAAGAGCTCACGATCCGCTACTGGCGCAAACTGCCTTGAGGTGGCATACGTCGTCGACATCATATGGCTTCGTGATTCAAAGCTGACGGTAAGTCGACGGATATACCTGACGAAGGGGAGCTGGGATGCATTCCTTCATTGGCTCAATGCCCGCACACCCTGACAACCGCCCCCTTCCTGTATCGCGTCGATCCGATCTCTTCAGGTGAATGCCGGTCCTTGTCAAGCATAAGAGGCGCGGATGAGGTATCGAAAACTGTGGAAACAGCGGATCCTGTGGGCTGTCGCGGGGGTAGGGGCTATGGCGCTCGTAGCCTTGTCTCCTTTCATCTTGCGCGCTGTGGCGCCCGTGGGGATGGACTGGAACAGGTTGAGTGAGGTCGGCCAAGTCTACGGAGCGGTAGCCGTCCTCTTCTCTGCGGCAGCCTTCCTCGGTGCCGTGATCTCCATCTGGCATCAAGCAAAGCAGACTCGCATCATGCATGAAGAGATCCGATCATCCATGCACAAAGAACTGATACTCCGTGCTTTGGATGACGAGACGCTCGCGCACTGCTGGGAGCCGCCGCCGGAACCTCTTACTTTCCTGGAAAATCGGCAACACGCCTTCTGTAATCTGATCTACCGTCTCTGGCTCTCGGACTATGTGGTGGGTCGCGTAACTCTAGCGGCCACTAAAATCACATTGGAGGTGCACTTCAAAGGTGAAGTCGCGCGCCGTCATTGGCGAATCTATGGCCAGGGGTGGCTCGACTGGGCTACGGCCAATCTGAATAAGCGTGAGCAGGAGTTCGTCTCGCTCACCCAGTCCATATTCGAGGCTGCCGTGGCTGCCGGGCCGCCGGTGGCGGCGCATCGCTACTTTGAGCCACCCAGAGTCTGAGGGTGGACGACGGCACTCCCGTCCGGGTGCTGCGCCGGGCGTGGCTGAGCGAACGGCCCCGGATGCTCGCGCACAGCGATGAACGAGACGGAAACCGACCAGGTTGTGCGGCCCGGTCAGGGCCCGCCTTCGGGCGGCAACAGGGTGCGGCTGTGATGCCAGGGCGGCTGATCTCTTCCGTCTGCCCACCGGTCGAGCCGGTCGGCGTGCACGATCTCTATGCCCGAAGCCTTGGCCAGTCGAGCCGCAGGGGCGGTGACGGTTCCGGTGGTCACCAGCACCGCCACGTCGGCATGGTGGATGTTGAACACGGTTCCGGCAAACCTCTGCAGATCGGGGCTGGCGACTTTGCCCCGGTACTGCTTGCACTGGATTACCACCTTGCGCCCGTCAGGGGTGTAGGCGACGACGTCCGCTCCAAGGTCCCCGGCCCCGCCGATCGCCTGCACCCGGGTACAGCCGTCCTTACGGCACAACTCGGCGACGGCGTACTCGAACTCGGTCGGCGACAAGGCGAACCAGTCGGGTACCGCACGTGACTCGGCTGGAGCGGGAGCGGTCGTCTCCAGAGCACGCGCCTGCTCTTTCAGAGACGCGGTCAGCCGAAGAAGGCTCTGGTAGCGCTCCGCACGGCCGTCGGGGGCCCCGAAGGCGGCTTGGAGAGTGCGGTAGGCGTCTTCCGCCTCGCGGAGTCGGAGGGTGTAGCTCTCCGGGCTGTAGCTGGTCCAGGACCCTGCGGACAGGATCTCGCCCACGGTCACCTTGTGGAACAGCCGTCTGCCGTTGATGAACGACACGACCTGACTGATGGTGTCGAATTCCCCGATACGGTGCTGAACGAGCCGCACGGTGGCCTGGCCGTCGTCGACGGCGTCGATGCCGATGCCCAGTTCGGCAGGCATGTCCCAGCAGTCGTACCGGTGGTCGTAGGTGCCCGTGTACTGCTTCGACTCCAGCACGGTGCCGCTGCCGAGGATGTCCTTGCGTGCCTCCTCCATCGCTGCCGTCCATGCGGCGCGCACGCTGTCGGACATGCCCGCAAGTGCCTTCTCGGCGGCGGCCCGGATCGTGACATCGCTGACGTGCCCGGGGTCCCCGAACCACATGTGTGCCGATCCTCCTTCGCCCTCTCCTGACGCACGCCAGGGTGAACAGCTCATGATGCTAGGTCCACGGACCTTTAGCTCAAGTGACCTTGCAAGTGCGGACGTTCACAGGAAGGGCGATCAAATTCTGCGCTGCGCCGTTACGCTGCGATGACCATGCAGGTACTGGGACCGGAGGGGCGATGCAAGCCGGCGACGTCAAGCTGGGGAAGGTATTCGCGAACGACCACCAGAGCGTGATCCCGATCTTCCAGAGGCCCTATGTATGGGATCAGGAGGACAACTGGGAACCCTTGTGGATGGACGTCCGGACGGCGGCGGAGGAAGTGGAGGCGGAGACGGAGCCCCAGAGTGGTACGGGGCAGTCGAAGCCGCGCACCTACTTCCTGGGCGCCGTGGTCGTACAGGAGCGATACCGGCCGCCCCGGCGCCTCGGTTCGTCCCACATCATCGACGGCCAGCAGCGTATGACCACGCTGCAGATCCTCTTCGCGGCAGCTCGGGCTGTCGCCCACGACATTGCCGCCGACAGCGTCGTCGGTCGTTTCACGAGTCTGCTGGAGAACCGGGCGGAGACGGTTCACGAGGCGTACCCGGACGACCGCTACAAAGTCTGGCCGCTCCCTCAGGACCGTGCGGCATTCCTCTGGGCCGTACGCGGGAGCGACGACGACGGTGCGGCGCCCGCCCCCGACCACCGGCTGGTCCGCGCCCGCGTGTGGTTCGAGCAGGAGATCGGCGACTGGGCCAAGGCCGCGCCCAGCCCGGTCCAGCGGCTTGACGACCTGTTCTACACGCTTCAAGAGCGCATGCAGCTCGTCGAGATCGTCCTGGACGCGGGTGACGACCCGCAGGTGATCTTCGAGGCGCTGAATCACCGTGGCGTGCGCCTTGACGCCGCGGACCTCGTGAAGAACCTCCTTTTCCAAACCGTCGAGTCGCAGGGGGAGCACCAGCACTCCGAAGAGCTGTTGATGAACGCCTGGCTGCCTCTGGATGCCGAACCCTGGCGCGGTCAGGTCACCACAGGACGCATCAGGCGTGCCCTGATCGACTTGCTCCTGGCTTACTGGCTGACTGTTCAAAAGCGTCAAGACGTGCTGGTGGAGCACCTCTTCGCCGACTTCAAGAAGTGGCTGCCGGAAAGTGGCCGGCAGGCTTCGGACGTGATCCGGGACATCAGGCATTATGCCGAGACGTATCAGCGGGTTCGGGGATTGCCGCTGACCGATCCCACCGGCCGATTGCTCGACCGCATGCAGACCATGACGACGACGCCGTGGCCGGTACTGCTCTATCTGCACGCGACAGACGACGTACCGAACGACCAGCGAGCGATCGCGGCCCGCGCCATCGACTCCTTTCTCATGCGGCGAGCCGTGTGCCTGATGACGACGAAGGACTACAACCGACTCTTCGTCCAGGTACTGGCCGACGCTCAGCAGAGCGATCCCGCTCGGGCAGGTCAGGCCGTCGTGCGCAGCCTTTGGAATCAAACGGCCGATGCCCGGCTGTGGCCTGACGACCGGACATTTCTTGCCGCCCTGATCGCTAACGATCTCTACCGTCGTTCCTATCGTGCCCGGTTGAAGGCTCTGCTGGTCGGACTGGAGAATCATCTGCGGACGCCGAAGACCGAGCACGCGCCGGCACTTTCCAGTGCGGACCCTCGGCTGAACATTGAGCACGTTCTGCCGCAGAAATGGGAGACGCACTGGCCGCTGAACGACGGTGACGGCGAGGAGAGCTTGAAGAAACGACATGAGGCAGTCCACCAGCTCGGCAATCTCACGCTCACCACCACGAAGCTCAACCCGTCGTTGAGCAACCGGGAATGGCCTCATAAGAAGGACAGCCTGAGTGCTCACAGCCTTCTGCGGCTGACGACGTCGTCAGTGCTCTCCGCGCCGGAGGAGCTTCGGGACAAGTGGAGCAACGAGCGTTGGGCCGAGCGCTGGGACGAGGACCGGATTCAGCTGCGCACCTTGTGGCTTGCCCATATCGCCCTACAGGCATGGCCGAAGCCCAAGGGTGACACCGCCTGACGAACGGGCAGGTCATCCTGCGTGGCGATGTCAGCGGTCGAGTCACCGCGTTCCCCTCCGGAACATCTTCGAGTAGCCCCGCTGTGGCGCCTCGCCCTCACCTGCGGTGCGGGGCACCGCACATTCCTCGCTCGTATCCGTAAACATAGACGAGAACTGAGACGGGCAGCCGGAGGGGTGGCACCCCGCCGGGGCGCCACCCCTCCGTTTTTTCTGGTCAGACAAGCAGAAGCCGCGGCGGGATTCGAACCCGCGTAACTCGCTTTGCAGGCGAGTCCCTGAACCACTCGGGCACACGGCCGTGTTCGTACTCGGTGCAATGACCGTAGGCCGGGGTGGGACAGGGGCTCAAGGGCATCGCTCGGGATGCAACGTGACTGCCATACGCCGTTCATGAAGGGGGCCGGTCGAGAAGGGGGGGGCGTACGACCAAAGTCCCAGAGGGGGCCCGACTCGCGACAGGGGTCAAAGGCCCGCGTGGGCCTTACGCTGGCGGGCATGCCTGACTCCGAGCCGCATGTCACCGATGTCTTGGGTGCTGCCGTCCCGTCCTCCCTCGGCGACGCGGATGAGGGTGTGCTGGGGCCGGGACACCGGGCGTTGAGTGTCGGGATCGTCTCCGTCGTGCTGCTCATCGCCTTCGAGGCGACCGCTGTCGGGACGGCGATGCCTGTCGCGGCCCGGGAGCTGGACGGGGTGTCCCTGTACGCGTTCGCGTTCTCGGGGTACTTCACGACCAGTCTGTTCGGGATGGTGCTCTCCGGGCAGTGGTCGGACCGGCGCGGCCCGCTGGGACCGCTGACGGCGGGCATCGCCTCCTTCGGGGCCGGACTGCTGCTGTCCGGGACCGCCGGGACCATGTGGGTGTTCATCCTGGGGCGGGCCGTGCAGGGACTCGGCGGCGGGTTGGTGATCGTCGCGCTCTACGTCGTCGTAGGGCGGGCCTACCCGGAGCGGCTGCGGCCCGCCATCATGGCCGCGTTCGCCGCGAGCTGGGTGCTGCCGTCGATCGTCGGCCCGCTCGCCGCCGGCACGGTGACCGAGCAGCTGGGGTGGCGGTGGGTGTTCGTGGGGATACCCGTGCTCGTCGTCTTCCCGCTCGCGCTCGCGCTGCCGCAGATACGGCGCCGGGCGTCCGGCCCGGCTGAACGCACGGCTGCGCGGTCCGCCGCGGCGGGGGCTCCCGACGCAGCGGATGCGCCGGCCTCCTTCGACCGCCGGCGCATCCGGCTCGCCCTGGCCATCTCCCTGGGCGCCGGACTGCTCCAGTACGCCGCCCAGGACCTGCGGCCGCTCTCGCTCCTGCCCGGTGCCGTGGGCGTGGCTCTGCTCGTGCCGGCCGTGCTCGGGCTGCTCCCGCCCGGTACCTACCGGGCCGTGCGCGGACTGCCGTCGGTCGTGCTGCTGCGCGGGGTCGCCGCAGGATCCTTCATCGCCGCCGAGTCGTTCGTGCCGCTGATGCTGGTGACGCAGCGCGGACTCAGTCCCACGCTGGCCGGGTTCTCGCTCGCCGCGGGCGGCGGGACGTGGGCGCTGGGCTCATGGGTGCAGTCGCGCTCGCGGGTGGAGCCGTACCGGGAGCGGCTGGCCACCGTCGGGATGCTGCTGGTGGCGGCTGCCATCGCCACGGCGCCGAGCGTGCTGATCGATGCGGTGCCCGTCTGGACCGTCGCCGTCGCCTGGGCCTTCGGGTGCTTCGGGATGGGGCTCGTGATCTCCTCCACGAGCGTCCTCCTGCTCAAGCTCTCCGCCCCCGAGGAGGCCGGCACCAACTCCGCCGCCCTGCAGATCTCCGACGGCCTCTCCAACGTGGTCCTGCTGTCCGCCGGCGGCGCCGCCTTCGCCGCGCTCGGCGGCGGCACGCTCTCCCACACCACCACCCTGGCCTCCGGCTCCCACCCGGCCGCCTTCACCGCGGTGTTCCTGCCGATGGCGGGGGTGGCGCTGGCCGGGGCCTGGGTGTCGACGCGGCTGCGGGAACGACGGCCGTAGAGCCGGCCGTAAAGCGGTCGCCCTCTCCACCCTCCGGCCGTAGCCTCTGCGCATGTCCCACCTCGTGCTGCCCCTCGACCCCGCCCTGCGGACGGATCTGGACGACCTCGCGGACGCGCAGGGCCTCGCGCCCGAAGAGATGGCCCTGCTGGCCGTTCGCGAACACCTGCGCCAGGAGGGCGGACGTGTGCGGGCCGTCGCGGAGGGGCTCGCGCGGCAGCACGCCGACCTGTTGAGGAGGCTCGGCGAATGACCCGGTACCTGACCGTCGACGAGGTCACCGGCATCGCGGAGATCGCCTTCGGCGGCAGGCCGCCCGAGGCGCGTGCTCCCGGGCTGCTGGCCTCCGCCGTGCACCGCCCCCGCGCCCGGATGTTCGGGACGGCCGCCTACGACGACCTGTACGAGCAGGCCGCCGCACTCCTGCACGCCCTCGCAGCCAACCACCCCCTCGTCGACGGCAACAAGCGCACCGCCTGGCTGGCCACCGCCACCTTCCTCGCCCTCAACGGCGTCGACCTGGCCGGGGCGGACCAGGACACGGCCTACGCGCTGGTCGTCGACGTGGCCTCCGGGGCCGAGGGCGAGGTCGAAAGGATCGCGGGGCGGCTGCGGGAGCTGTGACGTCGGTCCCACCCACAGGTGACCCGGCCCGGTCCGCGCGTTGACCGGCCCGGGCCGCCGGTAGGGTGGCCCGGTTGTCATACGTAGCCGAGCCGTCAGGCTCCCTCGCACGAGCCGCCCGACCCCCAACGGAGACCGTGACTACCACCGCCGGCACCAGTTCCGCCTCGCACCACCTGTCCCCGGCGTTCCCCGGCCGCGCCCCCTGGGGTACCGCCAGCAAGCTGCGCGCCTGGCAGCAGGGCGCGATGGACAAGTACATCCAGGAGCAGCCGCGGGACTTCCTGGCGGTCGCCACCCCCGGCGCCGGCAAGACGACCTTCGCGCTGACGCTGGCCTCCTGGCTGCTGCACCACCACGTCGTACAGCAGGTGACCGTCGTCGCCCCGACCGAGCACCTGAAGAAGCAGTGGGCGGAGGCCGCGGCCCGCATCGGCATCAAGCTCGACCCGGAGTACAGCGCCGGGCCGCTCGGCCGGGAGTACCACGGCGTCGCCGTGACGTACGCCGGCGTCGGCGTCCGGCCCATGCTGCACCGCAACCGCGTCGAGCAGCGCAAGACACTCGTCATCCTCGACGAGATCCACCACGCCGGTGACAGCAAGTCCTGGGGCGAGGCCTGCCTCGAGGCCTTCGAGCCCGCGACCCGACGGCTCGCCCTGACCGGTACGCCCTTCCGGTCCGACACCAACCCCATCCCCTTCGTGACATACGAGGAGGGCGACGACGGGATCCGGCGCTCCGCCGCCGACTACACCTACGGCTACGGCAACGCCCTCGCGGACAACGTCGTGCGGCCCGTCATCTTCCTCTCCTACAGCGGCAACATGCGCTGGCGCACCAAGGCCGGAGACGAGATCGCCGCCCGGCTCGGCGAGCCCATGACCAAGGACGCCGTCAGCCAGGCCTGGCGGACCGCCCTCGACCCGCGCGGTGAGTGGATGCCGTCGGTGCTGCGCGCCGCGGACCAGCGGCTGACCGAGGTGCGGAAGGCCATCCCGGACGCGGGCGCCCTCGTCATCGCCTCCGACCAGGACTCGGCGCGCGCGTACGCCAAGCTCATCCGGGAGATCACCGGCACGGGTGCGACCCTCGTCCTGTCGGACGACTCCAGCGCCTCCGAGCGGATCGACGAGTTCAGCGCCGGCAACGACCGCTGGATGGTCGCGGTGCGGATGGTGTCCGAGGGCGTCGACGTGCCTCGGCTCGCGGTCGGGGTGTACGCGACCACCATCTCCACGCCGCTGTTCTTCGCGCAGGCCGTGGGGCGTTTCGTGCGGTCCCGGCGGCGCGGCGAGACCGCCTCCGTGTTCCTGCCGACCGTGCCCGACCTGCTCTCCTTCGCCAACGAGATGGAGCGCGAGCGCGACCACGTCCTCGACAAGCCCAAGAAGGAGGGCGAGGAGGACCCGTACGCCGAGTCCGAGAAGGAGATGGACGAGGCGAACCGGGAGCAGGACGAGGACACGGGCGAGCAGGACATGCTCCCGTTCGAGGCGCTGGAGTCCGACGCCGTCTTCGACCGGGTCATGTACAACGGCGCCGAGTTCGGCATGCAGGCCCACCCCGGCAGCGAGGAGGAGCAGGACTACCTCGGCATCCCGGGTCTGCTGGAGCCGGACCAGGTGCAGTTGCTGCTGCAGAAGCGGCAGGCCAAGCAGATCTCGCACAGCCGCAGGAAGCCGGACGCGGAGGCCGACCTGCTCGAGGTGCCCGCCGAGCGGCGGCCCGTGGTCTCCCACAAGGAGATGATGGAGCTGCGGCGGCAGCTCAACACGATGGTTGGCGCGTACGTCCACCAGAGCGGCAAGCCGCACGGGGTGATCCACACGGAGCTGCGGCGCGTGTGCGGGGGGCCTCCGGCGGCCGAGGCGACGGCGGGGCAGCTGCGGCAGCGGATCGCCAAGGTGCAGGAGTGGGCCACGCGCATGAAGTGACATGCCGGGGGCTTCACAACCTGGGGGGCGTGCATACCGCCGCAAACGGAAGCAGTACGCCCCGGGCCGTGCCCGGATTCTGGACGGAGACTTCCGCTCAGCGAACCTGCTTCGCTACTGTCCGGCTACGCACACGCCCCGTGGCAGCGCCGCCGCGGAGCGCAGCCGTGAAGCGACGCGGTCCGGACAGGCCGGGCCGCCGACCGATCGGCGGCCTCTGAAGCGCGTCACCGACGGGACTCGGTGACGCATCCGCCGACCAGGGAGCCGCCGGCCTCACCACTAAGGAGTGGGCGTCGTGACCGCGGAGACCTCCCAGACGCTCGACCGGGGACTGCGTGTCCTCAAGCTGCTCGCCGACACGGACCACGGGCTCACCGTGACCGAACTCTCCGTCCGGCTGGGCGTGAACCGGACCGTCGTGTACCGGTTGCTCGCCACGCTCGAACAGCACGCCCTCATACGCCGTGACCTCGGCGGACGTGCCCGGGTCGGGCTCGGCGTGCTGCGTCTGGGGCGCCAGGTCCATCCGCTGGTGCGGGAGGCCGCGATGCCGGCGCTGCGGTCACTGGCCGAGGAGATCGGCGCGACGGCGCATCTGACCATGGTCGACGGGGCGGACGCGCTGGCCGTGGCCGTCGTCGAGCCGACCTGGACGGACTACCACGTCGCCTACCGCGCCGGGTTCCGGCACCCCCTGGACCGGGGCGCCGCCGGCAAGGCGATACTCGCGGCCCGGCAGCACCCGGTGGCGGAGCCCGGGTACATGCTGACCCACGGTGAGCTGGAGGCGGGCGCCTGGGGTGCCGCGGCACCGCTGCTGGGTGTGACGGGCGTCGAGGGAAGCGTGGGCGTGGTGATGCTGGCGGAGGCGGTGCCGGAGCGCGTCGGACCGCGGGTCGTCGAAGCGGCCCGGGAGGTCGCGGAGGCCCTGCGCTGACGGCCGGCGGCCTGCCCGCCGGGGCCCCGGGCGCCCTGGTCCCGGCGGTGTCCCGCTCCCGCGTTAGATTGATCCCGTGTTCTCTCGCCTCACGCGCCCCCAGGCCATCGCCGTCTGCGCCCTGCCCGTCGTGGCCCTGCTCGCGACGGCGGCGTTCGCGCCGCTGCCGTTCTCGGTGGCGCAGCCGGGGCTGACGGCGAACGTGCTCGGCGAGAACAAGGGCACGGAGGTGATCACCATCTCCGGTGCGCCGGTCCGGGACACCGAGGGCCAGCTGCGGATGACCACCATCGAGGCGACCTCCCCGGACACCCGGGTCTCGTTCCCCGACGTCATCGACAGCTGGTTCCGTACCGACCAGGCGGTCATGCCGCGCGACGCGGTCTACCCGAGCGGGGACAGCGTCAAGGAGATCGAGCAACACAACGAGAAGCAGATGAAGGAGTCCCAGGACGCGGCGACGCGGGCCGCGCTGGGGTACCTCGGCCTCGACGACAAGGACGTCGAGGTCAGCCTGAAGCTCGCGGACGTGGGCGGGCCCAGTGCGGGGCTGCTCTTCTCCCTCGGCATCGTCGACAAGCTCGACGGCGACGGCACCGGTGGGGACCTCACCGGCGGCCGGGTCATCGCCGGTACGGGCACGATCGACGCGGCCGGCCGGGTCGGTGCGGTCGGGGGCGTCGCCCTCAAGACCCAAGCCGCGAGGCGGGACGGGGCGACGGTGTTCCTGGTCCCCAAGGCGGAATGCGGGGACGCTCGCGCCGAGCTTCCGAAGGGACTGCGGCTGATTCCGGTGACCACCCTGAAGAGCACGGTGAGTTCACTGGTGGCCTTGGAGACGGGGAAGGGCTCCGTCCCCAGCTGCTAGTGGGCGGGGACCGGACCGGGCCGGGCGGCGAGCTTCAGCCCGACCTCTATCAGGGCCCAGCCCAGACGCGTACGGAGTTCGGGGCGGTGCGCCGGACGGGATTCGGTCTCGGCACGGAGTTCGGCGGCGCGGGCGTGGTGCAGGGCGAGGTGGATGTCCGGGTGCATGGCGAACCCTTCAGTCGGTGCGAACGGGGAAGGCGTGCGTGTGGACGCGGACCTGCTCGGTGCCGGGCGCGTCCTCGGCGGCGGCTCGGTCGCGGTAGGCCTCGACCAGCTCGTGCATCTTCTCCACGAGCTCGCGGGTCAGATCGGGAGTGAGGCTCAGGGTCGCGCTGCTCATGTCCCAGGACTCGCTCCACTCCTCGGGCCACGAGTCGCGGTTGCCCAGCCAGGTGGACAGGTCCCGGGCCTGCGTGGTGGCGACCTCGTGCAGATAGAGGTCCGCCGCGCCGCGTACGGCCGGATCCGAGTCGGTGAGCAGCGCGTCGTCGAAGCGGAGGCCGCGGTGCACCGCCTTCCACCAGCGCTCGCGCCCCTTGCCGTGCTCGGGTGCGTCCTCGATGAAGCCGTACTCCGCGAGTTGACGCAGGTGGTAGCTCGTGGCCCCGCTGGACTCGCGCAGTTTTTGGGCCAGTTGTGATGCGGTCGCCGGGCCGCCGAAGCGCAGGGCGTCCAGCAGTTGCATGCGCAGGGGATGCGCCAGTCCCCGCAGGGATCGGGCGTCGAGTTGCCGTACGGACGGGTTCTGAGGCTCGGTCACGATGCAAAGGTAGCGTTGCAAAGCTCCCTTTGCAAGGGTCTCTTTGTAACTCACTCCTCCACGAACCCCTCCTCCACCATCCAGTCCAGCGCCACCTGGTGCGGATCCTCCCCGTCCACATCCACCTTCGCGTTCAGCGTCTGCGCCACGGAGTTGTCCAGCTTCGCCGTCACCGGGTTCAGGACATCCGCGATCGCCGGCCACTCCTTCAGGGACCCGGCGTTGATCATCGGCGCGGCGTTGTAGTTGGGGAAGAACTTCTTGTCGTCGTCCATCACCACCAGGTTCATCGACTTGATGCGCCCGTCGGTGGTGAACACCTCCCCGTACGTGCAGTTGCCCTTGGCGGTCTGCGTGTAGATGATCCCGGTGTCCATCTGCGTGATGTTCCGCGCCGGCACGTCCATGCCGTAGGCCTGTTGCATGCCCGGCAGCCCGTCCGCCCGGTTGGCGAACTCGACCTCCACGCACAGCTTCACGGCCCCAGGGTCGGACTTCGCCAGCTTCGCCACGTCCGACATGGTCTTCGTGCCGTACTTCTTCGCGTTTCGCTGGTTCATCGCCAGCGCGTAGGTGTTGTCGAGCCTCGACGGCGGCAGCCAGACCAGCCCGTTCCTCGCGTCCTCCTTCTGCACCGCCTCCCACTGCTCCTGCGGGTCGGTGATCGGCTTGCCGTGCCCGAGGTACGTGATCCACGCCGTGCCGGTGTACTCGTACCCGGCGTCCGCGTCGCCCTTGCGGACCGCCTCGCGGCTGCCGATGGAGCCCTGGATGCCGGTGCGGTCGACCACGTCGGCGCCGGCCGCCTCGAACGCGATGCCCATGATCGAGCCGAGGATCAGCTGCTCGGTGAACGACTTCGACGTCACCGTCAGATGCGCGCCCTTCAGCGGCTCACCGCGGCCGATCGAGCCCGGCTTCACATCGTCGGTCAGGGGAGAACCGCTGGTCAGGCCGCAGCCGGCCGCTGCCAGCAACAGGCCCGCAGCGGCCAGGCACGGACGCCCTCTCATGGCTGCAACCCCCGCGGGCGCAGCAGCAGTTCGACGATCGACGCCAGCCAGTCCACCAGCAGCGCCAGCACCACCGTGAGGACCGATCCCAGCACCAGCACCGGCATCCGCTGGTTGGTGATCCCGGTCGTGATGAGCACACCGAGTCCGCCGCCCCCGCCGAAGACCGCCAGGGTCGCCGTACCGACGTTGAGGACGAGGGCCGTGCGCACGCCCGCCAGGATCAGCGGGACGGCGAGCGGGAGTTCCACCTTCCTCAGCACTCCCGTGGGGGACATGCCGATGCCGCGGGCCGACTCCAGCAGGGTCGGGTCGTTCGCCTTGAGGCCCGTGATCGTGTTGGAGAGCACCGGCAGGATCGCGTAGATGATCATGCCGATCAGGGCGGCCCTGCGGCCGATGCCCAGCCAGATCACCAGGAGGGCGAGCAGACCGATCGCCGGGGTCGCCTGGCCGGTGTTGGCGAACGCCATCGCCACCGGGGTGGCCCTGCTCATCGCCCCGCGGGTCAGCAGGATGCCCAGCGGGATCGCGATGATCAGCACGAAGAACGTGGAGATCGCGGTGAGCTGGATGTGCTGCCACAGCGCCTTGGTGACCTGGCCGCCCGACAGGGCGTTGCGGGTCAGCGCGTCCAGGTCGGCCTGCTGGAACCAGAGCCAGGTGGCGAGCAGCACGGCGATCAGGGCGGCCGGCAGGAACGTCAGCTTCTGCCAGGTCAGACGTGCGGGCGGACGCTCAGTCGGGGGCGTCTCCCCGACGGGCTCGGAGGTCTCGCCGGCCTCCGTGGCGGTCACCGCTCCCCTCCGGCGCCGCCCACGCCCGCCGGGCCCGCGGCCCCTTCCTGCTCGGCGTGCGTCTGCGAGGCCCGCAGCGACTGGAGTTCGTGCTGATGCTCCATCGCGTCGAGCCGGTCGGCCTCCAGCATCTCGTGCACGGAGTTCATGAGGGTCTCCATGTCGACGACGCCCGTGTACTCGCCGCGCCGCCCGGTCACCGCCACCCGCCCCGCGTTGTCGGTGAGCACCGCCTCCAGCGCGTCGCGCAGGGTGGCGTCCCGGGTGACCGTGTCGCTCACCAGGGTCCCGGCGCGGGCCAGCGAGCCCCGGGCCCGCATCAGATCCCCGCGCCGCAGCCACTTGTAGGGACGGCCCCGCCGGTCGAGCAGCAGGATCTCGTTGCTGCCGCTGGTCCGCAGCGAGTTGAAGATCTGCTGCAACGGGTCGTCGACCGTGACGGTGGGGTAGTCGGTGATCTCCACGTCCCGTACGCGGGTCAGATTCAGGCGCTTCAGCGCCGCACCGGCGCCCACGAACCCCGACACGAAGTCGTCCGCCGGGTTGGTGAGGATCGCCTCGGGCGTGTCGAACTGCGCGATGTGCGACCGCTCGCGCAGCACGGCGATCCGGTCGCCGATCTTGATCGCCTCGTCGAAGTCGTGGGTGACGAAGACGATCGTCTTGTGCAGCTCGTGCTGCAGACGGATCAGCTCGTCCTGGAGGTGGTCACGGGTGATCGGGTCCACCGCCCCGAACGGCTCGTCCATGAGCAGGACCGGGGGATCGGCTGCCAGTGCCCGGGCCACGCCCACGCGCTGCTGCTGTCCGCCGGAGAGCCGGCGCGGGTAGCGGCCGTGGAACTCCCCGGGGTCGAGGCCGACCAGGTCGAGAAGCTCCTCGGTGCGCTGCTTGATCCGCGCCCTCGGCCAGCCGAGCATCCTCGGGACGATCCCGATGTTCTGCGCCACCGTCATGTGCGGGAAGAGACCGGCGGACTGGATGGCGTAGCCGACCTTGCGGCGCAGCTTGACCGGGTCCATGTCGGTGACGTCCTCGCCGCCGATGCGGATGCGGCCACCGGTCGGCTCGATCAGCCGGTTGATCATCTTCAGCGTCGTCGACTTGCCGCAGCCCGAGGGGCCGACGAAGACGACGACCTCGCCCGCCTTGATCTGCATGCTCACGTTGTCCACGGCCGGCTGCGCACTGCCCGGATAGCGCTTGGTCAGGCTCTCCAGCTCGATGGAGGCGCCGTGGTCACCGGTCTCAGGCACGGATCCCCCTGGGAATGGTCAGCCGTCCGATCAGGACGTACGCGGCGTCGAACAGCAGCGCCAGGATGATGATTCCGAGCGTGCCCGCGAGGACCTGGTTGAGCGCGTTGGCGCTGCCCAGCGAGGCGAGGCCGCGGAAGATGACGTTGCCGAGGCCCGGGCCGGAGGCGTACGCCGCGATGGCCGCGATGCCCATCAGCATCTGGGTGGAGACGCGGATCCCGGTCAGGATCGGCGGCCAGGCCAGCGGCAGCTCGATCCGCAGCAGCCGGGCCGGCCGGGACATCCCGATGCCCGTGGCCGCGTCCACCAGCGCCGGATCGACCCCGCGCAGCCCGACGATCGCGTTGCGCACGACCGGCAGCAGCCCGTACAGCGTCAGCGCGATCACCGTGGGCGGCACCCCGAGGCCCACGAGGGGGATGAGCAGACCGATCAGGGCGAGCGCCGGCACGGTCAGGACGGTGGCGGTCGTCGTGGTCGCGAGGTTCCCGGCCCACTCGCTGCGGTAGGTGACCACGCCGATCAGCACCCCGAGCGCCGTCGCCACGACCATGCACTGGAAGACCACGCTCGCGTGCTGGTAGGCGTCCGTGAGCAGCTGCTGGTGCCGGTTGACCAGGTACTCCCAGAAGTTCACATGCGCTCACCCCTCCACGTCAGGTCTCCTCCGCGGCCTGCTCCACGAGCGGGATGATCCGCAGCGGAACGGGGTTCTCCATCACGATCGCCGTGGAGGCCCGGACGATGCCATCAAAACCGACGACCCGGTCGATCACACGCTGGAGATCGGCGTTGGAGCGGGCCACGAGACGGCACAGCATGTCTCCGGTGCCGGTGGTGGTGTGCAGTTCCAGCACCTCCGGGACGGTCGCCAAGTGGGCCCGTACGTCCGGCCCTTGCCCCTGCCGGATCTGCAACGTCGCGAACGCCGTGACCGGGTAGCCGAGCGCGGCCGGGTCCACCTGCGGACCGAATCCGCGGATGACTCCGTTCGACTGAAGCCGGTCCAGCCGCGCCTGCGCGGTACCCCGGGCCACCCCCAGCCGCCGGGACATCTCCAGCACCCCGATCCGCGGCTCCCGGGCGAGCAGCAGAATGATCCGGCCGTCCAGATGATCGATCGCCACAGCAGCCTCCCGGCATGGTCATCCTGTACAGAAGGGCCGCCGACACGGCCGTATCGCTGAACAGATTGCCCAGCCGAAACGCAAACTATTGCGCACCTTGCCGGGCAGGGAGACCCTGCGGCTATGACGCAGACCACACACCACACTCCCGACACCGCCCGGCAGGCCGACCCCTTCCCGGTCAAGGGAATGGACGCGGTCGTCTTCGCCGTGGGCAACGCCAAGCAGGCGGCGCACTACTACTCCACCGCCTTCGGCATGAAGCTGGTCGCGTACTCCGGACCGGAGAACGGCAACCGCGAGACCGCCGCGTACGTCCTGGAGAACGGTTCCGCCCGCTTCGTCCTCACCTCGGTCATCAAGCCCACCACCGACTGGGGCCGCTTCCTCGCGCAGCACGTGGCCGAGCACGGCGACGGTGTGGTCGACCTCGCCATCGAGGTCCCGGACGCGCGCGCCGCCTACGCCTACGCCCTGGAGCACGGCGCCCGCTCCGTCGCCGAGCCCTACGAGCTGAAGGACGAGCACGGCACGGTCGTCCTGGCCGCCATCGCCACCTACGGCGAGACCCGCCACACCCTCGTCGAGCGCTCCGGCTACGACGGCCCGTACCTGCCCGGCTTCGTCGCGGCCAAGCCGATGGTCGAACCGCCCGCCCAGCGCACCTTCCAGGCGATCGACCACTGCGTCGGCAACGTCGAGCTCGGCAAGATGAACGAGTGGGTCGGCTTCTACAACAAGGTGATGGGCTTCACGAACATGAAGGAGTTCGTGGGCGACGACATCGCCACCGAGTACAGCGCGCTGATGTCGAAGGTCGTCGCCGACGGCACGCTGAAGGTCAAGTTCCCGATCAACGAGCCGGCCATCGCCAAGAAGAAGTCCCAGATCGACGAGTACCTGGAGTTCTACGGCGGCGCGGGCGTCCAGCACATCGCGCTCAACACCAACGACATCGTGCAGACGGTCCGCACGATGCGGGCGTCCGGCGTCGAGTTCCTCAACACGCCCGACTCCTACTACGACACGCTGGGGGAGTGGGTCGGTGAGACCCGTGTCCCGATCGACACCCTGCGCGAACTGAAGATCCTCGCCGACCGCGACGAGGACGGCTACCTGCTGCAGATCTTCACCAAGCCGGTCCAGGACCGTCCGACCGTCTTCTTCGAGATCATCGAGCGTCACGGCTCGATGGGCTTCGGCAAGGGCAACTTCAAGGCCCTGTTCGAGGCGATCGAGCGCGAGCAGGAGCGCCGCGGCAACCTGTAGCCGCCGGTGCCGCGGGTCGTCCGGGTGCCGTGGGCCGTGCGCATGCGCCGGGTCGTGCGGGTGTCACGGGGCACCCGCACGACCCGCCGGTACGACGAGCCCACCCGGGCAGCCCAAGGGCGCCGCCGACGGGGTTCACACCGTCGGCCCCGGGTGCGAACCTGTGATCATGAGCCGTATCGAAGCGCCCCGCTCCGAGGACACCGCAGCGACCGGCGACCTCCTGGACCTGCTGCTCGGTGGCCTCCCCGCCGAAGCGGTCCTCACCGATCCCGACGTCACGGCCTCCTACGCCAACGACATGGCGAGCTTCTGCCCGGCCGGCAGCCCGGCCGTGGTCGTGCTGCCCAGCACGACCGAGCAGGTCCAGCACGTGATGCGCACGGCCACCGCCCTGCGCGTCCCCGTCGTCCCGCAGGGCGCCCGCACCGGACTGTCCGGCGCCGCCAACGCCTCCGACGGCTGCATCGTGCTCTCCCTGACCAAGATGGACCGGATCCTGGAGATCAACCCGGTCGACCGCATCGCCGTCGTCGAACCCGGCGTCGTCAACGCCGCCCTGTCCAGGGCCGTCGGCGAACACGGCCTCTGCTACCCGCCGGACCCCTCCAGCTGGGAGATGTGCACCATCGGCGGCAACATCGGCACCGCCTCCGGCGGCCTGTGCTGCGTCAAGTACGGGGTGACCGCCGAGTACGTCCTCGGCCTCGACGTCGTCCTCGCCGACGGCCGCCTGATGTCCACCGGCCGCCGCACCGCCAAGGGCGTCGCGGGCTACGACCTCACCCGGCTGTTCGTCGGCTCCGAGGGATCGCTCGGCATCGTCGTCCGGGCCGTCCTCGGACTGCGCCCCAAGCCGCCCGAGCAGCTGGTGATGGCCGCCGAGTTCGCCTCCGCCGCCGCGGCCTGCGACGCCGTGTGCCGGATCATGGAAGGCGGCCACGTCCCGTCACTCCTCGAACTCATGGACCGTACGACGGTCAAGGCCGTCAACGACATGGCGCGGATGGGCCTCCCCGAGAGCACCGAGGCCCTGCTGCTGGCCGCGTTCGACACCACCGCCCCGGCCGCCGACCTCGCCGCCGTCGGAGCCCTGTGCGAAGCGGCCGGGGCCACCCAGGTCGTCCCCGCCGACGACGTGAGCGAGTCCGAACTGCTGCTCCAGGCGCGGCGGCTGTCGCTCACCGCGCTGGAGGCGGTCAAGGGCGTGACGATGATCGACGACGTGTGCGTGCCCCGCTCCCGGCTCGCCGAGATGCTCGAAGGCGTCGACCGGATCGCCGAGAAGTACCGGCTCACCATCGGTGTCGTCGCCCACGCGGGTGACGGCAACACCCACCCGACGGTCTGCTTCGACCCGGCGGACCCCGACGAGTCGCGGCGCGCCCGCGAGTCCTTCGACGAGATCATGGCCCTCGGCCTGGAACTCGGCGGCACCATCACCGGCGAGCACGGCGTCGGCGTGCTGAAGAAGGAATGGCTGGCGCGCGAGATCGGCCCCGTGGGCATGGAGATGCAGCGGGCCGTCAAGCAGGCTTTCGACCCGCTGAACATCCTGAACCCGGGCAAGCTCTTCTGAGGCCCTCGCGCTCACTGGGCGAGCAACTGGGCCAGCTCGTCGTCCAGCCCGAGCCGCTCTCCCTCCGTCCCCGGCGGCACCACCCGCAGCGTGCGCTCCAGCCAGGCCGACACCGCCGCCGCCGGAGCCTCCAGCAGGGCGTCCCCGTCGGGTGAACTCAGCGCCATCAGCACGACGCCGCGCCCCTCGGTCTTCGCCGGCCACACCCGCACGTCCCCCTGCCCGCAGGGCCGGAACACGCCCTCCACCATCAGCTCCCGGGCGAACGTCCAGTGCACCGGGTGCTCGGCGTCGGTGTGGAAGGTGACGTGAACGGCGTAGGGGTCGTCGCTGAGGTACCCGAGCCGGGCGGGCACCGGGATCCTGCGCGCGGGCGACAGGACGAGTTTCAGCTCCAACTCCCGCTCCACCACGGTTCGCATGGCGGTCTTCCCTTCTGCTGACGGCTGCCCGTGAGGGCCGGTCAGCAGGAGAGAGCGGTTCCCGGGCGCGGCATTACGCGCCTTGCCGGACGTTTCTTCGCGGAGGCTCCGCCGACGGGGCGCGGTGCGTAGCACATCGGTGCTCGAAAGGGGTGGGTCCGGTGGGAGCGGCCGTGGGGCTTGCGCTCGTCTGATAGATGTGGAGGCCCCCATTTGACCCCCGAGCAGATACGGGACGACGGACATGAGCGCCCCAACCCCGGCCCCCGGTGACGACAGGCCCCGCGAAGGGTATTACCCGGACCCTTCCATTCCTGGATATGTCCGGTACTGGAACGGCGCCTCCTGGGTGCCGGGCACCAGCCGTCCGGCGCCCGGCGACGGCGAGTCGCTCGCGCCGCCGCCCGGAGCGGGCGCGGCGCAGCCCGGCTCGGTCGAGGAGACCGGCCCGCACTTCTTCGACGAGGACCCGGTCGAGGAGCCGGCCGAGACACCGTCCGCCGCCGACGCCCAGCACGGCAACCGTCCCGAACCGGCCTCCGCCTGGGGTGCCGACCGCTCCCGGCAGTCCGGCTTCGGCGGCGGCCAGGACCGCCGGATCTCGTGGGGCGCGCCGCAGGGGGCGCAGGGCGTGGCCCCGCAGGGCGCCCGCGGTGGCGACCCGCGGCTGCCGCACGCCGACCAGCGGTCCGACGAGGAGCCGGCCCGCGCCGACGGCACGGCCGACGTGCCCCCGGCCGACCGGGAGGCGCAGGCCGCGGCGGGCGGCAGCACGTTCGTGTTCCGCCGCCCGGCGGGGCAGCCCGGGGGAGGGGCGGCCCCGGCCGATGCCCCCGACGACGGCACGATGACGTTCCGCGCGGTGCCGCCGCGTCCGGGCCCGGCCGGTGCGGGCGCGAAACCGGGCGGGGACGCGGCCGCGGCCGATGGCTCCCGAGGCGGTTCCGCGGGCCCGGGTTTCGGTCCGGTGGGTGCGGATGGCCCGGGCAGCGGTCCGGCGGTGTCGGGGTTCGGTGCGCAGGGCGGGGCCGGCGGTTCCGGCTTCGGACCGGCCGGGTCCGGTGGCGCATCGGCGGCGCCCGGTGCCGGAGGGCAGGCCGGGGCACCCGGCGGTGGCTTCGGGCCGGCCGGCCCGGGCAGTGGCCCGGCGGCGCCCGCCTTCGGCGGCCGGACCGCTTCGCCGGGCACCGCAGGGAGCCCGTCGGGACCCGCGTTCGGTGCGCAGGCCGGGCCGACCGGTTCCGGGAGCGGTTCCGCGGGGCCCGGCTTCGGTGCCGGCAAGGCGGCCGCCGCCCGGGCCTCCGCCGCACAGGCAGCGGCCGGGAGCACCGCGGCCCAGGCCTCCGGGGCCGCCCCGACGGCACTGTCCGGACCCCAGGCCGCCCCCACGGTCCCCCCGCAGTCCGGCGGGCCCGCCAGCGCCCAACCCGCCGCCTCCGCCGCCCCTCTCAGCCCCGGGCCCGGCGGTGGCCAGTCCTCCTGGGCGCAGCAGGTGCACCGGCTCGCCGGATCCGGCGGCGGTGACGAGCAGCCCGTCGCGCCCTGGAAGCCGCCGGTCGAGGACGTGTTCCAGGCGGCCGCCCGGCGTCAGGCCGAGGCCCGCCCCGCCGGACTCGGCAAGCGGCTCGTCGCCCGGCTGCTGGACACCGTCGTCCTCGCCGCCCTGACCGCAACGGCCGCCGTACCGCTCGGCACCAAGGCGATCGACCACATCGAGGAGAAGATCGACGCGGCCCGGCTCTCCGGCGAGACCGTCACGGTCTGGCTGCTCGACGGCACCACCTCGGTGTACCTCGGCATCATCCTGGCCGTCCTGCTGCTCGCCGGTGTCCTGTGCGAGGTGCTGCCCACCGCCAAGTGGGGCCGCACCCTCGGCAAGAAGCTGATGGGACTCGACGTCCGGGACATCGAGGGGCACGAATCCCCGGAGTTCGGCGCGGCCCTGCGCCGCTGGCTGGTCTACAGCGTGCCCGGGCTCCTCGTCGTCGGGATCGTCGGCATGGCCTGGTGCCTCTTCGACCGGCCCTGGCGCCAGTGCTGGCACGACAAGGCGGCACACACGTTCGTCGCGGGCTGAGCTCCCTCGGACAGCCGTCCGCCGGATGCGGAGGCCGGTGCTTCGCGGTCGACTCGGCCCATGAGCAGCGAACCGCCCCCCGGCTCCGGCCAGGAGCAGCCGGAAGACGACCCGTTCAGGAAGCGTCCCCCGGACGAGCGGCCCGGCGACGGTACCGGCACGCCTCACGGCAGCGAACCCCCGCCGTACGGGGGCGACCCGGGGGGCCCTGAGGGCCCTGAGGGCTCTGGCGGCGGCCCCTACGGCGGTGGTCCCTACGGTGGCGGCTCCTATCCCACCGACCCCCTCGCCGGCATGCCCCCGCTCGCCGACAGCGTCCAGCGCACGCTCGCGCGCATCATCGACATGGTCCTGGTGGGCGCCGTCGTCTGGCTGCTCAGCTGGGCCCTGAACGTGGACGAGTACGACGTGGACAGCGACCGCTTCGATGCGGGCAGTTCGCTCTGGCAGGCGGTGGTCGCCGCCGTCTTCTACATCGCCTACGACACCGTCCTGACCGTGCGGACCGGCCAGACCCTCGGCAAACAGCTGCTGCGCATGCGCGTGGCCAATCTGGACAACGGTGCGACGCCCTCCGTGCAGATGGCGCTGCTGCGCGCCGCGGTGCTGTGGCTCCCGTTCGCCTTCTGCTGCTTCTGCTTCTGGATCGCCATCTCGGGCGGCTGGAGCTACTTCGACCGGCCCTACAAGCAGGGCCTGCACGACAAGGCGGCGAAAACGGTCGTGGTCAGCACCAGGTGAGACGGCCGAGAGGCAGGAGGCGGTGAGGGAAGGTCAGCGGGCGGTCAGGAGACCGCCCGCTCGCGTACCGGCTCCGGGGCCGGTGCCGGGACCGATGCGCGCAGCGGCTCGGCGGGCGCGGGCTGCTGTTCCGCCGCCGCCGGGCGCTTGCCGGGCAGCGGCACCGTCATGGCGACAAGCAACCCGAGGGCGAGTGCCGCGACGGCGATGATCGCGATCCCCGCGCCCGAACTCGTCCGGGACAGCAGCAGCATGGCGAGGGTCGAGAAGATCACGGTGCACGAACCGTAGGCGAGCTGTGCGGCAGTCGGACGGGGCATGGCCATCATGTCCTCGAATGTGGGGTCCACGGGGTGTCGGCCCGGCGATCCGCCGGCTTGAGGGCGTTCCGCCGAACGACATTCTCTCGGGCAGGGTGCCCGACCGGAACCGGCGGTAAGCGTGACCTAATCAACAAGGGCGGTGCACAGGGGGCGCACGGAGTCATGACGTCCACGTAGTGGACATGCGCACGCGCCTGCACGGCCGGTGGGGAGGGCCGTGGGACAACCGTTTGGTTGTCCGTAAAACGAACGTGGGCTCCGCATAATGCACTTGACCTGTCCAAGTCAAGGTCTGTCTTTTCTTCTAAACCTCTAGTCAAATGTCGTCACTTGACTACACGCGTTGATCACGCGCGCGCGGACTTCCACGACCGGGACCCCGCCTGCCGCGCGCACGAACGCGGGGGAGGATCTCAAGTGACCAGTAGAACTTGGACGTTCAGAGCGGCCGCCATAAGCGTGGCGCTCGCGGCGGCCACCGCCACCGCGTCGACGTACGCGATGGCCGACGACGCCTCGGCCCCCCGGTCCACCACCGTGGACCGGCACGACCCGGCGGATCGTCACCATGACGAGCACGACCTCGAAGGCCCGCTGAGCAAGACGCAGGAAGCTCAGCGCCAGGAGGCCCTGAAGCAGGTCATATCCGGCAAGAACAAGGTCAAGAACCGCGAGGGTTCGAAGGTCGTCCAGCTCAAGAGCAAGAAGGGCGACGCCAAGTACGTCGAGCTCGGCCGCGAGAAGACCGACAAGATCTTCACGATCCTGGTCGAGTTCGGGGACAAGGTCGACAGCCGCTACGGCGGCACCGCGGGTCCGCTGCACAACGCGATACCCAAGCCCGACCGCAAGAAGGACAACTCCACGGCGTGGCGGGCCGACTATGACCGGGAGTACTTCCAGGACCTGTACTTCGGTCACGGCAAGGGCGTCGACTCGGTCAAGACCTACTACGAGAAGCAGTCCTCGGGCCGCTACTCGGTCGACGGTGAGGTCTCCGACTGGGTCAAGGTCCCCTACAACGAGGCCCGTTACGGCAACAACGCCTGCGGTGACACCAACTGCCCGAGCGTGTGGAACGTCGTCAGCGACGGTCTGAACGCCTGGGTCGCGCAGCAGAAGGCCGCGGGCCGCACCGACGCCCAGATCAAGGCGGACGTCGCCCGGTTCGACGAGTGGGACCGTTACGACTTCGACGGCGACGGCGACTTCAACGAGCCCGACGGCTACATCGACCACTTCCAGATCGTGCACGCGGGCGAGGACGAGTCCGCGGGCGGCGGCGCCCAGGGCACCGACGCGATCTGGGCGCACCGCTGGTACGCCTTCGGCACCGACGCCGGCGCCACCGGCCCGGCGAACAACAAGCTCGGCGGCGCGAAGATCGGCGACACGGGCATCTGGGTCGGCGACTACACCGTCCAGCCGGAGAACGGCGGACTCGGTGTCTACGCCCACGAGTACGGCCACGACCTCGGTCTGCCGGACCACTACGACACCTCGGGCGGCGAGAACTCCACCGGCTTCTGGACGCTGATGTCGTCCGGTTCCTGGCTCGGCACCGGCAAGAAGGAGATCGGTGACCTGCCCGGCGACATGACCGCCTGGGACAAGCTGCAGCTCGGCTGGCTGAACTACGACAAGGCCAAGGCCGGGGTCAACTCCTGGCACAAGCTGGGCGTGGCCGAGTACAACACCAAGCACAAGCAGGCCCTGGTCGTCGACCTCCCCAAGAAGGCGGTCACCACCGAGATCGTGGCCCCCGCCGAGGGCAAGACCCAGTGGTGGAGCGGCAGCGGCGACAACCTGAAGAACACCCTGACGCGTTCGGTCGACCTGACCGGCAAGTCCAAGGCGCAGCTGACCCTCGACGGCTGGTACGACATCGAGGCCAACTACGACTACCTCTACACCGAGGTCTCGACCGACGGCGGCGCCAACTGGACCGCCCTCGACGGCACGGTGGACGGCCAGCCGATCCCGCGCGACGGCAGCGACAAGCCGGTCCTGACCGGCACGGTCGACGGCTACAAGAAGCTCGCCTTCCCGCTCGACGCCTACGCCGGCAAGAAGGTCGACCTGCGTTTCCGCTACCAGACCGACGGCGGCGTGGCCCAGAAGGGCTTCGCGGCCGACTCGATCACCGTGACCGCCGACGGCGCCCCCGTCTTCACCGACAACGCCGAGAGCGCGGACGCCGCGTGGAAGGCCAACGGCTTCTCCCGCATCGGCGCGTCCTTCACCAAGGACTACGCGCAGTACTACATCGCCGAGAACCGGCAGTACGTCTCGTACGACAAGACGCTGAAGGTCGGCCCGTACAACTTCGGCTTCACGGCGCGCCCGGACTGGGTGGAGCACTACGCGTACCAGAACGGCCTGCTGATCTGGAAGTGGGACACCTCCCAGGCGGACAACAACACCAGCCAGCACCAGGGCACCGGTCTGGTCCTGCCGATCGACTCGCACCCGGACCAGCTGAAGTGGGCCGACGGCACGCTGATGCGCAACCGCATCCAGGCCTACGACTCGCCGTTCAGCCTCTACCGCACCGACGGCATGACGCTGCACAAGGCGGACGTGGCGAAGTACATCCCGGGCTCGAAGGGCGTCTCGGTCTTCAACGACCGGAAGAACGACTACTACGACGAGTCGAACCCGACCGCGGGTGTCAAGATCACTGACACCAACACGAAGATCAAGATCCTCAAGGAAGCCAAGGACGGCTCGACGATCGAGCTGGAGGTCGGCGCCGCGGGTAGGTAATCCGCATCCTTGCAGGTCAGAACATGATCGGCGGTGACCCACTGGCGGGTCACCGCCGATCCGTGTTTAGGTGCGTCCTGTGGCTCTCTTATTGACACCGACCGACACGGGGGGATGAGCGCATGGCCGCAGGAGGCTTCTGCAAGCTGCCGAACGGCACGGTGGTGGTGGCACTGAACCTGCCCAGCCCGGCCGTCGACGGCCCCGGCGCCGTACGTGTCCTCGTCCACTCCGTGAACCGCGCGCGGGCCCTGACCAGGCTGCGCAACCTCGGTCTGCGGTCGGTCTACCTGCGCGGCAACGCCGCCCCGCCCACCCCGGACGAGATCACCGCGGTCCTGCACCACCCCGACGGCCTCATATGGCGCACGGCCCCCGACAACGGTGTCGCGTCGAGTCCGGACCTGGCCCAGGAGCTGTGGCGCCCGATCCGCGCGCTCCTGCGGCGCCCGACGGCCCGTACCTGACCCGAGGGGCCGGCCGGGGTGCGGCAGACCTGCACGACCGGACTACTGCTGCACGACCGGCTTGCCGGACAGCTCCACACCCGCCTCGCGCAACTCCTCCAGAGCCCGCTCGGTGCTCTCCTGGGCCACCCCGGCCGTCAGGTCCAGCAGAACGTGCGTACGGAAGCCCTCCCGGGCGGCGTCCAGGGCCGTGGCCCGTACGCAGTGGTCCGTGGCGATGCCGACCACGTCGACCTCGGTGACCTCGCGCGAGCGCAGCCAGTCGGCCAGGGGCGTGCCGTTCTCGTCGGCGCCCTCGAAACCGCTGTACGCCGCCGAGTACGCCCCCTTGTCGAACACCGCGTCGATCGAGCCGGAGGCGACCGCGGGGGCGAAGTTGGGGTGGAAGCCGACGCCCTCCGTGCCGGCGACGCAGTGCGCGGGCCAGGAGCGGGCGTAGTCCGGGTTCGTGGAGAAGTGGCCGCCGGGGGCGATGTGGTGGTCGCGGGTGGCCACGACGTGCTGGTAGCCGGACCCGGCCGCCTGCCCGATCAGCTCCGTGACGGCGGCGGCCACGTCGGCACCGCCGGACACCGCGAGGCTGCCCCCCTCGCAGAAGTCGTTCTGCACATCGACGACGATCAAGGCGCGGCGCATGGTCGGTGTCCTTCGGCTATGAGGTCGGCAAGCCCGGCCGGTGAACCACCGAGCCTATTGACAGAGGGGAGCGGGTGGGAGGGGGCACGGTTCGGCGCATCTCGGCACACCGCCTTTAGCTACCCGAGGTCTCGTGCAGGTACTCCGTGGGGAGGACGGGCTCCCCGCGCGAGAGTTGCGTGG
This sequence comes from Streptomyces sp. NRRL B-1140, assembly GCF_001280065.1. Taxonomy (GTDB): domain Bacteria; phylum Actinomycetota; class Actinomycetes; order Streptomycetales; family Streptomycetaceae; genus Streptomyces. The sequence continues at coordinate 137,628 of NZ_LGEA01000090.1, forward strand.
CCGACATCGGGAGACTGGCGCGCGCCCTCGTGTGCCGCTCGCGCGCCGCGTCGAGGGGCTCGCGCGCCACCACCTCGCCGCCCTTGACCAGCTCCACCAGCAGCTGCCGGTCCGCGAGCCCGTCCGGCACCGGCCCGGTGCCGATCACCTCGGCCTCGGCGACCCCGTGGGAGTCCAGCCGCCGCGCGGCCCACTTGCGTCCGCCGACCGAGGTCTTGCCGCCGGTGGACTTCTTCGCCACGGCCACCAGCGGTGCCTTCGGGCCGGTGGACTCGGCCCGTGCGACCAGCTTGTAGACCATCGAGGAGGTGGGGTGGCCCGAGCCGGTCACCAGCTGCGTCCCGACGCCGTAGGCGTCCACCGGCGCCGCCGCCAGCGAGGCGATCGCGTACTCGTCCAGGTCCGAGGTCACCACGATCTTCGTGTCGGTCGCGCCCAGCTCGTCCAGCTGCTGGCGCACCCGGTGCGCGACCAGCAGCAGGTCACCGGAGTCGATCCGTACCGCGCCCAGCTCGGTCCCGGCGACCTCGACGGCCGTGCGGACGGCCTCGGCGACGTCGTAGGTGTCCACCAGCAGCGTGGTGCCGCGGCCGAGGGTGTTCACCTGGGCCTGGAAGGCGTCCCGCTCGCTGTCGTGCAGCAGGGTGAAGGCGTGCGCGGAGGTGCCGACGGTCGGGATGCCGTAGCGGAAGCCGGCGGCCAGGTCGGAGGTGGTGGCGAAACCGCCGACGTACGCGGCGCGGGAGGCCGCCACCGCCGCCAGCTCGTGGGTGCGCCGGGCGCCCATCTCGATCAGCGGCCGGTCACCCGCGGCCGCCGACATGCGCGAGGCGGCCGCGGCGATCGCCGAGTCGTGGTTGAGGATCGACAGGATCACGGTCTCCAGCAGCACGCACTCGGCGAAGGTGCCCTCCACGCGCATGATCGGCGACCCCGGGAAGTACACCTCGCCCTCGGGATAGCCCCAGATGTCCCCGCTGAACCGGTAGCCGGACAGCCATCGCAGGGTCTCCTCGTCGACGATCCCCCGCTCGCGCAGGAAGTCCAGCACGGCCGAGTCGAAACGGAAGTTCTCCACCGCGTCCAGCACGCGGCCGGTGCCGCCGACGACGCCGTAGCGGCGCCCGTCCGGCAGCCGCCGGGTGAAGACCTCGAACACGCTCCGCCGCTCGGCCGTGCCCGCCTCCAGGGCGGCCCGCAGCATCGTCAGCTCGTACTGGTCCGTGAAGAGCGCCGTAGAAGGGACGTCCACCGGCAGCCCAAGGTCCGCTGTGTTCATGATGATGAGCGTACCCCCATTTCGTCAATCTGACGATTGCGGTCCGGGGACACGCGATCGCCTTGCGGCCAGGCCCGTTTGTGCGACTACCCCCCTCGGGTGGCAGCATGGGCTGTGTGACGTCACCCGCGCCCCTGGAGATCGAACAGACCGAGTCGGCGGAGGAGGTTTTCGCCGTACCCGAGCCGGACGTCCCGTGGGTCACGATCGTCCACAACGATCCGGTCAACCTCATGAGCTACGTGACGTACGTCTTCCAGTCGTACTTCGGCTACTCCAAGGACAAGGCCACCAAGCTCATGCTCGACGTGCACCACAAGGGCCGGGCGGTCGTCTCCAGCGGCAGCCGCGAGGAGATGGAACGCGACGTGCAGGCCATGCACGGCTATGGCCTGTGGGCCACCCTCCAGCAGGACCGCAAGTAGCCAGCTCCCCGCCCAGCAGCGAAAAGGCGTTCATGCCCGGAACCTTCGAACCGCTCCCCGGCGGCGGCGCGGCCGTCGCCCTCGACGACGTCGAGATCTCCATCATCCGGTCGCTGGCCGTCCAGCTCCTGGAGCTCATCGGCCCCGGCCCCGCCGAGGACGCCCCCGACGACCCGCTCGCGGAGCTGTTCGCCGAGGGGCCGAGCGAGCCGCCCGGCGACCCGGTGCTCCGGCGGCTCTTCCCGGACGCCTACAGCGACCCCGGGCAGCCCGCCTCGCCGCGGGAGGCCGAGGAGCAGCGGGCGCACTCCGCGGAGTTCCGCCGCTACACCGAGAACGACCTGCGGGCCGGCAAGCGGGACAGCGCCCTCGCGGTGATCCGCTCCCTCGACGCGCTCTCCTCGGCCTCCGCCGGCGAGGGCGGTGCCGTGCTGAAGCTGTCGACGGCGGAGTCCCAGCAGTGGCTGGGGGCCCTGAACGACCTGCGGCTCGCGATCGGCTCCCGGCTGGAGATCACCGACGACGAGGACACCGACCTCCTCTACCGCCTTCCGGACGACGACCCGCGCAAGCCGATGGTGATGGCCTACCTGTGGCTGGGTGGACTCCAGGAAACGCTGGTCGGAACCCTTATGCCCTGATCGGTGCAGATTCCGTGACGGCCGGGTGACCGAAAAGTGTTCGCTCAGAGGACACTCAAATCCGGATAACGATCGCATCACCGCACCCGCCTTCTATGGCCACTTCGGGTGCGTTTTGTCTGCTTTTCCCTGTGTCGTGCGCCACATCGCGCCCTCGTGATCAGTGTTTCGGGCGTGATAAATCTTCACGACCGCCCGGCAGAACACCACCCGAATGTTCGGCCGGGTGCGCCACCGAGCCGGCGACCGCCGGCCAGGCACGAGCGGGCTCGCGGGCCCGCTCAGCTCCATCATTCCGGGGGGATCGAAACCCGATCCGAGGCCGACGAGAGGCCCGGGTCGGCATGGAGAAAGGCGCACCACACATGACCTCTGCGCAGGTCGACACGGAGAAAGCACCTGAAGAGGGCTACGAGCGCGGACTCGGCAGCCGTCAGGTCCAGATGATCGCGATCGGCGGCGCCATCGGCGTCGGTCTGTTCATGGGCGCCGGGGCGAACATCGCCAAGGCCGGACCCAGCATCATCCTCATGTACGCCCTCGCGGGCGTGATCATCTTCTTCATCATGCGAGCGCTGGGCGAGCTGCTGCTCTACCGCCCGGTCTCCGGCTCCTTCGCCGAGTACGCCCGCGAGTTCCTGGGCCCGTTCTTCGGGTTCGTCACGGGCTGGACGTACTGGCTCATGTGGGTGGTCACCGGCATGGCCGAACTCACGGCCGCCGCGATCTACATCCACTTCTGGTTCCCCGAGATCCCGCAGTGGGTCAGCGCCCTGGTGTTCCTGGTGGTGCTCTTCGGCGTCAACCTGATCTCCGTCAAGATCTTCGGCGAGGTCGAGTTCTGGTTCTCGATGATCAAGGTCACGGCCATCATCGGCATGATCGTCATCGGCCTCGGCGTGCTCACCCTCGGCTTCTCCGACGCCGGTGACACCGCCACCGTCTCCAACCTCTGGTCGCACGGCGGCTTCTTCCCCAACGGCATCGGCTCCAGCCTGATGACCCTCCAGGGCGTCATGTTCGCCTACCTCGCCGTCGAGCTCGTCGGCGTCACCGCGGGCGAGTCCGAGAACCCCGAGAAGACCCTGCCCAAGGCCATCAACACCCTGCCCTGGCGCATCATCGTCTTCTACGTCGGCGCCCTGCTGGTGATCCTCTCCGTCGTCAAGTGGACCGAGTTCTCCGCCGGCGAGAGCCCCTTCGTGCACGCCTTCGGCAAGATCGGCATCCCGCTCGCCGCGGGCATCGTCAACTTCGTGGTGCTCACCGCGGCCCTGTCCTCCTGCAACTCGGGCATGTACTCCACCGGCCGCATGCTCCGCGACCTGGCCGCCAACAGCGAGGCACCGCAGGCCTTCGGCAAGCTCAACGCCCGCAAGACGCCCGCCGTCGGCATCACCGTCTCCGTGGCGCTCATGGGCATCGGCGTCGTCCTGAACTACGTCGTCCCGGAGAAGGCGTTCCTCTACGTCACCTCCGTCGCCACCGCGGCCGGCATCTGGACCTGGATGATGATCCTCGTCAGCCACATCCGCTACCGCGCCGCCGTCGACGCGGGCCGGCTGCGCGCCTCGTCCTTCCCCGCCCCCGGCGGAGCCCTGTTCAGCTGGGTCGCGCTCCTCTTCCTCATCGGCGTGACCTGCATGATCGCCTACGACAAGGACGCCCGGGTCTGCCTGTACGTGGCCGCCGGCTGGGCCGTCGCCCTCGGCATCGGCTGGGCGCTCCTCAAGCGCCGCAACCCGCAGCTCACCGAGCGCCGCGACCCGGAGTTCGAGCAGGTCGGCTGACCACCCCGCAGGACGCCCGGCCGCAGGGAGTACTCGTGGCACCCCCTGCGGCCGCCGCTCAGGGCGTCCGGCATACGGGCCGTTCCGTACCAACCCTCGGTACGGAACGGCCCTTCTGCTTATCCTGGCGAGCATGCTGACCATCACCCAGGCCCTCGTCGACCAGATCGTCGCCCACGCGCGCAAGGACCACCCCGACGAGGCGTGCGGAGTCGTCGCCGGACCGGCGGGCTCGGACCGCCCCGAGCGCTTCATCCCCATGCTGAACGCGGCCATGTCGCCCACGTTCTACGAGTTCGACTCCGGCGACCTGCTCAAGCTCTACCGGGAGATGGACGACCGCGACGAGGAGCCGGTGGTCATCTACCACTCCCACACCGCGACCGAGGCCTACCCCTCGCGCACCGACATCTCCTACGCCAACGAGCCCGGCGCCCACTACGTCCTGGTCTCCACCGCCGACACCGACGGGGCGGGCGAGTTCCAGTTCCGCTCCTTCCGCATCGTCGAGGGCGAGGTCACGGAGGAAGAGGTCCAGGTCGTCGAGGCCTACTGAGGACCTCTGAACAGGGCGGTCTCACTCCCCGGCCCGAAAACGTCCGCTATGTGGGATCACATTCCAGGACCCGGACCGGGAATCGATACGATGAGCCCATGGTTTTCCACGACGTGAGCGAAAAGACGCCGGGCGATCTGCTCGTGGCGCGGCTGCACGTCGACCTGTGCAGGCTCGCCAGCGCCATCTGTTGACGCACGTCCCTGCCGCCGTACGGCCGTGAGCCGCGGCGCCGCACACACGCACCACCCGCTGTTCCTGCGCTGCCGCGCGCCCCGACCGACTACTCCCGACAGGAGCCCTGAAGCCATGGCCATCGAGGTCCGCATCCCGACCATCCTCCGCACCTACACCGACGGTCAGAAGGCAGTGGAGGGCAAGGGAGACACCCTCGCCGAGCTCTTCACCGACCTCGAGAGCCGTCACGCCGGCATCCGGGCCCGCATCGTGGACGGCGACCAGCTGCGCCGCTTCGTCAACGTCTACCTCAACGACGAGGACGTCCGCTTCCTCGACGGCATCAACACCAAGCTGTCGGACGGCGACAACGTCACGATCCTGCCGGCCGTGGCCGGCGGCATGGTCTGATCACCCATGCGCTACGACTCCCCCCTGGCCGCGGTCGGCAACACCCCCCTGGTGCGCCTGCCGCGGCTGTCGCCGTCCGCCGACGTCCGCATCTGGGCGAAGCTGGAGGACCGCAACCCGACAGGGTCGGTCAAGGACCGCCCCGCCCTGCACATGATCGAGCAGGCGGAGAAGGACGGCCGCCTGACCCCGGGCTGCACCATCCTCGAGCCGACGTCGGGCAACACCGGCATCTCCCTGGCGATGGCCGCGAAGCTCAAGGGCTACCGCATCGTCTGCGTGATGCCGGAGAACACCTCGCAGGAACGCCGGGACCTGCTGGGCATGTGGGGCGCGGAGATCGTCTCCTCCCCGGCGGCGGGCGGCTCCAACACCGCCGTGCGCGTCGCCAAGGAGCTCTCGGCCGAGCACCCCGACTGGGTGATGCTCTACCAGTACGGCAACCCGGACAACGCGGGCGCCCACTACGCCACGACCGGCCCCGAGATCCTCGCCGACCTGCCGTCCGTCACGCACTTCGTGGCCGGCCTCGGCACCACCGGCACCCTCATGGGCGTCGGCCGCTACCTGCGCGAGCACAAGCCGGACGTCCAGATCGTCGCCGCCGAACCGCGCTACGACGACCTGGTCTACGGCCTGCGCAACCTCGACGAGGGCTTCGTCCCCGAGCTGTACGACGCCTCCGTCCTCACCAGCCGCTTCTCCGTCGGCTCGGCGGACGCGGTCACCCGCACCCGCGAGCTGCTCCAGCAGGAGGGCATCTTCGCCGGTGTCTCCACGGGCGCCGCGCTGCACGCCGCGATCGGCGTCGGCAAGAAGGCCGTCAAGGCCGGGGAGCCGGCCGACATCGTCTTCGTCGTCGCCGACGGCGGCTGGAAGTACCTCTCGACCGGCGTCTACACGGCGGCCACGACCGAGGAAGCCATCGACACCCTCCAGGGCCAGCTCTGGGCGTAGCCGACAGCGGCAGCCCGACGGCACCACGAAGGGCTGGAGTCCACGACTCCAGCCCTTTCCCCTCTTCTGCGCCCTTCTCCGGCCGGTGTTCAGCCCGCCAGGTACCGCACCTGGTCCCACAGCGTCGGATCCACCACGCCGACCCGCCGCCGGAAACCCCACACCGGGACCTCCCGCAGCTCGTCCGTCTCCAGGAAACTCGCCCGCCCCCGGGCATCGCCGACCGAGCCCGGCGGCAGCGGGATCACGCCGGTGCGCCCGTCACGGAACCGGGTGGTGATCTTCACGACCGTCGCCCGCTCCCCGCGCACCGCCAGCACCAGACAGGGCCGGTCCTTCGTCCGGGCCTCGTCCTCGTAGGGCACGTCGGCCCACCAGATCTCCGCCGGCTGCGGCCGGCCCTCCGCGAGGACGGCCCCCGCGCTCCGGCCGCGCCGGGCCGACGGCCGCCGGCCCCGGCCCCAGCCGTCGACGAGCGTGGCGATGAGCGCGAGCAGCACCACCGCGGCGAGCGCCAGCCACCAGGACGTGTCCATACTGAAAGACGTTACCGGCGCCGCCCCTGCCACGCGCCCCCCTCACAGGGATCACCCCCGGCCATGCCAGCCGAACCGGTGACACCACAGGTGAGTTCGCCCACAACAGGCCTTGGCGGAGGAGCTACCGGAGGTTTTGCGCCTTACGCTCGACGGACCGCACGACCCCCGACGCCCCTCTCAGACTTATCCCGCCAGCGGAGGTTTCTGCTTCATGAAGCTCACCGTCGTCGGCTGCTCGGGGTCGTTCCCGTCCGCGGAATCGGCCTGCTCGAGCTACCTCGTCGAGGCCGACGGCTTCCGGCTGCTTCTCGACCTGGGCAACGGTGCCCTGGGCGAGCTGCAGCGCCACTGCGGTCTCTACGACCTCGACGCGATCTTCCTCAGCCATCTGCACGCCGACCACTGCATCGACATGTGCGCGTACTTCGTCGCGCGCTACTACCGCCACGACGGCGGCCGCTGCGATCCACTCCCCGTCTTCGGCCCCGAAGGCACGGAACACCGGCTGACCACCGCCTACGCGGACACCCCCTCCGCCTCCTCCATGAGCGAGGTCTTCGACTTCCACACGGTCAAGCCGTCCACGTTCGAGATCGGCCCCTTCACGGTGCACACCGAGCGGGTGGCCCACCCCGTCGAGGCGTACGGCATCCGGATCGAGCACGACGGCAAGGCGCTGACGTACTCCGGCGACACCGGAGTGAGCCCCGCGCTGGACGAACTGGCCCGGGACACCGACCTGTTCCTGTGCGAGGCGGCGTTCACGCATGGCAAGGAGGACATCCCCGACCTGCACCTCAACGGCCGCGAGGCGGGGGAGACGGCGGCCCGGGCCGGTGCCCGCCGCCTGGTCCTCACCCACATCCCGCCGTGGACGGACCCCCAGGTCAACCTCGTCGACGCCCGCCAGGTCTACGACGGCCGGGTGGACCTGGCCGCGCCGGGGCAGACGTACGAGATCTGAGCACCCCAGCACGAAGGCCCCGGAACCACAGCGGTTCCGGGGCCTTCGGCGTGCGGTGGGCTACTTCGCCTCCGCCTTCTGCAGCTCGGCGAGTTCCTCGTCGGACTCCCGGCCCGGCGTGGGCAGGTTGAACTTGGTGATCGCGAAGCGGAAGACCACGTAGTAGACCGCCGCGAAGCACAGGCCGACCAGGGCCAGCATCCACGGCTTGGTCGCGATGCCGAGGTTCAGCAGGAAGTCGATCGCGCCGGCGGAGAAGCCGAACCCGTCCTTCATGCCGAGCGCCCAGGTCAACGCCATGGAGACACCGGTGAGCACCGCGTGGATCGCGTACAGCACCGGGGCGATGAACATGAACGTGAACTCGATCGGCTCGGTGACGCCGGTGACGAACGAGGTCAGCGCGAGGGAGAACATCATGCCGCCGACGACCTTGCGGCGCTCGGGCCGGGCACAGTGCACGATCGCCAGGCACGCGGCGGGGAGGGCGAACATCATGATCGGGAAGAAGCCCGTCATGAACTGCCCGGCGGTCGGGTCACCGGCCAGGAAGCGCGCGATGTCGCCGCTCTTCCCCTCGTAGGAGCCGGCCTGCAACCAGGGGAAGGAGTTCAGCAGGTGGTGCATGCCGATCGGGATCAGCGCACGGTTGGCCACACCGAAGATGCCCGCGCCGACCGCTCCGGAGCCGACCAGCCACTCACCGAAGTTGTGCAGGGCCGTGCCGAGGACGGGCCAGATGTAACCGAAGACGATGCCGATGACCAGGCCCGCGAAGGCCGACAGGATCGGCACCAGGCGGCGCCCGCCGAAGAAGCCCGCCCAGTCCGGCAGCTTGGTGCGGTAGAAGCGCTGGTAGAGCAGCGCCACGACGATGCCCATGACCACGCCGCCCAGCACCTTGGCGTCGGCCGGAGCCGCCACCATGACGGCCTTGCCGTCGACCTCCGCCGCCACCTTGGGCAGGGTCGGGTCGGTGAACGTGGCCAGCACGTTCTTGAAGACCAGGTAGCCGACCACGGCCGCGAGCGCCGTGGAGCCGTCCGACTTCTTGGCGAAACCGATCGCGATGCCCACGGCGAACAGCAGCGCCATGTTGTCGAGGATCGCGTTGCCACCGGCCGCCATGAAGCTCGCGATCTTGGTGAGGAACGCGGGGAACGACTCGCGCCCGAGCATGTCGGGGTTGCCGAGCCGGACCAGCAGCGCGGCGGCCGGCAGCACCGCCACCGGCAGCATGAGGCTGCGGCCGATCCGCTGCATGACGGCCATCACGGCCGAGCCCCTCTTCGGGCTCGCGGGCGCGGCGGTGTCTGTGGACATGAACTTCCTCCATGGGGCACGGCGCCGCCCAGGAAGAATGCGACGGGGGACGGCGGCGTCTCAAAGAAAGGGGAACGCGGTATCCACCGCGCGACCTCCACCGGTGAGTGGTGTAGACCAGTTGTAGCACGGCAGACCGAACGAGTGGAACCCGCCGATTCCGCCCCCACCGCCACGATCACGCCCTCCGCTTTTGTCGAGAGGCGGACTCGTGGTGTAGACCAGGCGTCCGACGGTCGCACGAACGTGACACCGTCCCATCGGCACCCCGACAGCGCCACTCGCGAAGAGGGGCCGACTGTGGGTTACTGCGACAAAGCGGTTCGGATCAGGGAGAACGAACATGGCCACCAAGGCTGAGAAGATCGTTGCCGGGCTCGGCGGCATCGACAACATCGAAGAGGTCGAAGGCTGCATCACCCGCCTCCGCACCGAGGTCGCGGACCCCTCCAAGGTCGACGAGACCGCCCTGAAGGCCGCCGGCGCCCACGGCGTCGTCAAGATGGGCACCGCGATCCAGGTCGTCATCGGCACCGACGCCGACCCCATCGCGGCGGAGATCGAAGACATGATGTGAAGGGCCGGGATCGTCCCGGGCTTCACCCCCTGAGACCCCCACCCCCACCGGGGCCCTCCCACCACGGGAAGGGCCCCTCCCGCGGTACGGATAGGCTCAGCCGCATGTCTCGAATCGACGGCCGCACCCCCCAGCAGCTCCGCCCCATCACCATCGAGCGCGGCTGGAGCAAGCACGCCGAAGGCTCCGTCCTCGTCTCCTTCGGCGACACCAAGGTCCTCTGCACCGCCTCCGTCACCGAAGGCGTGCCCCGCTGGCGCAAGGGCAGCGGCGAAGGCTGGGTCACCGCCGAATACTCCATGCTGCCCCGCGCCACCAACACCCGCGGAGACCGCGAATCCGTCCGCGGCAAGATCGGCGGCCGCACCCACGAGATCAGCCGCCTCATCGGCCGCTCCCTGCGCGCCGTCATCGACTACAAGGCCCTCGGCGAGAACACCATCGTCCTCGACTGCGACGTCCTGCAGGCCGACGGTGGCACCCGCACGGCCGCCATCACCGGCGCCTACGTCGCACTCGCCGACGCCATCGCCTGGGCCCAGGGCAGGAAACTCATCAAGGCCGGCCGCAAGCCCCTCACCGGCACCGTCTCCGCCGTCTCCGTCGGCATCGTCGCAGGCGTCCCCCTCCTCGACCTCTGCTACGAGGAAGACGTCAGGGCCGACACCGACATGAACGTCGTCTGCACCGGCGACGGCCGCTTCGTCGAGGTCCAGGGCACCGCCGAAGCCGAACCCTTCGCCCGCGACGAACTCAACGCCCTCCTCGACCTCGCCGTCGCCGGCTGCGGCGAACTCGCCGCCCACCAGCGCACCGCGCTCGACGCCGTCCTCGAAAAGTAAAAGGCACACCAAGAAGAGTGCCCGGCACGGGCAACCGCGCCGAGCACACGCGCGTCTGAAGGAGTACGGGCGCACGGCTCACCCCTGTGCGCCCGGCCAGCCGCGGGCCCGACCGGCCCGACCGAACGAGAGGGACCGCTCCATGGCCGCGAGCCGCCGACGCCGCACCGCAGCCGCCGCCGCCACCCTGGCGGCCGTCGCGCTGACCGCCGGACTCACCACCGGCTGCGCCGCCGTCGACAAGGCACTGGACTGCGTCCAGACCGCCGACGCCATCGCCGACAGCGTCACGGAACTCCAGCAGGCCGTCGACAGCGCATCCAGCGACCCGACGCAGCTGGACGAGTCCCTCGACTCCATCGACAAGAACCTCGGCGAGATCGGCGACAAGACCGACAACGCGGACGTCGGCAAGGCCGTCGACGACCTGAACAAGGCCGTCGACAACGTCCGCACGTCGATCAAGAACGGCGACGAGACGCCCGACATCAGCCCGGTCACGGACGCGGCGGGTGAGTTGACGAAGGTGTGCACGCCGTAGCACTGCGAGGTGGTCGCCGGGTGCGGGTGCGTCGTGGTGACCCGCGCCGTTCCCCGCGCCCCTGACGGGGCGCGATCCCGCCCGGCGATACTGGGCCCATGAGTCGCCTGATCCTCGCCACCCGCAACGCCGGAAAGATCACCGAACTTCGCGCGATCCTCGCCGAAGCCGGACTGCCCCACGAACTCGTCGGCGCCGACGCCTACCCGGACATCCCCGACGTCAAGGAAACGGGCGTGACGTTCGCCGAGAACGCCCTCCTCAAGGCCCACGCCCTGGCCCGGGCCACGGGCCTCCCGGCCGTCGCCGACGACTCCGGCCTCTGCGTCGACGTCCTCAACGGCGCCCCCGGCATCTTCTCCGCCCGCTGGTCCGGCCGCCACGGCGACGACAAGGCCAACCTGGACCTCCTCCTCGCCCAGCTCTCCGACATCGCCGAGGAACACCGCGGAGCCCACTTCGCCTGCGCGGCGGCCCTCGCCCTGCCGGACGGCACGGAGCGGGTGGTCGAGGGCCGGCTCCTCGGCACCCTCCGCCACGAGCCCACGGGCACGGGCGGCTTCGGCTACGACCCGATCCTCCAGCCGGAGGGCGAGTCCCGCACCTGCGCGGAACTGACCCCCCAGGAAAAGAACGCGATCAGCCACCGGGGGAAGGCGTTCCGGGCGTTGGTGCCGGTGGTGCGGGAGCTGTTGGGCTGAGGAACGTGAGAGGGGGCCGCCCGATGGGTGGCCCCCTCTGCGTGTGCGGCCGGTGGGACTCGAACCCACACGGGTGTGAACCCACTGGGACCTAAACCCAGCATGACTGCCAAATTCCATCACGGCCGCTCAAAAACGGTCATGGTGCTCGACCGGCAGCGTTCAGTGTACGGGCTGAGCAAGGTACGCGACGAGAGGTGTCCTCGCTTTCCGGCGGCACCAGGTCTCAGTGAGCGCGTGACAGTTGGGGCAGAGATACCGCAGATTCTCCCGGCGGTTGTCGCGCCAGTCGCCATTGATGTGGTCGATCTGCAACGTGATCGGTTGCCCCAGCCACTCGCCCTCGTTGCCGCAGGTCCGGCATGAGTAGGGCACCCCGATCTCGACCAGGGCACGGTGGAGCTGAGACCTGTTGGTTCGTCCTGCACTGGAGGGCAGGACGACCAGTACTCGTTGGGCGACGGGTGCGGGGGCCGGGCTCTCCGGTCGTGCCCAGGTCCTGCGCGTGAAGTGGCCGGTGTCCAGGTCGAGCCGGGAGGCCGCTCGCCTCACGCGTCGATGGTTGGTGTCGTTCACCTCCAAGCCGAGACCGCGCATCACGTCGGCGTAGCTCGTGGAGCGTGCTACGAGTTCACGGAGTCTGTCCTCGCAGATCGCTACACGTCGGTGGGTGAAATGCGACGTGTCGATCCCGTGCCCCCGCAGCATGCGGCTCAGGGTTGCCCGCGAACGGCTGTCGTCCGGTACGCCCAAAGAACGAGCCACCCCCCGCACGCTCGTCGCCGTCGCTGTTGCTCTTTGGAGTTCTTGGAGGGTGAAGGGGAGGTCCAGATCGGTCCGGTTGATGCCGGGGAAGTGGCGGACGTCGATGCCCGCCGCGTGAATGCGGCGACGGATGTGCGACAGAGTGCCGCTGGCCGGCGCGGCGCCGAGTTTCAGAGCTACTTCGCGCAGGGATGATGACGAGGCTGCCGCTTCCGCGATGGCGGAGTCCGGGTACTTCCGATACGGGCTGCGTTTGACGAAGTGACTCGTGTCGAGTCCGCGCGCCGCCACTCTCTCTTGCAGCACGCGCCGTTGACCTCCACTGGTTTTGAGGCCGAGCCGACGCATCAGATCGGTCCAGTTGCGAGCCTTGGCTGCGGCCGCCGCCAGCCGCTCATCGTCGTAAGAGCTCGCTGTGTTCCGCACGACACCTCTCCTCATTCCCCGACCACCCGTTCGTGGTCTCGCACGGAGTAACGAACCGTTTATCGGACGGTCACGCCCGGATATGTGCGAAAAGCGGAGCGGCTCGTACCGGAGTTTCACCGGTACGAGCCGCTCTCGGGAACGATCAGTGGGGTCTCAGACCCCCAGGTCCTTGATGATCTTGGCTACGTGGCCCGTCGCCTTGACGTTGTACAGGGCGCGTTCGACCTTGCCCTCCTCGTCCACGACGATCGTGGAGCGGATGACGCCGACGACCGTCTTGCCGTACAGCTTCTTCTCGCCGAAGGCGCCGTAGGCCTCCAGGACCTGCTTGTCGGGGTCGGCCAGCAGCGTGACCTTCAGGGACTCCTTCTCGCGGAACTTCGCCAGTTTCTCCGGTTTGTCGGGGGAGATGCCGATGACGTCGTAGCCCGCGCCCGCCAGCAGCTCCAGGTTGTCCGTGAAGTCGCAGGCCTGCTTCGTGCAGCCCGGGGTGAGTGCGGCCGGGTAGAAGTACACGATGACCTTGCGGCCCTTGTGGTCCGCCAGGGACACCTCGGTGCCGTCGGCGTCGGGCAGGGTGAAGGCGGGGGCCACGTCCCCCGGCTGGAGTCGCTCGCTCATCCCGCCAGGGTAACCGGGGGTGCTGACAGTGTGATGAGCCGTGGAGCTGACAGACTGTCCCCCAGAGGCTTCACACCGACTTCGAAAGGCGACACGGTGGCGGACACGGCGGACACCAGGACCCCGGCGCAGATCGAGGCGGACATCAGGCGCCGCCGCGCGACCCTGGCCGAGACCCTCGACGAGATCGGGGTGCGGGTGCACCCGAAGACGATCGTCGGGGATGCCAAGGCCAAGGTCGCGTCCAACATCGATCACACCCTCGGGCGGGCCTACGTGGAGGTGAACCGGGCCGTCACCGATGTGCGGTCCCGGTTCGTGGACGAGGAGGGCGCGCCCCGGCTGGAGCGGGTCGTGCCGGTCGCGCTCGTCGTGGTGGGAGTGGTCGGGCTGCTCGCGGTCAGCACGCGGCGGCGCAAGGGCTGACCCGACTGCGTTCGCCGGCGGAGGAGACAGGTAGGTTTCAGGGCGTGAGCGCCAAGAGAAACGAGCAGAGCACCCATCCGGACAAGCTGCCCATCCGGATGCTGCACGACCGCGTACTCGTGCGGCAGGACACCAGCGAGGGCGAGCGGCGTTCCGGTGGCGGCATCCTGATCCCGGCCACGGCGGCGGTCGGCCGGCGGCTGGCGTGGGCCGAGGTCGTCGCGGTGGGGCAGAACGTGCGGACCGTGGAAACGGGTGACCGGGTGCTGTTCGACCCGGAGGACCGTGCCGAGGTCGAGGTGCGGGGGATCGCGTACGTGCTGATGCGCGAGCGTGATCTGCATGCGGTGGCCGCGGACCGGTTCGAGGGCGCCGAGGACTCGACGGGCCTGTACCTGTAGGGCCCAGGTCGTGGAGAAGGGGCCGGTGACAACCGTCACCGGCCCCTTCGCCATGACCTTTGCTACGTTGGGGGCACCCCCGACGAGACGCGCCGTACCGGGATCAAGGCAAAGACGACGCACCGACACCGTCAGCCCGTTTCCCGGAGGCGCCCGTCATGGCCTGGGTTCTGCTCGTCGTCGCCGGTCTGCTCGAGGTGGGGTGGTCCGTGGGCATGAAGTACACCGACGGGTTCACGCGTCCGCTGCCCAGTGTGCTCACCGGCGCCGGCATCGTCGCCAGCATGCTGCTGCTGTCGCAGGCGGCCAGGACCCTGCCCATCGGCACCGCCTACGGCGTGTGGGTGGGGATCGGCGCGGCCGGGGCGGCGGTGTTCGGGATGGCGGTGCTGGGCGAGCCGGCGACCGCCGCCCGGATCTTCTTCGTGTGCCTGCTGCTGGTCGCCGTGGTGGGGCTGAAGGCGACCAGCGGCCACTGAGCCGTCGCCGGGCTACTCGCGGCGTGCGCCCTGGGGGACCACGCCCCAGCCGGGGCCGGTCGGGCCGCCTGTCGCGCCGCCGTCGCTCGCGTCGCCGCCACCGCCCTCCGTCGTGCCGCCGTCGGTGGTGCCGCCGTCGGTCGTTCCTCCGTCGGTCGTGCCGCCGTCCGCGGTGCCGCCGCCGGTGGGGGACTCGCCGCCGGTGGTGCCGCCGGTGGTGGTGCCGCCGTCGGTCTGGCCCTCGGTCTGCCCTTCGGGGGTGCTGGGGGTCTGCTCGGGCGGCTGGGTGCCGGTCTCCTCGCCGCCGGTGGTCGTGCCGCCGTCGGTGGGGGCGGAGGCGCTCGGGTCGGCCGGGGCCTGACTGCTGGGGGCCTGCGAGACGTCGGACCCGGGCTGGAGCCTGAGGTCGAACTCCTTGACGGGCTTGCCCTTGAGGGCGTCCTGGGTGAACTGCGTCCAGATCTCGGCGGGTGCGCCGCCGCCGTTGATGCGGGGCAGGCCCATGGCGCGGTACAGGGACTTGTGGGCGGCGGTGACCGGGTCCTGGCCCATGACGGAGACGACGGTGGCGAGGTCGGGGGTGTAGCCCGCGAACCAGGCGGCCGTGTCCTCCTCGGCGGTGCCGGTCTTGCCGGCGACGGGGCGGCCCGCGGCCTGAGCGGCGGAGGCGGTGCCGTTCTGGACGACGCTGCGCAGCATCGAGGTGGTGGTGTCGGCGGCCTCGCGGCTGACGGCCTGCCGGGTGCGCCGTTCGGGCAGCTCGATCGGCGTGCCCTCCTTGGTGACCTTGTCGACGATCGTGTACGTGCCGTGCCGGCCGTGGTTGGCGAGGGTGGCGTAGGCCTCCGCCATGTCGAGGACGCTGGCCGTGGCGGTGCCGAGCGCGATGGCGGGGCCGTCGGCGAGGTCGGGGGTGGCCTCGGGGATGCCGAGGTCGATCGCGGTCTGCTTGACCTTGGCGGGGCCGACGTCGGCGGCCATCTGCGCGTACACCGAGTTCACGGAGCTGTCGGTGGCCTCGGTGACGGTGATGTCGCCGTAGGAGTGCTGGTCCTCGTTCTCGGGGGCGTAGGGGTCGCCGGTCCAGCCTTGGACGGGGCGCTTGTTGGTGCCGTCGTAGATGGTGTTCGGGGTGATGACGCGGCCGTCCTGCGTCTCGGAGTGGTTCTCGACGGCGGCGGTGAACACGAAGGGCTTGAAGGTGGAGCCGACCTGGAAGTCCCTGCGGGTGGCGTTGGGTGTGTACTGCTTGACGTAGTCGATGCCGTTGTACATCGCCACGACCTTGCCGGTCTTGGGGTCGACGGAGGCGCCGCCGGCGCGCACGTAGGTGTCGACCTTGCGGTTCTTCTTGTCGAGCTTGGACATCAGCTTGTCGTTGACGGCCTTCACGAACGCGTCCTGCTTGTCCTTCTGCAGGGTCGTGGTGATGCGGTAGCCGCCGGCGTCGAGCTTGCTCTCTTCGATGATCTTGTTCTGGACCAGGTAGTCCTTGACGATCCGGACGATGTAGCCGCGCTGGCCGGACATGCCGGTGGAGAGGGTGGACTCCTTCGGCACGGGGAACTTCATGCCGGTCCGCTCCGACGCGCTGAGCCAGCCCTTCTTGACCATGCCGTCCAGCGTGTAGTTCCAGCGGGCCTCGGCGGCCTTCCGGTTCTCGGGGTGGGCGACGACGTCGTACTGGCTGGGCGCGTTGACGAGCGCGGCGAGGTAGGCGGCGCGGGCCGGGTCGAGGTCCTTGGCGTCCATGCCGTAGTAGGCCTGGGCGGCGGCCTGGATGCCGTAGGCGTTGCGGCCGAAGTAGCTGGTGTTGAGGTAGCCCTCGAGGATGTGGTCCTTGCTGACCTCGCGGTCCAGCTTGATCGCGATGAAGAACTCCTTGGCCTTGCGCGTGACGGTCTGTTCCTGGCGCAGGTAGTAGTTCTTCACGTACTGCTGGGTGATGGTGGAGCCGGACTGCTTGCCTTTGCCGAGGGCGGTGTTCCAGGCGGCGCGGACCATGGCCTTGGGGTCGACGGCGGACTCGGTGTAGAAGTCGCGGTCCTCGGCGGCCAGGATCGCGTGCTGGGCGTCCTTGGAGATCTGCGGGAGGGTGACGTTCTCCCGGTTGACCTCGCCGTCGCGGGCGATCACGGAGCCGTCCGCGTAGAGGTAGACGTTGGCCTGCTTGGTGGCGAGCG
Organism: Streptomyces sp. NRRL B-1140; assembly: GCF_001280065.1. GTDB lineage: Bacteria > Actinomycetota > Actinomycetes > Streptomycetales > Streptomycetaceae > Streptomyces. The sequence goes on from NZ_LGEA01000090.1 coordinate 154,655, forward strand.
CGTTGGCCGGTGGGATCTTCACGAGCGAGTAGCCCAGGAAGAAGCCGCCGACCAGCAGCAGCACGACGACGATGAAGCCGCCGAGCGTCATGCGCCAGGTCGGGATCGCCCGGCGCCAGCCGGTCCGCTTCGGCCTCCCGGCCGCCGTGCCCTCGGGCGTGCCCGGGTCGCCGTCGGCGTCCGCCTGCGGCTCTCTCGATGCCCAGCCCGGGTTCGGCTGCTGCGGCTGAGGCTCGTCACTCATGTCGTGCACGGACTCCTGTTTCGCGTCGTACGTCGTTCCGTACGTCTCTGCTCGCTCTTGCGCCCCTGTGATGAAGACTGTCCCATCCGTTGATCAGTTCCCTGATCGAGGGCCGGGCTGTGAGCCGTGCGGTGAGGCGGCCGCGTGCGGGCGGGTGCGCGGGCGGGCACAGGGCGAAACGCGTTGCGCCGCACTCCTGCCCGAATCGTGATCTCGCCTGCGCGACGTTCGCCCGAAGGGGGACCCGGCCGGCATCGCCGTCACGCTGCTCGCCCCGGCCGCGGGGCCTCGGCCCGCGCGGACGCAACGGATCGTACCGTCTGGGCCGGTGCGCACTCGCCCCGCGGCACTCCCGCCGCTCCCCGAAATTGCGTGGCAGTCCGGTTCGCGGGGCCACTAGGCTCCTGCGCTTCGGTGCCGGGCGTCGAGGAGGGCTGTGGATGTGGGCTCGGGACGGTTGTACGTGGCCGTCGCGGCGGGGGGTTTCAGGCGGTACGCGACCTATCGGGCGGCCACGCTGGCCGGGGTGTTCACCAACACGGTCTTCGGCGTCATTCTCGTCCACACCTATCTGGCCCTGTGGGACCAGAAGCCGCATCTCGGGGGGTACGACCAGGCCCAGGCGGTGACCTATGTCTGGCTGGGGCAGTGCCTCTACGCGACGCTGGCGATCCAGGGCGGGGGCGCCGAGAAGGACCTGATGGACCGCATCCGCACGGGTGAGATCGCCGTGGACCTGTACCGGCCGGCGGATCTGCAACTGTGGTGGCTGGCGGGGGACATGGGGCGGGCGTTGTTCCAGATGCTGGGGCGAGGTGTGGTCCCGTTCCTGTTCGGTGCGCTCTTCTTCCCGATGGCGCTGCCGACGTCGGTCACCCCCTGGGCCGCCTTCGTGGTCACCCTGCTGCTGGCGGCGGTCGTGAGCTTCGCGATCCGCTTTCTGGCGGCGCTGAGTGTGTTCTGGCTCCTCGACGGCATGGGCGTCAACCAGGTGCTGGTGGTCACGGGGATCTTCTTCTCGGGCATGGTGCTGCCGCTGAACGCCTTCCCGGGCGTGTTGGGCGAGGTGGTGCGGGTGCTGCCGTGGGCGGCGCAGATCCAGATGCCGGCGGACGTGCTGATGGGGGAGACGGACCCGCTGCGGGCGTTCGCCTTCCAGGCGGCGTGGGCGGTGGCGCTGCTGGCGGCGGGGCGGCTGCTGCAGTCGGCGGCGACGCGGCGGGTGGTGGTGCAGGGTGGCTGAGCGGGGTGTCCTGCGGGAGGGGGTGCGGGCCTACCGGCTGATCGCCGGGATGTGGGTGCGCTCCAGCATGGCCTACCGGACCTCGTTCGTCGTCACGGTGCTCGGCAACCTGACGGTGACCGGCCTGGACTTCGTGGGGATCCTGCTGATGTTCTCGCAGGTCGACTCGCTGGGCGGCTGGTCGCTGCCCGAGGTGGCCTTCCTCTACGGGCTGTCGGTGACGTCGTTCGGGATCGCCGATCTGGTGCTGGGCTCGATGGACGTGCTGGGTGCCCGGATCCGTGACGGCTCGTTCGACACGCTGCTGGTGCGTCCGGCGCCGGTGCTGGCCCAGGTCGGCGCCGACCGGTTCGCGCTGCGCCGGCTGGGCCGGATCACCCAGGGCGCGGTGGTGCTGGGCTGGGCGCTGGTGTCGGTGGACGTCGGCTGGAGCGCGGCGAAGGTGCTGCTGGTGCCGGTGATGGTGGTCAGCGGCGCGGTGATCTTCTCGGCGGTGTTCGTGGCGGGCGCGGCCTTCCAGATCTACGCGCAGGACGCCGCCGAGGTGCAGAACGCGTTCACCTACGGCGGGACGACGCTGCTGCAGTACCCGCCGTCGGTGTTCGGCAAGGACCTGGTGCGGGGTGTGACCTTCATGCTGCCGCTGGCCTTCGTCAACTGGGTGCCCGCCGCCTACGTGCTGGGGCGGCCGTACCCGGTCGCCCTGCCCGGCTGGGCGGCGTTCGCCTCGCCGGTGGTGGCGGTGGCCTGCTGCGTCCTGGCCGGGCTGGCGTGGCGGACGGGGCTTCGTTCGTACCGGAGTACAGGGAGTTGAGTTGACCGAGTCGGAAAGCGGGTTCGTCGCACCGGAGGACGCGTTCATCGAACTCGACGGTGTCGAGAAGGTCTTCGAGGTGCGCAAGAAGACCGGCTTCATGAAGCGGGAGCGGCGGCAGGTGCGGGCCGTCGACTCGATCTCCTTCCGTGTGGAGCGCGGCGAGATGGTCGGCTACATCGGCCCGAACGGCGCCGGCAAGTCCACCACGATCAAGATGCTGACCGGCATCCTCACGCCCAGCGCGGGCCGGCTGCGGGTGGCCGGCATCGACCCCTCCAGGGAGCGGACGCGCCTGGCGCACCGCATCGGCGTGGTGTTCGGGCAGCGCACCACGCTGTGGTGGGATCTGCCGCTGCTGGACTCCTACCGGCTGATGCACCGCATGTACCGAATCCCGGACGCCCGTTACCGGGAGAACCTCGACCGCCTGGTCCAACTCCTGGACATGGGCGACCTGCTGGACGTGCCGGTGCGGCAGCTCTCCCTCGGCCAGCGGATGCGCGGCGACATCGTGGCGGCGCTGCTGCACGACCCGGAGGTGCTGTACCTGGACGAGCCGACCATCGGCCTCGACGTCGTCTCCAAGTCGAAGGTGCGGGACTTCCTGCGGGAGTTGAACGCCGAGCGCGGCACGACGGTGCTGCTGACGACGCACGACCTGCAGGACATCGAGCAGTTGTGCCGGCGGGTGATGGTCATCGACCACGGGCGCCTGATGTACGACGGTCCGCTCGCCGGGCTGCACGAGGTCGGGGAGAGCGAGCGGACCCTGGTCGTGGACCTGGAGCGGGAACTGCCGCCGATCGAGGCGCCGGCGCCCGCGCGGGTCGTGCGGGTGGACGGTCCGCGGCAGTGGCTGGCGTTCCCGGCGGGGGAGTCGGCGGCTCCGCTCGTGGCGCGGATCGCCGCCGCGTACCCGCTGGTGGACCTGTCGGTGCGGGAGCCGGACATCGAGGCGGTGATCGCCACCATGTACGGGGGTCAGGCCGAGCGGGCGATCTCATAGCCCCCGACGGGGTGAACTCGTAGTCTGCTGTGTATGACCGACGACGCCGTCCCGGACCTCCGCGCCTCCGACGCCGACCGTGAGCAGGTCGCCGAAATTTTGCGGGACGCCCTCGCGGAGGGGCGCCTGGACATGGAGGAGTTCGAGGAGCGGCTGGACGCGACGTACAAGGCGCGCACCTACGGGGAGTTGGCGCCGATCACCCGGGACCTGCCGGCCGCGGGTGTCACGGTGCCGTCGGTGTCCCTGACGAAGGACGCGGCCGCCGGGCCGGGCTGGTCCGGGCGGATCGTCGGCGGTGAGGGCACCTCCACGTGGGCCGTCGCCGTCATGTCCGGCTTCCAGCGCAAGGGGCGCTGGACGATGCCCCGGCGGTTCACCTGCCTCGCCTTCTGGGGCGGCGGGGAGATCGATCTGCGCGAGGCGTCCTTCGCGGACCGTGAGGTCGAGATCAACGCGATCGCGATCATGGGCGGGGTGGATGTGATCGTGCCGCCCGGGGTCGAGGTCGTCGTCCGCGGCATCGGCGTCATGGGCGGTTTCGACCACGGCGAGGAGGGCGTGCCGGGCGAGCCGGGCGCACCGCGGGTGATCGTGACCGGGTTCGCGCTGTGGGGCGGCGTCGGGGTCCAGCGCAAGCTGACCCGCGCGGAGAAGCTGCGGGTCCGCGAGGAACGCCGCCAGGAGAAGCTGGAGCGGCGGGCGGGGCGGGGGCAACTGGGGGAGCGGCCCCCCCGGCACCGGCACCGCGGAAACTGAGTCCCCGCGGCCCGGCGGGCGCCGCGCGGGGGGGGGGCACAGGGCGGGAAGGGCTACAGCTCCGCCGGCGCCGACCCCTTCAGCGTCGACAAGTCGAAGGACTCCGCCATCCGCGCGTACCCCTTGTCGCTGGGGTGCAGATGGTCGCCCGAGTCGTAGTCGGGCCGCAGCCGCCGCGGGTTGTAGGGGTCCCGCAGCGCCTGGTCGAAGTCGGCCACGGCGTCGTACACCCGCCCGGCGCGGATCTGCGCGTTGATGGCCTGGCGGACCTGCTCACGCGCCTCCGTGTACCCGCGGTGCCCCTGGAACGGCATCAGCGTCGCTCCGACGACCTTCACGCCGCGCGCGTGGGCCTGTCCCACCAGCGTGCGCAGCCCCGTGAGGACCGCGTTCGGGTCGGCCAGGCGCGGGTTGCGCAGGATGTCGTTGACGCCGAGGTCGATGACGACGACCTTGACGTTCGTCCGCTCCAGCACGTCCCGCTGGAAGCGGTTCAGGCCGCTGGGGTTGTCCGCCGGGCGGCCCAGGCCGTCGGCGAGGACCTGGTTGCCGCTGATGCCCTGGTTGACGACGCTGTAGCGGGGCAGGTCCCGCCCGGAGGCGATCTCGGAGCGCAGCCGGTCGGACAGCACGTCGGTCCAGCGGCTGTTGGTGTCGGGCGTGGAGGTGATGCCGTCCGTCAGGGAGTCGCCGAGGGCGACGACCGTGCCGTCGGACTCGTTGCTCAGCACGTCCAGCGCCGTCAGGTAACGCCAGGACCCGATCCGCTCGGTGTACGGCGTGCCGGTGGCGTCCTGCGCGTGGTCGCCCTGGGCGACGTAGGAGGTCTGCCGGGCGTGCCGGTGGTAGGTCACCGGGCCGGAGCTGGTGGGCGTGTAGGTGGTGATCAGGACGTCGGAGTCGTGCGGGACGACGACCCGTACCGCGTCGCTCATGACCTGCCGGCCGGGCGGGACGACGACCGTGGGGCCGCCGCCGAAGGTCAGCTGCCGCATGGTGTCGGCGAGTGCCGCCGGTGTGCCGCTGCCCGCGGAGACGGCGATCGTCGCCCGCGTGATGCTCAGCGGCGACTGGCCGTAGAGATTGGAAAGCGTGACGCGGGCACTCGTACCGCCGACGCTGGTGTGGACGACGTTGCGTACCGAGCGGTCCGCCATGCCCGCGGTCTCGGTGCCGGGTTCGGCGGCGGAGGGAGATGCGGACCAGGTGCCGACCCAGGTGCCGGTGGAGGCGGGGGCGGCGGAGTTGTGGGGGGCGCGGCCGTCGCCGAGGGCGTTGCGGATGCGCTGGCCGTCGTCGGGCGCCACGCCGACGTATATGGCGGTGGAAAGGCTCACGATCGCTGCGACGACCAGGGCCAGGAGGGCGTAGCCACGTCCTCGGGTCATGCTGTTCAGTTCTCCTCGGGCGATGGGAGCCCAAGGCTCCGATCTGATGTGCCCATGATGCGGCATGGGCCGGGGGAAGCTCACAGCACCCCGTGGCATTACCCCTCCCGACAGACGCCGGGAACTGCTGTTCCGTTCCAGGAGTCGGTCAGGAAGGGACAATGTGTGTGCGGGATCACCGAGCGGGTGGAGCGGATGGAACAGACGAAAGCAGCGGAAAAGGGTGCCGGTGCCGGAGGGCAGCATGCCCGCCCCGGCGCCGCCGTGAACCGCGCGATGACGACCTTCAGCCCTGCGGACCAGGAGAAACAGCGCGGCGTACGCCGAATGAAGCTCACCGCCACCGGACTTCTCGTGTTCGTGGCGCTGGTCTACGTCCTGTCCACCTGGGCACACAACTCCGGCGCCGGGTCCTGGGCGGCCTATGTCGCCGCCGCCTCCGAGGCGGGCATGGTGGGCGCGCTCGCCGACTGGTTCGCCGTCACCGCCCTCTTCCGCCACCCCCTCGGCATCCCCATCCCGCACACCGCGATCATCCCCACCAAGAAGGACCAGCTCGGCGTCTCCCTGGGCGAGTTCGTCGGCGAGAACTTCCTCTCCGAGGACGTCGTACGGCAGCGGCTGCGCGCCGTCGGCATCGGCAGCCGCCTGGGCGCCTGGCTCGCGGTCCCCGAACACGCCGACCGGGTCACCGCGGAGCTGTCCACGGCCCTGCGCGGCGCCCTGACCGTCCTGCGCGACTCCGACGTCCAGGCCGTCGTCGGCGAGGCCATCACCCGCCGCGCGAACGCCCAGGAGATCGGACCCGGCATCGGCAAGATGCTGGAGAAGGTCGTCGCCGACGGCGGTCACAAACGCGTCGTCGACCTGATCGTCACCCGAGCGCACGACTGGCTTGTGCTGCACCGCGACGAGGTGATGGACGCCGTGGAGGGCGGCGCCCCGGGCTGGACACCGAAGTTCGTCGACCGGAAGGTCGGCGAGCGCGTCTACCGGGAACTGCTGCGCTTCGCCACCGAGATGCGCGACATGCCCGGCCACCCGGCGCGCAGCGCCCTGGACCGTTTCCTCACCGACTTCGCGGGCGACCTCCAGTCCGACACCGACACCCGCGCCCGCGTCGAGCGGCTCAAGGGCGAGGTCCTCGGCCGCGGCGAGGTGCAGGACCTCATCGCCAGCGCCTGGACGGCCGTACGGTCCATGATCGTCTCAGCGGCCGAGGACGAGCGCAGCGAGCTGCGGCTGCGCGTACGGGCGTCCCTGCTGTCGCTGGGCTCCCGGATGGCGCGCGAGCGCAAGGTGCAGGACAAGGTCGACCAGTGGGTGGAGGACGCGGCCGTCTACGTCGTCACCACCTACCGCAAGGAGATCACCTCCCTGATCACCGACACGGTCGCGAGCTGGGACGCCGAGCACACCACGAAGAAGATCGAGGCGAACATCGGCCGCGACCTGCAGTTCATCCGCATCAACGGCACGGTCGTCGGCTCCCTGGCCGGCCTGCTGATCTACACGGTGTCGCACGCACTGGGCGCGTGAGGCTTCGGGCGTAAGAGAAGCCGGTCAGGGCACCCGACGGGGATTCCGCTCGAAGAGGAGGGGGCCATGACCACCGCCCAGGCCGACACCGGCCACACCGTCACCACCGACATCCCCGCCCGCCTCGACCGCCTCCCGTGGTCGCGCTGGCACTGGACGATCGTCATCGGTCTCGGCACCGTATGGATCCTCGACGGACTCGAAGTCACCGTCGTGGGCAACATCGCCAGCCGCCTGTCGGAACCCGGCAGCGGCCTGCCCATCACGTCCGGCGAGGTCACCGGCATGGCAGCCGCCCTGTACGTGGCGGGCGCCTGCCTGGGCGCACTGTTCTGGGGCCGCCTGACCGACAGATGGGGGCGCAAAAAGCTCTTCATGATCACCCTGGCGGTCTACCTGGCCGCCACGGCCCTCACCGCGATCTCCTTCGACACCTGGTGGTTCTTCCTCTTCCGGTTCCTCACCGGCTTCGGCATCGGCGGCGAGTACGCGGCCATCAACTCGGCGATCGACGAGCTCATCCCCAAGGAGTACCGCGGCCGCACCGACCTGATGATCAACGGCAGCTTCTGGCTGGGCGCGGTCTTCGGCTCACTGCTGTCGATCGTCGCGCTGGACACGGACATCTTCGCGGCGAACGTCGGCTGGCGTCTCACCTTCGCGCTCGGCGCGGTCCTCGCCCTGGTGATCCTCCTGGTCCGCCGGCACGTCCCCGAAAGCCCGCGCTGGCTGCTGATCCACGGCCGCGACGACGAAGCGGAACGCATCGTCTCCTCCATCGAGAGCAAGATCGAGGAGGAGAGGGGCGAGCCGCTGCCCCGCGCCGAGGGCGAGATCACCATCCACCAGCGCCGCAGCGTCTCCTTCATCGAGATCGGCCGCACGGTCTTCTCCGACTACCGCCGCCGCGCGATCCTCGGCTTCTCCCTCTTCATCGGCCAGGCGTTCCTCTACAACGCGATCACCTTCGGCTTCGGCGCGATCCTGACGACGTTCTTCGACGTCCCGAGCGGCAACACCGGCTACTACTTCGCCGTCATCGCCATCGGCAACTTCTGCGGCCCGCTGTTCCTCGGCAAGCTCTTCGACACGGTCGGCCGCCGCATCATGATCTCCGGCACCTACATCCTGTCCGGCCTGCTCCTGTTCGGCACGGCCTGGCTCTTCGACCAGGGATCCCTGAGCGCGACCACGATGACGGCCTGCTGGTGCGCGGTGCTGTTCTTCGCCTCGGCCGGCGCGTCCAGCGCCTACCTGACGGTCTCCGAGGTCTTCCCCATGGAGACCCGGGCGATGTCGATCGCGTTCTTCTACGCCATCGGCACCGCGGCCGGCGGCATCAGCGGCCCGCTGCTGTTCGCCAAGCTCACGGAATCCGGCGTCGTCGGCGACACGGTCCTGGCCTTCTCGATCGGCGCGACGCTGATGTGCCTGGCCGGCCTGGTGGCGGCCCTCCTCGCGGTGAAGGCGGAACGCCGCTCCCTGGAGGACATCGCCACACCGCTGACGGCGGCGGAGCAGAAGACGACGGTGTAGCGGCCCGAGGCGGGCGGGACAGGCTCCGGTTCATGACGACCGGGGCCGGTCCCGCCCGCGCTCACGTCCGTGCCGGACCGGTCCGCGTCACCCGGCCCGCCCGTACGTGCCCGTACCCAGCAGCTCCGGCAGCGGGTTGACCAGGCCGCCGGAGGGCGACTGCCGCTGCGCGGAGGGCCCGGACGGCCACACCGCCGGACAGTGCGTGCCCTTGCGCGGCGTCTTCAGGGTCACGAGGTAGGTGTCGATGGCGTCCCGCGCACACGGGCTCAGCCAGTAGTCGCCGTGGCCCACACCGTCGTACGTGAGGAACACGGCCTCCCGCCCGATCTGCCGGGCCGCGTTGGCGCCCCAGGAGTACGGGGTGGCCGGGTCGAAGCGGCTGTTGGTCATCAGGATCGGCGGAGTTCCCTCGACGTCCAGCCGGCGCTGCGGGTTGCGCACCTCGGACGGCCAGTCCTGGCAGCCGTTCTGGACGGTCCAGCCGAGCGGGCTGAGCCGCATCACGGGCGCGAGCCGGCCCAGTTCACGCTCGAAACGGGCCAGAGTGCGGTAGGAGGACACACCGAAGTCGTAGTCCTGGCACATCACCGAGTTGAACGGGTACTCCATCGGCTCCCCGTACGTCCGCGCGAACCGCGCCGCCGCCCCGGCGGCACCGGCGTCCAGGTCGGCGAGCATCCGGGCGAACCCGAACCAGACGGCCGGGTCGTACATGCTGCCCAGGGCCACGGACTGGAGGTCCTGGGGCGTGATGGTCTGCGGCGGGTCCCCCGGCACCACCAGTTCACCGGCCTCCGCACGCTTGTAGAGCGAGGTGAACACGGCCCGGGCGTCTTGGCCGTGCAGAGCGCAACTCGCGGTACGGGCGCACCAGTCGGCGAACTGGCCGTACGACTGCTCCACCCCGACGGCCTCGGTCTTCTGGAAGCCCCACGGGCCCAGGCTGTGGTCCATGTTGGAGTCGAGCGTCATCGCGCGGATGCGGTGCGGGTAGCGCTCGGCGTACTGCTGGCCGATCGCGGTGCCGTAGGAGACGCCGTAGTAGCTGATCCGCCGCTCGCCGAGACCGGCGCGGATCGCCTCCATGTCGCGGACGACGCTCCCGGTGTCCATGTGGTCGGCGAGCGGGCCCGACAGTTCGCGGCAGCTCTCGCCGAGCGCGCGGTTGGCCTTGCGGAGGGCGGCGAAGGAGGCGGCGCTGTCCGGGTAGAGCAACGCGTTCTGGGTCATCACCCGGTCCTCGTCGCACACCACCGGGGTGCTGCGGGCGACACCGCGCGGGTCGAAGCCCACGATGTCGAACCGCGCGAGCAGCTCGGGGGAGAAGCTGCTGGGGGCGCTGAACGCGAAGTCCACGCCCGAGCCGCCCGGCCCACCGGGGTTGACCAGCAGCGAACCGATCCTGCGGGCGGGGTCGGTGGCCCGGTGCCGGGCGAGGGCCAGGTCGAGGGTGGTTCCCTTCGGCCGCTTCCAGTCCACGGGCACCTTGACCGTGGCGCACTCGAAGACGCCCTCACCCCCGACGGACGGCGGCTCACAGGGCGCCCAGGCTATGCGGCCGGGTAAGCCGGGGGTGGGGGACACGGCCGTGTCCTCGGCCGAGGGCGCGGCGACCGCGGTCCCGCTGATCAACTGCCCGAACAGCGCGGTGGCCAGTGCTCCTACGGCCAGTCTCCCGCGCCGTCGTATGACACGCGGGACCGGTGGGGTGTGGGACGGCACGAATGTTCCTCCATGGATCAGGAGTTCACAGTTGGATCACACCCTTTCTCCAACTCCCGTGCATCACAAGGGATATGACGGCCAGCTGTGGCCGGACCGCTTCGGCCGTGCGAACCCCCGACAGAAACTGCGCTATAGTTGATCTGTGTCCAGCCGCCGGAACTCCGGTAGCGGGACGATGCGTTGGTGGTCCAAGGAAAGACGCCCCACTTCCTGTGGGGAAATGCAGGTGCAAGGCCTGCCCGGCGCTCCGACAAGAACCCGGCCCTGGAAAACAGGGCCGGGTTCTTTGCTGTGCCGAACCATCACATGAGGTCGCCGCGTCGGCCGAGGTGAAACGATCGACCGAGGTGAAGCGGCTCGGCCGAGCCGCTTCACCTCACCTCGGTCAGCCGGTCAGCCGGTCAGCCGCGCCGGTCCGCGACCGCCCACGACGCCAGCCCCACGGCCCCCGCCACACCGAACACGGCAGGCCAGGCCCCCACCTTCTTCGCCAGCGGATGGGACCCGGCGAAGGCGGCGACGTACGCGGCCGACAACGCCCCCGCCGCCACCCCGCCGGCCTGCTGCCGCCACTGCCGGGCGGCCGCCGCACCGGCCACGGCGAGCACGACCCCGCCGAGCGGCCGCTGCCGGGTCCAGCGGGCCACGCCGTACCCGCCCACGAGCCCGCTCGCAGCGACCACCGCACTGGGAACCTTCGCCATACCTGCCTCCTGCGTCGTACACCTGTTCAAGATCCCGAGGCTAGCCCGCAGACTTTCGGAACCCGAACCTGAGCCTGGGCTTGTCAAGTTTCCTCCTCCGAGCTATATAAGAAGACGCAGACCGTATGGCATCGCACCCACGGCACCTGAAGAGAGGAGTGACCCGTGATGCTCATGCGCACGGACCCCTTCCGTGAGCTCGACCGACTCACCCAGCAGGTCTTCGGCCCCGCCACCAATCGCCCCACGGCGATGGCGATGGACGCCTACCGCTCCGGGGACGACTTCTTCGTCCACTTCGACCTCCCCGGCATCGACCCCGAGACGATCGAGCTGGACGTCGAACGCAACGTCCTGAACGTCCGAGCCGAGCGCAGGTCCCCCGCCCCCGAGGGCGCGGAACCCCTCGTCGCCGAGCGCCCCACCGGCACCTTCACGCGCCAGCTGTTCCTCGGCGACACACTCGACACGGAGCGCATCGACGCCTCCTACGAGGCCGGCGTCCTGACCCTGCGCATCCCGGTGGCCGAGCAGGCCAAGCCCCGCCGCATCCAGATCACGGGCGGCGACGCGCCCAGGCAGATCAGCGGCTGACCTCACCGCACCGCCCACAGGAACGCCGCGCCGCCGGTACGAGCTCCCGGCGGCGCGGCACCCCCACACGCACCCCCCCGCACACACCCGGAGGAAAACCCCGCACATGAGCACGCCGACGGTGCCCCGTGTGACGACGAGCCACGCCCCTCACACCGCCGCCGCGGCGGCCGACGACGGCTGGCCCCACCTGGTCGACGCGGTCCGCGAGTCGGGCCTCTACCCCACCCGGACGAAGGCGGAACAGGTCACCCGTACCGTCCTGACCGCCCTCGGCACCCACGTCACCGGCGACGAACGCGTCGACCTGGCACGCGCCCTGCCCGCGGAGGCCGCCCGGCTGATCGCTTCCCAGATCCCGGCCACAGACCGCCTCACGGCCGCACGGTTCGTCGACGAGGTCGCCTCACGCACGCCTGGGGCGACGCCGGCCACGGCCCGCTGGGACGTCAGCTCGGTCCTGAGCGCGCTGCCGCCCCTCATCGGCGACGATCTGGTCACCCGCATCCTGGCCCAACTCCCCACCGGCTACGCCCTCCTGTTCGGCCGAGCGGACCTGACCCCGGCGCCGTAGTCTTCCGAAGACACACGACGGCCACCGCCCAGGTCATGGACCGGCGGTGGCCGTCACGGCGCCCGACCCGCTGCCGCCAGGAGCCTCCTTGACCCGTACGACGTCGACCACCCTCACCACCCCGGACGGCACGCACCTCGCCCACACGGACCACCACCCCGCCGGGAACCCCGCGTCCACCTTCCTCCTCCTGCACGGTCTGGCCGGCCACCAGGGCGAGTGGGACACCCTCGCCGCGCAACTGTCCGCCGACGGCCACCGCGTGGTGACGTACGACGCCCGAGGCCACGGCGCCAGCACCCGCACACCGGCGACCACGACCCGCGAGGCCCACGTCCAGGACGCCGTGGCCCTCATCCGGCAACTGGACCTGGCCCCGGTGACCCTCCTCGGCCATTCCCTGGGCGGCCACACGGCCATGCTGCTGGCCGCGTCCCACCCCCACCTGGTGAAATCCCTGATCCTGATCGAAGCGGGCCCGGCGGGTCCGGCCCCTGGTCTCCCCGCCCAGATCGCGACCTGGCTGGACAGCTGGCCGACGCCGTTCAGGTCCCTCGAGGAGGCGGAATCCTTCCTCGGTCACGAGGCCTGGACGAGGACGCTGGAGCAGCGGGCCGACGGCTGGTACCCGGCCTTCGACCGCACCACCATCGTCGACTCGGTCGCCGAACTGGCCACCACCGCCTACTGGGAGGAGTGGTCTCGCATCACCTGCCCGACCCTCCTCATCCAGGGCGAACGCGGCACGATGCGTCCCGGCGAGCCGGCCGAGATGCTCAGCCGCCGCCCGCACACGCGGTTGATCCGCATTTCCGACGCCGCCCACGACGTCCACCTGGATCAGCCGGAGCGCCTCTACGAGGCGATCGTTTCGTTCCTGTCCGGCTGAAAGGCGTCCCACCGGCGCCGCCGGTCCACCTGCAACAACCCCGTCGATGCCCGCTTTTGTGCGGCCTTGAGCTCCAGGTCACAACGGAACCCACACGAAACAAGGTCTTGTCGCCCACTTAAAACGACGGTTATTTTAACCGCCATTCGAAGTCCGGCCTGATCATCCGGGCGACCTCAAGGCGTGTGCATGTCTCAAGGAAGGGCAGTGCCATGACGCTTGACAGTGCGCGGTTTTCTCGTCGGGGATTTCTGGGGCTGGGAGTCGCGGCGGGGGTCATCACGCTGACGGCGTGCGGCTCCGGCGCCGGTGCGGCCGACGCTCCGCTGGTGATGACGGTGTGGGGCGGCGACCCCGACCGCAAGACGTACCAGGCCCGCATCGACCTGCTGGTCAAGAAGCACCCGGACCTGAAGGTCAAGCTGCAGCTGGTGCCGAACGACTCCTACGCGCAGAAGGTGCAGACGATGATCGCCGGCGGCACTGGGCCGGACATCATGCAGGTCGCCGAAAGCGTCAACACGTACTCCAGCAAGGGTCAGCTGCTGCCCCTCGACGACCTCGCCAAGCAGGCGAAGCTCGACCCCGGGCAGCGGTTCGGCCCGGTCGGCTCGCTCTACACGTACGAGGACAAGCTGTATGCGATCCCGGACCGCTCCGGTGCGGTCACCGTGTTCTACAACAAGGACATGTTCGACAAGAAGGGCATCAAGGCGCCCACGGCGGACTGGACCTGGGACGACGCCCTCGACGCGTTCAAGGAGCTGACGGTCCCCGGCAAGGTGTGGGGATACAGCGGTGCCGAATGGTTTCCGCAGTGGTGGAGCCTCGCCTACCAGAACGGCGGCACCATCATCGACGCCCAGGGCCGGCCCGCGGTCGACAGCGACGAGGTCGTCGAGGCGCTCCAGTGGGCGGGCGACCTGGTCTTCAAGCACAAGGTGGTGCCGAGCAAGGCGGACTACGCCGACATGGGCCCCGACATCGGCGGCGACCAGGCCTTCCCCAACCAGAAGGTCGCCACCCACGCCAACGGCTTCTGGGTCATGTCGGGCCTGACGAAGGTGAAGTTCGGCTGGGACATCGCGCCCATGTGGCGCGGCAAGAAGCAGGCCGTGTCGGCGTTCGGCAGCGGACTCGCGATCTCCCGCACCTCCAAACAGCGCGACAACGCCTTCAAGGCGATCGACTTCCTCACCTCCCCCGCGGCGCAGACGGAGATCATCGCCTCCGGCCAGGACGTGCCGGCCAACCTGGAGGTGCAGAAGAGCCAGGCCTTCCTCAAACCGTCGTGGATGAAGACGGACGTCGACATGGGCGTGTTCGCAGAGTCGAGCGCGTTCGTCTTCCGGGCGCCGTTCATCCCCGAGTGGAACGAGATGCAGGACGTGTTCTCGAAGGGCCTCGCCGACTTCTGGCTCGGCAAGGAACGCAGCGCCAAGAAGGCGCTGACCGCCGTGCAGAAGGACCTCGAGTCCCTCATCAAGTCCGGGGCATGACCGGCTGTGGCAACCTCGACCGTCCCGAAGGCCGCTCCCACGGCCGCGGAGAAGCCCCCCTCCTCAGGAAAGCCCAAGCTCTCCAAGCGCCGACGCCGTGAGGCGCTCTCCTTCTACCTGTTCATCTCCCCATGGGTGATCGGCTTCCTGGTCTTCCTGCTCGGGCCGATGATCGCGTCGATCTACTACTCCCTGACCGACTGGGACTCCTTCACCCCGCCGAAGTGGGTCGGCTTCCAGAACTACGTCAGGATCCTCACCGACGACCCGGCGTTCTGGAAGGCGCTGTGGAACACCTTCTACTACGCGGCGATCTCGGTCCCGCTGGGCCTGGTCCTCGGGCTCTGGCTCGCGAACCTGCTCAACAAGCAGATCAGGGCCCGCAAGTTGTTCCGCACCCTGATCTATCTGCCGACGCTGATCCCCCTGGTCGCCACAGCGATGATCTTCCGGATGGTGCTCGCGCCGAGCGGCCCGATCAACGACTTCCTCGGCCTGTTCGGAGTCTCGGGCCCCGACTGGCTGCTCGACGGCCCCTGGGTCAAGCCCGCCCTGATCCTGATGTCGGCGTGGGGCGCGGGCGCCTCGACCGTACTGCTGCTCGCCGCGATGAAGGGCATCCCACGTGAGCTGTACGAGGCGGCCGAGGTCGACGGCGCGAGCGCGACGCGGCAGTTCTGGAGCATCACGCTGCCGCACCTGACGCCCATCATCTTCTTCAACCTGATCATGGGCCTGATCAACGCGTTCCAGATCTTCTCGCAGGTCTACATCCTCATCCCCAAGGGCAAGAACCCCGCGGGCTACGACGCGGCCCAGACCATGGTGCCGCTCCTGTTCGACCAGGCGTTCAGCTACTACCGCATGGGCTACGCCTCGGCGATCTCCTGGCTGCTGTTCCTGGTGATCATGGTGTTCACGGTGATCGCCTTCCGCACCACCCGGCGCTGGGTGTTCTACGAGACCGAGGTGAAGTGATGGCGACCCTGGCACCCCCTGTCCCCACGCGCGGGCACGAGGACCGGCCAGCGAAGGAACAAGCCCCCGCCGTACGGGCGTTCCGTGCGACCCCGTTCACCTACGGCACCCTGCTGATCGTCGCGGCGATCCTGACCACCCCGCTGGTCTTCGTCGGCTCGATCGCCCTGTCCGGCGACGCCACCGTGAACAACGGCGCGTTCACGATCATCCCGCGCGAATTCCACTGGGACAATTTCTCCCGGGTGTTCAGCACCGAACTGCCGGTGGGCACCTTCCTGCTCAACTCGGTGCTCATCTCGCTGTTCTCGGTGGTGGGGCAGGTCCTCTCCAGCGGCCTGGTCGGCTACGCCTTCGCCCGGCTGCGGGCACCCGGCAAGAACACGATGTTCCTCATCGTCATCGCGACGATGATGATCCCGACGCAGATCACGATGATCCCCCAGTTCATCCTGTTCCGGGACCTGGGCTGGGTGAACACCTTCCTGCCGCTGATCGTGCCGAACTTCTTCTCCAACGCCTTCAACGTCTTCCTGGTACGGCAGTTCGTCTCCCGGCTGCCCAGCGAGCTCGACGAGGCCGCCATGATGGACGGCCTGGGCTTCTTCGGCGTCTACCGGCGGATCATGTTCCCGATGCTCCGGCCCGTCCTGATCGCCATCGGCATCTTCACCCTGACCCACACCTGGGGCGACTTCATGGGCCCCCTGATCTACCTCAACGACGAGACGAAGATGCCGCTCGCCCTGGGCGTGCAGTACATCACCGCCACCTCGCAGGCGGGCCAGGCTCCGCCCTGGAACCTGGTGATGGTCGGCTCGATCCTGCTCGCCCTGCCGATGATCCTCGTCTACTACCTCGGCCAGAAGTACCTGTACGAAATGGACATCAGCGGCGGAAGCGCGGGGGTCAAGTGAGCAGCAGTCCGACCACAGTGGTCAACAGCGCCATCGAGCTCGACGCCCGGGGCACCCGGATCGAGGGCGGTCCGCGTGCCGTGCTGTGCGCGTCCCTGTTCTACTTCCGCATTCCGCGCGAGCAGTGGCGTGCCCGTCTCCAGCAGGTACGGGACTCGGGATACACCTGCGTGGACGTCTACCTGCCGTGGAACTTCCACGAGACGGCCCCCGGCCGCTGGTCCTTCGAGGGCCGGCGGGACGTCGCCGCCTTCCTCGACCTCGCGCAGGAGGAGGGGCTGTACGTCATCGCGCGGCCGGGCCCCTACATCTGCTCCGAGTGGGACGGCGGCGCACTGCCCGCATGGCTCGGCCTGGACCCGGAGTTGCGGATCCGGCAGAACGAGCCACGCTTCCTCGCCGGGGTCACCGCCTGGTTCGACCAGGTGCTGCCCCTGCTCGCCGAGCGCCAGTACCCGGCGGGCGGCACCGTCATCATGGTGCAGCTGGAGAACGAGCTGGACTTCTTCGACTGCGAGGACCGCACGGGGTACGTGACCGCCCTGCGCGACCAGGCGATCCGCCACGGCATCACCGTGCCGCTGATCGCCTGCTCCGGACAGGGCGACCTCGAAGGCGCCACCGGCGACGTCCCCGGTGTCGTACCGGCGTGCAACTTCTACCCGGACGACGACTCCCCGCACATCGAACCCGAAGTGCGCCGTTACGCCGACCTGCTGGCGGAGCGCGACCTGCCCCTGCTGATCACCGAGACCAACCGCCGCCACCGCACCCTGCGCAGGCTCCTGGCCAGCGGCGCCTCGCTGATCGCCCCCTACCTCCAGTCCTCCGGCTGGAACTTCGGCTACACCCCGTCCGCCGGCAACTGGGGCAGGCCCGGCAACCTCATGAGCCACGGCTACGACTTCGGCGGCTACGTCTCCTCCACCGGCACCGAACGCCCCGAGTACGCCGAGGCCCAGATCCTCGCCCGCGTCATCGACACCCTGGGCCCACGCCTGGCGCTCGCCACCCCGACCACCCCGCCTACGCCCCTCACCACCGACTTCCCGACCAGCTCGTCACCGTCGGCCTTGCGGCTCGAGGGAGGCGGGCTGCTCCTCGCCGTACCGCATCTCGGGAGCCGGACGGGGGCGGAGACGGGAACGGGAACGGCGGTGGTGAACGGGGTGCCGGTCGCGGTAGCGGCGGACTCGTGCCCGTTGATGCTGGTGGACGTGCCCCTGGAGCCGTGGGGCCGCGAAGGAACGCTCACTCTGGCGTCCGCGGACCTGGTGGCGGCGGGGGCGGGCGTGCTGGTGTTCTCCTCCGAGGTGCCGGTCACCGCCGTCGTCGGGGACACCCGGGTCGAAATACCGGCGCCGGAGGCCGGAGCGCCGCAGCGGGAGACGGTCGCGGGGCTGACCGTCGTCGCGCTGACCCCGGCAGACGCCGTACGCCTGCGCGCCACGGACAGCGACGGCACCGTACATCTCGACGCACCGGCACCCGCACGGCCCGCCGCACCGGACCCCGTCGCGGTACGGCGCGCGCGGCGACGTACGAACACCGCCCCCGAGCGGCCGTCCGGCCGGCACGAGCTGCCGCCGACGCTGGAGTCGCTCGGCGTGTACCGGGGGCGCGGCACCTACCGGACCACGACGGACCTCACAGACGTCGACGCGCTGCTGCTCGTCGGGGCGGCGGACATCGTCGACCTGGCCGTCGCCGGCCGGCCACGCCCGACGATCGCCGACTTCGGAGCCACCCGGCGGATCGACGTCCGCGAGGCGACCGGTGTCGTCGACGTCGAGGCAGTCGTGGAGATCTGGGGCCACGCGAACTTCGACGACGCACGCCTGCCGGCGCTCCGCCTCGGCGCGCTGCGGGGGCTCGGCACGATGTGGACGGTCCGGGAGACGACGGACGTGTCGGCGCTGTGGGAGGTCCACGGCCACTGGGCGGGCCGCCCGGCACCCCTGCGCGAACTCGGCGGCTGGAGCAGCACCCGCGTCGGAATCCCCGTCACGTACACGCGAGAGATCCGAACGGCCACCGCAGCAGCCCTGCACCTCAAGGGGGTCGTCGAGCCGGTACGGGTCACCGTGGCAGACGGCGAGCCGCACACAGCAGACGCCGCCCACGAGCCGCCCAGCGCAGCCACCGTCCACACCGTCCACGCCGAGGACCCGTGGGTCACGCTGCCCGCAGGCACCCACCGCATCTCGGTCACGCTGCCGCACCACCCCAGCGGCGGCGGCCTCCGCGCCGAATTGCTCGGCCTGGACCCGGTCACGGACTGGACGTGCGCCGCGCAGGACGACGACCTGCTGACCGCGTTCGCTACCGACGCAGCACCCGGGCAGGAGGTTCAGCTGCCGCTGACCCTGGCACCAGGGGAGGAGGCATGGCTCGACGTCGACCTGCCGCCCTCCCACGACGGCCTCCTCCTGCGCCCGGACGGCACACAGCTCCGGGTGACCGGATGGGCGGGCGGGGAGTGCGTGGGCAGGGTCTGGGTCGGCGACCGCCCGGACTTCTCGGGCGGCGACGCGGATGCCCTGTGGATCCCGCCGGGCTGGTCGGGGCTGAGCCTGCTGGTGCGGGGAGCCGCGGGAGCGAGGGATCCGGAGCTGCGCGTGCTGCGGTTGGAGTCGTCCGACTCGGAAGGCAGGCCGTAAAGCAGGCCGGTCACCGGGCTGCGGGCATGTTGCCGTCGCGCCAGTCGGTTACGCGCTTGCGGATGCCGGCGACCATGGGGAGTCCGTCGACTTCTGCGGGATCGAACCAGCGGACGTCGGTGGACTCCTCGGACACTGCCAATTGCCCGGACACGGGGCGAGCTAGGAAGCAGATGGAGAACTCCTGCCGCACCTCGCCGTCGTCGTAGGCGAAGACGTGGCGGGGATTGGTGTAGGTCCCGACGATGCCGATGATCTCGACATCGAAGCCGGTCTCCTCGCGGGTCTCTCGTACCGCGCACTCAGGCAACGACTCACCGATGTGCATCGCGCCACCTGGGAGCGCCCACATGCCGTTGTCGCGTCGACGTTGAAGCAGGATGCGCCCGTCGTCGTCGACAACGACGACGGAAGCGGCCGGAACCAGGCTGTTCGCAGCGGGGGCATCCGGGGCGTCCTCGTAGTCGCGCCTACCCATTGCGTTCCTCTCCCCATACCGGAGTGCCTCGGGCCCACAGTTCTTCGACGTGTGAAGCGAAACGGTCGAACATGCCGTCGTCCTGGTGACGACGCAGATGCAGCGTAGGAGCATCGTGGCCGACACTGTGCGTCAGCAGGGGCGTCACAATCATGTCGTCATCGAAGCGGAAGACGGACAGGTGCGCGTGCCCATCGCTGTACCTTGCGTCGATCCCCGGCTGACTTCTGATCTTCTCCAACTCGGAGAGTGTCACGCGGATTCTCGTGGACAGTGTGAGCGCAACAGCCTCGTCTTGTTCCCGGGACCGGGTGAGCTCGCTGTCAGGCTCGCCCAGCAAGAAGCGCACTCGACACCCCTGAGCGGCTTTGCGCTGTAATGCCACGCCGAGTCGGGCCTGCTCCAGCCACAGGAAGTAATTGGTGTAACCGGCGAACGTCAGTTCCCGCTCGGCCTTGGTAATCAACGATCGCCACAGTGAAGCCGGACAACCGGACCGGTACGGGTACACGGACACGACCTCTCGGTCCGGGCCGACCTTGATCGCCTTCTTCGCGGCGGCAGGCCACAACACTGCCTCATCCTCCCCGAGCGCCTCGCAGACGTCCCACCGATGCCGGGCATGGGGGATGCGCCCGGCTTGGGTGATCCATCGGCCGACGGTCTTGATGTCGACTCCGCACTTCTCGGCTAACTGCCGGTCTGTCATTCGGGCTTGAAGCATGGCACGGCGTAGCGCTTCGTTCACGAGTGCTCCCGGGGACGCTAGGGACGTTCTCAAAGGTGAGCCAACTTCGTGTCTAACGGTCAGGGGACGGAGTAGGAACGCACCATCGGGGGCGGAAGTGTGGTGGACGCATGACGAGCAGACCCCCGCGACCGTGGCGACGGTCCGGGGGCGCGGCCACCAACGAGAAGGGTTGATGACATGGCCCACGGTATCGCCGGACTCCTCGAACCATTGCTGCGGTTCTTGTTTCGTGCTTCAGGGCGCCACAGAGCCCCTGGTTCACGTCGCGTGACGCGATCGCAGGACACAGCGCTTGCCTCTCACCGATACCCGCCTGCGCTCCGGGGCGAGGACATCGGCCTCGTCCGCCCCTACCTCGTCGCCCACGAGCGCCGTGAGAAGGAACGTCGACGGCGATCGCGGCGGCGAACGCTCGTGGTCGTCACGTGCGGAGTCGATATCGCTCCACGCTGGACCCACTGTGCGGAGGTGGCAGCCTGATGAGCTACGACCGGGACAGCGTTCTCGCGGTCACTCCCGGACTGCGGCTGCTGCCATGGGAGAACGACTCCGGCAAGCCGTGCTTCCTGTCCACCCACGGCGCTCCTGGCCCACTGGCACGCCTCGCGGACGAGATCGAAGCGGACCAGTTGCAAGACGGCGCCCTCGTGCTCAAGGGCGCTCAAGCCGTCTTGGAGGACCAGAAGTCCGGGGAGGACGCGGTACGCCGTGCGCTCCGCGCCGCCACGCAGTGCCTTGGCGATGTCTTGCGGATCGCTGACAGCCGAGGGGCCCGTTTGCCGCGGTCGACAGACGACGACGATGACGGCGATCGCGGCCGGGACGACGACACGGGAGAGGACGGGCCACAGGTGCAGGCAAACAGGTTGGATGAGTGAGGACAACGAGAGCGTGCGCCATCGGTGCCGGTTCGCGGAATGGGCCCTGGGAGCTGCGCCGAACATGGCACTGCGCCATTTCGGTAAGTGCCTCACATGCGGCGGCAGGCTATCGACGGGCATCACCCGGCGATAGCTGAGTACGTCCAGACGTCCGCCGGGATCGAGTGCTTCAGCTGCCATGTGATGGCCATCGGCTTGCTGCCCGTGTGCTCCACATACTCGGCAGGGCCGAGCAACATCCATGGTTGAGCGCCGCCGATGTCTGTGTTTTTGTAGCGGCGCACGAAGAGCAGGACGTGGCTACCCTCAGCGGCGTGACGCTGGTACCGAAGGCCGGTGGGAGATGTCTCCGAAGTCTGGTTCTGCGACTCCCAGTGGAAGCGGGTCTCGCTGAGGGCATAGTCGTGGTAGCGGGTCTGGGGGGAGAAGTCCTTCTCATCCTTCTCCAGGGTGATGAGAAGGGCGTCGGTCTTCACAGACTCGCACCATTTCACGCCCTCACGGAAATCGCCGGGCATGAAGCCGCCGATAGCGGACTGCCCCAGAGCAGGCAGGATCTCCTCGCGGCTATACGAGGCGTGGACGGTCAGTGGGATCCCCGTGTCGCCCCCGAGCCCGAGCAGTGGAATGGGGACGTGCTCCGTGTGGGCCAGGTTGTATGCCAACACCTCGCGGAGTTCACTTCGCACGGCTCGCTGTTTGCGGAGCGCCGCGAAACCGGAGTCGTAGCTGGCGAAGCCCTTGCGGGTCACACCGCCGAGCGGCCAGAGCTGGAAGAAGAGCATGCGGGCATACGCCTGCCCCTGCTCATCGAGCTCGCCATAGGAAGGCGCGTCATCTGCCAGCATCCGGGTGTATGCGGCTACACGCAGTGGATCGTCCACGTGTAGGAATGCAGGGACGCGCTTGAGAAGCGCTGCTTCGCCTTCAGGCGCCTCGCCCTTGAGGAGTCCTGCGCGGCGTAGAAGGCCGGTCCAGGAATTTCCGTTTCCTCGATAGATCTCCTTCAGCTCACGGCCGCTCTCTTCCAGGTAGTGGCTGAGCGTGGACTCTCCGTAGTCCGCAACTTCGCGCGCTAGCGCAGTGACGTTGACCCCGATCTGATCCTTGATGTTGGCGATGATCGCCTTCCTCGCCTTCTCCTCAAGGATGATTTGACAGCCCGAGGGCAGCTGGGGGAAGTCATGCTCGATGTGGTCGAGCAGTCGTTTGCGGGTCAAGTTGGTGAGTGCTCGGAACTGGTTCTCAAAGCGGAATTCCTTGCGATGCTGCCCGATGAAGTCCAGGACGGTCAGCACCGCCTTGCCTTCAGATCGGCGGAGTCCACGGCCAAGCTGCTGCAAGAACACCGTGGCGCTGGACGTGGGACGCAGAAGCAGCAGGGTGTCTACATCCGGGATGTCGAGGCCTTCGTTGAAGAGGTCGACCGAGAAGATCACCTGGAGCCTGCCCGACGCCAGGTCGCTCAGTGCCTGCTTGCGCTGCCTGGCCGGCGTCTCCCCAGATAGCGCGATGGCCTCAAGGCCAGCCGTCCGGAAGACCTCGGCCATGAAGTGAGCGTGGGCTACTGACACACAGAACCCCAACGCCCGCATGGTGCTGGGGTCGGACAGCTTTTCCCGAACGGCCTTCACCACCAGCCGGGCACGCCTGGCGTTGCTCGACAACACATTGCTCAGCGCGGTCGGGTCATACGCTCCGCGCTTCCACTCCACCGTGCTGAGGTCTGTGGTGTCGCTGATGCCGAAATAGTGGAAGGGGCTGAGTAGATCATTTTCCAGCGCCTCCCACAGGCGCATTTCGGCTGCAATCCGGCCGTTAAAGAACTCGTCTTGAATGTTCTTGCCGTCCATGCGCTCAGGTGTGGCCGTGAGCCCTAGGAGTTCCAGCGGTTGGAAGTGATCGAGGATCTTTCGGTACGTCGGTGAGGTTCCGTGGTGGAACTCGTCGATGACGATCACATCGAAGTGATCCGGAGCGAGACGGACCAGGCCCTTGGTGCTGAGCGACTGCACGCTGGCGAAGACATGTGACCAGCGTTCCGGGATTTCACCGCTGTGTAGCGATTCGCCGAAGTTCGCGTCCACCAAGACGTCTTGGTAGGTCCTCATCGACTGATCGAGGATTTCCTTGCGGTGGGCGACGAAGAGGAGCCGCAGGTCACGGCCATGCTTCTTACGAAGTTGCTTGTAGTCCAGCGCTGCCATCACGGTCTTGCCCGTGCCAGTGGCTGCCACCAGCAGGTTCCGGTGCCTGTCATGCACCTCCCGCTCGACTTCGAGCCGCTCCAGCATGTCGCGCTGGTGGGGATAGGGCCGTACCTCCAGCCCTGACAAGGTGATTCCACGCTGAGCCGCGGACGTCGAGGATGTTCCGCCTGCGATCGCCAGGGCTTCCTGGAGGCGCTCGCCATCGGCCTGCGGGTCGTACACCTCGAAGGACGGGTCACTCCAGTAGGCGTCGAAGGTCGCCTCGAACTTGCGCATCACGTCAGGCGTGGCGACGGAGGAGAGGCGGACGTTCCACTCCAGGCCATCGAGAAGCGCTGCCTTGGACAAGTTGGAACTGCCCACGTACGCCGTGTCGTATCCGCTCTTGCGGCGAAACAGCCATGCCTTGGCGTGTAGTCGGGTCGAGCGGGTCTCGTAGTTGACCTTGACCTGCGCGTTGAACTCTTCCACGAGCCGATCCAACGCGCGCCGCTCGGTGGCACCGATGTAGGTCGTTGTGATGACCCGTATCGGCACGCCTCGTGCATGGGCGGCCTTGAGTGACTGCTCAATGATGCGCAGCCCATGCCACTTCACGAAGGCGCACAGGAGGTCCACGCGATCGGCGGTTGCGAGCTCCGCGCGCAGCTCGAAGCCGAGGCTCGGATCTTCTGGCGAGTTGGTGATCAGAGCAGCGTCGGAGAGCGGGATGCCTGGGCGTACGGCGAAGACACCGGGCGCTTCTTGCTGGGTGATCGCGAGGAGCTGGCGCGGTCCGTCTGCGACCAAGTCCACCCACTCCTTGGCGCCGTGCAGAGTGCTGACCGACTCCAGGATGTGGTTCGCCGCGAAGACCCGCTCCTCTGCCGGAAGGTTCTGCAATACCTGCCGAACCGTTCCCCCGATGTGTCGCGCGAGGACGTGCGGCACAGATTCAGGCCCCACGGACTCGCTGATGGGATGCCATCCGAAGCTGGCCAGCTCCTTCAACTGCTGCTCGAAGCGGAGCGTGATCAGCTGCTCGTACAGTCCATCGGCTGGGGCAGAGAGGTCAGTGCGGCTCTCAGACACAGGCAGGCTCCCCCGATTGATCGCGTCGATCGATGAGGCCGTTCTATCAAGAGGCACTGACAGAGCAGTGAGTGTGGGCACACAGCGGCCTCCCGCTGGACAGGTTCGGTCGTCGATATGCGCGATGTCGATCTTTTTGGAGGCGCAACTGATCGCGGCGGGCTACGTTTTGAGCGTGCACTTACGTGACCTGCTCATACGCATAGCAGAGACCTACGATCCCGAGGCTGGTATAGGCAGGGGGGTTCCAGCCCAAGACCTCCTTCGGGAGGTGGAGAGGATGTCCGATCTGCCCTTACCTCATGGCTTCGTCGCGTCAGGGAAGGGAGGGCAGGGGTCTGCGAGTAGCACCCCGTGGATCGGCGTGTTTGGCGAGTCGATCAATACGCAGGCCCAGGAGGGTTTGTATCTCGCCTACATCTTCGACTCGACCCGAACCTCCGTGACCCTCACGTTGCAGCAGGGTGTGACAAGGCTTTCGGACGCATACCCCAAGCTGGGCGACCGGCTGAGGGAACTGAAGCGGCGGGCAAGGCACCTCAGAGCGGGCTTGGAACCCGAGTTAGCCGCGCGTTGGGCTGACACGCCGACCTTCAACTCCAGGCTCGAACGCCCCCGCGCGTACGAGGCCGCCAGCGTGGCGGCACGGCGGTACGAGATCGCGAACCTGCCAGCGGAGGAAGTCCTCGCAGAGGAACTCCGAGTGGCATCTCTGTTGCTCCGCGACGCCGCCGCAAGCCATCGCGTCTGGCTCCAGCAGCCACCGGATGACGAGCCCATCGTCTACGAAGGGCAGGGCCATCTCCCTTCCCCCGCTGATGACCCCCTCGACGGCTTTCGCCCGAACGACAGCAGCGACTACTACGTCCACATCAAGGGCGGCCGTCGGCGCAGAGAACGGCACCACGAAGAGCTCATCAAAGACTTCGGCCTTCACGTGGTGATGCGCGGGTATCAGCCGATCACGCTCGGCATGTATCCCAGGGACCTAGTTCTGCGCCGTCCCGCCGTGGATCAGCGGCGCTGTTGGCTTGTGGAGGGCAAAGCCGTCAAGAAGGGCAACACAACGCAAGCCGTCCGTGAGGCAGTGGGGCAGCTGTTTGAGTACAGCTATTACTGGCACCTGAAGCGCGGTGAGCCGAAGCCGCACCTTGTAGCCCTCTTCACGGAAGACATAGGGCACTACGCCGAGTACCTAGAGGAACACGGCATCGCCTCAATCTGGAGGACTGAGGGCGGGGGCTGGGCGGGTTCTCCTACGGCCGTCTCGTGGGATCTGGCCGTGGGAGCCTGAGCAGGACGCTTTCCTACTCTGGCGATGGGGAGCGCCGCCGTGCGCTGGGCAGATGCCCGGCGTGGCGGGCGCGTCTGCGGGGTCGCCACGCCGGGTTGGTTTAGCGGCTGCCTGCCGGTGGCTTCTGCCCGTGTCAGGCCGTACCGCCGTGGCACTGGCCGTAGGGCCGGCCCGACCCACACCAGCAACCCGCCCCCGACTGCGGCGGCCAAGCCACCGCCCGCCCCCGAGCCGCCAGTGTCGTCGCGTACTGCGGCAGCAGCGTCGCATCCGTCGGAGACGAAAGCTCCGACGCCGCGAAGGCCTCGTACGACGGGACCGTGCCCGTGACGATGCCCAGGTTCGGGGTGCCGGAGGAGGACAGTTCGCGCAGCGACTGCTCTATCGAGACCAGGTGGTCGGCGTGGGACGGGTACTCCGTCGACAGGGACGGATAGGCCTCCAGGAGTTCCGTCAGCTCGTTCGCCGGCCAGTGCAGGATCGCCACCGGGAACGGGCGGGAGAGGGCCTCCCGGTACGCGCCCAGTTCTGCTCGGAGGCGGAGGATCTCCGCCTCCAGTTCCGCCGGGTTCTCCGAGCCCAGGGACCACACGCGCTTGGGGTCGTGGAGTTCGTCCAGGGTGATCGGGAGGGAGTGGACCGAGTCCGCCAGGGCGTCCCACTCGTCGTGGGACCTGCCGAGCATGCGCCGTACGCGGTGGCGGCCGAAGAGGAGGGGATGGGTGGCGTAGGGGGGCTCCTCGACGTCCGTCAGGAGGCGGTGCACGGCCTCCGTGAACGTCTCGTGGGCCGCTTCCAGTTCGTCGTGGGATTCCAGGGACTCCGCGACGATCACCCAGGGGGCCGGGTCCTTGGGGGACGCTGCCCGGACACCTTCGATGATCGCGCGGGCCTCGGCCTCGTGGCCGTACTCCCACAGGTTCGAGGCCTTGAGCGCCCGCACCAGGTGGGGGTTCTCCAGGCCGTCGGGGGAGGACAGCAGGCGGTCGTAGAGGGTGGTCGCGGTGGGGCGGTCGCCGGAGAGCTCCAGGTGGGCCGCCGCCCGCAGCAGCAGGGCCTCGGCGTCCTCGGGATACAGGCCGGCGGTCCGCTCCAGGCGTGCCGCCTCGGCGGTGTGGTCGACGTTTTCGGCAGGCGTGTCGGGGCGCATGGGGGACACCGTACTGCCGGGAGGTGACGAGCGTGAGAGATGCGCAGGCCAGACCACTCGGCCTCCCGACTTTCCCTCCGCTCGCCACCCCGGCTTCACGACTCGTCCCGAACCGCCGTCGCCGGCCCGTCGACCCCAGGACTAGAGGGTCACGCCGTCGATTTGCAAGGTTTGGACCGACTTCGCCGCGAATGGCACGCTGACCGACTTGCCGTTCAGGCGGATGTCCGAGCGTGCCGTGTAGAGGTCGCCGCCGCCCGTCGTGAGCGTGTTCCAGCGCGGGACCACGCCCCCGGTGCTGCCCGTCACCGTCGAGAAGCGGGAGAGGTCGAAGGTCAGGGTCTGGGCGGAGGTGGAGGTGTTCACCGCCACGATCACCAGGCGTCGGGCCGTCGCGTCGTACGCCGCCACCGCGTAGTCCACGCCCGTGTCCAGGATCGTCATGCCGGGGCGGATGTGGCGGCTGAACTGGGCCATCACATAGTGCTTGGTCTGGACGGTGGTCGGCTGGAGGGTGCTCGCGTCGTAGGCGATCATCGCCCAGCCCGTGGACGGGTCCATGACCTGCCAGTAGCACCAGGCCGTCGGGTGCAGCCAGCGGAAGTCCAGGCAGAGGTTGGAGGCCATCGTCAGGCCCGTGCCGTCGCTGTCGCCCGTCTCGGAGTTCCACAGCTTCTTGCGGGAGGTGGTCACCACGTCCGTGTAGAGCAGGTCGCGGCGGCCGCCCGAGCCCTGGTAGCCGTGCACGTTGACCTGGGAGACCAGGCCCTTGGTCGTCGCGTTGAAGGACGACCACGTGGAGCGGGCCGTGTCGTAGTTCGTCTCGTCCGACGCGGCGATGCGCAGGCCGGTGAGGCCGCGCTTGTCCAGCTCGCTGCGCATGTAGGGGAGTACGGCGGCCTGGACCGCCGGGTCCATGTGGCAGCCCTCCTGGGTGCCGGTCGCGGTCCACCAGGTGGAGGCCGGCTCGTTGAAGGGGTCGACCGTCGCGAAGTTCACGCCCCAGTTCGACTTCGCGTACAGCGCCGTCGCCGCCAAGTGGGAGGCGTGCTGGCGGTAGTTCCACGTCTGGAGGTTGTTGCCGCCGCCCGAGGCGCCCGAGGGGTTGTGGTTGGAGCACATCCACCACATCGGGGAGTTGGCGAACAGTTCGGTGATCGCCCCCCGCTGCGTCGCCTTCACCAGCATCGCGCGCTGGTTGGCGTCCGCCGTCCACTTCCAGGCGGAGGAGGTGGGGTCCTCGTTGTTCCAGTCCTGCCAGAAGCCCTCGATCTGCTTGAAGGCGGGGATGTTGGGCGACTTCACCATCGTCTCGCCGCCGACGCTGTTCCAGCTGCACGCGCCGAGGTTGTACCGGGCGATGTTGAGGCCCAGGCCGGGCAGGGAACGGCCGTTGTACGTGACGGACTTGGTGGTGAAGAACAGGTCGGCGAAGTCGTCCCGGGCGCCGAAGACGTTGGCCCACCAGGCGAGGGAGGTGCCCCAGCCCTCCCAGGTGCCGTACGTCGTCGACGGGTTGACGGCGATCGTGGCGTCCGCGTGCGCGGTGCCTGTCGCCAGGGCGCTGCCGAGGAACGTTCCGCCTGCTGCGGCCAGCAGACTTCTGCGTCGTATCACGGCTCCTCCGTAAGGGAGATGAGGGCGCACGCCGGTCCCCGGCCCGGCGTCGCGAGGGGGCCCGTTGTCGGGTGACGAGAAGCATCGGGTGTGGCGTGTGGGTTGTCGAGAGTTCTGACGAACCTTCTTCAAACCCGTTTAAGAAGTCGCCGGTCTGCTCGGGAGAGTGATCCTGTATAACGAACGAGAGGACATACACACGTACGAGCGGGAGGGGCGGCCGGTGAACCGGAGCTGGGCGACGCTGCGTCCCGCCCTCGCGCTGCTCTTCCTGCTCGTCGAAGTGGCCCTGCTCGACACCGGCAGCCTCTCCGCCACCGTCGCCCTCGCCGCCACCGCCGCCGCTTCGGCCGCCTTCGCGCTCTGCGCCGTCGCCGCTTCGCGCTGCGCGCCCGCCGTGCCGCGCACCCGGGTGCGTACGGCCATCCGCGACCGGGACCGGCGTACGGCGTTCCTGCCACAACGCGATCCCGACGCCCGGGGGCGCACCCGGCCCCGGGCACCCGGTCACGCCCTCCGGGCGACCGTCGCGCTGGGGTACCTCTCCACCTGAAGTGACCCCGCGCGGGTCGTCATGCCGCCCTGATCTGTTCCGGCACGACGAGACCCCCGGAGGGCTCACCCATGTCCGTCTTCGCCAGCCTGGTCGAGCACCTTGCCGACCTGCTCCAGCCGCTGTGCGGCGCCTCGGCCGCCGCCGCTGCGATCGTCCTGTTCACCGCGCTCGTACGCCTCCTCGTCCACCCCCTGTCCCGGGCCGCCGCGCGCGGCCAGAAGGCGAGGGCCGCGCTCCAGCCGAAGATCGCCGAGCTGCGGAGGAAGCACGGCAGGAATCCCGAGAGGCTCCAGAAGGCCGTGCTGGAGCTGCACGCCGAGGAGAAGGTGTCGCCGCTGGCCGGCTGCCTGCCGGGGATGCTCCAGATCCCGGCCTTCTTCCTGCTCTACCACCTGTTCTCCAGCGACACGATCGGCGGCGAGGCCAACGCGCTGCTCGGCCACCGTCTGTTCGCGGCTCCGCTCGGGGAGCGGTGGACGGACGCGCTCGACGGCGGTCTTCTCAGTGGCGCGGGGCTGGTCTACGCCGGGCTGTTCGTGGTCGTGGCCTGCGTCGCCGCGTTCAGCTACGGGCTCAGCAAGCGCATGATGGCCGCCAACCCGGTCGCCCCGGCCGGTGACGGGGAGCAGCTGCCCGGGCTGGGGGCGGTGAGCCGGGTGATGCCGTTCATGTCGTTCTTCACGCTGGTCACCGTGGCCGTCGTACCGCTGGCCGCCGCACTGTACGTCGTCACCAGTACGACGTGGAGTGCCGTGGAGCGGGCCGTGCTGTACCGGTGACCCGGCGGGCCCGGTCCAGTACGTGAACGGGGTATTGCGGAGTGCACGGGGAGCTTGGACGATCGACCAGTCCTCCGATGGGTCCGCCCCGCCGCATCCGGGCCGCGCGCATCGGCCGGGCGCCCGCGATCGAGGGAGACTGATCATGAAGCTGCTGCGAGTCGGTACGGCCGGGGCGGAGCGGCCCGCGCTGCTCGACGCCGAGGGGGCCCTGCGGGACCTGTCGGGCGTCGTCGCGGACATCGACGGCACGCTGCTCGCCGACGAGGAGGCGCTCGGCCGGGTCCGGGCCGCCGCCGACGCCGGTGACCTGCCCGTACTGGACGCCACCGGGCTGCGGGTCGGGCCGCCGCTGGGGCGCATCGGCAAGATCGTCTGCATCGGGCTGAACTACCACGACCACGCGCGCGAGACCGGTGCCGAGCCGCCCGCCGAGCCGGTCCTCTTCATGAAGGCGCCGGACACCGTGGTCGGGCCGTACGACACCGTCCTCGTGCCGCGCCGGTCCCTCAAGACCGACTGGGAGGTCGAGCTGGCCGTCGTCATCGGGCGTACGGCCAGGTATCTGGAGACCGTGGAGGAGGCGCTCGCGCATGTCGCCGGGTACGCCGTGGCGCATGACGTGTCCGAGCGGGAGTTCCAGATCGAGCGCGGCGGGACCTGGGACAAGGGGAAGAACTGCGAGACGTTCAACCCGCTCGGGCCGTGGCTGGTGACGGCGGACGAGGTGCCGGACCCGCAGAATCTGTCCCTCAAGTTGTGGGTCAACGGGGAGTTGAAGCAGGACGGGACGACTGCCGAGCAGATCTTCCCCGTCGGGGAGGTCGTGCGCTACCTCAGCCGGTTCATGACGCTGTACCCGGGCGATGTGATCAACACCGGGACGCCTGCGGGCGTGGCGCTGGGGGCACCCGAGCCGAAGCCGTTCCTGCGGGCCGGGGATGTCGTGGAGCTGGAGATCGAGGGGCTCGGGCGGCAGCGGCAGGAGTTCAAGGACGCGTAGGCGCTCCGCTGGGAGGGGCGGGGGACTGCGGTCCGCTGGCGGCCGCGGGCCGTCCGTGGCTGGTCGCGCAGTTCCCCGCGCCCCTCAGGGCGCTCCCCTCACGCCAGTACGGACGCCAGGTCGCGCCACGCCTTCCTCGGCAGGGCGTCGCGGGGCTCGCCGGTCAGGACCTGGAGGGCGACGTGGTCCGCGCCGGCCTCGAAGAAGGCGTCGATCCTCGTGCGGATCGCGGTGTCGTCGCCCCAGGCGAACAGGGCGTCGACCAGGCGGTCGCTGCCGCCGTCCTTCAGATCGTCCTCGGTGAAGCCGTGCCGCAGGAAGTTGTTGGTGTAGTTCGGCAGCGGGAGGTAGATCTCGAGGAACTCGCGGGCCAGGGCGCGGGCGCGGGCCGGATCCGTCTCCGGGACGACGCCCAGCTCCGGGGCCAGCAGCGGGGCCTTGCCCAGGATCTCGCGGGCGTGCGCCGTGTGCTCCGGGGTGACCAGGTACGGGATCGAGCCCGCCGCCCGGTCGCGCGCCAGCCGCAGCGACTTGGGGCCCAGGGCGGCCAGCAGGCGGCGGTCCTCCGGCACTCCGGCGGCGTCCAGACCGTCGAGGTGGGCGACCAGGGCCGAGTAGGGGCGCGCGTACTGCTCCACCCGCTTGGCGTGGCTCACTCCGAGGCCCAGCAGGAAACGCCCGGGGTGGGACGACTCCAGGTCCGCGAAGGCCGACGCGGAGGCGTCCGGCTCGTGCTGCCAGATGCTCTGGATGCTGGTGCCGACCCTGATCTTCGAGGTCGCCTCGATGAGCGGGGCGGCGTTGGCGGCGGAGCTGTTGCCGCCCAGCCAGAGGGCGCCGTAGCCGAGTTCCTCCAGTTCGGCGGCGGTCTCGGCGAGTTCGCCACGGCGGTCCGGGTCCTCGGAGCGCAGGCCCACGCTCCAGATGCCGTACCGGCCGAGCGTCTCCTTCAGGGGGGTGGTCATCGGTGGGGTTCCCTCCGGTAGGGGCGCCATGCTTGATCACGCGTACACGGGTGCCAACCGGAGGGAATCTCCGCTCATTCCATGAACGGCCTAGCGGTCCAGGAACCGCTCCAGTGCCTCCACCACCATGCGGTGATCGTCGAGTTGCGGCAGTCCCGAGACCGTCACCGCGCCGATCACGCCCACGCCCTCGACGGTGATCGGGAAGGAGCCGCCGTGGGCCGCGTAGGTGTCGGGGTCGAGGCGCGAGGACTCCTCGAACGTGCTGCCCTTGGCGCGGAAGCGGGCGCCGACCAGGTAGGAGGCGGAGCCGTAGCGCTCGACCACCCGGCGCTTGCGGGCGATCCAGGCGTCGTTGTCCGCAGTGGAGCCCGCCAGTGCCGCGTGGAAGAGCTGCTGGCCGGAGCGGTGGATGTCGATGGCGACGGGGGCCTGGCGTTCCCGGGCCATCTCGACGAGGAGCGAGCCGAGCGCCCAGGCGTCGTCGTGCGTGAACTGGCGGAACACCAGGATGCGTTCCTGCTTCTCCAGCTCTTCCAGGCTCGGGGTGAGTTCCGGGTGGAACTTCGGGGTGAGCCCCTGGCTGTGGGAGGGGGTGTTCTTGTGGGTCACAGGGTCACCGTCACCTTCTCGAGGGCCGAACGACGAGCGGCCTCCAGGACGTCCAGGGCGGCGGCCGCCTCCCGCGCGGTCACCGGGTTCGGGGCGCCCTCCAGCAGGGCCTTCGCCACGGCCGCATAGTAAGCCGGGTAGTCGCCCGGGAGGGTGGGTTCGGCGCGGCCGCCGCCGGTGACCGGGGACTCGCCCGAGCCCACACGGCCCCACAGCGACTCGGGCTCCACGCCCCAGCCGGGGCCGGGACGCAGGCCGTCCCGGAGCGCCGCCTCCTGGGGGTCGAGGCCGTACTTGACGTATCCGGCGCTGGAGCCCAGGACGCGGAAGCGGGGGCCCAGTTGGGCGGTCGTCGCGGAGACGTGGAGGTGGGAGCGGACGCCGCCGGCGTGCGTGATCGCGATGAAGGTGTCGTCGTCGGTCTCGGCGCCCGGGCGGCGGATGTCCGTCTCCGCGTACACGGAGGCCGCCGGGCCGAACAGGACCAGGGCCTGGTCGACGACATGACTGCCGAGGTCGTAGAGCAGACCTCCGATCTCCGCAGGGTCGCCGGACTCCCGCCAGCCGCCCTTCGGCTTCGGCCGCCAGCGCTCGAAGCGGGACTCGAACCGCCACACGTCGCCCAGCTCGCCCTCGGCCAGCAGCTTGCGCAGGGTCAGGAAGTCGTTGTCCCAGCGGCGGTTCTGGAAGACGGAGAGGAGCAGGCCGCGCTCCTCGGCGAGGGCGGCGAGCGCGCGGGCCTCGGCCGCCGTCCCCGCGACGGGCTTGTCGACGACGACCGGCAGGCCGGCCTGCAGCGCGGTCGTCGCGAGCGGCACGTGCGTCTTGTTGGGGGACGCGACGACGACCAGGTCCAGCTCGGCGGCCCGGGCGAACAACTCGTCCGGTGTGGCCGCGAGGCGTACGTCCGGGAACTCGCCCCGGGCCTGCCGCTGCCGCTCCGGGCTGGAGGTGACCACCGTGTCGAGGGTCAGGCCCTCCGTGGCGGCGATCAGCGGGGCGTGGAAGACGGAGCCGGCGAGGCCGTAGCCGACGAGGCCGACGCGAAGGGGCGAACCGGGGGCTGTGCCGAGGGGGGTGCCAGTCATGCCACCCACTTTCGCAACGCTGTTGCGAAAGTGCAAGCGCCGGGGACAATGGGGGGCGTGGACAGGGCGGACGACCGTACGGGCGGAGTGGGCGGGATGCGCGGGGCGGGAGCTGCGGGAGCGGCCGGTACAGCCCGGGCGGGAGCGGCCGGTACGGCCGGGTCCGGAGTTGCGGGAGCGGCCGGTACGGCCGTGGCGGGGAGCGGCGGCGGGGTGAACCTGCTCTCCCTGCGCAGCCACAACGCCGCGCTGGTGCTCGACCTGCTGCGGACCGCCGGGGACGGGGGCATCAGCCGTCTCGAACTCGCCGAGCGGACCGGGCTCACGCCGCAGGCCGTCAGCAAGATCACGGCACGGCTGCGGGAGGACGGGCTCGCGGCGGAGGCCGGACGCCGGGCGTCGACCGGGGGCAAGCCGCGCACGGTGCTGCGGCTGGTGCCGGAGGCCGGACACGCGGTCGGGGTCCATCTGGACCGGGACGAGGTGCGGGTCGTGCGCGTCGACCTGCGGGGGACCGTGGTGGCGGAGCGGCGGGCCGCGCTGGATCTGGGGGCGGGGTCGGAGGCCGTACTGGCCGCGGTGCGGGAGGCGGTGGCGGGGGTGTTGCCGGTCGGGCGCGACCCGGTCCCCCGGCACGGACTCTCCGTGCTCGACCCGTCCCTGCTCGGGGTCGGGGCCGCGTTGCCCGGGCCCCTCGATCACGGCCGGGGGGTGCTGCACCGGGTGACCGGATTCCCCGAGTGGGACGGCTTCCCGCTGCGTGAGGCGCTGGAGGAGCGGCTCGGGGTGCCGGTCGTGGTCGACAAGGACACCAACGCGGCGGCGCTGGGCCTCGCCGCCGGAGGGGAGTGCGGCTCCTTCGCCTACCTGCACCTCGGTACGGGGCTGGGGGCCGGTCTGGTCATCGGCGGCAGCGTGCACCGGGGGGCCAGGACCGGGGCCGGGGAGTTCGGCCACCAGGTGATCCAGCTCGACGGTCCGCCCTGCACCTGCGGGGACCGGGGCTGTGTCGAGGCCCTGTGCCTCGGTGCCGTGGCACGCGGCGACCTGGCTGAGGCGGCGCGGGTGCTGGGGGCCGGCGCGGCGAACCTCGTCGGGCTCCTCGACATCGACGTCGTCCTGCTCGGCGGCCGTACGGTGGCGGCGGCGCCGGAGGCCTTCGCGGGCGGGGTCGGCGCGGTGCTGGAGGCCCGGGCCCGGCGAACGGGCCAGGGCGCCGTACCGGTACGCGTCACCGCCGGGGGAGACGGGGCCGTGGCGGTGGGGGCGGCTCAGCTGGTGCTGGGGCCGGTGTTCGGGCGGGGTGGAGTCTGAGACGGGCTGGGACCCGGGGTCGGTAAGGCGCGTCGTCCGACGGGCGGCAGGAACGGCTGTCCGCCGACCGGGCGGATCCGAGCCGCCGTTCGGGGCCGGTTCGCGGTGGTGGTGTCTCGTGAGCCCCTCCGCTCGGAATGTCACATCAT
Source organism: Streptomyces sp. NRRL B-1140 (assembly GCF_001280065.1). Lineage (GTDB taxonomy): Bacteria > Actinomycetota > Actinomycetes > Streptomycetales > Streptomycetaceae > Streptomyces. Next base: position 189,648 of record NZ_LGEA01000090.1, read on the forward strand.
CATGCGACTCTGCACGCCCGCTCACTTCTGCCTGGCGGCGGCAGCGGCGGCTGCCGTCCTGCTTCCCGGTGCACCTTCGGCGCACGCGGAGGCCCCGGCGCCCGCCTGTGCCGCGCCCGACGATCACACCTTCCCGCTCACCACCCGCATCCACGGCGGCCCGGACTCCTACACGGCCGGTGGTGGGTTCGGGACCTTCTCCGTCGACCTGACCAACACGACCGACCGGACCTGCGCGGGGATCCACCCCGTCGTGGTGCTCGTCGACGCCGAACGGGCCCTGGAGCCGTCCCAGCCGCGCCTCGAATTCTTCGACGGGCCGCACGCCCGCACCGTGCGCTTCGAGAAGACGGACGAGGACGAACTCGTCGGGGCGTTCACCGGTGAGGAGGACGGCTTCGCCGGGTTCACCGTCGGACCGGGCGACACCGTCACCGTGAAGGTGCGGCTCACGCTCACCTCGGACGCCGTGCCCAACGAGGTCACGGCCAACGCCGCGGTCGTGCAGCGGCACGACGACGACGGCGACTGGGTCGGGCAGTCGGACGACTACCGGTTCCGGATCGACGCCGGCGAGCCGGGGACCGGCACCGACACCGATACGGATACGGGTACGGACACGGACAGGGAGCCCCGCCCCGACTCCGAGGCGTCCGTCCCGCCCCGCGAGGACCGTTTCCCGTTCGCGGAGGAACTGGCCCGCACCGGCACCGGCACCCGGGTCGCCGCGGCCTCCGCGGTCCTGCTGCTCGCCGGCGGCGCGGCACTGCTCGTCGCACGCCGCCGCCGCGGAGACCCACCGGAAGGACCGTAGCCAGGCCCGTCCCGCCAGTCGGGACGTCGTACACGGGGCGTTCCGCAAGATCCCGGCACTGTTTAGGCTGGGTCGCACGCTGGACCGCGTACGGCAGGAGATCCCGCACATGGCAGACCGCAAGCCCATCGAATCGTGGCTCACCGACATGGACGGTGTGCTCATCCACGAGGGCGTTCCGATCCCCGGCGCCGACGCCTTCCTGAAGAAGCTCCGCGAGTCCGGGAAGCCCTTCCTGGTCCTCACCAACAACTCGATCTACACCCCGCGCGACCTGCACGCCCGGCTGCGCCGCATGGGCCTGGAGGTGCCGATCGAGAGCATCTGGACCTCGGCCCTGGCCACCGCCCAGTTCCTGGACGACCAGCGGCCGGGCGGGTCGGCGTACGTCATCGGCGAGGCCGGGCTGACCACCGCGCTGCACGACATCGGCTACATCCTGACCGACCACGAGCCGGACTACGTCGTCCTCGGCGAGACCCGCACGTACTCCTTCGAGGCGATGACGAAGGCCGTGCGGCTCATCCTCGGCGGCGCCCGGTTCATCTGCACCAACCCCGACGAGACCGGGCCCTCCACCGAGGGCCCGCTGCCCGCGACCGGCGCCGTGGCCGCCCTGATCACGCAGGCGACCGGCAAGAAGCCGTACTTCGCGGGCAAGCCCAACCCGCTGATGATGCGGACCGGGCTGAACGCCATCGGGGCGCACTCCGAGACCAGCGCGATGATCGGCGACCGTATGGACACCGACGTGCTGGCCGGCATGGAGGCCGGGATGCAGACGTTCCTCGTGCTCACCGGCCTGACCCGGCCCGAACAGGTCGAGGACTTCCCGTACCGGCCCTCGCAGGTCGTGGACTCGATCGCGGACCTCGTCGACCGGGTCTGACACCCCGGGCCCGGTAGGCGGGCGGGGCTCAAACCCTCGGTCACCCGTACGGCGCAGCCGCCGCGTCCCTGAGGATGCGGCGGCCCACCGGGCGGGGGAGGCTCCAGGCGTCTGGAGGTTCACGATGGGTTCCCTGAGAGTCACTGTCTGTACGAGCGTCCTGGCCGTCGTCGCCCTCGCACCGGCGGCGTACGCGGCGGACACGGGGAGCGTGTCGGTGACCCCGGCGCGCCCCGCCCCCGGCAGTGACGTCACGCTCCGCGTGACCGGCTGCGCCCAGCGGACGGCGGTGGCCGCCTCCGCGGCGTTCGTCGCGGACGCGCGGCTCACTCTCGCCGGCGCCGGCGAGCTCGTCGGCGACAGCCGCGTCCGCTCCACCCTCAAGGCGGGTTCGTACGCCGTGCGGGTCACCTGCGGTGCCACGCGGCGGACCGGCACGTTCACCGTCCAGGACCGCCAACCGGGACATGGGGCGGGACAGTCCGGGGCCCCGCGGGCTGCCGTGCCAGGCGCCCCGCCCGCCGTGGTGCCCGGGGCCGGTGGCCGGCCACCCGCCCCCGGCAAGGGCGGGCAGCCCCCCGCCCCCGGGAAGGGCGGACAGCCCGCCGTGCCCGGCAAGGGCGGGCAGCCGTCCGCACCCGGCACCGACGAGGAGGAGGCGCTCTCCTCTCACCGGCCCGGCGCGCCCGCCTCGCCCGTCGCCCCCGTCCGGGCGGGTGGTGGCGGTGCCGCCGACTCCCTCGCCGCCGAGGGGCGCGGCGCCGGTCCCGGTACGGCACAGGGGGTGACCGGACTCGTGCTCGCCGGGGCGGCCGCCGCGGTGGTCCTCGCGCTGCGCGGGGCCCGCCGGGGCCGCGGGACGGACTGACCATGGACGAGCGCGATCACGTACAGAGACGTTTCCCGGGTACCGGCCGTCTGCTGACCGGCATGGCCTGGGTCGTGCTGCTGCTCGGACTGTGGCTGTGGGGCCGCGAGGTCACGGAGATGCGGCACGGCATCGCGGCACCCGCCACGGGTGACATGGCGGCGGCCGGACGGCCCCCGGACATCAAGCTGCCGCCGGAGCACCGCCCGCTGGGCGACGCGCTGCCGCAGCGGGTCGACATTCCCGGCCTCGGCGTCCAGGCACCCGTGGTCGCGCGCGGTCTCGACGCACGCGGGGCGCTCGATCCGCCGCCGTACGACCAGCCGGGCGTGGTCGGCTGGTACGCCGGCGGGGTCGCACCCGGGGCGCCCGGTACCGCGCTGATGGTCGGTCATGCCGACACCGAGTCCCGGCCTGCCGTCTTCTACAAGGTCAGTGCCATGCGGCCGGGCCAGACGATCCGGGTGGTCCGGGCCGACGCCAGGATCGCCGAGTTCACGGTCGAGTCCGTCCAGGTCCTCACCCGCGACCGCTTCGACGCCCACCAGGCGTACGGCCCCCGCGAGTCGGGGCGGGCGGAGCTGCGTCTGATCACCTGCGGCGGCAGCTTCGACCGTACGACCCGCAGCTACACGGCGAACGTGGTCGTCTCGGCGTACCTGACGGGAACCGGCCCGTAGCGACCCGGTGAGCCGCGCGGCAGGACACGGCGGCCACGGTGGGTGAATCTCCGGCCGGAGGCCGGGCATGTGCTGTGGAGGCTTCAGGACCGAAGGGCCGCCCCGGCCCGGCGGCCGGATCACATCACGTCCCTCCGCGGTGGCGCTGCGTCATCGCGCCGACGGGTTCGCCTCGTGGGCGTCGCGGGACGTATGTCAGGATTGAGACTTGGAACGGTGCACCCAAGGGGGAGTTGGATGTACGGCAGCAGGGGGGCCGGGGCGTTCGCCGGGAGGCGGATGTCCGCAGTGGTGCTGGGGGCGGCACTGCTGGTGACGGGGTGTTCCTCCTCCGACGGAGGAGACGGATCGGACGAGCGCGGCGACGCGGGCGCCGGGATCACCCAACAGCCCAAGGAAAAGGCCCCCTTCTGGGTCAATCCTGACGGGACGGCGGCCCGGGAGGTCGCGGCCCTGGAGAAGTCCGGCAAGAAGCAGGACGCCGAGCAGATCCGCAAGATCGCCGAGCAGCCGGTCGCCGAGTGGGTCGTCCCGGACGACCCGCAGGAGCAGGTCCGGGGCTTCACCGAGGCCGCAGGCAAGGCCGGCCGCACGGCCCTGCTCGTCCTCTACAACATCCCGCACCGCGACTGCGGCCAGTACTCGCAGGGCGGCGCCGCCGACGGCAACGCCTACCGGGACTGGATCGACGGCGTCGCCGAGGGCATCGGCGACCGGCCCGCCACGGTCGTCCTGGAGCCGGACGCCCTGCTCCACCTGGTCGACGGCTGCACCCCGGAGCAGTTCCACGAGGAGCGCTACGACCTCCTCAAGGGCGCCGTCGCCAAGCTGACGTCGCTGAAGCACACGAAGGTCTACCTGGACGCGGGCAACGCCGGCTGGCAGAAACCCGACCAGATCTTCGAATCCCTGAACCGCGCGGGCATCGCCCAGGCCGACGGCTTCGCGGTCAACGTCTCCAACTTCTACTCCACCGAGGACTCCATCGCCTACGGCAAGCAGCTCTCCGCCAAGGTCGGCGGCAAGCACTTCGTCATCGACACCAGCCGCAACGGCAAGGGCCCTTACAGCGACGGCAAGCCCGACGAGCGCTGGTGCAACCCGCCGGGCCGCTCCCTGGGCGAGACCCCGACGACGAAGACGGCGGACCCGCTGGTCGACGCCTACCTGTGGGTGAAGCGGCCGGGCGAGTCCGACGGCGAGTGCAAGGGCGGCCCGAAGGCCGGCCAGTGGTGGGCCGACTACGCGCTGAAGCTGGCGAGGGCCACCGCCTGACCCGGCCCGGCCCGGGCGGCTGACGCACCGGCCCAAGGACAAGGGGCGCCCTCCTCGCGGAGGGCGCCCCTTCGTCGTGCCGTCGGCGGTCAGGGCACCTTGACCCACTGCGCCTTGCTCGGCGTGCCGTCGGCGTCCGTCACGAACAGCATGTACCAGCCCGCCTGGACCAGGTTGCGGTTCTTCGGCACGGTCACCGTCAGCTTGTCGCCGGACGCCTTGAAGTCCAGGGCGATCGACCGCTGGTCGATGTCCGTGACATGCGTGGCGGCGCTCGGCCGGATCAGCCGGACCTTCTTGACCTTCGCCGCGTCCGACGAGGTGAACGTCCCCGTGGAGCCCCGCTCGATGGTCTGCGGACCGCCCGACAGCGCGGGCCGGTCCTTGTCGCCGTACAGGTAGGGCGGCGTGTAGATCTCGATGCGCTGCTCGAACACGCCCGGCTTGGTGTTGGCCTTGTCGGCGTACAGCGAGTCGGAGCCGAAGACCATGACGCGGCCGTCGGGCAGCAGGATCGACCCGGAGTGGTAGTTGCGGCCGACCAGCGGGTCGGCGACCCGCCGCAGCTCGTTCTTCTCCGCGTCGTAGAGCCGCGCCTCGAAGATGTTGGAGTCGCCGCGGCCGCGGTAGTCCTCCGAGCCGCCGGAGATCAGCACGCTGTCGTCGGGCAGGACCGAGGCGTTCGGGTAGCGGGTGCCCTTGTCCAGGGACGGGCCGTCCACGAAGCGCGGGTTCGGCTTCTTCAGGTCGACGATCCGGGTCTTCTCGCTGGACTTCTCGGACTCGCCGACACCGCCGCCGCCGACCACCATGTACTTCTCGTCCTGCGCCGGCGGCAGCAGCACCGTGCCCGACGTCTCCATCAGGGTGGGGTCGCTCAGGCCGGGGATCTTCGAGAACTTGTTGGTGTCGACGTCCCACACGCCCGGCTCACGGCCCACGTTGTCCGGCCCGTAGCCCGCGTTGGACCCCGAGTAGAAGACCTTGCCGTTCTGCATGAGGAACAGCGCCGGGTAGGTCGGGAACTGCCGAACCTTGCCGGTGTAGGTCCACTTCTTCGTCTTCGGGTCGAAGACCTCGTTCTTGCCGGGGACCAGCTGGCCGATGTCGTCGAGGCCGGAGACGCTGAGGATCTTCCCGTCGCTCAGGGTGGTGAGCGTCGGGTACCAGCGGGCCTCCTTCATCGGGTCGACCTTGATGTACTTCTCGGCGACCGGGTCGAACTCGAAGGCGTCCCGGATGCCCTGGAAGTCCTTCTTGTCGAGGGCGAGCTTCTGGGCGATGCCGTAGGTGTTCTTGGCGTCGGCGCCCTTCAGGCCGTGCACGCGGTAGTTGTCCTGCGTGCCCGTCTCGAACTTCTTGCCCCGCTTCTGCGCCTCGACGTAGATCCGGCCGAGACCGGGGTCGTTGCGCAGGAACCTGCCGGTCGCCTTGTCGAAGACCTTCTTGGCGCGCGGCACGAGGACCGGGTCCTTGGAGACGAAGGTCTTGCCGTTCTTCTTGCCGGTGAACGTGGTGCCCGCGGGCAGGGTGATCGGCGCGTCCGGGTTCTCGTTGTGGACGATCATCAGGCCGCCGGCCTTGGTGACGTCACCCTGGAGCTTCTCGTAGCGCTTGGTGCCGCCCGCGATCAGCAGATTGCCGTTGGCGAGCTGGGTGTGGCCGGTGCAGAACAGGTCGGCCGGCGTGGGCACCTTCTTGATGGTGCCCCTGACCGGATCCCAGATCCGGGTGTCGAACTTCTTCGCGTCGAAGTTGTCCTGGTTGTTGCCGGACCCCGCGACGAGCAGCACCTTACCGGTGCGCAGCAGCGCCGCGTGGATCGTGTTCTGCCGGTACTCCTCGGGGAAGTCGACTATCTCCCACTTGCCGTTGGCGGCCTTGTACTCCGGCTTGTTGATTGTGTACTGGTGGTATTTCTCGGTGCTGAAGCGGTAGAGCCACGGCCCGTTCATCCCGGCCAGCGCGAGTACCACCGCCGTGCCGATCGCGAGTCGACGGGCCCGGCGGCGGCCTGCACGGTCGTTCATTCCTTACGTCCCCCAAGTCCACCAAGGGCGATCTGCATGGTCTGGTCGGATCCCCCGACCTCCCCGTGTGCGCCCGGGGTGGCGGCCCACGAGGGCTTGCGCTGCGGGGTGTGGCCCGACGGCTGCTGCGGGATGGGCAGCGGCTGCGTCCGCGGCGGTCCCGCAGGGTCCTGCGGCTCTCCGGAGGCGGGGGCGGCGGGCTTCTTGGCGTCCTGCCGCAGCTGCCAGCGCCAGGCGAACACCGGCGAGGCGGTGATCAGCAGCGCGAACGTCGCCCAGATGATCATCGCGGGGTGGGAGTGACCGAAGACGAAGCCGGCCGTGATCGACCCACCGAAGATCGCGACGAAGTACCAGTGGTAGCGGAACGTGCCGAACCAGCGGTCCGGGCTCGCCGAGTCGCCCTTGGGCGTCACCACGAACTTGCTCTTGCGCCGCAGCACGGCGTCGATCAGCGCCTTGGCGTACAGCGGCGCCGACAGCGCGGACATCACCATGCCGGCCACCCCGCCGGAGCCCTCCGGCTCGTGCGGCGAGACGTTGTGCCGGCGGTTCCAGACGTACAGCCCGATCTGCAGGGCGGAGGCGTTGCCGTAGAGCATCAGCCACACGGCCGGGTCGATGTTCACACCCGAGGCGCCCAGGCCCAGGAACAGGCAGCAGCTCAGCGCCGCCAGGATCCAGTTGAGGGCCGACATCGGGTAGAAGATGATCATCATCGTGTAATTGAAGAGCTTGCTCGGCGGCAGCGAGTACCAGCCCTTCCAGTACTGCCCCAGGATCGTCTCGTACGTCCCGCGCGACCAGCGCATCTGCTGGGTGAAGAAGTCCGTCCAGGCGCTCGGGCCCTCACCGACCGCGAGCACGTCCGGCGTGTACACCGAGCGCCACTTCTTCCCCGTCGCCGGGTTCTTGTGGCGGTGCATCTCGAAGCCGGTCGCCATGTCCTCGGTGATCGAGTCGTACAGACCGCCGATCTGCTTCAGCGCCTTGATGCGCACGGCGTTGGACGTGCCGACGAACATCGGCGAGCCGTAGCGGTTGCCGGCGCGCTGGATCAGCGCGTGGAAGAGGAACTGCTGCGACTCGGCGGCCTTGGTGATGGGGTTGTCGTAGTTGCCGTAGACCTGCGGGCCGATGACGAAGCCGACGTCCGGGTCGCGGAAGAAGCCGAGCATCCGCTCCAGGTAGTTGGGCAGCGGCACGTGGTCGGTGTCGACCGAGGCGAAGAAGTCGTAGTCGTCGCCGTGCGCCTCGAGCCAGGCGTTGTAGTTGCCGTGCTTGGTCTTGGCGCGGTGCGGGCCCTTGGCCTGGTTCCACTTGGCGACGCCCTTGCGGGAGAAGTGGTGCACGCCGAGCCGCTCGCAGACCGCCTTCACATCGGGGTCGTCGCCCTCGTCGAGCAGCCATACGTGCATCAGGCCCCGGTGGCGGATCCGGACGGCCGCCTCCAGGGTCTTCGTCACCATCTCCAGCGGCTCCTTGCCGGGCACGAAGGAGGTGAGGAAGGCCACTCTCGTGCCGGTCTCGGGCACCACCGGGACAGGGTCGCGGGCCACCAGCGTGGCGTGCGCGTTCGACAGCACGTTCATGCAGCGGAAGAACTCGATCAGGCCGATCGAGACGAGCATGACCATGTCCAGCGCGGGCAGCCAGTCGAAGGCCGGGTAGTCGCGCTCGGTCCAGTGCTCGGGCTGGAGCAGCCAGAACAGCAGGACCAGGGACAGCACCGGGGCCGCGGCCAGCATCAGGGCGACGCGGATGCGGTGCGGCTCCTGCGAGATGAGCGAGCGGTACTGCACCTTGTACGGCTTGTTCGGATCCGGCTGGGTGAGGGGACCGGCGAGCCGGCTGTAGTGCTCGTAGTCGTATCTCGGCAGCGTCTTCTTGATCCGCCGGAACGTCCCCGTCGTGCTCATCCGGTGAGCCGGCACCCTCAGCTGGGTGGTCTGGGACGGGTCGTTCTCCTGCCGGGCACCCGTGGGCCTCGACGTCATGAATCATCCCCCCACACGCGGACAGCCGCGTGTTTCGTAGCTTCCTACCGCCTGCTGCTGGTCCCCCTCGACCTTCACAGACGTATCAGTGGTGGATCGCAGTCACCACGTCATCCACACCCTATAGACACGGTAATGCGACCTTCCGGTTGCATGATGCCCCCCACGGCATCGGTTCATGAACGGGGCCCCTATCCCCGCCCGGCGCGCAACCGGCTCCGAATCCCCCCAACTGCCGTGTAATCGCGGCATCCTGTAAAACCGGAAAGCCAAGATTCTACGGCGCTCATCATGATCGCAAGACGCGAAACACGTTGGTTACGGTCATAGGCGTTCATTGTGACGCGTGTGGGGGCCGTGTGGAGACGTTGCCGGTAGACGGGCGCGAAGAGTGCCGAAGTGCTCTCTCATGGTCTCCTCCGCCCGCATCGGATCGCGGTCGGTCCCGGCGGGGGCGGCTCCCCGCGCTGCCTGCTCTTCCTTACGGCCGACGAGGGCGTTCAGTTCAACGAGGTCCCGCCCGCGGGAGCCGCAGCGATGACCCGCAGGCCGGCCGGCGGTCGATGAAGAGCTCGAAGAGGGTGTGGGCGGCGGAAGCACCCGCCGCGCGAGCCGCGTGGAAACAACAGTGGCGGTTTGTGTTCGCGTCTCCGCGAACACAAACCGCCACCGGCAACGTGCGCCGCCAGGGACTCGAACCCCGGACCCGCTGATTAAGAGTCAGCTGCTCTAACCAACTGAGCTAGCGGCGCCTGCTGACGTCGTAACCCTACAGGACGCCCGGAGGTGCTCCTGACCACCTCCCGGGCGCACGGGACCCCGGCAAGGCGGCCGTGTACATCATTCGGACCGTCAGCATGCGCGTGCGGAAGACAGTTGCGAAACTGGCCACGCGCGCCCCTCCGGTGCCCGGGCGCCGTATTTTCCGCCGGAAGTGTGAGGGGAATCGCATGGAGTCGCCGGTATTCGAGGAAATCGACCCCGCGAGCGACTGCGACTGCCCGGGATGCGTCCACTGGCGCCGCGCCCTCCCGCATTCCTGGTCCGGCCGCGCCGGCGCCCACCCGGCGGCGCACCGGGCCCTCGCCCTGGCCGCCGCGGCCTCCGCCGCCCTCGGCGCGGGCCACGCCGTACCGGCCGCAGCGGCCCCCCATGCCCCGCACCGCCCGGGTGTTCCCGCAGGTGACGAGCCTGACACCCCGCAGGGTGCCATGTCTCCGCTGCACGGTCCCGCGGGCAGCCAGACGGAGTCCTCCGTCGCCCCCGAGGCCAGCGCCATCACGCGCACGGAGATCATCAACAGGGCCAAAACCTGGGTCGCGGCGAAGGTGCCGTACAGCATGAGCGCCTACTGGTCCGACGGTTATCGGCAGGACTGCTCCGGCTATGTGTCGATGGCCTGGCGGCTGCCCCGGAACGAATGGACGGGCAGTCTCGCGGCGTACGGGGAGAAGATTTCCAAGAAGGAACTCCAGCCGGGCGACATTCTGCTGTTCCACAATGCGTCCGACCCCGAGAAGGGTTCGCACGTCACCATTTTCGGCGGCTGGACGGACAGCTCACACACCCACTACACCGCCTACGAGCAGACGCCCCCGCACACCCGCCGGCAGTCCACCCCCTACGCCTACTGGGACAACTCCAGCCGGTACGTGCCCTACCGCTACAAGGGCGTCACCGCGCAGGAGCCGGCCCCCGGCAAGGACGGCGGCCAGGCGGGTGCCCCGGCCTCCACGCCGTACCCGGGAGCGGTGTACTTCGGCCCCGGGGCGAACAACGAGTACGTCACGCAGCTCGGCCGCATGCTCGTCGATCGCGGTGCCGGCAGCGTGTACGTCTCGGGCCCGGGGCCGCGCTGGACCGGCGCCGACCGGCGGGCGACCCGGGCGTTCCAGCTCGCCCAGGGCTGGACCGGCGTGGAGGCCGACGGGCTGCCCGATGCGCGCACCTGGGAGCTGCTGGTCACCGGCCAGGGCGAGGACGTGAAGGACGACGTGACCGGTCCGCCGCCCGCCTCCCACGGCGTCCCCGGCTACCCGGGGCGGGCGATGTTCCGCCCCGGCGCGAACAACCCCTATGTCACCCGGCTGGGCGAGCAGCTCGTGCGGAAGGGGTTCGGCAGGTTCTACCGGACCGGACCGGGACCGGCCTGGAGCGAGGCGGACCGGCGTGGCGTCGAGGCCTTCCAGCGCACCCAGGGCTGGCGGGGCGGCGCGGCGGACGGCTACCCGGGCCCGGAAACCTGGCGGCGCCTCTTCTCGTAGAACACCGAGGCACCCCCCTCTCGCGGGGCTCGAAGGCCTCCTTAGTGGAGGGCTCCAAAGCCCCTTCGGCCCCCTCCGGGCGGGCCCCGAATCCCGGTCGGCCCCGAGGGGTCCGTATCCGGACCACCGTTGTGACGCATCTGGCGCGGAGGCTGGAGGCACGCATGAGTACGACCACTTCCCACACGTCCGAGTCCGACGGGCCGGCCGACGGACCGGCCCGGTCCGCCCGGCTCATCCAGAACGAGTCCACCACCGAGATCCCCGTCCATCTGCTGTTCCGTGACGACCCCGACCCCGCGCCGGTGCCGGTGAAGCCGGCGGTCGTCGGCCGCAGGCAGGGCACGGGGGAGCAGCCGCGCCTCAGGCGCCCGGCGGCCGCCCCGAAGCGCCCGGTGCCCGAGACGGACCCCGGCCTCGTGGAGCGGCCCGCGCGGGTGCTGCCCGGCGCGGTGGGCGTACTGGCCGGTGCCTGTGGCGGGGCCGGGTGCGTGGCCACGTCCTGGTGGGCCGGGGTGCTGCCGCCGCTGGTACTGGAGGCGCTGCGGCTGCCCGCGTACACCGGGGCCGGGCTCGGCCCCGCCCAGTGGGCGGCGTACGCGGGCGCCGGGGCGCTCGGGCTGTTCGGGTTCGGCGGGCTGGCCCGGGGCCGCACCGGGCGGGCCTGGGTGCTGGGCCTGTTCGGCCGCTACCGGGGAACGGTCCGGCGCTCCGGCCTGCTGTGGGTCAACCCGCTGCTGCTGCGCCGCCGGGTGGACGTACGCCTGCGGCACTGGCGCAGTGAGCCCCTGCCCGCGGCCGACGGGAGCGGCGTCGCGCTGCGGGTGGTCGTCCTGGTGGTGTGGCGGGTGCGGGACACCGCCCGGGCCGTGCTGGGCGTGGAGGACCATGAGACGTATCTGCGGGAGTGCGTCGAGGCGGCGCTGGCCCGGGTGCCGGTGGAGATGCCGGGCGGGCCGCGGGGCGCCGGGGACGCCGCGGCCGAGGCGCTGACCGGCCTGGTGGCGGCGGACGCCGCCCCGGTCGGCCTGGAGGTGTTCTCCGTGCAGCCGGTCCGCGTGGAGTACGCCCCCGAGATCGCCGCCGCGATGCACCGCCGCCGGATCGCGCAGCTGGACGCCCGGCACCGGGCGAGCGTGCTCTCCTCGGTCGTGGACTCGGTGGAGGACACGGTGACCCGGCTGACGACGCGGGGGCTGGTCGAACTCGACGACTACGAGCGGAAGGTGCTGGTGAAGGACCTGACGGTGGCGTTCTGCGCCGGCCGGGGAGAAACAGCCCCGTGATTGGTATGGACATGTTCAACTAACGGCCATAATCTCGAACTTGGTCTAGACCTACATGCACGCCTCATCGAACCTCCCCCACGTTCACCAGGAGCGGCAGCATGCGAACCAGGACCAAGGTGTCCGCAGCCGCGGTGGGACTGGCCACGACCGGAGCTCTCGTGCTCTCCTCCGGCGGTGCCAGCGGCCACGGCTACACCGACCTCCCCATCAGCCGGCAGAAGCTCTGCCAGAACGGCACCGTGACCAACTGCGGATCCATCCAGTGGGAACCGCAGAGCGTCGAGGGCCCGAAGGGCTTCCCGGCCTCCGGCCCCGCCGACGGGCAGATCTGCAACGCAGGACTCGGCCAGTTCGGTCAGCTCAGCGCACCGCGGACCCCGTCCGGCGGCGCCTGGCCGGCCACCAAGGTGACGGGCGGGCAGAACTACACGTTCCGCTGGCAGTTCACGGCCATGCACGCCACGACCGACTTCAAGTACTACGTCACCAAGCCGGGCTGGAACCAGAACCACAACCTGGCCCGGTCCGACCTCAACCTCACGCCGTTCTTCACGGTGCCGTACAACGGGCAGCGCCCGCCGTCCACGCTCTCCCACAGCGGCAGGCTGCCGACCGGGCTCAGCGGCCGGCACGTCATCGTGGCCGTGTGGACGATCGCCGACACGGCCAACGCGTTCTACGCCTGTTCGGACGTCACCTTCTGAACCCTTCCGAACCTCTGAGCTTCCCTTGAGTCACCGGTGCGGCCGGTGTGGGTAGGTTCCTGCCACACCGGCCGCTCGAAGGCCGCCCAGGGCCTCGGGGGAGCTCATGGAGATCTTGTTCTACATCGTGCCCACGCTCATGATCGCGGTCGCCTCCTGTGCCGTGGTCGTGGTGATCCGGCGCTCCGTGCGGGTCAGCCGCGCCTGGAACAGCGGCCTGACCGCCGAGGCCCGCTGCCTGCGGACGTACATCACGACGAGTGGGGGCGGCGACACCATGGTGCGCACCACGCTGCACCACGTGTACGAGTTCACCACGCGCGACGGCCGCGGCGTCCGCTTCGAGGAGCAGGGCGGGCCGGGGACGGTCCTCGAGGGCGACATCGTCACCGTGCACTACCCGGCGGACCGCCCGGAGCACGCCACGGCCAGGCCCCCGGCGCACGGGAAGCTCGCCGCGGGCACGGGATGCCTGCTCGCCTTCCTCGGCACGTTCATCCTCTTCGCCGTCGGCTTCATGGTGGTGACATACGCGATGTTCTCCGCCGCGGGCGACTTCCCGCAGCCGTAGCGCTCCACATCTGACGGTACGTCAACTACCGTGCCTGCCCATGGACTCCAGGGCGAGCACGGTCGCGGAACTCATCGCCGCCCGGTGGGGCGACCACCGCCCCGGCCTGCGGTACGAGGACCGGAGCCTCACGCACCACGAGGTGGCGGCGGGCGCCGCGGCCCGGGCGGCACTCCTCACGGACCTCCTGCCGCCGGCCGCCGAACCCCACCTCGGGGTACTGCTCGGCAACACCCCCGAGTTCCCGCTCTGGCTGGGCGCCGCGGCCCTGGCCGGGGCGGCCGTCGCCGGGATCAACCCCACCCGGCGCGGGGCCGAGCTCGCCCGCGACATCCTCCACACCGAGTGCCGCGTCCTGATCACCGAACGGGCCCACCTGCCGCTGCTCACAGGCCTGGACCTGCCGGGAGTCCGCCTGCTGGTGACGGACACCCCGGAGTACACCGAGCTCCTCACCCCCTACGCCGACGCCCGCCCCGACCCTCGCAGCGCCACCCCCGGCGACCGTTTCCTGCTCTGCTTCACCTCCGGCTCGACCGGCGCCCCCAAGGCCGCGCTCTGCTCTCAAGGACGGCTGACAGCAGCCGGCCGCTCCCTGGCGGACCAGTTCTCCCTCACCCGGGACGACGTCCACTACGTCTGCATGCCGATGTTCCACGGCAACGCGGTGATCGCCGACTGGGCACCCGCACTGGTGACCGGCGCGGCGGTGGCGCTGCGCCGCCGCTTCTCGGCGTCCGCGTTCCTGCCGGACGTACGCCGCTACGGGGCGACGTACTTCACGTACGTGGGCCGGGCGATCCAGTACGTCCTGGCCACCGGCCCGCGGCCGGACGACCGCGACCACTCCCTGCGGCTGGGCTTCGGCACGGAGGCGGGCGCGGTGGACGCGGCCGCCTTCCAGCGGCGCTTCGGGGTGCGGCTGGTGGAGGGCTACGGCTCGTCCGAGGGCGGGGCGGCGGTCACGTGGACCCCGGGCACACCGCCGGGCGCGGTCGGCCGGGCCGCACCCGGGCTCGTCGTCCTCGACCGGGAGACCCGCGCGGAGTGCGAGGCGGCCGTCTTCGACGGGGCGGGACGGCTGCTCAACGGGGACGAGGCGATCGGCGAGCTCGTCAACCAGGGGCCCAGCCCCTTCGAGGGCTACTGGCGCAACCCTCCGGCCGAGGCGGAACGCTGTGCGGGAGGCTGGTACTGGACGGGCGACCTCTTCTACCGCGACACCGACGGCTACCTCTACTTCGCCGGCCGCACCGACGACCGCCTCCGCGTGGACGGGGAGAACCTGGCCGCGGCGATGATCGAGAACATCCTCGCGCGGTACGAGGGGGCGGAGGCGGTCTGTGTGTACGCCGTGCCGGACCCGGTGACCGGGGACCAGGTGATGGCCACGATCGCCGGGTCGTTCGATCCGGAGAGCTTCGCGGCGTTCCTCGCCGCCCAGCCCGATCTGGGGACGAAGATGGCGCCCCGGTTCGTACGGGTCGTGGAGCGGATGCCGGTGACGGCGACGAACAAGATCCGCCGGGCGGAGCTGCGCGGGGAGGGGGTGGAGTGCGCCGGCCCCGTGTGGTGGCGGCCGCCCGGTGAGCGGGCGTACCGCAGGCTGACCGAGGGGGACCGGAGACGCGCTGAGGGGCCCCTCGCTCCCACGAGAGGCCCCTCATCCGTGCGCCGCCAGGGACTCGAACCCCGGACCCGCTGATTAAGAGTCAGCTGCTCTAACCAACTGAGCTAGCGGCGCATGACTCCCGCCTGCCATCGGAATCGTGTTCCGCGGCGGGCGACGGGGAAAATACTACCCAATGCCGGGGGGTGCTTTTGACCACCCGGCACGGGGATCAGAAGCCCCCTAGATCGCCAGCGAGAGCAGCACCGGTGCGGCGTGACGGTTGAGGGTGTCCGCGGCCTGGCGCAGGCGGTGGGCGTGCTCGACCGGGAGGGACAGAGCCAGGCAGCCGACGGAGGAGCCGGCCGTGATCGGGACGGCCGCGCAGACGGTGCCGATCGCGTACTCCTGCAGGTCCAGGACGGGGACGGTGGGCGGCTGCGCCTCCAGGCGGGAGAGCAGCAGCCGGTCGCTGGTGATGGTGCGCGAGGTGAGGCGGGCCATCCTGTGCCGGGCGAGGTGGTCGCGGCGGCCGGCGTGGTCGAGCTGGGTGAGCAGGCTCTTGCCGATGGCGGTGGCGTGGGCCGAGGAGCGGAAGTCGACCCACTCGTTGACCGCGGGCGTGGAGGGGCTGTCGGCGTAGTGGGTGACGCTGATCTCGCCGTCGATGTACCGGCTCATGTAGACCGCGGCGCCGACCGAGTCCCGCAGCCGGTCCAGGGTGCGCTGGAGCTTGTCGCGCAGTGCCTGGTCGCGGTGGTGGGCGGAGCCGAGGCGGGCCAGGGTCTCGCCCGTGACGTAGGCGCCGTCGGAGATCTGCTCGATGTAGCCCTCGCGGCGCAGCATGCGCAGGAGCGCGGTCAGCCGCTCCGGCGCGACGCGGGTGTGCAGGGCTATCTCGGCGTCGGTGACACCGCTGGTGCCGCGCGCCACCGTGTCGAGGACGCGCAGGGCTTCCTGGGCCGAGTGGTACGGGGTGGTCGGCTCGTGCTTCAGCGCCACGGTGGTCTCCCCCTGCGCTTGCTGTTGGGCCGTAATCCGGTCAGTGAACCTCTGTCAGGTTAACCGGCAAGGGGCTTGTCAGGAGCGGGGGTCGGCAAGATTCCCGGGGCCCCGGACTGGGGCAATGGCACTCTGGCATGTGCCAGAAGCATGCCCCAGTCGGGTCCCGGTCGACAGGCCGGGCGTTCGGCCTGCTCACGTGCCGTAGTCACAGCACTGCGCTGAGGAACTCCCGTGTCCGGTCCAGCTCCGGGTCACTGAAGATCTTTTCGGGTGTGCCCGACTCGATGATCCGGCCGTGGTCGAACATCAGTACCTGGTCGGAGATGTCCCGGGCGAAGTTCATCTCGTGGGTCACACACAGCATCGTGATGTCGGTGGAGCGGGCGATGTCCCTGAGGACGTCGAGGACTCCCGCGACCAGCTCGGGGTCGAGCGCGGAGGTCACCTCGTCCAGCAGCAGCACCTGCGGGCGCATCGCCAGAGCCCGGGCGATCGCCACCCGCTGCTGCTGGCCGCCGGAGAGCTGGGCCGGGTGGGCGTCGCACTTGTCGGCCAGGCCCACCAGGTCGAGCAGGCCCTTGGCCCGCTCCACGGCCTCGTCCTTCGACAGGCCGAGGACGGTGACCGGCGCCTCGGTGATGTTCCGCAGCACCGTCATGTTCGGGAACAGGTTGAACTGCTGGAACACCATCCCGATCTTCTTGCGGACCTCACGGACCTGCTTGTCGGAGGCCGGGAACAGCTGCTGCCCGTCGACCGTGATCGTGCCCTCGTCGGGCTTGAGCAGGGTCATCAGCAGCCGGAGGATCGTCGTCTTGCCGGACCCGGACGGCCCGATCAGGGTGACGTGCTTGCCGGCGTCGACCGAGAAGTCCAGGTGGTCCAGGACCGTGTTGTTCCCGAACCGCTTGGTGACCTGCTCCAGCCGGATCAGCTCGCCCGCGCTGCCGGCGGGGTCCTTCTCCGGATTGGTCTCGGGCTGGGGGAGAGTGTCAGTGGGCAAGGCGTCGCTCCAAGGCTCGCAGGGCAAGGGAGGCCAGGTAGGACATGACGATGAAGGCCACGCCGATCACCGTCAGGGGCTCGGTGAACTGGAAGTGCTCCTGCGAGTACAGGCGCGCCTGGCCGAGCATCTCCAGCACGGTGATCGCCATGACCATCGGCGTGTCCTTGAGCATGGAGATGACGTAGTTGCCGAGTGCCGGGACGACGCGGCGCACCGCCTGCGGCAGGATCACCGCGGTCCACGTCCGGCGCAGCGGCAGGTTCAGTGCCGTCGCCGCCTCCCACTGGCCGGCCGGCACGGCCTCGATGCCGGCCCGGTAGACCTGCATCGTGTACGTCGAGTAGTGCAGTCCGATCGCGAAGACACCGGTGGTCAGCGCCGAGAAGGTCAGACCCCACTCGGGCAGCACGTAGAAGAGGAAGAACAGCTGCACCAGCAGCGGGGTGTTGCGGACGAACTCCGTGACCACGCCGACCGGCCAGGTCACCCAGCGCGAGGGCACCCGCATCAGCAGCGCCCACACCAGGCCCAGCGCGAACGAGATCAGCGAACCGAGGGCCAGGATCTGCACAGTGACCAGCAGACCGTCCCAGAAATGCGGCATGAAGCCGCTGACAGCGCTCCAGTCCCACTTCATGCGACGGCACCTCCGATCCCCGTCGTCTTCGGACGGTCCAGCTCCTGGTCGGGCGTGCTCCCGACGGGCTTACCGGTGCCGGCCTTCAGCTTGCGCTCCAGGCCGCGCATACCGCGGGTCAGCGCGAAGGCGATCACGAAGTAGATCAGCAGCACGATCGTGTAGATCTCCGCGCTCTCCTGGAGCGCCAGGCGCACCAGGTTGCCGCTGAACGCCAGGTCGCCCATGCCCATGATGGACACCAGGGCGGTGCCCTTGAGCAGTTCGACCAGCAGGTTGGAGAACGGCGGGATCATCTCCGGCACGGCCTGCGGCAGCAGGATCAGCCGCAGCCGCTGCCAGGGCGTGAAGCTGAGCGCGATCCCGCCCTCCTTCTGCGCCGGGTCGACCGCGTTCAGCGCGCCGCGCACGATCTCGGAGCCGTACGCGCCGTAGGTCAGGCCCAGCGCCAGGGTGCCCGCCCACAGCGGCACGAGCTGCCAGCCGAAGGCGATGGGCAGTACGAAGTACACCCAGAAGATCATGACCAGCGCCGAGGTGCCGCGGAACACCTCCGTGTAGACGCCCGCGAGGAAGCGGACGATCCACAGCCGGTGGGTGCGCGCGACGCCGACGGCGAAGGACACCGCGGCGGCCAGCAGGGCGCTGCAGACGAGCAGCTGGACCGTGACCCAGACGCCCTTGAGTACGAGTTCCCAGAGTCCCGAGGTCATCCGCCGCAGAGCTCCTTCGCGGTCAGATCCGTCATCTCGGCCTCGGTGAAACCGAACGGCTTGAGGATGCGGAGCAGTTCGCCGCTCTTCTTGAGCTTGCGCAGCTCCACGTTGAAGGCGTCGCGCAGTTTCGTCTCGGTCGGCCGGAACGCGAAGGCGCCTCCGTCGACGTGCGGCTTGCCGTCGACGATCGGCTTGAACGGATCGGTGGCCTCCGCCTTGGCGGACTTCTTCACCACCTCGCGCACGGTGAGCGCCGTGCCGGCGAACACGTCCACGCGCCCCGCCTCGACGGCGTTCAGCCCCGCCACCTGGTCCGGGACGATGAGGATGTCGCTCTCCTCGTACCCGGCGTCCACGGCGTACTGGATCTCGGCGTAGCCGGTCCCGGTGGCGAACTTCGCCTTCTTCTCCACGACGTCCTGGTAGCTGCGCAACCCCTTCGGGTTCCCCTTGCGCACGATGAACGCGTCGAGCATCTGGTAGTCGGGGTCGGCGAAGATGACCTGCTCGCAGCGCTCGGGGTTCACGTACATCCCGGCGGCCACGACGTCGAACTGCTGGGAGTTCAGGCCCGGGATGAGGGAACCGAACTCGGTCGGCACGGGCTGCACCCGGTCGACGCCGAGCCGCTTGAAGATCACCTTGGCCAGTTCCGGCGCCTCGCCGGTCAGTTCGCCGTTCTTGTCGATGAAGCCGAAGGGGATCTCTCCGGCGATGCCGAGCCGGACGACGCCCGCCGCCCGGAGCCGGCCGAGCAGGTCACCGCCCTTGGCGTCCGACGCGGTGGCGACCCGGCTGCATCCTGCGGCGCCCAGCGCGCCGAGCGCCGCCACCCCCGCGAGCAGCGACCGGCGTGTGGGCCCGGGGACGGGCCGGGGTATGGGTTCGGGACGTCTGAAGGGGCTTCTCTGTGGTGGAGCCATGGGCGCGCGGCTACCCGACCGCCTCCGAGTTATGCCGATCTTTTCAAGCCCCGCACGCACGCCGTGCACCCTTGACCGCAGCGGCGGCGGGCACTCCTATGGAGGCATGGCTGATCGCTATATCGAAGTCTCGCTGGTCAAGCGCGACGTGACCTGCACGGCCAAGCTGCTGGACGACCGCGCGCCCCTCACCTGCGCGGCCGTCTGGGATTCGCTTCCGCTGGCCGGCGACGTCTACCACGCGAAGTACGCACGCAACGAGATCTATGCCCTTTTCCCGCCCTTCGCCGAAACCGAACCACCCCTGGAAAACCCGACCATCACCCCCATCCCCGGCGATCTGTGCTATTTCACCTTCGCCGGGGCGGAGTTGGGGACCAAGGCGTACGGCTACGACCGCGAGGTCCGCGCCGGGACCACCCTCGTCGACCTGGCCCTGTTCTACGAGCGCAACAACCTGCTGCTGAACGGCGACGTCGGCTGGGTGCCCGGCATCGTCTGGGGCCAGGTCGTCGACGGCCTGGAGACCATGGCCGAGGCATGCAACGACCTGTGGAGGTCGGGAGCGGCGGGGGAGTCGCTCAGCTTCCGGAGGGCGTAGGCCGGCCGGCCGAGGCCACCCCCGCCTCGTACAGCGCGTGGGCCGCCCGCAGCACCAGATCGTCCCGGTGCCGGGCGGCCACGAGCTGCAGACCGACCGGCAGACCGTCCGCGTCCGAGCCGACCGGCACGCTCGCCGCGGGCTGCTGCGTCATGTTGAACGGGTAGGTGAACGGGGTCCAGCCCGTCCACCGCCGATGGCCGGAACCCTTCGGCACCTCGGCGCCCGCCTCGAAGGCCGTGAGCGGCATGGTCGGTGTGACGAGCAGGTCGTAGGTGTCGTGGAAACGGCCCATCCGGCGGCCCAGGTCCATCCGGACGTCCACCGCGGCCAGATAGTCCAGCGCCGAGTACCGGGCACCCCGCGCACAGATCTCCCGCAGACCGGGGTCCAGCAGCTCCCGCTGGTGCGGGCCCAGATGCTGGGTCACCCGGGCCGCCCCGCTGAACCACAGGGTGTGGAAGGCCTCCACCGGGTCGGTGAGGTCCGGGTCGGTCTCCGTGACGTACGCGCCGAGTTCCGCCAGCCGCTCCACCGCCCGCCGCACCGCCCGCGCGACCGCCGGCTGCACCGCCACCTGCCCGCCCAGCGACGGCGAGAACGCCACCCGCAGCCCGCGCACCCCGCCCGCCAGGCCGTCCGTGTACGGGCCTGCCGGGGCGGAGAGGGCTGACCAGTCGCGCGAGTCCGGATGGCCGATGACGTCCATCAGCAGGGCCGCGTCGCCCGCGTCCCGGGTCATCGGCCCGACGTGCGCCAGCGTGCCGAACGCGCTCGCCGGGTAGAGCGGCACCCGCCCGTACGTCGGCTTCAGCGCGAAGATCCCGCAGAACGACGCCGGGATGCGCACACTGCCGCCGCCGTCCGTGCCCAGCGACAGCGGTCCCGCGCCGAGCGCCACGGCGGCCGCACTGCCGCCGCTCGAACCGCCCGCGGTGCGCGAGGGGTCGCACGGGTTGCGTGTCACACCGCTGAGCGGCGAGTCGGTCACGCCCTTCCAGCCGAACTCGGGCGTCGTGGTCTTGCCGATGAAGACCGCCCCGTGCTCCCGCAGCCGGGCCACGGAGGGGGCGTCCTCGTCCCACTTCCCCGCCGGATCCACGGCCCTCGACCCGCGCAGGGTCGGCGCCCCGCGCTGCAGCAGGATGTCCTTGACGGTGACCGGCACCCCGTCCAGCAGCCCGCGTGGCTCACCGCGCCGCCATCGCTCCTCCGACTCCCCGGCCCGCTCCAGCGCGTCCTCGGCGGTCAGCCGGACGAAGGCGTTCACCTCCGGCTGGATCGCCTCGGCCCGCTCCAGCGCCGCCCGGGTCGCCTCCACGGGACTCCACTCGCCCCTGCGGTACCCGTCGAGCAGCCGTACGGCGGTCAGATCGGTGAGCTCGGTCATGCACCCTCCAGGAACGTCAGTGACCAGGTACGTACCCACGCTGCTTGTCGACTACGTTCCTCAGTGGCTCACCCGAGGCCCACCGCTCGTACAACTCCACGAACTGCTGCCCGAGTTCGTCGCGCCAGCCGACGACGTCGCCGCTCATGTGCGGGGACACGATCAGGTCCGGGGCCCGCCACAACGGGCTGCCGGAGGGCAGGGGTTCGGTCTCGAAGACGTCCAGGGCGGCGCCCGCGATCCAGCGCTTGGCCAGGGCCTCGGCGAGCGCGTCCTCGACGACCAGCTGACCGCGGCCGATGTTGACGAACCGGGCGGAGGGCTGCATCAGGCCGAAGCGGCGGGCGTCGAACATCCCGTGCGTCTCGTCCGTGAGCGGGGCCGCGGCGATCACCCAGTCGGCGCGGGCCAGCAGCCGGTCCAGGTCCTCCGGGCCGTGCACCCCGGAGCGCGCGGCGCGGCCCACGAGCGCGGTGGTGATGTCCAGCGCCCCCAGCGTGCGCGCGATCGCTCGCCCGATCGGCCCCGACCCGACCACCACGGCCCGGGTCCCGGCGATCCGGCGCGACTCGCGGTGCCGCCAGGTCCGTTCCCGCTGGAGCTCCAGCGTGCGCGGCAGGTCCTTGGCCATCGCCAGCACGAGCGCGGCGACGTACTCCGCGATCGGCTGGTCGAAGATGCCGCGCGCGTTCGTCACCACCGTGTCCGAGGCGGCGAGTTCCGGACACATCAGATGGTCCACACCGGCGCTCGCCGTATGCACCCAGCGTGGTCGCGGACCCCCGCCCGGCCAGGCGTCCCGCACGGCGCGCGAGGTGAAGTCCCACACCAGGAGCACGTCCGCACGCGGGAGGCGTTCGGCCAGGTGCGCCGCGTCGGTGTGCTCGATACGGGCGCGGCCGGTGAGGCGGCCGAGGCGGGGGAGGGGTTCGGCGTCCAGGACGAGGAGGGTGGGGGTGGGCATGAGCAGCCGTTTCTCCTGCCGTGCGGCGGGGCCGGACGACCAGGGTGCGGCCGCCGGTGACGACGAGTTAACCCGGTGTTGACCAAGGAGTGATCCGGGCGGATTGACCACGCTCGCACCCGAACCTACCGTCGTCAACACGGGCGTTCCCACGATCCGTTGCACACTAGTTGCCCAGCGTGAGGCCGGTGCCTGCCATGGACGTCTCATTTCTCGGCGGGCCCAGCCCGCAGCGCGGGGTCGGCGTCGTCGCCCCCTTCGACTTCGCACTCGACCGCGAACTGTGGCGCTGGGTGCCGGACGAAGTCTCCCTGCACATGACACGAACGCCCTACGTGCCGGTCGAGGTCAGTCTCGACCTGGCCCGGCTGGTCAGTGAGCACGAGACGCTGAGCGAGGCGGTCCGCACGCTCAACGCCATCGCCCCCGAGGTCGTGGCCTACGCCTGCACCTCGGGCAGCTTCGTCGGCGGCACGATGGGCGAGCGGGCCATGTGCGAGGCGATGAGCCGGGCCGGTGCCGTACCGGCGATCACCACCTCCGGCGCGCTGCTGGAGGCCCTGGTGGAGCTGGACGTACGCCGGGTTGCGCTGGTGACGCCGTACACGGTCTCGGTGACGCGGTCGCTGGAGGCCTACGTCGCCCAGGCCGGTGTCACGATCTCCGGCTGCGCCTTCATGGGGCTGACCCGGCACATCTGGAAGGTCCCCTACCGGGAGGTGGTGGAGATGGCGCGGCAGGCCGTCCGCGGCGACGCCGACGCGCTGTTCATCAGCTGCACCAACCTGCCCACGTACGACGTGATCCCGCAGCTGGAGGCCGAGCTGCGCATCCCCGTGATCTCGGCCAACCAAGTGACGATGTGGGCGGCACTGCGCCGACTGGGTACCCGTGCGGTGGGGCCGTACCAAGCGCTGATCAATCCGGCGGCGCGTTCCGGTCCCGCAGCGCCGGGGGTGGACCCCGGCCCCGTACTGCCGGAAGAAGAGCAGCAGCAGGAAGGCTGGACATGACAGCACTGGGATTTCTCTACCCGGGCCACTCCGCCGAGGACGACTATCCGCGCATCGAGCAGTTGCTGGGCAGCGACATCCGGGTGGACCTGGTGCACACCGACATTGGTGAGGACGCGCACCGGGTGGACGCGCTGCTCGAGATGGGCTCCGCCGGGCGGCTCGCGGCGGGCGTCCAGGAACTGCGGCACGCCGGTGCGGACGCCGTGGTGTGGGCCTGCACCAGCGGCAGCTTCGTCTACGGCTGGGACGGCGCGCAGGAACAGGTCCGCGCCCTGGCCCAGACGGCCGGCATGCCGGCGTCATCCACGTCCTTCGCGTTCGCGCACGCCGTTCGGGAGGTCGGGGCACGCAAGGTCGCGATCGGTGCGACCTACCCGGAGGACGTGGCGCGGCTCTTCGAGGAGTTCCTGCGTGCGGCCGGCGTGGAGGTCGTGTCGGTCAACAGCTCCGGCATCATCACGGCCGCCGAGGTCGGCACGTGGGGCGAGGCCGAACTCCTCGCCCTGGCCCGTGGCTCCGACCACCCCGACGCCGAAGCGCTCCTCCTGCCCGACACGGCCCTCCACACGGCCGCCCACATCCAGGCCCTGGAGAAGGAACTCGGCAAGCCGGTCCTCACCGCCAACCAGGTCACGGTCTGGGAGGGCCTGCGCCTGGCGGACCGGCGGGTGAACGCGCCGGAACTGGGAGCGCTGTTCACGAAGGAGCCGATCGTCCAGGCCTGAGCCGCGAGGCCAGGTCCCCGTCGCCCCCGGCGCCCTTCGCGGGCGACGGGGAGGCCTGGGTGGCGGCTGGAAAAGGGCCGTGCCCTCGAACGTGCTCTCCATGGGGGCCGGAATCGGTCCCACCCCTTCTTCGGTGCGGACCGGGGCATACGCGCACGAACACCCCCTCCGGTGCTGAGGAATGCTCAACTCCGCCACATCGCACGAAACTTCGGTTGACCGAAAGCGCATTCCCCCTTTGTCGTCCATTCCGTGCACACTGACCTCGTCCACAGCCAGTCGTGCCGTGAAGGACCCTCCGATGGCCGAATCGGGCCCGTTCAGATCCGCTGCAAGCGCTGTCCGGCTGGCCGGGCGTCTGATGTGCTGGAGCCTGGCCGCGGGCATGGCCTCGGCCGCCGCGGACGCCTTCCTCCACCCCCGGGTCCGCTGGTGGGGGTCCGTGTGGCCGCTGCCCTGGTGGCTGGTCTGCGCCTCAGCCCTCGTGTGGGCCGTCCTGCGCGCCCGCGAGAAGGCCGACCGTCCACCCCCGCAGGACAGCGTGCGCAGCGATTGGGAGCGGGCCGCCTGACCCCCGGCCGGGAATAACCGGAGACAGTCCCCTGTTACGGCCGTGACGACAGCACACGGCCCACAGCAGGAGGCACACCCCGTGGCGGCAGACGAGACACGCGGCGCGGCAGACGAGATACGCGGCGCGACATTGGGCAGCGCCCCTGTCCCTCTGTCCGTACTGGACCTGGTCACCGTAGGGGCCGGCCGCACCGCCTCAGACGCCCTGCGCACCAGCGTCGACCTGGTCCGTCTCGCGGAGAACCGCGGCTTCCACCGCTACTGGGTCGCCGAGCACCACTCCATGCCGGGTGTGGCCTCCTCCTCCCCGGCCGTGATCCTGGCCCACCTCGCCGCCCACACCGACCGCATCCGGCTCGGCTCGGGCGGCGTGATGCTGCCCAACCACGCCCCGCTCGTCATCGCCGAGCAGTTCGGGACGCTGGAGGCCATGGCCCCGGGCCGGATCGACCTCGGCCTCGGACGTGCCCCCGGCACGGACGGCGCCACGGCCGCCGCCCTGCGCCGCACGGAACGGCTGAACGAGGGTGCCGACGACTTCCCCCAGCAGCTCGCCGAACTGACCCGCTTCCTCGATGACGACTTCCCCGACGGCCATCCCTACCGCCGCATCCACGCGGTTCCCGGCCCGGTCCAGGCCACCTCCCCCGGCGGCGTCCAGTCCCCGCACCGCCCGCCGCTCTGGCTGCTCGGCTCCTCCGGCTTCAGCGCCCGCCTGGCCGGTGTCCTGGGTCTGCCCTTCGCCTTCGCGCACCACTTCTCGGCCCAGAACACCATCCCGGCCCTCGACCTGTACCGGGAGTCGTTCCGGCCGTCCGCCGTGCTCGACGAGCCGTACGCCGTCATCGGCGTCTCCGCGTTCGCCGCCGACGAGGAGCGGGAGGCCCGCCGGCAGGTGCTGTCCGCCGCGCTCAGCATGGTCCGGCTGCGCACCGGCCGCCCCGGCCTCGTGCCCACCCCGGAGGAGGCGGAGGCCTACGACTTCAGCCCCATGGAGCGCGAATTCGTCGACTCCTGGAACGCCAACGTCGTCCACGGCACTCCGGACGAGGTGCGCTCGGGCCTGGACGACCTCGCCAAGCGCACCGGCGCCGACGAGCTGATGATCACGGCCAACGCGCACGGCGGCGACGTCCGTGTCCGTTCCTACGAGCTCATCGCCGACGCCTACGGGTTGCCGACCCCCGCCTCGGCCTGAACGTCCGGCGTCCCCAGCAGCTCGGAGATGCGGTCCGGCGGCACCGGGCGGGAGTAGAGCCAGCCCTGTCCGGTGTCGCAGCCGATGCTGCGCAGCCGGGTCGCCTGCGCCGAGGTCTCGACGCATTCGGCCGTGACGGTCAGCCCGAGCCGGTGCGCGAGCTGGATCATCGCCTCGACGACGACCGCGTCGGCCGGATTCGCGCGGGCGGCCGCCTCCCGGTCGTCGTACTGGAAGCCGCGCACGAACGATCCGTCCAGCTTCAGCACCGACACCGGCAGCCGGCTCAGGTAGGCGAGGTTCGAGTAGCCGGTGCCGAAGTCGTCGATGGCGATCCGCACCCCCATGTCGCTGAGCGCCTTCAGGGTCTGCAGCGGACGGCCCGCCGAGCCCATCACCGCCGACTCCGTCAGCTCCAGCTGGAGCAGGTGCGGCGCGAGGCCCGTCCCGCCCAGGGTCTCCGCCACGTCGGCCACCAGGTCGGAGTCCCAGACCTGCCGCACCGCCACGTTCACGCTGACGAAGATCGGCGGCTCGTCCGGGTGGTCCAGCTGCCACCGCCGGGCCTGCCGGCAGGCCGTGCGCAGCACCCAGCGGCCCAGCGGGACGATCGACCCGTCTTCCTCCGCAAGTCCGATGAACCGATTCGGCGTCAGTACGCCGAACTGAGGATGATTCCAGCGGACGAGTGCCTCGACCCCGTGCAGCCGGTCGTCCTCCATGCCCACCAGCGGCTGGTACTCCAGCTGGAACTCGCCCCGCTCGATGGCCGGCCGGAGCGTGGAGGCCAGCGCCTGGCGGGTCATGCGGTGGGCGTTGCGCTCCGGGTCGAACAGCGTCCAGCGGGCCTTGCCGTCCGTCTTCGCCCAGTAGAGCGTCGTGTCCGCCGCCTGCATCAGCGCGGTGGGGGTGGTACCCGCGGCGTGCCGCTCCACGACCCCGATCGACGCCGAGACCGACAGCCGCTGCCCGGAGATGTCGAACGGCTCCTGGACCGCGCGCAGCGCCGACTCGGCCAGCTCGGCCAGCTGTTCGGTGCCCGTGGAGTCCTCCACGAGCAGTGCGAACTCGTCACCGCCGAGCCGGGCCACCAGCGGGATGCTGGTCCGTGAGTGCCCCGCCTCGTCCGCGCAGCGCATGAGGCGCTCGGCGACGGCGGCCAGCAGCCGGTCGCCGACGCGGTGGCCGAGGGTGTCGTTGATGGCCTTGAAGCCGTCCAGGTCCAGGTAGCACAGCCCGATCCGGCCCGTGCCGCTCTCCTCGTAGGACTCCGCCTCCAGCGCGGCCGACAGCCGTTCGAAGAACAGCGTGCGGTTGGGCAGCCGGGTCACCGGGTCGTGCATCTGCAAGTGCCGCAGCCGGGCCTGGAGTTCCCTGCGGGCGCTGATGTCGGCGACGGACAGCAGGACGCCGCTGTCCTCGTCGGGCAGCGGGGTGACCGTCACCTGCACCCACAGCGAGTGTCCGTCGGGGTGCTTGAGCCGGCGCGTGCAGCGCAGCCGGGACTGCCGGCCGCGCAGCACCTCGCGGTAGGCGTGCCAGGTCCGGGCGTCGGACGTGAGGTCGACCAGGTCGGCGGCGACGGCCCCGGCCGGCCCGTCCGGGCCGGTTCCGAGCAGCGCGACGAGCGCGTCGTTGGCGCTGACGACCGTGCCCTCTCGGTCCACGACCGCCATGGCGAGCGGGGCGGCCGTGAAGACCGAGCGGTAGGGCTGCCGGGACGGCGGCTCGGTACGGGGAGACGTGTCGATCTCACTCTCTGTGACGACCGGCCGGTCCAGGTCTGCCGCGGGCGCCGGCCCTTCGGAGGTTCCGCTCACCGCTCGCTCCCGCATGTATTCGATCTCTGTCCGTGCAGGAAAGGTCAGGAAAGTGTGCCGATCATAGAGGCTGGCCCCAGGGCCTTCCAGCCGGTGTCCAGTCTTCCCGGCCAACCGGCCCTTCTGCCAGATCGTTTCTGCGCGCACCTGGACGGCTTCTTCAGGCCCCCGACCAGTTGTGACGTTCTGTGAGTGCTTCGGGGATGTCGGCTTCCGCGATTTTTCGGCCCCTTCACCCGACCGGTGCAGTCAAACAGGACGCAGTATGACAAATCATCACAGGCTGGGTGCGGTGTCCCGCGATCCGCACCCGGAGGTATACCCGTGCCGCGTCCGTTTCCGCGCGCCCGACTGCGCAGCACCGCGGCCGTGTTCACCACCATGTCGGCGCTCGCCGCCACCTCCCTCGGCGCCGGCCCCTCGGCCGCCGAGCCCGGCTCGGCCGCGCCGTGCGCCCTGACCCGGACCGACGCCCATCACTCGGAGGGCCTGGACACCTGGAACGCCGCCTATCCGCGCCCGGCCCGGTCCCTGGACGCGGTCATGGTCTTCCTGTCCTTCCCGGACGCCCATCCGCTGACCACCCCGCAGGAGCTGACCGCCGACCACTTCCCGGCCACCACCCGCTTCTTCGAACAGGCTTCCTACGGCCGCTTCACCCTGCGTCCGCACGCCCTGCGGCACTGGATCCGGATGCCGAAGCCGTCCACCGCGTACGACATAAGGCGGGACTGGAGCCCCGCGCGCCGGGCCGCCTACCTGCGCGACGCCCTCGCCGCGGCCGACCCCCGGGTCGACTTCTCGCGCTACGACGTCGTGTACTTCGTCGCCGACCCGGACGCGCCCGGCGTGGACTCCGACGCGACCAAGGTGGTGAACCTGACGAGCCCGCTGCGGGCCGACGGCACCGAGCTGCGCCGGATCGTCACGGTGTTCGAGCAGCATCCGCCGGACCGGCTCGTCCTCGCCCACGAGACCGGGCACGTCTTCGACCTTCCCGACCTGTACCACCGGCCCGCCGACGGCAAGGGCGACTGGGACACGCACGTCGGCGACTGGGACCTGATGGGCAGCCAGTTCGGCCTGGCACCCGACCTCTTCGCGTGGCACAAGTGGAAACTGGGCTGGCTGGACTCGCGACAGGTGCGGTGCGTGCAGGACGCCGGGCCCGCCCGGCTGACCCTGGAGCCGCTGACTGCGGGGCCGGGGACGCCGCTGACGGGGGCGGCGGGGGCGCAGGCCTTCGGGCTCGGGCGGGGCGCGAAGCTCGCGGTGGTGCGGACGGGGGTCGACAGCGTGCTCGCCTTCGAGGCGCGGGTGCCGGCGGGCAACGACGCGGGCGCGTGCCGGCAGGGGGTGCTGGTGTACCGGGTGCGGGGCGGGGCGCAGTCCGGGAGCGGACCCGTCGAGGTGATCGACGCCCATCCACGCACCGACGCGTGCTGGGAGAACTCCGTCTACCCGCCCCTCGCCGACGCCCCGATCGGCCTCGGGGAGAGCTTCACGGTGCCGGGAGAAGGGGTGCGGGTGAAGGTGGAGGGGCGTACGGCTTCGGGGGCGTGGACGGTGAAGATCGCGGTGGGTCGCTGAGGTGTCGCGGGATACGCAAGAGGCCCCTCGCTCTCGCGAGGGGCCTCTTACCGTCTGGTGCGCCGCCAGGGACTCGAACCCCGGACCCGCTGATTAAGAGTCAGCTGCTCTAACCAACTGAGCTAGCGGCGCCTGCTGACGTCGTAGACCTTAGCACCCTGGTCGGCGGGAGGAAAAATCGAAATCCGCACCGCCGAGCGGGCCGCCCGGACGGCTGCCCAGAGCAGTACCTCGGGCCCGGGAAGCCAGGGCTGACGGGTGTCGGGGGCGACCAGCCAGCGGGTGGCGGAGCGGGCGGGGGCGGTGGTCACCGTGGAGGCCCGGCCGGTGGGGGAGGTGCTCTCGGACGGGGCCGGGACGGTCACCGCGTCGCCGGTGCCGTGGCACAGCAGGGGCGGTACGGCGTTGGTGCGGCAGGCCTCACGGGCGTCCCGGCCCCGGTCGCGGGTGCCCCACTCCTCCCACTCCAGCAGTACGGGGAGCCGCTGCGCCGTCCCCGGGGCGGCGAACAGCAGCATCCGGCCCCGGAACTCCGCGACCGGCCCCGAGCCGGGGCCGTCGTCCCACAGCCGGTCGAGCATGCGCCGGCCGAACATCGCGGGCGCGCTGACCACGTCGAAGACCGAGCCGCAGGACAGCACGACCGGTGCGTCCGGCCGCTCCTCCCAGAGGGCGAGCGTGCTTCGCGGATACGTTCCTGCCGAGGCGAGCCAGGCGGCCCCGTCCGGGGTGACATCGGAGGCGTTCCATGCGCTGCTCATGGCAGACATGTCTACCCGGCGTGAGCGTCCGGCTCCCGAGGGTTGTGCGAAATCGGGACAGGAGGGGGTGGGAGAGAGTATCTTGCCCGCCTGGCATATGCCACGTGATCGGTAAGGGGGGACGGCAGGGCCTCTCAGGCGGTGCCGCCGGGCCCCTGGCCCTCGACGCCGCCCCGCATCAGATCCCGCCCGAACTCGACCATCTTCTTGGCGTAGTCCTCGGTCCACTCCGCCCGCTCGGCGATGTCGGCCGTCGTCAGCCGGTCGAACCTGCGCGGATCGGCCAGCTGCGCCGCCGCCATCGCCTGGAACTCCAGCGCCCGGTCCGCCGCGGCCCGGAACGCCAGCGTCAGCTCCGTCGCCCGGGCCAGCAGGGCCCGGGGGTCGTCGATCGACTCGAGGTCGAAGAAGTGCTCAGGGTCGGAGGCCGCCTCCGCGGGCTCGAAGAGCAGGGGCGCGGGGCGTAGCCGCGGTTCGTTCCGACGCGGCGTGGGCTCCGCCATGTCTTCTCCTCCTCGTACGTCGCGCTGACCCTCTCGGTGGAGTGGGCCACCGTCCATTGTCTCGCGGGCGCGCAAGTGGGCATCGCGGTAGTGGGTACGGCCGCCACACCCCCCGCTGTTCGTCCGAGCCTCGGGGATACACCGCTTTCCGGCCGGATCGGCCGGATCGGCCGGATCAAGATCGCCACACCACCCGGTGTTCCGCCAGGTGCGCCAGCACCGCGTGGTTGGCCTCCCAGCCGTCCGGGAACTTCACCACCGTCCCCAACTGGACCGGCTCCGTCGACGGATAGTCGTCGAGGAGGCCGGTCACACCCGCCCGGCAGACCACGATGCAGGCGTGCCGGTGGCGGGAGGCCAGGACGCAGAGGCGGCCCGTCTCCAGGTGGAAGGCCGTGGCGTCGGGGCGGCCGGAGAGGGGGTGGAGCACCACCGTGACGTCGTACTCGCGGCCCTGCAGCCGGTTCGCCGTGTCCACGACCACGTCGGTGACGCCCAGGTCGGCCAGGGCCGCGCGGATCGCGGCCGCCTGGTCCCGGTGGGCCGTGCCGACCGCGATCCGGTCGGCGGTGAGGGGCGAGGGAACGGAGGAGCGTTCCGAGGTCGCCGTACCCGCCCGGTCCAGCAGGCGTCGTACGACCGTCGCCACCGCCCGGACCGCCTCCGGGTCCGTGCGTGGCGTGTGCCGGGCGGGCAGCTCCAGCAGGCCCCAGCCCGACTCGGCCGCCTCGTCGATCACCCGGTCGGGACCCGAGCCGTCCGACGGCACACCGAAGGACAAGGTCCGGTCGCCGGGGCCGGTCCCGCTGCGGAACGGCGTGTAGGGGTAGAACGCGTCGGAGACCAGGGATGCCGCGGAGGCCGGAAGCCGCCAGGACACCGGCAGGCGGTGCTGGGGCAGGTCCGGGTTGTGCGCGAGCAGCGTCGTCACCGCCGATGCCGACGGGTCGTACGCCAGGCCCGCCCACTGCTCGCTGCCCACGATCGCGAACGGATCGAGCTGCCCCGGGTCACCCACGAACAACGCCCGCTCGAACAGCCCGGCCACGGCCAGCAGCGCGTCCGAGCGCATCTGGTAGGCCTCGTCGACGATCGCGTGCCGCCACGGCTCGTCCACCTTCACGTGCGCCCACTTCGCCGCCGTCGAGAGCACCACCGCCAGTCCGGCGAGGTCGGCCGCCTTCGCCGACGTGCGGACGTTCGGCAGGTCGTCGAGCGCCTTGTCGTACGGGTCGGAGTCGCTGCTGTGCAACCGCCCCACCGGCAGCTCGGGGCTCTTCTCGGCGAGCCGCAGGACCAGGTCGTCGACCTGGGCGTTGGTCTGCGCGACCACCATCAGGGAGTGGCCCGCCTCCGCGAGCTCCAGGGCCGCCCGGACCACCAGCGTGGACTTGCCCGCACCCGGCGGGGAGTCCACGACGACACCGCGCGCGGTGCCGTGCAGCGTGTCGTGCAGGATCGCGTCGGTGGCCCGGGCCGCGGCGGCCGAGGGGTCGAACACCGTGGTCACAGCACATCCTCCTCGGTCACCGGGTCCGCCGCCTCCAAGGTCGCCTCGCCCGGCGGCCCGCCGTGCGTCCACGGCGTCTCCTCAGGGTCGGGCAGCTTCGCGCCGCCCCGCTGCTCGTGCTCGAAGAGCGTGAAGCAGACCCGGTCGCCCTTCTCCGGCACCGACCCCGGCTCGGGCTCCTTGCCGCGGCCCATCTTGTCGAGGACCCGCAGGACGAGGCAGGCGCCGTCCTCCTCGGCCGCGACGAACTCCGCCGACTGCGGCTTCCCGCCGAGCGACCGGTACACCTTCGTACGCTCGCCGAGATACGGCCGGTCGTCCGTGCGCACCGTGACCAGGGGGCGGGGGCTCGGCCGCTTGCCCTCGCTGTACGCCATCACGACATCGGTGACCTCGCCCGCGAACGCCTCCCCGGACAGCCGCCGGCCCGCCATCACCAGCGGGTCGTCGAGGGCCTCCTGCGCCTCCAGCCGGGCCTGCTCGCGCTCGCGCGTGGCGAGCTTGTTCGCCGCGGTGACCGCGTCGTCGCGGCGCGGCTGCGGCGGCTCACCGGCCAGCACACGGTCGCGGTGGCCGGTGAACGACCAGCGGTCCCGGGTCCACCGCTCCTCGACCCGCGCCCCTTCGGGCAGCTCCCGCAGCAGGTCGAGGCCCCGCCACACCGCGTCCCAGGTGGGCCGGGTGCGGCTGAGCACCAGGTCCCGGATCTCCCGCTCGGCTGCGGCCAGCGCACCGAGCCGGTCGTCGGCCTCGAGCCCGTCCTCGGCCGCGGCGAGGGCGGTGCGGGCCCGGTCGTACCGCTCGATGGCCGGGGCGAGCAGCTTGTTGTCGAACGCCGGGTCGGTGGCAGGACCGGCCGGGGGGCAGGTCAGCTGCCCCTGCGCGTCCCGTTCCAGCTCGGCCCGCAGCGCCGCCTCGGCACCATCGGCGCCCTCCGGCGGGTCGATCCAGGCGAGCAACGCCCCCAGGTGCTGGTCCTCCAGGCTGGACTGCCCGGTCACCCAGTGCCGGCCCAGGACGTCGGTCATCGCCAGCAGCAGCGAGGAGCCGGGCACCCGGGCCCGCTCCCCGAAGTGCGTCAGCCACCGCCCGAGCAGCGGCACCCGAGGCGGCGCCGGATAGGGAGCCTCCGGGTCCTGCTCGGCGGTCCGCCGGAACCGCATCGAGCGCCCGAGCAGCCGCACCAGGTCGATGCCCGCCCGGCTCGGCACGATCAGCTGCGGCGCGTCCGCGCACAGATCCACCTCGACCTTGACACGCTTGCCGGTCTCCGGGTCGGTCTCGGTGCGCTCGGCGGCCTCCACGGCGTCGGCGTATGTGTCGACGTACGGCAGCACCACGTCGGCCAGTTCGGCCAGGAACGCGAACCTCAGGTCACGGTCCCGGGGCTGCGGGACGGCCAGCAGACGCGGCGCGTCCCGGTCGGTGCCGACCAGCGCGCCGAGCGGGGCACCGGCCTCACCGGCGGTGGCCAGCGGCACGAACACCAGTGGGCGGTCGCCGAGATGCCGGTGCCGGACGGTGGCGGCGGGCTGCGCGCGGCCCGTGCTCACGGCTTCGAGGCGAGCCAGGGTGGAGATCAGCGACACGCCGCCTCCAGTGCCTCGGCACGCAGGGCGGCCGCGCGCCGCAGCGCGGCCACGGCCGGGTCGTCGGGATCGCCGGCCTCGCCGCGCGCGGCAGCGAGGACGTCCTCGACGGTGGTGAGGCCGCCCAGCTCCGCCCGTACGGGACGCCCGAGCGCGGTCACCGCACCCTCCTGGCGCGACCGGGTCCGGCAGTGGAAGGCCAGCTCGCACGCGGACAGACACTCGGGCGCGTACGTCGCCGGGACCGATTCCACGGCCGCCGTCAGCGCCTCGGCGGGCAGCTCGGGCGAGAAGCAGGTGCCCTTGGGCAGCGCGTCGGCGATGTCCTCGATGCGGGTCAGCCGGGCCAGCTGGCGGGCCGTCACCGCCCGCTGCTTGCGGATGTCGACGGCGGACGCGGCCGGCTGGTTGGAGAAGTCGCGGGGGCAGACCAGCAGGACCCGGTGCCGCACCCGCGGCGTGGGCACGGTCGCCCCCTCGGCACCGGCGTCTCCCTCCGGCTCCCCGTCTCCCTCCGGCTCCGCACCGCCTTCCGGCTCGGCGCCGAGCCGCGTGGCGAGCTCCTCCAGGGCCAGCACGTACACCGCCGCCTGGCGGGCCGCCGCCCCGACCTTCGCCGGGTCCGCCGAACCGTCCAGCAGCGGGAAGGACTTGATCTCCACGACCGTCCAGCTGCCGTCCGGGTGCACCACCACCGCGTCCGGCTCCAGGAACGCAGGGGAGCCCGCCACCTCCAGCGCGAGCATCGGATGGTCGAGCAGCGTCCAGGCGCCGGGGTGCGCGGTGGCCTCCCGCAGCTCCAGCTCCGTACGGGCCGTACGCCCCCGGGGGCCGGTCGCGGTCAGGTCGGGCACGCGCGCGTCGACGGGCGGCTCGGCGGACCGGTCGAGCTTGTCGTGCACCAGCCGCAGCAGCTCCGCGCCACCGTCGGCCTTGACCTTCGCCTCGAAGGCGTTGCCCCGGGTGAGCGCGAACTGCGACTGCCCGAAGGCCGACGGCGAACCCAGCGCGCTCGCCAGCGCCGCCTTGTTCACCCCCGCGCCGTCGAGGATCGCGCGCCGGGCACAACCGGGGTTGGCGGCCAGCGCCGCCAGAGCGCGCGCGTCCAGTGCCTTCGCGGGTACGTCGTGGCCGCGCAGCTCAGCGAGCCGGTGCCGGAGCGCCGTCCCCCGCGTCCTTGGGGGAGGCACCCGGCTCGGCTCCCGCTCCGAGCCGCGACTCGCGCTGCCGTGGAATTCGCTCACCCGCGGAAGTCTGGCATCCGCCACTGACAATCGAGGAACCCGCGGCGGAAGAGGCTGCGGGGGAGCCGGTGGGAGACGGGGCGGGGGAGCCGGTGGGAGACGGGGCGGGGGGGTCCGGGGGGGGGGGGGGGGGGGGGGGGGGGG
>NZ_LGEA01000091.1 GCF_001280065.1 Streptomyces sp. NRRL B-1140
GCGCGGCCCCGGCCCCCTCCCGGCATCACGCGAAGACGCGCACCCCGCACTACACCCTCCGCCCCCCGCCGGCCCCCGCCCCCAACGCCCCCCGCTGCGGTGCGATGCCCGCCGGTACGGCCCGTTGCCGTGCCGGTGTGCCCGTCCAGCAGGTGCCGCGGCGGGCGAGGAGGCGACGGAGCCAGAGCTCCAGGGAGACCAGGTCCGCGAGGCCGTCCAGAGGGAGGGGCTCGCCCGCCGCCGCGCCACGCAGCGCCTTGCGGACCACGCGGGCCTCCACCAGGCCCGCCTCCGCCAGCAGCGGAGTGTCGAACAGGGCGACCAGGGTGTCCGCCGCCACGCGCAGCCCCGTGCGCTCCGCGGCCGCAGCCGTCGCCTGGGTCGGAGCGCCCCAGCCGGGCGGCAGTTCGCGCACCCCGGCCCCTTCCAGAACCGTACGCAGGACCGCCGCCCGCGCCCCCGGCCGCACCCGCAGCGCCTCGGGCAGGGCCCGGGCCGCGCGGACGACCTGGTTGTCGAGGAACGGGGCGTGCAGCCGCTGGAAGCGGACCTCCGCCGCCTGCTCCAGCACCCGCAGGTCCGCCGCATGCCGCGCCAGTGCCGCCCGCGCGCGAAAATCTCCCGGCCGCTGTCCCGGCCCGACCAGCTCCGACCGGTGGGTGGACGCCTGAAGACGAACCGATACTTCAGCGAGCGCCTCACCGGTCAGCCAGCGCGCCGCCGGGCCGGGTCTGCCCCAGGTCAGCGCGGCGAGCGACGCGTCCAGCGCACCGCCGGGCGCGTCGAGGCCGTCGTCGGAACGAGGGTCCAGCAGGCGTTCGGCGAGGGCCTCTAGCCCCGACCGGTACGGCATACGGGACAACCGCCGCGCCGCCGCGTACACGCGCGCGGGCACCAGCACCGACCCGTCGGCCTTGGCGAGCGCGGCGACCGGCCGCACGAGGTGACGCCGCCGACGGTCCATCAACAGATCGGCCAGACGCGCGGGATGGGCGTCCAGGACCTGGCGCGCACCGTAGCCCGTGAAGTGGTCCGCGCTGCCGGCCGCCAGCCGGGCCCGATGGCGCGCCGCCGACACCAGGCACGGCCCGGGCTCGTCCGTGAGGGGCCCGTCCAGGTCGGCGTACGGAAGGGTCCCCTCGTCGCCCGCCACGACGACGTGGTGCAGCCGCGGGTTGGCGGCCAGCGCGCCCGCCCGCTCCAGTTCGGCCTCCCGGCCGCCGACGGCGAGGTCGTTGAACGTGACGGCCAGCAGCCGCTCCCCCGCACCCGTGCCGTGCCCCAGCACCGTGCCCGGCATCCCGGGCAGACCCGCGGCGAGCAGCGCCAGCGCACCGGAGGCCGGCCCGCCGGACAGGTCCGCGCCGATTCCCGGCACCGGCATCCCGCGCGCGGCACGCCGCTCGGCGGGCCCCATGCCGGGCACGGGGCCGGGGTCGATGTCGGCGCCGGGGACGTGCCGCGGCGCGGACAGCCGCGTCCGCACGGCCTCGACGAGCGCGTCGCGCACCGCGTCGACCGCGCTGTCGGGATCGGCCGGGGGCGCCGCCACGGCCAGCGAGGCGACCGGCTCGTACCCGGCGATCTCGCGCGCCCCGGCGCGCAGGATGAGGGCGTGCCCGGGCGGAATGCGCTTCACGCCGTCGTACGGCGTGGAGTCGTGCAGCGCGGCGGGCACGTCAGGAGCCGCCAGCAACGCGGCGAGATGCCCGAAGTCGAGGTTGGCCTCGATGAGGTCGGCCAACGGCAGCGCGGCGGTCGCGTACGCCGTACCGCCGGCCCAGGGCGTGTGGAACACCGGCCGCGCGCCCGCGAGATCACCGCAGACGGTGATCCGCCTGCCGACCTGGACGATCGCGGTATAACTGCCCGGCCAGGCGGTCAGGTGCCGAAGTGCGCCGCCGCGCGCGGCGAACAGCGCGACGCGCAGCTGCTCGTCGGTGGCGCCGCAGATGCCGAGGACGGCGATCCTGGTCCGTTCGTCGGCCTTCACCACCCGCACCTCGTCGGGGCGCCAGTCACCGACCGCCCACAGCGGATCGGGGTCGCCCCACAGGAGTTGGGAACCCACCGGGTGCAGCGTCTCCCCCTCGGCGCCGGTGGCGCCCGCCGAACCGGCAGCGACGGCTCCCGCGGCGGTGCTGCTCCATCCCACCAACCACCGCATCGCCGCCTCCACAGGCTGTGGACAACCAGTGCACCGTACGAACCGGTTCACCATGCTGCCATGAAGGAAGCGTTCCAGAGGGTGCCGACGCCGCTTGCGCTCCGCCCAATGCGCCCCGGCGGAGCCACCCGCACGGTCGCGAACACCCCGAACACCCGCGCGCCACAAGAAGATCCGGGCGGAAAGCCGAACGAAGAACACGTCCGGCGATACACCGGAGGAAGACCAACGCGCACCCGCACAGGACGAAAACGCCACCCGCACAAGACGGAAGCGGCACCACCACAAAACGAAAGCGGCGCCCGCACGGGAGAAGGCGGCACCCGCACAAGCCGAACAAGGCACCGGAAGAAGCGCGGCGAATCGAAGAGACGGCGCATAAGCGGCGCAGAATCAAGGCACGTCAGCGACATGTCTGCAGTAGTACTGCGACACGAATGCGCCCCCGAAACGCGCCCCAATCACGCCCGACGCGCCCTCAAGTGCCGTGGTCGGAGCCCTGCGACCCCACGACCGGCGGGGGCGATTTTCGGCCAAATCGCCGCCACGGAAGAAGCCTCGAACACTCTCCGTACAGGCGCGGCACCCCACCCCCAGGTCGCGCAGTCCGGGAGACGGAGCACGCCTCCCGGACCGTACCGCCGCCCGCGGGGATGTAGGCGGCGGTGTCCCCCAGCCCACTGGATCCAGTACAGCGGGCCGACCCACGCGACGACCATGGAACCGCTCCCGCGATGGCCGGAGAAGAGCGCACGGGCGGGCGCACGGCCACACAGTGGGAGCACGTCGCAACAGCCCGTATCTGAACCGTACTTCAGTACGGACCACATTCCCGCCAACCGGAACAATGCCCCTTAACGCTTGGGATGCGGCGAACTACGCTGGGTTTACGAATGCCGCGTGGTTATGCCAGTGCGGCAGCCGTCTGTGTCGAGGGGTGGCGCATGTCCAGGGAGCAACGCGGGCCGAACGAAAAACTCGGCGCCGTTCTCGCCCTCGCGGGTATCTCCAACGCGGGCCTCGCGCGGCGCGTCAACGATCTTGGCGCCCAGCGCGGTCTGACGCTTCGCTATGACAAGACGTCGGTGGCGCGATGGGTGTCGAAGGGCATGGTGCCGCAGGGCGCCGCCCCGCACCTCATCGCCGCCGCCATCGGCCAGAAGCTCGGCCGCCCGGTGCCGCTGCACGAGATCGGCCTGGCGGACGCGGACCCCGCACCCGAGGTCGGCCTCGCCTTCCCGCGGGACGTCGGACAGGCGGTGCGCTCCGCGACCGACCTGTACCGCCTCGACCTCGCCGGCCGCCGGGCCGGCTCCGGCGGCATCTGGCAGTCGCTGGCGGGATCGTTCGCGGTGAGCGCATACGCAACGCCTGCCTCACGATGGCTGATAACCCCGGCCGACAGTTCGGTCGCGCGTGACGTGGGCCCCGGTGAGGGCTCCGGCGCACCGCTCAAAGTCGGCCACAGCGATGTGCAGAAGCTGCGGGAGGCCGCGGAGGACGCCCGGCGCTGGGACTCCAAGTACGGCGGCGGCGACTGGCGTTCCTCGATGGTCCCCGAATGCTTAAGGGTGGAGGCGGCCCCCCTGCTGCTCGGCTCGTACTCCGACGAGGTCGGCCGGGCCCTCTTCGGCGCCTCCGCCGAACTCACCCGTCTGGCGGGCTGGATGGCCTTCGACACGGGCCAGCAGGAAGCCGCCCAGCGCTACTACATCCAGGCCCTGCGCCTGGCCCGGGCGGCGGCGGACGTCCCCCTCGGGGGCTACGTGCTGGCCACCATGTCCCTCCAGGCCACCTACCGCGGCTTCGGCGACGAGGGCGTGGACCTCGCCCAGGCCGCCCTGGAGCGCAACCGCGGACTGGCGACGGCCCGCACCATGAGCTTCTTCCGCCTCGTCGAGGCACGCGCGCACGCCCGCGCCAACGACGCCCAGGCGGCCGGCGGCGCCCTGAAGGCGGCCGAGAGCTGGCTGGAGCGGGCCCGCCCCGGCGACAACGACCCGAGCTGGCTCGGTTTCTACTCCTACGACCGTTTCGCCGCCGACGCGGCCGAGTGCTACCGCGATCTCAAGGCACCCCGCCAGGTCCGCCGCTTCACCGAGCAGGCCCTGTCGAAGCCCACGGAGGAGTTCGTCCGCTCGCACGGCCTGCGCCTGGTCGTCTCCGCGGTCGCCGAACTGGAGTCGGGGAACCTCGACGCGGCGTGCGAGCAGGGAGTGCGGGCGGTGGAGGTCGCCGGGCGGATCTCCTCGGCCCGTACCACCGAGTACGTGAAGGACCTCCTGCACCGGCTGGAGCCGTACGGCGACGAGCCGCGGGTGGTGGAGCTCCGTGAGCGTGCACGACCGCTGCTGATGGCTCCCGCCTGAGCGGGTGCCGGGTTGCCGTGATCTCGTGCCGCGGGTCGGTCGTGGCTGATCGCGCGGTTCCCCGCGCCCCTGGAGGCGATGGCGCTCCCGGGCGTTTGAAGCCGCTGTCAGTGGCGCAGTGCACTATCGGTAGCGGGAGGTGGTGCAGGTGCGGACGGCGTACGACTGTGACGTGCTGGTGATCGGCGGCGGCATCGTCGGTCTGTCGACGGCGTACGCGATCACCCGCGCCGCACCGGGCACACGTGTCACCGTCCTGGAGAAGGAGCCGGGCCCGGCCCGCCACCAGACCGGCCGCAACAGCGGCGTCATCCACAGCGGCATCTACTACCGCCCCGGCTCCCTCAAGGCCCGCTACGCGGTGCGGGGCGCGGCGGAGATGGTGAAGTTCTGCGCCGAGTACGGCATCCCCCACGCGGTCACCGGCAAGCTGATCGTCGCCACCGACCGCTCGGAGCTGCCCCGTCTGCACGCGCTCGTGCAGCGCGGCCGGAACAACGGGATCCCGGTGCGGGAGCTGGGCCCCTCCCAGATCGAGGAGCACGAGCCCGAGGTGCGCGGGATCGCCGCGATACACGTCGGCACGACCGGCATCTGCGACTTCGTCGCGGTCGCCCGCCAGCTGGCCCACGGCTCGGGCGCGGAGATCCGCTACGGCACCCGGGTCGTGCGCGTCGACCGGCGCCCCGAACGGGGAGTCGCCGTGCTCACGGCCGCGGGGGACGTCGTACGCGGACGGGTCCTGGTGAACTGCGCGGGGCTGCAGTGCGACGAGATCGCCCGGCTCACCGGGGACGGCCCGGACGTCCGGATCGTGCCGTTCCGGGGCGAGTACTACGAGCTGGCCCGGCCCGAGCTGGTGCGTGGCCTGGTCTACCCCGTGCCCGATCCGGCGTTCCCGTTCCTCGGGGTGCATCTCACCCGGGGCATCGACGGAGGGGTCCACGTCGGGCCGAACGCGGTCCCGGCCCTGGCCCGCGAGGGATACGGCTGGGGCACGGTGAGCCTGCGCGAACTGAGCTCGACCCTGGCATGGCCCGGCTCCTGGCAGATAGCCCGCCGGCACTGGCGGTACGGGGCGGGTGAGCTGCGGCGGTCCCTGTCCAAGAGGGCGTTCACCCAGGCGGTGGGCAGGCTGCTGCCCGGCGTGTCCGAGGACGACCTGGTCCCGACGGCGGCGGGCGTACGCGCGCAGGCGGTCCTCCGTGACGGAACCCTGGCCGACGACTTCCTGATCCGCGAGGGGCCTCGCACGGTGCACGTCCTGAACGCACCGTCTCCTGCAGCCACCGCGTCTTTGCCGATCGGCCGGGAGGTGGCGCGGAGGGCGTTGAGCGCGCTGTGAGTTCCGCGGGTGCCCGGGGTGTGGCTGATGCCGGGTGGGTCCGCAGCCCGGCGCAGCGGGGTGCTGACCCACCACCCCACGTCACGCGAAGCCCCCGCAGCCGTAAAATCAGAGGCACTGTGTCTGACTCCGCCAACACCCCCGAAGCCCCGAACCCGCACGCCCCCGGCGTCTCCGTCCGCCGCACCCGGGCCAAGGGAGAGCCGCGCTTCCCCGACGGGCCGAAGGCCGACCCCGCCGGCTCGCACTTCGAGCGGCGGATCCGGAGTTTCCAGCCCCGGCGCAGCCGTGTCACCGCCGGTCAGGCGGACGCGCTGCAGCGCCTGTGGCCCAAGTGGGGTCTCGACATCGACGGCAGCCGGACCCTCGACCTGCCCGACCTGTTCGGCAACGACAACCCCGTCGTCCTGGAGATCGGCTTCGGCATGGGTGAGGCCACCGCCCGGATGGCCGCCGCCGACCCCGCCACGAACATCCTCGCCGTCGACGTCCACACCCCCGGCCAGGGCAACCTGCTCAACCTCGCCGACCGCAACGGCCTGTCCAACGTCCGCGTCGGCAACGGCGACGCGATCATCCTCCTGCGCGAGATGCTCGCCCCGGACTCCCTCGGCGGCCTCCGCGTCTACTTCCCCGACCCCTGGCCCAAGAAGCGGCACCACAAGCGCAGGATCATCCAGCCCGACTTCCTCACCCTCGCCGCCACCCGACTCCGTCCCGGCGCCCTCGTCCACTGCGCCACCGACTGGGAGCCGTACGCCGAGCAGATGCTCGACGTCCTCACGGCGCACCCCGACTTCGAGAACACACAGGCGGACGGCGGTTTCGCGCCGCGTCCCGACTTCCGTCCGCTGACCCGTTTCGAGGGCCAGGGACTGGACAAGGGACATGTCGTGAACGACCTCCTCTTCCGCCGCGTACAGCACGTGGACCAGCCCCCCGCCGGCGCCTGACCACCCCTGGCACCTTCCCGCCTGCGGACAGCGCCCATCCGTCGTTAGGGTCAATTCCGTGGCCACCAGCCCCCCGCATCCGTCGTACCCGAGCGGTCCCACCGACGGCGTCCCCTTCGCCGGCCCAGGCACGGCCGGCTCCCTGCGGCACGCCCACTGGTGGCAGCGCGCCTGGGTGCGCTACGGCGCGCTGAGCACGCTCCTCGCGATATCCGGCCTGGTCATCCTCGCCCTGGTCCGCGAGGAGACCGGCACGGAGGGGTTCCTGGTCGGGCTGGGTCTGGCCGTCCTGCCGGTGCCCCTGCTGATCGCCGCGTTCCGCTGGCTGGACCGGGTCGAACCCGGCCCCTGGCGGAACCTGATCTTCTGTTTCGCCTGGGGTGCCTGCGCGGCGGCGCTGATAGCGATCGTCGCCAACAGCTTCGCGACGAGATGGATAGCGACGGCGACCGCGGACCCGTCCAGCGCGGACACCCTCGGCGCGACCGTGATAGCGCCCGTGGTCGAGGAGTCGGCCAAGGCTGCGGCCGTGCTCCTGGTCTTCCTCTTCCGGCGCCGCGACTTCACCGGCATCGTCGACGGCGTCGTCATAGCCGGTGTGACCGCCACCGGCTTCGCCTTCACCGAGAACATCCTCTACCTGGGCACCGCGTTCGGCACCGACCAGCTCACCGGCGGCACCGGCATCGCCTCCGTCACGGCGGCGACCTTCTTCGTGCGGATCATCATGTCGCCGTTCGCGCATCCGCTGTTCACGGTCCTCACCGGCATCGGCTTCGGTGTCTCCGCGCTCTCGACGGCCCGCCGGCCCGTCCGCCGGATCGTCTTCCCGCTGTCCGGACTGCTGCTCGCCATGGGCATGCACGCGATGTGGAACGGCTCCTCGGCATTCGGCGAGTACGGGTTCTTCGCCGTGTACGCGGCGTTCATGGTGCCCATCTTCGGGCTGCTGACGTGGCTGGTGATCTGGACCCGGCAGCGGGAACTGAAGACCGTACGGGCGGAACTGCCCGCCTACGCCGTGGCCGGCTGGCTGACCCCGGCCGAGCCGTACGCGCTCGGCTCGATGCGGGCCAGGCGGATCGCCCGCCAGTACGCCCGCCGCCACCTGGGCAGGGCGGCGGCCCGGGAGGTGGCCCGCTACGAGGCGTACGCGACGTCCCTGGCGTTCCTGCGGCACCGGGCCCGGCGGGGCAACGCCCGGGCGGACTTCGCCCAGCGGGAGCGGGAACTGCTCGGCGAACTGTGGCGGCGCCGGGAGGTGTCCCGCCCCGCCCTGGACCACGCGGCGCGGATCACCGCCCCACCGGTCCCGGTGGCGGCCCCGCCCTGGCCGGTGCACGGGGTGTACGGGTACGGCCACCAGCCGACGGCGTACCCCGCGTACAACCCGTACCGCACCTGAGCCCCGCTCAGGCCGACGCCTGGGTGAGCCGCCCGACTTCGAAAAAAGCCGGCGACCCTGACGTCGGGGGGTCGTCGTCAGGGCCGCCGGTTCTTCAACGTGTGCGTACCGCTTACGGGTTCAGTCCCTTGCCTCGCAGCCACGCCATCGGGTCGAGGCCGCTCGCGGATCCGCCGGAGTGGACCTCGAGGTGCAGGTGCGCCCCGGTGACGTTGCCGGTGGCGCCCACGCGGCCGATCACATCGCCGGTGCTGACCTTCTGGCCGACGCTGACGCCGATGGAGGACTGGTGTGCGTACCAGATCTCGGTGCCGTCATCGAGGGTGAGGACGGTCTTGTAGCCGTAGGAGCCGTTCCAGCCCGCCTCGGTGATGGTGCCGCTGTGCACGGCCTTGATCGGCGTGCCCGTCGGAGCGGCGAAGTCGAGGCCGGTGTGGTAGCCGGAGGACCAGTAGGCGCCGGCCTGGCCGAACGTCGAGGTGAGGGTGTACGAGGAGGTCGGCAGGGTGAACTGCTTGGCGAGAGCGGCCAGGCGCTCGGCCTCGGCCTTCTTCTCGGCCTCCTCCTCCGCCTTCTTCTTGGCTTCGGCGGCCTTGGCCTTGGCTTCCTTCTCCGCCTTGGCGACGGCGTCCGCCGCTGCCTTCTCGGCGGCGGCCGCGGCGTCCTGCGCGGCCTTGGTCTCGATCTGCTCCTGCTGGTGCTCGACCTGCGCCATGATCCGGGCACGCAGCGCGTCACCGGCGCCGGCGCGGGCGCCGGACGTGCCCTTGGCGGTCTCCGCGGTGGCGGTGCCGAGGCTGCTGAGCGGGGTGGCGGAACCTTCGGGGGTGTCGTCGTCCGAGATGAGGGAACCCACCGAGGGCAGGTCCGGCACGGAGATGGACACCGGGGGCTTGCCGGTCTGGGCGCTGGCCATGCCGCCGGCACCCACGGCGGCTATGACGCCGACGCCCAGGACGGTGGAGCTGCGAGCGAGGCCTCCGCCGCGCTGCTTGGTGACGCGATGCCGGCCGCGGACGGGACGGATG
The DNA here is from genome assembly GCF_001280065.1 of Streptomyces sp. NRRL B-1140. Lineage (GTDB taxonomy): Bacteria > Actinomycetota > Actinomycetes > Streptomycetales > Streptomycetaceae > Streptomyces. The sequence goes on from NZ_LGEA01000091.1 coordinate 9,268, forward strand.
GACTCCTCGGTGGGGTTCCACTCCTGGAACGGGCCCTCGTCGGTGCGCGGACCGCCGTAGCCGAAGGTGTCGTTCTCGCGCTTCGGCGCGTACGGGGCCGCGGGGGCAGGCCGGTTGGACGCCACGTGGGCGTACTCCTTTCCTTCCTTCTCGCCTACCGGGTTAGCTGACGGGTTCGGAGCAGGAAGGTCTCCTACGCGCGTATACCTGCCGTGCTTCCACGGTGGTATCCGCCCGATTCACCCCAAGTGGTGGTTCCCCGGTTCCCTTTCGGGATTCGGCGCGTGCGCACGGAGCCGCCTTCTGTGACGGCTGGGACGACCGCGCTGCGTTATCGAACGTTAATGGAGGCGCGGGGGGTATTCCAGCGATTCCACTTGATCATTAACCTTTTTCGCATGGACTTACCTGACATGACCGGCTTAAATCGGGCGAGTTGACCGCCTCGTAAGTGACCGACGGGTTTTGACGGTGCGTCAGTTGTTATGCGGAGCGGGGCGGTTCGCTCACCGAACGTGATGGCGTATCGAGAAAGCACCGAGGGCCGGAATCCTTTTGGATTCCGGCCCTCGGCCTTCAGTAGCGGGGACAGGATTTGAACCTGCGACCTCTGGGTTATGAGCCCAGCGAGCTACCGAGCTGCTCCACCCCGCGTCGCCATCCGCGGGACCGCTCGCACACACCCGCCGCTCGGGCTCCGCACTCAGCGCAGCAGGTGGCGGTTCGGGGCCTTGGCCCGCGCCTCGTGCTCCGGGAGGACGAGGACCTCCGCCCCCTGAGCCGCCAGCAGGCCGCTGCCGTCGGCGTCCGTCACGAAGGTGTCCGGCTCGCGCCAGGCCGTGACGACCCGTCGGACGCCCGCGTCGAGGATCAGCCGGGCGCAGGGTGCGGGGCGGGAGGAGCGGCGGGCGCACGGCTCCAGGCTGCTGTACACCGTCGCGCCGGGCAGGCGGGGGTCGGCCGGGTCGAGCTTCGCGAGAGCCGCCTCCTCCGCGTGCACCACTGGGTCGCCGCCCTCGCGGGAGTGGCCGCGGGCCAGTTCCGTGCCGTCGGCGGCGACCACGACCGCGCCCACGCTGAACGCCGTGTCCGACGGCGGACAGCGCTCGGCCAGCTCACAGGCGCGGGCCAGCCAGTGGTGGTCGGCGGCGGCGGACAGGGGGCCGGTGCCCGGGGCGGTCGGCTCGTAGCGCATCAGGACGACGTCTTCGATCCGCCGCGATTCCAGCAGCCGGAGCCGGCCGCCCTGGTAGCCGCCGGGGCCGAAGAGACGGGGGGCCCGGGGGTCGCCCACGAAGAGCGGGGCGAGGACCAGCTGGAGTTCGTCGGCGAGGCCCTGGGTGAGGAGCTGGGTGTGGATCAGGCCGCCGCCCTCGACCATGAGCCGTTCCACGCCCCGGACGTCGTGCAGGTGCGTGAGCAGCCGCCGCCAGTCGAGGTCGGCGCCGAGCGGGACGACGTCGGTGGCCAGACCCAGGGCACGGGCGCGTTCGGCGCCCTGGTCGGTCGTGTAGAGGACCTTGTCGCCGCCGGTGTGCCAGAAGCGGGCGTCCGGATCGAGGTCGCCGGAGCCGCTGACGGTGACCTTGAGCGGGTACTCGGGCTTGCCCGCGGCCGTGCGGGCGGACCGGCGCCGCTCCGAGTTCACCAGCAGGCGCGGATTGTCGGCCCGGATGGTGCCGGCGCCGATCAGGATCGCGTCCACGGAGGCCCGCACCTCGTCGACCCGGTCGAAGTCGGCCGGGCTGGACAGGAGCAGGCGGTCGGGTCCGGTGTCGTCCAGGTAGCCGTCGAGGGAGACGGCGGCGGACAGCAGGACGTACGGGTGAGGCATCGGTGCTCCGCGGCTGGTCGGGACGGCGGGACTGAGCAAGGCTTGGTTCAAGTTTGAAACAAACCTACACTGGTGGCATGACGACTCGCTGGCTCACCCCCGAGGAGCAGCGCGCCTGGCGCGCCTACATCGCCGCCTCGCTGCTCCTGGAGGACGCGATCGACCGGCAGCTGCAGCAGGACGCCGGCATGCCGCACCTTTACTACTCCATCCTGTCCGTCCTGTCGGAGTCCCCCGAGCGGCGACTGCGCATGACCGACCTCGCGGAGCGGCTGAAGATCACGCGCAGCCGGCTGACGTACGCGGTGACGCGGCTGGAGAAGGACGGCATGCTGCGGCGCGAGGCCTGCCGGCACGACAAGCGGGGCAGCATCGCGGCGCTGACCGACGAGGGTTTCGCCGTGCTGGAGCGCGCGGCGCCCGGGCATGTCGCGACCGTGCGGAGCTCCCTTTTCGACCGGCTCAGCGAGGAGCAGGTGGGGCAGCTCGAGGAGATCTCCTCGGCGATCGCGCGGGGGCTGCAGGAGGACGGGGCGCGGGCGGCGGCGGACGAGGTGCCGTGGCGGCGGAGGTCGTCGACGGCCTGATCGTGACGCGCGCCACACGAAGCCGGATTCCGATTGCTTCAACTTTAAAGCACGAGTAGGGTTCCGGTCGTGGATCTGCTTCAAATCTGAAGCAGACGGCTGTGCAGCCGAACAGGAACGGAACCCGGAGGCCCCGCATGCCCGACACCCCCGCCGTCATCGCCACCGAGCGCTCCCGCGTCCGGGTCCCGCTGCGTTTCCACGACGGCTACGAGGCGGACGCCGAGCTCGTCACCTTCCACGGCCTGGCCGACGGCCAGGAACACGTGGCCGTGGTCCTCGGCGAGCCCGGCCCGGTCCCGCTGGTGCGGCTGCACTCCGAGTGCCTGACCGGGGACGTGTTCGGCTCCGCCCGCTGCGACTGCGGCCCGCAGCTGCGCGAGGCGGTCGAGAGCATCGCCGAGCGCGGCGGAGTGCTGCTCTACCTCCGCCAGGAGGGCCGCGGCATCGGCCTCTACAACAAGCTCGACGCGTACGCCCTGCAGGACCAGGGGCTCGACACGTACGAGGCGAACGCGGCGCTGGGACTGCCAGAGGACGCCCGCGACTACACGGCGGCGGCCCAGATGCTCCGGGCCCTGGGCATCGGCGAACTGGACCTGCTCTCCAACAACCCCGACAAGGCGGGCCAGTTGCGGTCCCTGGGTGTCGACGTCCGGGAGCGGATCCCCACGGGCGTCTTCACCACCGCCCACAACGTCCGCTACCTGCGCGCGAAAGTCCTCCAGACCCAGCACACGCTGCCGCTCGCCGCGCTGGCGGAGCTCAACGCCGGCTGAGCGGTCGCCGGTCCGGCCGGGCACGGAACCGGACTGCTTGCCCCTCGCTTCCTCGGGTACAGCCTTTGCAAGAGGGCGACCTCATCAGTACCCGGAGCTTTTTGGAAGTGACCGTTCGTGACCGATCTCGGCGGCCCCGGCAACCACCACCGGGCGAAGGGACCGGGCGAGGGCCCGCAGGCCGTCGCAGCGCAGATCGCCGATGCCGTGGAGAGCCTGGCGGAACTGTGGTCGATCGCCGCCCAGGAGGCGTCGCTGCGCCTGTCACCGCACCAGTTGCGGGCACTGCGCACCGTGCAGGCGGCACCCGGCCTGAACCTGACGGCCCTCGCGGACGGCCTCGACATCGGTCTCCCCACGGCCAGCCGCCTCTGCGACCGCCTGGCGGCGGCGGGCCTCCTGGAACGGACCCCGCACCCCGACACCCGCCGCGAGGTGCAGTTGTGGCTCACCTCACACGGGCAGCACGTCCTGTGCGATGTCGCCGACCGCCGCGCCCAGGCCCTGGCCACAGCCCTGGCGGCGATGGAACCGGCCGAACGGACGGCGCTGAGCACGGGCTTGCGAGGGTTTCTGGCAGCCCGGGACACGGTGGTACCCCACGTCGACGGCACCGAGTGAGTTCGTCCACCTGACGCCCGGCCACCGGCGCCACGTCACAACGCCCCTCAGGCCCCCGAGCCATGGCGGCTCACGCCGCCGGCGGTGAGGACCGCCACGCAGGTGTCGTCCCGGACCGGGCGGGCCGCGCTCCCCGCGTCCCGGAGCACCACCGCGGCCGCGACCGCCGGGTCGCAGCCGGGCAGTACGCCGTCGTCGGGCGGCGTCCAGCGGCTGGGCAGGCCGTCGCTGTGCAGCACCAGCAGACTGTCCGCGTTCCAGGACATCCGCTGCACGGGCACGGACGCCGGTGCCTGCGCGCCCACGATGCCGGGGTGGGACAGCAGCGCCTTCCACGTGCCGTCGGTCCGCAGCCGGGCACCGACGTTGCCGATCCCGGCGAAACTCAACTGCGCCTGTCGCACATCCAGTTGGGCCACGGCGACGGCGGCGCCCCGGGTCGGGCGCAGGGTGCGGCCCAGGCGGCGCAGGATCTCGGCGGGCGGCAGTTCCGCCAGAGCGCGCAGTTCCGTCACCGCCGCGGTGGAGGCCTCGGCGGCCTTCGCCCCGTGCCCGAGCCCGTCGGCGAGCAGCAGGGTCAGACGGTCACCGGAGCGCACCCGGGCCCAGCCGTCCCCCGACTGCTCGGCCCGGCCCAGGGGGACGTTGACACCCCCGGCGCGCGGACCCGGCGGGGGCGGCCCCTGGTTGCGGACGGCCGGCTCGTGGCCGATCCGGGCCATCACGACGGTGCCCCGGCCCGGCGCGCTGTGCAGATCGAAGTCGTTCGCTATGCGCCGGCACGTCCCGAGCCCGGCTCCGAGTGAGGCGGCGACGGTCGTGGTGTAGCCGTCGCGCATCGCCGCCGCGACGTCCGGGATGCCGGGTCCGTGGTCGAGCGAGACGAGCTGCACGGCCGTCCGGGGGCCGTCGTCGTAGGCCCGCTCGACGAGGTTGATCAGCACACGCCCGCCCTCCGCGTGCCGCAGCAGGTTGGTCGCCAGCTCCGTCGCCACGAGCGCGGCGGTCGCGGTGCGGTTCGGGGGCAGGCCGGCGCAGGCACTGGCCTCCTCGGCCGCCACCCGCACGTCCCGCACCCGCGTCGAGTCGTCCTCCACCGGCATGTCCCAGACCCTGCTCATCACGGCACCGTCCGGGCGGGTGGCACGACGGTGGCCCAGGCGGTGACGGTGACGGTGGTCCCCTCACCGGGCCGGCTGTCCACCTCGAACTCCTGCACCAGCCGCTTGGCCCCGCTCAGCCCGAGCCCGAGCCCGCCGCCGCTGGTGTAGCCGTCGGTGAGCGCCTGGTCCAGGTCGCGGATGCCGGGCCCGGTGTCGACGAAGGACAGCCGCAGCCCCCGCGACGAGCCGGCGTCCAGCGGGGTGAGCTCCACATGGCCGCCCCCGCCGTGGACGAGGGTGTTGCGGGCCAGTTCGCTCGCCGCCGTGACGAGCTTGGTCTGCTGCACGAGCCCGAAGCCGAGCTCGGCGGCGGCCTGCCGGACCTGCTGGCGAACCCACGCCAGATCGGCGTCCGAGCCGATCGGCAGGGTGGCCGGGCCGGCATGGCGGGAAGCCTGCATCATGGACTCCCCTCGCCCCGGCGCGTGCTCACGCCGAGGAGCTCCATGGCACGTTCGACGTCCAGCGCCGTTCTCAGGCCGGGCAGGGTGAGCCCCAGCTCGACCAGAGTGATCGCCACCGCCGGGCGCATCCCGGCCAGCACCGTACGGGCCGCCAGCAGCTTGGCTCCGGCGGCGATCTCGGCGAGGACCCGGCCCAGGAAGGAGTCGACGATCTCCACACCGGAGATGTCGATCACCACTCCGGTCACCCGGCTGTGCGAGATCCGGGCCGTGATGTCCTGCTGGAGCTGCTCGGCCATCCCGTCGTGCAACTCCCCCTGGAGGGTGACCAGCAGGACATCGCCCAGCTGGAGGACCGGCACGGTGAAGCCGTGCCCGCCCACGGGCCCGTGTCCCGCGAAGCCGGTCACCGCGTGCCCGCGTCCGCCGCCGTACCGGCCGCCCTCAGCGGTGCGATCTCGACCCCCTGCTCGCTGAGCGCGTAGGCGAGCGCGTCCGCCAGGCTGGAGCGGGTGAGCACCGTGCCCAGGTCGATGCCCAGGTGGACGATGGTCTGCGCGATCGCGGGCCGGATGCCGGAGACGATGCACTCGGCGCCCATCAGCCGCGCCGCCGCCACGGTCTTCATCAGGTGCTGGGCGACCAGCGAGTCGACCGTGGGCACGCCGGTGATGTCGAGGATGGCGTACCGGGCGCGCTCGGCGACGATCGCGTCCAGCAGGCTCTCCATGACCACCTGGCTGCGCGCGCTGTCCAGGGTGCCGATCAGCGGTACGGCGACGGTGCTCTCCCACAGCTTGATCACCGGGGTGGCCACCTCGTGCAGCTGCTCGCGCTGCCGGGCGATCAGCTCCTCGCCCGCGCTGAGCGTGGTCTCCATCACGACCAGCCGCAGCGTGCCCATGAGCACGGTCAGCGCCAGTACCGCCTCCTGCGCCTCGGGGGCGTTCGGCTCCGGGAACTCGGCGCGCAGCAGTTCGACCGCCGGCTCGCGCAGCGCGGCCACCTCGCTGGCCACCCCGTCCGGGTCGGTGCCCGTGCGGGCGCGGGAGGCGGCCATCCGCCCCAGCTGGTCGCGCACGGCCTCGAATCCGGACGCCCGGATGTCGTCCAGCCGCCCGGAGGCCGCCACCGCCGCCAGCGCCGCGGTCACGGCCCTGCCGGCCTCCACCGCCTCGTCCCGGGACACGGTGAAGACCGTGCGGAACAGCGCGGCGTCCGCCCACCGTTGGGCGATCTGCTCCCGACGCCGTTCCAGGAAGGCGCTCACCTGGTATACGGCCGGCTCCTGTTCCGCGTTCTCTTCCGACACCGACACTTGCATCGCTCCCTTGCACGGGCCGGACCGAGGTGCGCGACGGCGCCTCAGCCGTTACTTGCCGTATGACAAACATTAGTGCCGGTGTACGGCACCACCAAACAATCGCTCACTGCCGCCCCCGACCTGCGCCTGCCCCGTCCCTTACCGCCCACGCCAGTCCAGACACACCACGAGGGCGTCGTCGTCCGGGGTGGACCCGCCGCGGTGGCCCGGCAGTTCGCGCAGGAGGGCCCGGGGCACCTCGGCGGCCGGCAGCAGCCGGGTCGCCTGGATCGCCCGGGCCAGAGCGGCGTCCCCGTAGGCCTCGCCACCCGGGGACGCGACGTCGTAGACCCCGTCGCTCACGAAGACCAGGCGGTCGCCCGGCTCGACCCGGAACTCCTGGACCACGTAGTCGGTCTCCTCGAACATGCCGAGCGGCAGCTGGGCGTCGAAGGGCATGCGCTCCACCGCTCCCCCGCGCAGCCGCAGCATCTGCGGCGACCCGGCGTCCACCGCCCGGACCCGGCCGGTGGCCAGGTCGAAGTCGAGCATCAGGGCGGAGAGGTAGCAGCGGCCCCGGTAGTGCGCGTACACCGCCTGGTCGGCCAGGGCCGCCTGGTCGTCGATGGACAGCCCGGCCCGGCGCGCGTTGCGCAGGGCGTTGATCGCCAGCGCCGTCAGCAGGGAGGCCTCGATGCCCTCGCCCATGCCGTTGGTGACGTAGAGGCTGAGCCGGTCGGCGGAGGCGGACCAGTCGAAGTTGTCGCCGAAGATCGCGTACGCCGGCTCCAGCTGCGCGCCCAGCTCGTACTCGGGGCGGGCGCAGGAGCGGCCCGGCAGCAGCTGCCACTGCATCTCGGCGGCCAGCGTGAGCCGGTCCCGGCGGCGCGCCTGGAGATACAGGTCGGTGTCCCGCTCGGCCACGACGACCTCGTGCCCGAGCACTTGGGCGATCTCGGCCAGCTCGTCCAGGCGGCCCTCGGCATGCTCCGCGCCCGGCAGGGTCACCGTCAGCACCCCGAGGCGGTCGCCGCGCACGGTGACCGGCAGATGCGCCCGCACGAGGTCGCCCGGGAGGGTTTCCACGTACGGCTCCTGCGCACCGAAGGCCCGGCCCGCCGGGCTGTTGTGCACGGACACCGGCTGGAGGGTGTGCGGCAGCACGGACACCGGCTGAAGCACCGTCAGCCCGTAGTCCGCGAGGAAAAGCTCGACGGAGTCCGCCGCGTACTGGTCGGCCAGTACACGACGGACCGCGTCCAGCAGTTGATGGGGCGCCGCCGTGCGCAGGGCGCGCTCGGCGGCCACGAATCTGCTCGTGATCGTGTTCACGGGGGTTGTTCACCATCCTCGGTGGGACGCCGGCGCGTCCTCGGAAAATCGGTCCATGTCCACGGGCCGGGGATGCGGGCCCCGGGCGGTTCACTTCACGCCTGACGCCGCGACGGGCGCCGCTCGTCCCGTCGGGCCGAAGCCTTCCCGCCGCGGCACCGCTGCCGTGCCGCAGGGCGTCGCGACGGGGCGAACGTCGCCTGCCGCGGCACTAGTACGCTGACGGCCACCCCGGTGCCTGCGAGAGTGTGACTGTGACTTCCCTCCGACCCCGCCCTGAGCCGACCGAGGTCGCCCGTGTGACCTCCACGGCCGCGGAGTTGCTGGAAGTCCTCTGGGGCCGCGCCTCGACCGCGCCGGCCTCCGCGTCCCAGCTGCGCGTACTGCTCATCCTCGAACACCACGAGGGCATCAACCTGCGCACGCTCGCCGGCTCCCTCGCCTCCACACCGCCCTCGACCAGCCGGCTGTGCGACCGGCTGCAGGCGGCCGGGTTCGTCGAGCGCGAGGTGAGTCCGGCCGACCGGCGCGAGGTCCGCCTGCACCTCAGCGGCCGGGGCCGCGCTTTCCTGGCCGACCTGCGGGTGCGCCGGGAGCAGGCGCTGGGCGCGGTGCTCGACCAGATGCCCGCGGCGAAGCGGGTCGCACTGCTGCAGGGGCTGGAGGCGTTCTGCGACGCGGCGGCGGCCCAGATACACGACGACTCCGAAGACTCCCGCTCGTCCGATGCCCGGACTGCCTGACTTTCGCGCCGTCGCACGGAGTCGTCCCTTCCGGTCTCTTCCCCGCGCACGCTCGGCATGCCTAGGCTGTTGCTCTCCACCTATAGTTGTCAAACGGCAACTGTCCGCTTCGCTAGCCCTGTGGCCTTCTCTCGCGCACACCGCTCACCCTCCCTGCCCGTACCGTCGCAGCACAGGTCCGGGTACCCCGCCACCGCCTCGACCTGCGCCGACTGTGGTCAACGTCTCGCCGGGGCATATGCAGGGCATGACCGCGGCGAGGGCGGGTAACGGCGCTGGAGGTGGCCTGTCGGGGGATCGGAGCGGGCCGGACTGACAGGGAGGGCCCGTGACGGCGACCATGCGCATCGGCACGACGACGGATTCCGCCACCTACACCGGTGAGGAGCTGCCGCAGATCGCCGAGCCCCAGAAGCTCGCCCCGCAGGACGCGCGCGAGCTGACCGGACAGTTCCTCGGCCGGCTCGCCGTGCTCGAGGAGGGCACGCCCGAATACCAGTACGCCCGCAACACCCTTATTGAGATGAACATGTCGCTGGTGCGCTTCGCCGCCCGGCGGTTCCGCACCAGCGGCCAGTCCATGGAAGACGTCGTCCAGGTCGGCGTCATCGGGCTGATCAAGGCCATCGACCGGTTCGAGGTCTCCCGCGAAGTGCAGTTCACCAGCTTCGCCGTGCCGTACATCATCGGCGAGATCAAGCGGTTCTTCCGTGACACGTCCTGGGCCGTCCACGTACCGCGCCGCCTGCAGGAGGCCCGTACGGAACTCGCCAAGGCCACCGAGGAACTGGCCTCCCGCCTCGGCCGCGCCCCGAAGGTCGCCGAACTGGCCGCCCTGATGAACCTGTCGGAGGAGGAGGTCGTCGAAGCCCAGATCGCGGCCAACGGCTACCTGTCCTCCTCCCTCGACGCGACGGTCACCGGCGACCCGGACGAGAGCGAGACGACGCTGTCGGAGTTCATCGGCGAGGAGGACCCGGCCCTCGAACTCGTCGAGGACTTCCACGCCCTGGCCCCCCTCGTCGCCGAACTCGACGAACGCCAGCGCCTCATCCTCCACCTGCGCTTCGTCGAGGAGCTGACCCAGGCCGAGATCGGCGCCCGGCTCGGCATCTCGCAGATGCACGTCTCCCGGCTGATCTCCCGCACGGTGGCCCGGCTGCGCTCGGGGATGCTCACCACCGGCTGACCCGGCCCCACAACGACGAAAGCCCCGGTCCGGAGAAGATCCGGACCGGGGCTTCCTCGTAGGCCCTGTGGGACTCGAACCCACAACCAATGGATTAAAAGTCCACTGCTCTGCCAATTGAGCTAAGGGCCCAAGCGATGTCGCCCCCACGAGCATAGCCGGACGACGCCGAGTCTCCGATCAGGTATCCGGGTCCCGGCCGTGACGATCGGACGAACTCGGCCGACGAGGGCCGCGGAACGACCGGTTCGGGCGGATCCGCACGGACCCCGCACCACCCGCGCCCCCACGACGAAGCGCCGTGGCCCGCCCGTTGGAAGGGGGCCACGGCGCTCCTCACGCACTGATGTCAGCCGTTGCGCTTCCAGCGCGGCTTGTCCTCGCGACGCTGGAACGAGCCGCCACCGCGGTGGTCGTCACGACGGCCGTACGGGCGGTCGTGACCGGGACGGTCGTGCCCACCGGAGCGGAAACCCGGACGGTCGTCACGGCGGTCACGGTTGAAGGGACGGTCGCTGCCCCGGTGCCCACCGCGCTCGTCACGGCGGAAGCCGCCGCGCTCGCCACGGTCACGGTCGCGGTTGAAGCCACCACGGTCGTCACGACGCTCGAACGAACGACCACCACGGTCACCACGGTCGTCACGACGGAAGCCGCCGCGCTCACCACGGTCACGGTCACGGTTGGTCGTCACGACGCTCGAACGAACGACCACCACGGTCACCACGGTCGTCACGACGCTCGAAGGAACGGCCACCACGGTCGTCACGGCGGAAACCGCCACCACGGTTGTCGTCACGACGCTCGAAGCCACGACCACCACGGTCGTCACGGTCCGCCCGGTCGACGTCCTGCGCCGCAGGCTGCTCGGGCACGGACACCTCGGCCGCCGCGGCCACCACCGCCGCCTGGGCCTCGGCCACCGCGGCCTCGGGGTCCTCACCCTGCTCGCGGGCGATCCGGGCGACCAGGCGGTCGGCCTCCTCGCGCAGCTCGTTCGCACGCCGCTGCGCCCGCTCCAGCTCCTTGGTGAGCTGGGCGACCTCACGCTCGGCCTGCTGCGCGGCGTTGCCCACGGACTCGGCCTGGACCTCGGTCATCGACCGGGCACCGGTGATCTCGGCGACCTCCGGGTCGAAGGCGCCGGCACCCTGGATGATGTGACGCGAGGCGTCAACGCCCGCGTCCTCCATCAGCCGGAAGATCTGACGCCGCTGGTGCGGCAGCGACAGGGACACGACCGTGCCGGAACGGCCCGCGCGAGCGGTACGGCCGGAACGGTGCAGGTAGTCCTTGTGGTCACCGGCCGGGTCGACGTTCAGCACCAGGTCGATGCCGTCGACGTGGATGCCGCGAGCGGCGACGTCGGTCGCGACGAGCGCGTTGACGTAGCCCTTCTTGAAGTCCTCGAGCACACGGGTACGCGCGCCCTGCGTCATGCCGCCGTGCAGCGCGTCGGCCTTCACACCGGAGTCGCACAGCTGCTCGGCGATACGGTCGGCGCCCAGCTGCGTGCGGACGAAGATGATCGTGCGGCCCTTGCGGGAGGCGATCGCGGCGGTGACCGGCGCCTTGTCCTTGGGCTTCACGATGAGGATGTGGTGCGACATGGTCGTGACGTTGCCCTGAGCGCTGTCGACCTCGTGCGTGACGGGGTTGCTCAGGTAGCGCTTGACCAGCGTGGAGATCTCGTTCTCCATCGTGGCCGAGAACAGCATCCGCTGACCGCCGGCGGGGACCTGGTCGAGCAGCTCGGTGACCTCGGGCAGGAAGCCCAGGTCGGACATCTGGTCGGCCTCGTCGAGGACGGCGACCTCGACGTTCTCCAGGGAGCAGGCGCCACGGTTGATGATGTCGCGCAGCCGGCCCGGGGTGGCGACGAGGATGTCGACGCCACGCTCCAGGGCGTAGATCTGGTTGCCCATCGACGTACCGCCGCAGACCACCTTCATCTTCAGGCCGACGACGTCGCCGTACGGCTGAAGCGCGTCCGCGACCTGCATCGCGAGCTCACGGGTCGGAGTGAGGATGACCGCGCGCGGCTTGTGCTTCTCGGTGCGGCCGCCGGCGAGACGCGCCAGGGTCGGCAGACCGAAGGAGAGGGTCTTGCCGGAGCCGGTGCGGCCCCGGCCCAGGATGTCCTTGCCGGCCAGGGCGTCCGGGATGGTCGCGGCCTGGATCGGGAAGGGGGTGGTCACACCGTTCTGCGCGAGCTTGCGCACAACGCCCTCGGGCAGACCGAGGTCCGCGAAGGTGACCTCGGGGGCGTCCTCGACTGCCTCGTTCTCGGGCAGGACGACGTGATCAGTACTGGCGATGGACATGCGAATGCGAAACCTTCCGGAGTCTCAGTCGGCACGCGCCCGTCAACTCCGTGATTCGCGAATCGCAATACGACCGCCTCAATGCGGTCCACCACGGCAAGGGAGAGTACGCGCCACACGGCGCGCTCTGCAGTGGCGCCGGGCAAGATGGGATCAAACGATCTGCCACCATACGCACTCCGGGCCCCACAAGGCAAACCGGACTGCTCAGGAGACAGCGGGCCACCGCCCGAAGGCCGGACAGCGTCCAAGGGTCCCCAACCACCCTCCGGCCAGGATTGTTCCCGCCCCGAGAAGAAAAACCCCCGACCACCCGAGCACCCCCGCCCCTACGCCGGCGCCCCCGCCTCCGGCGCCGGCTCCCGCTGCTCGAGCTGCGGCCCCGGCGGCTCATGCGCCGACGACGACGGCTCCGGCGTCGGCTCGGGAGACGTCGTCGGCTCCTGCGGCGTCGGCGTGGGCTCCGGTTCGACCGTCCGGGTGGGCGTCGGCGGCGCCGGCGGCTTCGGCGTCGGCCGGGCCGGCTTGCCCGGCTTGTCACCCCCCGGCCCGGGCGGACTCACCTCAGCACTCGGTGACACCTCGGGCACAGCCGACTTCCCGGCCCCACCCTTCTTGCCCTTCCTGCCCTTCCCGCCCTCACCGCGCCCCCGCTCACCCTCGGGCCCGACCGCCCCCGGACCGCCACCGGCCCCCGGCACCGCCGGAGAATCACCGGACGCCTCGCCGGCCCGCTGCCCCGCGGAATGCGACGGCTTGACGCTCCCGCCCGCGCCGTCGTCACCGACACTCATACAGCCGGCGGCAGCGGCAACCGCCACGACCGTGGCAGCCAGTCGGACGGGTACGTACAAGGGGCGCACGGGGCCACCTCCGGAACGGGTGAGGAAGTCAACACCTCCAACTCCCGCCGCCCACAAGAGGACACGCGCCCCGTGTTCACACCCCGGTCAGCCATACCCCAGGGCGTGAAGACGCTCGTCGTCGATGCGAAGTAGTGCGCGATCTCATGCACGCAGAAATTTTGATGAAACACTGCATGTTGGTCGCGCTCCGTATCCAAGCTGATCCGCGACGTGAACGATGGGGAGGCTCAATGCCACACCGTGAGGTACTTGCCCGTATTGCCCAGGCGACGCTCCGGGCGATTCTGTACCTGCGCATCTCTGACCTCACGGACACGTCCACGTCGATACCTCGCCAGGAGAAGGCGGGCTGCTCAAAGGCCGACGACCTCGGCGCCGACGTCGTGAAGATCTTCAAGGACGTGGACAAGTCCGGTTACCACACGTACGTGGAGCGCCCGGACTGGGACGCTGCGCTGTCCATGCTCCGTGAGCGCCTGGCGGACGTGCTCATCGTCTTCAAGGTGGACCGCGCGACCCGCCAGGGCATCCCCCAGGCATCCGAGATCATCCGCGTCGTCTACGAGACGGGCTGCCGCTTCATCTCCATCGCGGACGGCATCGACTCCGAGAACGAGGGCTGGGAACTTCAGCTCACCATCGCCGCTCACCAGGCACACCGGGAGTCCAAGAACATGGCCACCCGGGTGGCCGACCTGCGGGCCGCCGAGCGGGACGCGGGCCGCTGGATGGGATCACGCCCGTACGGCTTCCTGGTCACGCCGGAGAGGAGGCTGGAGTTGCATGAGGGGGAGGCTGAGGTCGTACGGTCCATCGCCCGGAAGCTCCTCAACGGCGAGTCCCTGCGGTCAGTCGCGGCATGGATCAACGCCGAGGGTTACGACTCTCCACGTTGGGCAAGTCGCAAGATCCGCATCGCTCAGTTGGAAGCCAAGTGCGAACCGCTCAAGGCTCAGAAGCTCCGGGAGAAGCCGCTCAAGGGCCCGAATTCCTGGTCGTGGCCCGTGGTCCGGAACATGGTCCTGTCGCCACTCATGACCGGCTACCTGCCGCACAAGGGCGAGATCTACCGCCACTCGCGCACGGGCGAGATGGTCCGAGTCGGCCCCGAGATCATCTCTCTCGCGGATTACACCCGCCTCCGGGCGATGTTCGGTACACGTGTTCCAGTGCACTGGACTCGCGATGCGACACCAGGCAGCAAATCCAAGAACACGGGACGGGCCGTAACGGGGCTCCTGTCGGACTTCCTGTACTGCGGAGAGTGCGGGGCCCGGATGTCGTACGACGCCTATTGGGTCCGAAACGGCAAACCTTGGCCGCGCTATCGCTGCGCGCGCCGCCAGATGAGCGGCAGGTGCCCTGGAACGCTGATGAAGGGTGATCATGCGGACGCCCTGGTCACAGAGGCGCTGGTTGGCCACTTGACCGCCTTGGAGGATGACTCCGACTCCCCTGCGCTCCTGGCCATTGCGGAACGCTGGGCGGACTTGCAGCACCCAGAACGACGGGCACAACGGCGAGAACTGGAGGCCCGCATCCAGAACGAAGAGGAGTTCCTGGACCGCTTGGAAGAGGAGAAACTGAACGGTCTCTTCCAAGGCAAGCGCGGTGAGGAGCGTTTCCGGCGTCGTTATGACGCCAGCAACGAACGCCTGGAGCAGTACGAGGAGGAGCTAGCGGTTCTGCCCAATGCTCAGACGCTCGACATCACGTTCCTGCGGGACTCGGAGCTGTTCGCGGAAGCGTGGGAGGGCTGGCCGCTCAGCGAGAAGCGCGAGATCCTCGGACTCGCGCTGAACCGGGCCTGGCTCTTCAAGGCTCGTACGTCAGGTGTGAAGCCCTCCGTGGACCGGTTCCGGTTCTGGTGGGTGGGTGACCCGGAGCCGACGGACATCAGCGTGCCCCTGACGCTGGCCGAGGCGGACTGAGGTGGAGTGGCGACGCGTCCAGCGCACGGGTCTGCGCTGGCTTCAGGAGTCGTATGTCTTCCTCTACGAGCGCACGCGGGTATTCCGGACCTACAACCCGGGCGCACGGAGTACGACGTGTACCAGTCCGGCCCGCGTGAGCTGTGGTCGGAGGTGGAGGCGGCGTACTGGTGGTGGGACGCCCGTGGGTGCCCTGGCTTCGAACGTTTCGGCCTGACCGTGGACGCTGAGAACGGCGCACACACGCCATGGCTGGGACGCCCTGGAGGCTGCATGGCGAACACGACAACGGCCCCGGCCATCCGCCACGGCTGGAGCGGACGGCCGGGGCGATCGAGCGGGTGGCGAAGAAGCGGCCCGCGAAGCACCACACGGCCACGAGGACCAGGAAGACGATCGTGTACACGGTCATGCCGCCGATACCGGCCGTGGCGAAGACGGGAACGTAGACGCCGATGTTGTCGCCGCCGTTGGCGAAGGTGACAGCGGCGACCTCCAGGGCCTTCGGGCCGCCCTCGGTCGACTCCGGCTCGTCGTCCTCGTCGTCGCGGTGCTGCCACACCTGCCAGGCCGCCTTGAAGCCGAGGGCAAGGGTCAGCAGGCCGAGGTAGGGGATGGCGGACTCGGGCAGGAAGGTGGCGCCGAAGGCGGCGGCGACGGCGAGGGCGACGGCGAGGATGGCGGCGAAGCCGAGGTACTGGCCGATGACGATCCGGCGGGCGGAGCCGTGGTGTCCGGCGCCCTGGGCGAAGAACAGCGACAGGATCAGGATGTCGTCAATGTTGGTGACGGCGAACAGCCCGGCGGCCTGCCCGACGATGCCCAGGTTCACGAGTGGGGGCCCTCTCCTTCGGCGCGAGTGTCCCGGTGACGCAACCGGGAGCCCGGACCGCGCCCCTCGCTGGGCCGAGGCTCAGCCCTGCCCCTTCTCGTGAACATCGGACACGACAGCCTCAGGGCGCCTCCCGAAGTACTGAACAACTGCTGCCGAGAGTCGTGAACAAAGCCAGGTCGTACCGCTTCAGGGCGGCCACCCGGCCCTCCTGGGATATGTCGTCTACCTCCATCGCGGCCGCCAACGGTGTCGGACCGCGCGGCGGACGATGCCCTCCACGGAGTCCAGGACGGACAGGGTGGCTATCTCGTCACCGTTCTGTGCGGCTCGTCTGGCGGCCATCATGCGGCCACCACCGGGGACGCGGTGGCCAGCGTCTCCAGGTCCCGGCGGGTCGTCCTGGGGGCCAAGCCCACCAGGGCCGCGTACGTGGTGCCGTTGATCGGCTGGCCGTTTGCCTTCAGCTTGGCCACGGCCTCCCGGATCTCCCGCTTGCGTGACCTCTCACGGACAATGGCCCTGTGCTGGAGATGACGCGCGACAGGTTCGAAGAACTGGTGAGTGAGGCCCTGGACCAGATCCCGCCGGAACTGGCGCGGGTGATGGACAACGTGGCCGTGTTCGTGGAGGACGAACCGCCCGCCGACGACCCGGAGCTACTGGGCCTGTACGAGGGGACCCCGCTCACGGAACGCGGGGAGTGGTACGCGGGGGTCCTCCCGGACCGGATCACGGTCTACCGGGGCCCGACATTGCGCTACTGCGAAACGCCGGAAGAAGTGGTGCACGAGGTGGCCGTGACGGTCGTACACGAGGTGGCCCACCACTTCGGAATTGAGGACGCGCGGCTCCACGAACTGGGCTGGGGCTGACTTCTGGGCGACCCCAGACGCCCACCGACCCACCCCTGATCTGCGGCGATACCAGGCCCTACGGGAGCGTCGCTCCGACTGGCTGAAGATCAGCGAAGAGGTGTACGACGGGGCATCCTGCACCGCGGTGATCTCCGTCTCCGCGACGACGTCCTCCCGCGACTCGCACATCCGCAGCGTCGGATTCCGGTACACCGTGATCCGGTCCGGCAGCACACCCGCGTACCACTCACCCCGGTCGGTCAGCGGAGTCCCCTCGTACAACCCGAGCAGCTCGGGATCGTCCGCCGGCGGCTCGTCCTCGACGAACACCGCGACGTTGTCCATCAGCCGCGTCAACTCCGGCGGGATCCGGTCGAGCGCCTCGGCGACCAGCTCCTCGAACTCCTCACGCGTCATCTCCAGCACAGGCCCATTGTCAGCCACGACCCCGCCCCACGAGAGCCTCCCGGCCGCCGCATATCCGCCCACGGGCTTGGGCATACGGGATCAATGGCCCGCGTCCCCGCCGCAGTCCTGAGCGCCCTGAACCCGATCCGCAAGCTCCCGCAAGCCCTCGCCCGCCGCTACCGCTCCCGCCAGGCCCCCACCACCATCGAACTCGTCACCCAGCCACACCCCTGGACCCGCGCCGTGGGACTCGTGGCCGTCGTCCTCTGCGGCGCATGGCTCGGACTGCTGATCGTGGGCAACGTCCGGGTCCCGGTCGGCCCCATGGACACCACGATGACGCTACGGCCCTCCCTCACCGGCGGCACCAAGATCAACATCTCGCCCCTCGGCGCCCTCCAACTGGACAGCCACACCGCCCCCGTCCGCCTGGACGTGAACGTCGACCAACTCGACCCCGACCGCTCCCAGGCCCTCGTCGACCACCCCGAACGCCTCTCCGGCCTCCAGGACGAAGTCACCGCCGACGTCGGCCGCGGCACCCTCGACCTGGCCCTGCGCTCCGGCGTCGCCGTCGTCACCGGAGCCACCGCCCTCGGCCTCGCCGTCTACCGCCGCCCCCGCCGCGCCCTCGCCGCCGGAGGCCTCGCCCTCACCCTCCTCGCCGCCTCGGGCGGCACGGCCTACGCCACCTGGCGCCCCGACTCCGTCCTGGAACCCAAGTTCTCCGGCCTGCTCACCTCGGCCCCCTCCCTGGTCGGCAACGCCCGCAGCATCGTCACGGAATTCGACGTCTACCAACAGGAACTGGCCCGCCTCGTCACCAACGTGACCAAGCTCTACGACGCCACCTCGACACTGCCGGCCTACGCCCCCGACCCCTCCACCATCCGGGTCCTGCACGTCTCCGACATCCACCTCAACCCGGCGAGCTGGAAGATCATCGCCTCACTGGTGAAGCAGTACAAGATCGACGTGATCGTCGACTCCGGCGACACCATGGACCACGGCACCGCCGCCGAGAACGGTTTCCTGGACCCCATCGAGGACCTCGGGGCCCCCTATGTCTGGGTCCGCGGCAACCACGACTCGATGATCACCCAGCGCTACATGCGGGACCTGAAGAACGTCCACGTCCTGGACGACGGAAAGGCACAGACGATCAAGGGCCTGCGCTTCGCCGGCATCGGCGACCCCCAGTTCACCCCCGACCGTTCACAGCAGACCGGCGCCCGGCAGTCCCAGGAACTGGCCGGCGCCCGCCTCGCCACCGCCCTGCGCGACCAGAGCGCCGCCGGCACCCCGGTGGACATCGCCATCGCTCACGAACCCGCCGCCGCCCGCGAGGCCGACGGCGAGGTCCCCCTCGCCCTGGCCGGTCACCTCCACCACGACGAGATGGAAATGCTGCCGTACGGCACCCGACTGCGCATCGAGGGCTCCACAGGCGGCAGCGGACTGCGCGCCATCGAAGGCAAGCACCCCGACCCCATCGAGGCGTCGATCCTGTACTTCGACCGGGACACCCGCCATCTCCAGGCCTGGGACGAGATCGAACTGGGCGGCCTCGGCCTCACCACGGCGGAGGTCAGCCGCCACCTCCCCGAGGACAACCAGCCCGGCGCGACACCCTCCCCCGGCACCCCCTCGCAGACCGCCCCGTCAGCCTCCCCGTAAACCGTTTTGGCGATAGCTCCCGCCATCCCATATGCTTCTCACGTCCCCGACGCGCTGAGAAGCGCCCAGGCGGGCCGATAGCCCTCATCGTCTAGCGGCCTAGGACGCCGCCCTTTCAAGGCGGTAGCACGGGTTCGAATCCCGTTGGGGGCACGCACCACCCTGTGCGACACTGTCGTACGAAGCTTGGTCCTGTGGAGCAGTTTGGAGTGCTCGCCACCCTGTCAAGGTGGAGGCCGCGGGTTCAAATCCCGTCAGGACCGCTGAGGTTTCACGTGAAACCTCGTGGCTGGGTAGCTCAGTTGGTACGAGCGTCCGCCTGAAAAGCGGAAGGTCGCCGGTTCGACCCCGGCCCCAGCCACATCTAAGGCCCCGATCTTCGGATCGGGGCCTTGTTGTATGCCGTGTGTTACCGCGCTCGCTGTACGAGCGATCGCGTCGGCTGCCAGGACTGAGGCGGCGGCATACGAGCGCTCGCCAAGCGCTCGTAGATCGTCCGCGCGCCCCGCTCGAAATCCGTTCGCCTCTGTTTTGCGGGGGATGAGATCCTGGATCCCGTATGTCTACGCACCCTGCCCCCGCCCTCGGCGCCCTCGCCGCCCGTCTGACCGAGCTGTCGCTGCGCGATGCGCACCGGCTCGGGCGCAGGCTCGAAGGTGCGCGCAAGATCCGTAAGCCGGAGGCGCGGGCCGCTGTGCTCGCCGAGATCGAGGCGGAGGTCGGCAGGGCCGAGGAGCGGATGGCCGGCCGGCGGGCTCTCGTGCCCGAGGTGACGTACCCCGAGCAGCTGCCGGTCAGCCAGAAGAAGGACGCGATCGCCGACGCCATTCGCGATCACCAGGTCGTGATCGTCGCGGGTGAGACGGGTTCCGGCAAGACGACGCAGATTCCCAAGATCTGTCTTGAGCTGGGGCGCGGTGTGCGGGGCATGATCGGGCACACGCAGCCGCGCAGGATCGCGGCCCGGACGGTCGCCGAGCGTGTCGCCGAGGAGCTGGACGCCCCGCTGGGCGGGGCGGTGGGCTGGAAGGTGCGGTTCACGGATCAGGTCGATCCGGACGCCACGTTCGTCAAGCTGATGACGGACGGCATCCTGCTGGCGGAGATCCAGACCGATCGTGAGCTGCGCGCGTACGACACGATCATCATCGACGAGGCGCACGAGCGGTCCCTCAACATCGACTTCCTGCTGGGGTACCTCGCCCAGTTGCTGCCGAAGCGTCCTGATCTCAAGGTCGTCATCACGTCGGCCACGATCGACCCCGAGCGGTTCTCGCGGCATTTCGGTGACGCGCCGATCGTCGAGGTCAGCGGCCGTACGTATCCGGTGGAGGTCCGTTACCGGCCGTTGCTGGAGGAGGACGGCGACGACGCCGACCGGGATCAGATCACCGCGATCACCGATGCCGTGGAGGAGCTTCAGAGGGAGGGGCAGGGGGACATCCTCGTCTTCCTCTCCGGGGAGCGGGAGATCCGGGACACGGCCGATGCCCTCACCAAGAAGAACTACCGGTTCACGGAGGTCCTGCCGCTGTACGCCCGGCTCTCGCATGCGGAGCAGCACCGGGTCTTCCAGCAGCACACGGGCCGCAGGATCGTTCTGGCCACGAATGTCGCCGAGACGTCGCTGACCGTTCCGGGCATCAAGTACGTGATCGATCCCGGCTTCGCGCGGATCTCGCGGTACAGCCATCGCACGAAGGTTCAGCGGCTGCCCATCGAGCCGGTCTCGCAGGCGAGTGCCAACCAGCGCAAGGGGCGCTGTGGTCGTACGTCCGACGGCATCTGTATCCGGTTGTACAGCGAGGACGATTTCAACGCCCGGCCGGAGTTCACGGACGCGGAGATCCTCCGGACGAACCTGGCCTCCGTCATCCTGCAGATGACCGCGGCCGGCCTGGGCGACATCGAGAAGTTCCCTTTCATCGACCCGCCGGACCACCGCAACATCCGCGACGGTGTCCAGTTGCTGCAGGAGCTGAACGCGCTCGATCCGGCGCAGAAGGATCCGCGCAAGCGGCTGACGGAGACCGGCCGCAAGCTGGCGCAGCTGCCCGTCGACCCGCGGCTGGCCCGGATGGTCCTGGAGGCGGACAGGAACGGCTGTGTGCGCGAGGTCATGGTGATAGCCGCCGCGCTGTCCATCCAGGACCCGCGTGAGCGTCCGGCGGACAAGCAGGCGCAGGCCGATCAGCAGCACGCCCGTTTCAAGGACGAGACCAGCGACTTCCTGGCCTACCTCAACCTCTGGCGCTATCTGCGGGAGCAGCAGAAGGAGCGTGGGTCGTCGTCCTTCCGCCGGATGTGCAAGCAGGAGTACCTCAACTTCCTTCGCATTCGTGAATGGCAGGACATCTACACGCAGTTGCGCACGGTGGCGAAGCAGATGGGGATCCATCTCAACGAGGACGACGCCCCGGCCGACCGCGTCCATCTGTCCCTGCTGGCCGGTCTTCTGTCGCACATCGGCATGAAGGACGTGAAGGACGGCGCGAAGAACGAGTATCTGGGCGCCCGGAACGCCAAGTTCGCGGTCTTCCCGGGCTCGGCGCTCTTCAAGAAGCCCCCGCGTTTCGTGATGTCCGCCGAGCTCGTCGAGACGTCCCGCCTCTGGGCCCGCGTCAACGCGAGGATCGAGCCCGAGTGGGTCGAGCCGCTGGCCGCGCACCTCGTCAAGCGCACGTACAGCGAGCCGCACTGGGAGAAGGACCAGGCCGCGGTGATGGCGTACGAGAAGGTCACGCTCTACGGCGTGCCGATCGTGGCGCAGCGGAAGGTCAACTACGGGCGGATCGACCCGGAGATCAGCCGTGAGCTGTTCATCCGGAACGCGCTGGTGGAGGGGGACTGGCGTACGCACCACAAGTTCTTCTCGGACAACCGCCGCCTCCTCACGGAGGTGGAGGAGCTGGAGCACCGGGCGCGGCGCCGGGACATCCTGGTCGACGACGAGACCCTGTTCGACTTCTACGACCAGCGGATTCCCGAACATGTGGTCTCCGGGGCCCACTTCGACTCGTGGTGGAAGCGCAAGCGGCACGAGCAGCCGGACTTTCTCGACTTCGAGCGCGAGATGCTCATCAACGAGAAGGCGGGTGAGGTCAGCAAGGCCGACTACCCCGATGCGTGGCGCCAGGGGAATCTGAAGTTCCGGGTGACGTACCAGTTCGAGCCGGGGGCGGACGCCGACGGCGTGACCGTGCACATCCCGCTCCAGGTCCTCAACCAGGTCACGGACGAGGGCTTCGACTGGCAGATCCCGGGGCTGCGCGAGGAGCTGGTGACGGAGCTGATCCGGTCGCTGCCCAAGCCGATCCGGCGGAACTACGTCCCCGCGCCGAACTTCGCGAAGGCGTTCCTGGACCGGGCCGTGCCCCTCCAGGAGCCCCTCACCACGACCATGACCAGTGAGCTGCGGCTCATGGTCGGCGCGCCCTTCGAGGCGGACGACTTCGATCTGTCCAAGGTGCCCGACCACCTGAAGATCACGTTCCGGATCGTCGACGAGCGGCGCCGCAAACTGGCCGAGGACAAGGACCTGGAGGCGTTGAAGCTCACGCTGCGCCCGAAGGCCCGCAAGGCGCTCTCCCAGGCGGCCGCGGCGACCGCGGAGCGCTCCGGCGGTGAGTCGCTGGAGCGCTCGGGCCTGACGGACTGGACGATCGGCACGCTCACCCGGGTCTTCGAGACCCGTCGGGCCGGTCAGCCGGTGAAGGCGTACCCGGCGCTGGTCGACGACGGCGACACGGTCTCCGTCCGCCTCTTCGACACGGAGGCGGAGCAGGCGCAGGCGATGTGGAAGGGCACGCGCCGGCTGATCCTGCGCAACATCCCGGTGAATCCGGCGAGATTCGCGAGCGATCGCCTGACGAACGCGCAGAAGCTGGCGCTGTCCGCCAACCCGCACGGTTCGGTCCAGGCTCTGTTCGACGACTGTGCGATGGCCGCCGCCGACAAGCTGATCGGGGACTTCGGCGGGCCGGCGTGGGACGAGGAGTCGTACCGGAAGCTGTACGACAAGGTGCGGGCCGAGATCGTCGACACGACCGTGCGGGCGGTGGACCGGGTGCAGCAGGTCCTGGCGGCCTGGCAGGCCTGTGAGCGGCGTCTGAAGGCCGTACGCAGCCCGGCGCTGCTGGCGAACCTCCAGGACGTACGGGGGCAGCTGGACGCCCTCGTGAGGCCGGGCTTCGTGACGGAGGCGGGGTTGCGGCGTCTGCCGGACCTGATGCGCTATCTGGTGGCGGCCGACCGGCGGCTGCAGCAGATGCCGACGAACGTCCAGCGGGACACCACGCGGATGCAGAAGATCCACGAGATGCGGGACGAGTACGCCTGGCTGCTGGAGCAGTTGCCGCAGGGCCGGCCGGTGCCGTCGTCGGTGCTGGACATCCGCTGGATGATCGAGGAGCTCCGGGTCAGTTACTTCGCCCACGCGCTGGGCACGGCGTACCCCGTCTCCGACAAGCGGATCGTGAAGGCGATCGACGCGGCGGCGCCGTGACGGGACCGGTACGCAGGGTGAGTTCGACCCGGGGCTCACCCTCCTGTACAGTCTCTTCTCGCAGCGCAACGCACAAATAGCGCCGCGAAACCTGGTCCTGTGGAGCAGTTTGGAGTGCTCGCCACCCTGTCAAGGTGGAGGCCGCGGGTTCAAATCCCGTCAGGACCGCAGTGAAAGAGCCGGATCTTCGGATCCGGCTCTTTTCGTTGTGCCCGGCCTTCCGGTCCGGGGGCTCTCGCTGCGCCCGGCCTTCGGGAACCGGGCCCCTTACCGGGCGCCTGACCCCCGCGGCCGCCTCCGGGCCCCACACGCCGTCTTGACGCCCTTTCGATCCGTCGGTACCCCAGAACCAGGGCCGTTCCCCGTGCGGCCTTCTGGAGGTGGCGTATGGCGACAGTGGCCAGGCACGAGACGCGGGCTCTGCTCCGTGCGCACCTGTCGGCCGCGTCGTCGTACCGGCACCTCACACGGCACTGCCCGATCTGCCATCGGCTGCTGCGGCTGGCGATGGAGTCCGCGCCGCCCGGCGCCCGGGAGGACGGAAGCCCGACGCCGGCTTGATCCACGAGCGACCCCAACACCCGTACGTGCGCGGGACGCTGGAGAGGGAGGCTCCTTTACCGCAGCCGAGGCGGAGCCAACAAGCCGCGCGGTATGTGACGGGTGTCACCGCATGAGTTTTGGAAAGCGGGTTACTTACACCCCGCCTACAAGGGGTCAATTTAATATGTGCAATTGCACCTTGTCCGGGGTGTCGCGCAGCGAGGATCCGACACCCCTCCCCAGGCTCCCACAAGGCCGCTCACAGCCGGAGCGGGAGAACCGTCGTGGGCGCACAAAAAAAATCGCGCTGGACCCGGCGGAGTCCAGCGCGATCGACGACGCACCCTGTTGTATGCCTGAGAAGCTCTGACTGGCGTGGGCGTGGGGCCTGTTGGGGCAGGGTCCCGCGTCGCTTGGAGCTGCGGTTCCGGGCGCCGCGGCCAGTGGGGGACCGGCCGGTTTGCCCGGTTATTCAGTTGTTCAGGCCTCGCTGCGCTGCTGCGGGATGCCCGCGAGCAGAGCGCGGACCTCGGCCTCGCGGTAGCGCCGATGCCCGCCGAGCGTGCGGATCGACGTGAGCTTGCCGGCCTTCGCCCACCGCGTGACCGTCTTCGGGTCCACGCGGAACATGGTGGCGACCTCAGCCGGGGTCAGCAGCGGCTCGGCATCAGGGGTGCGAGCGGTCATGAGCGGCCTCCTCGGGAGAACCGAACCTTCTCGGTTCTTTCCTCTAAATTCTGCACCTTGACCCGCGTTGCCCGAAATGGCGGACGCGAGTCGAGTCGGTTATAGGACGAACGGCTTGTCCTCGGCACTACAACTACACCATCTGTCCAGCCGCGTCGGCCAAACCGATGGAATTGCCCCTCCAGGTGTTCATCAGCGACGGAAGCCGATGGACCATGCCATAGCGGACAGTCACACCACTGTGACGATCAGTCACAGGGTGATCAGGGAGTCACGAGACCCCCCAAAGCGTGCAATGCTGAGATTCCGCCCATAGTGCAGCACCATTGGACGGAAGGAGCCCTCCCCGGGCTCCTTGTCCTATTTTGGCATGAGGAGGGGCAAGGGACGCAAGAGCCTCGTACGTGTAGTCCGTCACGCTTGGCCTACTTGAGAGGTCTGCCCGGATCGGGTCCTACGTCCCTTGTTGACGAAGCCTCAGAAGACGCACGGCCCGCTTCAGGAACTCGGTGCGAGGACGAAACCCCACATCGGGCGGTTCGTCAAACGTCAGTTCGTGACCGAATGCGAGCGGTGTGTACGGACATCAAGGTCACGGGTCAGTTGGCCGACCGGAGATCCCGCACGGAACGCCAGCGCTCCACGAGCCGGGCGTACGCCTTGCCCGCGGCCTCCCCGTCGCCCCTGCGCAGGGCGGCGATGCCCTCGGCCACGTCCGCGGCCGAATGATCGTCCTCCAGCGTCCCCGCGGGCAGGGCGTGCACCAGGCCGCCGTAGTCCAGTTCCACGAGGGAACGCGGGTGGAACTCCTCGAGCCAGCGCCCGACGTCCGTCAGGCCGTCGATCAGGGGCCCCTCGTCCATGGCCTCCTTCAGGGCCCGCAGGCCCCGGGCCACCCGCCGACGGGCCTGGACCATGGGCGTGCGGTAGCGCAGCACCGGCGGGCCGCCGGCCGGGGCGCCGCTGTCGTACTCGCGCTCCTCGTCGGAGACCAGGACGAACCAGTTGATCGGCACCTGCCAGGTGGCCGTACGGATCCACGGCCGGGCGTCCGGGTTGATGGCCAGCCACCGCTCGTAGTCCTGGGCCGCCTGGCGCCGCAGGACGGGGGGCAGGACCGCGTCCATGACCGGCCGGGGGAGCTCCTCGGCGAGCTCGTCCAGGGCCAGCCAGCCGCGCAGCCGGGTGCGCCAGGGGCAGACGCAGACGACGCCGTCGACCTCCAGCACGAAGGCGTCCTCGCTCTCGTGCACCGGTACCGGGACCGGCGGGACGGGTGCCAAGTCGGCCAGAGCACGGCGGAGTTCGTCCTGGTAGGTGGGTCGGTCGGTCCGGCGGGCGTAGCGGGCCCACTGGCTGCGCTCCGGCTCGGGGAAGGCGGCCAGCGGTTCGTACACGCGCAGGTAGGTCGCGTAGGGGACGATCACCGAGGTCACCTTGGGCACGCCTGCTCCCTCCCCCGCGCACCGCCGTGAAAACCTGCGGAACCCACTCACGATCGCGCGGGAAATCCATGCAAATCGTCGCACGGGTGTACTCCGGTCGGAGGTGATCCTGCGCTCTGTGCGGTCGGCGGGCCCGCCAGGCTCTAATCTCATGCCCAACAGTCCCCGCCACCCGCACGAGGGCTGGTCACCACCCGCCGCACCTACTCAGGAGTCACCACAGTGACCGACGTAACCGGCGCACCTGCTGATGTACTGCACACCCTGTTCCACTCGGACCAGGGCGGACATGAGCAAGTCGTGCTCTGCCAGGACCGGGCGAGCGGCCTCAAGGCCGTCATCGCCCTCCACTCCACCGCCCTGGGCCCCGCGCTCGGCGGTACGCGCTTCTACCCGTACGCGAACGAGGCCGAGGCCGTCGCCGACGCGCTGAACCTCGCCCGCGGGATGTCGTACAAGAACGCCATGGCCGGTCTCGACCACGGCGGCGGCAAGGCCGTGATCATCGGTGACCCGGAGAAGATCAAGAGCGAGGAGCTGCTCCTCGCCTACGGCCGGTTCGTGGCCTCGCTCGGCGGCCGGTACGTCACCGCCTGCGACGTCGGCACGTACGTGGCCGACATGGACGTCGTGGCCCGCGAGTGCCGCTGGACGACCGGCCGCTCCCCCGAGAACGGCGGCGCCGGGGACTCCTCCGTCCTCACCGCCTACGGCGTCTACCAGGGCATGCGCGCCTCCGCGCAGCACCTGTGGGGCGACCCTTCGCTGCGCGGCCGCAAGGTCGGCATCGCGGGCGTCGGCAAGGTCGGCCACCACCTGGTGGAGCACCTGCGGGCGGAGGGCGCCGAGGTCGTCATCACGGACGTGCGCGAGGACGCCGTGGGCCGGATCCTCGCCGCGCACCCGACGGGCGTCACAGCCGTGGCCGACACCGCGACCCTGATCCGCGTCGAGGGCCTGGACATCTACGCCCCCTGCGCGCTCGGTGGTGCCCTGAACGACGACACGGTGCCGGCGCTGACCGCCAAGGTGGTCTGCGGCGCCGCCAACAACCAGCTCGCCCACCCGGGCGTGGAGAAGGACCTCGCGGACCGCGGGATCCTCTACGCGCCGGACTACGTGGTGAACGCCGGCGGTGTGATCCAGGTCGCGGACGAGCTGCACGGCTTCGACTTCGAGCGGTGCAAGGCGAAGGCGTCGAAGATCTTCGACACCACGCTGGCCATATTCGCACGTGCGAAGGAGGACGGCATTCCGCCGGCCGCGGCGGCCGACCGGATCGCCGAGCAGCGGATGCACGACGCGGCCCTGGCCCGTCGGACCCGGTGACAGCGGGCTGATCCCGGGCGCCTCGCACGTTTGGCCGGTACCCGTCGGTGGGCAGTTAGAGAGAACTCTCACTTCTACCGGCGGGTCGACCGCCGATAAGTGGTTAAAATCGCGGTTGACCAGCGAGGACGGGGCGCCTCGAAGGTCCTGGGCGCGGGCACGTCATGCGGGCGACGTACCGTATGGGCGCGGGCTCAGGTACCGTGGAAGCCCTACGGACCGGTCTCTCCGCGGAGAGTCCGTGCCGGACCATGAACGCGTGTCAAGACTCTGGGGCCGTCGAGCCCCGTCGTTGAGGGGGTCGAGCCATGGGGCGCGGCCGGGCCAAGGCCAAGCAGACGAAGGTCGCCCGCCAGCTGAAGTACAACAGCGGTGGGACTGACCTCTCACGCCTGGCCGAGGAGCTGGGTGCATCGCCTTCGAATCCGCAGCCGCCTAACGGCGAGCCGTTCGAAGACGATGAGGACGACGACCTGTACGCACGGTACGCCGACCTCTACGAGGACGACGACGACGAGGACGGCCAGTCCTCGCAGCATCGTCGCGGCGCTTGACCCTGCACTAGTGCACTCACCCGGTCGGTGACTCCGGTCACCGACCGGGTTCTGTGCTGCCTGCAGGGCCGAGGCCCCGTGCCTCAGCTCGCGTAGTCACCGATCAGGGCGGCACCGGTGGGGTGCTCGCCCCGGTCGGTGATCTCTCCGGCCACCCAGGCGTCCACGCCGCGGTCGGTGAGGGTCGCCAGGGCCACGTCCACGGACTCCTGCGGCACGATCGCGATCATGCCGACGCCCATGTTCAGGGTCTTCTCGAGCTCCAGGCGCTCGACGCTGCCCGTGCGGCCGACCAGGTCGAAGATCGGGGCCGGCGTCCAGGTGGAGCGGTCGACGACGGCGTGCAGGTCGTCGGGGATGACCCGGGCGAGGTTGGCCGCCAGGCCGCCGCCGGTGATGTGGCTGAAAGCGTGCACCTCGGTGGTGCGCATCAGGGCCAGGCAGTCCAGCGAGTAGATCTTCGTGGGCTCCAGCAGCTCCTCGCCGAGGGTGCGGCCGAGCTCCTCCATGTGCGCGTCCAGTGCCAGACCGGCCTGGTTGAGCAGGACGTGGCGGACGAGGGAGTACCCGTTCGAGTGGAGCCCGGAGGACGCCATGGCGATCACCGCGTCACCCGTCCGGATGCGGTCGGCGCCGAGCAGCCGGTCGGCCTCCACGACGCCCGTACCGGCGCCGGCGACGTCGAAGTCGTCCTCGCCCAGCAGACCCGGGTGTTCGGCCGTCTCACCGCCGACCAGGGCGCATCCGGCCAGGACACAGCCCTCGGCGATGCCCTTGACGATGGCGGCGACCCGCTCGGGGTGGACCTTGCCGACGCAGATGTAGTCGGTCATGAACAGCGGCTCGGCGCCGCACACCACGATGTCGTCCATGACCATCGCGACCAGGTCGTGGCCGATGGAGTCGTAGACGCCCAGCTGGCGGGCGATGTCGACCTTGGTGCCGACGCCGTCCGTGGCGGAGGCGAGCAGCGGCCGCTCGTAGTTCTTCAGGGCGGAGGCGTCGAAGAGGCCTGCGAAGCCGCCGAGGCCGCCGAGGACCTCGGGGCGCTGGGCCTTCTTCACCCACTCCTTCATCAGTTCGACGGCGCGGTCGCCCGCTTCGATGTCGACGCCCGCGGCTGCGTAGCTGGCACCAGTTGTGTCAGGCATGACGATGAGAACCTTCGTGTTGTACGGCAGGTGGTACGGGCCGTCTTACGGGCGGCGGATCGCGTCGGCGGCGGCCGTGGCGGCCGGGCCGGCGGCCAGCTCCGTCTCCAGCAGCTGCTTGCCGAGCAGCTCGGGGTCCGGGAGCTCCATCGGGTACTCGCCGTCGAAGCAGGCGCGGCACAGGTTCGGCTTGGCGATGGTGGTCGCCTCGATCATGCCGTCGATGGAGATGTAGGCCAGGGAGTCGGCGCCCAGGGAGGTGCCGATCTCGTCGATCGTCATGCCGTTGGCGATGAGCTCGGCGCGGGTGGCGAAGTCGATGCCGAAGAAGCAGGGCCACTTCACCGGCGGCGAGGAGATCCGGATGTGGACCTCGGCGGCGCCCGCCTCGCGGAGCATGCGGACCAGGGCCCGCTGGGTGTTGCCGCGCACGATCGAGTCGTCGACGACGACCAGGCGCTTGCCCTTGATGACTTCCTTCAGCGGGTTCAGCTTCAGGCGGATGCCCAGCTGGCGGATGGTCTGCGAGGGCTGGATGAACGTCCGGCCGACATAGGCGTTCTTCACCAGGCCGTTGCCGAAGGGGATGCCGGATGCCTCCGCGTAGCCGATGGCGGCGGGGGTGCCGGACTCCGGCGTCGCTATCACCAGGTCGGCCTCGACCGGGGCTTCCTTGGCGAGCTTGCGGCCCATCTCCACGCGGGAGAGGTACACGTTCCGGCCGGCGATGTCGGTGTCCGGGCGGGCCAGGTACACGTACTCGAAGACACAGCCCTTGGGCTTCGCGTCCGCGAAGCGGGAGGACCGCAGGCCGTTCTCGTCGATGGCGACGAACTCGCCCGGCTCGATCTCGCGGACGTAGCTGGCGCCGCAGATGTCGAGGGCGGCGGACTCGGAGGCGACGACCCAGCCGCGCTCCAGACGGCCGAGGACCAGCGGGCGGATGCCCTGCGGGTCACGGGCCGCGTACAGGGTGTGCTCGTCCATGAAGACGAGCGAGAAGGCTCCCTTGACCTGCGGGAGGACCGTGTGGGCGGCCTCCTCGATGGTCAGCGGTTTGCCGTCCTCGTCGACCTGGGCCGCGAGCAGCGCGGTGAGCAGGTCGGTGTCGTTGGTCGCCGCGACGCGCGGGGTCCGCCCGCCCTCCTGCTTGGGCAGGTCGGCGACCATCTCGGCGAGTTGGGCGGTGTTGACGAGATTGCCGTTGTGGCCGAGCGCGATGGAGCCGTGTCCGGTCGCGCGGAAGGTCGGCTGGGCGTTCTCCCAGACGGAGGCACCGGTGGTCGAGTAGCGGGCGTGACCGACCGCGATGTGACCCTGGAGCGAACCGAGGGAGGTCTCGTCGAAGACCTGGGAAACCAGGCCCATGTCCTTGAAGACGAGGATCTGTGAGCCGTTGCTGACCGCGATTCCCGCGGATTCCTGGCCTCGATGCTGGAGGGCGTAGAGCCCGAAGTACGTGAGCTTGGCGACCTCTTCGCCCGGAGCCCAGACACCGAAGACGCCACAAGCGTCCTGGGGGCCCTTCTCGCCGGGGAGCAGGTCGTGGTTGAGTCGTCCGTCACCACGTGGCACGCCACCGAGTGTAGGCGAGGTCGACCACTGGTCCGAATTGGGGATACCGGACTTTCCGGTGGATCACCGCCCGGCGACCGCTCGCACAGTCGTACCGTTTTCGCTGGTCAGCGTAAGGGTTTGGTGATCGACTCCGTACTTCAGCTTTCCGTCGAAAAGACGCAGCAGCTTCTTCTCGGCGTCCATGAGTGAGTCTTCGCACATCATTCGGGTCGTGGCGGGTGGGCCGAGGGTGATATGGCCGTCGCGGACCGTGGCCTCGGCGTTCACCTTGTTGCAGCCGAGCTTGCCGGAGACGGTGTGCTTCTTCTCGTCGAAGGTGAGGTGGGCCCGGCCGTCGGCGCTCGGGGTCGTGACGGTCCACCTGGTACCGGCCAGCGGGGCGTCCTTCGCCTCGGTCAGGCGGACGGTGTCGCCCTCGCCGGTGGTGAGGGTGAGACGGTCGTCGTGCGTCTTCGCCGTCAGCTCCTGGTCGGAGAAGGCCTTCGCGAGCGTCGTCTCGAACCGGACGGGTGTGCCCTCGCAGGCCATCTCGGTGGCCCTGGTCCTGCCCAGCCGGACGCGGTCGCCGTCGACGGTGGCCTCGGCGCTGAAGTGGTTGCAGCCGAGGCTGCCCTCGGCCCGGCCCTTGTCGATGGTCACATGGGCGCCCGCCGGGGCCTTCTGTGTCCTGCCGTCCGTGGTGACGCTGTCCACGTTCCACCGCACACCGGTGATCGGCTTGCCGCCACCGACCGAGTCGCTGCCGCTGCCCGCCTTCTCGCCGCCGCAGGCCGCCAGGAGCGGGACGAGCATGGCGGCGGCCATCAGGGTCATGCGCTGCTTCTGCCTGTCCATGCCACTTCGACGGGCGAGCCGGGGGGATCGGTTCCCCTTATCGCATCAGGGGCAGGCACGCGGACAGGTCCGCCCGCTCCCCACTGGCGCTGACCTGGGCGTTCCGCAGGGCCTGCGCCCAATCCGTGCGTCCGGTCGCCAGCCGGATCCAGGTCAGCGGGTCCGTCTCCACGACGTTGGGCGGGGTGCCCCGGGTGTGCCGCGGCCCCGCCACGCACTGCACCACCGCGTACGGCGGCACCCGTACCTCCGTCGAGCCGCCGGGCGCCTTCGCGGCGAGGGCGTCGGCCAGGACGCGGGTGCAGGCGGCCAGGGCCTGACGGTCGTAGGGGATGTCCGGGCCGGGGACGGCGGCGTTGAGGTCGTCGGTGTGGACGACGAGTTCGACGGTGCGGGTGACGAGGTGGTCGGCGAGGGTCATGGCACCCGTCCGCGTGGCCAGGAGACGGGTGCCGGGGGCGTCCTCCAGCTTGGCGGCCAGGCGCTGCGCCGTCTCGGCGAACAGGGCGTCGAGGTCGGGGTGGGCCTCTGCCAGCCGACGGGTGCCGTCGTCGATGTCCCCGGCTCGGGCGGCCGTGGCGAAGGGCCAGTCGACGACGGTGAGCTCCGCTTTCGCGGGCTCCTCCCGGTCGAGGTTGCGGCTGACGCTCTCCACGGCCATGGTCACGTGGGCCGCGAGCTCCCGTACGGTCCAGTCGCCGAGCCGGGTGGGCAGGGCGAGCTGCTCGGGTGTGAGACCGGCGACAGCGGCCCGTATGTGCCCGAACTGGGTGAGCACCGCCGTGCGGATCTTGACCGGGTCGTAGCTGCGGGTGCGCTTCTTGGCCGGGGGCATGGGGGCCAGCCTAAGCGCGGCCTGTGACACCGGAACCGTCTCGACGGCCTCTCCGGCCCCCGGCCCGGCTACGGACGGGCCGTCGCCAGGGCCACCAGCAGCGGTACGACCCGCGCCGGCGGCACCTCGTAGCGGCCCCGGCCGGTGGTGTGCAGCCAGCCGGCGCCGGTGAGCTGGCGCAGGTGGTGGTAGATCTGGCCGGTAGTGCCGGTCTCGTCCAGATCGGCGAGTTCGGCGGCGGTGCGCCGTCCGGCGAGGATCTCGCGCAGGAGCCGGAGGCGGACCGGGTGGCCGAGGGCCGCGAACGACTCGGCGGTCGTCGTCCAGTCGTCGTCCAGCAGGTCCTCCGTGAGGAGGGTCATCTGCCAGGAGTACTCCTCGCCCGTCGAAAGGCCCACGGAGCCCGTGTAGAGGACACCGCCGTCGTCCGCTCCCGCCTCGGACAGCTGTTCCTTCAGCCCGTGCAGAGCCCAGTAGTCACCCCCGTCGATGCGAGGCCCGGGGCGCTGGGTGCCTTCCAGATCCGACAGCCGACGTTCGAGGTCGGCGACGCGCTGCTCCAGTTCCATTCCGCAGAAATTACGGAACTACGTAATAGTGCGCAAGAGGCCCGCCCGTCCGGGCACGGCGAAGCCCCCGCACCGGGTGGGCCGGGCGGGGGCTTCGGAGCGGTCGGCTACTTCAGCAGCGCCGGGATCGTGTTCTCGTGCGCCTCGCGCAGCTCGGCCAGGGAGAGCGCGAACTCGCCCTGTACGTCCACGGTGTCACCGTCCACGACACCGATGCGGGTGACCGGAAGGCCCCGCGCACCGCACATGTCGTTGAAGCGGACCTCCTCCGAGCGCGGTACGGCCACGACAGCGCGGCCCGCCGACTCGGAGAACAGGAAGGTGAAGGCGTCCAGACCGTCCGGGACGATCAGGCGGGCGCCCTTCCCCCCGAGCAGCGCCGACTCGACGACCGCCTGGATCAGACCGCCGTCCGACAGGTCGTGCGCGGAGTCGATCATGCCGTCGCGGGAGGCCGAGATCAGGATCTCGGCCAGCAGGCGCTCGCGCTCCAGGTCGACCTTCGGGGGCAGGCCGCCGAGGTGGTCGTGCACGACCTGGGACCAGGCCGAGCCGCCGAACTCCTCACGCGTGTCGCCGAGGAGGTAGAGCAGCTGCCCCTCCTCCTGGAAGGCGACGGGCGTGCGGCGGGCCACGTCGTCGATGACGCCGAGGACCGCGACGACCGGGGTCGGGTGGATGGCGGCCTCGCCCGTCTGGTTGTAGAGGGAGACGTTGCCGCCGGTCACCGGCGTGCCGAGCTGCAGGCAGCCGTCCGCCAGACCGCGCACGGCCTCCGCGAACTGCCACATCACCGCCGGGTCCTCGGGCGAGCCGAAGTTCAGGCAGTCGGAGACGGCCAGCGGCTTGGCACCGGTGGTGGCGACGTTGCGGTACGCCTCCGCCAGGGCCAGCTGGGCGCCGTGGTACGGGTCGAGCTTGGCGTACCGGCCGTTGCCGTCCGTGGCGATGGCCACGCCGAGGCCGGTCTCCTCGTCGATCCGGATCATGCCGGAGTCCTCGGGCTGGGCGAGGACGGTGTTGCCCTGCACGAAGTGGTCGTACTGGCTGGTGATCCAGGACTTGGAGGCCTGGTTCGGGGAGGAGACCAGCTTCAGGACCTGGTCCTTCAGCTCCTCGGACGTCGCCGGGCGCGGCAGCTTGTTCGCGTCGTCGGCCTGGAGCTCGTCCTGCCAGGACGGGCGGGCGTACGGGCGCTCGTAGACCGGGCCCTCGTGGGCGACCGTGCGCGGGTCGACGTCGACGATCTTGCCGCCGTGCCAGTAGATCTCGAGGCGGTCGCCGTCGGTCACCTCACCGATGACGGTGGCGATGACGTCCCACTTGTCGCAGATCTCCAGGAAGCGGTCGACCTTCTCCGGCTCGACGACCGCGCACATGCGTTCCTGCGACTCGCTCATGAGGATTTCCTCGGGCGAGAGCGTGGAGTCGCGCAGCGGGACGTCGTCCAGGGTGACGCGCATGCCGCCGGAGCCGTTGGACGCCAGCTCGCTCGTCGCGCAGGACAGACCCGCCGCGCCGAGGTCCTGGATGCCGACGACCAGCTTCTCGGCGAAGGCCTCCAGGGTGCACTCGATGAGGAGCTTCTCCTGGAAGGGGTCACCGACCTGGACGGCCGGGCGCTTGGAGGGCTTGGCGTCGTCGAAGGTCTCGGAGGCCAGGATCGAGGCGCCGCCGATGCCGTCGCCGCCGGTCCGGGCCCCGTACAGGATGACCTTGTTGCCCGCGCCGGACGCCTTCGCGAGGTGGATGTCCTCGTGCCGCATCACACCGATGGCACCGGCGTTGACCAGCGGGTTGCCCTGGTAGCAGGCGTCGAAGACGACCTCGCCGCCGATGTTGGGCAGGCCCAGGCAGTTGCCGTAGCCCCCGATGCCCGCGACGACGCCCGGCAGGACGCGCTTGGTGTCGGGGTGGTCGGCGGCGCCGAAGCGCAGCGGGTCGACGACGGCGACCGGGCGGGCACCCATCGCGATGATGTCGCGGACGATGCCGCCGACACCCGTGGCCGCGCCCTGGTAGGGCTCGACGTAGGAGGGGTGGTTGTGCGACTCGACCTTGAAGGTGACCGCGTAGCCCTGGCCGACGTCGACGACACCGGCGTTCTCGCCGATGCCGACGAGCATCGCGTCGGACTCGGGGGCCTTCTCGCCGAACTGGCGCAGGTGGACCTTGCTGCTCTTGTACGAGCAGTGCTCCGACCACATCACCGAGTACATGGCGAGCTCGGCCCCGGTGGGCCGGCGGCCGAGGATCTCCACGACCCGCTCGTACTCGTCCTTCTTCAGGCCCAGTTCGGCCCAGGGCAGCTCGACGTCGGGGGTCGCGGCCGCGTGCTCGACCGTGTCCAGAGGCGTCCGGCTCATGCGTTGACCAGCTTCTTGAGGATCGAGGTGAAGAACGGGAGGCCGTCGGTGCGGCCGGTGCCGATCAGCGGCTCGACGGCGTGCTCGGGGTGCGGCATGACGCCGACCACGTTGCCGGCCTCGTTGGTGACGCCGGCGATGTCGCGCTGCGAGCCGTTGGGGTTGAAGTCGAGGTACCGGAAGGCGACGCGGCCCTCGGCCTCCAGCCGGTCGAGCGTGTACGCGTCGGCGACGTACTGCCCGTCGTTGTTCTTCAGCGGGATGTGGATCTCCTGGCCGGCCGAGTAGTCGGTGGTCCAGGCGGTCTCGGCGTTCTCCACCCGCAGCTTCTGGTCACGGCAGATGAAGTGCAGGTGGTCGTTGCGCAGCATCGTGCCCGGCAGCAGGTGGGCCTCGGTGAGGATCTGGAAGCCGTTGCAGATGCCGAGCACCGGCAGACCCGCCTTCGCCTGTTCCAGCAGGGGCTCCATCACCGGCGAGAAACGGGCGATGGCCCCGGCGCGCAGATAGTCGCCGTAGGAGAAACCACCGCACAGCACCACGGCGTCGACCTGCTTGAGGTCCTTGTCCTTGTGCCAGAGGGCGACCGGCTCGGCGCCGGCGACGCGGATCGCGCGCTGGGTGTCACGGTCGTCCAGGCTGCCGGGAAAAGTGACGACGCCGATACGAGCGGTCACTTCGCGGCCTCCGCGACTTCCTCGACCCGGATCGTGAAGTCCTCGATCACGGTGTTCGCGAGGAAGGACTCCGCAAGATCATGAATGCGGGCGAGGGCGGCCTCGTCGACCGGCCCGTCAACTTCCAGTTCGAAACGCTTTCCCTGGCGGACGTCCGAGATCCCCTCGAAACCCAGCCGCGGCAGTGCGCGCTGCACCGCCTGGCCCTGGGGGTCGAGGATCTCCGGCTTGAGCATGACGTCGACTACGACGCGTGCCACTGGCACTCCCGGTGTGTGGTGCTGAGCAGGTTCCTTCAGACTACCCGCACAAAATTTCTACGCGCGTTGACTTGTAGGAAACTACGTGACCGTCATCACGATCCGGCATCGACGGACCCACACGCGAAATTTTCGGGAAAGATTCCGGATCGACACCCGGAACCTATTGCCTTCGGACACGCGGAAGGATTTAGTCGGGCTTCACAATGTATTGCCAGGCGCTGTACAAATAAATTGGCATAGTGCCGCATGAAGGGACCGATATTCGTGGCGCAGAAGGTCGTGGTCACTCTCTCTGACGACATCGACGGCTCGGAAGCGGCGGAAACGATCGCCTTCGGACTGGACGGCAAGTCGTACGAGATCGACCTGAGCGAAGGCAACGCCGGAGAACTGCGGAAGGCGCTGGCGCCGTACGTGGAGGCCGGCCGCAAGCGGTCCCGGTCGGGCAGGGCGTACCGGCAGACGGAGGTCGCCCCCGACCCGTCGGCCGTGCGCGCCTGGGCGCAGGCCAACAAGATGGAGGTCCCCGCGCGCGGGCGCATCCCCAAGAAGGTCTACGAGGCGTTCACCGCCGCGCAGTGACGGTCCGTCGAGCCCGGACCGATGCCCGGTCACCCGCCCCTCGCAACAGCCGACTTGCGCAGCACCCCGGCCGATCAGCTAGAGTCTGGAACACGCCGAGGGGCGAGGCCGAAAGGCCCGGCTCACGGATACATGCGGGTGTAGTTCAGTAGTAGAACATCCCCCTTCCAGGGGGAAGGCGCAGTGTGCGATTCCTGTCACCCGCTCTGCATCGCCATACCGACCACTGTCGTGGATCAGGTAGGCTGGTGCCCGCACCGATCGGTGAAAGCCGGTCGGGAGCACATGCGGACGTAGCTCAGTTGGTAGAGCGCAACCTTGCCAAGGTTGAGGTCGCGAGTTCGAGCCTCGTCGTCCGCTCGGGAATGAGACCCCGGTCCTGATGGACCGGGGTCTTTTCGTGTCCCCTGATGTCCGCCTGACATTTGTCATGCCGAGTGATGACAGCGCGCACTGCTTCCGGGCGCGCACGGCCGGGACGCTTGAATCATGGAGACCAACGGACACGAACACGTGATTGAGGTCACTGACCTGCGGCGTGTGTACGGGGGCGGGTTCGAGGCGGTGCGAGGAATCAGCTTTTCCGTCCGACGCGGCGAGATCTTCGCCCTGCTCGGCACCAATGGCGCGGGCAAGACGTCGACCGTCGAACTGCTGGAGGGACTCGCACGGCCGGCCGGCGGGCGGGTACGCGTCCTCGGACACGACCCGTACACCGACCGGGCCGCCGTACGGCCCCGCACCGGCGTGATGCTGCAGGAAGGCGGCTTCCCCTCCGAGCTCACCGTCGCGGAGACCGCCCGGATGTGGGCGGGCTGCGTGAGCGGGGCCCGGCCCCCGGCGGAGGTACTGGCGCTGGTGGGCCTGGAGTCCAAGGCCGGCACCCGGGTCAAGCAGCTGTCCGGCGGCCAGCGGCGCCGCCTCGACCTGGCGCTCGC
Source organism: Streptomyces sp. NRRL B-1140 (assembly GCF_001280065.1). GTDB lineage: Bacteria > Actinomycetota > Actinomycetes > Streptomycetales > Streptomycetaceae > Streptomyces. The sequence continues at coordinate 46,973 of NZ_LGEA01000091.1, forward strand.
CCTGCTCGGCGAACCCGAGGTGCTCTTCCTCGACGAGCCCTCCACCGGGCTGGACGCGGAAGGCCGCCGGGCCACCTGGGAGTTGGTGAGCGCGCTGCGCGACCGCGGCACGACGGTACTGCTGACCACGCACTACCTGGAGGAGGCTGAGCACCTCGCCGACCGGCTCGCGATCATGCACAAGGGCCGGATCGCCACCACCGGCACCCCGGCCGAGGTGACCGCCGAGCAGCCGTCGCGGATCTCCTTCGAGCTGCCCGACGGCTACTTCGTCGGCGATCTGCCGCCGCTCGGCGAACTCGGCGTGACCAGCCACGAGAGCGCCGGCCGGACCGTCCGCCTGCGCACCCATGACCTGCAGCGCACGGCCACCGCACTGCTGGTGTGGGCCGAGCGGGCCCGGGTCGGGCTGAACCGCCTGGACGTGCGCTCGGCCTCCCTGGAAGAGGCGTTCCTCGGCATCGCCGAGAACGTCTCCGCCGAGCGGACCGACGGCATGACGACGAAGGAGTACGCGGCATGAGCGCCATCCGCACGACGCCCCGCCCGGCAGCGGCGGCGACGACCCCGCTGAGCCGGATGACCTCGCTCGCCCGCGCCGAACTGACCCTGCTCGGACGGACCCGGGGCGCGCTCGTCGCCGCGCTGTTCGTGCCGCTGGTGATGCCGGTCAGTGTGCGGTCGGCGGCGGAGGAGATGGACCTCGCCGGGGCGGGCCTGGACACCGGCACGCTGGTGCTGCCCGCCGCGGTCGGCTTCTCCCTGCTGTTCGCCGTGTACTCGGTGCTCGTCGGCGTGTTCGTCGTCCGGCGCGAGGAACTCGTCCTCAAGCGGTTGCGCACCGGTGAGCTGCGGGACGTAGAGATCCTGGCCGGCTCCGCGCTGCCGGCCGCCCTCACCGGCCTGGCGCAGTGCCTGCTGCTGACGGCGGGCTGCGTCGCGCTGCTGGACCTCTCCGCGCCCTCGGCGCCCCATCTGGCCGTCCTGGGCCTGCTGTTGGGGCTCGTGATGTGCGCCGCCCTCGCCGCGGCCACCGCGAGTTTCACCCGGACCGGCGAGAGCGCCCAGGCCACACCCATGCCGCTGCTGCTGGTCTCGATGATCGGCTCCGGCATGTTCTGGCCGCTGGAGCTGATGCCGGACCGGGTGGCCTCCGTGTGCGAGCTGCTGCCCCTGACACCCGTCGTCACGCTGGTGCGCGGCGGCTGGACCGGGAGCCTCTCCGCCTACGAGGCGCTGGGCGCCTTCGCGACCGCCGTGGCCTGGATCCTCGTCGCGGTGTTTGCTGTACGACGGTGGTTCCGCTGGGAACCGCGGCGCTGACCGACGACCGCGGCGCCGAACGAGGGGGAGTGACGGGCCGATGCGCATGCCGGGCAGGTGGTGGCGGCACAAGAACACACCGCAGAAGGTCGAGACGTACACACGGTGGTCGTTCCACCTCTTCGCGGTGATGGAGTTCTTCTCCGTCGGGCTCACGTCCGTGGCCCCGCTCGGGGTGCGGCTGGGCAGCGCCGCCATGCTGGTGGTGGCCGTGCACGCCGCCCTCTGCTTCGTGACCGTGTCCCGGGCGATCGACTGGACGCGCGGCCGCAGGCCTCAGCCCACCGGCCTGATGGGGTCGCTGGGCGCCGTCACCGCCGTGATCGCCGTGGCCGCGCTCGCCCTCGCCGAGTACGGACCCGACGGCGAGGAGGTCGCCACCGCCGCCGGTGGGATCTGCGGAGTGATCCTGATCTTCGGTCCCGGCATCATCGCGCTCGGCGTCCGCTCCCGGCGGCGCGCGTTCGGCATCTCGGGCGGTTTCGCTGCAGGCACCCTGGTGGTGACCCTGGCGCTCGGCGCCCCCGTGCTCACGGCGCTCTTCACGTCTCTGATCGTGCTGATCGGCGGCGTGTTCATCACCTTCACGGCCGTCTTCTCGGTGTGGCTGCTGAACGCCGTCTACGAGCTCGACGAGGCCCGCGAGACCCGGGCCCGGCTCGCCGTCGCCGAGGAGCGGCTGCGGTTCGGGAGGGATCTGCACGACGTCATGGGGCGCAACCTCGCCGTGATCGCCCTCAAGAGCGAGCTGGCCGTGCAGCTCGCCCAGCGGGGGCGGCCCGAGGCCGTGCCGCAGATGGTCGAGGTGCAGCGGCTGGCGCAGGAGTCGCAGCGGGAGGTGCGGGACGTCGTGCGCGGCTACCGGGAGGCCGACCTCGGCTCGGAACTCGCCGGTGCGCAAGGGGTGCTGGCGGCGGCCGGCATCGACTGCACGGTCGGCGGCGTGCCGTCGGCCGGCCTGCCGCCCGCCGTGCAGTCCGCCCTGGGATGGGTGGTGCGGGAGGCCGCGACCAATGTGCTGCGGCACGGGGACGCGCAACGGTGTGACGTGCGACTAGAGGTGATGGAGGGGCGGGTGGTGTTGTCCGTGGAGAACGACGGGGTGAGCGAAGCGGGCGCGAAGTCCGGGTCCGGCCCGTCCGGCTCGGGACTCGCCGGGCTGCGGGAGCGGCTGGCGAAGACCGACGGGACGCTCGAGGCCGGACCCGTGGGACGGGGACTGTTCCGGCTGACGGCGGAGATCCCGCTGCCGTCGCCGTCCACCGCTTCCGGCGCTCCCCCGGCCGCCGTCACGGCGCGTTCCGTGAGCGAGGTCACCTCATGACGGCCGTGGAGCCCGTCCGGCTGCTGCTCGCCGACGACGAGCACCTCATCCGTGGGGCCCTCGCCGCGCTGCTGTCCCTGGAGGACGACCTCGTCGTGGTCGCCGAGGCGGCCACCGGGCCCGAGGCGATGGCGATGGCCCGGGCGCACCGCCCCGACGTCGCCGTGCTGGATCTCCAGATGCCCGGGGCCGACGGTGTGAAGGTCGCCACATCCCTGCGGTCCGAACTGCCCGGCTGCAAGGTGCTCATCGTCACCAGTCATGGGCGGCCCGGGCACCTGAAGCGGGCGCTGCAGGCCGGGGTGCGCGGCTTCGTGCCGAAGACCGTGAGCGCGCAGCGGCTCGCGGAGCTCATCCGGAGCCTGCACGCCGGGAACCGTTACGTCGACCCGGAGTTGGCCGCCGACGCGATCGCCGCCGGTGACTCGCCGCTGACCGCGCGGGAGGCGGAGGTCCTGGAACTCGCCGCCGACGGGGCACCCGTCGCGGAGATCGCCGAGCGGGCCGCGCTGTCGCAGGGCACCGTGCGGAACTATCTGTCGTCGGCCGCCTCGAAGCTCGGTGCGGAGAACCGGCATGCGGCGGTACGGCTCGCACGGGAGCGAGGTTGGGTATAGTGGTTCTCGCGCCACGGCGCATGCGAACGTAGCTCAGTTGGTAGAGCGCAACCTTGCCAAGGTTGAGGTCGCGAGTTCGAACCTCGTCGTTCGCTCCAGTGAGAAGCCCCCCGGCTCAGGACGGGGGGCTTCTTCGTGTCCTACGACCAGCTCGTGCCGGTCAGGCGCTCGTACGCCTCGACGTACTTGGCGCGGGTGGCGTCGACGACCTGCTGGGGCAGGGCGGGCGGGGGCTGCTCGCTCCCCCGGTCCCAGCCGGACTCCGCCGACGTCAGCCAGTCGCGGACGAACTGCTTGTCGTACGACGGCTGCGCGCGGCCCGGCTGCCACTGGTCGGCCGGCCAGAAGCGGGAGGAGTCCGCGGTGAGGACCTCGTCCGCGAGGACCAGGTCGTCCCCCTCGAAACCGAACTCGAACTTCGTGTCCGCGAGGATGATGCCCCGCTCCCGGGCGATGTCCCGGCCCCGCGAGTAGACCGCGAGGGTCGCCTGGCGCAGCCGGGCCGCGGTGTCCGCGCCGACCTGGCGGGCGACCTCCTCGTAGGAGACGTTCTCGTCGTGCTCGCCGACCTCGGCCTTGGTGGCCGGGGTGAAGATCGGGGCGGGCAGTTCGCTGCCGTCGGTCAGGCCCTCGGGGAGGGCGAGGCCGCAGACCGTGCGGGTCTCGTTGTACTCGGCGAGGCCCGAGCCGGTGAGGTAGCCACGGGCCACGCACTCCACGGGGACCATCCGCAGCGACTTGCAGATCAGCGTGCGGCCCGCCCAGTCGGCGGGGGCGCCGTCGGGCAGCTCCGTGCTCAGGACGTGGTTCGGGACCAGGTCGGCGAGCCGGTCGAACCACCACAGGGACAGCTGGGTGAGGATCCGGCCCTTGTCGGGGATCTCGGTCGGCAGCACCCAGTCGTAGGCGGACATGCGGTCGCTGGCGACCATCACGAGGTCGCCCGCCTCGTTGCGGTACAGCTCGCGCACCTTGCCGGTGTGCAGATGCACCAGGCCCGGAACCTGGATCGGCTCGGGCTTTTCTACGAATCCGGACACGGTTCCTCCCCGTGGTTCTGTCCCAGTGGCTCGATTCTCCCGTATCCGAGCTTGATCACGGACAGTGGGTCAGTCGCGTTTGCAGATGCGGTCCAGAAGATTGGCGGTGGCGCGCTGGACACGCTCGTCGACGTGTCCGGGACGGTCCAGGGCCGGGGACCAGGCGAACGTTCCTGCTGCGAAGACCCAGGCGCCCGAGGGAGCGCGGTACAGGGACGTCTCCTGGTGGCGCGGAGCCCCGTCCTTGCCGGTGTACGGGGAGTGGGCGAGCAGGACGCGTTCCTCGTGCTCGGGCAGCGGGGTGCGCGGGAAGTAGCGGTCGGCCTCGCCGGCCACCAGGTTCTCGATCCCGTCGCCCTCGTGCGCCCCGGTGGCCTCCCACAGCCAGTGCCCGGCGTTGCGCACGATCAGCGGGTGCGGCTCGGGGACCGGCCCGGCGTACTGGATGCCCAGGAGCTGCTGTTCCGCCCGGTCGATCTCCCGCCACAGCACCGGCTTGCCCGGGCCCCGGCGCTTGCGGCAGGTCAGCAGCCGGTCGGGCACGCCGGAGGGGGAGGGGCCCAGTTCCACCTGCCAGTACATCGAGTTGGCGGAGAGGAAGACCAGCGAGGTGCCGGCGTCGCGGGCGAGCTCCACGGTGGTGCGCATGGCGGCCGACCAGTACTCGTCGTGGCCCGGGAAGATCAGACCGCGGTAGCGGGTGGGGTCGACGCGGCCCGCGTGCAGGTCACTGGCGTCGGCGTAGGCCACGTCGTAGCCGTAGCGCTCGGCCCAGCGGATGAAGTCATAGGCGTGCCCGACGTGGAGGGGGAGGCCCGCGCCCGCGTACGGGCGGTCGAAGGAGACCGTCGTGGCCGCCTCGGACTCGCCGAGCAGCCGGCCGTTCTCGTCCCAGGCGTGGTAGAGGCTGGCGCCCGTGCGCCCGTCCTCCGGGTAGAGGTTGTACGCCTGCCAGGTGACGTCGGGCAGCACGAGCAGCAGGTCGGCGCTCTGGTCGTGCCGGACGGTGAAGGGGACGTGGGAGCGGTAGCCGTCGGCGGTGGTGAGGACGGCGACATACGCGCCGATGTTCCAGTACGAGGGGATCTGCAGCCGCCAGGACAGCCACCAGTGGTGGCAGGAGACCGTACGGTCCGCGGTGAGCGGGGCGGGCTGGACGATGCCGGAGAGCCGCGGGCTCGTGGTGATCTTCGCGGCGCCGTCACCGCCGTAGTGGCCGATGCGGTAGATGTCGACGGCGAACTGCTGCGGCGGGTCGACGGTGATGTGGAAGTCGATGGCCTCGCCGGGCGCGACCGCGCCGGTGGAGGTGAAGCCCTTGATCTGACGGTGGACGTCGTCGGCCGCGCGGGGGCCGCCCGAGCGGCTGCCCTTCTTCGACGGGTGGGGGGTGTCCTGGTCCACGTACCAGGGGACGACCTGGCCCGAGTCGTCGAAGTAGGTCACATTGCCGCGCAGCCACGGAACGGGGCCCTGCCCGAAGGGATCCGTCACGGCATGCGCCAGCGCTCCCGACTCCCAGCGGCGGATCTGGTCCGAACCCATGAGTGCTTCCCCTCCCCTTGGCCCCCGTGGTGATGCGTGCCGGTGTGGTGCGAACCGGTGCGGTGTGTGCCGGTGCGGTTCTGCGGCGCCGGCGGTTCCCCCGTGGTGTCTGTGGTGCGTGCGACAGCCTGTGCTTATGTGCTTGTCGTATGTCACTCGCTCTTGCCATGCACGCGAACGGTCCAAGCACATCACATAAAGCACGCACTTCGTCACTGTTCGTTTCGAATTGGCCAGAACCGGAAGCACGGGCTCCGGCGGTCAGCCCAGACGGACCGGCTTCTCCGGGCGTATGCCGAGCTGGGAGAGCCAGAGCCGCAGGGGGGTGGCGTCGCCGTCCTCGATGAGCGTCAGGACCTTGGGGGCCAGATCGGCCGTGCGCTCGCCGTCCACGAGGAGGGTCGGGCCGTCCAGCCAGTCCAGGCCCGGGGTCGCACCGGCGGTGTCCATCGCCGCGCAGCAGACCATCGCGGTGAGGTGGTCGGCGAGCAGCTCCCGGGCGGTGCGCGGGGGCTGGAGGGGGAAGAGAGGCAGGGCCCGGTCGTCCCAGAGGGCCGCGAGATCGGTGGTGGGGGACGGCGAGACCGCCGTCGGCGGGGAGGGAGCGGCTTCTTCCCTGGCCAATTCGGCGCTGAGCCGGGCGGCGAGGGTGGCGCTGGGGGCCGTCGTACCCAAGAGGTCCTCGTCGTCGAGAGGATCCGGTGTGGCGCCGGTGCCCGGGATGGTGCTGTTGGTGCCGGTGGTGCCTTCGGGGCCGGGCTCCGGTGTGCCGGGGGCTTCGGGCGGTGCGGTGTGGGGTCTGGAACCGGCCGGGTGCGGTGCCGGCTGCCCTGTCGGGTCCGCTGTCGGATCCGCCGCGGGGCTGCCGGCTCCGGCGGTCCCGGCCGTACCCGCCGGGCCCGCCGGGTCCGTCTCCGTGAGGTGGTCGAGGACGCGGGACAGGGTCGGGGCGTCGGTGGCGGAGGCCGTGGGGCCGGGGGCGGGGCGGACGCCCATCGCGTCCAGGACGCGGTGGAGCCGGGCCGCGTCCAGGCGCCACTTGCGGTCCACGACCTCGTCCGGATATTCGCTCCAGTCCACCGGCGACCAGTCGGGCCCGGGCCCCGCGGGGCCGCCGTGGAAGAGACGGGCCGCGAGCAGGGAGGCGGCTTCGTCGACCGTGCCCGGCTCCTCCAGCAGGTCGCAGGCCGGCCGCTCGCCCAGCCGCGACGCGAAGCCCTCGGCCAGGCGGTCCCGCCGGGACAGCTCCGTGAGTGCGGCGACCACACCGGCGTCCAGCCGGGACGGCCAGCGGCCCATCCGCCAGGCGGGCAGCGCGACCCGCGTGAGCAGCCGGTCCCAGCCCGCGTAGGCCAGCCCCACCTGCTCCTGGGCCACGATCCGCAGCCCGTAATCCACAGCCTGTGCACGCTCCGCGGCCGCGGCCGCCACCCCCCGCTCCATCTCCGCGGCATGGATGCGGCAGCCGCGCAGCAGAAGCCGGGCCACCCGGCCGACCCCGGCGAGCACCGCCCGCGACACCGGGTCGCGGCGGGGCGCCGACGCCACGGCCACCGCGGCGTCCAGGCCCCGGACGAAGCGCCGGGCGGCGGCTATGTCCGGGTGGGCCGAGGGCCCCGTACCGGCGATGACCGGGGCGAGGACCGCGCGCAGCTCACCGACCCGCATCCACCACAGGAACGGGGAGCCGATGACGAGCACCGGCGCGACGGGCTGCCGGCGGTGTGGCTGCTTGCCCGCTCCCGCTATGTCCCGGTGCTCCTCGACCGGCGGCGGGGCCTGGGACGGGTGGGTACGGTCCTCCAGCCAGCTGTCGCAGTCCGGGGTGAGCGCTATCGCGGAGGGCGCGGGGACGTCGAGGCGGTCGGCGAGGTCGCGCACCATCCGGTACAGGTCGGGGGCCGCCTCCTCGGTGACCGGGACGGTCGGGCTCATGGCGGGCCGGGCCCGGGCGACGACCAGGGCGATCCCGGCCGCGGCGAGCAGCACGAGGGCCGCGGCCGGTGTCGCGACAGCCCGGGCCGCGTCCCAGCCGGGGCCCTCCAGGCGGTCACCGGCGGCGCCCGCGAGCAGGATCACGGCGACGGCGGCCGGCAGCAGGGCGACGGCCAGGGCACGGCTGCGGATGCGCAGCACGGCCAGTGCGCGTGCCCGCGCGACCTGCGCGCCCACTTCCACACCCATTCCGGTCACGACCGACCTCACCCCCTCCCCGTTGACCCGATGCTTGCCTTGCTCACTCCCCCACTGTGGCACCCGCCACGGACATCGCAATGCCGATGGGCCAAGTGCCGGAACGCTTGCGCCGCACCCTAGTTGGGGCTCCGCTCCCCGTCAGCCGGATACGGCATCGGTCACTCGATGGAATGGCTTTGGGGAGAGGTGGATGACGCAGAGCGAGCATCAGGCCCCCGTCTTCCGCACAGTTCAGGCCACCGTTTCCCCGGACGTCCGGCCACCGCCTTCCTCATACGTCAGGCCCCGGATCCTGAGACGGATCCGGGGCCTGTGGGGTTCATCGGCGGCGGGGTTTGCCCGGTTCCGCCTGCCGGGCGCGGGCGTCGGTCACGCGCCCGCCGCCTTCGCGGCGATGTCGGTGCGGTGCTGGGAGCCGTCGAGGCGGATGCGGCCGACGGCCGTGTAGGCACGCTCGCGCGCCTCGGCGAGGTCCTTGCCGGTGGCCGTCACGGACAGGACGCGGCCGCCCGCGCTGACGACGGCATCGCCCTCCTGCCGGGTACCGGCGTGCAGCACGTACGCGTGCGGGGCGTCCTGCGCGGCGACCTCGTCCAGACCGGTGATCGGGTCGCCGGTGCGCGGGGTGCCGGGGTAGTTGTGCGAGGCGACGACCACGGTGACGGCCGCGTCGTCGCTCCAGCGCAGCGGCTCCAGGTGGGCGAGGTTGCCGGTGGCGGCCGCCATCAGCAGACCGGCCAGCGGCGTCTTCAGCCGGGCCAGCACGACCTGGGTCTCGGGGTCGCCGAACCGCGCGTTGAACTCGATCACGCGGACGCCCCGGGAGGTGATCGCGAGACCGGCGTAGAGCAGGCCGGAGAACGGGGTGCCGCGCCGCTGCATCTCGTCCACGGTCGGCTGCAGCACGGTCTGCAGCACCTCGTCGACGAGCTTCGGGTCGGCCCACGGCAGCGGGGAGTACGCGCCCATGCCGCCGGTGTTGGGGCCCTCGTCGCCGTCCAGGGCGCGCTTGAAGTCCTGCGCGGGCTGGAGCGGTACGACCGTCTCGCCGTCGGTCACGGCGAACAGGGAGACCTCGGGGCCGTCGAGGTACTCCTCGATGACCACGCGCTCGCAGGCCGCCGCGTGGGCCCGGGCCGCTTCGAGGTCGTCGGTGACGACGACGCCCTTGCCGGCGGCGAGCCCGTCGTCCTTCACGACGTACGGAGCGCCGAAGGCGTCGAGGGCCGTGTCGACCTCTTCCGCCGTCGTGCAGACGTACGACCGGGCCGTGGGCACCTCGGCCGCCGCCATGACGTCCTTGGCGAAGGCCTTGGAGCCTTCGAGCCGCGCGGCCCGGCCGGACGGGCCGAAGACCGGGATGCCGGCCTCGCGCACGGCGTCGGCGACACCGGCGACCAGCGGGGCCTCCGGGCCGACGACCACGAGCTCGGCGCCGAGGCGGGTGGCCAGCGCGGTGACGGCGGCGCCGTCCAGGGCGTCGACCTGGTGCAGCTCGGCGACCTCGGCGATGCCGGCGTTGCCGGGCGCGCAGTGCAACGCGGTGACGTCGGGGTCGTGGGACAGGGAGTGGCACAGGGCGTGTTCGCGGGCGCCGCTACCGATGACGAGGACCTTCACGGGGGCCAGCCTAACGGGAGACGCCGGCTGGTCCTTGTGCGGGCTTCCGAAGGGAGGGGGGATCTTGAGCTGGAGGTTCCTCCAAGGGCTATTCGTTCGTGAACTCCTCGACGACCGTCGCCCCCAGTTCCCGGACGATCAGCTCCTGGCCGGAGAGGGCCGACTCGTCGAGGTCGGGATCGTCGTCCTCGGGGATGTCCTCCTCGACGGAGACGTGACGCGGCTGGGGGGCGGACGGCTGGGGGACGGAGGCGGCCGGCGCGGAGGTCGCGGCGGGAGCGGGGCTGCTCGACTGCTGGGCGGGAGCGGCCGGGGGAGCCGACGGGGTCGCGGCGGGGCGCTGAGCCGTGGCCGTACCGCCGCCCGCGCTGTGTCCGCCGCCGGAGGTGTAGCCACCGGCGCCGGAGGTGTGGCCGCCGCCGGTGCCCGGACCGCCGGAGGTGTTGTAGCCCCCACCGCCGCCGAACCCGGAGGGGCCGCCCGGTGCTGGGGGCGCGGAGCCGCCCGACGGGTCGACGATCGCCTCGATCTTCCACTGGACGTTGAACTGCTCGCCCAGCGCCTGCCGCAGAACGTCCTCGCTGCCGCTGCTCAGGAAGTTGTCCCGCGCGCCCGCGTTGACGAAGCCGAGCTGCAGGGTGGTGCCGTCGAAGCCTGCCACCTGGGCGTTCTGACTGAGCAGGATCCAGGTGAAACGCCGGCGGTTCTTGACCGCCTCCAGGATGTTCGGCCAGAGCATGCGGGGGTCGAGGCCGCCGCCGCCCGTGGGAGCGGGACCGGAGGCGGGGGCCGGTGCCGGAACCGGGGGCTGGGCCGCTGGTGGGCTGCTGGAAGCGGGGGCGCTCGTCGGCGGGGCGTACGCCGGTGGGGCGCTTGCCAGTGGGGTGTTCGAGGCGGGGGCGCCCTGGGCCGCCGTGGGCCAGCCGCCGGGGCGACGGGCGCCGCTTCCGGCGGAGGCGGCGGTGGGCCAGGCGCCGGGGGCGGACGGGGCCGGGGCCGGGGCCGGCTGGGCGGGTCCCGCGGGAGCGGAGGCGGCCGGGGATTCGGCGGGGGTGCGGGCGGTGTCAGGCCCGCCGTGGGCGGAGGGTCCGCCCTGGGGGCCGGGAGCGGACGCCTGGGCCGGGGGCGTGCCCGGTGCCGACGGCGGCGTTCCCTGGCCCGCCGCCGATGAGCCGGAGCCGGTCGCAGGGCCGGAGCCGGTCGCATGGGTCGAGCCGGCCGCAGCCGCCGTATGGCCGCTCCCGCCGAAACCGCCACCGCCACCGCCGTTGCCCGGCGCTCCGGACGCACGGACCGCCGCTCGGGCCGCGGCCGGGCCACCGCCCGGGGGCACCGGAGCGCCCTCGCCCGTCTGGGCCGGAGCCGCGCCGCCCGCGTGAGCCGCAGCGGGCGCCGCTCCCCCGTGGCCCTCCGGCCCGGGTGTGTATCCCATGGCGGGCAGGCCGGCGGGGCCCGCGGAGTAGTTCACACCGCGCTCGATCCGGTCGAGGCGGGCCATGACGGAGCGCTCGTCGCCGTAGGCGGCGGGGAGCAGGACACGGGCACAGATCAGTTCGAGCTGGAGGCGGGGCGAGTTGGCGCCGCGCATCTCGGTCAGGCCCTCGTTGACCAGGTCGGCCGCACGGCTCAGCTCGGCGGGACCGAAGGTGCCGGCCTGGGCCTGCATGCGCTCGATCACATCGGCGGGGGCGTCGATCAGCCCCTTCTCCGCCGCGTCCGGGACGGCGGCGAGAATCACCAGGTCACGCAGCCGCTCCAGGAGGTCGGCGACGAAGCGGCGGGGGTCGTTCCCGCCCTCGATCACGCGGTCGACGACCTCGAAGGCCGCGGCTCCGTCTCCGGTGGCGAACGCCTCGACGACGGAGTCGAGCAGGGAGCCCTCGGTGTATCCGAGCAGGGCGGTGGCCATGGCATACGTCACACCGTCCGCCGCGGCGCCGGCGAGGAGCTGGTCCATGACCGACATGGAGTCACGCACGGACCCGCCGCCGGCCCGCACGACGAGCGGCAGCACGCCGTCCTCGACGGGGATGGTCTCCTTCTGGCAGACCTGGCCGAGGTACTCCCGCAGGGTGCCCGGGGGGACGAGCCGGAAGGGGTAGTGGTGGGTCCGGGACCGGATCGTCCCGATGACCTTCTCGGGCTCGGTGGTCGCGAAGATGAACTTGAGATGCTCCGGCGGCTCCTCGACGACCTTCAGCAGGGCGTTGAAGCCGGCCGACGTGACCATGTGGGCCTCGTCGATGATGTAAATCTTGTACCGGCTGCGGGCCGGACCGAAGAAGGCCTTCTCACGCAGGTCACGGGCATCGTCCACGCCACCGTGGGAAGCGGCGTCGATCTCGATGACGTCGATGGAGCCGGGGCCGTTGCGGGCGAGGTCCTGACAGGACTGGCACTCACCGCACGGCGTGGGCGTGGGCCCCTGCTCGCAGTTCAGACACCGGGCCAGGATCCGCGCGCTGGTCGTCTTGCCACAGCCGCGCGGCCCGCTGAACAGGTACGCGTGATTGACCCGGTTGTTCCGCAGCGCCTGCTGCAGCGGGTCGGTGACATGCTCCTGCCCGATGACCTCGGCGAAGGTCTCGGGGCGGTAGCGGCGGTACAGAGCGAGAGACGACACGCATACGAGGTTATAGGCGCCCGCTGACATCGGGCCCGGGCCGGGACCCGGCCGGGAGATCCAAGCGGGCAAGTCCGTCCGGGAGGTTCCGTCCGGAAGGTTCGGTCCGGGAACGCAGACGCCCCCCACGCACCCGCCAGAGCCGACCTACCCTTGCTGCCTTCCGGCCCTGGGGGAGTTCAGTCAGATAGCGCCGCGTGAGGGGCTGCGCCAAGGCTACCTGATGTCTGGGGCAGGGAACGAGTTCGCGAGCACTCCTCTCGGTCATGTAATGTTCCCAGCGGAGGATTCGCCTAGAGGCCTAGGGCGCACGCTTGGAAAGCGTGTTGGGGGCAACCCCTCACGAGTTCGAATCTCGTATCCTCCGCCAGTGCCTCACCGGGCACGATGTCGAAGGGCCCCACCGTTCGCGGTGGGGCCCTTCGACGTTGTCCGGCCATGTATCGGGCGCGCACACGTGCCGCTCCCGCTCCCCCAGCCCACAAGATCCGTGCCGGGATAACCTCACGGGTCTGGCATGGGTCAGTCGCTGTGATTCCGGGGGGGAATTATGAGGGTTCCGTCGCTTGGTTCCGTACCGCTACCGCGCAGAATGGCCGGCGTGGCGTTCGCGGCTGTGCTGCTCGCTGGGGGAACGGTTGGTTGTGGAGGGGGCTCGGGCGGGGAGACGCCCGCGGCGGCCGTGGCGAAGGCCGCGGAGAACGCCGAGGGCATCAGGTCGCTCCACTACCGGGTCACCGGGACCGTGCCGGAGAGAGGCAAGGTGGAGGCCGAGGCGTCCATGGGCACGGAACCGGCGATCATGAAGATGTCGATGGACACGGCCGGCCAGGGCGTGAAGGGCCGGATGGAGATCCGGTTCGTGGACAAGGCGATGTACGTCGGCGGGAGCGCGATCGACTCCGGGGAGCTGGGGGGCAAGAGCTGGTTCAGCGCCGACCCGGCCGTCTGGGGGCGCGGCGCGACGGACAACCAGTCCTATCGGGTGCTGCCGACTCAGCTCGAAGGCAACCCGGCCGCGCAGTCGACGATGCTGACCGCCGCCAAGAAGGTACGCAGGATCGGGTCCGAGACGGTCAACGGCACCCGGACCACTCACTTCAGAGGGACAGTCACCGGTCCGGACATCATGGCCGCCCGTGACGCCGCCCCGGACAAGGCCGGTCGGGAGCGCCAGATCGGCAACCTCGATCAGTTCATGACGCTTCACATCGACGGCACGCTCACCGTGGATCTGTGGGTCGGCGACGACGGCCACACCAAGCAGTTCCGCATGCGGGGCGACACGCGGGCGACTCGGGGCGGCACCGACGGCAAGCCGCTGGAGTTCGTCGACGGCGATCCCCTCGACGTGACCTTCACCTTCCTCGACGTCAACCAGCCGGTGACCGTCGAGGCACCGCCCTCCGAGGACACCGCCGACCTCGCCGCCGCGGCGGACGAGGTACAGACAGGCTGAACGAGCCGGGCCGGCGGCAGGCCACCGCCTGCCGCCGTCGCCGCCTCAGTTGCCGGCGAGGAGTTCCAGCGTGTCGATCACGCGGTTCGAGAAGCCCCACTCGTTGTCGTACCAGGCGACCACCTTGACGTGGCGGCCGTCGACGCGGGTGAGGGCCGAGTCGAAGATCGACGAGGCCGGGTTGCCGGTGATGTCGGACGACACGAGCGGGTCCTCCGAGTACTCGAGGACTCCGGCGAGCGGGCCCTCCGCCGCGGTGCGGTACGCCGCCAGCACGTCCTCGCGCGTCACGTCGCGGGCGACGGTCGTGTTGAGTTCGACGATCGAGCCCACCGGCACCGGCACGCGGATCGAGTCGCCCGACAGCTTGCCGTCGAGGTTCGGCAGCACCAGGCCGATCGCCTTGGCGGCGCCGGTCGTGGTCGGCACGATGTTGACGCCGGCGGCGCGGGCGCGGCGGGCGTCGCGGTGCGGGCCGTCCTGAAGGTTCTGCTCCTGCGTGTAGGCGTGCACCGTCGTCATGAAGCCGTGCTCGATGCCCGCCACGTCGTCGAGCACCTTGGCCAGCGGGGCGAGCGCGTTGGTCGTGCAGGAGGCGTTCGAGACGATCGTGTGCACGGCCGGGTCGTAGGCGTCGGTGTTGACCCCGAACGCGAGGGTGACGTCGGCGCCGTCCGACGGGGCGCTGACGAGCACCTTCTTCGCGCCGGCGTCGAGGTGGGCGCGGGCGGCCTTGGCCGAGGTGAAGCGGCCGGTGGCCTCCAGGACGAGGTCGACGCCGAGTTCGGCCCACGGAAGCTGCGCGGGATCGCGCTCGGCCGTGACCCTGATGCGGCGTCCGTCGACGACGAGGGTGTCCCCGTCCACGGTCACCGGGCGGCCGAGCCGGCCCGCCGTCGAGTCGTAGGCGAGCAGCCGGGCGAGGGTGGCGGGCTCCGTGAGGTCGTTGACGGCGACGACGTCGAGGTCGCTGTCGCGTTCGAGCAGGGCGCGCAGCACATTGCGTCCGATGCGGCCGAATCCGTTGATCGCGATGCGCGTCATGAGTGGTGGGTCCCTTCGGTCTCTCCGGTTCGCCACCAGCGTCGCGCCCGGCGCCCGCGCGGGACAGCGGCGGGATCGACAGGGTTCGAAAGGATCCCGCCAGCGAATCCCCCAGGGGGACGCGCCCCTGTGCCGGGCTACTCGCCGCGGGCGAAAGTCTGCCGGTACTCGGTCGGCGTGGTGCCGAGAATGCGCTGGAAGTGCAGCCGCAGATTCGCACCGGTGCCCAGGCCGACGTCGGCGGCGATCTGCTCGACGCCGCGTTCCGAACGTTCCAGCAGCTCACGGGCCACGTCGATGCGGGCGCGCATGACCCACTGCATCGGCGTGTACCCCGTGTCCTCGACGAAGCGCCGCGACAACGTGCGCGCCGAGACCCCCGCGTGCCGCGCGAGCCCGTCGAGGGTGAGGGGCTCACCGAGCCGGTGCAGCGCCCACTCGCGGGTGGCGGCGAACCGCTCGCCCAGCGGTTCGGGGACGCTGCGCGGCACGTACTGCGCCTGGCCGCCGCTGCGATAGGGGGCGGCGACCAGGCGCCTGGCCGCGTGGTTCGACGCGGCGACGCCGAGGTCGCCGCGCAGGATGTGCAGGCACAGGTCGATGCCCGAGGCGGCGCCCGCCGAGGTCAGCACGCTGCCCTCGTCGACGAACAGCACGTTCTCGTCGACCCGGACGAGCGGATGCTTCGCCGCGAGCGCCCGTGTGTAGTGCCAGTGCGTCGTGGCGCGTCTGCCGTCGAGCAGGCCGGTCGCGGCGAGCGCGAAGGCGCCCGTGGAGATGGCGGCGAGCCGCGCGCCCCGGGCGTGGGCGGCGATCAGCGCCTCGACGACGGCCCGCGGCGGGTCGTCGCGGTCCGGGAACCGGTAGCCGGGGAGGAAGACGATGTCGGCCCACGCGAGCGCGTCCAGGCCGTGGGCGACGGAGTACGACAGGCCGTCGCCGCCGGTCACCGGGCCGGGCGCCGCCCCGCACACACGCACCTCGTACGGCATGCTCGCGCGGGTGGTGAACACCTGCGCGGGGATGCCGACGTCGAGCGGCTTCGCGCCCGGGAGCACGAGGACGGCGACGCGGTGCAGGCGGGAGGACGGCACCGGGACAGGGTACGAGGTGCGAGGAGCGGCGCCCGGGTACGAGCCGGCGGCCGAGTCCCCCCGGTCAGGCGGACTTCGCTGCGGCGCGCTTCGGGCTCCTGGACTTACCGGTGCCCGTGCCCGTGCTCCTCGTCTTGCCGCTGCCCGAGTCGGTTCGGCCTGTGCCGCTTCGGCCCGTGCCCGCGGACGCCGTCTTCCGCTTGGGCTTCTGCGTGGGTGCGTCCGTGCGGGACGCGTCTGCGCGGGACGCCTCATCGGGCGCTGTTCTCGCGTCCGATCGCGTCGCCCGCTCCTGCGCCGTCGCCCACTTCAGCTCGATCTCCAGCTCGATCTCCCCCTCACCGATCTCCACCTCCATCTCGCTGTGGAGATCGTCGGGGATCCGCAGGCCTAGCGTGCCGGGGCCGAGTTCCAGCTCGGCGTCCCCGCCTTCCCGCAGTGCGTCCGCGAGTGCCGTGAGCTGGTCGGCGGCCTCCTGGCGTGACAGGGAGCGCTTCTGCTCGAACTTGAGGTCCTTCATGGGGCCCTCCGATATGGCAGAAAAGAGTGGATACAACCATCTTGGCTTGTTGCCCGGACTCGCGCGTCAGCCACCCGTCTCCGGGCCCCAGCGCTCCGGCCCCACCCCGCGCCAGTCGATCCACGGCACCTCCGCCACGTCGGCGGGGTCGATCTCCAGGCCCGCGCGGCGCAGGAACTCCGCGACGTCGGTCACGTTGTGGGCGAGGCCGAGGATCTCACCGTCCACGCGCACGCGACGGCCGCCCGAGGGCGAGGGTGGGTGCACGATCACGCGAATCGGTCCGGCCATGCCTTCAGGATCGTCCGGGACGTACGGTCCCGCAGGCCGGAGCGTCACCGGGGGAGCCGCCCACGCACGTCCCCCACGGTCCTGCCCAGCTCCCGCAGCTCACACCACGCCGCCGGGCTCGGCCGTCGCCGCTGCCAGTAGGGGTGGAAGTACGTCTGGACCGACAGCCGGTACAGACGCCGACGCAGCTCGGTGCGGCCGGGCCGACGGGCGAGCTGCCGGTAGGTGGCACTCCACTCCCGTTGCGCCCGGACGAGGTCGTCGGGAAACGTTCGCATGACTGAATTCAAGCATGTGTTCGATTTTTTGGGCCAGTGGAGGACGCGGCGGAGGACGACGGAGCCTCGCGCTCACATCTCGGTTGGGCACCGGACGGGTACAGCCGCAGCGCGAGCGGCACGACGGGGCGCATACTGAGGCCGATGACAAAGCCTGCTGCTCCCAAGCGTCATTTGCCGACCAGCCCCTTCAAGGCTCCGGTCGCCCCCGCTCCCAAACACTTCGCCGTGGGTGACCAGGTCACGCACGACATGTACGGCCTCGGCCGGGTCATCGGCATCGAGGACGGCATCGCCGCGCTCGTGGACTTCGGTTCGGCGCACATGCGGATCCCGAGCCCGTACGCCAAGATGACCAAGTTGTAGGACCTCCGTGCCCGGCCGGGGCACACCTGGCCCTGACCTGGGCCAGTAACGGAAAAGAGACCTCTCATCGAACCGACTTCGCTGTTCTCCGCCGTGGAGGGGCAGCCGAGCCTTTCCGGCGCGGCGTCGCCGCCTCCGGCGACCAACCCCTTCCAGGCCCCCGACTTCGGGGAGGACGAAAGCTTCCCGTTGGACGAGCTGCCGGAGCCCCCTGCCGCGGCCAGGCGTCCGGCGCGCCGCAGGGCCGCCTAGCGCCGCCGTCCCCTGATCCCGCTCCGCGGCCCTCAGATCCCGCGGTCCGACGTCGGCCAGACGTACGGCAGGTCGTCGGGGACGTCCGGGAAGAGGGCCGTGTAGGCGGCGGGGTCCTTGCGGACCAGGGCGGAGCGGTGGCTCTCGTGGAAGGGGCCGTCGCCGAGCCAGGGCGGGAGTTCACCCTCGGCGGCCAGCTCGTGCTGGTCACGGATCGGTGCGTGGGGCCGCCTCGCCGCGAGGTCGGCCACGAGCGTCGCCGCGCAGGTGTCCTGGTGACCCTGCTCGCGCCAGACGCGGCAGATCTCCAACCCGTAGCGCACCAGCGCCTCCTCGTATCCACGCCACATCCGCACGGCCGGGTGGCGGCGCCACCCGTAGCCGGGGACGACCAGGCCCCGCAGGACCTGCAGCGCCTCGACCCGCTGCTTGCCGAGCCTGCGGCGGTCCAGGGCCAGGGCCGTGGCGCGGAAGCCGGGGTAGGGCAGGAAGGTCTGCATGACGTCCTCGGTGGTCCTTACCGTGCAGCCCGGCCGGCAGGGCGGCCTGCTGCACGGGCGCGGGCTGCGGGGCGGGACGCGGGCGGGGTCATGGACGGTGGCTCCTCACGCGGGGGTCAGGCTCTGTTCCGCCCAGATGGTCTTGCCCGTGGAACTCTGGCGGGTGCCCCAGCGCTCGGTCAGCTGGGCGACGAGGAGCAGGCCACGGCCGCCCTCGTCGTAGGTGCGGGCGCGTCGCAGGTGGGGCGCGGTGGTGCCGCCGTCGGACACCTCGCAGATCAGGTTCGTGTCGTGGATCAGGCGCAGCTGGACCGGTGGCTCGGCGTGCCGGATGGCATTGGTGACGAGTTCGCTGACGACCAGCTCCGTGACGAACACGGCGTCGGAGAGCCCCCATCGTTCCATCTGCGCCACCACGTCCTTGCGGGTCTGCGCGACCGCGGACGGGTCGGCCGGCACCGCCCAGGTGGCGACCTGCCTCGCGTCGAGGGCGCGGGTACGGGCGATGAGCAGGGCCACGTCGTCGGCCGGTCGCGGTGGCAGCAGGTCGGCGAGGACCGTGTCGCAGAGGGCGTCCAGCGAGGGGGCCGGGCGGCCCAGGGCCTCCCGCAGCCGGTCGACGCCGGTGTCGAGATCGCGGTCGGGGGTCTCCACTAGGCCGTTGGTGTAGAGGGCGAGCAGGCTGCCCTCGGGGACGACGACCTCGGTGGACTCGTACGGCAGGCCGCTCACGCCGAGCGGGGGCGCAGTCGGGAGCCCGACGAGTTCGACGCCGCCCTCGGGGCTCACCACGGCGGGCACGGGATGCCCTGCCCCGGCGAAGCAGCAGTGCCGGGTCACGGGGTCGTAGACGGCGTACAGGCAGGTGGCCCCCACGTCGCCGGTGGGGCGGGCCGGGCCCGTCGCGCCGCCCCCGGCGCCGCTGTCCTCCGTGTCCTCCTCAGGGTCCTCCTCCGTGTTCAGGCGGGCGACCAGGTCGTCGAGGTGGGTCAGCAGCTCGTCGCAGGGCAGGTCGATGTCGGCCAGCGTGCGGACCGCCGTACGCAGCCGCCCCATGGTCGCCGACGCGACCAGCCCGTGGCCGACCACGTCCCCGACGACCAGCGCGACCCGCGCCCCCGAGAGCGGGATGACGTCGAACCAGTCCCCGCCGACACCGGCGTGCCCGCCGGCCGGGAGGTAGCGGGAGGCGACCTCGACGGCGGCCTGCCGGGGCAGCCGCTGCGGCAGCAGGCTGCGCTGGAGCGTGACGGCCGTGGCCCGTTCGCGGGTATAGCGGCGGGCGTTGTCGATGCTGACCGCGGCCCGGGCCACCAGTTCGCCGGCCAGGACCAGGTCGTCGTGCCGGAAGGGTTCCTGGTTGCGGTACCGGACGAAGAAGGCGACGCCCAGGGTGGTGCCCCGGGCGGCCAGGGGCACGGTCATCGCGGAGTGGATGCCGAACGCGCGGACCCGGGCCGCACGTGCCGGATCCCGGGCGAGCCAGGCGCTGAACGCCGGGTCGGTCGTCTCGTGCAGGGCGGGCCGGCCGGTGCGCACGCTCTCGAAGGGCATCGAGCCCGCCGGGTAGGCGTCCACGGCGCCGGCCGGTACGGCCGACTCCGGGGCTCCCGGCGTCACCGACCGCAGGGCGGCCCGGCGCAGCAGCAGCGGCCCCTCGACCGGAGCGGCCCGCTCGGGCGGCTCGGCCACGTCGTCCAGCGCGGCCAGCAGATCGACGCTCACGAAGTCGGCCAGGGCCGGGACGGTCACGTCCGTCAGCTCCTGGGCCGTGCGGGTCACGTCGAGCGTGCTGCCGATGCGGCGGCCGGCCTCGGCGATCAGCTGGAGGCGCTTGCGGGCCCAGAACTGCTCCGTCATGTCGTGCGCCGACAGGCAGACGCCCCGGATGGTGCCCTCGTGGTCGCGCAGTGCGGACAGGAAGACCGACCAGGCGTGCTCATGGCTTTCGCCGGGGGCGCGCAGATAGTTCTCCTCGTACTCCGGCTCGCCGGTCCGCAGCACCCGGGCCATGTCGTGTTCCGCCCGCCGGCCGGCATCACTGTCGGAGATCTCGGACACGCGCAGGCCCCGCATCTCCTCCTCGGTGAGCGCGGTGGCGCGTTCCATGTCGGCGTTGGCCCGGCGCAGCCTCAGGCGGGTGTCGTAGATCGCCAGGGCGCAGCACGGGGACTGGGCGAAGCTCCAGCTCACGAGGGACTCGTCGAGACCGGCCGGTGGCTGCCGGTCGGTCAGGGCGGAGACGACGAGCCAGGCGGGGCCGTCGGCGCCGGGCGGCCTGTGGTGGGCGATGATCCCGACGGTCAGCTTCCGGCCGTCCCGGTGCCGGAGCGCGACGTCGCCGTTCCAGCGGGGCAGCTCGGCGAGCGTGGGCAGGCCGCCGCGCACCGGGATCGGCTCGGCCAGCAGATCCGCGGCCCGGCGGCCGGTCACCTGCCGGGCGGGGTAGCCGAGGAGTCGCTCGGCGCCCGCGTTCCAGCCGGTCACGATGCCGTGTTCGTCGAGGGTGACACGGGCCGTGAGGGAGGGGCCGACGAGAGCTTCGAGGGCTTCCGGTTCTGCTCCGTACGACCGGGTGGCCCGGCCGGCGGTGACGGGCTGCTCCATGATCGGTCATCTCACTCTCGGGGGAATCAGCCGTAACCCCGGATTTGCACAGATATGAACCTGCCTACCCCGATTACGCCGGGTCTTACCGTGCCGTCTCGCCGGAAGCCGAGCCTGCCGCCGCCCGGCCCGGGTAACCGCTCCCCCATGGGTCAGATCCGCGTGGGCACGTGTTCCTGGACCGACCGGGCACTGGTCGGCAGCGGCTGGTATCCCCCGGGGCGGCGGGACGCCGAGGGCCGGTTACGGCACTATGCCGAGCGGTTCGAGGTCGTCGAGGTCGACGCCTCGTACTACGCGCTGCCGAGCGAGCGGAACAGCCGGTTGTGGGCCGAGCGGACACCGGACGGTTTCGTCTTCGACGTGAAGGCGTTCTCGCTGCTCACGGGGCATCCCACCCGGCAGGCGGTGATGCCCGGCGGGTTGCCGGCCGAGCACCGGGACCCGGCGGTGCTCGACGCGGTGTGGGACCGGTTCGCGGCCGGGGTCGAGCCGTTGCGGGAGGCCGGGCGGCTGGGGAGCGTGCTGTTCCAGTTCCCGCCCTGGTTCCGGCCGGGGCAGCGGGCGCAGACCTTCCTCCGGGAGTGCGCGGAGCGGACCGCCGGCTGGCCCCTCACCGTCGAGTTCCGGCATCCCTCCTGGTGGGAGCCCGGGCAGGCCGAGGCGACGGGCGCGCTGCTCGCCGGGCACGGCATGGCCGCGGTCGCCGTCGACATGACGCAGACGCTCGCCTCCTCCGTCCCGCCCGTCACGCCGGTGACCACGCCCCGGCTCTCCGTCGTCCGCTTCCACGGCCGCAGCACCGCCTGGGGGACCGGCAGCAAGGAGGACCGGTTCCGGTACCGCTACGACGAGGACGAGCTCGCCGAGTGGCTGCCCCGCGT
Source organism: Streptomyces sp. NRRL B-1140 (assembly GCF_001280065.1). Lineage (GTDB taxonomy): Bacteria > Actinomycetota > Actinomycetes > Streptomycetales > Streptomycetaceae > Streptomyces. The sequence continues at coordinate 68,556 of NZ_LGEA01000091.1, forward strand.
GCGGCGGCTGGCCGAACGGACCGAGCAGGTCCACGTCCTCTTCAACAACTGCTGCGGCGACGCCGCCGTCCGCGACGCCGAGACCATGGCACGGCTCCTCGAACGGGACCCGGCGGCGGTGCGGCTGCCTAGGGCGCGATCCGCACCCGACGCTCCACCGACACCTGGTCCACGTCCGACACCCGCACGGTCGTCTTCATCGTCCAGTTCCCGGCGAGCGGCAGGTTGACGGAGTTGGTGCTCCAGTAGCCGCCCTGGTCGGTGAGTTCGGCGTCGATCGGGCCGACCTTCCGGGAGGGCAGGGTGAAGGTGATGCGGATCTCGGGGACGACGACCAGGCCCTTGTCGGAGCCGGCGGCCACGGCCTGGATGCCGTTCTCACCGACGCGGGCCGGGTCCAGGGTGACCTGCACCGTGCCGCGTCCGCTCACGGACTCGGTGCCCGTGTCGTAGGGCACCGTGATCAGGGTGGTGGGCGGCAGCGCGCCCGCCGGGGCCTGCCGGGCCGCCTCGGCCTGGGCCCGGGCCGGCAGGGTGCCCGTGAGCACGGTCGTGATCATCAGCACCACCGCGGCGACGGCGACTTCCACGAGGACGGAGCGGCGCAGGCGGCGCCGGATGTCCGGGGCACCCCCGGACTCCGGAAGTTCCTGTGGCGCCCCGTCCGGCGTCCCGGGCTCGTCGGGGCCGTCGTGCTCCGCCGGTGCTCCGACCGGCTGCGGCACCCGCTCCTGGACGGGGACCTTGGTGACGGCCGTCGGGGCCGCGATCCGCGCGGTCCAGCGCCGCGCGTACCGGGCCGCCAGCAACAGCACGGCCACCCCGGCCAGTTTGGCGAGCAGCAGACGGCCGTACGACGTGCCGGTCAGCGCGGAGAGGGAGCCGAGGCCGCGCCAGGACTGGTAGACGCCCGTGACGGCCAGGACGGTCACCGAGGCGAAGGCGATCCGCGAGAAGCGGGGTACGACCTCCGCCATGTCGTCCACCGCGTCGTCGCCGGACGAGCGGCGGCGAAGGGTCAGCAGCAGTGCCACGAGACCGCCCAGCCAGACGCCGGTCGCCAGCAGGTGCAGCACCGACGACGTCATCGCCAGGGGCACCTGGATCCCGGCGGAGGCGTGCTCGGCCGCCGCCCAGGTCAGGGCCAGGGCCGCGGCCAGGGCGGTGCCGGTCGCCAGGGCGACGGGCCTCCCCTCGGGGTCACGGCGCCTGGACAGCCACAGCAGGAAGACCGCGATCAGCAGGAGCAGGACCAGCCGGGCGACCAGGGCCAGCCCCGGGCGGCCGGTCAGGGTACGGCCGAGGGCGGAGACGTCGAAGGCGGTGGCCGGGCCGGTGCCCGCCTCATAGGGGGCGCGCATCAGGAGCAGCACGAGCGTCGAGCCCAGCAGCGTCCACCAGGACGCCACCAGCGGCCGGCGCACGGCGGAGGTGTCCGCCGGCCGGCAGAGCAGGGCGAACGCCGCGAGACCGACGAGCAGCGCGGCCGCGAGGTAGGCGAGGTAGCGGGCGGCGTCGTTGAGGCCGCCGGTGAGCGGGTCCTCGGTCGAGCCCGTGTCGATCTGGACCGTCGTCGCCGAACGCTTCCCCACGGAGAACGAGAAGGCGCCGGAGACGGGGTGGCTGTCGGCGGAGACCACCCGCCAGGCCACCGTGTACGTGCCCTGGGCGAGCTTGCCGGGCAGGCCGACCCGGGCCGTGTCGGAGCGGCCCTCCGCATGCGTGGCCTCGCCGGTGTGGACCCGGCGCTGGTCGGGGCCGAAGACCCGGAAGGAGTCGTCGAGCAGGCCCACGGACTCGGTGAAGGTCAGGGTGACGTGACGGGGTGCCTGACGGACGAGGGATCCGTCGTCGGGGTCGGTGCCGCGCAGGGCGGCGTGGGCGGAGGCGGGGGCTGCTCCGGCGAGGAGCAGGACCAGCACGGTGCCGAGCAGCACCAGGGCTTGGAATCGCCGGGGATGTCCGACATTGCGATCCTCGTTCCGCCGTTGGTCCACGTGGGTCTCCGGGGTCGGGCTGTACGGCTACGAGGGGAGTACGGACGGGATCGGTGTAGTGCTCACCGGATGGAGGGGTCCGTCGTCCGATGCGACCCAGTGCCGCGGCACTAGGAGGCGGACCTGGACAGTCCCGCGATCTCGTCGGCCACCGCGGGATAGCGGGCCGTCAGTTCCGCGGCGTCCCCGTGCTCGTAGCCGTCGAACGTGAAGCCGGGTGCCATCGTGCAGCCGAACAGGGTCCACTGCCCGTTCCGGCGTACCCTGCCGCCCATCCACGTGCCCGCCGGGACCGTGAACTGGACGTGCTGGCCGTGCAGGACGTCCGGCCCGAGCACCACCGTCCTCGTGGTGCCGTCCGGGGCGAGCAGCAGGAGCTGAAGGGGATCGCCCCGGTAGAAGTGCCAGATCTCGTCCGTGGGCAGGCGGTGGAGGGCGGAGAAGTCGTCCGCCGTCAGCAGCGCGACGATCGCCGTGCCCTCCGGCCTGCCGTCGGGTCGTCCGGGTCCGGCCCAGGTCTGGCGGAACAGGCCGCCTTCGCTCGGGATCGGCTCCAGGCCGTAGTGGGCGATGAGGTCCTCAGGGGTCACCCGGGGAACAGTATCTCCCGGTCCAGGAAGGCGAGCTGGGCCTTCTTCTCCGGCAGGTACACGTCCGGGAGGTCGATCTCCGGCAGGACCACCACCGGGCCGGGAGCGAAACCGAGCGCGCGGAAACGGGTGATCGCCTTCTCGTTGCGCACGTCCGGGTCGACCACGATCCGCCGGCGGCCCAGACCGGGCAGGACGTAGGCCGCGACGGCGGCCACCAGCCGGGCCGTCCAGCCGCGTTGACCGCCGCCCGGGCCCGCGGGGGCCAGGAGCAGGTGGACGCCGATGTCGCCGGGGCGGACCTCGTAGCACTCGCTCACCCGGTCGGCCTCCGGCTCGTAGGTCTGCAGCAGCGCGACCGGCTCGCCGTCCCGGACGACGAGGTGGGCGTGGTGGGTGTCGAGCGTGGCCATGTGGGCGTAGACGTCGGCGACCTGCTGTTCGGTCAGCTCGGTCATGCCCCAGAAGGCGGCCCGGTCCTCGCTCACCCAGCGGTGGATCACGGCGGCGTCGGCACCGGGGTCCACCGGCAGGAGGCGGACGGTGCCGAAGCCGTCGGTCACCTCCTCGTGGACGGCGGTGCGGGAGGCGTACGGGTCAGACATCGGTTTCCTTCTTCAGCAGGGACCAGTCGGTGACGACCGGGACGAGGTCTCCCGTGAGCCACAGGGGGAGCTGGTCGCGGTGGTGGGGTGAGCCGGGGAGGCCCGAGGCGCCGAGCGGAACCACCCAGCGGCTGTTCTCGCGCCGGGCCAGGTCCCAGACGTACCGGGCGGCCGGGCCCCGGGCGGCGCGGTCGGTGAGGCCCGGCACGCCCGACGTGCACAGCACACAGTCGTGGTCGCCGGACAGCCCCGGTTCGTCGTGGGGCCGCTCCGGCTCCAGGGCCCGCCAGGGGGCGAGGCGGTGGGTGTCGCCCCAGACCCCGGCCGGCGGACGCAGCGCCACGTCCTCGATCGCCGCGCGCACGGCCGCCGGACGGTCGACTCCGTACAGCTCCCCGGCCCGCAGCAGGTGTTCGAGGGCGAAGCCGACCCGGGGGACGAGCGCCAGCCAGGGCCGGAACACCTCCGGGTAGGCCGGGGGCGTGGTGAGCCCGGTGAACGCCGGGTGCGCCGCGAGCCGCCGGACGACCGCTCCGCGCACGGCCGCGTAGAGGGCCGCGTCGGCGCTGCCGGCGTCCATACGGCGGTCCCAGCCGAGGAGGCGGTCCCGCAGGGCGGCGGCCTCGGGGGTGAGGCCGTCGAGGGTGGCGAGGTGGTCCAGGAGGGGGGCCGCGGAGCCCAGGTGGGTGTCGGTGTGCAGGGCGGGCATGTCGGCGGCGGACCAGCGCTCCTTGCCCGCGAGCAGGGCGGCGATGCGGTCGGCGCGGTGCGGCGGGGCGAACTCCACGCCGAGGGGTTCGGCCGGGCCGCGCTGGTTGGCCATGACGGCGACGCCGTCGGTGAGCCCGGCGCGCGGTGACACGTGCCAGCCCCGCCACTCGTGGCCGGGCTCCCAGGCGGGCACCAGCCGCAGCCGGTTGGCCTCGGCGCGCAGCGGCACCCGCCCGGCCACGCGGTGCAGGACACCGCCCTCGGTGTCGGCGGCCTGGACGACGTTGACCGGCTCGGCCCAGCGGTCGAAGGCCCGGTCCACGTCGGCGGCCCGGCGGGCTCGCAGCAGCGGCAGCAGGGCACCGAAGCCGAGGTCGCCGGTGACGCGGGGCGGGTAGCGCAGGCTGATCGCCACGGGGATGCCCATGGGGCCGGCCGGGCCGCTGGGACGCACCGAGCCCGGCGGCCCGGCCGCCGCACCCGCGCCCTCCGGGTCGCCGTCGATCCCCTCGGGGCCGCCGATGATCACCGGGCCACGGTCGGTCTCGATCACCTCGACCTCGACCGGCTCCGCGCCCGCCACCCCGACCGTCTCGGTGTGCCGGGCCGCCCGCCGCCAGACACCGTCCGGGCCGAGGGCCTCCACACCGGCACCGGTGCGCCGCAGCCGCTCCCGGTAGAGGTCCTGGTAGTCGGCCATGGCGTTGGTGATGGCCCAGGCGACGGTGCCGGTGTGCCCGAAATGGGCGATGCCAGGGACGCCGGGGACGGCCAGGCCCACGACGTCGAACTCCGGGCAGGACAGGTGGATCTGCTGGTAGACGCCCGGGTCCTCGATCCAGCGGTGGGGGTCGCCCGCGATGAGGGCCTGTCCGGTGACGGTCCGCTCACCGCTGACCAGCCAGCCGTTGCTGCCGGAGGTGCCGGGGCCGTCGGTGGCGAAGAGGCCGATGGCGTCCCCGTCCAGGTGGGCGGCGACCTGCTCGCGCCAGAGTTTGGACGGGAACCCGGCGAACAGGATGTGGACGGCGAGCCAGACACCGAGAGGGGTCCAGGGCTCCCAGCGGCCGGGGGTGAGACCGGTACGGGCGAACTCGGGGGCGATGGCGTCGGCCAGCCCCTCGTTGACCCCGTCGACGTACGCCCGCACCCACCGCGCCGTCCCGGGGTCCCGTCTCTCCAGGTCCGCGAAACAGCGTCTTGCGGTGTCGTCGAGTCGGACCCGTCGCGCGAAAAGGTCCCAGGCCAGGGCTTCCGTACCGAGGAAGGACGCCGAAGTGCCCTGCGCCCGGTGGCGGTCGACCTCCAGCTGCCAGGCCCGGTCGCGGGCGGTGACGAGCCCCTGGGCCCGGGCGAGGCCGACCGCGTCGTCCGCGCGCAGGTGCGGAATGCCCCAGGCGTCACGGTAGATCTCGACGGTCACGCTGTACCCCCTGTGCCCTTTAGGTTAGCCTTGCCTAAGTCAAGCTGTGGCCGAAATCGTACGCGAGGGGCTGGAACACGATGGGGCAGGGGCGGGGTTGGGAGGGCGCGGTCCTCAAACTGCTGCGCGCGAAGGACTTCGAGTTCACGGTGACGGACGTCGAGGACGTCACCCCGGACTACCGGCGGCTGCGCTTCACCGACGGCGGTCTGCTGGCCGCGACCGGAGCGCATCCCACCATGTGGGTACGGCTGTGGTTCGACAACGCGGGCAAGCCGCACCAGCGGGCCTACACCCTGGTCGACCCGGATGCCGAGGCCGGCACCTTCGGCCTGGAGTTCGCCCTGCACGAGGGGTGCGCGAGCGACTGGGCCCGGGCGGCGAAACCGGGCGACACCATCGAGGCGACCGTCCAGGGCACCGGCTTCGAGCACCCGAGCCCGGCGCCCTCGCACGTCTTCGCCGTCGGCGACCCGGCCTCCCTCCCCGCCATCAACTCCCTCCTGGACGCCCTGGGTTCGGCCCCGGCCACCGTCTGGTTCGAGGGCGGCGACGACGACCTGCCGTTCCGTGCCGACCCGGACCGGCACGAGCTCCGGAAGGTGCCCCGCCGGGACTCCGGAGCCCACCTGGTCGACCGGGTGAAGTCGGACCTGCCCGGTCTGCTCCAGGACACGGCCGACCCCTACGTCTGGATCGCCTGCGACACGACGACGACCCGGACCCTGGCGGCGTACGTCCGCAAGGAACTGGGGCTGCCCAAGCAGCGGGTGCACGCGCTGGGCTACTGGCGGGCGACCTGAGCAGCGGTCGGGCCCGGCCCGGGGGATGATCGGGGCATGGACGTCACTCTTCACCTCGCCCAGGATCCCGAGGCCGACGCGCTGCTCGGCCGCAGCCCGCTCGCCGCGCTGGTCGGCATGCTGCTGGACCAGCAGGTCCCCATGGAGTGGGCGTTCAAGGGCCCGGCGACGATCGCCCGGCGGCTCGGCACGGACGACCTGGACGCGCACGAGATCGCCGCGCACGAGCCGGAGGCCTTCGCCGCGCTGCTCTCCGAGAAACCGGCGGTACACCGCTACCCGGGTTCCATGGCCAAGCGGATCCAGCAGCTGTGCCAGTACCTCGTCGAGCACTACGACGGTGACGCCGAGGCCGTCTGGAAGGACGTGGGCACGGGCGGGGAACTGCTGAAGCGCCTCGCGGAGCTGCCCGGCTTCGGCAAGCAGAAGGCCCAGATCTTCCTCGCCCTGCTGGGCAAGCAGCTCGGGGTACGCCCCACGGGCTGGCGCGAGGCGGCGGGCTCCTACGGCGAGCCGGACTCGTTCCGCTCGGTCGCCGACATCACGGGGCCCGAGTCGCTGGTCAAGGTGCGGGCCCACAAGCAGGAGATGAAAGCGGCGGCGAAGGCGGCGAAGGCCTCCGGCCGATAGGCACCGCCCATCCGGCCCGCCCCCGGTGACAGCGGGAAGCCGGCACGGCCCGCCCCCGCGACAGCGGGAAGCCGGAGCGTCAGCCACCTGGTCCGTTCCGGGTGGCGGTCGTTCGCGGGCCGGTCGCAGCATGGACCATGACCGAGCCACCGAGCGGCTCCCCCGCATGGGCCGAGCGAGCGGATCTCTCCGCCGGCGGGATGAACGGCGTGGCCCCTGCGGGGAATGACCTCCCGTGACCCCCGCACCGCAGCCGGTCCCCCGCGGCCCGCGCCGGCACGCCTGGCTGCGGGTGCTCGTCCTGTTGCTCGCCCTCCTCGTGCCGGGTGCCCACGCGGAGGCCCACCCGGGATGGACGGCCCCCGTCTCCGGGGAGAACACCACCGTCGAGTGCGACCTCCTCGACACAGCCCCGCGCCCACCGGCCCGTGGCGCCCGCCGCGTCGCCGTCCCCCCGGGCCCGGCCCCGCTCCCCGGCCCCGGAGCCGCGTACGCCGCACAGCCGTCCCTGCCCGTACCGCCGGGCCCGCCGCACGACCCTCGCCCTCCGCGTTCCGAGGTCCTGCGCTGCTGACCGGACCGGCCGCGCCCCGGCCCGTCCGTCCCGCACGGGACCAGGAAGAACGACGACGAACGGCGAGGAACCAGCCATGCTCCAAGACCCCTACGCGGTCCTGCGCGCCCTCCTGCGCGCGGAGGCCGCCCGCAGCACACCCAAGCCCCCCTCCCGGCCGGACACCCGCAAGCCGCCGCAGCCCCCGAAGGGGAGCAGAGAAGACCGCGGCTGACCCACCGGAACGGCGGAGGCGCCACAACGCCTCCGCCGTTGCCGACACCTGCGCCTTCTACCGCCTCCGCCGTCCCGAGCGACGCGCCGTGCCGAACAGTGATCGGGTGATCTCCCGCCCGATCTGCGTCCCCACCGACCGGGCCAGGGATGTGAAGACGCCGCTCTCGACCACCCGCTCCGCCATGGACGGCTGCTCCTGCGCCCGCCCGGGGCGTTCGGGTGCCGTGTCCCGCATCTCGTCGGGCCCCTTCGCACCCCGCCCGCGCCCGAGCCGCTCGTACGCCGACTCCCGGTCCACGGCCCGCGCGTACCGCTCGTACGACGGCGACCCTGCGACGGCCCGCTCCAGGGCCTCCTGCCCCAGCGGCCCCATGAGTGACTCGGGTGCCCGGAGCCGGGTCGCGGCGACCGGGGTCGGGGCGCCCCGCTCGCTCAGCACCGTCACCACCGCCTCCCCCGTCCCCAGGTTCGTCAGCACCTCTTCGAGGTCGTAGGGCGACTTCGGGAAGGTCCGCACCGTGGCGCTCAGAGCCTTCTGGTCATCGGGGGTGAAAGCCCGCAGCGCGTGCTGGACACGGTTGCCGAGCTGGGCGAGGACGTCCGCCGGTACGTCCTTCGGGGACTGCGTCACGAAGAAGACCCCGACCCCTTTCGAGCGAATCAGGCGCACCGTCTGCGTGATCGACTCCAGGAACGCCTCGGAGGCGTCGTCGAAGAGCAGGTGCGCCTCGTCCAGGAAGAACACCAGCCGCGGCTTGTCGACGTCGCCGAGCTCGGGCAGATCGTGGAAGAGGTCGGCGAGCAGCCACATCAGGAACGTCGAGAACAGCTGGGGCCGGTCCTGCAGGGCGCTCAGCTCCAGGACCGAGACGACGCCGCGCCCGTCCTCACCCGTACGCAGCAGCTCGGCCGTGTCGAACTCCGGCTCCCCGAAGAAGCCGGACGCGCCCTGCGCTTCGAAGGCGGTCAGGGACCGCAGGATCACCCCGGCCGTGGCCGCCGAGAGCCCGCCGACGGACCTGAGCTCCGGCCGGCCCTCGTCGGAGGTCAGGAAGGTCACGACCGCCCGGAGGTCCTTCAGGTCGATCAGCTCCAGGCCCTTGCTGTCGGCGTAGTGGAAGATCAGCGCGAGTGACTGCTCCTGTGTCCGGTTCAGCCGCAGCACCTTGGCCAGCAGCACCGGCCCGAAGCCCGTGACCGTGGCCCGGACCGGGACGCCGTGCCCGTTGCCGCCGAGGGCGAGGTACTGGGCCGGGAAGCCGGTCGCCGCCCAGCGCTGGTGGACATCGGCGGCCCGGCCCTCGACCCGGGCGTCCGGCCGGCCCGGTGCGGCGATCCCGGAGAGGTCGCCCTTGACGTCGGCCAGGAAGACCGGCACGCCCTGGGCGGACAACTGCTCGGCGATCAACTGGAGCGTCTTGGTCTTGCCGGTGCCGGTGGCGCCCGCGACCAGGCCGTGGCGGTTGAGCATCGCCAGCGGCACCCGGATCTGCGCGTCCGGCAGGCACTGCCCCTCCCACAACAGGGCGCCCAGATGCAGGGCCGGGCCGGTGAACGCGTAGCCGGAGGCGATCCGCAGGGCGTCCTGGGGGAGGGCGGCGGCACGCTCGGACACTTCCGGAGCGGGCGCCGACGGCATGGTCTCGCGATCCGGCATGTTCACGCACCTGTTCCGGGTTCGTACCGCCTTGTATTGATTTTTTCAGCGTCGCACTCGCTCGCCATGGCTGCGCCCGGAAGGTCTTGACCGGTAGGCTTTCCGTGTGATCTTCAAGCGCATCGGAAACGGCCGGCCGTACCCCGACCACGGCCGGGAAAGCACCCGGCAGTGGGCGGACGTCGCGCCGCGCCCGGTCCGCCTCGATCAGCTCGTGACGACCAAGGGTCAGCTCGATCTGGAAACGCTGCTCGCCGAGGACTCGACGTTCTACGGCGACCTCTTCGCGCACGTCGTGAAGTGGCAGGGCGACCTGTACCTGGAGGACGGACTGCACCGCGCGGTGCGGGCCGCGCTCCAGCAGCGCCAGGTACTGCACGCGCGCGTGCTCGAGCTCGACTGACGTTCGACTGATCCCCGGCGGTCGCGGGTTGGCCCTTTCGGGTTCCGCCGGGCGACGTCGAATGATCATCTAGTAGGCATCGCCGCCCCGGCGCACTACGCTGCGCTCATGAGCATGCTGACTCCCCCCGGCATGGGCGGCAAGTACCGCATCACGGGCAACAAGTACCCCAAGATGCGCCGGCCCCGGCGGCGCGGCAGGCTCGTCGTCCTGACCGTCGCGTCCGTCGTCGTCCTCGGTGTGGGCGGGTGGGGCACCCTGCAGCTCATCGACGTCTTCACCGGCGGCGGCAGAAAGGCTTCGGCAGCCGGCGACGGGCGGTGCGGCATCAAGACCAAGGCGAGCCCCTCGCCCAGCGCAAAGGCGGCCCTGCCCGAGCCGCGCACGATCACCGTCAACGTGCTCAACGCCACCACCCGCGGCGGCCTGGCGAAGAAGACCGCCGACGAGCTCAAGAAGCGCGGCTTCAAGATCGGCGACGTGGGCAACGCGACGAAGCAGTACGACAAGAAGGTCAAGGGCACCGGACTCCTGCTCGGCCCCGCCGCCGCGCTCGACACCGCGCTGCCCGTGCTCGGCACCCAGCTCCCGGGCGCCGAACGGCGTACCGAGGCGGCCCGCAAGGGCGCGGCCGTCGACCTCGTCATCGGGGACGGCTTCAAGGCGCTGGCGAAAAAGCCGGACGCCGACCGGGCATTGGCGAAGCTGGCCACGCCCGAGCCGGCGCCCACGACGAAGAAGGGGTGCTGACAGGCCCCGTCCGGCCTACTCGGCGGCCCCGTACATCCGGTCCCCCGCGTCTCCGAGGCCCGGGACGATGTAGCCGTGCTCGTTCAGGTGCTCGTCGACCGAGGCGGTCACGACCGTCACCGGCGTGCCCGCCAGCTCGCGCTCCATGATCTCGACGCCCTCCGGCGCGGCCAGCAGCACCACGGCGGTCACGTCGTCCGCGCCACGCCGGATCAGCTCCCGGATCGCCGCGACCAGCGTGCCGCCGGTGGCGAGCATCGGGTCGAGCACGTAGACCTGACGCCCCGACAGGTCCTCCGGCATCCGCGTCGCGTACGTGGAGGCCTCCAGCGTCTCCTCGTTGCGGATCATGCCGAGGAAGCCCACCTCGGCGGTCGGCAGCAGCCGGACCATGCCGTCCAGCATGCCGAGCCCGGCCCGCAGGATCGGCACCACCAGCGGCCGCGGGTGCGACAGCTTGACGCCCGTGGTCCGCGCGACCGGCGTCTGGATGTCGACCTGTTCGGTGCGCACGTCACGCGTGGCCTCGTAGGCGAGCAGGGTGACCAGCTCGTCGGCGAGACGGCGGAAGGTCGCGGAGTCGGTGCGCTGGTCGCGCAGCGTGGTGAGCTTGTGGGCGACCAGAGGGTGGTCGACGACGTGGAGACGCATGTCCACAACATTAACCGGGCGGGGTGCCCCGGGCCGCACGGCAAGCCCGCCGTCCGGCCGCCACCCGGTCGCCGGAGTCAAACCGCCCGTCCGGGGGAAAGCGGAAAGGACGGATAGGGGTGGTGAACCTGATGCCCGACCGGAAATTCCGAGACGATCCGCTGCCGCGCACCTGGCCGGGGACGGGCCCGACGCCCGACCGGACGGACGGGGCCGACGAGTCCGAGGCCGAGCGGCGCCGGCGTCGCGCCCGGTTCCTGCGCGACCTGGCCGAGGCCCGGGCGCTGCGCGACCGCGTCCAGCCGCGCCGCGCCAAGACGGCCCGGCTGCGGCACGCCATGCGCATGCGTACCTTCCGCTGGTAGGAAACCGGTGGGGAAACCCCTGGCAAAGATCACGAACCGCGCGGAGATTGTCGCGGGTGACCGTGCGTGCAGCGGGGCAAAGCCGCGTACGATCCGCAGGTGGCGGCAACGGGCGTGCGAGCGGAACTGCCGGACACAGGGAGCCGAAGACGTCCCCTGAACGCCTTGTTTCTGCCACGATTCCGAGTGGGTGGGGCTCGGACGAGCACTCCCCGCCCGTAACCTCCGCCGGGGGGACCCCCAACCGGCACGCCTATGACCAGTGGGAGAGTCACGGTGTACTTCGCCGCACTGCTCGCGCGCACCGAAGACGGGTGGGAAGCGAGCGACACAGAGCTCGACGATGTGGAGACCCTGTCGGATCTCGCCGACCTGGCCCGTGAAGCCTCCCCCGACGAGGACACGGTGCTCGTGCTCATCGAGCAGGAGGACGCCTGGTTCGGCGTCGTCCGCGTGGATGGCGAGGAGGACCCTCGCATCTACGTCTCGGACGCCGCCGCCGCTGCCCGCAGCAGCTACGGCGAGATCCTGCTGACCGAGCTGCTCGGCCGCGATCCGGACGACGGGGACGACCTCGACGCCCTCGACCTCGACGGCACCGAGGACGGTGAATCCGACGGGGACGACGAGGATGCCGAGGGCGGCTCCGGGCCCGCCGGCTCCGCCAAGTCCGTGCCGCACGGCCCGGTCGGTGACGCGCTGGTCCTGGACGACCTCGGGGTGAGCGAGAAGGAGCTGCGGCTGATGTCGACGGACGCCGTCACCGAGATCGCCGAGTCCCTGGGCGCCTCGGAGACCCTGGAGACCGTCCGCTGACCGGTCGTGACGGCGCGGGCGCGGGAGTGCCGGATCCGGTCCGGGACCCCTGGCGGCCCGCGATGCGGCTCGCCCTGGACGAGGCCGCCGAGGCCGTCCGGGGCGGGGACGTCCCCGTCGGCGCCGTCGTCCTCGCCCCGGACGGCACGACCGTGCTCGCGGCCGGGCACAACGAACGCGAGGCCGGCGGCGACCCCACGGCTCACGCGGAGTTGCTCGCCCTGCGGCGGGCCGCGGCCGCTCTCGGCGCGTGGCGGCTCGCCGGCTGCACCCTCGTGGTCACGCTGGAGCCCTGCACGATGTGCGCGGGCGCGATCCAGCAGTCCCGTGTCGACCGCCTCGTCTACGGCGCCCGCGACGAGAAGGCCGGCGCGGCCGGCTCCCTGTGGGACCTCGTCCGGGACCGGCGGCTCAACCACCGCCCCGAGGTGATCGAGGGCGTGCTCGCCGGGGAGTGCGCCGGGCTGCTCACCGATTTCTTCCGCGGTCGCTGAATACCGATTTCAAAGCACGCGGCTCCGTGCTGTAAGGTCTCCCTCGGTAGCGTGTCCGAGCGGCCGAAGGAGCTCGCCTCGAAAGCGAGTGTGGCGCAAGTCACCGAGGGTTCAAATCCCTCCGCTACCGCAGGTAGACGAGGGGCCCGACTCACTGAGTCGGGCCCCTCGTGCTTCTCCGTCTCAGTTGTTTCACCACGACGCGCCGAACATCGAGCCGCGCACAGGCACTCGGATGATCGAACGGCCGTCGACCTTGCTCCGCTGATCGCGTCTCCCCAAGATGGGTGAAGGTCTCGGGGCGGAGGGCTCATGGCGCGAATGTCTGAACGGCACCAAAGGATCTCGGTGTGGATCACGGCGGGGGTAGCCACTGCGCTCGCAATAGCGATGACGCCTCTCTTGCTGCAATTGGCAGCCTCTGGGGAGAAGGACTGGGACGAACTCAGCAAGGTCAGTCAGGCCTACGGCGCCCTATCGGTGCTCTTCTCCGCCGCAGCGCTCTTGGGCGTAGTTGCCTCGTTGGTTCATCAGTCACGTCAGATCAAGGTCGCGAACGAGGAAGCGCAACGCGCGTCTCACCGGCAACTCCTCTTAGCCTCCGTCGAGGACCCTGAGCTTACGGCCTGTTGGGAGCCGGTCCCTGTCACCTCACAGCTAGAGCGTAAGCAGACGATCTTCGTCAATCTCATCGTAAGTAACTGGTTCGCCGACTACCGCCTAAAGCGGGTCAACGACGACACGATCCGAGTGTTGGCAGAGCTCCACTTCAGTGGCGAGGTGGCACGCCGGCACTGGCAATTGTCTGGGACGAACTGGAGAAACTGGGCCGGAACTTTGGAGGATCGTCGGCCCATCCGGTTCGTCTCTCTACTCGATGAGGCGTACTTGCAAGCCGTCGCCGCAGGCCCTCCCATCCCGCATGATTCTCACTACTCCTCCACCGGCTAGCGACGACTGCGCCCTCAGGTCACTCGTCTGCCCGCGGTGGCGTCGCTCATCACCATGGGCAGACGGCGCACACTTAGAGACGCTCAGGCATCGTCCTCCTGCGATTCCCGAGCGGACTTCCAGATGAGCCCGTCGACCTGTTCGGCGACACTGCTGCGGACGCTGTCGACCATGTGTTGGTACCGCGCGGCCATGGCCGTGGTGGACCATCCCATGAGCCCCATTACGGCCCGCTCCGAGACTCCGAGGATCAGCAGGACCGTGGCGGCGGTGTGCCGAGCATCGCGCAGACGGCCGTCTCGCACCTTCGCGTCCTCCAGTAGCTCCTTCCAGTCGTCGTAATGCCTGCACACCCGCCGTTCTGCGTCCTTATGGCCGGGCTCCCCGGCTCCGGAAAGACGACCCTTTCCCGCACCCTCACTGCTCGCGGGTTCTCAAGGCTGTGCCCAGACGAAGAGATGTTCCGCCGGCACGGCGTCTATGGCGTGGACTTCCCCCGGGGCGTTTTCCCCACCCTTGAGCGCCCCGTCCTCGAAGACGTGGCGGTCGACCTTCGGGAGCTGCTCAAGGCAGGGCGTGACGTCGTCGTTGACCACGGCTTTTGGACCCCCGAGGACCGGGCGAAGTGGCGAGCGATCGCTACCGAGAGCGACCTACAGCGGTACCGCACGCGCTTCATCCCCCCACAGGCAGATGAGCCACACGTGCTTTACGACGGTGACCCAGCGGCTGTGATCGCAGCCTGGAGGCCCCTGCCTCTGACTGCTAAGGGAGCAGAAGGGCAGGTCAGCCGGACCGCGCTCCGTCTCAGGTCCCGTCTCATTCAGCCTCGTTCGGAGTCGTTCACAGCGGTCCGCGTCACCGGTGGGAAGCGGGAATGAACGAGGTTGAACGACTCTGGATATTCCTCTGACCAGCAGGAACAGACCTCGAAAGCGAGTGTGGCGCAAGTCACCGAGGGTTCAAATCCCTCCGCTACCGCTTGTGAAGGGCCCCGTCGTCAGACGGGGCCCTTCGTGCGATCCGGGCTCTTCGTGCGATCTGCCCCTTCGGGTGATCGGCCCTTCGTGCGATCATGTGCGCTGCATGGGGCAACAGTGACTGGGGAGGCCGCGGTGGCGGTGAACGCGAAGAAGATCGCCGTCTACGTCGTCGTGGTCTTCGTGATGTACGTGATCGTCACGGACCCGCAGACGGCGGCCGACTACGTCCTCATAGGGTTCCAGGGCATCTCGGACGCCGCCGGGGCGCTCGGGGACTTCGCGACGTGGGTCGCCAAGGGAGGAAAGTGATGATCCGCCACCTGGTGCTCTTCAAGCTCAACGAGGGCGTCGAGCGTGACGACCCCCGGGTCGTGAAGGGTGTCGAGGCCTTCCGCGCGCTCGGTGACACGATCCCGGAGCTGCGGTTCTGGGAGCTCGGCTGGAACGTCAGCGACCGCCCCATCGCCTACGACTTCGCCATCAACTCGGCCTGCGACGACGCGGACGCGCTGCGGCGGTACGTGGAGCACCCGGACCACCAGGCCGGGGTCGCGCTGTGGCGTGAGTTCGCCACGTGGGTGATCGCGGACTACGAGTTCTGAGACCGGCCGCACCACCGGCCGCTTCCGCCCCCTGCCCCTCGGCAGGGGGCTCTTCTGTTGAGTGAGAAGTGGTGCGGCTTTCATCACTCAACACGTAGTTATGAGGTGCTTGCACACGGAGTGCATGTCTTGTGATGCTATGACCGCTTTTGATGGCAGAGTTGACGGATGAGTCGACGATGACGAGGTGGAGTTGACCGTGCTGGCCAGTACCGCACCTCAGGCACCGTCCCCTCAGGCACCGTCTCCTCAGGCTCCGCCCGCGTCCTCCCAGGCGTCGCCCCCTCCGGCAGGGCCTCCTCAAGCCGCACCCCAGCGGAGCAGCCGTGGCGCCGACACCCGGGCCCTCACCCAGGTCCTCTTCGCGCAGCTCAAGGACCTCCAGCCGGGCACCCCGGAGCACGACCGCGTACGCGGGGCGCTCATCGAGGCGAATCTCCCGCTCGTGCGCTATGCGGCCGCCCGCTTCCGCTCCCGCAACGAGCCGATGGAAGACGTCGTCCAGGTCGGCACGATCGGGCTCATCAACGCCATCGACCGCTTCGACCCGGACCGGGGCGTGCAGTTCCCGACGTTCGCGATGCCGACCGTCGTGGGCGAGATCAAGCGGTACTTCCGCGACAACGTCCGCACCGTCCATGTGCCGCGCCGGCTGCACGAGCTGTGGGTGCAGGTGAACAGCGCGACGGAGGATCTGACGACCTCCTTCGGGCGGACCCCGACGACCTCGGAGATCGCCGAGCGGCTGCGCATCACGGAGGACGAGGTGCTGTCCTGCATCGAGGCCGGGCGGTCGTACCACGCGACCTCCCTGGAGGCCGCGCAGGAGGGCGACGGCCTGCCGGGGCTGCTGGACCGGCTCGGCTACGAGGATCCCGCGCTGGACGGCGTGGAGCACCGGGACCTCGTCCGGCATCTGCTCGTCCAGCTGCCCGAGCGGGAGCAGCGGATCCTGCTGCTGCGGTACTACAGCAATCTCACGCAGTCTCAGATCTCCGCGGAGCTCGGCGTCTCACAGATGCACGTGTCGCGGCTACTCGCGCGTAGCTTCCAGCGGTTGCGTTCTGCGAACCGGATCGACGCGTAACCGCAAACGCGAGCGAGAGGTCACCGCGGGGAGGGAATCGCTCATCAGGGCGGTTGCCGACAGTTGAAAGCCGAAAAGGCGTCAGACCCCTTGTTTGCAGGGCGTATTCGCGTCTCAGATGTCGACATGTCACTACAGCGTGTTGCCGACATGTGACATTCTGCGGGAAGCGCGTTTGCCGGAGCTTCGGAGCCGGTATTCAGGTGAAGGCTGCGTTCCTCAAGCGGGGGCGTTCGCCGCGACCGTCCCGCGACCCAAAGGGGGTGGCATGTCCGCAGAACAGGGCAGCTCGAAGGTGCTCACGCTCGCGGAGAGCGAGACAGCTCCCCATGCTCTCGACTCACTCGGCTCCATCGATGACGTACCGGCCCTCCCGGCCGAGCCCGTTCCGGTCCTTCCGGCTGCGGGCGCCATCGACACCCGCACCCTGTCCCGCTCCCTGTTCCTGCGGCTGGCCGCGCTCGGCGAGGACAGCCCCGAGCGTGCGTACGTCCGTGACACGCTCATCGAGCTCAACCTCCCGCTCGTGCGGTACGCCGCCGCGCGGTTCCGGTCCCGGAACGAGCCGATGGAGGACATCGTCCAGGTCGGCACGATCGGGCTGATCAAGGCGATCGACCGGTTCGACTGCGAACGGGGCGTGGAGTTCCCGACGTTCGCGATGCCGACGGTGGTCGGGGAGATCAAGCGGTTCTTCCGGGACACGTCGTGGTCGGTGCGGGTGCCGCGCAGACTGCAGGAGCTGCGGCTCGCGCTGACCAAGGCCAGTGACGAGCTCTCGCAGAAGCTGGACCGGTCGCCGACGGTGACCGAACTGGCCGCTGTGCTCGGGGTGTCCGAGGAGGACGTCGTCGACGGGCTGGCGGTGGGGAACGCCTACACCGCGTCCTCGCTGGACTCGCCGGCACCGGAGGACGACGGTGGCGAGGGGTCGCTGGCGGACCGGCTGGGGTACGAGGACACCGCGCTGGAGGGCGTGGAGTACCGGGAGTCCCTGAAGCCGCTGCTGGCGAAGCTGCCGCCCCGTGAGCGGCGGATCATCATGCTGCGGTTCTTCGCGAACATGACGCAGTCGCAGATCGGCGAGGAGGTCGGCATCTCGCAGATGCACGTCTCCCGACTGCTGACCCGGACGCTGGCGCAGCTCCGGGAAGGCTTGATCTCGGAGGACTGAGCCGGTCCCGACGAGGGCTGGTCCTGACGGAGGACTGGGGCGCGGTCTTTTGGGCCGCGCCCTACGTCTGTGCCGGTTCGGTGGGGGTGCGGGTGGCTGCGCCGACGCCGGGTGTGGGTGGGGGCCACGCCGGGGGGTGTCTCCGCTCAGCTGCGGGCATGCGTGCCGCTGGGGGCGGCACGGGTGGGCGCAGCGGCACCTCGTCGCGCCTGGTCGCGCACCCACCCGGCCCCGGCCACCACCCCGAGCACCTGGAAAATCGGCCCGGCCCGGGAAGCCCGCCGTAAGTGCTACGCCAGCGCCAGCCAGGCCACCGCCGCGATGACCGCCACGGCGACCACGACGCCGAGGATGAGACCGGTGCGCGGGCCGCTGCTGGACGGTGCCGCCGCCTGACGGCCCTGCGGGGCCTCGTCGACGAACGCGCGGAACATCTGGGTGCTGCCGGCGGGGTCGTGATTGCCCTGCGGGGCCTGGTTGTTAGCCATGGCCCGAGACCCTAGCGAAAACGCCGGGGCTCCCCAAGTGGGGGTAGGGGTTCCGTTTGGGAGCGAGTGACCCCTACCGCCGGGCTCGCCACCAGCATGTTTACTGTCGCAATACTTGCCTTTGCCAAGTTTTGATCCCACACCGGCCCGTTTTATTTGCCTGCAGCAACCAACAGCTTCTATGGTTGCTCAAAGCAACGAAAGCAGGAGGTGTCATGGCCGAAAAGGCGCAGTACGAAGAGCTGGTCCGCCAGTTCAGCGCCTTCGGCGCCGTGAAGCGGGAGCTCGGACGGATCATGCCCGCCGAGTGCCCCGGCGGGTCGGCGGCCGTGCTGACCCTGCTGGGCCGCCACGGCGACATGCGCATGAGCAAGCTCGCCGAGCTGCTGGCGGTGGACATGTCGGTCACCAGTCGCCACGTCGCTCACGTCGTGGACCGGGGCTGGATCGAACGCTCCCCCGACCCGGCGGACAAACGCTCACGCATCCTGCGCCTCACACCCGCGGGCCACACACAGCTCGACGAGCTGTCCCGGCGGACCACCGAGGTCCTCGCCGAGCGCCTGAGCGACTGGACCGACGAGGAGGTCGGCCAGCTCACAAACCTCATGGCGCGGCTGCGGGAGAGCTTCGACTGCCGCCCCGGCACCCGGGCCGCACCGCCCGCTTTCGACCAGACCACCCGTACACCCGCAAGCACGTAAGAAAAGGAAGCCCATGGCAACGACCACACCAGCCGGTGTGCGGGCTCATGCCAAGCACGGGGGAGGCTCCCACGGCTCCTCCGGCGACGGCGCTCCCATGACGCACCGGCAGATCATGGAGGCCCTCACCGGCCTCCTGCTCGGCATGTTCGTCGCGATCCTGTCGTCGACGATCGTCTCCAACGCCCTGCCCCGCATCATCGGGGACCTCGGTGGCGGCCAGAGCGCCTACACCTGGGTCGTCACCGCGTCCCTGCTGACGATGACGGCCTCCACCCCGCTGTGGGGCAAGCTCGCCGACCTGTTCTCCAAGAAGCTGCTGATCCAGCTCGCGCTGGTCGTCTTCGTCCTGGGTTCGGCGGCGGCCGGCATGTCGCAGAACCCGGGCATGCTCATCACCTTCCGCGCGGTCCAGGGCATCGGCATGGGCGGTCTGTCCGCCCTGGCCCAGATCATCATGGCGGCGATGATCTCGCCGCGTGAGCGCGGCCGTTACAACGGCTACCTGGGCGCGACCTTCGCCACCGCCATGGTCGGCGGCCCGCTGGTCGGCGGTGTCATCACCGACACCGACTGGCTCGGCTGGCGCTGGTGCTTCTACGTCGGCGTGCCCTTCGCCGTGATCGCCCTGATCGTGCTGCAGAAGACCCTGCACCTGCCCGTGGTGAAGCGGAAGGTCAAGGTCGACTGGGCCGGCGCCTTCTTCATCACCGCGGCCGTCTGCCTGCTGCTGATCTGGGTGACCTTCGCCGGTGACAAGTACGACTGGCTCTCCTGGCAGACGTACGCGATGGTCGGCGGTTCCGTGGTGCTGCTGGCGCTGTTCGTCCTCGTCGAGGCGAAGGCCAGCGAGCCGATCATCCCGCTGCGGCTGTTCCGCAACCGCACCATCACGCTGGCCTCCGTGGCCTCCCTGTTCGTCGGCGTCGCGATGTTCTCCGGCACCGTCTTCTTCAGCCAGTACTTCCAGCTGGCGCGGGACAAGTCACCGACGATGTCCGGTGTGATGACGATCCCGATGATCGCGGGTCTCTTCGTCTCCTCCACCGTCTCCGGGCAGATCATCACCCGGACCGGGCGCTGGAAGGGCTGGCTGCTGGCCGGCGGTGTGCTGGTGACGGCGGGCCTCGGTCTGCTGGGCACGATCCGCTACGACACCGAGTACTGGCACATAGCGATCTTCATGGCGCTGATGGGCCTCGGCATCGGCATGATGATGCAGAACCTGGTGCTCTGCACGCAGAACCAGGTGGAGCCGGGCGACCTGGGCGCCGCCAGCTCCACGGTGACCTTCTTCCGCTCCCTGGGCGGTGCCGTGGGCGTCTCGGCGCTCGGCGCGGTCCTGGGCAACAAGATCACCGACTACGTCAAGGACGGCCTCGCCGACCTCGGCCCGAAGGGCGCGGCCCTCGGTCACGCCGGCACCGGCGGTGGCGGCATCCCCGACCTCGGCGCGATGCCCGCGCCGATCCGCACCATCGTGGAGAGCGCCTACGGCCACGGTGTCGCGGACGTCTTCCTCTACTCGGCCCCGATGGCGCTGCTCGCCCTGCTGGTGTCGCTGTTCATCAAGGAGGTCCCGTTGAAGACGAAGGGCGGACTGGCTCAGGCCACCGAGTCCGAGACGCCTGCCGTGGCCCCCGCCGAGGCGGTCGCCGTCGAGGCTCCCGCCACGGAGAAGAACGAGAAGAACGCGCCGAGCTGGGCCGTCGCCGAGACCGAGGCCGGGCCCGAGGGCACCCAGCGGCTCGCCGCCGTCGCCACGGCGGAGCGTCCGGAGGAGACCTCCGGTGCTGCCCCCGGCGTGCCCGTCCGCGGCTTCGTCCGCGGGAACGAGTCCGCGCCCGTGCCGCAGGCCGCCGTCACGCTGATCTCGCTGGGCGGGCGTCAGCTGGGCCGGTCCGTGGCGCAGGCCGACGGCTCGTACGCCGTCGACGCCCCGGGCGCCGGCTCGTATGTCCTGATCGCCTCCGCCGACGGCTTCCAGCCGCAGGCCTCCACGGTCGTGGTGAACGGCGAGCCGGTCGCCTACGACATCCTGCTCAGCGGCACCAGCGGGCTGACCGGCCTGGTGCGGGCCGCCGAGAGCGGGCAGCCGGTCAAGGACGCCATGGTCATCGTGACCGATGTGCGCGGGGACCTGCTGGCCAACGGGACCACGGGTGAGCAGGGCGAGTTCTCCTTCGCCGAGCTGGTGCCGGGTGCGGTGACCGTCGCGGTGAACGCCGCCGGGTACCGGCCGCGTGCCCTGCCCGTCGAGGTGGGCGGCACCGGGGTCACCCGGGTCGAGATCGACCTGGACTCCGGCGCCCGCGTCCAGGGTGTCGTCCGCGCCCCGCACGGCCCGCTGGCCGACGCCCGGGTGACGCTGGTCGACCAGGCGGGCAACGTCGTCGGCTCGGCCACGACCGGGACGGACGGGGCGTACGCCTTCACCGACCTGGACGGCGGCGAGTACACCGTCATCGCCACGGGCTACCCGCCGGTGGCCACCGCCCTGACGGTCGCGGGCGCCGGCACCGACGCCCACGACATCGAACTCGCCCACCCCGGCGAGTAGTCCGGCCCCGGCCCGTGACAGGTGGGCGCGCTCCGAGCGGAGGTGCGCCCCCTGTCGCGGGCCGGTTTGTTCTGAGAGGAAGTTGGGTGAGATGGGACTGACCGCGAGGATCCGTACCCGCGACGGATGGGCCGTGTCGCACGCGGTCGTCACGGTGGCGGACATGACGGGCGCGCAGGTGCTGCGGGCCGAGGCCGACGCGGAGGGCGCCGTGCGGGACGCGACGCCGATGGAGGCGGGGGCGTACACCGTCATCGTCACGGCGGTGGGCTACGCGCCCGCGGCCTCCAGTGTGATCGTCACGGCGAGCGGGCGGGCCGAGGTCGGCACGGTGACGCTGGCCCGGCAGGGCGGCACCGAGCTGCCGCCGCCCGGGCCGTGGACCGTCGACCCGGTGCACTCCAGCGTGGCCGCCGTGGCCCAGCACCTGGGCATCTCCAGCGTGCACGGCCGGTTCACGGAGTTCTCCGGCGCGATCGAGATCGCCCCGGACGACGTCACCAAGTCGCGTGTGGAGGCGGCGATCCGGGCCGCGTCGATCGACACCGGCAACGGCATGCGCGACGGGCACCTGAAGTCGCCGGACTTCCTTGACGTCGAACGCTTCCCGGAGATCACCTTCCGGTCGACGGGGCTGACGGCGACCGGCTCCGACCGATGGACCGTCCACGGGGAGCTGGGCATGCACGGGGTCGTACGGCCCGTTGACCTGGACCTGGCCTACCTCGGCACGGGTCCGGACCCGTGGGGCGGCACCCGGGCGGCGTTCCGTGCGACGACCGAACTGCACCGCGAGGACTTCGCGATGAACTACAACCAGGTCCTGCAGGCCGGCATCGCCGCCATCGGCACCACGCTGAAGGTGGAGCTGGACATCCAGGCCGTGCAGGGCGAGTCACTTCCGGCGGCGTGAGTCCGGCACGGACACCCGCGCCACCAACTGGCCGCACAGATCCCGGAGCTTGACGTTCCGGTCCTGCGAGGCCCGGCGCAGCCGCTCCAGCGCGACTTGAGCGTCGATCCGCTCCTGCGCCATCAGGATGCCGATCGCCTGGTCGATGACGCTGCGGGAGAGCAGCGCGGTGCGCACGTCGGCCGCCGACTGGTGTCGGCGCTCGATGCGCAGCGCCACGTCGATGGCGTCCCCGGCCCGGGTCGCGAAAGCCCGGGCCGCCTCTCGGCCCGGGTCCAGGGCATGGGCCCGCCGTCCGTAGAAGTTGAGCGCGGCGCCCTTCTCGCTCTCGACGACGACCGGTACCGCCAGCACACAGCGGACGCCCTGGGACACCGCGTAGCGCGCGTAGTCGGGCCAGCGGGACTCCTCGGCGAGATCCGGGGCGTACTGCTCCTCGCCGGTCTCGGCCGCGTCGACGCAGGGCCCCGCGCCGTTCTCGTACTGGCGCAGGTCCAGGCCGCTGGGCATGCCGTCACTGCCGGCCAGGGTGAGCAGCCGCCCGGCGCGGCGCACGGTGATGCTGCACGCGTCGGCGCCGGGCACGTCCTGCACCGCGCGGTCGGTCATATCGCGCAGCAGGGTGTCGAGACCGCTGCTGCGCACCATCGCCTGGTCCAGCGTGTCGGACGTCTCGGAACTCATGGCCGTACGGATATCCCGTCATCACCCGAACACGCCCCTGAGGTAATCCACCTCACCTCAGGGGGCGTTGCCGCCCACGATCCGGCGGGCGAGGTCGCGCAGTTTCACGTTCTCCCGCTGGGAGGCCCGCACGAGGCTCTCGAAGGCCGCGGTCGCGTCGATGCCCTGGCGTTCCATCAGGATGCCGGTGGCCTGGCCGATCAGGTCCCGGGTGTGCATGGCCTCGGTGAGCTGCTCGCGCACGGTCGCGGAGTCCAGGGCGATGCTGACGTGCGCGCTGAACAGCCGGCCGATGCGCGTGGCCTCCTCGTCGAAAGCCCCCGGTTTGCGCGCGTAGGCCGTGAGCACGGTCAGCCGGCGGCGGTCGGCACGCAGCCGCAGCGAAAGCGCCGAGCGCAGCCCCAGGGCCGCCAGCACGTCCCAGCCGTCGTCGGCCTCGCTGTCCGTTATCCGCGCGACCGGGTTGTTCCACAACTGGTCCCACAGTCCGTGCTGTTCGCGGCCGGTGTGCCGGGCCTCGGCGGAGCGCACGGCCTCGTCGGTCCAGGCCAGCGTGCGGAGCTTGTTGCCGCGCTCGATGACCGAGATCCCGGCGTGCTCGGCCCCGGGCATGAGATGCACGGCCAGCCGGACCGCCGTGCGCAGTGTGCTGTGGGGCGTGAGGGTCTCGTGCAGTTGCTGAGAAGCCACCGTGAGAGCCTCGGCCAGCTCGACGCCAGCCGGAAAACGGGGCAAATCAGGAAACTCGGACGCAGCCACCACGAACCTCTTCGGCATGCACGGCCATGGCCGTGCGCAGGAGAGCTCCGCAGCACATTCCCGACTGCGAGCACAGGACGGACAGCACTCTAACTGTTCGGTTGCCTCCAGGTGACGCCCGGCCGATGCCGCCACGGGGAGCTTTCGCCGCCCGCCCCCACATGATGGAATGGCCTTCGGGTCAGGAAGCGGCCTTACCGGAATCCGGACGAACGTCTGCCAGGTGAGCCGTGACCTTCTTCACGAATCCCACAGAACCGCGCGACCTCCCCGGCCGCGTCCACCTCACGATGCCCGCCGAGATCGACTTCTGCAACGCGGCGGATCTGCTGCCGCACGTCCTGTCCGCGGCCCGGGCCCACGGTGACCACCTGGACGTCCTCGTCCTCGACCTGACCGCGACCTCCTTCATGGACTCCCAGGGCATCCGCCTCATCAACGACGTACGGCGGCGGCTCGGCCCGGGGGCGGCCGTGCGTCTGGTGGCCCGGCCCGAGGGCATCACGAGCCGGGTCCTGGAGCTGACCGGGATACGCCGGGACGTGCCCGTGTACGACAACCTCGCCGAAGCCCTGGCGTCGTAGGCTGCCGCACATGGCACCGAACATCGCGACGAACACCCGCGTCTCACTCGACGAGTTGCTCGACTTCGTACGCCCCCGCCACCACGCCATCCTGCTGACCCGGCGGGCCGACGGCAGCCCTCAGGGCTCCCCGCTGACCTGCGGTGTCGACGACTCCGGACGGATCGTGGTCTCCACCTATCCCGAGCGCGCCAAGACCCGCAACGCCAAGCGGGACCCGCGGGTGAGCCTGCTCGTGCTCAGCGACGACTGGAACGGCCCCTGGGTCCAGATCGACGGCACGGCCGAGGTCGTCGACTCCCCCGACTCCGTCGAACCGCTCGTGGAGTACTACCGGAACATCGCCGGAGAGCACCCCGACTGGGACGAGTACCGCGCGGCCATGGTCAAGCAGGGCAAGTCGATCATCCGGATCACGCCGGAGCGGTGGGGTCCGGTGGCGACCGGAGGGTTCCCGGCGCGGCTGGTGGAAGGGGAGTAGGTCACTCCTCGGAGGACTCTGGGGCTCCTGGAGCCGGGGCGCCGGTGGCTTGCGCCTCTTCGGGGGCTTCCGCCTCGCGGGCGACCATCGCCTCGATGCCGGCGATCAGCAGCTCCAGTGCGAACTCGAAGTCGCGCTCCAGCATCTCGGCGACCGTGTCGCCGCCGCGCGCCTCCATGATCTCCCGGGACTCCCGCAGGACGTCGGCGGCCTGCGGGGCGGCGGTCACCGCGCTCAGGGCCTGCTGGAAGTACTCGTCCACGCTCATACCGCCGGCGGCGGCCCGGGAGGCGAGATGGCCCTCCAGCGTGCCGTAGCCGTAGACGAACTGGAAGACGGCCGAGATCGCGCTCGTCAGGCGCTTCGCGGGCAGCCCCGTCCTGCGGACGACACGCTGGACCGCCCGCGAGAACGCCAGGTTGTTGGGGCCGATGTTGAGGTAGACACCGACCAGCGCGGACACCCAGGGGTGCCCCACCAGCAGCCTCCGGTACTCCCGGGCGAGCGCCCGCACCTGGACCCTCCAGTCCGCACCGGCGTCCGGATCGGGTAGCCGCACCTCGCCCATGACCTCGTCCAGGGCGAGTTCGAGCAGGTCGTCCTTGGTGTCGACGTACCAGTAGACGGACATCGCGGTGACGTCCAGCTCGCCGGCCAGCCGCCGCATGGAGAACCTGGCCAGCCCTTCGGCGTCCAGCAGCCGCACGGTGACCTCGATGATCCGGTCCCGGTCGAGCCCCGAGGGCTGCCCGCCACCACGCCGCCGGTGCGCCTTGCCTTCCAGCCAGACACTGGGCCGGGGCTGCTCCTGCCGGGCGGCTTTCGCCATGGCGCACCTTCCTCGATCTTTCAACGCCGCTCATGCTAGACGCGCCGTCTTTTCAGGGGCGCGGGGCTGTGTCGATGTGCGGCTCCGCCGCGTGAGCGCGATCAACCACGACGAACCCGCACCCGCGCGCTACGACCAGCCCCGGGCTCCTAGGCCGACTCTGCCCGCTCGGCCCGCCGAAGCAAAGCCGCCGCGACCAGTCCGCCCGCCAGCACGGCAACCGCCCCGACCAGCTGACTGGTCTCGAGACCGGAGGCGAAGGCGTCGGAGATCCGGGCCTTCTCCGCGGCCGAGTCGGCGGAGGCCAGCGCCGCCGGCAACGACGCCGCGGAGACGGCGACCAGCGAGGCGAACCGGGAGTTGAGCACCGCACCGAGCACCGCGACACCCAGCCCGTTGCCGAACTCGGCGAGGGTTCCGTTGATCCCCGCTCCGACCCCCGCCTTCTCCGGCGGAATCGCGCCCATGATCGCGTTGGCCATCGCCGGCATGGACAGCGCCACACCGGCGCCCATCACGACCAGGCCGAGCAGCATCCCGCCGTACCCGTGCCCACCGAGCAGGGCGATCGCGGCCAGCCCCGCGGACACCAGGGTCATGCCGAGCGCGATGGCCGCCGGCGTCCCGGCCTTCAGTACCAGCTTCGCCCCGACCCCCGTGAAGTTGAGCGCGACGACGGTCAACGCCAGCGGCGCGGTCCGCAGCCCGGCGTCCAGCGGCTCGTACCCGAGGACGAACTGCAGGTGCTGCGTGAGCAGGAACAGTGATCCGGTCATGCCGAACGCCACGAGGATCGCGCCCGCGACCGCGCCCACGAACTTCTGGTTGCGGAAGAAGTGCATGTCGAGCATCGGGTGCTCGGTCCGCAGCTCCCACAGCACGAACAGGCCGAGCACGGCCAGGCCGATCAGTGCCGAGACCAGCACCTGCGCGGAGGTCCAGCCGTGCTCGGGCCCGGTGATGATCGCGTAGACGACGGCCGTCATGCCGATCGTCGACAGAACAGCGCCGAGCAGGTCGGGCCGGTCACCGGCCTTGTGCTTCGACTCGGGCACCAGCGCGGCGACCGCGACCAGGCCCAGCACCGCGACCGGGATGTTGATGAGGAAGATCGCGCCCCACCAGAAGTGGTTCAGCATCACACCGCCGATCAGCGGTCCGGCCGCGAACCCGAGCGAACTGACCGTCGACCACAGCGCGATCGCCTTCACCCGCTCCTTGTCGTCGAAGATCTGCACGACGACGGCGAGAGTGGTGGTCATCAGCAGCGCGCCGCCGACGCCCATGCCCGCACGGGCCGCGATCAGCTGGCCCGGACTCTGGGACAGCCCGGCCGCGAGCGATCCCACACCGAAGATCGCGAGGCCCGACATCAGCATCAGCTTGCGGCCGTAGCGGTCGGCGGAGTTGCCCGCGGTGAGGAGCAGGCCGGACTGCACCAGGGAGTAGGCGTTCATCATCCACTGGACGTCGGCGGTCGAGGCGTCCATCTCCCGGGTGAGGGAGGGGATGGCCACATTCAGGATCGTGTTGTCGAGCAGCACGGTGAGCTGCGCCAGGCAGATGACACCGAGGATCAGCCAGCGCTGGGGATGGCCGCCCCGCACGGACTCGGGCACGGACTTTTCCTGGGGGGACGTCGTCATGCTGTACACCGTAGAACACTCCTTATACGGCGTACAACGGAGTTTCCGCGGGGACGGTGAAGGGCGGCGCCTTTCGGCCACCGCCCTTCGCCCGGTCAGTTGCGTGTCAGCTGCTCGTCTTCCGGGTGAGGTCGTAGAACGTGGCCGAACCGGCCGTGACCTTCTTGAAGTTGGCCTCGACCCAGGAGGTGATCTGGGAAGCGGTGCCGTCGCCGTTTCCACGCATGCCGCCGCCCATGCCGCCCGAGGCGATGAAGTAGTGGATCTTTCCCTCCGCCACGTACTGCTTGAACTGGGCCAGAGTCGGGGACGGGTCGGAGCCGTTGAAGCCGCCGATGGCCATCACCGGGTCGCCGGTGGAGAGCTGGTAACTCGCCGCGTTCTGGGCGCCGATGGCCGCCGCGGCCCAGGTGTACCGGTCGGCGTCGGCAGCCAGCAGCTTCTTGGCCTCGGAGCTGACACTGGCGCCGTTGAGCAGACCGCCGGCACCGCCACCGCCGCCCATGCCGTACATCCGGCCGCCGTCGCCGTTCGGCCGGTTCTGGCCCTGCTGGCCCTGGCCCTGCTGGTTCTGGCCGCCGCCCGGGAACCCGCCGCCGGGGAAGCCGTTGCCCTGCTGCCCCTGCCCCTGCGCGTTGCCGTTGCCGTTCTGCTGGTTCTGGCCGCCGCCCGGGAACCCGCCGCCGGGGAAGCCGCCACCGCCGGGACCACCGCCACCGCCCGGGCCGCCGCGGCCGCCCGCGACCGCCGGACCCGCCGTGACGATCGAGCCGGTGTGCCCCTCGTTCACGGTGGTGAGGGTGTAGGCCGCCGGACCGGCCAGCGCGGCGACGAGGCCCAGCCCGGCCGCACCCAGGGCCAGTCGGCGGCCGAGCCGGCCGGCGAAGATCAGGCCGAGGGCCGCCGTCAGACCGCCGATCAGGACGAGCCACTTGAGCCAGGGCAGGTAGTCGGAGGAACGGTTGAGCAGGACGTACCCCCAGGCCGCGGTCGCCGTCGTCGCGGCGGCCAGGGTCAGCGCGGCCCACGCCTTGTCGCGCCGGCCCCAGAGCACCGTCGCGCCCATGCCGACCAGCGGGGCGATGTAGGGGGCGAGGGCCACCGTGTAGTACTCGTGGAAGATGCCCTGCATGTAGCTGAAGACCAGCAGGGTGGTGAGCAGCGCGCCGCCCCAGACGAGGAACGAAGCGCGGGTCACCGACGTGCGCTTCGCCTTGCGGGTGGCCACCAGCCCCGCCACGAGCAGGATCAGCGCGGCCGGGATCAGCCAGGAGATCTGGCCGCCGATCGAGGAGCCGAACAGCCGGTCCCAGCCGGTCTCGCCCCAGTTGCCGCCGCCGTTCCCGCCGCCACCGCCACCGCCGCCACCGACGCTGCCGGTCTCGTCGCCGTTGAGGCGGCCCAGGCCGTTGTAGCCGAAGGTCAGTTCCAGAAAGCTGTTGTTCTGCGAACCGCCGACGTACGGGCGCGAGGAGGCGGGCCACAGTTCGACGATCGCGACCCACCAGCCGCCGGAGACGACGATCGCGGCGAGACCCGCGGCGAGCTGGCCGATCCGCTTCTTCACCGACACCGGTGCGCAGACGCCGTAGACGAGGGCGAGCGGGGGCAGGATCAGGAAGGCCTGGAGCGTCTTGGCCAGGAAGGCGAAGCCGATCGCGGCACCGGCCCACAGCAGCCACTTCGTCCGGCCGTCCTCCAGGGCGCGGAGGACGAGGTAGCAGGCCACCGCCATCAGCAGCGCCAGCATCGCGTCGGGGTTGTTGAAGCGGAACATCAGCGCCGCGACCGGCGTGAGCGCCAGCACGGCGCCCGCGATCAGGCCGGCCGCCGGGCCGAACCGGCGGCGCACGGCCGCGTACACGACGGCCACCGTGCCGACCCCCATGAGGACCTCGGGCACGAGGATCGCCCAGGAGCCGAGGCCGAAGAGCCGCACGGACAGGGCCATCGGCCACAGGGCCGCCGGGGGTTTGTCGACGGTGATGGCGTTCGCCGCGTCGAGCGAGCCGAAGAAGAACGCCTTCCAGGACTGGCTGCCGGCCTGCACGGCCGCCGAGTAGAAGGAGTTGGCGTAGCCGGAGGCGCTCAGGTTGTACAGGTAGAGCACGGCCGTCGCCAGCAGCAGGGCGAGGAAGGCCGGGCGGGCCCAGCGGGGATCCTCGGGGCGGCCGCGCCACAGCCGTTGCGGGGAGGGGCGGGCCGGGGCACCGGCGTGCGGCTCGGGTGCTGTGGCCCGGGTGCCGGAGCTCGTGGCTCCGCCGGTGCTCTGCCGGTCGAGGTGGACGGTCATCGCGAGTTCCTCGCATCGGTGTCGTGCGGGCGCACCGGCAGCAACTGCACGGTGGAGTCCCGCCAGGAGTCCGCGACGTCACCGGCGCGGAAGGGGGTGGTGTCGTACGAGGACGAGGCGGCACGCGCCGGGTCGTCCTCGCGCCGGTCGGGGAACACCCACGCCCGGAAGAGCAGGAAGCGCAGCACGGTCGCCGCGAGGTTGGCCGCGATGAGGACGGCCAGTTCGGTGCTGTGCGCGGGCTCGGAGGTGGCCGCGTTCAGCGCCGCGAGCGAGCCGCTGGTCAGGGCGAGTCCGATGCCGAAGACGACCAGGCCCTGCGCCTGGTGCCGTACGGCCCCGCCGCGCCCGCGCACCCCGAAGGTGAGCCGCCGGTTGGCCGCCGTGTTGGCGATGGCCGAGACCAGCAGGGCGAGGGCGTTGGCGGTCTGGGAGCCGGTGACGGTCCGGAAGCCGCTGTAGAGGAGCAGGTAGAAGAGGGTGGACAGGCCGCCGACCACGCAGAACCCGACGAGCTGGCGGGCCAGTCCCTTCGGCACGTCCACGAGGTCACGGTCGCGCGGGTCGTCGCCGAACGGCCGGGCGAGCCGGTCCAGCGCGAGCGAGCCGGTGGCCAGGGCCCTGCCGACCCGCCACACGCCCTTGAGGTCGTCGGTCGCGGTCTTGACGATGTGCACGGTCGAGTCGGGGTCGTCGACCCAGTCGACCGGCACCTCGTGGATCCTGAGGCCCGCCCGCTCGGCGAGCACCAGCATCTCGGTGTCGAAGAACCAGCCGGTGTCCTCGACGAGGGGCAGCAGCACCTGCGCCACGTCCCGGCGGATCGCCTTGAAGCCGCACTGGGCGTCGGAGAACCGCGCCTGGAGCGAACCGCGCAGGATCAGGTTGTAGACCCGGCTGATGAACTCCCTTTTGGGCCCGCGCACCACCCGTGAACTGCGGGCCAGCCGGGAGCCGATCGCGAGGTCCGAATGGCCCGAGATCAGCGGCGCCACCAGCGGCAGCAGGGCGTTGAGGTCGGTGGACAGATCCACGTCCATGTAGGCCAGGACCGGGGCGTCCGAAGCCGACCAGACGGCCCGCAGGGCCCGGCCGCGCCCCTTCTGCTCCAGGCGGAAGGTGGCGACCTCGGGAATCTCCGCCGCCAGCCGCCCGGCCACCTGCGGGGTGGTGTCCGTGGAGGCGTTGTCCGCGATCGTGATGCGGAACGCGTACGGGAACGTCCTCTCGAGGTGCTCGTGCAGTCTGCGGACGCACGGCTGGAGGTCCTTCTCCTCGTTGTAGACGGGGATCACTACGTCCAGGACAGGCGTACCGGCTGGTGCGGCCGGGAGGTGTTCCCGCGCCGGCAGGGTGCCGGGAGAAGAGTCGGTTCGCATGGAACCGACCTTCGTCAGGCGCCCTGTCGTGCCCGTGTGGTGACGCTGTGGCGTGCCTGTGAGTGCTGTTGCCGGCTCATGTCCGGCTGCGGCTGCGCGGGGTACGCGGGCAGCCGCACCGTGAAAACGGTCCGCCCGGGCACGCTGTCGACGGTCACGGCACCGCCGTGCGCGGCCACCACGGCCTGCACGATGGCCAGGCCGAGGCCGGTCGAGCCGTTGGTGCGGGAACGCGCGGAGTCGCCGCGCGCGAACCGTTCGAAGACGTGCGGCAGCAACTCGGCCGGAATGCCCGGCCCGTCGTCCTCCACGTCCACGCACAGCCAGGGTCCGCGCCGCTGGACGCGGGCGGTGACGGTCGTCCCGGGTGGCGTGTGGCTGCGCGCGTTGCCGAGCAGGTTGACGAGGACCTGGTGCAGCCGGGCCGCGTCCGCGGGCACGAGCGCGGGCTCGTCGGGCAGGTCGAGGCGCCAGTTGTGGTCCTGGCCGGCGGCACGGGCGTCGCTGACGGTGTCCACGACGAGCGGGACGAGGTCGGTCTGCTCGAACTGCAGGGGCCGGCCGGCGTCGAGCCGGGCGAGCAGCAGCAGATCCTCGACGAGCAGCGTCATGCGCCCGGCTTCGGACTCGATCCGCCCGAGGGCGTGCCGGGTGTCCGGTCCGACGTCCTCGTGCCCGCGTCTGGTCAGTTCGGCGTACCCGCGGATGGAGGCGAGGGGGGTGCGCAGCTCGTGACTGGCGTCGGCGACGAACTGCCGGACCCGTGTCTCGCTCCGCTGCCGTGCGTGCAGGGCGCCGTGGACGTGGTCGAGCATCCGGTTGAGCGCGGCGCCGACCCGGCCGACCTCGGTGTGCGGGTCGGTCTCGGAGTCGGGCACGCGCTCGCTGAGGTTCACCTCACCGGTGTGCAGGGGGAGTTCGGAGACCCGGGTGGCGGTGGCGGCGACGCGGCGCAGGGGCCGGGTGGCCACGCCGATCAGCACGGAGCCGGCCAGCCCCGCCGCGGCCAGACCGGCTGCCGTGACGCTGATCTCCACCAGGATCAGGGTGTTGACGGTGTTGGTGACGTCCCTGGTGGGGATGGCGACGTAGTAGTCGCCCTTGTCGCCGCTCTTGTATCCGACCCGGTACTCACCCAGGCCCGGGAGGTCGACGGTCCGCAGCGTCCCGTCGACCTGCGGCACGGAGGTGAGGGCCGCGGCCTGGGCAGCATCCAGCGAGCGCGCCCTCATCGGCTGGTTGTCCTCGGACACGCCGTACGCGGACTCGGTGATCCGGCCGCTCACTATCTTGGCGGCGACCGTGCCGCCCGGCTGCGGCCCCCGGGTGACGAAGTCGGTCAGGCTCTCCCTCTTCTGCACGGACTGGCCGGAGCCGCCGTTCATGCCCTGACCGGGGCCGACCCCGGGCGGGCTCTGGGCGGCTCTGACCGCGGCCACACCGAGTTGGCCGTCCAACTGCTCGTACAGATGCGACCGCAGTGCCACGGTCGTCACCGTGCCGATCACCGCGCACACCACGGCGATCAGCACCACGGACGCGACGACGAGCCGTGTCCGCAGCGTGCGCGGCCTGCCTGCCCAACGCCTGCCCGGCCGCTGCCGCGTACCCGGCCGCCGCCGTCCGCTCACGACGCCGCGGGCTTGATCAGGTAACCGGCACCGCGCCGCGTGTGGATCATTGGCTCGCGCCCGGCGTCGATCTTCCGCCGCAGATAGGAGATGTACAGCTCGACGACGTTGGCCTGGCCGCCGAAGTCGTACGACCACACGCGGTCGAGGATCTGCGCCTTGCTGAGCACCCGGCGCGGATTGCGCATCAGGAACCGCAGCAGCTCGAACTCGGTGGCGGTCAGATGGATGTCGTCCCCGGCCCGGGTCACCTCGTGGCTGTCCTCGTCGAGGGTGAGGTCGCCGACCACCAGCGTGGAGTCGGAGCGCCGGTCTGCGGCACCGGAGCGGCGGATCAGACCCCGCAGTCGTGCGACGACCTCCTCCAGGCTGAACGGCTTGGTGACGTAGTCGTCCCCGCCGGCCGTCAGCCCGGCGATCCGGTCCTCGACGGCGTCCTTGGCGGTCAGGAACAGCACGGGCACGTCCGGCAGTTCCCGGCGCAGCCGCCCGAGGACGGCCAGCCCGTCCATGTCGGGCAGCATCATGTCGAGGACGACGGCGTCGGGCCGGAAGTCGCGGGCGGTCTGGATCGCGCCCGTGCCGTCACCGGCACTGCGGATCTGCCATCCCTCGTAGCGCAGGGCCATGGACAGCAGCTCCGTGATCGACAGCTCGTCGTCCACCACGAGCACGCGGACGGGGCTCCCGTCCGGCCTGAGCAGTTCGGTGCGCCCCTGGGGCGAGGTCGTGGTCATGCGAACACGATGTCGAGGGCCTCTGAGAACATGCTTTCGCCAACCTGTGATTTGTCTGAGAAACACACAGGCGTTTCTCAAGGGGCCCCTGGGAGGCGGGCTCGGTGCATGACGAGCCGGGCTTGCTCAGAGAACGCCTGGTAAGCCTGGCCGGCTCAGAACAAGCCGTCCTGCACGCTCGAGTCCTCCTTGAACTGCCTGACCGGGACGGTCACCTCACTCCCGGTGGCGGGCACCAGCCCCCACCCGGTCATCAACCGCGTGTCGAGCACCACGACCCCGCCGCCGGTGACCAGATGCAGATCGGGTCCGGCCGCCGCGACCAGCTCCCCACCGACCGCACCTCCGGCGACGAGCTCTCTCACGTCCCCGACGGCCGCGGGCACCCCGGCGAGCCCGAACACCCCCACGTGGTCGACGACCCGCAGCGGCTCCCGTACGAGCGACTCCGGCCACGCGGGGAGCGCGACGGCCCGCTCGTACAGCTCGGCGACCTCACGGGCCCGGTCGTCGGCGGCCTCCGGCAGCGCGGCCCGCACGGCCCGCTTCGCGGCGTACGGAATCCGGTCGGGCACCCGCAGGGCGGCCCTGAGCAGCTCCTCCGTACGCCGCGCGGCCATGAGCGGACCGACGCCGAGCCAGGTGAAACAGACGGCTCCCTGCTCGAGCAGCCGCGCGCCACCCCGCTCCCGGGCCGTGATCCCGACCTTGACCATGCCGGGCCCGAACCACGCCAGGTACACGCGGTACGGCCGTGGGTCGTCGGCGAGGGTGTCGGCCGCCACCGAGTGCGCCCGGTCCAGCCGGGCACACTCCTCGCAGCGCGCCGCCGTACTCCGCCCCGGCACGGCCGCACCCAGCGGGCACACGTGCCCCCGAGCCCCCACGCAGCTGCGCACACCCCCGTCCGCGACCTCGAAAGCCACGCGTTTCCCCCAGGTCAGCGCACTGCGCCGCCCACCGGCCCACATCAGCACGGGACCGTCCGCCGACCACCGCAGCCCCGAGCACTTCCATGCCTGTGCCATCTCTGCCGAGGGTAGGGGGCACCACTGACATCGGGGGCGGCTGATGGGGCGGCTGATGGGGCGGCTGGGGGTCGCTGACCGGGGCCGCCTGGTGAGGACCGGGCCTCACCTCACGGAGTCGGCCCCCGCCGCGGCGACGGTCTCCGGCTCGCCCGCGCGCTGCACCGGCATGACCGGCCGCACCGCACCCGCCGTACGCCGCCCGCGCCCGGCCAGCCGGCACCCCAGGCACTCCTCGTGCCCGCCCGGCGCCGCCGAGTCCCGCACGCGCCAGCCCCACTCCGCCCGGGGCCGCACGCCCGGCCCCTTCCCCCACCCGGCAAGATGCAGGGCCCACGTGACGAGCAGAGCCACGAGCCCGATCGCCAGTCCGCCGGCGATCAGCGCGCCGGAGACGGTGCAGACCCCCAGTCCGGCCACACCGGCCCCGACCGAGGCGATGGCGAATCCGACCCACCCCGCGACCGTGTGCCCGTGGTCATACTGATGTGCACTCATGTGCCGCTCCCTCGCACCGAGGGCCCGATCCACCGAACCCCTCATCTGCTAAGACTTTTACGACCCAAACATCTCACGAACTAAGGGATCTGGGAATGCACGCGAAGCCTCGTCCGGCCGCGACACCGGAGCAGGCACTGTCGGCGATGGACCAGCTCATCGCGACGCACCTGGTCGGGCAGCACGAGATCGCCCAGCAGGTGGGCTTGAGTGTGACCGACCTCACCTGCTTCGCCTATGTCATCGAGGCCGGCGAGAACCTGCCCACGGCGGGCGACCTGGCGGCTCGCGTCCATGTCACGACCGGCGCGGTCACCGGCATCCTCAACCGCCTGGAGCGCGCCGGCTACATCACCCGCCGCCCCGACCCCACGGACCGCCGCCGCATCCGCGTCGCGGCCCAGCCCGACGCGGTCGCCCGGGTCCGGGAGGTCTACGAGCCGTACTACGCCCGCCTCACGCAGCTCTTCGCCCAGTACTCACCGGACGAGATCGCGGTCCTGCACGACTGGTTCACCCGCGCGAGCACGCTGGCGGCTACCTACCTGGAGGAACACTGCCGCCCGGACTGACGGACCTACTTCATCTGCCGTGAATGCCGGCTCGACCGCCGGCGCACGGTGAAGACGCAGGCGAGCATGCCGAGAGCCCACGCGATCAGGAGGGCTCCCCACAGCGGCATGGTCACGATCGGCACGAGCAGGCGGATCTCGACGTCCGAGCGGTTCTCGAAGATGAAGACCAGGGCGACCGCGCTGATCAGGACGAACGGCAGGAAGCGGCGGACGCCGGGGCGGGAGAGAAACGGTGTACGCGCCTTGTGGTCCGGGCTGGTCCGAGTCATGGAGTACCCCTCCATCACGTTGCCCCCGACTACCAGCGTCCCCTTGCACGAGGCGGCGCGCCACCGGCATGGAAGGAGGAGACCGAGAGCCAGAGAGCGTCGGCCCTCACCGCCATTCCAGGACCTCTCCCACGCTCAGCGCCCTGTTCGCGCCCCTTGCGGTGATCTTCTTCGGGGTCGCGCCGGGAGCGATGGCCGAGACGAAGAAATCGAGCCGGGTGCCCTGAATCGAGGCGAAGATCATCTGCTTGCCGTTCTGTGAAATGGCCCGGACCGTGTTCTTCCGATCCGTCGCCGGGATGATCGGACCACCCAGGGCACCCTTCGGGAGATCCGCGGTGCCGTCGAGTCGCGAGGTGTCCAGCGTCCAGAAGGAGTTCTCCCGCTTCGGGTCCTCGGCCTTCTCGAGTCGAGGGCCGCACAGCACGGTCCTGTCGTCGACCCAGCCGTAGGGGGAGCAGTCGGCGTCGAACGGCATGCGGTTTGCCTTCACACGCTCGGCCTTGAGCAGCGCACTGCGCTGTGGCACGTCGGCCACGTTGTAGCCCTTCCAGGTGATGAAGGCCGTGGCCCTGCGCCCGTCGGGGCTGATCCGGACCTCCTTGCCGAAGAGCCCGCGCACCGGGTCACCCGCGAGCGCAAGGCCGGCCTCGTCCATGTAACTGCCATCACCGCCCCCGTGCTCGGTCACCGCGTGATCACCCGCCACGGAACGGCTGGCGATCCGCACATGATCCGAGGAGTCGGTCTCGGTGAACCAGACAGCGCTGCCGTCCTGGGCGAAGACGGCGTTCTCCTCCTTGGGCGTGTCACCGAAGTCCTCGCCCTGTTCACCCGACAACTTGGTCAGCTTGCCGCTCGTGTCGACGTAGCCCACCCCTGTCGCCTCGGTCTCCCGGTCGATGAGGACGACGGCCATCCGGGAGAAGTCCTTGTCGAAGAGTTGCCGCAGCCTGGTGGGGGCCACGGCGCGCGGCCCGTCCTCGGACGCGCTGACACCGGGGAAGTTGTCAGCACACAGTTCCACGAGCGGGGAGGCGACATCGTCGGCCTCGGCGACCACGGCCTCGGCCGGGACGGTGAAGTCCCGCGAGACCGTCCGTTCCCACGTTTCCGGATCCCAGCCTGTGACCGTCACGACCGCCGGCTTGCTCGCGGGCACGGAACACACGGCGGTGACGATCACACCGCTCTCCGGGAAGGCCCCGCTCCCCTTGTCTGCGCTCTTGCTCCCGCCCTGCTGTCCGGCAGTCGCCTCGGTGCCCTTGGCGCCGGGGTCGGAGTCGTCATCGCCCGCGCCACACCCCGCCATGAGCGGAAGCAGCACCGTTGCGACAGCCAACGCAGCCATGCCCCCGCCTCGTCGGCGGCCTCCGTGGCCCTCTGTTCTGCTCACGACCGTGTCCCCTCCGATGTCCTGCCCAGCAGCGGCCACGTGATCGTAAGCGAACTGGCGCGAGTCGCCGTGGGGTTGTGGCCGCGGAGCCGTCGGGTGCGGAGTGCCGGGTCGTCGCGACGCAGCCCTGGACGGCAGGTGAGGGTGTCCATCCGGTCGACGGAGCGTCTGCTCGGCTCTCTCCCGCCACGATCGCTGACGGTGGCGTCCGGCGGCTCGAGTGTGCCGTCGTTGCCGTAAAGGTTGCCGTCAGCCCTGGCAGCCGCAGCCGCTCGCGGCCTTGGCCTCGGCAACCGTGGTCGACGAATCAGTAGCCTGCTCGTCGGGCGTGCAACAGGCATCCACGCCGCAGCACGCGGCGGTCGCGGAAGGACCGGCCGCCTCGATCTCGCCGGCGGGCTTGACCGCGCGGACGATCGCGGAATGCATGCCGTCGGCAACGGGGTGGGTGGGAATGATCTCGACGTCCGTGAAGCCGGCCGTCTCCAGCCCTTTGCGGTATTCGGCGAACGACAGAGCACCGGCGATGCAGCCGACGTAGTCGCCGCGCTCGGCTCGCTGCTCGGGTGTGAGGGTGTCGTCTGCGACGACGTCGGAGACGCCCATGCGACCACCGGGCTTCAGGACACGGAAGCTCTCGGCGAACACGGCAGGCTTGTCGACGGACAGGTTGATCACGCAGTTCGAGATCACCACGTCGATGGTGTTCGCAGGCAGCGGGATGGCCTCGATGGTGCCCTTCAGGAACTCGACGTTCGCCGCGCCTGCCTTCTCGGCATTGGCAAGGGCCAGGGCCAGCATCTCGTCGGTCATGTCCACCCCGTACGCCTTGCCGGTCGGACCGACACGACGAGCGGAGAGCAGCACGTCGATGCCGCCGCCCGACCCCAGGTCGAGGACGCGTTCACCCTCGCGCAGTTCGGCGACCGCGGTCGGGTTTCCGCAGCCGAGGGAGGCGGCGACGGCCTCAGCGGGAAGGGCGTCGCGCTCGTCGGCGGCGTAGAGGGTGGACCCGAAGTTCTCGTCGACCTCGACGGGCTGCGGTCCGCAACAGGCGGTACCGCCCTCGGTGACCTTCACGGCCGCTGCGGCGTAGCGCTCGCGGACGGTTTCGCGTAGGTCGATGGACTGCTCGCTCATGACTTCACTCCTGGGGGAGGGGGTATGGCGGTACCCCGGAACGGCTTGTATTGACGTTCATTGATGCAACCTTGCGCCTTGAATCGAAAAACGTCAACATAGACACATGTCGAAGCAAGAGCTTGGGATGATCGGCCAGGACGCCACCTGCTGCCCGGGCCTGTCCGCCGCACCGCTCGGCGAGGACCAGGCCACGGATCTGGCGAAGGTGTTCAAGGCCCTGGGCGACCCGGTACGGCTGCGCCTGATGTCGATGATCGCCTCGCGCGGGGAGGGCGGGGAGGTCTGCGTGTGTGAGCTGACCCCGGCCTTCGACCTGTCCCAGCCGACGATCTCCCACCACCTCAAGCTGCTCCGGCAGGCCGGACTCATCGACTGCGAGCGACGCGGGACCTGGGTCTACTACTGGGTGCTGCCCGGTGTTCTGGACCGGCTCGCCGCATTCCTGACCACGCCGCAGACTGCCGGAGCCACCGCGTGACCGCCCCCTTGGGCCGACGCCTCGCCGCTGAAGCCCTGGGAACCGGGCTGCTGGTGGCGGTTGTGGTCGGCTCCGGGATCCAGGCCACTGAGCTGTCACACGACGTGGGCGTGCAGCTCCTCGCCAATTCCCTCGCCACCGTCTTCGGCCTGGGCGTGCTGATCACCCTGCTCGGACCGGTCTCCGGCGCACACTTCAACCCGGTCGTCACCCTCGCCGCCTGGTACACCGGCCGCCACAAGGAGGACGGCCTCACCCTGCGAGACGTGACCGGCTATGTGCCCGCGCAGATCGCCGGGGCCGTGGGCGGGGCGATCCTGGCCGACGCCATGTTCGCCAAGCCGCTCGTCGAGTGGTCCACGCACGACCGCTCCGCCGCTCACCTATGGCTCGGCGAGGTGGTCGCCACGGCCGGGCTGATCCTACTGATCTTCGGACTCGACCGTATCGGCAACGCCTCCCTCGCACCGGTGGCCGTGGCCTCCTACATCGGTGCCGCCTACTGGTTCACCTCCTCCACCTCCTTCGCGAACCCGGCAGTGACGATCGGCCGGGCCTTCACCGACACCTTCGCCGGAATCGCCCCTGCCTCCGTCACCGCGTTCATCGCTGCCCAATCGGCCGGGGCCGTGCTCGGGCTTGGTGCCGTGA
The DNA here is from genome assembly GCF_001280065.1 of Streptomyces sp. NRRL B-1140. Lineage (GTDB taxonomy): Bacteria > Actinomycetota > Actinomycetes > Streptomycetales > Streptomycetaceae > Streptomyces. The sequence goes on from NZ_LGEA01000091.1 coordinate 107,764, forward strand.
TCGCGGTGTACGGCCGTCCCGCTCCCACCGGGGACAAGGTCGTCGTCCCACACGGCGAACCAGAGCTCGCCTCCTCGTGACCCGCTCCGCTCTCTCGAAAGACGCCTGCCATGAGCACCCCCGCCCCGCGCCCCTCGGCCCTGTTCGTCTGCGTCCACAACGCCGGCCGCTCCCAGATGGGCGCCGCGTTCCTTACACACCTCAGCGGCGGCCAGGTGGAGGTCCGTTCGGCCGGCTCCGCCCCTGCCGATGCGGTCAACCCCGCCGTCGTCCAGGCCATGGCGGAGGTCGGCATCGACATCTCCGCCGAGACACCCAAGGTCCTCACCACCGAAGCGGTGCAGTCCTCGGACGTGGTGATCACGATGGGCTGCGGAGACACCTGCCCCGTCTTCCCCGGCAAGCGATACCTGGACTGGCAGCTGGAGGACCCGGCGGGCAAAGGTGCCGACGCGGTGCGGCCCATCCGGGATGAGATCGAGCAGCGCGTACGTGGGCTGCTCGCCGAACTCGGCATCTCGGCTACGACGTGATGGACGGTGTCCCACCGCAAGACCACCTCGTCAAGGTGATCTATGCGTCCCCGGGTTCTCAGGCACAGCACAATCGGCACAACACCTGGGCGTCCGTGGTGGGGACGAGCGGTGGCCCAGGATCCCCCAAGAAGAGATCTTGTAGTCAGAAGCCTTCATCACGTCATCGGCACGGCCTACGTAGACGTTGATGTCAGCGGTGACGTCAAAGGCCCCGCCGGGCGAACCGGCGGGGCCTTTGACCTGTGTGCACTCGGCAGGATTCGAACCTGCAACCTTCTGATCCGTAGTCAGATGCTCTATCCGTTAAGCTACGAGTGCTTGTTCTGTTTTTTCGCCGCTCTCGGGCCTTCCGGCTCGCTCGCGGCGACAGGAAGAACATTACATGACTGCCGCCGCCATGTGAAATCCGTTAGCCGCACCCCTTGTGAGCTGCGGAAACGACACTTCAGGCCGCACTTTCGAAGGCAACGACAGCGAAGCCCCGGTCGGATGACCGGGGCTTCGTGATCGAGTGCGGAGGCGGAGGGATTTGAACCCTCGATGGGCTTTAAGACCCAAACCGCATTAGCAGTGCGGCGCCATAGACCGGACTAGGCGACGCCTCCAGCATCACTCCCGCGCGAGCGCGAGCGGTGCGTGCCGATGATGACACAGTCGAGCGTGCTGTCACCAATCGACCCCCACGGTACTAGGCGGGAAGGGCACGGGGCAAAGACCTTGTCAGGCCCGTGCGTGCCCCGCCCGGGCGTCCGCGCGCAACGTCCGGGCCCGCGTCGCGTTAGGCACGGCATGTTGCGTGCCAACCCCCGGGCCACCGCCCGCCCCGTCCTGCGGCGCCTCCTCGTCGGCGCCGCCGCCTCCGTCGCCGTCGCCGGATCGCTGACCGCGGCACCCCCGGACGCGTACGCCCAGGCCGAAGGGACCGGACTGCTGTCCCCGGCCGGGCCCGGCGAGGGCCGGGACCGGGATCACCTGACCGTCACGGTGCGGAACGCGGGCGGCGGGTCCGACGGGACGTTCGAGCTGTACTGCGACCCCGACGGCGGCAGCCACCCCGACCCGGGCGGCGCCTGTGCCGCCCTGAGGCGGGACACGAGGTGGGGCCAGGACGTCTTCGCGTCCGCGCCGGAGGGCGGCTTCTGCACGATGCAGTACGGCGGCCCGGCCACCGCGCACGTCACGGGCACCTGGGCCGGCCGGCCCGTAGACGCCACGTACGACCGCCGCGACGGCTGCCAGATCTCCCGGTGGGACCGGCTCGTGCCGCTGCTGCCGGACATGGGAGGCGCCCGAGGCGCCCGAGGCGCCAAGGCCTGAGGCAGTCGAGGGCGGGCCCCCGGCGCCTGAGCGACGTCCGGCGCCCCTCATCGCGCATCCCATTTGCGCCACTCTCCGCCCCCATCACGCCAGCCCGGCCAAAAGCTACAGAAAAGCCGTCGTCGTAAAGGTCCCGCGAAGGTCCCGCGACGTCGTCGCAGGAGGGCGGGCGTTTCACGGTTACTCGGTCGTCAGTTCGGGGTCACTTCCTCGTGCGACGTCCCTCTCATCCGGCGTCGCGAGCGCAACCGCAACCCTTAGACTCCCTCGCGTGACACGCCGCGGGACGGTTGGCAAGATGGCCCGAGCGGTCGGCAAGGTGCGGTAACAGGGAGGAAGCGTCTCGTGAGCAGCAGGCCATCCCGGGGCGCTGCTCGCCTCGCAGCCATACTGGACGCGCTTCCCGACGCGTTGGTCCTGGTCAACGCCAACGGCACGGTCGTCAACGCCAACACCATCGCCCTGGAGGCCTTCGAGACCCCGGGGACCGCTCTGGTGGGGCGCGGGCTGCTCGATCTGCTGCCGCAGTTCGACTCCAAGCTCATCCCCGGCTCGATGCGCCGGCCGGAGCACCTCGATCCGCATGCCCGGACCAAGCCGACCCGGATGATCGCGCGCAGGACCGACGGGACCGAGTTCCCCGTCGAGGTCACCAGTGCGAATCTCGAGAACGGCCAGCAGGCCTACGACGGTTACGGCTACACCGGCGACGAGCTGCTCATGCTCGTCGTGCGCGACCTGTCCGGGACCGTGGACACCGAGGCCGAGCTCGCCCGGTCCCAGCGGCAGACCGAGATGATCCTGCGGGCCGCGGCCGAGGGCGTCGTCGGCACCGACACCGACGGGCGGATCGTGCTCGTCAACCCGGCCGCCGCCCAGATACTGGGATTCCGGGCCAGCGATCTCGGCGGGCGCGAACTGCACGACCTGGTGCTGCACTCGCGCGCCGACGGCTCGCCCTTCCCCTACGAGGACTCCCCGCTCGCCGACACCCTGCGCTCCGGGCGCAAGCACCGGGTGCGCGGGCAGGTGCTGTACGCCAAGGACGGCGGCAAGGTGCCGGTCGACCTGACGACCGCGCCCGTGCGCGACGGCGAGCAGCTCGTCGGCGCCGTGATGACCTTCACCGACCGGCGGCCCTACGACGCCGTCGTCGAGGAGAAGGCAGCGGCGGAGAAGCGCCACGCCGAGGAACTGGAGCGGATCGCCGAGGAACACGCCTCCGAACTCACCGCGCTGCGCCAGCGGCACGTCACCGAGCTGGAGGAGCTGACCGAGCGGCACGCAGAGGAACTCGCCGCGGGCGAGGACCGGTACGCGGCGCTCGGGGAGCGGGAGAAGGACCGGTTCGAGGCGCTCGCCGCCCGGCACGAGCAGCTGCTGACCCTGCTCGGCCGGTCGCTGCGCGGCCCCCTGGAGGAGCTGCGCCGTGAGCTGGCCGCGCTCGCCGCCGACGACGCCGGGCAGCTGTGGCCCGAGGCCAACCAGGTGCTGCACCACCTGTCGGCCGGCTACGCGCGCATCACGACCCTGATCGACAACGTCCTCGGCTACCAGCGGCTCGACGCGGGCAGCGAGGACATCGCCCGTACGAAGGTGATGCTGGACGCCGTCGTCGCCGCCGGGGTCGACGGGGCCGTCGAGCTCATCGGGCCCGGGCGGGTGCAGTTCGCCGTGCACGCGCCGCCCATCGAGGCCGAGGTCGATCCCCGGCTGCTCGCCACCGCCCTGGCGCATCTCGTCGCGGACGTGGCGGGGGTCGACGCGACCGGCAACACGCCCGTGTCGGCCGGTGGTTACCTGGACAACACCGTCGTCGTGGCGGCGGCGCAGCGCGGCGAGGTCGTCCGCATCGAGGTGCGCGGGCCGTACGCCGGTGGCGACACCGTGCACGAGCCCATCGTGCGCGGGATCGTCCGGGCCCACGGCGGTGTGCTGCAGACGCATGACGTGCCGGGGATGAGCGGGAGCGCGTACGTCCTGGAGGTGCCGATCGGGGGCGGGGCGGGGGCCGTCGCCGCCCAGCCGGTGGACGAGTCCGCCGCGCTCGCGCTCGTCGACCCCGCTGCCGTCGATGCCGCTGCCGTGGACCCGGCCGCCCTCGATGCCGCCGGGCAGAGCTCCGGTGGGGGGCGGCGCCGGGCGCGGCGGGCCACCACCGATGCCTTCCTGGACGGCGACGTTCACGGTGGGGACGGCGACGTTCACGGTGGCGATGGCGACGCTCCCGGTGGTCCCGGGGCCGACGGAGCCGTGCCCACCGGACGGCGCAGGCGGCGGGCCGCCGGGGAGCCGGCCGCTCTCCCGGCGCAGGCTTCCGGTGAGGACGCCCCGGCGGGCGGCGCGTCCGGCGGCACCGGGCGTCGGCGGCGCTCGGCCGAGGAAGCCGGTGCGGCTGCCATAGGCAGTGCGGTCCAGGGCATCGCCGAAGGGGCCGTGGTGACGGCCGCCGAGCACGCGGCGGGCACCGCCGCCTCGAACACGGGCCTCGGCGGAACCGTGCCGCCGCAGGGTGTGCCCGCCCCGTCCGGGCGACGGGCCCGGCGGGAGCCCGGCGAGCAGGCGGCGCTGCCGCCCGCCCTGCCCGCGTCGCCGTCCGGTGATGACGGCTCTTCCGCCGACGAGGGCCAGGGCCGGCAGGCGAGCGGGCGCCGACGGCGAGCGCTGGCCGCGGCGGGCGAGCGGGCGGCCGCCGCACAGGAGGCGGCCGGGCCGCGTCCGGTGTTCGCGCTGCCGCCGGCCGGGTCGGACCAGACTCCGCCCCCGGGCCGGCAGGAGGCCCCGGCCGAGGCCGACCAGGGGCAGCAGGTCACCGGCGGCCCCACCGGAACGCCCGGTGCCGCACCGGAATCCGCACCGGGTGCCGTGCCGGGTGCCGCAGCGGATGTGGTCCCGGGCGCTGTGCCCGCCCAGGGACAACAGATGCCGGTGCAGGGGCAGGTGCCGGTCCAGGGTCAGCCGCAGCAGGCCGTGGCGGGTCCCGGGGCGGCCGATGAGGGACGGCACGATGCCGTTCCGCACGACCAGTCCGCCGATCACACGCCGCCGCAGCCGCATCCGACCAGTGCGCCGACCGGACGCCGGCGCCGGGCCGTCGCCACGCCGCAGCCCGGCGAGGAAGCCGGAGCGCCTGCGCCAGGAGCTGCCGACCAGGCGGGTGCCGCACCGGCGGGTGCCACGCCCGCGGGCCCTGTCCCTGCGGGTGCCATGCCTGCCGCTTCCATGCCGGCAGGGGCCGTGCCCGCCCCGGCCGCGCAGGGCGTTCCCGCGCAGCAGGACGCCACCGGCCAGATCCCGGTGGGGCAGGTAGCGCCCGGCCAGGGCGGTGTCGCCGCCGCCCCCGTCGCGCCGGGTACGGCCGTGCCACCGCAGGGCGGGCCGGTTCCCGCCCAGGGCGACACCGTTCCTCCGCAGGGGAACGCCGTGCCGGGGCAGGCCCACGCCGTGCCCGCGCAGGGCGTGTCCGTACCCGCTCAGGGTGGGCTCGGGCAGAGTGTGCAGGCCGCCCTTCCGGGGCAGGTCCTGCAGCCTCAGGCCCCGGCCCGGCCCCTGCCGCAGCAGGGCATCGCCGCACCCGGGCAGCAGCCCGCCGCCGGCCGGCCGCTCCCCGCTGAGTCCGCTCCCGGGCGGGGCGCCCCGTTCCAGGGCGCGCCCGCTCAGCCGATTCCGCCCCAGGCGGCTCCGGCACAGGGGATCCCGCCTCAGGGACCTCCGGCCCACGGAGCCACGGCTCCCGGCACGAACGCCCACGGCACGGACGGCCACGGCACCCCGCCGCACGGCGGTACCCCGGCCGCCCGGCCCTGGCCCGCCGCCGACGACACGCCGGGGGCCGGGGTGGCGCACCCGGCGCCCGCGAACGGCACTCCGCCCCGGCCCGCGCAGCAGCACACGCCCGCGCCGGGCACGCCGCTGCCGCCGGAGGGCGCGCCGCGGGTGGCTCAGCCGCTGCCCGCGGAGTCGGCGGCACCCGTCGATCCGAACTCCACGCAGGGGCGTGCGATCAGCGTGCGGACGCTCGGCCAGGGTGTGCCGTTCACCCGGCAGGCGGCCCAGGTCCAGCAGCCGTCGGCCGTGGCAGTCCCGCAGTCGGCGACGCCTCCCCCGCACCAGCCGGGCGGATCGGGCAGGCGCCGCAAGCTCGGCACGCCGCCCGACCCGGCGGCGCGTACGGACCAGGCGGCCCGCCCGGAGCAGGGGCAGCCGCGTCCGGCGGGCCAGGGGTCCCGTCCGGAGCAGGCCGCGCGGCCGCATCCGCCGGCCGAGCACACGCCGCCGCCGGTCGCCGCTCAGGTCCCCGCCCCGGCCACCGCACCCGTCCCGGCTCAGCCGTCGCTCGCCGGTCAGTCACGCCTCGCGCAGATGACCGAGGGCGGCGGGCGGTCGTACGCCATAGGCGCACCGGACGAGAACGCCGCCGAGGGGCCCGAGCCGCTGGACGGGCCCGGCGGGGCGGTCGAGGTGGCCGATCCGCCGCGGCCGCAGCCGATGGACGACGAGTTGCCGCCGGAGCCGCTGGACAACCCGCGGCGGCTGCTGGTGTGGCCCGCGCCGGACGTCAGCACCCAGCAGGCGCTGAGCGACCGCGGCTACCGGCCGGTGATCGTGAACTCGCGCGAGGAGGTCGACGCGCAGATCGCGGCGTTCCCGGCCGCCCTGTTCGTCGACCCGCTGACCGGGCCGATCACCCGTACGGCACTGCAGTCGCTGCGGCAGGCCGCCGTGGCCGCCGAGGTGCCCGTACTGGTCACGGCCGGGCTCGGACAGGCCTCGCGGGACGCGGCGTACGGCGCCGATCCGGCCGTGCTGCTGAAGGCACTGGCGCCGCGCGACACCGAGCAGCACCCGCCGCGGGTCCTGCTGGTCGAGGAGCACGCGGAGATCGCGCTGGCGCTGACGGCGACGCTGGAGCGGCGCGGGATGCAGGTCGCGCGGGCCGCGAGCGACGCGGACGCGGTGACGCTGGCGGGACAGTTCCGGCCGAACCTGGTCGTGATGGACCTGCTGCAGGTGCAGCGGCGGCAGGAGGGCGCCGCCGGGATCGTCGACTGGCTCCGGGCGAACGGGCAGCTCAACCGCACCCCGCTCGTCGTCTACACGGCCGCCGTCGACCAGGCCGACCTGCCGCGGCTGGCCTCCGGGGAGACGGTGCTGTTCCTCGCGGAGCGGTCCACCAGCAACGAGGTGCAGTCCCGGATCGTCGACCTGCTCAGCCGGATCGGCACCAACTGAGCACCTCGCCCCGTCCTACCGAGCCGTGAGCCGGCGCGCCGCCTCCTTCACCGACGCGCGCAGGCGGTCCCGGTCCGCTTCGCCCTCGCCGACCAGGATGCGCCGCATCTGCGGGACGACGGCGCTCCAGTTGGCGAGGGCCGTCAGCAGGAACAGCAGGTCGGCCGCCGGGATGGCGTCCGCGACGACGCCCCGGTCCTGGGCGTCCTGGAGAGCGGCGACCTTGCGGGCGTAGTGCTCCTGGCGGGCGGTCTCGAGGGGCAGCTCGGCACTGCCGTACTCCAGGCCCTCCCAGAAGAGCAGGCGCAGCAGCTCCGGGTGGGCGGCGTGGTAGTCCATGACGCGGTCGATCCAGTCCTCGATGTCGTCCGGGGCCACGGGGACGTCCTGGGCGACATGGAGCATCTTCTTCTCGAGGACGATCGCGAAGAGCTCCGCCTTGTTGCCGAAGTAGGCGTAGATGAGCTGTTTGTTGGCCTTCGCCTCGGCGGCGATGCGGTCGATGCGGGCGCCTGCGATGCCGTGGCGGGCGAACTCGGCGACCGCCGCCTCGAAGATCCGGGCCTTGGTGGCCTCGGGGTCCCTTGCTGCCATGGGGGAGAGGGTAGCGCGCCAGGGTAACCAACTGTTTGGTTGACAAGGAACGACGAGGCGGCCCAGACTGTTTCCCCGCTATCCAACCAACCAGTTAGTTGCTAGAGCCGACTCCAAGGAGTCCCCTCCCATGCCGTCAGCGACCACCACCGCCCCGCAGGCCACGAGCTCCGCGCGACAGGCTCGTACGCCCGCTCCGGGCCTCTTCCTCACCCTGCTCGCCGTGTGCAGCGCGGTCACCGCCGCCAACATCTACCTCGCCGCGCCGCTGCTCCCGCTCATGGCCCGCGACTTCGGCTCGGCGCCCTCGGCCATCGCCTGGATCGCCTCGGTCGCCCAGCTCGGCTACGCGGTCGGCCTGCTGTTCTTCGCACCGCTCGGCGACCGCGCGAACCGGCGCCGGCTGGTCGCCGGGCTCACGCTCGTCACCGCCCTCGCCCTGGGAGCCGGTGCGGCCGCTCCGGGCGCCGGGGCCCTCGCGGTCGCGATGTTCGTCGCCTCGGCGGCCACCGTCATCCCCCAGCTGCTCGTGCCGCTGGTCGCCGAGCGGGCGCCCGCCGAGCGGCGTGCCCTGCATGTCGCGACGGTCATCGCGGGCCTGTTCGTCGGCATCGTCGGGGCCCGGGTGCTGGGCGGGCTGGCCGGGCAGGCCTTCGGCTGGCGGTGGGTGTTCGCCGGTGCGGCCGTGCTCACCCTCGCTCTGGGGCTCGCGACGGCGGTGGTCCTGCCGTCGCGGCAGCGCGCCGAGGGCCCGCTGTTCGCCGGGCTGGTCGCGCTGCCGTCGGTGCTGCGGAGCTCGCCGGAGCTGTGGCGGGCGTGTGTGCGGCAGGCCGGGATGTTCGGCGCGTGGAGCGCGCTGTGGACCTCGCTGGCGCTGCTGCTGACCGGGCCGGCGTACGGACTGTCCACCGCGACCGCCGGGCTGTTCGGGCTGTTCGGCCTGACGGCGAGTGCGGTGGCGCCGGTGGCCGGCGGGCTCGTGGACCGGTTCGGGGCGGCGCGGGTCGTGCGGTCGGCGTATCTGGTCGCCGCCGTGTCCGTGCCGCTGTTCTGGCTGGGCGGGCAGGTGCTGGGGGCGTTGTTCGCCGCGGCGGTCGCCGTGCACGCGGCACTGGTCGCCTCCCACGTCGCCAACCAGACCCTCGCCCTGACCGCGACCGCCACCCCCGCCACGGCCAACACCGCCTATGTGGTCGCCGGCTTCGCGGGCGGCGCGACCGCATCGGCCCTCGCGGGGGCCGCGTTCAGCCACTTCGGGTGGGGCGGGGTGTGTGTCGTGGCGGGGGTGTGGCTGGTGCTCGGGTGGGGCGTGACCGCCGTACGCCGGTGAGGTGCTGCCGTACGGCGGTCCGCGGCCGGGTCAGAGGCTGGTGACGTCCAGCTCCCCCTGCGCGTACTGCCTGCGCAGGACCTTCTTGTCGAACTTTCCGACGCTCGTCTTCGGGACCGCCTCGATGACCGTCCAGCGTTCCGGGAGCTGCCACTTGGCGATGTGGCCCTCGTCGGCGAGGAAGGCGCGCAGGGTCTCGAAGGTGGCGGTGGAGCCCTCCTTGAGGACGACCGTGGCCAGGGGGCGCTCGCCCCACTTCTCGTCGGGGACGGCGACCACCGCCGCCTCGGCGACGTCGGGGTGGGACATCAGCGCGTTCTCCAGCTCCACCGACGAGATCCACTCGCCGCCGGACTTGATGACGTCCTTGGCCCGGTCGGTGAGGGTGAGGAAGCCGTCGGGGGAGATGGTGCCGACGTCGCCCGTCTTGAGCCAGCCGTCCTCGCTGAACTTGTCGGCGGGGCGCAGCGGTTCGCCGTCGGGGCCGTTGTAGTAGGCGCCCGCGATCCAGGGGCCGCGCACCTCCAGCTCACCGGCCGACTCCCCGTCCCAGGGGAGGCGTTCGCCGCCGGGGCCGGACAGGCGGGCCTCGACTCCGGCCGGGAAGCGGCCCTGGGTGAGACGGTAGGCGAACTCCTCCTCCGTGCCGGCCACACTGGCCGGCGGACGGGCGATCGTGCCGAGCGGGGACGTCTCCGTCATGCCCCAGGCGTGGCAGACCCGCATGCCCAGCTTGTCGAAGGCCTCCATCAGCGAGGGCGGACAGGCCGAGCCGCCGATGGTGACCTGGCCGAGGGAGGAGACGTCCCGGGGGTTCGCCGTCAGCTCGGCGAGCAGGCCCTGCCAGATGGTGGGCACGGCGGCCGCGTGCGTGGGCTTCTCGCCCTCGATCATCGCGGCGAGGGGGGCCGGCTGGAGGAAGCGGTCCGGCATCAGCATGTTCACGCCGGTCATGAACGTGGCGTGCGGCAGGCCCCAGGCGTTCACATGGAACTGGGGGACCACGACCAGCGAGGTGTCCTGGTCGGTCAGGCCCATCGACTGGGCCATGTTGACCTGCATGGAGTGCAGGTAGATGGAGCGGTGGCTGTAGACCACGCCCTTGGGGTCGCCCGTGGTGCCGGAGGTGTAGCACATGGCGGCGGCCTGGCGTTCGTCCAGCTCGGGCCAGTCGTACGAGGTCGGCTTGCCGGCGATCAGGTCCTCGTACTCGTGAACGTGGATGTGACCGACGCCGGCGTCGGCGAGGAGGGAGCGGTCCCCGGGGCCGGTGACGACCACGTGCTCGACCGGCTTCAGGTGCGGCAGCAGCGGGGCGAGCAGGGGGAGCAGGGAGCCGTTGGCGATGATCACGCGGTCGGCGGCGTGGTTGACGATCCAGGCCAGCTGCTCGGGCGGGAGGCGGAGGTTCAGGGTGTGCAGGACCGCGCCCATGGACGGGATCGCGAAGTACGCCTCGACGTGTTCCGCGTTGTTCCAGGCCAGGGTCGCCACGCGCTCGTCGCCGGTGACGCCGAGGTCGTCCCGCAGCGCGTGGGCCAGCTGGGCCGCGCGGGCGCCGATCTCGGCGAAGGAGCGGCGGTGCGGCTCGTCCTCACCGGTCCAGGTGGTCACCTGTGATGTCCCGTGGATCGTCGACCCGTGGGTCAGGATCCTCGAGATCAGCAGCGGTACGTCCTGCATGGTGCTCAGCACGGCGTCCTCCCGGGGCGACATTGCCTGCGCGGTGGTAAAGGTTGCGCTGATTCTGCGCACATACCGCGTGGTATGTCACTAGGACCGGGTGATCGATCAGATCACGCCACGCCCGAGGGGCACCTCACAAGGGGGCGGCGAACCGCCTCACTGACGGACAAGTCCCAGCTCAGCGTCCTCGCGGAGCTTGCCGATCGCCCGGGAGACGGCCGACTTCACCGTACCCACAGAAACGCCGAGCACCTCGGCCGTCTGGACCTCGCTGAGGTCCTCGTAGTACCTGAGGACCACCATCGCCCGCTGCCGTGCGGGCAGCCGCATGATCGCCCGCCACATCGCGTCGCGCAGCGCCTGCTGCTCCGCCGGGTCGTCACCGCCGGGCACCGGGTCCGGCTCGGGCAGCTCGTCGCAGGCGAACTCGTCGACCTTGCGCTTGCGCCACTGCGAGGTCCGGGTGTTCAGCAGCGCCCGGCGCACATAGCCGTCGAGGGCCCGGTGGTCCTCGATGCGCTCCCAGGCGACGTACGTCTTGGTGAGCGCGGTCTGCAGCAGGTCCTCCGCGTCGCTCGGGTTGCCGGTGAGCGAGCGGGCGGTACGCAGCAGCACCGGCTGGCGGGCCCTGACGTACGACGAGAACGACGGGTAGGCAAGGGTCTGCGCCGCTGGTCCGGCCGCCTTCGAAGCGCTCGTGCAGACGAGTGTGGTCATGGCTCAACGCTATGAGCGGGGCGCCCCCGGCGGATCGGCCGCAGGTCCCGAAGCGGAGTCCCCCTCAGGTTGTACGGGTAGGGCCTGCCACACCTCCTGTAGGTGGAGCGAAGGGCCCGCGGTACTGCGGGTTCACCCCTGGGGGTCCGCGGTCAGCACGAGTCCCGACGTCGGCACACCCGTCCCGGCCGTCACCAGGACTCGTTCCGCTCCCGGTACGGGGTTCGCGGCCGTGCCCCTGACCTGCCTCACGGCCTCCGCGATGCCGTTCATGCCGTGCAGGTACGCCTCCCCGAGCTGTCCGCCGTGCGTGTTGAGGGGCAGGCGCTCCTCGGCCACGAAGTCCGCCGCCTCGCCGGGGCCGCAGAAGCCGAACTCCTCCAGCTGCGTCAGCACGAACGGTGTGAAGTGGTCGTAGAGGATCCCGACGTCGATGTCGGCCGGGGCGAGCCCCGAGGTGCGCCACAGCCGGCGGGCGACGACCGCCGCCTCGGGCAGGCCGGTCAGGTCGTCGCGGTAGTAGCTGGTCATCTGCTCCTGGGCGCGTCCGGCGCCCTGGGCGGCCGCGGCGATCACGGCGGGCGGGTGGGGCAGGTCTCGGGCGCGTTCGGCGGAGGTGACGACGAGGGCCTGCCCGCCGTCGGTCTCCTGGCAGCAGTCGAGCAGACGCAGCGGTTCGACGATCCAGCGGGAGGCGGCGTGGTCGGCCAGCGTGATGGGCCGGCCGTGAAAGTGGGCCGCCGGGTTGGTCGCCGCGTACTTCCGGCCGGTGACCGCCACGTGCCCGAAGGCCTCCGGGGTCAGCCCGTAGGTGTGGAGGTAGCGCTGGGCCGCCATCGCCACCCACGAGGCCGGGGTGAGCAGGCCGAACGGCAGCGACCAGCCGAGGGCCACGCCCTCCGCCGAGGGTTCCCGGTGCCGCACCCCGGAGCCGAAGCGGCGGCCCGAGCGTTCGTTGAACGCGCGGTAGCAGACGACCACGTCGGCCACGCCCGCGGCGATCGCCAGGGCGGCCTGCTGGACGGTGGCGCAGGCCGCGCCGCCGCCGTAGTGGACCCGGGAGAAGAAGGAGAGCTCCCCGATGCCCGCCGCCTGGGCGACGGTGATCTCGGGGCTGGTGTCCATGGTGAAGGTGACCATCCCGTCGACGTCGGCCGGGGTCAGCCCGGCGTCCGCGAGGGCCGCCCGCACGGCCTCGACGGCGAGGCGCAGTTCGCTGCGGCCGGAGTCCTTGGAGAACTCGGTGGCCCCCACACCGACGACGGCCGCGCACCCACCGAGACCGCCCCGCCCCCGCCCGCTCACGCCTGGACCGCCCGCCCTCGCCGGCTGGTACCGGGACCGCCCGGCCCTCTCCCGCTCATACCGAGTCGCCTCCTGCTCCCGTGGGGACGCCCTCTCCCGTCCCGGCCGGGACCATGACCGTCACCGTGCCCGTGACGTGCCGGCCGAGGGCGTTCGCGCCGACGATCCGGACCGTCGCGGTGTCACCGTCGACCTCCTCGACCGTGCCGGTCAGCACCATCGTGTCGCCGGGGTGGTTGGGCGCGCCGAGCCGGATGGCGACCCGGCGCAGCCGCGCACGCGGACCGAAGTGGTCCGTGATGTACCGGCCGACCAGGCCATTGGTCGTCAGGATGTTCATGAAGATGTCGGGGGAGCCCTTCCGCCGCGCGAGCTCCGGGTCGTGGTGGACGTCCTGGTAGTCGCGGGAGGCGATCGCCCCGGCGACGATCAGGGTGCGGGTGACCGGGATCTCCAGCGGCGGGAGCCGGTCCCCGGCCTTCACGACGTCACCCCCTGGAAGACGGGCAGCACCAGCTCGTCGTCGTACCGCCGGAACTCCAGCCGCACCGGCATGCCGATCCGCACCTTGTCGTACGGCACCCCGACCACGTTGCTGACGATCCGCACGCCCTCGGCGAGTTCGATCAGGCCGACCGCGTAGGGAGGTTCGAAGGCCGGGAAGGGCGGGTGGTGCATCACGACGTAGGAGTAGACCGTGCCTTCGCCGCTCGCCCCGACGGTGTCCCAGTCCGGGGAGCCGCATGTGTTGCAGCCCGGCAGCCAGGGGAAACGCAGGGTGTCGCAGGCCGTGCAGCGCTGGATGAGGAGTTCGTGGCGGGCCACGCCTTCCCAGAAGCCCGTGTTGTCGCGGTTGACGACGGGGCGGGGGCGGCGTTCCGCCGGTGCCGGAGGACGGCGTGCCGGGGCGTACTTGAGGATGCGGAAGCGGTGTGTTCCGGCCAACTCGCCGCCCGCGTGGATGTCCGTGCGGGTCGTGATGAAGTAACCCACCCCCAGCTTCGTGGTCTTGCGGCCGGACACCGACTCGATCACCGAGTCGAAGGTGATCTCGTCTCCCGGGCGCAACGGGCGCAGGTACTCCTGCTCGCAGTCGGTGGCGACGACCGCGTCGTGGCCCGACGCGTCGAGCAGGGCGAGGAGTTCGTCGTAGGCCGCGGTGCGTTCCGGGCGGCGGGTGAGGCCGGCCATGGTCCATGCCTGCAGCATGGTGGGCGGAGCGATGGCGTCCGGGCCCGTGTACGCGGGGCTGTTGTCGCCCATGGCCTCGCACCAGTGCCTGATCATCGGCTCGTTGACGGGATCGCGGCCGACCCCCGTGTCGGCGGCCGGCAGGCCCTCGTAGGCCTTCAGGCGCGCCTCGAACTCCTCGTGGACCTCCGGCTCACCACTCACAGTTTCTGACTGTCCGTCAGATATGCGGCTCCGTCAAGCCCCGCGGGCCCCCGGCCGAACCCGGGGGACACGAGGCAAACGCCTGCGCGGCGGCACCGGAGTACCGCCGCTCAGACGTTTTGTGACCCACGAAGCACACCCCCCGCAGCACCCGGGCCGGCGTCGGCGCACCGGCCCGCTCAGCTCACCACCACAGCGGGGTGAAGTTGACGGTGGTGTCCGCGTTCTCCTGGTTGACGGCGGTGAACTCCGAGCCGTTGACCTGCGCGGTGTTGCTCCGGTTCGAGGCGCCGTCACCGAGGGCCTGCTGCTGGGTGGTGCCCGCGTTGCCGAAGTTGTCGCCGCCGACGCCGCTGCCGAGGATGCCCTGCTCGGTCTCCGTGGCCGACGCGATGGATCCGTTGTCCGCGAAGGCGCCGCTGTCCGCCGTCGCGACACCGGCGAAGAGGGCGGCCGCGAGCGGAAGGGCGGAGACGGCCGCGATGACGCGGGCGGTACGGATGCTTGCCATGTTCCTTGTCCCTCCAGGACTGATCGAACCGAGGACGCACCGGCTCGTGACGGTCCGGTGCGTGAACCACTGGTGTCACCAGGGAAGTTGGCCGACCGCCCCGGTGCGGTGCTCGACGTCGCGAGTCCAGAGTTGCCCACCGCATCCCCGGCGAACCACCCCGGAAGCCGCCTTTCGCACGCAAGCGTGAGAACAAGTCGATAAACCCCTGCCTGTCACTTCCGTACCGGGCGGGAGTGACAGGGGGCGTTCGAAACCGGGTGCCACAAGGGGCGAAGCGTTCCGGCACTTTTTCCGGCCCCCACCCGGCCCCGGCGCGTCGCACCCGCTCCCTCTTTCCTTTTTCGAACGTACGTACGAAACTAGAGGCATGGCCACCACCGACCGGCAGGCCACGACGCTGGCCCTCGCACACGCCCTGTCAGCCGCCGAACGCGGACTGGCCGTCATCCCCCTGTCCCGCTCCAAGCTCCCGGCACTGCGCTCCCCGCACCGCGACGACCCCGCCCCCTCCCCCTGCCACGGTGCGTGCGGCCGCCTAGGGCACGGTGTCTACGACGCCTCCAGCGACCCGGACCGCATCCGCGAGCTGTTCGCCGCCGCGCCCTGGGCGACCGGCTACGGCATCGCCTGCGGGCTGCCCCCGCACCATCTGATCGGCCTCGACCTGGATGTGAAGACCGGCACGGACTCCACGGCCGCCCTGCGCGAGCTGGCGCTGCGGCACCTGTTCACGATCCCGCCCACCGTGGTCGTCGTGACCCCGTCCGGCGGGCGGCATCTGTGGCTGAGCGGCCCGCCCGAGGTGGTCGTCCCCAACTCGGCGGGCCGGCTCGCCCCCGGCATCGACATCCGGGGCGCGGGCGGCTACCTGGTCGGCCCCGGCTCCCGCACCGGCCAGGGTGTGTACGCCGCCGCCCCGGGCACCGCGCACCTGGCCCCCGCCCCCTGCCCGCGCTCCCTGCTGCGGCTGCTGATCCCGCCACCCCGCTCCCGCCACCCCGTCCACGCCGCGACCGGCGGGCACGCCCAGGGCCTGGTCCAGTTCGTCCTGGCCGCGCACGAGGGCCAGCGCAACACCCGCCTGTTCTGGGCGGCCTGCCGGGCCTACGAGGACGGCATCGGCCCGGCGCTGGTGGACCCCCTGGTCGACGCGGCCCTGGCCACCGGCCTGTCCGAGCGGGAGGCCAGGGCCACGATCGCCTCGGCGGCCCGGATGACGGGGCACCGGCCGTGAGCACGGCTCCGCCCACGACCACCAGCGAAAGACCTCGATGCACGACCACGCAAAGGCGCCGGCCCTGGCGCTCGCCCGCCTCGTCCTGGCCTCCGGCCGCCCGGTGGACCTCGCCGAGCTGCGGTTCTCGTCGACGTACGGCGACCTGCTGGACGGCTACCCCTGCAAGCCGCTGAACGACCTGCGGATCCGGGGCCTGCTGCACGCCGCCGAGCGGTCCCGCCCGGGCACACCGGTGCACCTCGTCCCGCCGCGGCGCGAGTACCCCGACCAGTACGCGGGCGGCCTCGGGCCGGTCGAGGTGCTGCCCGCGGTGGCCTGCCTCGGCACGTTCCACTCCACGGCCCTGGACCCGTCCCACGACCCCGTCGCCTACCGCTCGCGCCTGACCGTCGTCTGGTTCGAGTCCGCGCCCCGCCTGCCCTCGGACCACGACGCCGAACCGGCGCTGCGGGACCTCGACTGGGCGGTACTGGCCCGGGACGCCCCGTCGCCCCCGTAGGGTCGACCGATGAGCGCTTCCCGCATCGAACTTCCGCGCTGGCAGTTCGAGTTCACCTGGTCCTTGTTCGAGTACCACCTGGAGCGGCTGGAGCCCGGTGACTTCCTCTGGGAGCCCGCGGAGCTGTGCTGGACGATGCGCCGGGGCCCCGACGGCACCTGGGTGCCGGACTGGGCGGACACCGAACCCGACCCGGTCCCCGTCCCCACCCTCGCCTGGGTGAGCTGGCACATCGGCTGGTGGTGGAGCGTGGCCCTCGACCACCTCGAGGGCCGCCCGCCCCGCGACCGCGAGGACATCGTCTGGCCCGGCGAGGGCGCCCCGACGGTCGCGTGGCTGCGGGACCTGCGCGTCCAGTGGCTGAAGGTCCTGGACGGCCTCACCGACCGGGACCTCGACGCCACGGCCCCGTTCCCCTGGCCGGACGACCCCGGGCACACCGTCGAGCACATGGTGGCCTGGGTGAACGCGGAGCTGATGAAGAACGTCAGCGAGATCGGCCAACTGCGGCTGCTGCGGGCGGCGTCCGCCTAGAACGCCGGTCCCGGGCATTCCACCGGGGTGTGCTCCGCTCCTGCGCGGCACGAGCGACCGGCCCGTGGCATCGTGGGGGCATGAGCATCGACGTGCGCCCGGCGGCGGACTTCGAGGCCGTCCGTGCCGTGCTCGGGCCGAAGTCGCCCGGCGCGAACGTCTGCTGGTGCCTGAGCTACCGGATCCCCTCCAAGCTCAACAAGGAACTGCGCGGCCCGGCCCGCGGTGAGTACGTCGCCGGGCTGTGCCGCGCGGAGCCGCCCCCGGGTGTGCTCGCCTACGACGGTGCCGAACCGGTCGGCTGGGCCGCCGTCGCCCCGCGCGCGGACACCTCCTTCGCCCGCAACCGCAAGATCCCGCACCTCGACGACCTGCCCGTGTGGTCGCTGTGGTGTGTCCGGGTCCGCCCGGGACATCGCAAGCAGGGCGTCTCGCACGCCCTCATCGCCGGCGCGGTCGCGTTCGCCCGGGAGCGGGGCGCACCGGTGATCGAGGCGTACCCGCTGGACAACGGCGACGCCAAGGTCGATCCGACGATGGCGTACGCGGGTCTGCGCAGGAACTTCGAACGGGCCGGCTTCACGCACGCGGCGGACACGGACTCGGTCCTGGCCGGTCAGCCCCGGATTCTGATGCGCCTCGACCTGCGCTGAGAAAAGGCCCGACCGCTGGCGACGGGGGATGCACCAGCGGTCGAGCCATGGCCAAGGGTAACAAGCGCTTGCCCACCGCGTGCCGGCCGGCCACCGGGAAAGCCCGGTTGTGACTCGTCTCACGCAACTGTCCTGAGGGCCGGGCCTGTTGTCCGCACCGGTCGTGTCGGTCTGTCCGCACCGGCCGGGTCAGTCGTCGCACGGCGGGTCGTAGGAGAGCCGGGGCAGGTACTCCCGCCAGGTGTCCTGCGTCAGCACGCCCCGGGTCATCGCGCAGATACGGCGGACGGCCGTGTCGACGTCGAGGTTCCAGAGCCGGATGGTGTCCGCGCCGCTCGACACCCCCAGCGTGTTGCTGTTCGGGCTGAACGCGAGAAACGTGCCGGTCGTGGAGTTGGGGCTCATGGACTGGCCGATCGCCGTGGCGTGCGAGGGGTCGGCCACGTTCCACAGCCGCACGGTGCTGTCGTTGCCGCCGCTGGCCAGGGTGCGGCCGTCGCGGCTGAACGTCAGCGACACGACCGCCTCCGTGTGGCCCGTGAGCAGCGCCTCCTGGGAGGCCTCGGCGGGATTCGTGATGTCCCAGAGCCGGACGGAGTTGTCGTCGCCGGCGCTGGCCAGCGTGTGGCCGTCACGGCTGTAGGCGAGCGCGTTGACCGCTCCGAGGTGGCCCCGGAGAGGCTCCCCGATCAGCGTGGCCCCGCCGGGCTCGGTCACGTTCCACAACCGGATCGTGCCGTCCGCGCTGCCGCTGGCGAGCGTGCGGCCGTCCGGGCTGAACACGAGGTGGTTGACGTAGCCCTTGTGACCGGTGAGGGGGCTGCCGAGCGGGCGCGGCCGGGCCGGGTCGCCGAGGTTCCACAGCCGGATGGTGCGATCGTCGTAGGCAGTGGCCAGGACCTTCCCGTCCGGGCTGAACGCCAGGGGATCGGCGTACCGGATGCGCAGGGGTGCGGGCGAGCCGTGGCGGACGGGGTGTTCGGGATCGCGGAGGTTCCACAGCTCCACCACCCTCTCGCCCGTCACGACCGCGAGAGTGCGGCCGTCCGGGGAGAACTCCAGGGAGCGCACATCGCCCTTGCCCGGGCGGAAAGGTGCACCGATCCGCACCGGCCTGCCGGGCGTCCGCACGTCCCACAGCCGGATCCGCCCGTCCCGTGCCGCCGTCGCGAGCAGCCGCCCGTCCGGCCTGAACACCCCGGTCCGGCCGGTCATGTCCGACGTCGGCAGCGACCACAGACGGACCTTGTTGTCACCCGCCCCGGTCGCGAGGGTACGGCCGTCGGGGCTGAAACCGAGCGCGTACATCTCCCCGCTGCTGCCCGCGAGGGGCGCGCCGACCTGCGAGGGGTACTGCGGATCGCTGACCCTCCACAGGCTCGCTGTGCTGTCCGCGCTCGCCGCGGCGAGCATGTTCCCGTCGGGGCTGAAAGCCACGGACCAGACCGGCCCGGTGTGGCCGGTCAGCGGCGCGCCGATCGGGGCCGGGCGGCCCGGACCGGCCATGTTCCACAGGCGTACGGTGCCGTCCGCGCTGCCGCTGGCGAGCGTGCGGCCGTCGGGGCTGAAGGCCACGGAGTGCACGGTGGTGGTGTGGCCGGTCAGCGGCCTCCCGGCCGGTTCCGGGCGCGCGGGGCCGGACACGTCCCACAGCCGGATCGTGCCGTCGTCGCCCCCCGCGGCCAGCGTGCGGCCGTCCGGGCCGAACGCCACCGAGCGCACGGCGGCCCTGTGCCCGGTCAAGGGCTTGCCCAGGGCCCGCGGCCGGCGCGGGTCGCCCACGCTCCACAGCCGGACGGTGTGGTCGTCGCCCGCGGAGGCCAGCGTGCGTCCGTCCGGGCTGAAGGCGATCAGGTAGATCGTGCCGTCGTGGCCGGTCAGGGGCCGGCCGAGCGATGTCGGGTGCGCGGGATCGGACACGTCCCACAACCGGATCGTGCCGTCGTCGGAGGCGCTGGCCAGCGTCCGGCCGTCCGGGCTGAACACCGCGCTGCTCACCCAGCTCGTGTGCCCGGTCAGGGGCTTGCCCAGGGGCTTGGGGCGCTTGGGGTCGGCGACGTCCCACAGCCGTACGGTCCGATCGTAGCTGGCGGTGGCCAGGACCTGCCCGTCCGGGCTGAACGTCGTGAGGTAGACGGCGCCCGTGTGGCCGGTGAGGGGGGTGGAGAGCGGGGCGTTCACGATGGAGATCAGGCGGCTGTTCGCGCCCTTGTCGCCGGGCCGCAGCTCGTGCGCCACCAGGTCGAGCTGCGCGGACAGCGACGGATCGGTGTCCTGGACACGGTCGGACTGGGCGAGCACCTGCTCGAAGACGGCCTCGTCGCGCTGCTTCCAGGCGACCACGGCCGATCCGACGGCCAGCATCGCCAGGACGACCAGCGTCGCCACGGCCCCCCGGCTGATCCAGATGATCCGCCTGCGCAGCCGGACCGAGGCGGCCAGGAACTCCACCGCGCTGCGGGTCAGAAACGTGTCCCCGGCGGATCTCGCCCAGCCGTGGGCCTGCTCCAGCCGGGAGCCCCGGTAGAGCAGGGACGTGTCGCGGTTCGACTCCTCCCAGGTCCGGCCGTCCTCCTCCAGACGCTGGCGCAGCAGGTTGCCCTGCCGGTCCTCGTCGATCCAGTCGCGCAGCCGCGGCCAGGCGTGCAGCAGCGCCTCGTGGGTGATCTCGACGGTCTCCGCGTCGAGCGTCACCAGCCGGGCGCGGACCAGCGTTTCGAGGGACTCCTCGGTCTTGCCCGGGTCGGCCGACTCCTGAGCGAGCTGACGCCGGGTTCCGCGGCGGCGGGTGGCCTGGGTGTCCTCGCCCAGCCGTACCAGGCGGAGCAGCAGCAGCCGGGCGGCGGTGCGCGCGGCCGGGTCGAGGCCGGTCCAGGCCCGTTCGGCGGTCGCCGCGACCGCTCCCTGGATGCCGCCGGCCGCGCGGTAGCCGGCCAGGGTGAGGCGGCCCGCCTTCCGGCGCTGCCAGGTGGCGAGCAGGGCGTGCGAGAGGAGCGGCAGCACACCGGCGTCGTGCGCGCCGCCCGGGCCGTCGGCACTGACCTCCCGGACGATCAGCTCCGCCAGCCCCGGTTCCAGCTCCAGGCCGACGGCCTTGGCCGGTCCGTTCACCGCCTCGCGCAGCTCCGCGGTGGTCAGCGGCCCGAGCACCATGTGCCGGTGCTGGAGCGCGTCGGCGAGCTCCGGGTACCGCAGGCAGCGGTCGTAGAAGTCGGCGCGTATGCCCAGCACCACGACGGCCGGGGCCGGCCGGCCGGGACCGGCGGGTGAGCAGGCGGCGTGCAGGACCTCGATGAAGGTCCGCCGGTCCGCCTCGTCGGGGCAGAGGGTGAACGTCTCCTCGAACTGGTCCACGATCACGACCGGACGGGCCCCGCCGGCTGCTTCCCGCCGGGCCCAGCCACCGACGGCGGCACGAACGGCGTCGGCGAAGGGCACGGGGGCGGGGGCGGATGCCGGTGCCGGTGCCGGGGCTGATGGAGCGGGGGGTGGAACAGGGGGTTGCACAGGGGGTGGGTGCGGCGCGCGGTGCCCTGCCGGTGAGGGTGGGGGGTCGAGGGCGCCTGCGGGCGCGGGCCCGGGGTTTCCATGGGGTGTGGGCCCGGGGTCTCCATGGGGCGTGGGCCCGGGGCTCGCTGCGGAGGCGGGGCCCGGTCGTGTTCCCGAGACCGGGACGACGGAGGCAAGCTCGGGTATGCACCGGATCAGCTCCGTCAGCGGATCACTTCCCGGTACGAGCTGTACGACCTCTCGCGGCCGGCCACTCCCCTCACCGCCGGCAGCGTCGTCACCGTCGTCACCGCCCAGCGCGCCGTCCCGCAGAGCGGGCACCAGGCCGGCGTTGAGCAGCGAGGACTTCCCCGCGCCCGACGCCCCCACGAGCATGACCAGGCCGCCCGTGCCCGCGACGGCCCCGAGCTGCGTGACGAGCGCGTCCGTGCTCCGCTCCCGGCCGAAGAACCACCGGGCGTCCTCCCGGCGGTAGGAGGCAAGGCCCCGGTACGGGCACACCCCGCCCGGTGTCGACGCGGACTCGTCCGCGGACCGCTCCTCTGCCGCGGAGGGCGCCGGGCGCTCACCGACCGGGTCGGCCACCGCGCGTTCCCACAGCCGCTGCCACTGGCCGAGGTCGTACAGACCGGGGGAGACCGGCGTGGGACGCGAGCGCCGCGCGTCGGGGATCAGCACGTGCAGCACCGCCGCGAGGGCGGGGAACTGGGCCGGGACGTTCCGGGCCCGGCGCCAGTCGCTGATGCGCTGCGCGGACACCCGTACGGGCCGCCCGCGTTCGTCGACCCGCTGGAGCCTGACGACCGCCTCGGACACCCGCTTGAGAGGGGGGTTGCCGGCTTCCTTGTACAGCAGTGCGAGGCGTTCCGCGAAGGCGGTGCGTGCCCCCGAGTCGGAACTCAAGGTCTCAGCTCCTTACTTCCACGCCTGGACGTCCGGACCGGAAAACTCACTCTATATCGCTGACCTGCGGCGATGCCGCCCAATGGGCACCGGAACCTCCTCCTCCATGGCCGGAAATGGCAGGATCCGGACGCAGCGGCGCACCCGTGTGGCCGGCTTCCGTCCGAACCGGACGACGAGGCTCCACCGTTCGGTACCGGTCCCCACGAGGGGAGGGACCGGTGCCGGACGATGTGGTGATCCTCCCCGGCGCGCCCCACCGCGCAACCCCGGAAGTCGGCGTACCCCACCCTCGGACCGCCCCGGAATCCGGCGTACCCCACCCTCCGGACCACCCTGGAAAACTGACGATACGTCAGCTATGGTCCCCCTGCCGTACCGCACCGACGAGCGAGGCGCGAGCAGAGGCCGGACGACGCATCAGCGACACACAGGGGTGAGCGCAGTGGAGTCACGTCCCGACAGCCCACGACCGCAGGGCGCTCCGCGCTGGGTCGCGATGTTCTACCGGCCGGCCGAGGGAGCCTGGCGGACGGTCGCCGAATCGCCCCACCGCGCGCCCGTGCTGTACGCCCTCGGCGAGATGACCCAGACCCTGCGCGCCCGGGGCGACGAGGTGGCCGTCGCCTTGTGGGGGCCGAAGGACGGCGCGTGGCACCGGTTCGACACCCCACTGAAGCAGACCGCGGTCGCACGGCCGGGCCCCGAGCCCTCCCCCGCCGAACCGGCCGGACTCGCGGAACGGATGACCGGCCGCCGCCACCAGGTCCTCATGGCGGGCCTGACCAAGGCGGGGCTCTACGACCTCTCCCCCGAGGACGACACGACCGTCCGGGCGTTGGTGGAACACCTCGACGAGGACGCCGTACGCCGGGTCGCCCACTGGCTGGCGACCGCGGGGAGCACGCGCTAGCCGGCAGCCGGTTCAGCCGGTGCCCCTGGCTGGCGACCGCGGGGAGCACGCGCTAGCCGGCAGCCGGTTCAGCCGGTGCCCCGCTGGGCAGTCAACTCCGGACGGCCGCGAGGTGCCGGTGCCGTCGGGAGGGGGACGAGAAGCGAATGAAGGTCTTCGTGGACCGCGAGCTCTGCTACGGGTCCGCCGAGTGCGCCCACCGGGTCCCGGCCGTCTTCGAGTTCGTCGACGAATACGGGGTCGTCCGGCCGGGCCGCGAGGAGACGGGCGAGGATCCCGAGGTCCTGGAGGCGGCGGAGAGGTGCCCGAGCCAGGCGATCCGCATCACCGGGGCGCCGTAGTCGGCGCCGGACCGGCCGTAGCGAGAGCCGATGACGGCACCGAGTCTGCTCGGAGTCTTCGCCCACCCCGATGACGAGTCCCTGATGGCGGGCGGCACCCTCGCCCGCCACGCGTCCGCGGGTGGGCACACCGCGGTCGTCACGGCGACCTGGTCGGCGGACAGCCCGCGCGCCGCGGAACTCACCGAGGCGCTCAGCGTCCTGGGCGCGGGCCCGCCCCGCATGCTGGGACACGCCGACTCCCGTGTCCCGCACTCGGCCCCGGGCAGACCGCGCTGGTGCGACGTACCACTGGACGTGGCAGTGGGGGAACTGGTCGCCCACCTGCGCGACTTCCGCCCGGAGATCGTCGTCACCCACGACGCCTACGGCAACCTGACCGGCCACGAGGACCATGTGCACACCCATCGCGTGACCGCCCTCGCGGTCCACGCCGCCGGTCTGGAACGCCTCTACCCGGACGCCGGAGCGCCCTGGCAGCCGAGCGCCCTGTACCTGGCCACGCATCCGCACGCGGCTGCCCGGGCCTGGGGCGCACACCTGGCCCCCGTGGGCAAGGCGGTGCTCACGGTCCCCGACGAACGCGTCACGACCAGCGTCGACGTCATCCCCTGGCTGGACCGGAAGATCCAGGCGATCCTGGCCCACCGCACGGAGGTGGCACGGGGAGCGGCACCCGGCCTGATCGCCGCCCTCCCCACGGCGGAACGGCAACGGCTGCTCGGCACGGAGTGGTACACCCGCCACGACCTCACGCCGACGGCCCCCGCGCGGACCGGGCTCCTCTCATAGCGCGGCCGGCGCACCCCACCGGAGCCGTGACAACGCCCTGGCCCTGGCCTCCACGACGGCCATCCGCACCTCGCGCTCGGCCCGGTCGGTGTGGGCCGCCTGCCCGGTCACCTGCCCGTCCCACTTCCGGTACAGCAGGCCCACGTCCCGCGAGAACCACCCCCGGCTCACCGCGTTCAGCGCCAGCAACAGGCCCGTGTCCTCCGACGCGGGCAGCGCCATCCATCCGCCCAGGGCGAGCAGCAACTCCCGGCGCACGCACAGCGAAGCGGGATGCACCTGCGCGAGATAGCCGTTGGCCTTCCAGTGCGCGAGCACGGCACCGCGCTCGATCGGCCCCTGGTCGGGATCGCCCGGGAAGCCGACGGTCGACCCGTCCGGCATGAGGTCGAGCACCCGTGAGGTGACCCAGCCGAGCTCCGGGTCCCCCTCCAGCACGGCGAGATCCCGGGCGAGCGCGCCCGGCGTCAACCGGTCGTCCGCGTCGAGGACTTTCACGTACGCCCCGTCCCCGTGTGCCAGCGCCATGGTCCTGGCGACCCCGGGCCCTCCGGCCCGCCCTTGCCGGAACGTCACCCGGGCATCCGCGGGCACATACGGTCTGACGCCGTCGCTCTCCCCGTCCTCCTGCACGACCCAGTGCCACTCCCAGCCCTCGGGAAGCCGTTGCGCGCACAACGACGCGTAGGCCTCCGGCAGGAACCGGGCGTGGGGGCCGTGCACGGCGGTGACGACGACGACGCGCCGACTCACTGGGCGCTCACCCACCCTTCTCCGTCACCGGTCTCCGACCGGCACACCCCGGCGATCGTAATCCTCACCGCGTACCCGGCCGTTGGCCGCCCCGTTCGGGAACGAGGTGACAGCCCCCGGGCGAGATCGTGGGCGGCACATGACCGCCGGCCGGCATCGCCACGGCCTCCCGGACCGGACCCCGTTCGAGCGAGGAGCCCCTCCGCCCCGCACCGCCGCGCCACCCTGCCCCTCCGGCAGCGCGGCGCCCACGCGAGCGCTACGACTGCAGGACCGCCTTCATGACACTACGGGCGATGGGAGCTCCGAGACGGCCACCGGAGATGTCCGCGCGCGAGATGTCCATGTCGGTCGGGTCGATGAAGACGGCTACGGCGACCGACGAGCCGTCCTGCTTCTTGCCGTAGGAGACGAACCAGCCGTAGGGCACTTGCTCGGCCACGTCGACACCACGCTGAGCGGTGCCGGTCTTGCCCCCGACAGTGATCCCGTCGATCTGGGCGCGGCGGGCGCTTCCTTCCCTGGCGGTGAACTCCATCATCTGCTGGACTTTCTGAGCGGTCTCGGCGGAGACTGCCTGCCCGATTGCCGCGGGCTCGGTCTTCTCCAGCACACCGAGATCCGGGCCACGCACTTCATCGACGATGTAGGGCTGCATCAGCTTTCCGTCGTTGGCCAGTGCGGCGGTGACCATGGCCATCTGCATCGGTGTGCTCGTGAGGCTGCCCTGGCCCATGCCGGTGAGCGCGGTGCCGGGCTTGTCGAGGTTCTCCGGGTAAATGCTCCTGGTGGCGAGCAGGTCGCCGAAGTCGTCGGAATAGACGTCATCGTTGAAGCCGAACTTCTCAGCCGTCTCACGCAGTTTGTCCTGGCCGAGCTTTGCGGCAGCGTCGAGGAACACGTTGTTGCACGAGTACTGCATCGCGGTCTTCAACGACGCCTTGTCGCAGGTGGCGTCACCAGCCTCACTGCCGATCTTGTTGCTCGACTGTGGCAGCTGATAGGGGGAGACCGCGTCCGTACGGGCATCGATGTCGGTGACGACCCCGTGTTCCAAGGCGGCCGCTGCCGTGAGGATCTTGAAGGTCGAACCGGGGGGAAAGGTCTCTCGTAGCGCCCGGTTGGCCAGTGGCTTGCGCTTGTCCTTGTCGAGTGCCACGAACCGATCCGAGTCGTCGAACGTGCTGCCGGCGAACCGCGACGCGTCGTAGGAAGGCGCTGAAACCAAGGCCAGCACCTTCCCCGTCTCGGGATCCAGAGCGACCGCGGCCCCCCTTGCGCCCTTCAGCCCGGTCAGACCGTCGTAGGCCGCCTTCTGCGCCCGCGGATCGATGGTGGTGACGATCGAACCGGGGCGGTGGCCCTTGCCGCTGACGACATCGGCGAACCGCTGGAAAGCCAGTCGGTCGTCTTTTCCGGTCAGGATGCCGTCGTACGTCCGCTCCAGAAGCGTCATGCCCTGCGCCTGCGACGCGTATCCCGTAACCGGTGCGTACATCGGGCCATTGACGTAGGTGCGCTTGTACTTGAGGTCGGTACCCACCTCGGTGGAGCCGGTGACGGCCTCGCCCCCTACGACGATGTCCCCGCGTGGGGAAGCGAACTGCTCGATCCGCACCCGCCGATTCTCCTGGTCGGCGGCAAGTTCCGGAGCTCGAACGTATTGCAGCCAATTCGCGCGTAACAGCAGGCCGAGCATCAGCAACCCGCAAAAGATCGCCACAGCCCTCAGCGGCTTGTTCACCAGCACCCTCCATCCACGCACGAGGACGCGGTGCCCCTGGAAGGGGAGCCACCGCGTCCGCTCAGCCGGCCGGATATGGAGATGCGTCCTCGCAACATGCCTTCACCCTAGACGACGGCCAAGAGCCTCAACCTGCCGTTCGGATCGGCGATCAAGCGTCTCTGCTTGGGCAGTTGAGGATACGGTGTCTGTGAGACTGCGAACGGCGGGGAAGGGTTTGTCTCTACGACGCACCAGCGTCGCGATCGATAACACGGTGCATTCGACGTGGAATCACGACCCCGACACGTCTGTTTCTCACCGGAGCCGGTTCAGCGAGGCAAACTCGTGGAGCTCGCACTCCTTCTCCAACAACTCCGCTTGCCCCGGCTGAGGGCAGACGAGGAACTGGTGCGGCTCGCTCTGTGGAGCAAGCCGCACCACTTTCTGATTCCTCAGGCCGAGGCGTCAAGGAACGGCAAGACCGCTCCTGCCAGCAACGGCGAGGCCAGGATGTCGTAGTGGGTGGCGCCCGGCAGGACGGCCAGCTGGGCTGCCGGACGACCGGACCCGTCCCAGCCGGCGTCCTTCAAGCCGCCCCCCAGCAGGGCGAAGAACTCCGCCATGTGCGCGGGCCGTACCGCGTCGGCGTCCCCGAAGACCAGCAGAGCCGGTGCGGTGATGGCCGATACCTCGGATGTCCAGTCGTAGTCCTGCTGCTTCAGCTCGGCGATCTTTCCGATCAGTACGGGCCAGTCCTCCACCCGGGGTGCCAGCCGCGCGTACAGCTCGTAGACAGGAGACTGCTTCATCGGCTCGGCTGCCGCCGCGCTCATCTGGTCCATCCCTGCCACGACCTCCGGGAACCAGCCGTCCCGCCGGGCCGGGGTGGAGACCACCACCAGGCGGCGGACCAGAGCAGGGTGCTGGATCGCGGTACGAAGGGCCACATCCGCCCCGAGGGAGTAGCCCATCACATCCGCCCGCGGCAGTCCGAGGTGCTTGATCAGGGCGGCCACGTCGTCTGCCAGCAGATGCGGCCGTAGCGGGCGGTCGATGTCCGCCGTGCGCCCGTGTCCCTGCAGGTCGACCAGGATGACGCGCCGCTGCTCGGCCAGCACGGGCAGGACGGGCGCGAACATCTCGCCCGCCCCGATGCCGCCATGCAGCAGCACCAAGGGCTCCCCCGCCCCGGAACCGTGCTCCTCGAAGTACAGGGACAGTCCGTTGACGTCCGCGTATCCCATTCGCCTCACCCTTCTCGAGATCACTCGGTTGCCGAGAGAGTAGACCGAGAGGGTCTGCCCAACTCATCGGTCCACGTAGGTGAGTTCGGAGAGACGAGGCCTACTCGCCAGTCCCGCCAAGCCTCGCAGCGTGACGTCCGCCCGTTTACTCACCGAGCTTCCCTCATGATCTGTGCCAGGACCCGGTACGCCTGCCGGATGCGCCGTGCCCCAGCTGGGCCTCCGAGCGGGACCACACGGGGAACACCGGGCATTTGCGGGATACGGAGGTGAGAGTGGCCCCTGACCTGTACCAGGTCAGGGGCCATTCTCATTACTCATCGCGCGGAGGCGGTGGGATTTGAACCCACGGTGACATCGCTGCCACGACGGTTTTCAAGACCGTTCCCTTCGGCCGCTCGGGGAACCGGCGTCTGCACCGTCCCACCTGGGGCGGCGCGGCTTCGGCCTTTCGGCCCCACGCGGCGTGCGGTGTCCACGGTCCACACGGGGTCCACTCCCTTTGTGGGCGCCCCTGAGTGACAACCTTCTCTGCTGGTCCAAGCCCCGGCTGCGCTCCGCTCCGCCGGGCGCGCTCCCGGCTCCGCCGCGGCGCCGCTCCTGCCTCCGGCCCGCTCCGCCCGCGCTGCGCCGACGCGCGCCCACATGTAGATAGGGCCAGTGGCCATGAGCCGATCACCGCAGAGTGCGGCCACGGTCAGAACAGTGCCTCCGGCGGGGGCTCGGCCGGCACCGGGGGGAGGGGGGCGCCGTCGCCGACCGCGGGGCCGTCGTGGCGGATGCTGGGGGCTCCCGTCCCGCACACAATCGACCCAGGCAGAGCCGAGCAGACGCGGCCCCTGGCGTCCAGGTCGTTCGTACAGTGGCGCGCTCCACCTGGACGCCAGGAACCACGCCCGCTCGACCGCGTGTGGGGCGACGGCGTACGGGATGGGAGCTGAGGTAGGTGGTGGCGAGGTCGTACGCCGGTGCAGCCGAGGACGCACCCGCGCCTGCGTGCGGTCAAGCAGTGAGAGGGACGGCCTGGGTCAGGGATTCCAGGTCTCCGTACAGGGCGGCCTGGAGCGCGGCGGCGAGTTCGCGGGCTCGCTCTTCGTTCCGCACCCCGTGCATCATGAAGTAGACGGGTCCCATGTAAGCGCCCCAGTCGACTTCGTTCCTTTCCACGAGGCGGGTGATCGCGGCCCGGACTTCCTCGTTGACTGCGTCGGTGACTAGGTGGCTGGGGCCGGCAGTGAGCGTGTCCGCCTTCACGGTCCACCGGTTTCCTTCGTGTTCGATGACGACGAACACGGCGCTGTTCATCATGGCGTTCCGGTACGCGTCGTGGAACGCGCCGGTGCCGGTGGCGACCGGGATGAGGTGAGCGGGGCACGGAACGGGCAGCGGCTGCACGAAGGCTATTATTACAAGTGGTGAGGTTTGATAGCGCTCAGTGACGCGCGGTCGGGTGGCGGCAATCCTTGATCTGCGGAATAGCCGAATTACCTCAATGGACGGCGGATGCGCGTGAGGTCGTGAAAGCGTGGCACTCGGGCCGCAGCGACGATGCGTTCCTCGGGCATGGACACAACGGCACTGCCCGCATCCGCAATGGGCCGTGAGTGACAGGTGGTGGGTCGTGGGTGCCGATCCCACAGTAGAAACAGTCCGCACTGCCCCCTGCCTAGTGGCGCAGGTGCGCGGCGAGATGGACCACCTGACCGACAGGATCCTCACACCGCAGATCTTGGAACTAGTGAACTCCGGTGCTCAATGCATCGTGCTGGACATGTCCGGTGTGCAGTTCTGCGATTCATCCGGATTGAACGTCCTCCTGGCCGCACGGCGAGACGCGGAGCAGACGGGAGCGACGTTGGTCCTCGCATGCCTGCCATCGTTCGTGCGTCAGGTGCTTCAGATGACCGGTATTGACGAAGTCCTGCGTCTGTACGACACGGTCACGGAGGCTGAAGCAGCCCTGGTCGGATAAGGGCGTGGCTCGCACAGGCGAGTGCGCCAGGACAGCTCAGAGCACCGCATGGGAGCCGAGCAGGGCCCGGGGTAGCGCTTCGGGCGCAGAGGAGCTGAGAACGCGAGAGAGCCACACGTGCCCTTTGCGTGAACGATGAGGGGGACTGCACTGCGGTAAGACTTTTCCTACTTCATCAAGGCGGCTCGCTCCGGGCCGCGCGCACGGTGATCAGCCTCCTGAGGCCAGAGAAGGGCTACGTCATAGCGGGGGGTCGGCTCCACGGCTTTACGGAGCCACTTTGGCGCGAGCCTCGAAGATCATGGCCCCGACGTCGTGCTTTACCGGGCAGGTCCACAGACTGCCCGACGCACCGAAAGCTTATGTCCATGATCACTCACGCCAAAGCAGCGCCACCCCCAAGCCGTTCCACCGACCTACATTCTTCTGGCCCAGGGTGCTTCAGTCGGCCGAAACTCGCCGCGTAGGCGCGGTATAGCGCAGCCACGCCATTGGGCGCCCGTGCGCGTCACTTCTCTCGATGCTGAAACTCTTTCCTCCCCGCAATAAAGCCGATGATCAGGATTAGAGTAGCACCGCCCGTGATCCATCCCACGTGAATACGGGTATATCCCAAAGTTCCGGGAATGCCGACGATCCATCCACCGACGGCAATCAAAAACAGCATGGGCGATAGGCTATACAAAGCCGACGCTCGGGCAGCATTCATCGATTCACCGGCTGGGCGACCAGACAGCGCCATCCATGTCACCGAAAGGGCGAGCACCACACCAAGTGCCGATCCGATAGACGCAAACAAGGACGAAAAGGATCCATGCACTAGATATACAAGATTCTGTTCTGACCATACGAGCAGTAGCCAGCCAGCCAGTGCAACCGTGACCGCTGGAACTAGGACCACTCTTGCAGATTCAAGAGCAAACCCCTTTCCGTATTGAATTGACTTTCGCAATGCCATGGCGGCAGCCGAAAAGAAGTTCTGAACTGCGCACACAATGATGCGAAGCGTGTACTTCACATTCGCCCACAAGTTCTCAATGCTGACTGCCACAACAACGCTGATACGGTTGATCATCTCATTGAATGCTTTAGGAGTACTTCCAGACCCCTGGCCCGACTTATGCACATACTTGCGTTCAGGCCGAATAGCCTCTCGGCGAACCGGAAGATCACTCGTATGAGAGAAACCAGCCATTGCCGCAACCACAAGGGCCGAAATGGCGCCACCTGCAGCGATCAACAGAAGCACCCACTGCAGGGCCTGGGAGAACGATGGATACCACTCAGAGGGACCAACGAAGAGGCCTAGCGAGGCGATGAGTCCACCGATGGAAATAGCAGCAAAGATCCCGACGGCCCTAACGGTGCTTCTCCATGTCCTTTCGGATTCCGGCATGGAGCTCGACTCTCCATAGAACCGCATTATCCATCCTGCAACAACGACAGCTAGTACCGCGAGCCCTACTACCTGACGTGTCGACATATTTGCAAAGTGCAATCCAATTGCCACAGCGCACCCAATCAGCCAGGCCGTCAGAGCCACCTTCCACCCGAGCCTGTCCCTCCATATTGGGGTAGCTACAATTATGCCGCCAAAAAATGCACCAATCGCCAGCAAGGGAAGTATATTTTCCGTCTCCGCAGCTAGCATGAAAGCGCCGCATATTGCTACGCTCACGAGAAGCGTAATCCACTTATTTACGCGAGGAAGAAAGCTGCCGTCCTCTGAGTAGACACCAACTTGGACAGCGCTTCTTTTGGAGCCAATTTGGATCCACCAAGGAATCTCCTCCGACTCCCTGAATTCTGTTGCAATGTCGCTCTGCTTTCCAAGCGAGGGGCTCGGTACTTGGTGAGGCCAAACGCCGGCATCTGAGTCCCTGCTCTTTAGTGGTTGACGTTCAGACGCCCTCGGCACAGATCTTTCATATTCATCAGACCACCAATGAGCGGCGCCATGACCCGATGGACGCCAGCCGTCCGTGAGCAATGCGTGCTGCACTTCTCTACGGGCATTTTGCATGTCTTCGAGCCACGGCCCAAGCGCTTGCAAGTTATCGAGATCTCGACCCAAGGGGGCCTGAAACTCAATCACATAGTCATCGTGAACGGGGTGCCGACTTTCCGGGCTTTGTATATGGGCGAGCATTCTCCATTTGGCAATTCCGGGGCCGCCGGTGATACTGCTAAATATTGACCCCGGCGACAGTTCACCGCCCGCATATTCGACATCAATCACTGCATGCTCGATGTTATACCGCTCAGGCGAAGCCATAATTCACTCCGTCCGTTCGCAGAGCTTGCTCATTACTCGCAAGTATCTGCAAGGCCAGTAATATGTCGTGACCTTGAGGCCTAAGTCCCCTCGCCTCATCGAGGTATGTTTGAACCGGCAACGACCGGTGTCGTCCCGGCGGGCGATGACCCCAGGCTTACACTCCGATATGGCGGCTCTCACATCCAAGGCTAGCGAGCCGTAGGGAAGCTGTCCTGTCAGAGTCCCGCAGAGCAGTTGCGGTGCGCTCTGCGGTTAAACAGCGAAGTACAGCAAGCCCTCTGACCGCGGGGTCAGCGGCCGACTGACCAGCGCGCGGGACCTCAACGACCACTCAGCCGACAGTCCGGGACGAAGAGGTCCGTGCCAGAGAGGTCTGTGCCAGACGCATGCCAGATTCTCCGGGGAACCTCGGAGAAACAAGAGGGAACCAATTCGACAGCCGCTAAGCGCCGACAGCGCTTTGCCGGCAGGTCATCCCCATAGCAAATCCTAGATCACCTTAGCTTCCCAAGCTGAGAGCGCGAGGACAGCTCCGAGGCCTTACGAAGCCACTTCGGCACGAACCTCGAAGATCATGGCCCCAACGCCGCGCTCCGGGCGGGCAGGTCCACAGACTGCCCGCCGTGCCGGGAGCCTACGGTCCATGATCACTTGTACCTCAGCGGCTCCGCCCAAGCCGTTCCACCGACCTGAGGCGGTTACATCGCCCCAAACCCGTAGTCGTACCCACGGCCCCGAAACAGCTTCCTCACCCATTCGATAACAACTGAAGCGCAGGATGAGGAGTATGAGCTCTCGCCCCCGCCGCCAGATGGTCCGCCAATCCAGAAATTCCAGAGCTGCCTAGCAACGTTAGCTAGACTGTTTGCCATTTCTACAACTTCAACGAAAGCCTTTACGGTAGGCCTAAATTCACCAGTTAGATCGACAAGCCTGCTGGTGGTTTTCTTCACCGCCCCAACTATTCCATCAATGATTCGACGCACACTGAACCATCTGCCCCACGATGAGCTGAAACCACCTGAGATGTGAAAGCTACCCGCCCTAATAAATATAATTACGTCCGCGTCGTCACCAATGACCTCCTTAACGGATCGAGTCACTGAAGCGTCATATTCCCCTCTATGGTCTCGGTACAGTTGCCACAGGTCGACAGCTTCACCACTGTCGTCCATTTCGATATCGAGGGCCAGAATCTCATTGCCCCTGATTTCGAGCATGTCGGAGATTTCAACGCCGTGGGGGCGTTCCACATATCCAGCAAATTCCTCTGGGTGAATTTTCACATCTTCGCTGCTTATTAGCTGTATGGAGCCCATGACTTCTCTCCGGTACTTCGTGATTTGCTTGACGTGCAACTAGCGTCTCACTCGCCGACGTAGATCGCATACGGGAGAGCACACAAACCACAACCTGTCACTCAAGCACGATGCCCGTCCAAGCGAGAGTCGCCAGGTACGGACTCAATGGGGGGGTGGTCGGCAGGCAGTGGTCTCTGATCCTCGAATTGCTGGCGCGATCGATCCTTGTTAATCTGATTGAAGTCAGTCGCTCTCTAACATCGGGAGGGAGCATGATAGACACACACGTTCGTTACGCCCAAGGTCAAATGGTGTGCTTCAGAGCGCTGTGCAAAGAATCTCTTCCGCGAGTAGAGGTGCACGTTGCAGAGAAATTTGGGCGTCTACCTGTCATGAAACGTAGATTTCGGTGCCAGATAATCGAAGCGGACGCAAACAGCTATACTCTGCGAGTTCGCCCTTTGCAAGTATTCCCAGTAAAAAGTTCGGCACTGGCGGAGTTCAGAATTCACTGCAAGCCAGATCCTGGCGGCTGTATGGTGCTGGTGCGAGAAGTAGCTCCAGGACTTAACCGCGGAAAGTTCGACAGTCTTATACGCGCGACCCAAAGGATTTATAGGGCAGTTCCCGGGGGGCGTGCGTACCTTGGCAAAATGAAAGTTTTTATAGAAGGTCGAGAAGTAGGCAATGCAGCCTCAGGTGAATTCCTTCAGGAATATCGAGACGTGCTACTAAAGGAAATATCTACGCAAATTCATGAGGGGCTTTCGCTCACAGCGGCGAGCTGACGACGTCATAGACGCCTTCATGCCACTCGCTGCGCAGGGTTCGCGAAACGCACGCGTCCCGATGCGCAGTCGCGTCCGAGGAGTACCAGTCAAGTCGCCAGGCAAGCCGAACGAGACGTGACCCGGGCCGCTGCGGAGGACCACAGCCCTGGCCAGCCACCTCCTCCTCACATTTGCCCAGGACGGTACGCCGGACGGCGCCCATCTCCACCTGGAGGAGAACAACGGACTTGAAGAGGGTTCCGCAAGCCTGGTGTTGGAGCGATGCGACGACGAATGACGCGTGCCAGATCGTGCGGGGAACCACGGGAACAGCAGGAACCAATCGACCGCCTACCACGCATCTGCGTGTCTCCGCCGCAGGTCAAGCCGGAGCAAGCCCTAAGAACCCTCAGCTTCCCAAGCAGAGTTCCCCCGGTGAGCTCACCCTGCCACCGCTCCTGGGTTCAATTCGCCTGACGCTCGTCCTCTAGCCGGAAGAGGGCCATCGCAGCACATCTCGTCAAGGTGACGCAAAAAGGGGAACCTGCACCTGCCTGCGGGCCGGTCTGAGATCCTGGAGACCGATCGAGAGGGGCCGCAGGTATGGAGTGGAAGACCCACGGTGAGCGACAGGTCTACACCAACCCTTGGGTGAATCTGTGTTTGGTCGACGTCCAGCAGCCTGATGGACGCAGGTGGGAGTACCACGTCGTACGCCTCCGGCACCTGGCCGTTGCCGCCGTAGTCAATGACCGCCAAGAGGTCCTGATGATGTGGCGGCACCGCTTCATCACGGAATCGTGGGCCTGGGAACTGCCCATGGGCCTAGTCGAGGAGGGCGAGACCCCGGAGGAAGCAGCGGCCCGCGAAGTCCTGGAAGAGACCGGCTGGCGCCCCGGCCCCATCAAGCCCCTGATCTACGCCGAGCCGGCGAATGGCATCACAGACTCGCAGCACCACGTCTTCCGCATCGACGGCGCTACCTACTCAGGCCCGCCCACGGAGAAGAACGAGTCCGACCGCATCGAGTGGATCCCCCTCTCAGAGGTGCGCGGGATGATAGACCGCCGCGAGATCGTGAGTAGTGGTTCGCTCGTCGGCCTGCTCTACCTGCTCATGGACGAAGCGATCCGCTGACCGGCGGGAGGAGTTCCCGTAGCCGCGCCTCGAAGGCAAGGGCTACGGGCTCCTGCCTGTGTGGGGCCAGCTGGTCGTAGAACTCCCTGAGGTGCCCTGACACCCGCTCGGAGGCAACCGCCGACGCGGGCTCAAGAGCTTGCGTGGCGGTGTGGCACGCCTGGTCAAGCTTGCCCTGGTCCAGTTGCGTACGAGCCAGCCAGAACGAGTGGAAGGCGCGGCCTCGCTGGTTGGTGTGGTGCTCCCGCCGTAGGGCATCGGCGATCAAGGGTTCAGCGGTTGCCGCTTCGCCCAGACGGCCGTGAGCGATGCCCGTGTCCACGATGAGCTTCGGCTCGTCGAAGTAGGTCACCCATGAGGGGTCCGGATCGCTCGCACCAATCTGCTCGAATTGACTGTGCGCTTCCCCGATCGCCCGGTGCGTGTCATCGCGATTGCCGAGGGTGGCGTGGGCGAACGCTTCCCGCATGGCCAGCATCGACATCACGCGCGGCGTGCTGCCGAGTGCTGACCGAGCCTGATCCTGGGCTGCGGTCACGAGTGCCAACGAGTCCGCGGGCTTGTCCTGGTAGGTCGCCTGCAAGCTCATGCAGGCGAGGACGTTGGCCATGAACTGCCGGTCGTCGATCTCCTTCGCCAGTTGCAGGGCCTCGGTGAAGTACGCGCGTGCCTGGCTGTACTGGCGGGCGTCGAAGTAGGTCCAGCCTGTGAGGCGTGCCAGCTCGGCCGCGATTCCGTAAAGGCCGTTCTGGATGGACGGCGGTCGGCTCTCCTTCAAGAGCCCGACGACATGACGGAGCTGCCCGACAATGGCGGGCCGCAGTGCCTCGCCGCCGTGCTGGTCGTCTCGTCGCCAGTAGTCCTCGATAGAAGAGCGAAAGGCCTCAAGGGTGGCCTTGTTCAGACTGGTTCGCGTAGCCAAGGCCAAGATGCCGTCCACGTCGGGCCCTGGCAGAGACGCGGGGGCCTGCTGCTCCTGCTCCGGCACCTGGGGCGCCTCGCGCTCGTCGACCGCGAGGACCTGTGGCGTCTCCCACGCTCGGCGGGCAAGCCCGAGCATGTCCCCTGGGATGCGCAAGCCGTCTGAGATTCGCTCAACGACATCCATGTGGAGCAAGTGCCTGCGGCCTGCGATGACTTCGCCCACGCGGCTCGGCGTCAGGTCACAACGCCGGGCGATCATCGACGGGTAGATCCCCGCCCTGACCTTCACCAGCCGGAAGACTCTGGCAAAGTCCCGGACCCGGCACGCATCGATCATCTCGGGATCGGTGAGCAGCCTGGCCGGCAGTTCCTGCGGCCGGTCCGGGTCGGGCATCGGCAAGCTCCCAAACTGCGAGGGCTACGCAACGTCGCTGGTTCTCTACTTCCGGCGATGTTACCCAAGTTGGGTAATCAGCCTGACCTTTTAGCGGCGGCCCGCCGATCGCGATGCTCCCTTGCATGGCGAGCAACCAGCAGACCAGACCAGGCATCGGTGAACTGGCGAAGGACACCGCCAAGGGACGTATCGGCATCGTCATGGGTGAGCTCGGCGGCCGAGTGCAGATACGGCCCATCGGCGGCGGCCGGGAGTGGGATGCCATGCCTGACAAGGTGGTGCAGCCGAGCGCTCGGGAGGAATTGAGCGCCCGCCTGGCCGTCAAGAACGGCAACAGCAGGGACGGCCTGTGATGCGCGCCATCGGTCGATACGCGGGAGTCCTCTTCATCATCGTGATCAGCGGGTCATGCGGCCTGGTGATCGGCATGGCTCTCGCTGTCGGCCAGTAGACCGGCCGCCCCGGACGGGGGCTCATTCCTGGTTCCCCCCACCTCCGGACGGGGCGGCCTCCCAAACCCGCAAGTGCCACGCTCCACAATCCAGAAGGAGTACTCGCATGACGGCAACGGCGAACGACCAGAGGACCGGCCGCGCGGTGGCTGGCGAGGAACTGTTCCAGAGCCTCGCCCACTTCGTGGTCGTCCACAACGGGCAGCCACCCGAGCGTGCCGAGCGAATCGCGGACCAGGCGGTCGCCTTCGTGGTCACCGCAGCCACCGCGATCGTCCCCATGGTTCCGTCGGATGACGTGGACCTGGGACTGCACGCGCTCATCCTGCACACGAAGGAGTACGCCGGCCTGTGCGAGCGGTTCGCGGGCCGCTTCCTGCACCACAACCCGAAGCCCGGTGGCGGGGTCCGCGACCCGAAGCAGGTCGCCGCTTCGGCACGCGCCATGAAGACGGCGGGCTTCATGGTCTTCGATGACCTGTGGACCGTGGACGGCACGAACCTTGCCCAGTGCGACTCCGACTGCGGCCGCCCGTACGGCCAGGCATAGCACAAGACAGCAGCGGCGCGGCCGGCCTCGACTCGTGGTCGGCCGCGTTCGCCCGGAAGGAGAAGAGACATTGTCCGGCTCACCCTCTGAACTGCCGATCGTGGTGCTCGACGCCCTGATGCCCACGTCTCAGCGCCTGGTCCTGAACCGCCGGGGCTCCATGGTCTGGGAGGTGCAGAGCCATCGAGGTCAATACGCCGTCAAGGTCGGCTATCCGATCGAGGCTACGGCCGACTGGCCCGCCCAGCCCTGGACCGCCCTCGCGCCCGCCCGCGAGGGTGCCGTGCTGCATCGGCTCGGATGCGACGACTTCGCGTACGGAGAATGGGAGCGCGGGACGTGGAACTTCCAGCCGTGGCATGAAGGGCCGGACCTGCACCAGCTGTGGGAGCCCTTCCGTAGGAAGGATCCGTCCATCGCACCGGACGCCCGTGTGGCGCTGGGTTGTGTCGAGGTCCTGGCCGAACTGCACGCCAAGGGCTGGGCCCACGGCGACGTACAGCCCGCCCACTTCATCGTCGGGCCGGAGCGGACGCATCTGATCGACCTGGCTCTAGCCCGAGGCGGCCACGTCCCGGAAGGGTACGACTTCCCGTTCCGCGGCTGCCTCGTCCACTACGAGGCACCGGAGATCGCGCGCAGCGTGCTCGCCACGGGTGAAGCCGAGCCCACGCCGGAAGCCGACGTCTACGCCCTCGGCGCCTCGCTGCTCATCTCGGCCACTGGTTGGCGGGCTATCGAGTACCCGGACCACGCTCCACGCCCCGTCCAGAGAAAGGCCGTGGCCGAGGGCAGACGTCGCCCCGTCAAGGCTTCCGATGAGCTGGGCGAGTTGATCGAGGCGATGCTCAGCCATGCTCCCGAAGACCGGCCGACCATCTACGAGGTGGGTAAGGCCCTGAGCCGCCTCTAGAGCCGGTTCGCCCGGCGGCGCTCGCACAACTAAGACCAACAACGCAAGACCGGACCACCCCTCAGCCTGGACAGCATTCCGGGTGGTCCGGTCGCGGAAGCCCTGATCAGGACCCCGGTGCCGATGGTAGCCGGGGCAGTTGGCGTGCTCGGATGCGGGTGCGGGCCCTCGGCTTCATGTTGTCCAGCGAGGAAGGGGCTTGACCTGAGCCACCGAAAGTCAGCCATGACGGCGGGCGAGACGAACGAGCACCCGCCACGTGTGCTTCCAGCAACCACTCACCGTCCTCAGCCACGCTTCTTCCGAACGTCACGGCCGAGTCCTCGATCTTGCATGAGCGTTGCCGACGTGCCCTGCGACACCATCGGTCGTGCGGATCGGAACTGTGGGCGGTCTGGTGTCGCGGTCACGCCTGGCTCGTCCCGGCCTGGTCCTGGTGCTCGGCGGTGGACGCGTTGCTCGCTGGTCTGGTTGTCCGCCCTGGCGGTTGTGCGCGCTGAGCGGCGGGGGGCCGCCGGAGCGGTGGCGGAGACAAGGAGCGGCGGCGGCCACGGGCCGCCAGCGCGCGCGGCCCGCCGTAGGCGGGCCGCCTTGATCCAGTAAAGAAACTCTGAACAGCTCCGCAGGGCAGGGCGATGGCGGATCAGCGAAGGATCCGCTCAACGTCACGGAGGCGCTCAGCGGCTGGGAGGAAGCGCGGCAGCGCGAAAACGCATCGACGGCACGGGCGGCAAGCGGGAGACATGGCCGAGCACATAGCGGACTACGAGATGGGGTTGACCAGCATTCACCTCGAAGACGCGGATCAAGTGGCCGCGCTGATCCAAGAGATGCGGGCCGTGGTCGGTCGCCTCAGCGAGGAGACCAGAGCACTACGTGAGGAAGTGGCTCAGCTCAGGACTGCGACTTCGATTGCTGAGACTTCAGCTCCTCGACCTCACGCCGCAGTTCCTGATGATCAGCGCTGAGGGAACGGAGCTCGTCACGTAGAGCAGTGAGCATCTCAGTGAGGGTGGCCCCGGTGGCTTCGGAACCGTCGGGGCCTCCCTCCATCTGCTCAGCCTGAGGGGGCGTCTTGTCCCTGTTGGCGAGGTACCAGGCTGGCGGGGTGTAGCCCGCCGAGAACTCGCCGGCGGCGTCATGGTCAGCTACGAAGCTGCCTCGCCCATGGATCGTGTAGATCAAGCCTTCGTCGCGCAGAACGTTGAGCGCGCCCCTCGCGGTCATGTTGGCCACGCCGAAGCGTTCCTGTAGCTCGCGAATGGACGGCATCTGCTCGCCCGGCTTGATCCGCCCCTGCAGGATGTCGCGCCGAAGCTCGTCGGCAGCGTGCTGATACGGCGGCCGACGGTCCTGCTTGCTCTCTGGCGCGGGGCTCATAGCCCAAGAGTAGCGATCCTTAGCACCCCTAGCACACCCCACTGACATAGGTGGCCTACGTCAGTCGACACCTAGCTCACCACACACACTTGATAGTGCTAGGTCAGCTATGTTCAATGGTGATCACGCCCCGTCACCTGGCGGAGCGCAACCGAAAGGAAGCAACTCCCATGGCACGCATCCGTGTTGGCCTGCTCCCCACCTCGTCGTTCATGGTCGGAACCCTGCCGGTGCCGAAGTACGCGGACCAGGAGAAGACGCAGTTCGCCACCGACCGTGAGACCGGCGCGAAGCTCTACACGATCACCCTCTTCTTCATGGAGGAGGGCCGCGCCGAAGCGCTGAAGATCACCGTCCCGGAGACCGGTCTCCCTGACGGCCTCAAGCCCGGTGTCCCGGTCATGCCGGTGGAGCTGTTCGCCACGCCGTGGGCGCGAATCTTCAACGGCTCGCTCTCGGACGGCATCGCCTACCGCGCGGACCGACTGGACCTGATGGTCCCGGCTGCTGAAGCGGCGTGAGCGGCACGGCTCCCCGGTCCGGCGCTGAGCGCAACTACCCGTTGGCTCACGCCGGGCCGGACGCCCGGTTCACCGAATCCCTCGTGACCTCGGTGGCGGGCGTGCTCGTCGGCTACGGCTATCCCCGCCTCGACGCCTCGGCCGACCGGGCGGCTCTCGAATCGGCCCTAGCGGCCTTCCTCTACAACCCTCTGGAGCGCAGCAAATGAACGGTCCGAACGGCCCGGCAGACGGGGCCTTCCCTTACGGCTCCCTGGTGGTCGACATGGCGCTGGTGCTCCTCGTCGGTTGGGCGGTGTGGTGGATAGTCCGCTACCTGCGCGCCGACGCCATGACCCGGCAGTCCATCCGGCAAGCCGTTCGGGTGCGGTGGGGCTGGAAGCGGCTCGCGCCGATGCTCAAGCTGGCGGCCACGGACAAGACTCCGACTGCACTCGCGTCGCTGGCGAACACCGACGGCAAGCCGATCAAGCCTCGCGTCCTCATCCCGGCTCTCAAGGTCACTCACGACGCATACGGCGTGATTGCGCGTGCGAGTTGCCTACCCGGCGTGGGCCTGGCGCAGTTCCAGAAGGCGGCCCCGCATCTGGCCGACGCCTGGAGGTGCACGCGGGTCGCGATCACGCAGGACAAGCCCGGACAGGTCATCATCCGGGGCGTGCGACTCGATCCGCTAAAGCTCCCCACTGAGCACCGACCCACGGGGGACGTGCCGGACGAGACGGCCCAGTGGGACTTGGGCTTGGACGAATACGCACAGCCGGTCTCGGTAGACCTCACACAGGTGCCCGGAGTGACCGTGGCCGGCCTCCCAGGCTTCGGCAAGACGAGCCTGATCAACCGGCTTCTCTCGGACTGGGCGCCTTCCCCCTGCGTGCAATTCGCCTGCGCGGACGGCAAGGTGTCCGCCGCATACGAAGGTGACTATGCCGACTGGGTGCAGCGCATGTTCGCCTTCGTCGGGGACGACCTGGAAGAGGCCAACAAGCTGTTCCGGGACCTGGTGGAACTGCGGCGCCTCCGGTCGACCTGGGTACGCAAGGCGCTCGGCGTGAAGTCCATGTGGGATGAGGGCCCGTCGGAGAACTGGCCGCTGGTCGTGCTGGTTATCGACGAAGCACACACGTACTTCCGCGACCACAAGGGCAGCGACCCGAAGACCAAGAAGCTCGCCGCTCTCGCTGCGGAGAACGCCCGGCTCGTCGAGGACCTGGTGAAAAAGGGCCGCTCGGTGGGGATGCTCGTCATCCTCGCCACACAGAAATCCACCGGCGATGCGATCCCGACCTTCATCCGTGACGTGTGCCCCGTAGGCCTGAGCTTCGCCCAGAAGACCGTTGAGGCCGCTGTCGCCGCACTGGGCGAGGAGATCCGGGAGTGGCCCGATGCCAACCCGGTCAACCTCCAGGACCCGACCTATGTCGGCGTCGCCTCGATGAACCACCAGTCGCAGCCCGGCTTCACCCGCATCCGCACCCCGTACGTCTCCGACGCCGATGCAGCCCGCATCGCCGACAGCACCGCCCGCCTGA
The DNA here is from genome assembly GCF_001280065.1 of Streptomyces sp. NRRL B-1140. Lineage (GTDB taxonomy): Bacteria > Actinomycetota > Actinomycetes > Streptomycetales > Streptomycetaceae > Streptomyces. The sequence goes on from NZ_LGEA01000091.1 coordinate 149,622, forward strand.
CCGCCGACCCCTCCGCGCTCCTGGAAGCCCTCCTGGGCCCGCGCATGTGGGACAAGGAAGTCGATCTGAAGAAGCCCGCCGCCGACGCCGCCTGACCCTCGACCCAGGGCCCGTCACACAGCACTGAAGGGAGGTGAATCCCTTGACAGAGGACCGGATCACTCAGCGCACCATCACCGCCGTGTTGATCATCATTGCCGTGCTGGCCTTCGTCTTCTCCTTCGGCAACGTCTGGTCTCTCGCCCTTCGCTTGGGCATCCCCGCACCGATCGCACCGCTCATCGCCCCGATGGTGGATCTTTCCGTGGTCGGCCTGCTGGTTGCCCTGCGCTACCTCTCCTTGCGCGGTCTGCCTGCCGAACAGATGACAGCCGCTACTCGGCTGATGCACTTCTCCGGACTGCTGACGCTGGCCCTGAACGTCGCCGAACCCATCGCTGCCGGACACTACGGCCGGGCAGCCGTGGACGCCGTGGCTCCTCTGCTCTTGCTGGGCTGGGGCACGGTCGGGCCGCAGCTGCTGCGCGCCTTCCAGACCGTCTCGCGCTCCGCTGACTCGGCCTCCAAAGCAACGGTGTCCGAAGCAGAGCCCGTAACGGCCGTCGTCAAGGCCCCGGCTGCCACACCGCCCGCCGACCTGGTTCCGCCCGTCGCTTCGGGCCCCGTCCCGACCTCAGTGACTCCACGCACCGCCCCGAGTCCCGCCCCGCCTGCACCGAAGGTGCCTGAGCCGCTGCTGACCGAAGCACGCTCCATCGCCGCGTCCCATCACGCCGAGCACGGAGAAGCGATCACTCCGGCCCAGCTGAAGACGCGACTCGGCATCGGCCTGCCCATGGCCACTGCCCTGCACGCCGCCCTGTAGGGCAGCACCCTCCGCCGGCCTCTCCGGCTCCACGATCCCCGCCCCTCCCCTGGGCGCCCCGCCATGCCTGCGGGCAGCAGCCCGAGCGCACTGAATCGCTGCTGCCCGCGGGCCCACCTTGACGCCAGAAAGGACACCCCGCCACTCATGCGCCGCCCCCTCGACCTGCGGCACGTCGTCAGCGCCGGCCTGCGGGACCTGATCGAGCTGGCCAACACCAACGACTTCAACCGCGTCACGGAACAGGTCCGCAACCTGCGCGGCTGCACGAACCCCGTCAACCTCCACGGCTGGACGATCACCACCGACTCGGCGACCAAGGAAGTAGTTCGCTCCTACCGCTCCGAAGACGAGCCCTCCGGACGCCTCCTGACCACCTGCGGCAACCGCCGTGCCTCCCGCTGCCCCGCCTGCTCCCGCGTCTACGCCGCCGACACCTACCACCTGATCAGGGCCGGACTGTCCGGCGGCAAGAACGTCGCCGAAACCGTCCGCGACCACCCCCGCGCCTTCGTCACCCTCACTGCCCCGTCCTTCGGCCCCGTGCACAACCGCAAGACCGACAGCACGGGCAAGACCCGCCCCTGCGGCTGCGGCAGCCATCACACCGAGGACGACCCCACCTTGGGCACCCCGCTGGACCCGGCCACATACGACTACACGGGCGCCGTGCTCTGGAACGCCCACGCGGGGCAGCTGTGGGGGCGCTTCACCACCTACCTACGCCGCGCCCTGGCTGAGCACCTCGGCATGACGCAGAAGGCACTGAACTCCGCTCTCCGCGTCTCCTTCGCCAAGGTCGCCGAGTACCAGAAGCGCGGCCTGGTCCACTTCCACGCCGTGATCCGCTTCGACGGACCCGACGGCCACACCACCTCGCCTCCGCCTTGGGCCACCTTCGACGCCCTCCAGGTCGCTGTGGGTCTGGCGGTTGAGCGGGCCCGGCTCACTGTCGAGTCTGACGCCATCGGTGAGCGCGTGATCAAGTGGGGCGACCGGTTCAAGGTCGACCAGATCTCCGCCTTGGGCGACGGCGAACTCACCGATGCCAAGGTCGCCGGATACGTCGCCAAGTACGCGACCAAGAGCGCTGAAGGCACGGGCACCGTGGACCGCACCTTGAGGTGCCGCCCCTGCGCCGGACGCGGCTACGTACTCGGTCCTGACCGCTTCCATGACCGGTGCCCAGACTGCGACGGCACCGGACAGGCCGAACCCATCAAGGCCCTCCCCGTACAGCAGCACGTACGGCAGATGATCCGTACCGCCTGGGCCCTCGGTCACCTGCCGGAGTTCGCCGAACTCAAGCTCTGGAAGTGGGCCCACATGCTCGGCTTCCGCGGCCACTTCTCCAGCAAGTCACGCGCCTACTCCACCACCCTCGGCGCCCTCCGCGACGTACGCCGCGCCTGGCGCCTCGCCCAGGCCGAAGCCTCCCGTGCCCGCGTCGGCCTTCCCGCCACCGACGAGACCAGCCTCGTCACCGCCTCCTCGTGGACCTACCTCGCCAGCGGCTACCGCCCCGGCGAGGAACTGCTCGCCGCCCAGGTCCGCCACGACATCGCCCATGCCCAACGCATCAAGTCCGAAGGAGATCCATGGCTGTGACCACTCCGACCAAGGCCGACAGGAAGACGCTGAAGCTGGGGGAAGCGCTGGCTGAGATCGGGGTGTCCCGCGCAGCCTTCTACCGCATGCGCGCTCGGGGCCAGGCGCCCAGGCATCTGAAGCTTCCCAACGGCCAGATCCGCATACGCCGGGCCGACCTCGACGCCTGGTTCGACTCCTGCGAGGTGCAGGAAGCGTGCTGACCTACGACGTACAGGTCTGGGGCATCCGCAAGCGCCCCAACCGTGCAGCCGCCTATCAGCTCCGCTGGCGGGTCGGCCCCCGGCCCTTCTCCAAGAGCTACAAGATCAAGGCTCAGGCCGACGGTCGGCGCTCGGAGCTGCTTGCCGCTCTGCGCAACCGCGAGCAGTTCGACACGGAAACCGGCCTGCCCGCCTCCGAGGTGCAAGCGCTCAACTCCACGACCTGGTACGCCCACACTCGCGCCTATGCCGAGATGAAGTGGCCCGGCGCCTCGGCCAAGCACCGCGCGAGCATCGCTGACACGCTGGCCACCATCACGCCGAAGCTGATCAAGGACAACCGCGCGGCCCCCGCTCCCAAGGTGCTCCGCATCGCCCTCTACTCGTGGGTCTACCGCTTCGTCCTCGGCGACGACGGGACTCTGAAGCCCCGTATCGACGTCGAGGAACCTCCCGACGGCATCGTGGCGGCGCTCAACTGGATCAGCCGAAAGTCCGTCGACATCACCGCGCTCAACACGCCCTCGGTGGTGCGTACGGCGCTCGACGCGCTGAAGCTGAAGCAGGACGGCACGCCTGCTGCCGAGAACACGGTGAACCGCAAGCGGACGGTCTTCAGCAACTGCCTCCGATACGCGGTGGAACGGGAGTTGCTGACAACCCTTCCCCTCGACAAGGTCGACTGGACCCCGCCCGAGACGGACGACGAGATCGACTTCCGGTTCGTGCCCGGCCCGAAGCTGGCGAAGGCGCTGATCGACGCCGTGGGCGAGCAGGGGGCACGCGGACGGCACCTGATGGCGTTCTTCGGGTGCCTCTACTACGCGGCCAACCGTCCTGGAGAGGCGGCCAACCTTCGGGAAGAGGACTTCACCTTGCCCGCAGAAGGCTGGGGAGAAGTGCTGCTGTCGACGAGCACGCCCCGCGTCGGCTCTGGATGGACCGACACCGGTGAGTCGTTCGATACGCGCGGCCTGAAGAAGCGGGCTCGCAAGGCGACCCGGCCGGTACCGATTCCCCCCGTCCTGGTGCGCCTGGTCCGCGAGCACATCAAGGAGTTCGGCACGTCTGAAGACGGTCGGCTGTTCCGTGCGGCCCAGGGTGGCGGTCTGCTCTCCAAGGAGTACGGGGAGGTTTGGAAGGTGGCTCGACTGGCGGTGCTGACCGAGTCCGAAGCGGCCTCCCCCCTGGCTGAGGTGCCGTACTCCCTGCGCCACGCGGGCGTCTCGCTCTGGCTTGAGTCCGGCGTCTCCCCGGCCGAGGTGGCGCGGAGGGCCGGCCACAGCATCGCTGTCCTCTTCCGCTTCTACGCCAAGGCGATTCACCGCAATCAGCAGCGGGCGAACCAGCAGATCGAACGGGCCTTGGAGGCTGCCGACAGCGACTGAACCGAGCAACCCGGTAACCAAGGCGCCGCCCCATCGATGCAGGGCGGCGCCCGTCCGCTGCTCGTGCAAGCTTGGCCGCAGAGGTCAGAGGGTGCCTTGTTCGCAGATACGGCTTGCGACCTCACGAAGTTTGATGTTCTGCTCCTGCGAGTAGCGGCGCAGAACGTCAAAGGCTTGGTCTTCGGTGAGGCGGCGGGCACCCATGAGGATGCCCATGGCTTCGCCGACGGTGTGGCGGGTGGCGACGGCCTGCTCCAGCTGGGCGTGGGTGCGGGCGCTGGAGAATGCGACTGCGGCGTGGGAGGCCAGCAGCAGGCCGGCCATCTCGCTCGTGGCGGTGAACTTGCCGGGTTCGCGTGAGTAGAGGTTCAGGGCGCCGAGGTCTTCGTCGTCGGTGAACAGCAGGAAGCCCATCATGCTGCCCACCCCGAGCTTGTGGGCCAGGGGGGCGTAGGCGGGCCACCGCTGCTGCTCGCTGGTGAGGTCGGCGATGCGGAATACTCGCTCGCCGTGCGAGCTGTGGGCGGCGTCGAAGCAGGGGCCTTGTCCGAGGCGTTCTTGGAGCCGGTCGTTATCGGTTACCAGCTCGTGTGTGGGAGCTAGGGTTTCGACCTTCGTGCCGTGCAGCACGAGAATGCCCGCCGCGTCACAACCGTCGACCAGCTCGGTGGCCGAAGCGGTGATCCGTTCCAGTGTGGTTGCCACCGAATCCTGAGCCAGCAGATCCCGTGCCATCGACGCCATCTGCTGGGCGAACTGTCTCCAGTCCACCTTTCTTCCTCTCTCGTCGCGCCCAGTTTTATCCCGCTATCCCGCTTTTCCGGAGCCACGCTGTGACATAGGTGACGGTCAAGCCCATGGGGCTGACACCTCATGCCAGAGGCCGGGCACGACTGGCCTGAGGGCATGGGAGTGGGACCGGCCAGGGGGCGGCATACTAACCGCGGTGGACCGAGATGCCACCCGTGACCCAGACCACGCCTGACCTGCTACTTCTCGCGCCTTCGTGGTCCACGCCTGGTCCACCCGCACTGATCCACAACGCGACAGGGCCGGATCAAGGTGAGACAGGCGCATGCAGAAGGGGCGCCCCTCATCGAGAGGCACCCCTTCTGACCTGCAACATCTATGACCTGCGCGGAGGCGGTGGGATTTGAACCCACGGTGACATCGCTGCCACGACGGTTTTCAAGACCGTTCCCTTCGGCCGCTCGGGCACACCTCCCCGCGCCGGCCGTGATCGGCGGCGCGGGGACAAGGGTAACGGGTCGGTGCGGGCGGGTGTGGATCAGTTGTCGCCGACGCGGGAGCCGAGCGTGACGTCGACCGTGTGCTGCTTGCCGCCGCGCTCGTAGGTGATCGTGACCTTGTCGCCGGGCTGGTGCGTCCAGATCTCGCCGATCAGGGTCGGGCCGGAGTCGATCACCCGGTCGTCGAGCTTGGTGATGACGTCGCCCGGCTTGAGGCCCGCCTTGGCCGCCGGGCCGCCCGGCTCGACCGGTGCCGCGCCGCCCGCGCCCTGGTCGGTGATCTGCGCACCGTCGGAGCCGTCGTCCAGCGACACTGAAGCGCCGATCTTCGCGTACACCGGCTTGCCGTTCTTGATCAGTTCCTGGGCGACGTACTTGGCCTGGTTGATCGGGATGGCGAAGCCCAGGCCGATCGAGCCCGACTGCCCGGTGCCGAAGCCGCCGTTGCCGGTGGACTGGATCGCGGAGTTGATGCCGATGACGTTGCCCCGCGCGTCCAGGAGCGGACCGCCGGAGTTGCCCGGGTTGATCGAGGCGTCGGTCTGCAGGGCGCTCATGTACGACGCCTGGCTGCCGCTGCCGTCGCTGGAGGCCACCGGGCGGTTCTTGGCGCTGATGATGCCCGTCGTCACCGTGTCGGACAGGCCGAACGGGGCGCCGATCGCGATGGTCGAGTCGCCGATGGCGACCTTGTCCGAGTCGCCGAGGGTGAGCGGCTTCAGGTCCGAGGGGGCGTTCTTGAGCTTGATGACCGCCACGTCGTAGCCCTGCGCGTGACCGACCACCTCGGCGTCGTACTTCTTGCCGCTGGGGAAGGTCGCCGTCAGCTTGCCGCCGTCCACCGCGTCCGCCACCACGTGGTTGTTGGTGACGATGTGGCCCTGCTTGTCGAAGACGAAGCCCGTGCCGGTGCCGCCCTCGCCGCTGGTGCTCTCGGCCTCGATCGTGACCGTGCTCGGCAGCGCCTTGGCGGCGACACCCGCGGTCGTGCCCGGGTCGCGCTTGACGTCGCCGCCGTTGGAGGAGGCGGAGACCGTCGTCGAACCGGTGCTCTCGTCGTTGTCCTTCGCCAGCACGTACCCGAGCCCGCCGCCCACGCCGCCCGCGACCAGCGCGGCCACCAGCACCGCGGCGACCAGACCGCCGCGCCTGCGCCCGGACGCCGGCGCCGGCTGCTGGTACGACGCACCCCAGCCGCCCGCTCCGGACCCGGAACCGCCGTCGCCGTACGGGGCGGTCGGCGGCGGGGGCGGGGGCCAGGACGGGTCGGGGGCGGAAGAGGAGCCGGGGTGGCCGGCGCCGCCCTGCCCCTGGGGGGCCTGCCCCTGAGCGTCCTGCCCGTAGGGCCCCTGGGGGGCCTGTCCCTGGGGCGCCGAGGCAGCGGGAGCGTCCACCGGCACGGGGGGTGCGGACGGGGCGGGGGGTACCGCGGTGCCCTCGTTCTCGGTGCTCACAGCTTCTCTCCTAGATCCACGGCCGTTTCCGGGTCGCATGCGTTCACGCTTTTTCACGCCGGTCGACGGGTCCGGCGCGATACAGCTGAGCTTGTCCCTTTGTATGCCGTCAGCTTTTCCCACCGGCCGTCAGGGCACCATAAGCGGTGCCTGTGCGTCCGAGGCCATTCTTTATATAGGTCATTACCGGCGAAAAGGATGCAATCCCAATGCCTCCGTCCGGACCTGCGTCTCCGTCGAGTCCGTCCGACCGGACGCGTACCCGCACTCGGTGGCACCATGACGCGGTGACCCACGCACGACAGCACGTGATTCAAGTCGTCGCCCACCGCGGAGCCTCCGAGGACGCCCCGGAACACACCCTGGCCGCGTACACCAAGGCCATCGAGGACGGCGCGGACGCCCTCGAATGCGATGTGCGCCTGACCGCCGACGGCCACCTGGTGTGTGTCCACGACCGCCGGATCAACCGTACGTCCAACGGCCGCGGCGCGGTCTCCGCACTGGAGCTGGCCGACCTCGCCGCCCTGGACTTCGGCTCCTGGAAGACGGGCGAGGCCTGGAAGGGGCGCGACGAGGAGCCCGACTGGGAGCACCGACCCGAGGACCGCGAGGCGACGTCCGTGCTCACCCTGGAGCGGCTGCTGGAACTCGTCGCCGACGCGGGACGCCGCGTGGAACTGGCCATCGAGACCAAGCACCCCACGCGCTGGGCCGGGCAGGTCGAGGACCGGCTGCTGGACCTGCTGAAGCGGTTCGGCCTCGACGCCCCGGCCTCCGCCGCCGAGTCGCAGGTACGGGTCATGAGTTTCTCGGCCCGTTCCCTGCACCGCGTGCGGGCCGCCTCGCCGACGCTTCCGACGGTCTACCTGACGCAGTTCCTCTCACCCAGGCTGCGCGACGGACGGCTGCCGCCGGGCGTGCGGATCGTGGGTCCTTCCCTCCGCATCGTGCGCAACCACCCCACGTACATCGAGCGGCTGAAGCAGGCCGGCCACCAGGTGCACGTGTGGACCGTGAACGAGCCCCGGGACGTCGACCACTGCGTGGAGCTGGGCGTGGACGCCATCATCACCAACCGCCCGCGCGCGGTGCTGGACCAGCTCGGCCGCTGACGTCCGGCCCCGGCGCGACCGGCCTCTCACGCCCCACCAGCCCCACGCACACCTCTTGACCCCGCACCGCGCCGGGCGGGATCCTCGCTTCTCCGCCACACCGACGATTTCCAGCCACTGATTACAGGGAGTGCTCCGGCGCGTTCGATCCGTATTCGGTCGTGGTGAATGCGTCACCGGGCGTGGATTGGCCGGTTTCCGGTACAGGCCAATGGGGCATCCACACCGTGGCGTGGGGCGAAGGAGGTCTCGGGGGTGGCGTTGGTGGTGGCACAGGAGGTGCCCACGTCGTCGAGCATGGCCGTTCCCCATGGCCCTGCGGGCGTGGGGGAAGCGCGACACCGGATGCGTACGCAGTTGCGCGGAGGTGGAGTCGCGGAATCGGTCATCGACGACGCCGTACTGATCCTTTCCGAGCTCTTGAGCAACGCGTGCAAGCACGGCAGACCCCTGGGCGACGCGCTGTCCGGTGACGGTGACGTCCGTGCGGCGTGGCGCGTGGAGCCGGCCGGCCGGCTCGTCGTGGAGGTCACGGACGGCGGCGGCCCGACCCGCCCCGCCCCCGCGACCCCGTCGGTCACGGCGCACGGCGGCCGCGGGCTGAACATCATCACCGCCCTCGCCGACGACTGGGGCGTACGGGACGGCATCCGCGGTGAGGTCACCGTGTGGGTCATCGTCCACGACGACGTGCACGATCCGGACGCCGGCCACCGCCGCGACGACTTCGCGACGCGCGTCGCCGCGCCCGCGGTCTCCCAGATACCCGGGCTGGACTTCGCGGACGCCTTCGAGGACATGGACTGACACCGGCCAGGACCGAGACGCGCGGCGACCGGGACGGTGGCCGAGGGGATCGGGCGCGTACGCCGCGCGGGTCGGGTGTTGTCCACAGGACCCCGTGGCCCGGGTCACGAACGGCTAGGCTCGCGACCGTACGAGACGAGCCGTAACCGGGAGACCCATCGATGGCCAAGCAGCGACCCCAGACGAAGGCCAAGCGCCCGCAGACCACGGGCGGGGCCCGCACCGCAGGTGCCGAGGGAGACGTTCCGGTCGTCGGCGCCCGTGAGCCCTGCCCCTGCGGCAGCGGCCGCCGCTACAAGGCCTGTCACGGCCGGGCCGCCTCGCACGCCGCCACCGAGCTGGTGCACCGCCCCTTCGAGGGCCTGCCCGGCGAGTGCGACTGGGTGGCCCTGCGCGAGCTGGTCCCGGCGGCCACGGTCGAGCTGACCCTGAAGGACGGCCTGCCCGAGGGCGTCCCGGCGGTCACCCTGGCCACGGTCCTTCCCATGGCATGGCCGGCACTACGTCGCGACGACGGCTCGGTCCTGCTCGGCCTGCAGAACGACACCTCCTCCGGTGACATCAGCCGCGACCTCGCCGACACCCTTCAGCGCGCCCTCGAAGCCCAGCCCGGCACGCCCGTCCAGGGCCGCCGCGCCCCGGCCGGCAGTCCTCGGCTGCAGGATCTGCTCGCCCCCGACGGCGCCTTCGAGCCAGAAGTGCACAGCGGCTTCGAGTTCTGGGTGCCGGACCCGGAGAACGCCACGCCCGACGTGACCGCCTCCCTGGAGCGGGCCAACTCGGCGGCCATCCCGACCGTCAAGCTCCAGGGCGTGGACGCCGCGTACTGGTGCGAGACGCCGGAGAAGAACCATCTGCGATGGGTCATGCCGCACGCCGAGGAGCTGCTGCTGGACGCCCTCGCCCGGCTGCACGCCGCGGGCCGTTCCAGCCTCGGCGAGGGCACTCGCCTGGTGGGTTCGTTCCGTGCTCACGGGCTCACGGTGCCGGTGTGGGACCTGCCCAGCGGGGTCACCGCCGAGGACGTGGAGAAGCCCGCGGCGGAGTTCGCCGAGCGCCTCGCCGCCGCCCTGGCGACGGACGCGCCGCTCACCGCGGACGAGCGCCGCGCCCGTGGCGGTCTCACCAACCGGCAGGTCACGCTCAGCTGACGGCCGCTCCGGGATCGTGCCGGCCGGCCCCCGGCCGGTCGGCCTCGTGCGCCCCGTCGGATCACAACTCCCGTTGCGGACAAGCCAGTCGGTGACCGGAAAGGCGAGTTCGAATTTGCGAACCGCCGATCTCTTGTTACCGTTCCCGTAGCCCGGTTGCTGGTGCATCCCCCGTCGCCAGCAACCGGGTCTTTGCGTCTCCGCTTCCGTTCACGGCACGCAGCGGATCCTCAACTACCCTTTTGCGCAGGCTAGTTGCTTCCCGAGCGCAGCAGCAGCGGCCCCCGCCCGCCCCGCTCGGCGAACTCCGCGACGGCCGTGTACGCCGCCGGCTTCCCGCGTGCGGGCTCCCGGGGCGTCTCACACGTTCCCGGCTCGTCCCCCGCCTCCAGGGCACACCTCATCCGCACCGTGCGATCGCCGGGACTCATCAGGGTCAGTGTGGCGTCCAGCGCCCCACCCGTCGTATTGCGGTAGTAGGTCCGCGCCCACGTCTGCGCCCCCTGCGTCACCACACAGGTCTGCGCCTCGACGCCGTCGGGTGAGGCGAGTTCGGGACCGCACCGCACGGCGGTCGACAGGCCCTGGCCGAGCGCCGGAAGGCCGGGGGCGCCGGAGGACGCCCCGGGCGCCTTGCCATCGGCACGCGCGGAAGGCCGTACGGCAGCGGAACCCGACGGGCGAGAGTCGGTACCCGGACGGGAACCCGACGAGCGAGAGTCGGCACCGGAATCGGACGAACGGGCGCCGGCCCCGAGACCGGACGAGCGGGAGGCCGCACCGGTATCGGACGTTCGGGCGCCCGCGCCCACCGAAACCGCAGCGCGCTGGGCCCCCGCCGACTCCACCTGCCCCGCGGACGCCGCTGCCAGCGGCAGTGCGATCGCGCACGCCACCACGACGCCCGCGAGGGCGAACAGTCTGATCTTTCGAGGGTCCCGGGAGCGGCCCCGGGCGTGACGCCGCATGGTTCCGGAACTTAACGCGCCTGGGCGGGCGCCGGGCTCGGCGCGCCCGACAGCCCTAGAACTCGGGCGCGCTCACACCCGTACGAGTGAGCGCTTCGACCACGGCGTCCACCACGGCCTCGACATCGGGCACCCACGGCGAGGCCGAGCCGGGCAGCGGTGCGCGCTCCCAGCGGATCTCGCCCTGGCCGGTCTCGGAGGGCGGCAGTGCCAGGTAGCCGCCCTCGCCGTGGAAGCGGAGCGAGCCGGGCACGAAGTCCTTGGCGTAGAGCAGTTCCCCGAGCTGCTCCATGGAGTACGGCTTGACGAGGATCGCCCAGCGGGCGGGGGAGGCGACGACCGGGCCGAGCCGCATGCCCGTCTGGTCGAGCGCCTTGAGGGCGCGGGCGGCCGCCGGGGCCGGCAGCGAGACCGCGCAGGGCGCGTGACCGCCGGTGGCCAGCACGATGGGCGCGGTCGGCCGGTTGGCCCACCACCAGCGCACCATGCGTCCGTCGGTGGTCGCCGCGAGGAGGCCGGGGTCGAAGGGGTGCGCGCCGGGCACCGTGCAGTCGGGGTCGGGGCAGCTGCAGCGGGAGTGCCCCTGCGGGTCCGCCGCCACGCCCGGGAGTACGGGCCACTGCCACTGCGTCGCGTAGGTCAGGGCCGCGTCGATCAGCTCAGGCTTCCCGTCGCTGCGCTGGGGCAGGAGCCTGCGTCGCCTTCCGAGGATCTCGCGCATGAGCGCTCGTTCCTTTCCGTTGCACGCCTGGCAACACCGTGGTCCACATCACATCATGTGTCGATCACTTCACTGTGCGTACCTGTTGGCGCATCACACCCCTGCGCGAAGCAAGGGGAACCCCTATGGGCCGAGCTTGGGCTGCCTCCGCGGCCGTCCCGCCCATACTGCGTCTGTCGAAAGCACGGGCTGGCGTAGGGGGTGGCGAAGTATGGCGTTTGCCGTCGCGCGTATTTCTCTCCGCCTCCGCCACGGGAGGATGGGGCACGGTCGTCGGTGGATAGGACGCCCGGTTCCGTCACCAGGTTCCGGGTGGTTCCCAACCACCCCTGGCCTTCACCGAGTACGTACCCATCACGACCGTTGTGACGCTCCGTCGAGCAGCCCCAGTCGACCGCAATAAGCCGTCCCCTGAGGCAGTTTTAAGCCAAATTTGCATTTCCGCAAGAGGAAGGGAAGTTGTCCCCTCGCATCACACGGACACCAGGAATCCCAGCAGGACAATGCTGGACATCTCCTCACGAGTGCGTGTACATGTGGAGACACTGCTAGCGACGCAGAATGACATGGGGGTTTGCGATGCTTTTGAGCAGTACGTGCCGGTGGGAAGGCCGGACGCCATGAACGCTCCGCACCCTCCGAAAGTGGCCGGAATCGATTCAACGGTTCCGGCGCCCGCACACACTGTCGCGCCCGTGGCGGCGGGCTCGCCCCCGGCCGTACCCGCGAACCCCCCCGCCCCTGCCGGTGCCGTGCTCCAGGACCGACTCGCCGGCTGGGTCTCCGACCTCACCACCCTGCACGAGCTCACCGAACGCCTGGCCCGCACCACCACGCTCGACGAGGCGCTCCAGGAGGTGCTGCGGGCCGGCGCCGCCCTGGTGGGTGCCCGGCGCGGCCTCGTCGTCCTGGAACCCGGGGACGGACTCGGCCCCGACACCACCACCGGCCTGGGCCTCGCCCGCGCCGATCTCGGCCACATCGAGACCGTGCCGCGCAGCGCCCTGTCCTACGGCCGGATCCTCGACGGGCTGCCCGGCGACGAGGACGGCATCGCCGAGCCCGACCTCTTCGCCCAGGAGGGGCTCGACCCCCGCCACCGCGAGGTCGCGGCCCGCCTCGGCTACGCCGCCAGCTACGCGCTCCCCCTGACCCCCGGCACCGCCGTCCGCCTCGGCGCCGCCGTCTGGCTCTACGACGAGCCCGCCGAACCGGGCGAGCGGCAGCGCCATCTCGCGGGGCTCTACGCGCGGTACGCCGCCGAGCACCTGGCCCGCCTCCTCGAACTGGAACGCACCCGCACGTCCATGGCCACGATGTCGGAGGAGCTGCTGCCCGCGCGGCTGCCCCGGGTTCCCGGCGTCCAGCTCGCGGCTCGGCACCGCACCGGCCCGCGCGGCGGAGGCGACTGGTACGACGCGCTGCCGCTGCCCGACTCCGCCCTCGGTCTGGCCGTCGGATCCGTCACGGGCTCGGGTCCCAGCGCGGTCGCCGCGATGGGGCGGCTGCGAGCGTCGCTGCGCGCGTACGCCGTGATGGAGGGGGAGGATCCGGTCGCCGTCCTGTCCGATCTGGAGCTGTTGCTGCGGCTGACCGAACCGGCCCGGTCGGCCACCGCACTGTTCGGCTACTGCGAGCCGGCCGCGCGCAAGATCACGCTGGCCGGTGCCGGGCACAGCCCGCCGCTGCTGATCGGACAGCGCCGTACCGAGTTCGCCGAGACGTCCGTCTCCGCCCCGCTGGGCATGCTCGCCTGCTGGGAGGCGCCCAGCGTGGAGATCCTCGCCGAGCCTGGAGAGACGGTTCTGCTCTACACCGACGGGCTGCTGCACCGCACCGGCGAGGCCACCGACCGCGCTTTCGCCCGGCTGCACGCGGCGGCGGCGTCGGTGCCCCGGGCCCTGCGCGGCGAGCCCGGTGCCATCGCCGACCACGTTCTGCGAAGCGTGCTGCCGGACGGGCTGGACGCGGCCGACGGTGCGGAGGACGTCGTGCTGCTGGCGGTCCGGTTCGGGTAACGCTCCTCGTCACCGCCCTGGGCCCCTTCCCCACCGCCGTACAGTGGACGGTGGTCCAGTGCCGTTATCGAGGAGGATGACCGTGGCCGAGGAGCTCACACCGGCGACCCCGGACGAGAGCGAAGAGCCGATCAAGCAGCGGAAGAACGGACTGTACCCGGGCGTGTCCGACGAGCTGGCCGAGAACATGAAGAGCGGCTGGGCGGACACCGAGCTGCGCGACCTCGAGCCCATCCCCCAGGCCGCCGAGACCGCCGCCCGCCGGGCCGCGCTGTCCGCGCGCTTCCCGGGCGAGCGTCTGGTGATCCCCGCGGGCAACCTGAAGACCCGCTCGAACGACACCGAGTACGCCTTCCGCGCCTCCGTCGAGTACGCCTACCTCACCGGCAACCAGACCGAGGACGGCGTCCTGGTCCTTGAGCCCACGGCCGAGGGCCACGAGGCGACGATCTACCTCCTGCCGCGCTCCGACCGCGAGAACGGCGAGTTCTGGCTGGACGGCCAGGGCGAGCTGTGGGTCGGCCGCCGGCACTCCCTCACCGAGGCCGGGAAGCTGTACGGCATCCCCGCCTCCGACGTCCGCGAGCTGGCCGGCGCCCTGCGCGAGGCCACCGGACCGGTGCGGGTCGTGCGCGGGTACGACGCCGGCATCGAGGCGGCCCTGACCGACAAGGTCACCGCCGAGCGGGACGAGGAGCTGCGGGTCTTCCTCTCCGAGGCGCGCCTGGTCAAGGACGAGTTCGAGATCGGCGAGCTGCAGAAGGCGGTCGACTCGACCGTGCGCGGCTTCGAGGACGTGGTGAAGGTCCTCGACAAGGCCGAGGCGACCTCCGAGCGGTACATCGAGGGCACCTTCTTCCTCCGCGCCCGCGTCGAGGGCAACGACGTCGGCTACGGCACGATCGCCGCGGCCGGGCCGCACGCCTGCACGCTGCACTGGGTGCGCAACGACGGAGCCGTGCGCTCGGGCGAGCTGCTGCTGCTCGACGCGGGTGTGGAGACGCACACGTACTACACAGCGGATGTCACGCGGACGCTGCCGATCAACGGCCGCTTCGACGACATCCAGCGCAAGATCTACGACGCCGTGTACGAGGCCCAGGAAGCCGGGATCGCGGCGGTGAGGCCGGGCGCGAAGTACCGCGACTTCCACGACGCCGCCCAGCGGGTGCTGGCCGAGCGACTCGTCGAGTGGGGGCTCGTCGAGGGGCCCGTGGAGCGGGTGCTGGAGCTGGGTCTGCAGCGGCGCTGGACGCTGCACGGCACCGGGCACATGCTCGGCATGGACGTGCACGACTGCGCTGCCGCGCGGGTCGAGGCGTACGTCGACGGTGTCCTCGAGCCGGGGATGTGCCTGACCGTGGAGCCCGGGCTGTACTTCCAGGCCGATGACCTGACCGTGCCGGAGGAGTACCGGGGCATCGGGGTACGGATCGAGGACGACATCCTCGTGACGGAGGACGGCAACCGGAACCTGAGTGCGGCGCTGCCTCGCCGGTCGGATGAGGTCGAGGCCTGGATGGCGTCCGTCAAGGGCTGAGTTCCGGATGCGGGGGTGCGGGAGCCGGCCGCACCCCCGCGGCGGAGCCGTAGGGCGCCCTTTTGCGGCGCTCCCCTGAGGTCCGCGCCCGGTCGGCAAGAAACAGCAGGTCAGCGCAAGTTGACGTATGAGATCATGGCCGACCTTGCCGGTCCGACTCGGGGAACAGGCGCGATCACCATGACGAACGTATCGACGGCGCTGACCATGCAGGACGCCATCCTCACCCTGCAGAAGTACTGGAGCGACAACGGCTGCATGATCACGCAGCCGCTGAACACCGAGGTCGGAGCCGGTACGGCCAACCCGGCCACGGCCCTGCGGGTGCTGGGTCCCGAGCCGTGGAGCGTCGCCTACGTGGAGCCGAGCGTGCGGCCGGACGACTCGCGTTACGGCGAGAACCCCAACCGCCTGCAGACCCACACCCAGTTCCAGGTGATCCTCAAGCCCGATCCGGGCAACCCGCAGGAGCTGTACCTGGGCAGTCTGCGCGCCCTGGGTGTCGATCTCAACGCGCACGACGTGCGGTTCGTCGAGGACAACTGGGCCTCTCCCGCGCTCGGTGCCTGGGGGCTGGGCTGGGAGGTCTGGCTGGACGGCATGGAGATCACCCAGTTCACCTACTTCCAGCAGGTCGGCGGCGTCGCCCTGGACCCGGTGTCGGTGGAGATCACGTACGGGCTCGAACGCATCCTGATGAACCTTCAGGGCGTGTCCCACTTCAAGGACATCGCCTATGCGCCGGGGATCACCTACGGCGAGGTGTTCGGGCAGAGCGAATACGAGATGAGCCGCTACTACCTCGACGACGCCGACATCGACACCAACCACCGGCTGTTCGAGTCGTACGCGGCCGAGGCCCGGCGCCTGCTGGACCTGGAGCTGCCCGTACCGGCGTACACGTACGTACTGAAGTGCAGCCACACCTTCAACGTGCTCGACGCGCGCGGGGCGATCAGCACCACCGAGCGGGCCAAGGCGTTCTCGCTGATGCGCGGGCTGACGCACGAGACGGCCAAGCTGTGGGAGCGGCGGCGGGCCGCGCTGGAGCATCCGCTCGGGCGCGCGGCGGCGCCGGCCCCGGCCGAGCGGGCCATGCTGCCCAAGGTGCCGGGCGTCGAGACACTGCTGTTCGAGATCGGCGTGGAGGAGCTGCCGTACGCCGACGTCCCCGCCACCACCGAGGCGGTGCGCGAGTCGGTCACCGCCAAGCTCGCCGCGACCCGGCTGGGGCACGGCGCGATCAACGTGATGGCCACACCGCGCCGGATCGTGATCACGGTCGACGGCGTGCAGCCGCGCGAGCGCGACACCATGCGGACCGTGCGCGGGCCCAAGGTCGCCGCCGCCTACAAGGAAGGCGCTCCCACGCCCGCGCTGCTGGGCTTCGCCCGCAGCCAGGGTGCCGAACCGGCCGACGTGCGGGTCGTGGAGGCCAACGGGGTCGAGTACGTGGCGGTCACCCGCCACGAAGAGGGACGTCCGGCCGTCGAGGTGCTCAGCGAGCTGCTGGCCGAGGTCGTCTCCGGGCTGCGGGCCGGGCGCAACATGCGCTGGAGCGACCCGGGGCTGTCGTTCTCGCGTCCGGTGCGCTGGCTGCTCGCGCTGCTGGGGCGCACCCCGCTGCCCGTGGTGGTGTCCTCCCTGTCGTCCGGCGACACCACGCGGGTGCAGCGGCAGGCTCCCTACCCGGAGGTCCGGGTGACCTCCGCCGAGGGCTACCCGCACTTCCTGCACATGCACGGCATCCTGCTCGACCGTGAGGCCCGGCGCGGCGCGGTCGTGCGGGGCGCCCTGGAGGCGGCGGCCGAGGTGGGCGGGCGCATCGACGTGGAGGACCAGGCCGGGCTGATCGACGAGATCACCGACATCCTGGAGTTCCCGTACGCCGTGCGGGGCTCGTTCGACGAGCGCTACCTCGAACTGCCCGCGAGTGTCCTGACCACCGTGATGCGCAAGCACCAGCGCTATCTGCCGGTGCTGGACGGCGACCGGCTCATGCCGCACTTCGTGACCTTCGCCAACGCCCTGTGCGACGACGACGTGGTGCGGGCGGGCAACGAGGCGGTGCTGCGGGCCCGTTACGAGGACGCCGCGTTCTTCTGGCGGGCGGACCTGAAGGTGGCGCCGGAGGAGTTTCGGCGCCGGCTGGACAAGCTGACCTTCGAGGACCGGCTCGGGACGGTCGCCGACCGCGCGGTCCGGCTCGCCTCCCTCGCCCAGGACCTGGCCGGACGGGCCGGGCTCCCGGAGGAGTCGCTGGAGGTCGTGCGGAGGGCCGGCGCGCTGGCCAAGTTCGACCTGGCCTCGCAGATGGTGATCGAGTTCTCCGGCCTGGCCGGGGTCATGGCCGAGGAGTACGCCCGCCGGGCCGGGGAGTCCGCCGAGGTCGCCCGTGCGCTGGCCGAGATGGAGCTGCCCCGTTCGGCCGGTGGCGCCCTGCCGGCCGGGGACGCGGGGGCCGTGCTGTCCCTCGCCGACCGGTTCGACCTGGTGACGGGCATGTTCCTGATCGGCGCCGCGCCGACCGGGAGCTCCGACCCCTATGGGGTGCGCCGGGCCGCGATCGGGTTGCTCAACGTGTTGCGGAGCGTGCCCGCCGTCGCCGGGGTGCGGGTCAGCGAGGGCCTGCGCGCGGCGGCCGTACGGTATGCCGCGCAGGGCGTCGAGGTGCCCGCCGAACGGGTCGCCGAAGCCGCCGAGCTCATCACCCGGCGCTACGAGCAGCAGCTCACGGACGCCGGGCACGAGCACCGGCTCGTCCAGGCCGTCCTGGTGTGGGCCGACCGGCCCGCCCACGGCGATCGCACGCTCACCACGCTGGAGCGGCATGTCAACACCGAGGCGTTCGAGGCGCTCGCCGCCGCTTTCCAGCGGGTGGTGCGCATCCTGCCCGAGGGTGGTGTCGAGGCTGCCGACGGGTCCCTGCTGACCGCTCCCGCCGAACTGGCGCTCGCCGAGAGCACGCAGGCCGTGCGTCAGGCGCTGCAGGGGCGGGAGGACGATCTCGGCGCGTTGATCGAGGTCTCCGCCCCTCTGGTCGAGGCGATCGGGACCTTCTTCGAGGAGGTGCTGGTCATGGACCCCGACCCTGCGATCCGGGCGGCACGGCTGGCGCTGCTGACGGACGTGGCGGGGCTGGCGCGTACGACGCTGGACTGGCAGGCACTGTAGGGCTGCGGAGCACGAGCGGTGTTTCACGTGAAACGCACTGTTTCACGTGAAACACCGCCCTGCGCAGGTCAGACCGCCATCAGCGGAGCGCCGGAGCGCCACTTCAGGACCTTGTCGAAGCTCACCACGGCCCCGCCCCGGCCCGGCTTGTTGCCGATCTGGACGTGGTCGGCGAGCTCCTCGATGAGACACAGCCCCCTGCCGTTCTCCGCGTCGGAATGAGCGGGGCGGATCGGCGGGCGGGACGGGCCGGCGGAGGCCGCGGGGAAGCCCGGGCCCGCGTCGGCGACCTCGATCCGGCACCTCTCGCCGTCGAGGTACGCGGTGACCCGGTACGCCTCCGAACCGGGGCCGCGCCCCGTGTCCCCACCGTGCTCCACGGCGTTCGCGCACGCCTCGCTGAGGGCGACGGAGAGGTCGTAGGAGATGTCCGGGTCGACGCCCGCGGTCTCCATCGTGCCGATCAGGAGGCGGCGGGCGAGCGGCACGCTCGCAGCTTCGCGCCGCAGATGGAGTGACCACCAGATGCTCATGCTCCAGCCTCCTGGCTGCGGCTCGACATACCGTTACGTATTGCCCCGAGTCCCCCTGCGTAAGCGCGAAGTTGACGTGACGCCGCCCATACGGCGGATGCGCGCTGGTCCTGATCGGTGTATATGGGGGGAAGATATCGGCGCATCCGGGGGCGCGCGGGGCCAGAGCGTGATGTTCCGGCCGTAGGGCATCTTGTGGACCTGCCGCACGAGGCCTGCGAAGCCAGTGCGATGATGAGCCCGCCATGACTGCCCCCCACGCGCGCGCGGCGCGCTCCGGACACACGCTCCGGATCCTGCGGGCCGCGGTGTTCGCCGCGGTCTGCGTCGTGCTGGCCGGGGCAGGTCACGCGCTCGCCTCCTGCGACGGCATCCCGATGTGGACGCTGGGTGCCGGATTCCTCGGAGTAACCGCCGTGGCGGCTCCGCTCGCCGGGCGGGTGCGCTCGCTGGCGGGGATCACGGCTCTGCTCGCGGTCGGCCAGACGGTGCTGCACACGCTGTTCGGCCTCGGCCAGCACGGTACGGGCGCCGTCACGTCCTCGGCACCGGCGGGCGGGAGTGACGCCGCTCTGGTCCAGCAGGCCGCGCGGTTCGTATGTGGCACGACGGCGGCGGCGATCAGCCCGGCGCAGGCCCACAGAATCCTCACCGACGCCCGGATCCAGCCGCCCACGGGGGCGCACACGCATCCGGCCGCGGACGCCGTGTCCGGGTCGTCGGCGTCGCTGTGGCCGTCCCTGCCGATGCTGCTCGGCCACCTCCTCGCGGCGCTCGCCGCCGGCTGGCTGCTGCGCCACGGCGACCTGGCTCTGCTGCGGCTCACCGAGCTCTCGGCACAGGGAGTCGCCGAGGGGGCGCTGATGCGCTCCCTGCGGGCCGCTCTCGCCCTGGTCCGCGCCCTGCGCGCCGGGCTTCCGGGAGCCCCGGACGTCGGCCCGCGCCCCGCACACACCCCGCGGTCCGCGCACCCGATGCCGCGCACGGCGGCGCTCCAGCACACGGTGATCCGGCGCGGCCCGCCGACGGCCACGGCTTCCGCAGCCGCACTCGCCCTCGCCGCCTGACGCGACGCGACCACCACCACTCCGCTTCCGCGGAGGAGGGGCCGCCGTCGTGCGGTACGCGCGTGTGCGCGCCTCCCTCCTTCCACATCCAGACCGACTCACAGCGGAGTGCCCCTTCCATGAAGGCTTCCCGTATCGTCGCGGCCGGTGCCGCCGCCGGTATCACCGTTCTCGCCCTGTCCGCCCCCGCCTTCGCGCACGTCACCGTGCAGCCCGAGGGCACGGCCGCCAAGGGCGGCTACGCGGTCATCGACTTCAAGGTCCCCAACGAGCGCGACGACGCCTCGACCACCAAGCTCGAGGTCAACTTCCCGACCGACCACCCGCTGGCCTCCGTCATGCCGGAGCCCATGCCGGGCTGGAAGATCGACGTCACCAAGTCCAAGCTGGACAAGCCGCTGGAGATGCACGGCGAGAAGATCACCGAGGCCGTCACCAAGGTCACCTGGACCGCCGAGGGCAAGGGGATCGAGGCCGGCTACTTCGAGAAGTTCCCGCTCTCCGTCGGCCAGCTGCCCGAGGACACCGACCAGCTGGCCTTCAAGGCCCTGCAGACGTACTCCAACAAGGAGGTCGTCCGCTGGATCGAGGTGCCGCAGAAGGGCAAGGAGGAGCCCGACAACCCGGCCCCCGTGCTGGAGCTTTCCGCGGCCTCCGAGGACGGCCACCACGGCGCGGCCGCCGACGACGACTCCGGCTCCGAGCCGGCCGAGAAGACCTCCGCAGACACCACCGCCGCCGACTCCTCCGCCGGCACCGACACCACCGCTCGCGTCCTGGGCATCGTCGGCATCGTGGTCGGCGCGGCGGGCGTCGCCTACGGCGTGCTCGCCGGGCGCCGGCGGTCCGACGCCTGAGCCTGCTTCCGTTGACGGCGCGCGCCGGTCCCCCGCTTCCGGGCGGGGGCGCCCCCGGTGCGCGCCGGGTCACCGACATCTGGGACATTTTTCTATGCGCACCAAGACCTTCGCCGCGGCCGCGCTGCTCGCCGCCGCCTCCCTGACCCTGACCGCCTGCGGCAGCGGCGACGACAGCGACAAGCCCGTCTCCGTGGTGTCCGAGGAGGCCGGCTCCGACAGGGCCGCCACCGTCCTCGACAAGCCGTTCGAGAAGCCGGACCTGGTTCTCACCGACACGCAGGGCAAGAAGTACGACCTCCGCAAGGAGACCGCGGGCAAGCCCACGCTGATCTACTTCGGCTACACCCACTGCCCCGACGTCTGCCCACTGACGATGAGCAACATCGCCGTCGCCGTGAAGCAGTTGCCCAAGGCCGAGCAGGACGAACTCCGGGTCGTCTTCGTCACGACGGATCCAAAGCGCGACACCTCCGCCGAGCTCGGCAAGTGGCTCAAGGGCATCGACAGCCGGTTCATCGGCCTGACCGGCGACTTCCCGACCATTCAGGCCGGCGCCCGCACCCTCGGCATCTCCATCGAGCCGACACGCAAGGACAAGAACGGCAAGCTCATCTCCGAGCACGGCACCCAGGTCATCGCGTTCTCCCCGAAGACCGACGGCGGCTATGTGCTCTACGGCGAGGACGCCAACGTCGACGACTACACCAAGGACCTCCCCAAGATCGTCAAGGGGGAGAACCCGTGAGGCGACGGCTCGGCCCGGCGGCCCTGGTCATAGCCGGAGCACTCGCCCTGGCGGGCTGCGGCGGCTCGGACTCCGGCGGCGGAAGCGGCTCGGGCAAGCCGGACCTCTCCGCCGGCTCCGCCTACATGCCGCAGCCGGTGTCCGACGACATGGCGGCCGGCTTCCTCACCGTCACCAACAAGGGCGGCGCCGCCGACGAGCTCACCTCGGTCACCAGCGACGTCGCCGGGCAGGTCACCGTCCACGAGACCGTCGACGGGGCCATGCAGGAGGTCAAGAGCCTCAAGATCCCCGCGGGCGGCCGGCTGGAACTGAGGAGCGGCGGTGACCACCTGATGTTCGAGCAGCTGAAGAGCAAGCCGAAGGAAGGCCAGACGGTCTCCGTCGAGCTGCACTTCGCGCACTCCGACCCGGTGCAGGTCGAGATGCCGGTGAAGGCGCCGACCTACACCCCGAAGACCGGACACTGAGGGAGGGACCCCTGTGACGCAGACCATCGCCCCCCGCGTCCGGACACTGGTGCTGCTGCTCCTGGCCGCGGCCTGCGCCCTGCTCGCCGGAGCCGGCCCGGCCTCCGCGCACGCCGCGGTGACCGGCAGCGACCCCGCGCAGGGGGCGGTGGTCGACAAGGCCCCGGCCCGGATCTCGCTCACCTTCTCCGAGCAGGTCGCGCTGTCCGGCGACTCACTGCGCGTGCTCGACCCCGAGGGCAAGCGCGTCGACACGGCCAAGCCGGCCAACGTCAGCGGCACGACGTATGCCGTGCCGCTGCACTCGGGTCTGCCCGACGGCACGTACACCGTGGCCTACCAGGTCGTCTCGGCGGACAGCCATCCCGTCGCCGGCGCCTGGACCTTCTCCATCGGCGCCCCCTCCAAGACCTCCGTATCGGTCTCCGGGCAGTCGACGGACGACGGCGTCGTGGGCTGGCTCTACGGCTTCGGGCGGTACGTGTCCTACGCCGGCTTCATCGTGATGGCCGGCGGCGCCGCCTTCGTGCTCGCCTGCTGGCGGCGCGGTTCGGGGGTGCGGCCGGTGCAGCGGTACGTCGTCTCCGGTTGGGTCGCGCTCACCGCGGCAACCCTCGCGCTGCTGCTGCTGCGCGGCTCTTTCACGGGCTCCGGGAAGATCGCCGACGTCTTCGACCTGTCCCTGCTCGGTCAGGTGCTGCAGACCAAGACCGGCGCGGCCCTGGTCTCCCGGCTGCTGCTGCTCGCCGCGGCGGCCCTGTTCATCGCCGTGCTCTTCGGCGCGTACGACAAGCGGGAAGACGCCCAGGAGAAGCGGGACCTGACCTTCGGGCTCGCGATCGGCGGCGTCGTCGTGGCGGCCGGGCTCGCGGCGAGCTGGGCCATGTCCGAGCACGCCTCCGTCGGCCTGCAGGCGGGCATCGCCATGCCGGTCGACGTGCTCCATCTGCTGGCCGTCGCCGCCTGGCTGGGCGGACTCGGCGCGCTGCTGGTCGCCCTGTACCGCGCGCCCGCCGAGACGCCCGTCGACGCACCGGCCGTACACCGCTTCTCCCAGGTCGCCTTCGGCAGCGTCCTCGCCCTGATCGCGACCGGGACGTACCAGTCCTGGCGCCAGCTCGGCTCCTGGTCGGCCTTCACCGACACCCGTTACGGCCGGCTTCTCCTCGCCAAGATCGCCCTCGTGGTCGTCCTGGTCGGCGTCGCGTGGATCTCGCGCCGGTGGACGGGGCGGCTGGCGCAGACGACGCCGGTGGCCGTGTCCGCGCAACGGGAGAAGGAGCGGGTCGGCGCGCGGGCGGACGGCGCGGAGGGCGAGGGCACGGAGGGCACGGAGGGCACGGGGGACGGCACCGAAGACGTGAAAGCCGCTGTCGTAGGCCACCGGGTGGCCCCCGGCCGGAGCGAGGGTGACGACGAGTCCGGCTCCGGCCTCGGCCCCGGCCCCGGCGAGCAGCCCGAGACCGGGCCCGCAGACACCGAGGCCGCAGACACCGAGCGCGCCGACTCCGAGCCCGCAGACACCGAGCGCGCCGCTCAGCTCGCCCGGCAGCAGGCCGCCCGTGACGCCGCCCTGCGAAAGCGGATGCGGGACGCCGATCCGAACCGCTTCGGGCTGCGCCGCTCCGTGCTGGCCGAGGCGGGCGTCGCGGTCGTGCTGCTCGCCGTCACCACCGTGCTGACGCAGACCGAGCCGGGACGCACCGAGCAGGAGGCCAAGGCGGCCGCCTCGTCCTCGGCGTCCGCCTCCGCCGACCCGGGCGCGTCCGGGGCACTGACGCTGAACATGCCGTTCGACACCGGCGGCGAGGACGGCAAGGGCATCGTCACGATCGACATCGACCCCGCACGCGTCGGCGACAACGAGATGCACGTCTACGTGGAGCGGCCCAACGGCCGGGCCTTCGACATCCCCGAGGTCAAGGTCGAGTTCACCCTGAAAGCCAAGGACATCGGGCCTCTGCCCGTCGTCCCCGACCACCTCGCGACCGGACACTGGTCGGCGAACGGAGTGCAGATCCCCATGGCCGGCGACTGGCAGGTCGACGTGACCGTGCGGACCTCCGACATCGACGAGGTCACCGTCTCCAAGAACGCGCAGATCGGCTGAACGACCATGCCCGACCAGTCCCTTCCGAAGGCCCGTACCCCCGAGGCATCCCCGGGGGAGAGCGAAGCGGCCGCCACCCACGAGGGCATCTCACGGCGGCGGCTGCTCGGTACCGCCGGGGCCACCGGACTCGTCCTCGGCACGGCGGGCGCCGCCGTGGGTTACGCCGCCGCCCCCTCCGAAGCGGCCGCTCCGCTCACCTCCCTGGGCACGGGCCGGAAGATGTTTCACGGGAAACATCAGCCCGGCATCACCGACGGCCTCCAGGCACGCGGCCACCTCGTCGCCTTCGACCTCGCGGCGGGCGCTGGCCGCAAGGAGGCCGCCGCGCTGCTCCGCCGCTGGTCGGAGACGGCCCGGCGGCTGATGGCGGGTGAGCCGAGCGCCCACGGGGACACGGACGTCGCCCGCGACGCCGGACCCTCGTCCCTGACGATCACCTTCGGCTTCGGCCACAGCTTCTTCGCGAGGACCGGCCTGGAGAAGCAGCGTCCGGCCGCCCTGGACCCGCTGCCCGAGTTCTCCTCCGATCACCTCGACAAGAACCGCAGCAACGGCGACCTGTGGGTGCAGATCGGCGCCAACGACGCGCTGGTCGCCTTCCACGCCCTGCGCGCGATCCAGAAGGACGCGGGCCGGGCCGCCAGGGTGCGCTGGCAGATGAACGGCTTCAACCGCTCACCGGGCGCCACCTCCCACCCCATGACGGCCCGCAACCTGATGGGCCAGATCGACGGCACCCGCAACCCCAAGCCGTCCGAGCCCGACTTCGACCGGCGCGTCTTCGTGCCGGAGAAGCCGGAGAACGGCCAACCGGCCTGGATGGCGAACGGCTCCTACGCCGTCGTACGCCGCATCCGCATGCTCCTCGACGACTGGGAGCAGCTCTCCGTCAAGGCGCAGGAGGACGTGATCGGGCGCCGCAAGTCCGACGGGGCCGCCTTGTCCGGCGGCACCGAGACGACGGCGATGGACCTGGAGAAGACGGACGCCAAGGGCAACCTGGTCGTCCCGATCAACGCCCACGCCCGCATCACCCGGCCCGACCAGAACGGCGGCGCGGCGATGCTCCGCCGCCCCTTCTCCTTCCACGACGGCATCGACGCCGACGGAGTGCCCGACGCGGGTCTGCTCTTCATCTGCTGGCAGGCCGATCCCCTGCGCGGCTTCGTGCCGGTGCAGCGCAAGCTCGACCGCGGCGACGCCCTGTCGCAGTTCATCCGGCACGAGTCGAGCGGACTGTTCGCGGTGCCGGGCGGTGCCGCGGAGGGAGAGTACGTGGGGCAGAAGTTGCTCGAGGGGTGAGGGTTCACCCTTGTGTGTGCTTGTGGGGGATAGGGCCTCCGCGGGCCCATTAGGGTGAGGTCATGCCAGCGAGCTACGCGTATCTCGGCCCTGAGGGCACCTTCACCGAAGTCGCCCTGCGCACGCTTCCCGAGGCCGCCACCCGGGAGCTCATCCCGTACGTGTCCGTCCAGTCCGCGCTCGACGCGGTACGCGCCGGCGAGGCCGAGGCCGCGTTCGTGCCGATCGAGAACTCCGTCGAGGGCGGTATCACCACCACCCTCGACGAGCTGGTCGCCGGCGCGCCGCTGATGATCTACCGCGAGGTGCTGCTGTCCATCACCTTCGCCCTGCTGGTCCGCCCGGGCACGAAGCTGTCGGACATCAAGACCGTCTCCGCCCACCCAGCCGCGCAGCCGCAGGTGCGCAACTGGCTGAAGAAGAACCTCCCCGACGCGCACTGGGAGTCCGCCGCCTCGAACGCGGACGCCGCACGACTGGTCCAGGAGGGGCAGTACGACGCCGCCTTCGCGGGAGAGTTCGCCGCCGCCCGCTACGGTCTGGAGGCCCTGGAGACCCAGATCCACGACGCGGAGAACGCCCAGACGCGGTTCGTGCTGGTGGGCCGGCCCGCCCGGCCCGCGGCGCCGACGGGCGCGGACAAGACCTCGATCGTGCTGTGGCAGCGCGACGACCACCCCGGTGGCCTGCGCGACCTGCTGGGCGAGTTCGCCACCCGCGGCATCAACCTCATGCTGCTCCAGTCCCGGCCCACCGGCGCCGGCATCGGCAACTACTGCTTCTGCATCGACGCCGAGGGCCACATCTCCGACCGCCGGGTGGCCGACGCCCTGGCGGGTCTGAAGCGGATCTGCCTTCAGGTGCGCTACCTGGGCTCCTACCCGCGCGCGGACATGCGGCCGGGGGAGGTGCAGCCGCCACGGCTGGGGACGTCCGACGAGGAGTTCGCCGGGGCGGCGGACTGGGTCGCGCGGTGTCAGGACGGGCGTTTCTAGTCCGGCTTCCCGCCCGCTCCGAGCTGCTCACATCGGCTGATTGTCGTTATCCACAGAAGTTATCCACAGGTCCGCTTCTCGACCTGGGGACAAGTCGACAACGAACCGCGCGTCAGTCGACAAATCGCCCTACAAGCCCTTGATGCGCCCATCGCTGGGCAGGTCACCCTTCGTCCACCGTTTCCCCTTGCGTAACCCTTAGAGGTGACCCACTTCCACTCGAAAGTGAGAGTAGAGGGGGTTTGTCTTGGGAATTCCTGGGACGGTCCGACCATTCGGAGTGATCAATTCCGTAGTCCACAGATCTTCCACACAGCCTGTGGATAACTCTGACCCGGATGTGCATCGCTGTGGACAACCGAGGCCCAAGTCCCTTGCCGCCCAAGGGACTAGAGTCAAGCGGACGCCCGTCGAGTGCCACGTTCCAGGGAAAGACGTCTTCTTTATTGACACTGCGCGCATTTCGCTCATAACGGTACGTAAGCCGCCAGCGGAATAGTGAGTCGTGGGCGGTCGTCGCACACCGGTAGCCTTGAGCGCGTGATTGACCTTCGCCTGCTCCGTGAGGACCCCGACCGTGTGCGCGCGTCGCAGCGCGCCCGTGGAGAGGACGTCGCGCTCGTCGACTCCCTCCTGTCTGCCGACGAGCGGCGCAGGTCGTCCGGCGTCCGCTTCGACGAGCTCCGCGCCGAGCAGAAGGCGCTCGGCAAGCTCATCCCCAAGGCGGCCGGCGACGAGAAGGCCGAGCTGCTGAAGAAGGCGGGCCAGCTCGCCGCCGACGTCAAGGCGGCCGACGCGGACCGCGACGCGGCCGCCACCGAGACCCAGGAGCTCCTCCAGCGACTCGGCAACCTCGTGCACCCGGACGTGCCCGTGGGCGGCGAGGAGGACTTCGTCACCCTCGAGACGCACGGCACGATCCGCGACTTCGACGCCGAGGGCTTCGAGCCCAAGGACCACCTGGCGCTCGGCCAGCTCCTCGGCGCCATCGACGTCGAGCGCGGCGCCAAGGTCTCCGGCTCGCGCTTCTACTTCCTGACCGGCGTGGGCGCGCTCCTGGAGCTCGCCCTGGTGAACGCGGCGATGGCGCAGGCCACCGCGGCCGGCTTCACCCCCATGCTGACCCCGGCGCTGGTCCGCCCCCAGTCCATGGCGGGCACCGGCTTCCTCGGCCAGGCCGCACAGGACGTCTACCACCTCGCCGACGACGACCTCTACCTGGTCGGCACGTCCGAGGTGGCGCTCGCGGCGTATCACATGGACGAGATCCTCGACGCCGACCGCCTCCCGCTGCGCTACGCGGGCTTCTCGCCCTGCTTCCGCCGCGAGGCCGGCTCGCACGGCAAGGACACCCGGGGCATCTTCCGCGTGCACCAGTTCGACAAGGTCGAGATGTTCTCCTACGTCGCTCCCGAGGACTCGCAGGCCGAGCACCAGCGCCTGCTGGAGTGGGAGAAGCAGTGGCTGACTTCGCTGGAGCTGCCGTTCCGCGTGATCGACGTGGCGAGCGCGGACCTCGGCTCGTCGGCCTCCCGCAAGTTCGACTGCGAGGCGTGGATCCCGACCCAGGGCAAGTACCGCGAGCTGACCTCGACCTCGGACTGCACCGAGTTCCAGTCCCGCCGCCTGTCGATCCGCGTCCGTGAGGGCAAGCAGGTCCGCCCGCTGGCCACGCTCAACGGCACGCTCTGCGCCGTCCCGCGCACGATCGTGGCGATCCTGGAGAACCACCAGCAGGCCGACGGTTCGGTGCGCGTGCCCGAGGTGCTCCGTCCGTACCTGGGCGGCCGGGAGGTCCTGGAGCCGGTGGCGAAGTGAGCGACACGGCTTCCCCGGACGCCTTCCCGTACCGGCTCGTCGCCACCGATCTCGACGGGACACTGCTGCGCTCCGACGACACGGTGTCGCAGCGCACCCGTGACGCGCTCGCCGCTGCCACCGCGGCGGGCGCCGCGCACATCGTCGTCACCGGCCGCGCGGTCCCGTGGACCCGGCACATCCTCGACGACCTCGGCTACCAGGGCCTGGCCGTCTGCGGCCAGGGCGCCCAGGTCTACGACGCCGGCACGCACCGCCTGCTGACGTCGGTGACGCTGGACCGGCAGCTGGCCGGGGTGGCGCTGGCCAAGATCGAGGCGGAGGTCGGCCCGCTCCACCTGGCGGCGAGCCGCGACGGCCTCGACGGCGAGGTGCTGGTGGGCCCGGGCTACGCGGTCACGGGCAGCCTGCCCGCCACACCCTTCACGGACGCGTCGGACCTGTGGGCCGCGCCTCTGAACAAGTTGTACATCCAGCACCCGACGCTGTCCGACGACGAGCTCTGCGAGGCGGCCACGCGCACCGCCGGCGGTTTCGTCACCGTCACGATGGCGGGCGCGGGCATCGTCGAGCTGCTCCCCCTCGGTCTGTCCAAGGCGACGGGGCTGTCCCTGGCTGCCCGCCGGCTCGGTCTGAAGGCGGCCGACACGATCGCCTTCGGCGACATGCCCAACGACATACCGATGTTCGCCTGGGCCTCCTACGGCGTCGCCATGGCGGACGCCCACGAGGAACTGAAGGCGGTGGCCGACGAGGTGACGTCCTCCCACGACGAGGACGGGATCGCGGTGGTGCTGGAGCGTTTGCTGGGCTGAGTCTTCGTAGCGTGTGCGCGGCGGAGGATGCACGGATCGAACGTGCGCGGGCCTTTCGACCCGACCATGGCTTAGCAAGCCAGTGCCTTACCACTCGGCCAATCCTCCGGGTGGGCGGCCTCACGCGAATGTGCGGTTCGCGTGCTCGAAGCGGCCGCCCCGGGCAGCTCCCCGTGCGGGGCGGGTTCAACGGAGCGGTAGCGACTACTCCGGATCCCGCCGCGGGCTGCCCTGAAGGGAGCTGGACGTACTGCCGTGCATGGACATCGCCCCGCTCCTCTCCCAGACCGTGGCGCCGGGCTCCTCGCCCGGCCGTGACGACACCCACTGTGCCCGCCGGGTGAAGGGGGCCGCCACCGATTAAATCGGCGGTCGATCCGTGGTGGTGCTCCGGTTACTTCCTGCGCCGTCTGCGCCGCCGGGACTTGCTGAAGAACCAGCCCGCGGGCGGCTCGTCGGAGCGCCAGGGCTGCGGCTCCGGTTGCTCGCGCCGCCACTTGGCGGCGAGCATCCGGGCCCGGGCGGACGGCTCGGAGGTCTCGGCGGAGCGTATGAAGTCCTCATCCAGTACGACGTCCTCGAAGTCGTCCTTCTCGCTCGCCATTCCCGTCCTCCCAGCCGTCCAACTCCCGTTGTGCTTCCCCTACATCCCGTCGGCCCAGTGTGCCCCGGCGGAGATGAAGCCACCGTCAGGGCGGGGGCACGTCACTCCTCGCCCGCGAGCGTCAGGGAGCGCAGTTTCTGCCCGGCGTACCAGGTGGCCAGCACCGTGACGGCGACGAGCAGCACCGTCGCCGTGGTCAGGCCCACGTCCGAGGAGACCAGGTCGCCGCCGGACACCTTCTGGGCCACCGCGAGCGACCACTGCTGGACGCTCAGGGTGCGCGCGCCCGGCACCAGGGAGCCGAACAGGGCCTCCCAGACCAGCGCGTAGACGAGGCCGAACACCACCGCGTGCCGGGAGACCGTGCCCAGCAGCAGGAACAGGGCCGCGTAGGCGATGGACGCGACCAGCGCGGCCACCGTGTAGGCGACGGCGACCTGCTGGCCGTTGCCGTTCAGGATGAAGCCGGCGATGAGCGTCGGCACGGCCGAGAACACCATCGTCACGGCGATCGCGACGATCAGCTTGGTGAAGATGATCGTCGGTCGCTTGATCGGCTTGGACAGCAGGTACACCACCGAGCCGTCGTCGATCTCCGGGCCGATCGCGCCGGTCCCGGCGATGACGCCGATGATCGGCACCATCGTGGCGAGTGCGAGGCCGCCCAGCAGGTCGGACGCCGTCTGGTCGTCCGCGCCTGCCAGGGCGCGCACCGCCACGGCGATCACGATCAGCAGCATCGGCAGGGCACCGAGGATGAGGGCCCGGCGGCGGCCGAGCAGGGCCCGGTAGGTGAGCCGGGCGACTGTGGGGTCGTACATCAGGGCCTCCTACGCCGCGACGAGGTACGAGAAGACGGACTCGAGGGACTCGTCGGACGGCGAGACCGTGAGCAGCCGGATGCCGTGGTCCCTGGCCACCCGCGGGAGCAGGGCCGTGAAGCGGCCGAAGTCGACGGCCTGGATGCGCAGCGCGCCCTCGGCGAGGTCGACCTCGATGCCGGCGGTCGACGGGTCGGCGATGAGCGCGGCCGCGAGGGCGCGGTCGTCGCTGGAGCGCACCAGGTAGCGGTGCGGCCGGTCGGTCATCAGGCGGCGGATCTTGCGGAAGTCGCCGCTGGCGGCGTGCCGGCCGGCGACGACGACCTCGATGTGCCAGGCGAGCTGCTCGACCTCTTCGAGGATGTGGGACGAGAACAGCACCGTGCGGCCCTCGTCGCCCATGCGGCGCAACAGGTCCATCAGCTGCATGCGCTGGCGCGGGTCCATGCCGTTGAACGGCTCGTCCAGCAGGAGCAGCGAGGGGTCGTGGACCAGGGCGGAGGCCATCTTCACGCGCTGGCGCATGCCCTTGGAGTACGTCTGGATCTTGCGGTCCTGGGCGTACTCCATCTCCACGGTGGCGAGCGCCTTCTGGGCCGCCTTGGCGCCGAGGCCGTGCAGCTCGGCGTTGGCCAGGACGAACTCCTTGCCGGTGAGGAAGTCGTACATCGCCTCGCGCTCGGGCACGACGCCGATGTGCTGGTAGATCTGCTCGTTGCGCCACACGGCCTGGCCGTCGAGGGTGACGGTGCCGGTGGAGGGGGCCAGGAAGCCGCCCATCATGTTGATGAGGGTGGACTTCCCGGCGCCGTTGGGGCCGAGCAGGCCGGTGACCCCGGGGCCGATGGTCATGGTGATGTCGTTGACGGCGACCACGTTGCCGAACCAGCGGGAGACGTGGTCGATGTTGAGCGTGGTCACAGTCCCACCTTCTTGTAGCGGCGCATCAGGAGGCCGTAGCTCGCCGCGATCAGGCCCAGGGCGACGACGACGTAGACGACGCCCTCGGCGGTGCTCGGGGCGATCCCGCCGGGGGAGGCGGACGTCGCGCCCAGGAACGCGGACTGCACGCCGTCGACGAGCGTGATCGGCGAGAACAGCCCGATCCACGGCACGGCGTCGCCGCTGCCCTGGGCGTCGGCGATGGCCTGGAGGGTGGAGACCGCGCCGTAGGTGATGGTCAGCACGGCGATCACGGCCGCGATGCCGAAGCCGCGGCGCGGGGTGAAGGACGCGATGACCAGGCCGATGCCGGCGAACAGCAGTGAGAGCAGTGCCACGGAGACGAGTCCCTGAGCGAATCCCTTGGTCTGGTCGGCGAAGTCGAGCTTGGCCAGCAGCGCGCCCACGTAGAGTACGAGCAGGGGTGCCGCGGTGAGGATGAACAGCGCCGAGGCCAGTGCCGCGAACTTGGCGCGGACGTAGTCGGCGGTCTCGATGGGCCGCGAGAAGTACAGCGGCACGGTCTTGAAGCGCAGGTCCCGCGAGACGGACTGGGGTGCCTGCGAGGCGACGTACAGGCTGATGACCGCCTGCATGACGATGGCGTTGCGCGTGTAGTCCAGCGGGAGGGCGTTGGCCTTGGTGGCGACCGCCACGGCGACGACGATGGCCGCGGGCACGCACATCACCACGAACAGCAGCATCGGCAGCACCTTGGACTTGACCGAGCGGCCGAGGCCGTAGGAGCCGCGCAGGGACTGCGAGTACAGGGAGCGGCGGGCGTAGGCGCGGCCGAGGCGCGGGCCGTCGTAGTTGCGGTAGCCGATGTTGTGGATGCGGGTCTGGTCACCCGGTGCCGGGGCGGGGTTCCCCGTGGAGTGCTCAACCGCCATGGCCGACCGCCTCCTTCCGCTGCTCGCGCTCGTCGCTGCTGGTGAAGACCTCGGAGATATGGTGCCGGCGCTGCTCCATGCGCACCAGGCCGAGACCGAGGTCCGCGATCACGTCGCGGACCAGGTCGTACGTCTCCTCGCCCTGCGCCGTGAGCAGCAGGACGTGGCCGGCGCCCGGCAGGCCGCTGCCGTCCTCGACGCTCACGCCGCGCGCGTGCAGCGCCTCGCGGACCGCCCGGGTGCCGTCCGGGTGCTCGTCGGTGTCGGTGACCTCGATCGCGAGGGTCGTGGTGGTCTGCGTGAAGTCGGTGGTGGAGCTGGAGCGCAGGAGCTTGCCGCCGTCCACGACGACGACGTGGTCGCAGGTGCGCTCCAGCTCGCCCAGCAGGTGGGAGGTGACCAGGACAGAGATGCCGAAGTCGGTGTGGATCCGGCGGATCAGGCCGAGCATCTCGTCGCGGCCGACGGGGTCGAGGCCGTTGGTCGGCTCGTCCAGGAAGACCAGCTGCGGGTCGTGGACGAGGGCCTGGGCGAGCTTGACGCGCTGTTTCATGCCCGTGGAGTAGCCGCCGATGGGACGGTAGCGCTCCTCGTACAGGCCGACGTGGCGCAGGGTGTCGGCCGTGCGCTCGCGCGCGGCGGTGGGCGGCAGGCCGGACATGCGCGCCATGTGGACGACGAACTCGGTGGCCGAGACGTCCGGCGGCAGGCAGTCGTGCTCGGGCATGTAGCCGACCCGCTCGCGGATGGCGGCGCCCTTGGTGGCGACGTCGAGACCGAGCACTTCGGCGCGGCCCTCGGTGGCGGGGGACAGACCCAGCAGGATCTTGATCAGTGTGGACTTGCCGGCTCCGTTGGCTCCGACGAGTCCGGTCACACCGGGCCCGACGTCCACGGAGAGCCGGTCAAGCGCGGTCACCCGGGGGAACCGCTTGCTCAGGCTTTCGGTCGCGATCACAGTCACCCTCCGAAGGTAGGTGCCGCGCGCGTGGCGGGCATCACTCCGCAGAGCTGTCTTCGGGTCAACCCTGAGTATTACGGGCCCCTAGGGGAGCTGGTTCTTCAGGGTTACCACGGCCTCGAACCCTCTATTGACGAACTCTCTAACAACTGCCAGATTCACCGGATGACGTTGCGGACGGGCGCGCGGGAGCGCAGGGTACGGACCGGCGAAGTCGACTTGTGCGTGGCCGAGATGGGTGATCCGGGGCGGCCGACGGTGGTCCTGGTGCACGGCTACCCCGACAGCAAGGAGGTGTGGTCCGAGGTCGCCGGGCGGCTCGCCGGACGCTTCCACGTGGTGGCGTACGACGTCCGCGGCCACGGCCGGTCGACGGCGCCGCGGCCGCTGCGGGGCGGGTTCACGCTGGAGAAGCTGACGGACGACTTCCTGGCCGTCGCGGACGCGGTGAGCCCGGGCCGGCCGGTGCACCTGGTCGGACACGACTGGGGCTCGGTGCAGGCCTGGGAGTTCACCACCGTGCAGCGCACCAGGGGCCGCATCGCCTCGTTCACCTCGATGTCCGGGCCGTCCCTCGACCACTTCGGCCACTGGATCGACCGGCGCCTGAAGCGGCCCACCCCGCGCCGGATCGGCCAGTTGCTCGGGCAGGGCGCCCGGTCCTGGTACGTCTACCTGCTGCACACGCCCCTGCTGCCCGAGATGGCCTGGCGCGGCCCGCTCGGCAAGCGCTGGCCGCGGATGCTGGAGCGCGCCGAGAAGGTGCCCCGGGGCGACTACCCCACCGCCTCCCTGTCGTCGGACGCGGCCCACGGGACCTGGCTGTACCGGGACAACGTCCGGCCCCGGCTGCGGACGCCCCGCCCGGACGCGCATGCCCACGCGCCCGTGCAGATCATCACGCCTCTGCAGGACCGGTTCCTCTCGGAGCGGCTCCACGACGAGCTGGAGCAGTGGGTTCCGCAGGTGACCCGCAGGACGATCCGGGCGGGGCACTGGATCCCGCGGACCAGCCCCGACCGACTGGCCGCCTGGATCGAGGAGTTCGTGACGTCCGTCGAGAGCGGGAGGCACCCGGTGGCGGCCACCGGCGAGCACGCCCAGCGGTTCGGCGGGCAGCTCGTGCTGGTCACCGGGGCGGGCAGCGGTATCGGGCGGGCGACCGCGCTCGCGTTCGCCGAGGCCGGCGCGCGCGTCGTGGCCGCCGACCGGAACGCGGAGGCGGCGGGTCGTACCGCCGAGTCCTGCCGTCTGCTGGGCGCCCCCGGGGCCTGGGCCGAAACGGTCGACGTCTCCGACGAGCAGGCCATGGAGAAGTTCGCCGACCGGGTCACCACCGAGTACGGGGTGCCGGACGTCCTCGTGAACAACGCCGGGATCGGACTGTCCGGTTCCTTCTTCGACACCACTGCGGAGGACTGGAAGAAGGTCCTCGACGTCAATCTGTGGGGTGTCATCCACGGGTGCCGGCTCTTCGGCCGTCGGATGGCCGAGCGCGGGCAGGGCGGCCACATCGTCAACGTGGCCTCGGCCGCGGCGTACCAGCCGTCCCGGGCGCTGCCCGCGTACAGCACCTCCAAGGCGGCCGTGCTGATGCTCAGCGAGTGCCTGCGGGCGGAGCTGGCCGGGCGGGGGATCGGCGTGACGGCGGTCTGCCCCGGCATCGTGAACACGGCCATCACGTCGACGGCGCACTTCGCCGGGGTCGACGCCCTGGAGGAGAAGCGGCTGCGGAAGCGCGCCGCCCGCCTGTACGGCCTGCGGAACTATCCGCCGGAGAAGGTCGCCCGTGCCATCCTGCGGGCGGTCACGCGCAATGAGGCGG
Source organism: Streptomyces sp. NRRL B-1140 (assembly GCF_001280065.1). Lineage (GTDB taxonomy): Bacteria > Actinomycetota > Actinomycetes > Streptomycetales > Streptomycetaceae > Streptomyces. Next base: position 184,648 of record NZ_LGEA01000091.1, read on the forward strand.
TGATGCCGGTGACGCCGGAGGCGTGGGGTGCGCGATGGCTGTCACGGTGGGCGCCGGGGGCACTGCTGGGCCTCGCGCGACTGAAGCCGCCGGTATGAGGCCGAGGCCCCTGAGATCGACGGCCTGAGCCTGAGAGCCCCAAACTCCCTGCGGTGGGGGCCAGTTGTCCACAGAACCGCCGATTCCCCTGTGGATAACCATACTTGGCTGTGGATCAAACCTTGGTGCCGAAACTCGATCGCGTGATTCACGTCTCTCCCGCACTCTGGTGGGATGGACGAAAGACGCACCGTGAAGGTGTCGAAGTACCTGTCGAAGCATCTGCGCCACCAGCCGGAACGCATCGGGCTCAGCCTCGACGAGGCCGGCTGGGTGGAGATCGACACCTTGATCGCCGCGGCCGCCGCCCACGGTTTCCGGTTCACCCGCGACGAACTGGACCATGTCGTCGCCACCAACGACAAGCGGCGCTTCGCCGTCGAGGGCACCCGCATCCGCGCCAGCCAGGGCCACAGCGTGGAAGTCGATCTCGGGCTCGCGCCGGCCACCCCGCCCGCGCACCTCTATCACGGCACTGTCGCCCGCAGTCTGGATGCGATCCGGGCCGAGGGACTCCGTCCGATGAACCGGCATGCCGTGCACCTCTCACCCGACCGGGAGACGGCGACCCGGGTCGGATCCCGCCGGGGGCAGCCGGTCGTGCTCGAAGTGGACGCCGCGGCCATGCACGCCGACGGCCACATCTTCCACGTCAGCGCCAACGGGGTGTGGCTCACCCAGGCCGTACCGCCGCGCTACCTGCGCTTGCCCGGACCGCACTGACCTGATCGGTGTGACCGGACACTCAGAGTGACTGGTTTCACGTGAAACACGGGTGACCCACCGGCCTCCCTTAGGCTCGGTGTCATGAGTCCGCGTCTGAGCACCGTGATCCTGCCGTACCGCCGCTGGCACGAAGGCGGCCGCGCGGCCTGGACGCGCGCCGAGCAGATCGGTTTCCACACGGCGTACACCTACGACCACCTGTCATGGCGCACCTTCCGCGACGGTCCGTGGTTCGGCGCCGTGCCGACGCTCACGGCCGCGGCGAGCGTCACCGACCGGCTGCGGCTGGGCACGCTGGTGACCTCGCCGAATTTCCGGCACCCTGTGACGCTCGCCAAGGAGCTCATCTCCCTCGACGACATCTCCGGCGGGCGGGTCACGCTGGGCATAGGCGCAGGCGGCTCCGGCTTCGACGCCACCGCGCTCGGCCAGGAGCCGTGGACCCCGCGCGAGCGCGCAGACCGCTTCGCCGAGTTCGTCCCACTGCTCGACCGCCTGCTCTGCGAGGACGCCGTCTCGTACGAGGGCGACTTCTACTCCGCCCACGAGGCGCGGAACATTCCCGGCTGTGTGCAGCGCCCCAGGCTGCCGTTCGCCGTGGCGGCGACCGGTCCACGCGGGATGCGCCTCGCCGCCCGTTTCGGGCAGGCGTGGGTGACCACCGGCGACCCCAAGCTCTACGAGAACGGCACGCCCGAGCAGTCGGTCCAGGCCCTTCGCGGGCAGGCGGAGAGGCTCGACGACATCTGCGCCGAGGTCGGCCGGGACATGACCGATCTCGATCGGGTGCTGCTCACCGGTTTCACGCCGGACCGTGTCGCCCCGCTCCAGTCCCTGGACGCGTTCGTGGACTTCGCCGGACGGCATGGGGAACTGGGCTTCACGGAGATCGTGATCCACTGGCCGATCCCCGACTCCCCCTTCGCCGCGGACGAGAAGGTCTTCGAGCAGATCGCGATGGAGGCGCCGGCGCAGCTGCGCTGAGGCGGAGGGACACACGAGGGCCGCTGCCGACGGCGCCTGCTCAGGGCCCGTGGGGAGCGGCTGCACGTGAGGGGCTCCTGGTGGGAGCGTTGTCCACTCACCTGTGCGGATCCCCGCACGCCCGTGCGGGCATGTGCGGGACAATGGCCGGGTGACCTCAGCGACCCGACAGCCCGAGACCGCGGCCGAGACCCTCCCGCCGCGACTGATCGCCACCGACCTCGACGGCACTCTGCTGCGCGACGACAAGTCGGTGTCCCCGCGTACCGTCGCCGCTCTGGCCGCCGCCGAGGAGGCGGGCATCGAGGTCTTCTTCGTCACGGGCCGCCCGGCCCGCTGGATGGACGTCGTCAGTGACCATGTGCACGGTCACGGCCTGGCGATCTGCGGAAACGGCGCCGCCGTGGTCGACCTGCACGGCGGCCCCGGTGCCCACCGGTTCGTGAAGGTACGGGAACTGGCCCGGGAGAACGCACTGGACGCCGTACGGCTGCTGCGCGAAGCGGCACCGGGCACGGTGTACGCGGTGGAGCAGACCTACGGCTTCTACCAGGAGCCGGCGTACCCGAAGCTGCACATGGAGACACCGGACAGCCTCGCCCCGGCCGAGGAGTTGCTGGGCCCGGACCACCGGGCCGCCGCCGAGCCGGTGCTGAAGATCCTCGCCTACCACCCCGACATCGACCCCGACGCCTTCCTGACCCTGGCCCGCCTCGCCATCGGCGACCGCGCCGGTGTGACCCGCTCCAGCCCCAGCGCCCTCCTCGAGATCAGTGGCCCGGGCGTGTCGAAGGCCAGCACCCTCGCCCTGTCCTGCGCCGAGCGCGGCATCTCGCACGAGCAGGTCGTCGCCTTCGGCGACATGCCGAACGACGTGGAGATGCTGACCTGGGCGGGCCGCTCGTACGCGATGGGCAACGCGCACCCCGACGTCATCGCCGCCGCCTCGGGCCGGACGGTGGCGAACAACGAGGACGGGGTGGCGGTCGTGATCGAGCAACTGCTGGCGGAACTGGCATAGCCCGGCGGAGCCGGGGCGTCTCAGAGGGACACCCCACGCGCCGCCAGCCACGAGACCGGGTCCACCGACGAGCCCGACTCCGCGGTGACCCGGGCCTCGAAGTGCAGGTGCGGCCCGGTGGAGTTGCCCGTGGTGCCCGACTGGCCGATCCACTGCCCGGGCCTGACGTGCTCCCCCGGGTCGACCGCGAGCGAAGCGAGATGGGCGTACTGCGTGTAGTAGCCGTTCGCGTGCTCGAGCACGACCTCCATGCCGAAGGCGCCGCCGCAGGACACCCGCACCACCCGGCCCGCACCCACGGCCCGCACGGGCGTGCCGATCGGCACCGCGAAGTCCTGCCCGGTGTGCCGGTTCGACCACCGCTGACCGCCGCTGCCGTAGGACGCGGACAGCTCGTACGTCTCGACCGGCGCGACCCAGTCGTCCTCGGTGAACCCCGTCTCCGGCTGGTCGAGCCGGACGGCTCCGCTGCACGCCCCGGCGGCGGCCGCGGCGTCCGCCTGACCCTGGAGCTGTGAGCGCGCCGACTCCAGCTTCTGTTCGATGTCCGCCTTCAGTCCGGCGAGTTGGGTCTTGCGCCGCTCCAGGGCCTGCCACCGGTCCGCGGCCCTGGCCTCGTCCGCCGCCAGCCGCGCCTCGGCCCGCCGGTTCCTGGAGATCGCGTTGTTCACGGCGAGATCGGCCTGCGAGAAGGCGTGCTGACCTCGCATCAGGCTGTCGGGGCTGTCGGCGAGGATCATGTGCGCGGCCACCGGCAGGCCACCATTGCTGCGGTACTGGGCCCGGGCGATCCGGCCGAGGTCCTCGTGCAGTGCGGCGATGTGCCGCCGCTGCGCGTCCAGGAGTTCCTCCGCCCGCTGGACCTCGGCCCGCTGTTCCTCGGCCTCCCGGCGGCCGGCCTCGTACTGCTGTGTCGCCACCGCGGCCTCCTCGTACAGCCGCGCCACCTCGGCGCTGAGGCTGGTGTCCCCTCCCGTACCCGTGCCGCTACCAGGTTCCCCGGGCGCTGCCGTCGGCCGGGCGGCGAGCACGGTCAGCGCACACAGCAGGACCGGAACCAGCAGCCGAAGGCGGCGATATGAGCGCATGTCAGCGATCGTCGCCCAGCAGCGCGGGCCCGGTCCTGTTCAGGTCCTGCGGCTGGGGGACCGGCTGCGCCGAACGGCCCAGTGCACACCGTTCACGGCCGCTACCGCGCTCCCACCAGCGACTGCGCGGCCGCTTCCCGCTCCGCCATCTCCCGCAGCGGGCCCTCCACCGCCAGCAGCTCCGCGTACCGGCCGCGCTGCACGACCCGCCCCCGGTCCAGCACGATCACCTCGTCGACTCCGTCGAGGCCCGCCAGCCGGTGCGTGATGAGCAACGTGGTCCGCCCCTCGGTGACGGCCAGCAGATCGGCGGTGAGCGCGTCGGCCGTCGCCAGGTCCAGGTGCTCGGCGGGCTCGTCCAGCACCAGGACGGGGAAGTCGGCGAGAAGCGCCCGGGCCAGCGCGAGTCGTTGCCGCTGGCCTCCCGACAGCCGCGCCCCGTGCTCGCCGACGAGGGTGTCCAGACCGTCGGGCAGGCCGTCCGCCCACTCCAGCAGCCGGGCGCGGCCCAGCGCGGCGCGCAGCTGCTCCTCGGTGGCGTCCTTCCTGGCCAGCAGCAGGTTCTCGCGCAGCGAGCTGTCGAAGAGATGCGCGTCCTGCGCGCACAGCCCGACGAGCCCTCGTACGGCGTCGCCCCGCAACCCGGACGCGTCCACGCCCGCGAGGGTGTACGAGCCGGCCTCCGCGTCGAGGAACCGCAGCAGCACCTGCGCCAGCGTGGTCTTGCCGGAGCCGGAGGGGCCGACCACGGCGATCCTGCGCCCCTCGTCGAGGGTCAGGTCGAGCCCGTCGAGCGCCACCCTGTCCTGGCCGGCGTGCCGGGCGGTCAGCCCCCGGACGACGACCGGGAACGGTGACGCGGGTGCCTGGCGGGGCCGCTCCGGCTCCCCCACGGGCTCCGGGGCGTCGAGCACCTCGTACACCCGCGCCGCGCTGCGGCGCACGCGCTGCCGGTACCGCACCGCGAGCGGCAACCCGAGCACGGCCTCGAAGGCGGCGAGCGGAGTCAGGACGACGACGGCCATGGCCACGCCGTCGAGCCGCCCGGCGGCGACCGCCTGCGCGCCGGCCAGCGCCGCGGCCGTGACGGTCAGCCCGGAGATCAGCGCGGTGAGGCCGTCGCCCAGCGCGGTGGCGGTGGCCGCCCGCGCGGCGATCCGGGTCAGCGCCCGGTCGGCCTCGCGCGTCTGGGTGATCCGCGCGGGCAGCGCACCGGCGACGGTCAGTTCCGCGGTTCCGGTGAGCAGATCGGCCACCCGCGTCGCGAGTGCCCCACGGGCGGGTGCCAGCCGGTGTTCGGCCCTGCGGGCCACCGCGCCGGTGATCAGGGGTACACCGACCCCCGCCGCCAGGAGTCCGGCCGCCAGCACCGCCCCGGCCTCGGGCAGCAGCCACGCGGTGAAGCCGACCGACGCGGCGGACACGACCAGGGCGGCCCCGGCCGGCAGCAGCCACCGCAGCCAGTAGTCCTGCAGTGTGTCCACGTCCGCGACCAGCCGGGAGAGCAGATCGCCCCGGCGGGCCCGGCGCAGTCCGGCCGGTGCCAGCCGCTCCAGCCTGCGGAACACCGCGACCCGGGTGTCCGCCAGCATCCGCAGCACGGCGTCGTGCGACACCAGCCGCTCGGCGTAGCGGAAAACGGCCCGCCCGATTCCGAACGCCCTGGTCGCGGTGACGGCCATCATCAGATACAGCACGGGCGGCTGCTGCGAGGCCCGCGAGATCAGCCACCCCGAGGTGGCCATGAGTCCCACGGCACTCCCCAGGGCCAGGCTCCCGAGCAGCAGCGCGAGTCCCAGCCGCCCGCGCCGGGCACCGGACATCGCGCGGACGCGCGTGAGGACACCGCCCTGAGCCGTCCCTCCGACGGACTCATCCCGAGCGGGCTGCTCGATCTCCACGAACGCGGTGCCGGTCGCCGGGGCCGCGGCGGACGTCACAGGCAGGGCAGCGGTGGTCGCGGGCTCCGCCGGCCGCGCCGCCCGGTCCCTGCTCTCCAGCCGCACCACGCGGTCCGCGACGTCCAGCAGCGCCGGCCGGTGCACCACGAGCAGCACCGTCCGGCCGGTCGTGAGCCGCCGCACCGCCGCGACGACCTCGGCTTCGGTGGCCCCGTCCAACGCCGCCGTCGGCTCGTCGAGCAACAGCACGGGCCGGTCGGCGAGGAACGCGCGGGCCAGTGCGAGCCGCTGCCGTTGCCCGGCGGACAGCCCGGCGCCGTCCTCTCCGAGCACGGTCTGCACGCCCTCGGGCAGCGCGTCGACGAACTCCAGCGCCCCGGCGTCCCGCAGCGCCCGCCGTACGGAGTCGTCGTCGGCACCGGGCCGCGCCAGCCGTACGTTCTCGGCGATCGTCCCCGCGTACAGATGCGGCCGCTGCGGCACCCACGCGATCCGGGAGCGCCACTGCTCCAGGTCGGCATCGACGAGGTCGACACCTCCGACCCGCACCTGGCCCTCGGCCGGTCGCACGAACCCCAGCAGGACGCTCAGCAGGGTCGACTTACCGGCGCCGCTCGGTCCCACGAGCGCGACCGTCTCCCCCGGCTCGACACCGAAGCTCACGTCGGCAACGGCGTCCGCCGACCGCCCCGGGTAGCGGACGGTCACGCCCTCGAACGACAGCGCACCCTCCGGCACGGCCTCGGAGCCGGACGCCGGCCGGGGCGTCTGAAGGACCTCGAAGATCTCCTCGGCGGCGGCGAGCCCCTCCGCCGCCGCGTGGTACTGCGCCCCGACCTGCCGCAACGGCAGATACGCCTCGGGCGCGAGGATCAGGATCACCAGACCGATGTACAGATCCATCTCGCCGTGCACCAGCCGCATGCCGATCGTCACCGCGACCAGTGCCACCGAGATCGTCGCAAGCAGTTCCAGGGCGAACGAGGAGATGAAGGCGATCCGCAGCGTCCGCATGGTCGCCCGGCGGTACTCGCCGGTGATGCGGCGGATCGACTCGGCTTGCGCCTTGGCCCGTCCGAAGACCTTCAGCGTCGGAAGGCCCGCGACGACGTCCAGGAAGTGCCCGGACAGCCGCGACAGCAACCGCCACTGACGGTCCATCCGGGACTGGGTGGCCCAGCCGATCAGCACCATGAAGACCGGGATGAGCGGCAGGGTGCCCACGATGATGGCCGCGGAGACCCAGTCCTCGGTGACGATCCGCGCCAGCACCGCCACCGGCACGACCACCGCGAGACCCAGCTGCGGCAGATACCGCGAGAAGTAGTCGTCGAGGGCGTCGACGCCCCGGGTCGCCAGGGCGACCAGCGAGCCGGTCCGCTGACCGGCCAGCCAGCCCGGACCCAGTTCGACGGCGCGCTCCAGCAACCGTCCCCGCAACTCGGACTTCACGGCCGCACTGGCCCGGTGCGCGGCGAGTTCGGTGAGCCAGCCGACCAGCGCCCGGCCGACCGCGACACCGGCCGACAGCACCAGAGGAGTGGTCAGTTCGGACACCGCCATGCGGTGCTGGAACGCGCCGACCACCACCTCGGCGATGAGCATCGCCTGTGCGATGACCAAGCCCGCGCCCACCGCCCCCAGGGCGACGACCGCCACCAGGAAGACACGGGTGGCGCGGGCGTACCGGAGCAGACGCGGATCGATCGGTTTCACGTGAAACACACCTCAGTGCACGGTCTCGGCGATGTGCTGCGTACCGATCCGCTTGCGGAACACCCAGTACGTCCAGCCCTGGTAGAGCAGGACGACCGGGGTGGCGATCCCGGCACACCAGGTCATGATCTTCAGTGTGTACGGGCTGGACGAGGCGTTGGTGACCGTGAGGCTCCAGTCCGGGTTCAGCGTCGACGGCATGACGTTCGGGAAGAGCGTCAGGAACAGCATCGCCACCGTGGCCACGATGGTGAGCCCCGACAGCGCGAACGCCCATCCCTCACGCCCGGCCCGTGCCGCGACCAGGGCCACGAGGAGCGAGGCCACGGCCACGACCATCGCCATGAGCGACGACCCGTCTCCCCGGTCGGACTGCGTCCACAGCAGGAAGGCGAGCGCCAGCAGAGCGGTCACCGCTCCGACGCGCAGCGCCAGCTTCCGCGCCCGCTCCCGGATCTCCCCGACTGTCTTGAGCCCGACGAACACCGTTCCGTGGAAGGTGAACAGCGACAGCGTGACCAGGCCACCGAGCAGCGCGTACGGGTTGAGGAGGTCCAGGACGCCGCCGGCGTAGTTGAAGTCCTGGTCGATCTTGACGCCCCGAACGATGTTGCCGAAGGCGACGCCCCACAGGAACGCGGGCAGCAGCGAAGCCCAGAAGATCGCCGTCTCCCAGTTGCGCTGCCAGTTCTCCTCGGGCCGCTTCACGCGGTACTCGAAGGCCACACCCCGGACGATCAGGCAGACCAGGATGAGCAGCAGGGGCAGGTAGAAGCCGGAGAAGAGCGTGGCGTACCACTCGGGGAAGGCGGCGAAGGTCGCGCCGGCCGCCGAGAGCAGCCACACCTCGTTGCCGTCCCAGACAGGGCCGATGGTGTTGATCAGCACCCGCTTCTCGGGCCGGTTACGGGCGAGGAGCTTCGTGAGCACCCCGACCCCGAAGTCGAAGCCCTCCAGGAAGAAGTAGCCGGTCCACAGGACGGCGATCAGGACGAACCAGACGTCGTGCAGTTCCATGACTGTGCAGCTCCCTCGGCCTAGTACGAGAAGGCCATCGGCTTGTCGGCGTCCCGGGAGTCGCCGCCGATCTTCGTGGGCGGGTCGAGGTCGGCCGCGGTGAGCTCCGGCGGGCCCGCCTTGACGTACTTGACCAGCAGCTTGACCTCGACGACGGCGAGGATGGCGTACAGCGTGGTGAAGACGACCATCGAGGTGATCACCTCGGCCTGCGAGACGCCGGGGGAGACCGCGTCACGCGTCTGGAACAGGCCGTAGACGACCCACGGCTGGCGGCCCATCTCGGTGAAGATCCAGCCCCATGAGCTGGCGATCAGCGGGAAGCCCAGGGTGAGGATCGCGATGCGCCAGTACCACTTGGTGAGGGTCGGGCCGAGCGCCTTCTTCGGCAGCAGGACGAGATGCGGCACCTCGTCGTCGCCCACCCTGAGGTGCTGCGGCAGCATGAACTTCTTGCGGGTCAGCCACAGTCCGGCCAGACCGATGGCGAACGACGTCATGCCGAAGCCGATCATCCACCGGAAGCCCCAGTAGGCGACGGGGATGTTGGGCCGGTAGTCGCCGGGCCCGTACTTCTCCTGCTCGGCCTTGTTGACGTCGTTGATGCCGGGCACGTACGAACTGAAGTCGTCCTTCGCGAGGAAGGACAGCAGGCCGGGGATCTCGATGGCGACCTTGTTGTGGCCCTTGTCGACGTCGCCGACGGCGAAGACCGAGAAGGGAGCCGGCTTCTCGCCGTCCCACAGCGCCTCGGCCGCGGCCATCTTCATCGGCTGCTGCTGGTACATGATCTTGCCGAGTACGTCACCGCTGATCGCGGTGAGGAGGCCGCCGATGACGACGGTGACCAGGCCCAGCCGGAGCGAGGTCTTCATCACGGGGACGTGCTTCTTGCGGACCAGGTGGAAGGCGGCGATGCCGACCATGAAGGCGCCGCCGGTCAGGAACGCCGCGGTGAGCGTGTGGAAGACCTGGGCGAGCGCGGTGTTCTGGGTCAGCACCAGCCAGAAGTCGGTGAGCTCGGCCCGGCCCTTCGCCTCGTTGATCCGGTAGCCGACCGGGTGCTGCATCCAGGAGTTGGCCGCGAGGATGAAGTAGGCCGACAGGATCGTGCCGATGGAGACCATCCATATGCAGGCCAGATGGATCTTCTTCGGCAGCTTGTCCCAGCCGAAGATCCACAGGCCGATGAAGGTGGACTCGAAGAAGAACGCGATCAGTGCCTCGAAGGCGAGCGGCGCACCGAAGACGTCACCGACGAAACGCGAGTAGTCGGACCAGTTCATGCCGAACTGGAACTCCTGCACGATGCCGGTGACCACACCCATCGCGATGTTGATCAGGAAGAGCTTGCCCCAGAACTTGGTCGCCTGGAGGTACTTCTCCTTCTCCGTCCGCACCCACGCCGTCTGCAGACCGGCCGTGAGCGCGGCCAGGGAGATCGTCAGGGGGACGAACAGAAAGTGGTAGACGGTGGTGATTCCGAACTGCCATCGCGCCAGGGTCTCCGGCGCCAAAGCCAGGTCCACGTCGCCGCTCCTTACATACGCTTGTGAAAGCGTTCACATTCACAAGCCATTATGCAGCACGCACTTTCGAGCGCCTTGAGGGGGTCCCTGTCTCCCCCGTCACAGTGAGACTCTTGGCTCCAACTTCAACATATTGTTGAATCAGTGGCATGCACGCACCGACGCCGCTACAGATACGGATCTCCTGGCCCGCGGGCCATCTCACCGCCTCGCTCGACGACACCCCGACCAGCCACGCTCTCGTCCAGGCGCTGCCGCTCGTCTCCACGGCCCGCACCTGGGGCGCCGAGGTGTACTTCGACACGGGAGTGTCGGTTTCACGTGAAACAGGCGCCCAAGAGGTCGTCGAGCCGGGCACCGTCGCCTTCTGGACCGACGGCGATGCCCTCGCTCTCCCCTACGGCCCCACTCCGATCTCACGGGGCGATGAATGCCGCCTCGCCGGCCCGTGCAATGTCCTGGGGCGCCTCGACGGCGATCCCGGGCTGCTCGCGACCATGCGGGACGGAGACCCCGTCCGCGTGGAAGTCCTGGACGCCTGACCAGGCTCGCGGAGTGATGCGGCGCGCTGCCTCCCGGCCGGCACTGAAGCCCTACTGCTCCTTACGGAACCCTTCCGCCACCTTCAGGAAGATGTCGTTCGCCTCGGCTTCCCCGACCGTCACCCGCACACCCTCGCCCGGGAACGGCCGGACCACCACACCCGCCTGCTCGCAGGCCTGCGCAAACGCGACCGTACGCTCCCCCAGCCGCAGCCAGACGAAGTTGGCCTGGGTATCGGGAACCGTCCAGCCCTGCGAGCGCAGCCCGTCGACCACGCGCGTGCGCTCGCACACCAACGAGCCCACCCGGCCGAAGAGTTCGTCCTCGGCCCGCATCGAGGCGATCGCCGCCTCTTGCGCGAGCTGGCTCACGCCGAACGGCACCGCCGTCTTGCGCAGCGCCGCGGCCACCGGTTCGTGGGCGATGGCGAAACCGACCCGCAGACCCGCCAGACCATAGGCCTTGGAGAAGGTACGCAGCACACAGACGTTGGGCCGGTCGCGGTAGAGCTCGACGCCGTCCGGCACCTCGGGGTCGCGGATGAACTCGCGATACGCCTCGTCGAGGACCACCAGGACATCGCGCGGGACCCGGTCGAGGAAGCGCTCCAGCTCTGCTCGCCGCACCACGGTGCCGGTCGGGTTGTTGGGGTTGCAGACGAAGATCAACCGGGTCCGTTCGGTGATCGCGTCGGCCATCGCATCGAGGTCGTGCACATCCCCGGGCGTCAGCGGCACCTGCACCGACGTCGCGCCGCTGATCTGCGTGATGATCGGATAGGCCTCGAAGGACCGCCAGGCGTAGATCACCTCGTCACCGGGCCCTGAGGTTGCCTGGATCAGCTGCTGGGCGACACCGACCGAGCCGGTGCCGGTGGCCAGGTGGGCGAGAGGCACTCCGAACCGCTCCGACAGCTCGTTCATCAGCGCCGTACAGGCCATGTCCGGGTAGCGGTTGAAGTTGCAGGCCGCCGCCGTCACGGTCTCCATGACGCCAGGCAGCGGCGGATAGGGGTTCTCGTTGGAGGACAGCTTGTAGGCCACCGGACCACCTGCCGCGGCGGGCTTGCCCGGCTTGTAGGTGGGGATCCCCTCCAGCTCGGCGCGCAGCTTGGGGCTCGTCTCGCTCACCGCAGTCCTCCTCGTGAAGACCGGCGGCCCATGACCGCCGCCGACATCCAATACTCCTCACCTTATGAGGATTCGGCGCCGCTGCGTATAGCCATGCCCGAGCAGCCGGCCTGGTCCTCCCCTGTCCCTGCGGCATCTGGGGCATCACCGCACCAAGGCGTATGAATCCGGGGGCGCGCCGCACATATATCTATGCGCCGGTGGTGCACGCCGTGGCGCGCGTCCCTCGTGCAGGTGAGTTGAGACCTCATCGCAACCTGGGCCGGTCGCCAGGCCCGTACGCGCCGACACACCACGTACTACCAAGAAAGCGCTCAACACCCATGACTTCCAAGGTGGTTGGGGTTAAATGATCATGCAGAAACGTGCCTGTCAACGCGTGCATATGCGTCCGCACTACCCCACGGCATGAGCCCTACTATCGGCTCGCCATGACAGCAGCAGGGAAGCATCAGGTGAGCCGCGCGGAAACCTCACGGCGAGGCAGTCGACCGGGTCGGGCCGGCATCAGAGACGTGGCCGCCGCCGCCGGAGTCTCGATCACGACCGTCTCCGACGCCCTCAACGGCAAGGGACGGCTCCCGGACGCCACCCGGCGCCATGTCCGGGAAGTCGCCGACCGCCTGGGCTACCGGCCTTCGGCCGCCGCCCGGACCCTCCGTACCGGCAAATCGGGCCTCATCGGCCTGACCGTGACCACGTACGGGGATGAACCTTTCACCTTCACGGAATTCGCCTACTTCGCCGAAATGGCGCGAGCCGCCACCTCCGCCGCGCTCGCCCGCGGTTACGCCCTCGTCATCCTGCCCGCCACATCCCGCCACGACGTGTGGTCGAACGTCGCCCTCGACGGCACGGTCGTCATCGACCCCTCCGACCAGGACCCGGTCGTCAGCGAGCTGGTCCGGCAGGGCCTGCCGGTGGTCTCCGACGGCCGCCCGGCCGGTGCGCTGCCGGTCACCGCCTGGGTCGACAACGACCACGAAGCCGCCGTCCTCGGCATCCTCGACCACCTGGCCGCCGCCGGCGCCCGCCGTATCGGCCTGCTGACCGGCACGACCACGGACACCTACACCCACCTGTCGACCACCGCCTACCTGCGCTGGTGCGAGCGCGTCGGCCAGGATCCGGTGTACGAGGCCTACCCGGCGCACGATCCGTGCGCGGGCGCCGTCGCCGCCGACCGGCTCCTCGCCCGACCCGACCGGCCCGACGCGGTCTACGGACTGTTCGACCCGAACGGCACCGATCTCCTCGCCGCCGCCCGCCGCTACGGCCTGCGTGTCCCGGACGACCTGCTGCTGGTCTGCTGCAGCGAGTCCACGGTGTACGCCAACACCGAGCCGCCCATCACCACGCTCTCCCTGAAACCCCGCCGCATCGGCACCGCGGTGGTGCAGCTCCTCATCGACGCCATCGAGGGAGTGGAAGCCGACCAGCCGGTGGAACAGGTGATACCGACGGAGCTGATCGTGCGCACCTCGTCCCAGCGACGCCCGCCGCGCACGACGGTCAGCCCTCCGCGCTCACCGAGGACACCGGGCTAGGCCCGGCACCGACAAGAGGAAGGACTCCCTCCTGGGGAGAAACAGGGCCGGTCCCCCGGAGAGAAGGGATCGTTCTCGCGAAGAGAAGAAGATCGCGGGCGGTCACACGGCGGTCGAAGCCCGGCCCAATCGGGGCGAAAGCCACGGTGAACTGGACTCTTGCTCTGATTCACCACCCCTGGGTCATCACATGGCACGATCCGCATTCCTATGATGGGCCCACGACACCCGCGGGCCGCTACGACCAGGCAGTCCGATGCGGTGCAATGCGGCGCGATGGTGGAGGGGTCGATGACTCAGGGGGCCGGTCAGGGACCCGAGGTGGAGCGGACGGCGACGTTGCGCGACTTCCGGGTGCCCGCGTACGTCCACGAGGCCGGTCCGTACGTCCACAGCGTCCACCCCGGCGAGGTCGCCCCACCGCCCGAGGAGACCTACCCCGAGGGATACACGCCGACCCAGCGCGACCTTCCCGTCATCAATCGGGGTGACACTGTTCAGGTGACCGTGGATCCCGAGACCGCCGCCCCACAGTCCACCACCGGGCAGGGCCCGCTGTACGTCGTGGGTGACGTGCACGGCTACCTCGACCAGCTGGTGTCGGCCCTCCAGGAGAAGGGCCTGCTCGACGCCGCCGGCAACTGGTGCGCGGGCACCGCCCGGCTCTGGTTCCTCGGCGACTTCACCGACCGCGGCCCTGACGGCATCGGCGTCATCGACCTGGTGATGCGGCTGTCCGCCGAGGCCGCCGCGGCCGGCGGTTACTGCAAGGCGCTCATGGGCAACCACGAACTGCTGCTGCTGGGTGCGAAGCGGTTCGGCGACACACCCGTCAACTCCGGCGCGGGCACCGCCACCTTCCAGGCTGCCTGGCTGCTCAACGGCGGCCAGAAGACCGACATGGACCGCCTCCAGGACCACCACCTGCAGTGGATGTCCCGCCTGGACGCCATCGAGGAGGTCGACGGCCACCTGCTCGTCCACTCCGACACCACCGCCTATCTCGACTACGGCCGCTCCATCGAAGAGGTCAACGACACCGTCCGCGAGACGATCACCCGCAACGACGCCGACGAGGTCTGGGACCTGTTCCGCAAGTTCACCAAGCGGTTCTCCTTCCGCGACGAGGGCGGCGCGGACGCCGTGCGCTCCCTGCTCGATACGTACGGGGGCACCCGCATCGTTCACGGGCACAGCCCGATCCCCTATCTGCTGGGCGAGGTCGGCTCCGAGGACGACGAGGACAACCGCGACCCCGTGATCGAGGGACCGCACGTCTACGCCGACGGACTCGCCATCGCGATGGACGGCGGTGTGACCATGGCCGGAAAGCTGCTGGTCCAGCAACTGCCGCTCAATACGTGACCGTTCACCGGGCAGGCGTCCCCGGTCGGAGGACCGGGCCGGTGAGGGGCCAATTTCGGTAAACCCCCTGTCACCGCATACCCTCACCGCTCTACCATCGGCCTATCCGTAGCAGGCTCCCCTCCGTTTCTGCCCGACGGCTCGTCAGCATGCCGAGCCCCAAGCCCTACGGAGCATCGGGGGATGCACATGAACAGCGTTCCGCAGCACCTGCTGAGCGAGGACCGCCAGGAGTACGAGCGGATCCTCGATGAGGCGCTGCGCTCCGCACCACACCGTCCGGAACTGGCCGCTGTCGGACAGCGGCTCAACCCCGAACAGCTGCGCACCATGGCGCTGAGCGCCACCGCGCTCATCACGGCGGCCGCCTCGACCGAGTACCAGCACTACGTCAAGGTCCGCGACGAACTGCGTCAGCCGGCGTCGGCCGGCTCACCGGCCGGGCGCGGGTCCGACTCCTTGGAGCCCGGCGCGGGTGCCTCGGGGCTCGCTGCCACCGTCGGCGGAGTCGCCGAGACGACCGGCGCGGGCGCCGTCGCCGTCGTCGCCGTCCTGGCACCCGTCCTTGCCGGTACCGCCGCGGCGATCTTCCTGCTCGTCGGCTACATCCTTCGGATGCTCGACCCCGAGCAGGGGTTCGCCCGGACCATGCTCACCACGGGCTGGGTGTTCGGTGCCGTGACCGCGGTCGCGATCCTCGTCGCCGCGGTGGGACTGCTGCTCACCGCTCTGCGCAACAAACCCACGGCCGAGGGCGGGCCGTACGGCGAACTGCGGGGCGAGGTGGCCCAGGCCAAGGAGGCCTGGCAGGAGGCCCTGCTGCAACGCGGCATCCTGCCTTTCCTGCGGGAGGCACTCGCCGATCCCGGCGCGGCCGCCGCGCTGCATCCCTCGCCCTCGTCCACGCCGGTCAGCCGCATGCCGCACCTCGGCTACGGTCGCCCGGGGTTCACCAGCCCGGACGACGGCGACCGCGGCTCACGCCCCAGCTTCAGCAGCCCGGACTACACCAGCCCGGACTTCGGAGGACCGGAGCACCAGCCGGAGTGACCACGGGAGCCTCCCGGGCACCCCGCCCGCCACGGGCGGTGAGACCCCGGGCGGCTCCTCGCTCGGCACGTCCCACAGCCCGGGGCCGGTCGGCCCCGGGCCGGATGGGGCGCGGGGCCCGTCGGTCCCCGCCTGTGCGCGGCGGTCAGTCCGCGATGGGCAGGTACACGCGGTTCCCGCTCGCCGCGAACTCCTTCGACTTCAGGGCCATGCCCTCCTCGACCTCGGCCCGTGTGCCGCCGTGTTCCCGGCGGATGTCCTGCGAGATCTTCATGCTGCAGAACTTGGGACCGCACATCGAGCAGAAGTGAGCCGTCTTGGCGGGCTCCGCCGGCAGGGTCTCGTCGTGGAACTCCCGTGCCGTGTCCGGGTCGAGGGCCAGGTTGAACTGGTCCTCCCACCGGAACTCGAAACGAGCGTCCGACAGCGCGTCGTCCCACTCCTGCGCACCCGGATGTCCCTTGGCGAGGTCCGCTGCGTGGGCGGCGATCTTGTAGGTGATGACACCGGTCTTGACGTCGTCACGGTTCGGCAGGCCCAAGTGCTCCTTGGGCGTGACGTAACACAGCATCGCCGTGCCCCACCAGGCGATCATCGCGGCACCGATGCCGGAGGTGATGTGGTCGTACGCCGGGGCGACGTCCGTGGTCAGCGGGCCGAGCGTATAGAACGGAGCTTCATCGCAGATCTCCTGCTGAAGGTCGATGTTCTCCTTGATCTTGTGCATCGGGACGTGGCCCGGGCCCTCGATCATGGTCTGAACGTTGAAACGCTTCGCGATCCGGTTGAGTTCCCCGAGCGTGCGCAACTCCGCGAACTGCGCCTCGTCGTTGGCGTCCGCGATCGACCCGGGCCTGAGGCCGTCCCCGAGCGAGTACGTGACGTCGTACGCGGCGAGGATCTCGCAGAGTTCCTCGAAGTTCTCGTACAGGAACGACTCCTTGTGGTGCGCGAGGCACCAGGCCGCCATGATCGAGCCGCCGCGGGAGACGATGCCGGTCTTGCGGTTCGCCGTCAGGGGCACGTACGGCAGGCGCACACCCGCGTGGACCGTCATGTAGTCCACACCCTGCTCGGCCTGTTCGATGACCGTGTCCTTGTAGATCTCCCAGGTCAGCTCCTCGGCCCGGCCGTCGACCTTCTCCAGGGCCTGGTAGAGCGGCACGGTGCCGATGGGCACGGGGGAGTTGCGCAGCACCCACTCACGCGTGGTGTGGATGTTGCGGCCGGTGGACAGGTCCATGACCGTGTCGGCGCCCCAGCGGGTCGCCCAGGTCATCTTCTCGACCTCCTCCTCGATGGAGGAGGTCACCGCCGAGTTGCCGATGTTGGCGTTGACCTTCACCAGGAATCGCTTGCCGATGATCATCGGCTCGATCTCCGGGTGGTTGACGTTGGCCGGCAGCACGGCCCGGCCTGCGGCGATCTCGTCGCGGACCACCTCGGGCGAGACGTTCTCCCGGATGGCCACGTACTCCATCTCGGGCGTGATCTCGCCGCGGCGGGCGTACGCGAGTTGGGTGACCGCCTCTCCGCGCCTGCCCCGGCGCGGCTGGCGGGGCCGGCCGGGGAAGACGGCGTCGAGGTTGCGGAGACCGCCCCGGGGCGAGGTGTGCTTGATGCCGTCGTCCTCGGGACGGACGGGGCGGCCCGCGTACTCCTCGGTGTCGCCGCGGGCGATGATCCAGTTCTCGCGCAGCGGCGACAAACCCCTGCGGACGTCGGTGTCGACGAGTGGATCGGTGTAGGGGCCCGACGTGTCGTACAGCGTGACCGACCGGCCGTTGGTGAGGTGCACCTGACGGACCGGCACGCGCAGGTCGGGGCGGGTGCCCTCGATGTACGCCTTGTGCCAGCCGATGGACTTCCCGGCCTCCTCGGACGTCTCGTCCTGGACGGAGGCAGGCGTGCGTGCGTCCTTGTTGGTCATGAGACCTACTCCCTACGCCGGCATTACCCGGTAACAGGTTCGGCGGTCGACGCAGCGTTTTCCGTCCGGCGATGTTTCGTGTGAAACATCACTCGACTCCGGCGATGTTTCATGTGAAACATCGCTGGGACGGAGGTCAGCGCCCTCTCAGCCCGGTGCTCCGAGCTCCCGCGTGTACAAAAGGTGCCCCCACGCTAGCGGCAATTCTGGCGCGGTGAACAGAGGGCCCCCCTCGTTCTTGCGATGATCGGGCGGTGACCACGACGCAGCGTCCCTCCTTCCCACCGCCCGAACCGCCCCGCGGGTCCGGCGCCGGAAACGGCAACGGCCGTGGTGACGGCCATGATTTCGCCGCCGGAGCCGGGCAGGGGCCGACCAGGCGGCAGAGCCCTGAGCTCGGATACGGGCAAGGCGGGGGGTTCGGCCCTGGAGACCGCGGTGAGTATGGGACGGGCTCCGGCAGCGGCCGGGGCACCGGTTCTCCGGGCGGTCATCCCGGTCACAGTGGCCCCCTCGGTGGGCAGGGCCCCGGACAGGAAGCCGACGGCGGGTACGGACCAGGGCCCACCGGAGGCGGCGGTCACGGCCACGGCCGAGGCGACGGGTCCGGCGGACAGGGCCACGGTCACGGCGGCGACGACGACGGACACGGCCATGGCCCGGGTTCCGGCGCGGGGGGCGGGCACGGGCACTCTCACAGTCACGGTCCGGCCACGCCGGTCTCCCAGCATCTGCGCAAGGTCATCGCGGCGATCCTGATCCCGTTCGCCGCTGCCGTGCTGGTCGGTCTCGCCGTGCTGTGGCCCGGCGGCGCTCCGGCGCACGAGCGGACCGGTGTCGGTTTCGACCGGCAGACGCAGGACGCCACCGTCACCAAGGTGGTCGAGGTGAGCTGCAAGGAGGCCGGCGCTTCGGGTGTGCCGCCCACGGGTGACACCTCCACGGCCGAGGGTTCCTCCGCGGTGCAGGAGGAGAAGGGCACCTGCAAGCGGGCGACGATCCGGGTCGACAGCGGCGACGACAAGGGCCGTACGTTCACCGAGATCGTCCAGCCCGACCAGTCCCGCCAGTTGCACGAGGGCCAGAAGGTCGTGGTCGCCTACGAGCCCTCGGCTCCGAAGGACCTGCAGTACTCGGTCACCGACATCAACCGCCGGCTGCCCATGGCACTGCTCGCGGGCATCTTCGCCGTGGCCGTGGTGATCGTCGGGCGCATGCGAGGGGTCATGGCGCTGGTCGCCCTGGCCATCAGCTTCATGGTGCTGAACTTCTTCATCCTGCCCGCGATCCTTCAGGGCTCCAACCCGCTGGTCGTGGCCGTGGTGGGCGCGAGCGCCATCATGCTCATCGCCCTGTACCTGTGTCATGGCCTGTCCGCCCGGACGTCCGTGGCGGTGCTCGGCACCCTCATCTCACTGCTGCTGATCGGCATTCTCGGCTCGGTGTTCATCGACTGGGCCGCTCTGACCGGGAACACCGATGACAACACTGGCTTGATCCACGGCCTCTACCCGACGATCGACATGAGCGGTCTGCTGCTGGCCGGCGTCATCATCGGCTCGCTCGGCGTACTCGACGACGTCACGGTCACGCAGACCTCGGCGGTCTGGGAGCTGCACGAGGCCAACCCGTCGATGGGCTGGCGGGGGCTCTACCGGGCGGGCATCCGGATCGGCCGCGATCACATCGCCTCGGTCGTCAACACACTCGTCCTCGCCTACGCGGGTGCCGCGCTGCCTCTGCTGCTGCTGTTCTCCATCGCGCAGAGCAGTGTGGGGACGGTCGCCAACAGCGAGCTGGTCGCGGAGGAGATCGTGCGCACACTGGTCGGTTCGATCGGCCTGGTCGCCTCGGTGCCGGTCACCACCGCCCTGGCGGCGCTGGTGGTCTCGGCCGACCGTCCCGGCGCGGTACCCGTCCCGGAGGCCTCCACGGTCCCGGCGCGCGGGGGAAGGGGCAGGCGCCGCAAGCGCTGACGCCTGAGTGTCCAGGGCGTCCCGCCGTCGGAGGAAGATCGTAGGACGATCTCAGGAGGAAGCGTTCCTGCACAGCTCGGCGGTGCCCGGTGAAGCGTTACTCCACCGTGCTGCCGGGCCATGTCTCAGCCGGCGCCCTGCTCGGCGAGAATGCGGTCCAGGGCCTCGTCGAGGTGCGCGTCGAAGTCGGCGAGCGAGCCCTCCTGGCCCAGCGGCACCAGCTTGTCCGTGCGGTCGAGGAAAGCGACGAGTGGTGCGGTCGACGACCGGAACAGCGCCTGGTCGCTGCCCACCTGAAGCCGGATCAACACCTCGCCCAGCGCGTCGGGTTCGACGGGCGTGACGCGTACATCGCCCTCCCCGCACGGCCGGCCGACCCCGTCGATCAGCAATTCCCGCCCGAAAGCCCACGTCACCGGGGCGTCACCGGGCAAGTGGAACGTCAGCCGGACGGCATAGGGATCACTGGACTCATAGCGCAGCTCCACCGGAATGCGGAAGGAGAGCTCCTCGGACACGAGAAAGCTCATCATGACCTCTGCTTGTACGGACTCGCGCATCGATAACCCCGTCAATCGCCGTTACTGGCCGGGAACAAACCTCTGACACTTGGTGGAATCTTGCTGAACGTACACAGCAGATCACAAGGAGTGAGTTTTCACATACTGATAGAGAGCGCGAGTGAGCCGAGCCGCCGCCCCATCTCCGCCTGCAACTGCCGGGCCGCGGGCAGCAACCGGTCGGCCTGGTGTGCGGGGAGTGAGATGGCCATCGTCGCTGCCGTTGTGCCGAGGGTGAGGGGGATCGCGGCACAGACCGCGCCCAGGGCGTACTCCTGGCGCTCGGTCACCGGATCCATCCGCCGGATCCGCTCCAGGCGCCTGAGCAGGCTGTGGTTGTCGCGCACCGTGTACGGCGTGAGGGGCTGCACGGGGTAGCGGTCGAGGTGGTCACGGCGGGTCTCCTCGTCCACTTGGGACAGCAGGCACTGTCCGACCGCGTGCGCGTGTCCGGTCTCCCGGAAGTCGGCCCATTCCTCGACCGCCGGATTGACGGGGGTGTCGGAGACGCACATGACCTCGATCTCGCCCTCGCGGTAGACCGCGTAGTACACGGGCACGCCCAGGGTGTCCCGCCAGTGCGCCAGGGCGTCGACGATCGTGCTGCGACGTTTCTGCCGCGCCCCGCTGCCGCTCAGCCGCTCGGCCGCCTCACCGAGGAAGAACAGGCCCTTGTCCCGGCGCAGATAGCCCTCGTGCACGAGTGTGCGCAGCAGGTGATACGTCGTCGGCAGCGCCAACCCGGTCTCACGGGCCAGTTGCTTGGCCGGGGCGCCGTACTCGTGCGCGGCGACGGTCTCCAGCAGGCGCATCGCGCGCTGCACGGATCCGATCAGGGTCGGCGGAGGAGGTGCGGCAGCGGGAGGCCGTGGTCCGGAAGGCGCCGCCGAGCGGGGTTGCGCGGGGACGCTGCCGAGGTGGACGGGTGCGGTGTCAGCCGGGACCAAGGGGCTCTCCCGAAGCGCGAGGGGGCAGACCCGTGCGGAGGAACACGGGTGGGGGTGTATGCCGCTCGCGGGGAAGTCCCCGCGTCGAGTTCCGGACTCTATTCGCCTGCCACCGCGTGCAGACGGCCCCACAGGGAAACTTCCCCCGCCCGAGGGAACCGGTGATTCCAGGCGTGTCCCGCTACCCCCACCGGTTTCCCACCGGTCTCACCAGTCGCTGCGCGACGAGGAGCTCGACGTGAACTTGCGTACGACGTAGATCAGTCCGCCGACCAGGGCCACGAACACCAGCACCTTGAAGAGCAGTCCGATGACGAAGCCGACCACACTGGCGATCAGCCCGCCGAACACGACGAGGGCGATGACCGGCACCGCGATCCACTTCACCCACCACGGCAGTCCCGTGAAGATCTCTCGCATCGCCCTCGTCCTTACCTCTCCGCCCGTTCGAGTGCCGGGTTCTGTCGGTCCTGTCGGATCTCTGATGTCCTGCACCCGATGCTAGGTCCGCGAGGGGTCGAACGGGTGCCTCGCATCCCTTGTCCTCCCCTGACCGATCCCCTAGAGAACCCCGAGACGCTGCCTCAGCTCTCGGGTGGAGAGAAGACCACCAGCACCCTCAGATCCTCGGTGATGTGGTGGAACTTGTGGGCGACGCCCGCCGGCACGTAGATCACGCTGCCGCGCGCCACCTGGGTCGTCTCCAGTCCGACGGTGATCGCGGCCCGGCCGCTCACGATGAAGTAGACCTCGTCCTGATTGTGCGGCTTCTGTGGATCCTGTTCGCCCGCGTCGAGGGCGTACAAGCCGACCGACATGTTCTGCTCGCGCAGAAACTGCAGGTAGGCGCCCTCGTTGGCGGCGCGCTCGGCCTCCAGTTCGTCCAGCCGGAATGCTTTCATCGCCTTGTCCGCCCCTGCCTCTTGTGCCCGTGTCCGATCAGGTCTGCCACGATCAGACACATGATGAATTTCCTAGTCAAGACGATCGCGAACGCGGGCGCTCTGGCGGTCGCCGTATGGCTGCTCGACAAGATCACCCTGACCGGTGACAGCACGGGCAAGGAGTTCGCCACCCTGATCATCGTGGCGCTGCTCTTCGGCCTGGTGAACTTCCTGGTCAAGCCGGTGGTCAAGCTTCTCAGCCTGCCGCTGCTGATACTGACCCTCGGCCTGTTCACGCTGGTCGTCAACGCGCTGATGCTGCTGCTCACCTCGTGGCTCGCGGACAAGCTCGACCTGAGCTTCCACGTGGACGGCTTCTGGACGGCGGTCGTGGGCGGCCTGATCATCTCGGTCGTCTCCTGGGCGCTGCACGTCATCCTGCCCGACGGGGACTGAGCGGACATGACGTACCGGGTCTGCTTCGTCTGCACGGGCAACATCTGCCGCTCGCCGATGGCCGAGATCGTCTTCCGTGCGCGGGTGGCCGAGGCCGGTCTGGACGAGCTGGTGGAGGTCGACAGCGCCGGTACGGGCGGCTGGCACGAGGGAGACGGCGCCGATCCGCGCACCGTGGCCGTCCTGGAGGACAACGGATACCCGGGCGGCCACACAGCCCGGCAGTTCCGGTCGTCGTGGTTCTCCCGCCTCGACCTGGTGATCGCCCTCGACTCCGGCCACCTGGGGGCCCTGCGCCGCCTCGCGCCCACCGAGCAGGACGCGGCGAAGGTACGGCTGCTCCGCTCGTACGATCCCGCCGCCGGCGACGACCTCGACGTACCGGACCCCTATTACGGGGGGATGGACGGCTTCGAGGAGTGCCTTGAGATGGTGGAGGCGGCGAGCACCGGTCTGCTCGCGGCCGTGCGCGAGGACGTGGAGGGACAGGCGGCATGAGTGATTCCGCGACGGGTGCCAGGGATGACGTGACGGGTGCCGCGCGCGAGGTGACGGGACTCGCGGGCCTGGCAGCGGGCGCCGGTGAGGGCACGCGTGCGGTGCGGGCCGGGCTGCCCGAGCCCGTCAAGCACGAACCCACCCTGCCCGGCCCGGTGTTCGCGGCCCACTTCCATCTCCCGGGCGACCCGACGGGTCCCTACACGTACGGCCGCGACGAGAACCCGACCTGGACGCTGCTGGAACGTGCCGTCGGCGAACTGGAGGCGCCCGACGCGGGCGGCTCGCAGACGCTCGTCTTCGCCTCGGGCATGGCGGCGATCTCGGCGGTGCTCTTCTCCCAGCTGCGCACCGGCGACGTGTGTGTCCTGCCCGACGACGGCTACCAGGCGCTGCCGCTGGTCCGCGCTCAGCTGGAGGCGTACGGCATCGAGGTGCGCACGGCGCCCACCGGCGGGGACGCCCAGCTCGACGTCCTCGACGGTGCGAGGCTGCTGTGGATCGAGACACCTTCCAATCCCGGGCTCGACGTATGCGACATCAGGCGGCTCGCCGAGGCGGCACACGCGCGTGGTGCCCTGGTGGCCGTCGACAATACCCTCGCCACGCCGCTCGGTCAGCGTCCGCTGGAGCTGGGCGCGGATTTCGCCGTGGCCAGCGGCACCAAGCAGCTCACCGGCCACGGCGATGTCCTGCTGGGCTATGTGGTCGGCCGGCACGCCGAGGCCATGGCTGCCGTGCGCCGCTGGCGCAAGATCGCCGGTGCGATTCCCGGGCCCATGGAGGCCTGGCTCGCGCACCGTTCGATCGCGACGCTGCAGATGAGGGTCGACCGGCAGAGCGCCACGGCCCTTGCCGTCGCGCAGGCGCTGCGCGAGCGGCCCGACGTGGCAGGGCTGCGCTATCCCGGGCTGGCCGACGACCCCGCCCACGAGGTCGCCGCGCGGCAGATGCGGCGCTTCGGCTGCGTCGTGTCGTTCACGCTGCCCACCCGCGCGCGTGCCGACCGGTTCCTCGAGGCGCTGCGCCTCGTGGACGATGCGACGAGCTTCGGCGGCGTGCGGTCCACGGCCGAACGGCGTGGCCGCTGGGGCGGAGACGCCGTGCCGGAGGGCTTCATCCGGCTGTCGGTGGGCGCCGAGGATCCCGAGGACCTGGTGGCGGATGTACTGCGCGCGTTGGACGAGTCGGCCGCCTGACCACCCCCCGCGGACGGTCCGAGCCTCCCCCCTCGTGGCTCGGACCGTCCTCCGGTTCCGCGCGCAAGAACCGCGTGACCAAGGCTAGTTGACTCTCTGTCAGTGTCCAATCACAGTAGCGACAGGAACCTATCGACTTATTTATAGTTGAGCACCGGCCGGGGCAGGGAGCAGGGTCCGACGAGGGGAGTCCGCGGTGGATCTGGCCTTGCTGCGGACCTTCGTAACCGTGCACCGGGCCGGCTCCTTCACCCGGGCCGCCGCCCTGCTCGGCCTCTCCCAGCCTGCCGTCACCTCGCAGATACGGACGCTGGAGCGGCAGCTGGGCCGCCCTCTGTTCCTGCGGCAGGCCCGTGGTGTGACCCCGACGAGCATCGGCGACGAACTCGCCCACAAGGCCGCACCTCATCTCGACGCCCTGGTGGAGATCACCGAGTCCGGCCTCGACGACGACTCCTCCTTACGGACGCTGCACCTCGCGGGCCCTTTGGAGTTCACCGCCGAACGGGCGCTGCCCGCCCTCACGGAACTGACCGGTGAGGACGGCCAGGGCTTCGCCTTGCGCGCCTCGTTCGGGACCGCCGAGGAGACGCTGGAAGGGCTTTCCGCCGGGCATCATGATCTGGCCATCAGTACGGCTCAGCCACGCGGTGCCCTGCTCACGGCGACTGCGCTCTGCGACGAGGAGCATGTTCTGGTCGCCGCCCCGCGCTGGTGTGAGCAGACCGGGCCCGGGCAGCCCGACCGCAGTCCGGAACCGGCCCTGGAGAAGGTGCCGGTGGTGGAGGTGCACGAGTCGCTGCCGTTCGTCTCCCGCTACTGGGCCTCCGTCTTCGACTCGCACCCGTCCGCCCCGGGCACCGTGATCGTCCCCGACCTGCGTGCGGTCCTGGCTTGCGCGGTGGCAGGTGCCGGCCTGGCGGTGCTTCCCCGCTATCTGTGCGCGGCGGCGCTGGAGCGGGGCGATGTCGTCGCGCTGCACGAGCCGGCGGTGCCGCCGCTGCGGACGTACTTCCTGGTGGTCCGGACCGGGACGCTTGCGATGCCCCATATAGCGCGGGCTCATGACTGGTTGCTGCGATCCTCTGCCGACTGGTGCTGAGACGCTCGGATACCTGTGCCGGGTCGCACGGACGTGAGCTGTGGGCGCTCGGGGCCGTGTCTCACTCCGGGAGCTCGGCCGGTGACGTTCCGCGATGTTTCACGTGGAACCAGCCGGGCCACATTTCACTCATGACCGTGCGACCCGTGGTCAAGCGCACCGCCCGCGCCGTTCTGCTGGACGGTGCCGACCTGATCCTGATCAAGCGCACCAAGCCGGGTGTGGATCCTTACTGGCTCACCCCCGGTGGCGGGGTCGAGCCCAAGGACTCGACCGTCGTCGATGCCTTGCACCGCGAGGTGTACGAAGAACTCGGCGCGAAGATCACCGATGTCGTGCCCTGCTTCGTGGACACCATGGAGCACATAGGGGAGGACGGCGGCGCGACCGGGGTGAAGGTGCAGCACTTCTTCGTCTGCCGTCTGGAGTCCATGGACCCCTCCCTGCGCCACGGCCCCGAGGTGGACGAGCCGGTCGGTGAGTACGAGATCGTGCGCGTGCCCTTCACCCGGGTCGGAATCGCCTCCGTTCATCTCGTGCCGCTGTCGCTGCGGCACTACCTGGACGGGAACATCGAGGGCGTCCTCGCCATGCACGCGCCGGACCTGGGCTGAGACGCCTGGTCAGCTTCCGGCCGCGACGAGTTCCTCCACGGAGTCGTGCCGTATGCGGTCCGAGGGGATTCCGATGTCGCGCAGGGCGTCCACACCGCTGCGGATCATGCCGGGCGGGCCCGAGAGGTAGGCGTCGAACTCGTCCCACGGCCCGTAGGTGCGTATGGCGTCCGGCAGCTGCAGGTGCGCCTGCTGGTCGATGATCGCGCGGACCGAGAGCCAGGGGTGGGTCTGCTGGAGGCGGAGCATGGTGTCGATGTCGTACAGGTCGTGGTCGGTGCGGGCACCGTAGAAGACCTCGACCGACCGGCGGTCCCCGTGCTCGGCGACATCCTCGACCAGAGCCTTGATGGGGGCTATGCCCGTGCCACCGCCCAGGCAGAGCAGGCCGTTGTCGGTGGTGTGGTCGACGGTCATGGAACCCGCGGGCGGGCCGAGCCGGATGATGTCCCCGGGACGGGCCCGGTGCACCAGGGCATTGGAAACCCAGCCGGCCGGTACGGCCTTGACGTGGAACGACAGCAGACCGTCGGACCGGGGCGCCGACGCGAAGGAGTAATGCCGCCAGATACGCGGCCACCACGGCGTCTCCACGCTCGTGTACTGCCCGGCGAGGAACGGGTACGGCTGGTCGGGCCGGACGGTGACCACCGCGACGTCCGGCGTTCTCAGGTCGTGCGTGACGATCTCGGCGTACCACCAGGCGGGGGCACGAAGTTCGTCCGCGGCCGCAGCGTCGATCATGACCTGGGAGATCGTGGTGTAGGCCCGGATCCAGGCCGCCTCCATCTCCCCGTTCCACACCCCGGCGGCGTACTTGCTCAGCGCGCCGATGAGGCACTCGCCGACGGCCGGGTAGTGCTCGGGTCGCGTCCCGTACTTGCGGTGACCCCGGCCGAGCTTTTGCAGGTAGTCGACGAGGACGTCCTTGTTGTCGATGTGCTCGGCGGCTGTGAGCAGCGCTCTGAGCAGCCGGTCCCGCTGGGTGTCCATGGCGGCCGGGAACAGCGACCGCAGGTCGGGGTGGCGGACGAAGAGCAGGGCGTAGAAGTACGACGTGACCTTGTCGGCGACCGGCGCGACCTCGGCCATGGTGCGGCGGATGAGGAGAGCGTCGGGGGAGCCCTCTTCGGCCGGTGCGGTGGCGGCCTGAGTCGAGGGTGACACCGGTGCGTGTTCCTGGGCGGGCACCCGCTGTTCGGCGGGAGTGGGCGGAGGGGCGACGGTGGAGACGAAGGGCGTCGGGGTGAGTGCCGTGGGTGCGGGGCCCGACGGCGGGACGATAGCGGGGCCGGGAGCCGCGGAGGGGGCCGGAGCGTGCTGTGTGGCCGGGGGCCCGGATGCGGATACCGCGTCCGGATGTTCACGCCCTTGGTCGGGCCCGCCGACGCCCGGGCTGCCGGTCGCCGAGCCGGGAGGGCCGGGCGTGCCGTCTGCCGGTGCTTCCGGGGCGGACCCGGGCCTGCCCACCGGGCGGATCGTGGCCGGTCGACGCCCTTCCGCCGTGCTGTCCGGCGCCCCGGCGTCGGTGTCCGGTACTGGCGCCGGGATCTTGCGGGGCGTGAACCAGTCGCCCCCGCCGCCAGAAGTGCCGTTGTCGGCCGACGTGGTGGTCGGAGCGTCCATGGTGTGCCTCGCCTCGAGCATCTTTCGGTCGGTCTGCGCACTTCCGGAGTCGGAAGGTGCCTGCTTCCCCCGTGGACGGTCTGCGTTCCCATCCTTGTCGCGGCCAATGCGGCCACATTCAACCCGTATTCCGGCTCCGTACGGACAAGTAGGGCGAGAGTGTGACATTGGCCGCAGTGACTCTCATCGAGCTTTCCACCCGCCTGGCCACTTTCGGCGTATACCCGGAAACGCGGGTCTTAGATCTCTCCGTCCCGTTAGGCTGCATTGCCCCGCAGCGCCCCGAACGGGACGGGGCGTCCCGTCCCCGGTGCGAACCGGACTCGACCCTACCGGCCACTGCCGTGCACACAAGTCCCCCCTCCTCTCGTCACGAATGCGGGCCTGGCGCAAATCGCCAAAGGCCACCAACCCTCAAGCCGGAAAGCCCGTTCACCGTCCCGCCGGGACGCTCGATGTTCTTACCTGTTTCACGTGAAACGTCCGGCACTGGTCCTTGGTCTGTGCGGGCGGCGACAACTGGCCAAAAGCTCACACGTCTCTCCTGAAACAGGTGGACGTCAGGGGGCCTCGTCGGACAGCCTGACGTGCGTGCCGACTCCTTCCCTTGCCTCATGGCCCATCCGCCGTCTGACGCTCCACGATCAAGCCGCCTGCGCCGACTTGTCCGAGGATCGGGGGTGGCCACGGGAGGAGCACAAGTGGGGCTTCCTCCTCACTGCCGGGAAGGGCTACGGCATCGACGACCCCGAGGGTGGCCTCGTGAGCGCCTGCGTCGTCACCGAGTACGGACCGCAAGAGCCCGCCCTCGCCGCGGTCGGCATGGTCCTGGTCGCCGGGCGGCACGCCCGGCAGGGCGTGGGACGCCGGCTGATGCGTCACGTCGTCTCGGCGATGGGCACCACGCCCCTCACCCTGCACGCGACACCGAACGGCCGCCCCCTTTACGAGGAACTCGGCTTCAAGGTCACCGGACGGGCCGAGATGGTCTGCGGGCGCTTCACTCCCGGTGGGCCGGAGCCGGAGGTGACCACCCGAGCCGCGACCGCCGAGGACCTCACCGCGATCCTCAGTCTCGACGAGCAGGTGTTCGGGAGCGACCGCACCCACATCGTCACCCGACTGCCGGCCTTCGCCGACCAGTTGCGTGTGGCCGAGGACGGCGGACGGATCATCGGGTACGCGGCCGCCTGGCCCAACATGGACACCCACGTCGTCGGGCCGCTCATCGCTCGCGACACGTCGGTGGCCAAGGCTCTCATCGCCTCCCTCGCCGCCCACACCGACCGTCCCCTGCGTACTGACATCGACGTGCGGCACGAGGACCTTCTCGCGTGGGTGAAGGAGCGCGGCCTGCAATCCGTCGCCTTCAACGCGGTGATGACGTACGGGATCGCCGAGTTGCCCGGCGACTGGAGCCGGCGGTTCGCACCGGTCACGGTCGCGGCGGGCTGACGAGCCCCGACACGGCGACGCCGGTTCCCTCAACAGGGAACCGGCGTCGCCGCGCTGTGAGGACCGGGTCAGGTGAGAGCCTGCACGGCGGCCGTGGCGAAGCGGTGGTCCTGCTCCGGGGCACCGCCGCCGACACCGATCGCGCCGATCAGCCGGCCGTCGCGGTGCACCGGTACGCCACCGGCGATGAACAGCAGCGGCCGGTCGAGCGCGGTCGGCAGCGTGTGGAAGAGGCCTCCGGGCTGCACCGCGTCCACCAGGTCGGCGGTGGGCGCGTTCAGCTGGAGAGCCGTGTAGGCCTTGCGGGTGCTGGTCTCACCGGAGATCAGCACGGCTTCGTCGTCACGCCGGAAGGCGAGCAGATGGCCGCCCCCGTCCAGGACGGTGACGCTGACGGTGACGCCTGCGACCTCGGCGGCACGGTGGGCAGCGGCCACGAGAACGTCGGCGTCCTGAGTGGTCAGCGGGGTGACTGCGGTGGTGGTGCTCATGAAGAGGTTCTCCTGAAGGAATTGCGGTCGATGCGGGTCGTGCGGCCGGTGGATGTGGTCCCGTTGCTCAGTGGTGGACGGCAGCACGATGCTCGGCTGGTGCGGCCCCCCTGATGACAGTGCCGGGGCCATCGGTGCGCCGCTCCAGGGCAGCCGAGAGGATGGCCAGGACCAGAGCGGCGGCCGCCAGGGCGGCACCGACCCAGTTGGGGGCCGTGTAGCCGAGGCCCGCCGCGATCACCAGGCCACCGAGCCAGGCGGAGAGCGCGTTGCCCAGGTTGAAGGCGCCGATGTTCACGGCGGAGGCCAGGGTCGGGGCGCCGTGCGCCTGGTCGAGCACGCGCTTCTGCAGCGGTGGCACGGTGGCGAAACCCAGAGCACCGATCAGCGCGATGGTGACCGCCGAGAGCAGTTTGTCGTGGGCGGTGAGGGTGAACAGGGCCAGGACGACGGCCAGGGCGCTCAGGGAGACATACAGCATGGGCATGAGGGCGCGATCGGCGAATGCTCCACCGACCAGGTTGCCGCCGACCATGCCGAGGCCGAAGAGGACCAGCAGCCAGGTGACGGAACCGTCGGCGAAGCCCGCGACATGGGTCATCATCGGCGCGATGTAGGTGATGGCCGCGAAGACACCGCCGAAGCCCAGAACGGTCATGGCCATCGCGAGGAGGACCTGAACGTTCTTGAACGCGGCCAGTTCATGGCGCAGACGCACGCCCTCCGCCTTGGGCATGTCCGGGACGAGCCGGGCGATGCCGGCCAGGCCGACGACGCCGAGGGCGGCGACGATGCCGAAGGTCACCCGCCAGCCGACGGACTGTCCGACGAGCGTGCCCAGCGGGACACCGACGACATTGGCGACGGTCAGACCGGTGAACATCATCGCGATGGCCCCGGCCTTCTTGTCCGGAGCGACGAGGTCCGCCGCGACGACCGACCCGATACCGAAGAAGGCGCCGTGAGCTAGCGAGGCGACGATCCGGCCGATCAGCATGACGGAGAAGGCGGGGGACAGTGCCGAGAGCAGGTTGCCCAGGATGAAGAGGCCCATCAGCAGCATCAGCATCCGCTTACGGGAGATCTTGGTGCCGAGCACGGTCATCAGCGGCGCGCCGAACATGACGCCGAGCGCGTAGCCGGTCACCAGGTAACCGGCAGTGGGGATGGACACCCCGTAGTCGGCCGCGACCTCGGGCAGCAAGCCCATGATCACAAATTCCGTGGTCCCGATCCCGAAGGCCCCGATCGCGAGGGCCAGAAGCGCGAGAGGCATGGAGGGGGTACCTTCCAGACGATTGCAGGAGCGCTTTGAGTGCGTTCACAATAATTGCAGACGCTGGCTATATGCAAGCGCCGTCAATTGCGGTGTTGCTCTACTCTGGATGTCAGCCGCTCCGGGACGGAGGAAACGCCAATGACAGCGACGGACCCCGCGCTCACCGCTCTCGCCCAGAGCTGGTGCGCCCTCTCCCTGCTCCACGGGAGGATCGAGGCGCACATCGAGCGCGCCCTGCAAGCCGGGCACGACCTCAGCGCACGCGAGTACTCCCTGCTGGACGTACTCAGCCGGCAGCACGACGGCGACGGGGGGCACCTGCAGATGAAGCAGGTCGCCGACGCGGTCGTTCTCAGCCAGAGCGCCACCACGCGCCTGGTCACCCGACTCGAAGACCGGGGCCTCCTGGAGCGCTACCTGTGCCCCACCGACCGCCGGGGCATCTACACCAACGTCACCGCTGCAGGCCTCGCGTTGCTGGAAGCGGCGCGTCCGACCAACGACACCGCCCTGCGCGAGGCCCTGGACGAAGCGGCGAAGAACCCCGAGCTGGCACCCCTGGTCCGAGTCGTGGAGACGCTGAAGGCCCCGGTTCCCGCATAGGGCGCCCGAACTCAAGCCGACGCCTGGCATCCGAGCACCGCCGGTTGTGCGTAAGGTGCGCCCATGGGAGATCTTGAGATACGGGCCGCCGCGGCCGACGACGTCCCAGCGATCGTCGCCATGCTCGCGGACGACCCACTGGGCGCGCAGCGCGAGTCACCGAACGACCTCACTCCGTACCTGGCCGCGCTGGAGCGGCTCAGCACCGATCCGAATCAGCACGTGGTCGTGGCGGTCCGGGAGGGCAGGGTCGTCGGCACGCTCCAGCTCACGATCATTCCCGGGCTCTCCCGCCGGGGTGCAACCAGGTCGATCGTCGAAGGGGTGCGCGTCCATGCGGACGAGCGCGGCAGCGGTCTGGGAACCCAGCTCATCCAGTGGGCGATCGAAGCATCCCGGAACGAGGGGTGCCAGCTCGTCCAGCTGACCTCTGACAAGACCCGCGCCGACGCCCACCGCTTCTATGAGCGGCTTGGATTCACGGCGTCCCACACAGGCTTCAAGCTCCAGCTGTGACCGAGCGGTGTGGGCGTCCTGTTTCACGTGAAACAGGACGCCCACACCTCACTGCGCTAACCGATCCCGCGCCATCCCTCGGGGTGGACCCCACCCGGTACCGGAGCACCCTCGTCGTACGGCTGACGCGTGAACACGAACGATCCGACGTCCAGGTGACTCACGGACCCGTCCGGCCGCCGTACGGCCTTCAGAAGCTCACCGGCGTAGTAGCCCTCGAGCCCCGTCCACGTGCCGTCACCGTTCGCACGGAACCGGGAGCGACGGCCTCCGCCGGTCAACGGCCCCAGCGATACAAGCCCGTCGGCCGTCAGTCGCAGAGCGAAGGCGTGAGTCCCCCAGTACCACTGTCCCGTCAGCTCCAGCAGCGACTGGTCGACGTCACGGAGCGGCTTCCATGGTGCCGGGATACGCGGCTCCGCCTCGGCGACGATCCGGACCAGATCGGCGGCAACGGGGAACAGCAGTGGTCCTGACGTGACATTGGCCAGGGTGACGGCTGCCACATCGTCCTCGATGCTGATCATGAGGCAGGCGAGGAAGCCGGGCAGCGACCCGGTATGGCCGACGAGGGACCGCCCGCTGCGTCGCCGGATCTCCATGCCCAGGCAGTAGGCATAACCGCTCGCCACATCCGCCGTCTCGTGGGGCGCTGCCGGCGTCCTCATCTCCCTCAGCGAACCGGCGCTCAGCACCCGCTCGTCGCCGTTGAGCAGGA
Organism: Streptomyces sp. NRRL B-1140; assembly: GCF_001280065.1. Lineage (GTDB taxonomy): Bacteria > Actinomycetota > Actinomycetes > Streptomycetales > Streptomycetaceae > Streptomyces. The sequence goes on from NZ_LGEA01000091.1 coordinate 217,218, forward strand.
AGGAGGCGAACCGCGCCAAGTCACCACTCGTCGACCAGAGTTGACCGGCCGGCGCCATGAGCCCCAGATCCTCGGCGGGCTCGGGAAGCATCACGTCGGCCCAGGGATGCACGGCCCAGCCCCCCGCGTGAGGCGCCTGCGGCCGCACACTGGTGCGCTGCAGACCAAGAGGGACGAGCACCTCACGACGAAGGACGTCCTCCCAGGAAGCCCCGCGAAGCTTCTCGACTAGCGCGCCGAGCACGGCGTAGCCCGGGTTCGAGTAGTGGAACCGGCGGCCCGGCGGAGTCAGCAGGGGCCGGTCACCCAGCACGTCGGCCAGTTCGGGCCGCAGGGATCCGGGGCTCCGCTCCCACCACGGGCCCGGGGCCTCGGCCGCCAGTCCCCCTGAGTGGGCGAGGAGTTCGGCGACGGTCGCCTCCCCCACGCCGGTGCCCGGCAGATGCTTCTCGAGCGGATCGTCCAGATCCAGAGCGCCCTCGTCGCGCAGCCGCAGCACGAGAACCGCCGTGAAGGTCTTGGTGATCGAACCGATCCGGTACTGCACGTTCTCGTCCGGCGCGTGCCCCTCCACCGAAGTCCGTGCGCCCGTCCACACCGTCGCACCGTCGCGCACGACGGCCGCGACGAGCGAGGGCGCCCGCCCCTCTGCCTGCGCGACGGCGATCCGGTGCGACAAAGCGCGACGGGTGCCGGGGAGCAACTCTTCCTGAGATGTCGTCATGGGACCAGTCCACCCGGCCGGCCAGTCCCGCGTCGAGCACATTCGGGCAGGCCTGTGCGACCTGTCGGCTCAGGTCTGGGCCATGTCCACGAATCGTGAGTAGTGCCCCTGGAAGGCGACCGTGATCGTCGCCGTGGGACCGTTTCGGTGCTTGCCCACGATGATGTCCGCCTCACCCGCCCGCGGTGACTCCTTCTCATAGGCGTCCTCGCGGTGGAGGAGGATCACCATGTCGGCGTCCTGCTCGATGGAGCCCGACTCACGCAGGTCGGACACCATCGGCTTCTTGTCCGTGCGCTGTTCGGGGCCACGGTTGAGCTGGGAGAGCGCGATCACCGGCACCTCCAGCTCCTTGGCCAGGAGCTTGAGGTTCCGGGACATGTCCGAGACCTCCTGCTGACGGCTCTCGGAGCGCTTGGATCCTCCGGCCTGCATCAGTTGCAGATAGTCGATGATCACGAGCCTGATGTCGTTGCGCTGCTTCAGCCGACGGCACTTCGCGCGGATCTCCATCATCGACAGGTTCGGGGAGTCGTCGATGTAGAGCGGTGCGGACGACACCTCGGGCATCCGACGCGCCAGGCGCGTCCAGTCGTCGTCCGTCATGGTGCCGGACCGCATGTGGTGAAGGGCGACGCGGGCCTCGGCGGACAGCAGGCGCATCGCGATCTCGTTGCGCCCCATCTCCAGGGAGAAGATGACGCTCGGCAGGTTGTGCTTGATCGACGCGGCCCGGGCGAAGTCCAGGGCCAGCGTCGACTTGCCCATGGCGGGACGGGCAGCGATGACGATCATCTGTCCCGGGTGCAGGCCGTTGGTGAGCGAGTCGAAGTCCGTGAACCCGGTCGGCACACCGGTCATCTCGCCGCTGCGCGAGCCGATCGCCTCGATCTCGTCGAGCGCGCCCTCCATGATGTCGCCGAGCGGGAGGTAGTCCTCACTGGTGCGCTGCTCGGTGACCGCGTACACCTCCGCCTGGGCGCGGTTGACGATCTCGTCGACATCGTCGTCGGCCGCGTATCCCATCTGCGTGATGCGCGTACCGGCCTCGACCAGGCGGCGCAGGACGGCCCGCTCATGAACGATCTCCGCGTAGTACGCCGCGTTGGCCGCCGTGGGCACTGTCTGGACGAGCGTGTGCAGATATGAGGCGCCGCCGACCTTGTTGATCTCGCCACGCTTGGTCAGCTCGGCGGCGATCGTGATGGGGTCGGCCGGCTCGCCCTTGGCGTAGACGTCGAGGACAGCCTGGTAGATCGTCTCGTGGGCCGGCTTGTAGAAGTCGTGGCCCTTGAGGATCTCGACGACGTCGGCGATGGCGTCCTTGGACAGGAGCATGCCACCGAGGACGGACTGCTCGGCGTCGATGTCCTGCGGCGGCACCCGCTCGAAGGACGGGGACGATCCACCGTCCCACGCGCCGTTGTCCCTGCCGCGCTCGTGCTGCTCGTCGCGGCCCCGGCCTCCCTCACCACGTCGGCGGGAAGCGGGCAGACGATCACTGGGACCGCTGTCGGCCCACGGGTCGTCCAAGGGCTCGGAAATACTCACCGAGCGACCTCCTCCCGTCCGCCGAAGCAGACCTAGCCGTGCCCCTCTTTTCTACGGCACGGCACTGACAAATAAGAGGCCCAACTCCGGTTGCCTCGCGCCGGTTTTGTGGCGTTTGGGAAACCGGCGGACGGAGCGGGCGCCGGACTACCGTAGGCCCGTCGGCACCGTCAGCCAATCTGGTTATCCACAGGCCATGTGGACGACGGCCCAGATGCTGTGGAGAACTCCGCGAAACCTGTGCACGAGCCGGTGGACAGGCCTGTGAACAAGCTGACCCCCTCAGTCAGGCAGGCGTCTTGACCTGCATCTTTGCCGTCCACGGGCTGTGCAGAAGAAAAACTTTCCCAACCGGCGCAAGATCACCTCGAACAGTGCACAGCAGTACGCACACCGAGACGAAGAGTAAGGGTCTCAGATCCTTTGCATCTCTTACCTGTGGACGATTAGATTAGTGCACATGACACAGGCCCCCGCGCGCCACCCCTCCGGCCGGAGACAGCACGATCGAGAGATCATCACGCTGGCCCTGCCTGCCTTCGGTGCCCTTGTCGCAGAGCCCCTCTTCCTCATGGCCGACACCGCGATCGTGGGGCACCTGGGCACGGCCCAACTCGCCGGTCTGGGCATCGCCTCGGCCCTGCTGATGACCGCCGTCAGTGTCTTCGTCTTCCTGGCCTACGCCACAACGGCCGCGGTGGCTCGTCGTGTCGGCGCGGGCGATCTCCGAGCAGCCATCCGGCAGGGCATGGACGGTATCTGGCTGGCACTGCTCCTCGGCGCCGCCGTCGTCGCCGCCGCCCTGCCCACGGCACCCCACCTCGTGGACCTCTTCGGCGCTTCGGACGCGGCAACTCCCTACGCGATCACCTATCTGCGCATCTCCGTACTCGGCATACCGGCCATGCTCATCGTCCTGGCCGCGACGGGTGTCCTGCGCGGGCTGCAGGACACCAGAACCCCGCTCTATGTCGCCATCGCGGGCTTCGTCGCCAACGGTGCTCTCAATGTCGGGCTCGTCTACGGTGCCGATCTGGGCATCGCCGGTTCCGCGTGGGGCACCGTCATCGCCCAGTGCGGCATGGCCGCCGTCTACCTCATGGTGGTTCTGCGGGGGGCACACAAGCACGGCGCCTCGCTGCGTCCGGATGCCGCCGGGATCAGGGCCTCCGCACAGGCCGGTGTGCCCCTGCTGGTGCGTACCCTCTCACTGCGGGCGGTCCTGATGATCGCCACCGCGGTCGCAGCCCGTCTGGGAGATGCCGACATCGCTGCCCACCAGATCATCCTCTCCCTGTGGAACCTGCTGGCCTTCGCCCTCGACGCCATCGCCATCGCGGGTCAGGCCATCATCGGTCGCTACCTCGGCGCCGGTGACTCTCGGGGCGCCCGGGAGGCATGCCGCCGCATGGTGGAGTGGGGTATCGCCGTCGGCGTCGTCCTCGGCGTCGTGGTGTTGCTCGCCCGGCCGGCCTTCCTGCCGTTGTTCACCGGCGACCCGGCCGTCATGGATGTGGCGCTGCCCGCCCTGATCATCGTCGCCCTCTCCCAGCCGATCTCGGGCATCGTCTTCGTCCTCGACGGCGTACTGATGGGCGCCGGCGACGGCCCTTACCTCGCCTGGGCGATGCTGCTCACCCTGGCGGTATTCACGCCGGCCGCTCTACTGGTCCCCGTGCTGGGCGGTGGGCTCACCGCCCTCTGGGCCACGATGACGCTGATGATGATCGTGCGGATGCTGACCCTGTGGCTTCGCACCCGCTCGGGCCGCTGGATCGTGACGGGCGCGACCCGCTGACCGTTTCACGTGAAACGGCACCTGTTTCACGTGAAACAGGGAGTGCACCGCAGAACGCGGTGTTTCACGTGAAACAGACGCCCACCCGGCAAGTCGGCGCCGGAGAACACGAATGGGGCCGCACCCCTGAGGGTGCGGCCCCATCGCTTACTGCTTCAGCGCGGCACTCAGGCCGCGACGACCTCGATGTTGACCTTGGCGGCAACCTCGGGGTGCAGACGCACGGACGTCTCGTGAGCGCCCAGCGTCTTGATCGGCGAGCCGAGCTCGATGCGGCGCTTGTCGACCTCGGGGCCACCGGAAGCCTTGATCGCGGAAGCGATGTCGGCCGGGGTGACAGAACCGAAGAGACGACCGGCGTCGCCGGAGCGCACGGCCAGACGGACCTTGACGCCCTCGAGCTGGGCCTTCACAGCGTTGGCCTGCTCGATGGTCTGGATCTCGTGGATCTTGCGAGCACGACGGATCTGCTCGACGTCCTTCTCGCCACCCTTGGTCCAGCGGATAGCGAACTTCCGCGGGATCAGGTAGTTGCGAGCGTAACCGTCCTTGACGTCGACGACGTCGCCCGCGGCACCGAGGCCGGAGACCTCGTGGGTGAGGATGATCTTCATGAGTCGGTCACCCTTCCCTTATCGCGCGGTGGAGGTGTAGGGCAGCAGCGCCATCTCACGGCTGTTCTTCACGGCCGTGGCGACGTCACGCTGGTGCTGCGTGCAGTTGCCGGTCACGCGGCGGGCACGGATCTTGCCGCGGTCGGAAATGAACTTCCGCAGCATGTTCGTGTCCTTGTAGTCCACGTACGTGACCTTGTCCTTGCAGAATGCGCAGACCTTCTTCTTCGGCTTGCGCACAGGCGGCTTCGCCATGGTGTTTCTCCTGTGTGATCAAGAAGTGTGGGTGCGAACCCGCCCTTAGAAGGGGGGCTCGTCCGAGTAGCCGCCGCCACCGCCGCCGGAGTTTCCACCCCAGCCGCCGCCACCGCCCTGGTTGCCACCGGCGGGAGCGCCGGTCGCCCACGGGTCGTCGGCGGGAGCGCCGCCACCCTGCTGGCCGCCACCGGGGCCGCCGCCCCAGCCGCCGCCACCCTGGGCGCCGCCACCGCCGTAGCCACCCTGGCCACCCTGTCCGCCGCGGCCGGTGGTCTTGGTGACCTTGGCCGTGGCGTTGCGCAGGCTGGCGCCGACTTCCTCGACGTCCAGCTCGTAGACCGTGCGCTTGACGCCCTCACGGTCCTCGTAGGACCGCTGCTTCAGCCGGCCCTGCACGATGACGCGCATGCCTCGCTGGAGCGACTCGGCGACGTTCTCCGCCGCCTGACGCCAGACCGAGCAGGTCAGGAAGAGGCTCTCGCCGTCCTTCCACTCGTTCGTCTGGCGGTCGAAGGTGCGGGGGGTGGACGCGACACGGAACTTCGCGACCGCCGCACCGGAGGGGGTGAAGCGCAGCTCGGGGTCGTCGACAAGATTGCCGACGACCGTGATGACGGTCTCGCCTGCCATGGGGAACCTCTCGGCGGGTTTGCTCTGGCTGCTTACTACTCGAATCCCGGGATCAGCTGAGCCGGGAAGCTCAGTGGGTCTCGGGACGGAGGACCTTGGTCCGGAGGACCGACTCGTTCAGGTTCATCTGGCGGTCGAGCTCCTTGACGACCGCAGGCTCGGCCTGCAGGTCGATGACCGAGTAGATGCCCTCGGGCTTCTTCTTGATCTCGTACGCGAGACGACGACGGCCCCAGGTGTCGACCTTCTCGACCTTTCCGCCGCCGTCACGGACGACAGAGAGGAAGTTCTCGATCAGCGGAGAGACAGCGCGCTCCTCGACCTCGGGGTCGAGGATGACCATCACCTCGTAGTGACGCATGTGGAACCCACCTCCTTTGGACTCAGCGGCCACGGTCGTTCCGTGGCAGGAGGGTTGTGATGCGTGGCAACGGTATCGGCCACCACTGACAATCGGGGTTCTGAGGAGAAGCCCCTGCCATGACGTGGGCAGACACCGGTGCGGACGGTACAGAGTACCCGCACAGCGGCTTGCGGTTGAAATCCGGCCGTCAGGGCAGCCAATCTGTACACATCGGGTGCGTATGGCGCTACGATGCGCCGACTTTCGCAGGAGGTGCCCTATGGCACAGGCATTGCGACCCAACACCGGCGGCGGCCTCTTCGCCACGGACGGCAAGCCCCACCCCCTCCAGGACGCCCTGCTCGCGGTGACCCTGGTGCTGGGCCTCTTGTCGTTCCTCACGGCGATCATCGACGAAGACCTGCATGTACTCAGCTCCTGGGCCGGCCTGGTGGGCATCCTCACGGGTGCGTACGGCCAGTGGATCTCGGAGACCACCCGGGAGCGCTTCGGTCTCATCCTCGGCCTGGGCGCGTCCGGCGTCGGGTTCTTCCTGGGCATGGCACACGGCGGACTCATCGGCTGAGGCCCGGACACCTCCTCATCCGAAGACCGGTACCACGCCCCGGTCGGCCTCGGGCCGGGGCGCAGCCCCCGTACGCCCAACCGGCGCGCTCCCACGGCGCAGTAGGCTTCGCGCGAGAGCCGGAGCCCCTGTACCCATGGGGACACACCAGCCCGAGGAGCGCCCCTAAATGAGCCTGACCCTGAGGACCATCAGTCGCGAGCAGCATCTGGCCTACATCCAGAGCCTGCCCTCGGCGAGCCACATGCAGGTCCCGGCCTGGGCTGACGTCAAGGCGGAGTGGCGCTCCGAGAACCTCGGCTGGTTCGACGACCGCACGGGCGAGATGGTCGGCGCCGGTCTGGTCCTCTACCGCCAGCTGCCCAAGATCAAGCGCTACCTCGCCTACCTGCCCGAGGGCCCGGTCATCAACTGGTTCGCGCCGAATCTGCAGGAATGGCTCGAACCGATGCTGGCGCACCTGAAGCAGCAGGGCGCGTTCTCCGTGAAGATGGGCCCGCCGGTGATCATCCGGCGCTGGGAGGCCCCCTCGATCAAGCAGGGCATCCAGAACCCGGACGTCAAGCGCCTGCGCGACATCGAGGCCGACCACATCGAGCCGCGCGCCTTCGAGGTGGCCGACAAGCTGCGCCGCATGGGCTGGCAGCAGGGCGAGGACGGCGGCGCCGGCTTCGGTGACGTCCAGCCGCGTTACGTGTACCAGGTACCGCTGGCGAACCGTTCCCTGGAAGAGGTCCACAAGAACTTCAACCAGCTGTGGCGCCGCAACATCAAGAAGGCCGAGAAGGCCGGCGTCGAGGTCGTCCAGGGTGGCTACCAGGACCTCGAGGAGTGGCAGCGGCTGTACGAGATCACCGCCGTACGCGACCACTTCCGGCCGCGCCCGCTGTCGTACTTCCAGCGCATGTGGACGGCCCTCAACACCGAGGACCCCAACCGCATGCGGCTGTACTTCGCCCGCCACAACGGCGTGAACCTGTCCGCCGCGACGATGCTGATCGTCGGCGGCCACGTCTGGTACTCCTACGGCGCCTCCGACAACATCGGCCGCGAGGTGCGCCCCTCGAACGCCATGCAGTGGCGGATGCTGCGCGACGCCTACGCGCTCGGTGCCACCGTCTACGACCTGCGCGGTATCTCCGACTCGCTGGACGAGACCGACCACCTCTTCGGTCTGATCCAGTTCAAGGTGGGTACCGGCGGCCAGGCGGCCGAGTACCTCGGCGAGTGGGACTTCCCGCTGAACAAGCTGCTGCACAAGGCGCTCGACATCTACATGTCGCGTCGCTGATGTCCTGTTCAGTGCTTCCATACCTCTGACACACGGAAACCGCCGATACACGGCACCACGAGAAAGGTTCCAGGTCCGGCCATGGCGCTCACGCTCTACGTCGACACCGCGCGCTGGCGTGCGCACCACAAGCACGTGCAGGAGCAGTTCCCGGGCCTCGTACCGGTCTGCAAGGGCAACGGCTACGGCTTCGGGCACGAGCGGCTTGCGGAGGAGGCCACGCGGCTGGGTTCGGACGTCCTGGCCGTCGGCACCACGTACGAGGCCGCCCGCATCAAGGACTGGTTCGGTGGTGACCTGCTGGTGCTGACGCCGTACCGGCGGGGCGAGGAGCCGGTGCCGCTGCCGGACCGGGTCATCCGCTCGGTGTCGTCGATAGACGGTGTGTACGGCCTGGTCGGCGCCCGGGTGGTGATCGAGGTGATGTCCTCGATGAAGCGGCACGGCATCAGCGAGCAGGACCTGGCGCAGTTGCACGCCGCCATCGAGAACGTCCGCCTGGAGGGCTTCGCCATCCATCTCCCGCTGGACCGCACCGACGGCTCGGACGCCGTCGAGGAGGTCATCGGCTGGATGGACCGGCTGCGCGCCGCCCGGCTGCCCCTGCACACCATGTTCGTCAGTCACCTCAAGGCCGAGGACCTCGCCCGGCTCCAGCAGCAGTTCCCGCAGACCCGCTTCCGGGCCCGCATCGGCACGCGGCTGTGGCTGGGGGACCACGACGCCACCGAGTACCGCGGCGCGGTCCTGGACGTCACACGCGTCGCCAAGGGCGACCGCTTCGGCTACCGGCAGCAGAAGGCGGCCTCCGACGGCTTCCTGGTGGTCGTGGCGGGCGGTACGTCGCACGGAGTGGGTCTGGAGGCCCCCAAGGCCCTCCACGGTGTCATGCCACGCGCCAAGGGGGTGGCCCGCGCCGGCCTCGCGACGGTGAACCGGAACCTTTCTCCGTTCGTCTGGGGCGGCAAGCAGCGCTGGTTCGCGGAGCCACCGCACATGCAGGTGTCGATCCTGTTCGTCCCGGCGGACGCGCCCGAGCCGAAGGTCGGCGAGGAGCTGGTGGCCCATCTGCGGCACACCACCACGCAGTTCGACCGGATCGTCGACCGCTGACCCTCGCGGCGCACCGTCCCGCGCAAGACAGCAGGAAGGCCGTACACGGTTTCCCGTGTACGGCCTTCGGCGTTCCCGGCTACGGCGTCTCGCGCCGTTCGCTCAGAGCGAACCGCCCGTTGCGTCAGGCCTTCCCCATTCGACCGGCGTCCCGCCGTGAGACCGGATGGTCTCGTGCTGCCGTGGGCGGGCCGCTGGACCGAGGACGAAGACGTCCTCGGCGCCGTCGAGGACTCCGCCCGAGGGGTCGTCGTCACCGGTCCGGCGCACGGGATCCCGCTCCGGCATGAAGATGTCGCGCACGACCATCACGCACAGGTACAGGGTCCCCAGCAGATGCAGGCCGATCGCCCAGTGGTAGCCGTCGGTGGGCAGCCCCTTGTGGGCCTCTCCACTGGTCGTGTACGCGAGGTACAGCCAGATCCCCAGGAAGTACGCCACCTCGCAGGCCTGCCAGATCAGGTAGTCCCGCCACTTCGGACGGGCGAGAGCGGCCAGCGGAACCAGCCACAGGACGTACTGCGGCGAGTAGACCTTGTTGGTGAGGATGAACGCCGCGACGATCAGGAAGGCGAGCTGAGCGAACCGCGGGCGGCGCGGGGCGGTCAGCGCGAGGGCCGCGACGGCCGCACAGCACACCAGCATCAGCAGCGTCGCCAGTGTGTTGACGGTCTCCGTGCTGAGCGGGTCGTCCGAGTTCTGAGCCATGATCAGCCAGAAGGACCCGAAGTCGACGCCCCTTTCCTGGCTGAACGTGTAGAACTTCGACCAGCCCTCGAACGCGAAGAGCATCACCGGTCCGTTCACGACGACCCAGGCGGCGATCGCTCCGCCCAGAGCCGTCCCGAACTCGCGCCACCGGCCCGCACGCCAGCACAGCACCATCAGCGGCCCGAGGAGCAGGAAGGGATAGAGCTTGGCGGCCGTGGCAAGCCCCAGCAGGACACCGAAGGCGAGGGAGCGCCCCCGTGACCACATCAGCATCGCCGCGGCCGTCAGAGCGACCGCGAGGAGGTCCCAGTTGATGGTCGCCGTCAGCGCGGCGGCAGGCGCCAGGGCGACGAGCAGGCCGTCCCAGGGGCGCCGGGCGTGGGTGCGGGTCACGCAGACGGCGATGACGGCCGCGCACACCATGAGCATTCCGGCGTTGACCATCCAGTACCACTGCTCCTGGTCCTGGATGGCGCCACTGCCGGGCGTGAGCCAGGAGGCGACCTCCATGAAGACGCCGGTGAGCACCGGGTACTCCAGGTACTGCATGTCACCGGGGAGCCGGTCGAAGTACGGCACGAGTCCATCGGCGAAACCGCGCCCCTGATACAGGTGCGGGATGTCCGAGTAGCACGCGTGCGTGTACTGGGAGCTGGCGCCGAAGAACCAGGCGCCGTTGTAGCAGGGTGCCTTCTGGACCAGGCCGAGGGCGAACATACCGATGGCCACCAGCGCGATCACCCGCACGGGCGTCCACCAGGACGACCCGAGCAGGGCACGCCGCCCGAGCGGGCCGCCGATCAGCTCGCTGCCGGCCGCGGCGACCTCGTCCTCCTTGGTCGGCCGCACCGGCTCCCGCTCATGGACGCTCGCTTGCGTCGATTCTGCACTGGGCATGCCGCACATCCTGCCGTACGGGTCCGGCGGCGGCACCGGACCGTCCTGACCGCCACCTCGACCTGCCCTGGACAAAAGACTCACATAGCACCCAAATTGTCAGTTTTATTTAACTTGAAGGAATTTTTAGGTGCTGCTACTTTCGAACGCAAGGCATTCATGCCATGCAAGGGGGATAAATGAAAAACAGGACAAAACTCGCTCTCGCCACCACCGCGTCGGCACTGCTCATCGGATTCACGACCAGTCCGTCCCAGGCAGCTGCACAGGCCTATGCGACTTGCTATACGAGCCCAGCCGGAGCGAGTGGATCCGTTTCCACCAGCGGATGGAAGTCAGGCGACCGAAGCATTCCCAGCCTCACGATGAAGCTGTATGACGAGGCCCCTGACAATCACCACGTGCGGATTCGCCTCGTCGTTATGTACGCCGACACTCACAAGTACTTCGGATGGCACCACAATTACGACGGCTGGGGAACCTACAAGGAGTTCCCCAGCCATGTCTCCCAGGGCGGAAACATCTTTGACGTGGGGATCCAGGCCGCCGTGTTCGAGGGGGACAGGCGGATCGACCACTGCACCAAGTGGGTTAGCGGAGGGTCGAAAGACCCTTCCTGAACCTCAGCGGTAGCCCGCTCCTCTTTTGACCTGATGCCAGGACAGGTGATATTCACCCGTCCTGGCATCAGTGTTGTTCACAGGTTTTCCGAGTCCGGAAAAAACGAGAGGGCGCGATACGACTCGGTCGTATCGCGCCCTCTCATCGTGGCGTGCGCCCGCTATCCCTCGGGGCCCCCGAAGATGCCTCCGTTGGCGTTGCCTCTGCTGTTGCCGCCATCCACATTCGTATCCGTTGGCGTGGGCTCGGGGGAGACCCCTCCGTCTGTGCCTCCATTGTCCGTGCCGCCGTTCTGCGCGCCACCGTCTTCCTCACACCCGAAGAACCCGCAGGTGTCGCTCGGAGACGGAGACGGAGAGGAGCTCTCGGTCGGCGTGGGGCTCGGCGACTCGGTCACGGTCTCGCTGGGCTCCACGGTGGGCGTCGGCGTCGGCGTCGGAGCGCCCGCCTCGTCCTGGACCTTGCCGATCTTGTCAGCCTCCGGGAAGCCGAGGTCGGGCTCGCCCTTCAGCGCGGCCTTCATGTACTCGGTCCACACCAGCGTGGGGACGTCACCACCGTGGATGGACTTCTCACCCGCCGTGCCGTTCATGGAGAGCAGCCTGGCGCTCTTGGGGTCCTCACGGAACATCGCGACCGAGGTCGACAGCTGCTGGGTGTAGCCGACGAACCAGGCCGACTTGTTCTCGTCTGTGGTACCGGTCTTGCCGGCCGCCGTTCGGCCCAGGGAGAGCGCGTTCTTACCCGTACCGTTCTGGATGACGTTCTCCAGAACGTTCGTGACGTTGTTGGCCACCTGCTCGGACATCGCCCGCGTGATCCTTGGAGGTTTGAAGCCGTCCACCTCCTGACCGTTGAACTTGACGCTGGTCACCGAGTACGGGGCGGCCTGCTTGCCCGCTGCGGCGAAGGTCGCGTAGGCGTCGGCCATGCGGATCGCGCTGGGCGTCGATGTACCGAGCGCGAATGAGGCGTTGAGGTCGGCGAAGCTGCTGTTCAGGATGCCGGACTTCTCGGCCAGCTCGGCCACGTTCTTCATCCCCACGTCCATGCCGAGCTGCACGAACGGCGTGTTGACGGACTGCTCCATCGCCTTGCGCAGGGAGATGTAGCCCCAGGGGTAGTCGCTCTCGTTCTCCTGGAAGAACGGAGTGTTGTCCTTCTTCAGGACGTAGCTTCCGTCGTTGTTCTTGACCTTGAGGTGGTCGTTGCCGTTGTACTTGCTCAGCGGCGAGAGCGGGCCGTTGCTCCGGTACGTGCCGTGCTCCATCGCGGCGGCCAGCACGAACGGCTTCCACGTCGAACCGACGGGGACACCCGCGGTGTCCGCGTTGTTGTTGAAGTGGCCGTTCTCGTACCCCGCGCCACCGTAGAGCGCCACGATCGCGCCGTCGTTCGGCTTCACCGACGCCGCGCCGAACTGGACGTGCTTGTCCAGCTCACGGTTCTCCGGGTCGAGCTTCTCCTTCTCGACCTTCTTGACGGCCTTCGCCAATGCCTCGACGTTGGCCTTCTTGAAGGTCGTCTTGATCTGGTACCCGCCCAGGTCGAACTGCTTCTCGGAGATGTTCGAGTGGTTCAGGACGTACTTCTTGGCCGTTTCCGCCAGATACCCGATCTGGCCGGTCATGCCCTTGGAGGCCTTGCGGGGGTCGGGCATGGGGTACTTCTTGATCGCCTCCTGGTACTGCTCGTCCGTGATCCTCTTGTCGTTGTGCATCTGCTCGAGGATCCAGGCCCAACGGTCCCTGGACCGCTTCTCGTTCTTGTCCTTGCTCGCGTTCGTGTCGATGCTCTCGTTGCCCGCCGGGTCGTAGTACGTCGGGCCCTTGAGCAGGGCGGCGAGGAAGGCGCACTCACTCGGCGTGAGGTCCTTGGCCTCCTTGCCGTAGTAGGCCTGGGCGGCGGCCTGGATGCCGTACGCGCCACGGCCGTAGTACGAGGTGTTCAGGTATCCCTGGAGGATGTCGTCCTTGGAGAGCTTCGTGCCCACCTTGATCGAGATGAACATCTCCTTGAACTTACGGCTGACCGTCTGCTCCTGGCTCAGGTAGGTGTTCTTGACGAACTGCTGGGTGATCGTCGAACCACCCTGCGTGTCGCCGCCCCGGGCCATGTTCGCCAGGGCCCGGGCGATGCCCATGGGGTCGACACCGGAGTCCTGGTAGAAGGTCTTGTTCTCGGCCGAGATCACCGCCCACCCCATTTCCTTGGGGATCCTCGCGAGCGGGACGTTCTGCCGGTTCTGACCGCTGCCCGCCGCGACCATCTGGGTGCCGTCGGACCAGAGGTAGACGTTGTTCTGCGACCGCGCCGCAGCGTTCTCCTCGTTGGGGACGCCCACCATGGCGTAGCCGATGCCCGCCACGGCCACCAGACTGCCGAAGAAGGCGATGCACAGTCCGCTGACGAGTTTCCAGGACGGCATCCAGCGCTGCCAGCCGTACTTGCCGGCTCGCGGATAGTCGATCAGCCGCTTCTTGTCGGGGACGGCGGCCACGCGTCCTCTGCCCCGTCCGGGGCCGTTCGGCCCACCAGGACCGGCACGCCGGCCGCCACGGGCCGGCTCGGCCGCTCTGCGGCGGCTGCCACCCGTACTTCTCTGCGCCGCACGACGGGCCTCGGCCCGGCCGCCGTACTGACGCTCTTCGCCCCCCGAGTCGTACGACCCATAGGAGTCGGACGGAGACCCGGTGGCGCCTCGCGGTGCCGCGCGTCGGCCGGAGGCCGAGCCGGACTGACCGCGTCGGGCCGCGGCACGTCCGCCTCCCTGCGGCTGCGGCGGTTTGCGACGGTGCTCGCTCATCGAACGACTACTCCTCGGGCAGGCGCACCCCTGCGCGCCTGGAAACGGCGGCTTGTTTCCGGTCCCCCCGAAGTACGGATGCGGTCGGCTCCGCATTCATCGGTCCCGCATGCACCCGTACTACACCGAAGACGACGACGCTCTCAGGCGTCACTCGGTTCCCGGTGATGTGCATGGCGCACAGACTACGCACCGCCAAAACCTGTCGAGCCCCGAAGTTCACCTCAAATCAGGCAACTCGCGTCGGATGAATCGGTGATGTGATCCCGTTCACCCACCCCCCTCTTGTCGCATCCGGAAGGCCGTTCTATCGTCGTGATGTATCGACTCGATACATCAGCTCGACACATCGGCCCGACACATCGGACTGATACACGCGCACCGCGGCGAGAGGAGGCGACGATGAGCCGGCGTTCCGGGATCCTTGAGTTCGCCGTACTCGGACTGCTCCGCGAATCTCCGATGCACGGGTATGAGCTGCGCAAACGGCTCAACACCTCGCTGGGCGTGTTCCGTGCGTTCAGCTACGGGACGCTCTACCCCTGCCTCAAGACGCTGGTCGCAAACGGCTGGTTGATCGAGGAAACGGGCAACAGCACCGCCGAGGACACCCTCGCCGCCCCCCTCACGGGGCGCCGCGCCAAGATCGTCTACCGGCTGACGGCGGAGGGTAAGGAGCACTTCGAGCAGCTGCTCTCGCAGACCGGGCCGGACGCGTACGAGGACGAAACCTTCGCAGCCCGTTTCGCCTTCTTCGGGCAAACCTCACGCGATGTCCGTATGCGCGTGCTGGAGGGCCGCCGCAGCCGGCTGGAGGAGCGGCTGGAGAAGATGAGCGCTTCCCTGGCCCGGACCCGGGAGCGTCTCGACGACTACACGCTCGAGCTTCAGCGCCACGGGATGGAGTCCGTGGAGCGCGAGGTGCGCTGGCTGAACGAGCTCATCGAGAGCGAGCGGGCGGGGCGGGACCTCAAGGGTCCGGCCACCGGAGAGCCCGCTTCGCGTGACACCACATCTGGAGCGTCGGGCGTCCTGCCCCGGCCGGGGGACGACCCCCGGCCGGATGCGCCCGGCGACACCGCCACGTGAGAGCCCACTCAGGGCCTCACTCGTACACACAGGGAGCAACCGGAATGGGTTCGGTTCGCGTAGCCATCGTCGGTGTGGGCAACTGCGCCGCATCGCTGGTGCAGGGAGTCGAGTACTACAAGGACGCCGACCCGGCGTCCAAGGTGCCGGGCCTGATGCACGTCCAGTTCGGCGACTACCACGTGCGCGACGTCGAGTTCGTCGCCGCCTTCGACGTGGACGCCAAGAAGGTCGGTCTCGACCTGGCGGACGCCATCGGCGCCTCCGAGAACAACACCATCAAGATCTGCGACGTGCCCAGCACGGGCGTCACGGTGCAGCGCGGCCACACCCTCGACGGCCTCGGCAAGTACTACCGCGAGACCATCGAGGAGTCCGCCGAGGAGCCGGTCGACGTCGTCCAGGTCCTCAAGGACCGGCAGGTCGACGTCCTCGTCTGCTACCTGCCCGTCGGCTCCGAGGACGCGGCGAAGTTCTACGCCCAGTGCGCCATCGACGCCAAGGTCGCCTTCGTCAACGCCCTTCCGGTCTTCATCGCCGGCACCAAGGAGTGGGCGGACAAGTTCACCGAGGCGGGCGTCCCGATCGTCGGCGACGACATCAAGTCCCAGGTGGGTGCCACCATCACGCACCGAGTGATGGCGAAGCTGTTCGAGGACCGGGGCGTCGTCCTGGACCGCACGATGCAGCTGAACGTCGGCGGCAACATGGACTTCAAGAACATGCTCGAGCGCGACCGCCTCGAGTCGAAGAAGATCTCCAAGACGCAGGCCGTCACCTCCCAGATCCGCGACCGCGAACTGGGCGAGGGCAACGTCCACATCGGTCCGTCCGACTACGTGGCCTGGCTGGACGACCGCAAGTGGGCCTACGTCCGCCTCGAGGGCCGCGCCTTCGGTGACGTCCCGCTGAACCTGGAGTACAAGCTCGAGGTCTGGGACTCCCCGAACTCCGCCGGCGTCATCATCGACGCCCTGCGCGCCGCGAAGATCGCCAAGGACCGCGGCATCGGCGGCCCCGTGCTCTCCGCGTCGAGCTACTTCATGAAGTCCCCGCCCGTGCAGTACTTCGACGACGAGGCCCGCGAGAACGTCGAGAAGTTCATCAAGGGCGAGGTCGAGCGCTGACGCGCGCAACAGTCGCTCCTGCCAGGGCTGTGAGGGTCCCCGGGTCGTACGACCCGGGGACCCTCCCCGTATGTGAGGCTGGACTCCATGGCCGTCGTCCGTGACCTGCGCGTCCTGTTGCGCTTCCAGGGTTTCCGGCGCCTGCTCGCCGTGCGTCTGCTGTCCCAGGGCGCCGACGGTGTCTATCAGGTCGCGCTCGCCGCGTATGTGGTCTTCTCCCCGGAGAAGCAGACCTCGGCGGCCGCGGTCGCCTCCGCGATGGCCGTGCTGTTGCTTCCGTACTCCCTCGTCGGCCCCTTCGCCGGTGTCCTGCTGGACCGCTGGCGGCGCCGTCAGGTCCTGCTGTACGGGAGTGTGTTGCGCGCCGCGCTGGCCTGCGCAACGGCCGTGCTGATCCTCAGTCCGGCTCCGGACTGGCTCTTCTACGTCTCGGCTCTCTGCGTCACCGCCGTCAACCGCTTCGTCCTGTCAGGGCTGTCCGCCGCCCTGCCGCGGGTCGTCGACGCCGATCGCCTGGTCATCGCCAACTCCCTCTCCCCGACTGCTGGAACGCTGGCGGCGACCGCCGGCGGCGGACTCGCCTTCGTCGTACGCCTTGCGGTGGCGGACTCCGACGCCGCGGTGGTGCTCGTGGGCGCGGGGCTCTATCTGTGCGCGGCCCTGGCGTCGCTGAGCATGGCGCGGGGGCTCCTCGGCCCCGACCGGCCCTTGCCGCGCGAGCAGATCGGGACGGCTCTCACGGGCACCGCCCGCGAACTGGCCGACGGGGTACGCCATCTGGCCGCTCCACAGCGCCGGGAGGCCGCCTGGGCACTCGCGGCGATGTCGTTGATGCGGTTCTGCTACGGCGCTCTGCTGGTCATGCTGCTGATGTTGTGCCGGTACGCCCTCACTTCGACCACGGACGACGGACTTGCCCTGCTGGGACTGGCGTTGGGCGTCTCCGGGGCAGGGTTCTTCGCGGCGGCGGTGGTGACGCCCTGGACCGCGGGACGGCTGGGGCCGGGCCGGTGGATCGTCGTGTGTGCGGGAGCCGCGGCGCTGCTGGAGCCCGCCCTCGGGTTGCCGTTCGCCACCGCCCCTCTGCTGGCCGCCGCCTTCGTTCTGGGGCTGACCACTCAGGGCGCGAAGATCGCCACCGACACCATCGTCCAGTCCTCGGTGGAGGACGGGTTCCGTGGCCGGATCTTCTCGGTCTACGACGTTCTCTTCAACGTCTTCTTCGTCGGCGCGGCCGCCGTCGCGGCCCTCATGCTGCCGCCGGACGGCCGATCCGTGCCCCTGGTGATCACGATCGCCGTTATCTACGCGGCAGTAGCTGTGAGTATGGCCCGGTTTGGGCGCCAGTAAGTGTCACATCAATGACACAGAGCCACTTCTGGCTCCTGCGTTGTCAGCGGAGAGCGCTACTTTACGTGGGTCTTATCTCGCGACATGTTCGCGTCACTCATCATGTTCTAGGGGGACCCCCAAGTGACTACTCCGCCGCCCCAGGGCAATCCGTTCGCGCAGGGCCAGCCCGGGGCTGCGCCCCCGGCTCCGTTCCCGCCCCAGGGCGGCTACCCGCAGCAGCCCGGGCAGCCCGGCTTTCCGCCCCAGGGCGGGGCTCCGGTTCCTCCGCCGACCCCTGCCCGGCGCTTCAGCAAGAAGCTGCTGCGTGTCGTCGGGATCATCGTCGTCGCCATCATCATCGGCGTGGTCAAGTGGCAGATGGGCAAGACCGACGCGGAGACCACATCTGTGGGCAGCTGCATGCACAACAAGGGCTCGCAGTCGCAGCCGGACCTGTCGACGGTCGACTGCTCATCCAGTGATGCCCAGTACGAAGTCATCGAGAAGTTCGACAACACCAGCAACGGCAGCAAGTGCGGGACCGTCAAGGAAGCGGAGATCGCGTACTACCAGTCGGGCGACAACCACGATGTCGTCCTCTGCCTGAAGTCGGTCAAGTAGCACCACAGGCGCAGGGGCGGTGTTTCACGTGAAACACCGCCCCTGCGCCCGCCTGGGCCTACGACTGCGGGGTCATGTTTCACGTGAAACATGACCCCGTTCTGTCACCTCAGCTCTCCTGGCCGGCCCACCACTCCTTGAGCGCGGCCACCGCGGCATCAGGTTCCATCGGCCCGTGCTCCAGGCGCAGCTCCAGCATGTGCTGGTACGCGCGGCCGATGACCGGCCCGGGCCCCACACCGAGAATCTCCATGATCTGGTTGCCGTCGAGGTCCGGACGGATCGAGTCCAGCTCCTCCTGCTCCTGCAGCTTGGCGATCCGCTCCTCGAGCCCGTCGTAGGCGCGGGACAGGGCCGCAGCCTTGCGCTTGTTTCGGGTGGTGCAGTCCGAGCGGGTCAGCTTGTGGAGCCGGTCGAGGAGCGGGCCGGCATCACGGACGTAGCGCCGGACCGCGGAATCCGTCCATTCGCCGGTGCCGTAGCCGTGGAAGCGCAGGTGGAGTTCGACCAGGCGTGAGACGTCCTTCACCAGTTCGTTGGAGTACTTCAGAGCCGTCATGCGCTTCTTGGTCATCTTCGCCCCGACCACCTCATGGTGGTGGAACGAGACCCGGCCGTCCTTCTCGAAGCGGCGCGTGCGGGGCTTGCCGATGTCGTGCAACAGCGCGGCCAGCCGAAGGGTCAGGTCGGGACCGTCGTCCTCCAGCGCCATCGCCTGCTCCAGGACGATCAGCGAGTGGTCGTACACGTCCTTGTGGCGGTGGTGCTCGTCACGCTCCAGGCGCAGGGCCGGCAGCTCGGGCACGACACGTTCGGCCAGGCCCGTCTCGACGAGAAGCGTCAGGCCCTTGCGCGGCTGTCCGGAGAGGAGCAGCTTGTTCAGCTCGTCCCGCACCCGCTCGGCGGAGACGATCTCGATGCGCCCGGCCATCTCCGTCATCGCCGTGACGACCTCGGGGGCGACCTCGAAGTCGAGCTGAGCCGCGAAGCGCGCGGCCCTCATCATCCGCAGCGGATCGTCCGAGAACGACTCCTCCGGGGTCCCCGGAGTGCGCAGCACCCGCGCCGCGAGATCTTCGAGCCCACCGTGCGGATCGACGAACTCCTTCTCCGGCAGCGCCACCGCCATCGCGTTCACGGTGAAGTCGCGGCGGACGAGATCCTCCTCGATGGAGTCCCCGTACGACACCTCGGGCTTGCGTGAAGTGCGGTCGTAGGCCTCGGAGCGGTACGTGGTCACCTCGATCTGGTAGCCGCCCTTGTGGGCGCCCACCGTGCCGAAGGCGATCCCGACCTCCCACACGGCGTCCGCCCAGGGGCGAACGATCTTGAGGACGTCCTCCGGGCGCGCGTCCGTCGTGAAATCCAGGTCGTTGCCGAGCCGGCCCAGCAGCGCGTCCCGTACCGACCCGCCGACCAGGGCAAGCGAGAACCCGGCCTCCTGGAAGCGGCGGGCGAGGTCGTCGGCGACCGGGGCGACCCGCAGCAGTTCACTCACCGCGCGGTGCTGCACCTGGCTCAGGACACTGGACGTTTCTTCGTTGGCGTTCGGCACAACAGAAGAGGGTACGTGGCCCGGACCGCCGCGAGCTCCTCCTATACCGCGTGCGCGAGCATGGGAGCCCGTCCGCTTTACACGCACAAGTAGAACTTTTGGCCTGTAATGAAGCGTCCTCCCCCATAGAGCTCCATACAGGACTGTGCGGTGCTCGTTCGCGATCTTGTGGAGCGGACCGCGGCACTTCCCCTCAGCGGGCATCGTTACCATGCGTGGACGCACATTCCGACGACCACTGACGACGACGAGGGACGGACGAGCGCGTGGCCGAGGCGGCAGACTTCCAGAGGGCCAGTGCCTCACCTGCCCGCCGCTGGCTGCGGCGCACAGGGGCACTGCTCGCAGGCGCGCCGCTGCTGGCCGGACTCCTCCAGTTGCCCACCGCGACGACGGCAAAGGCGGCCGGACAGGAGTTCTCGCAGGCGGCCGCCGGCACCGGCTCGGTGTCGGTCGCGATCAATTCGCTCAGCCCCAGCACCCCCTCCGAGGGGGACACGGTGACCGTGTCGGGCACGGTCACCAACAACGGCAAGCAGACGGTGACCGGCGCCCACGTCAACCTGCAGGTGGGCCCCCCGCTCGGCACCCGTTCGGCGATCGACACCCTGGCCAAGAAGAGCAGCGCCCTCCAGGGGCCCTCCGGCGAAGAGATCGGCGGCAAGTACACCGAGAAGTTCGCCACGCTCACCCCCGGCGTCGCGGAGCCCTTCAGCATCTCGGTACCGGCCGACAAGCTGGACCTCGGCCGGGACGGCGTCTACCAGCTGGCCGTGGCGCTCTCCGGGGAGACCGCGGCACAGCCCTGGGACCAGGTTCTGGGCGTTCAGCGCACGTTCCTGCCATGGCAGCCGGAGGAGGCGGAGACCAGGACGAAGACCACGTTCCTGTGGCCACTCATCTCCGGCGCCCACATGGCAGCCGAGACGGGGTCGAACGAACAGCAGACGCCCGTCTTCCGTGACGAAGAGCTGGCCAAGGAGATCGCCCCGGGCGGCCGCCTCGACCAGATGGTGTCGCTGGGCAAGGGCCTCGACGTCACCTGGGTGATCGACCCGGACCTGCTGGCGTCCGTCGACGCGATGACACGAAGCTACGAGGTCCGCGATGCCGACGGCAGCACCACCCCCGGAAAGAACCAGGAGCTCGCCAAGCACTGGCTGGCCGAGCTCCAGCAGGCGGTGACGGGCGAAGAGATCGCCGCCCTGCCGTTCGGTGACCCGGACCTGGCCTCCCTCGCCCACAACGGCACGAGCGTCACCGGCTCACTGAACCACCTCAAGGAGGCCACCGACGTCGCCGACGACACGGTGAACACGATCCTCCACGTGAAACCGTCCACGGACTTCGCGTGGCCGGTGGACGGCGCCGTCGACCCGTCGATCGTGAAGGTCGCCACATCCGCGGGCGCCGACAAGGTGATCACCCGCAGCGACAGCCTCCAGGACAACCTGTCGTACACGCCGTCCGCCGCCCGGCCGATCGGTGGCGGCACCACGGCCGTCGTCGCGGACTCCCGGATGTCCACCGCGTTCCAGGGCGATCTGACCAAGGCCTCCGCCTCCACCCTCGCCGTGCAGCGTTTCCTGGCCCAGAGCCTGACGCTCGGCCTGCAGACCGGCAAGCAGCGCAGCGTGGTCGTCGCCCCGCAGCGCATGCCGTCCGTGAGCCAGGCGCAGGCCATGGCGCAGGCAATGGGGGCCCTCCAGGTCGGGAACTGGTCCGAGTCGCAGGACCTCACGGCCGCCGCCAAGGCCAAGCCGGACCCGTCCGCCAACACGAAGGTGCCGTCGGCCTCCGCGTACCCCTCCTCGTTGCGCAAGCAGGAGCTGCCGCGGGCCGCCTTCGAACAGATCGCCAGGACGCAGGGCAAGCTCGACAAGTTCCAGGTGATCCTCACTCGCCAGGCCCGCGTGGTGACCCCGTTCGGGCGGGCCATGAACCGCGAGATGTCCACGTCGTGGCGCGGCCGGGGGGTCGCGGCGGTGGGGTACCGCGACGGAATCGAGTCGTACCTCAACGGACTCATCGACGGGGTCAAGCTGATCCAGAAGTCGGAGACCAAGCTCTCCGGCCGCAGCGCCACGATCCCCGTGACCGTGCAGAACAACCTGGTCCAAGGCGTCGAGCACCTGAAACTGCGACTCACGTCGACGAACCCCACGCGCCTCAAGATCAACGGCCACGCGTACGAGGAGCAGCCCGTCACCGTCAACGGCGGCCACGCCCAGTCGGTGAAGTTCACCACGTCGGCCAACGCGAACGGCCAGGGAGAGGTCGTCGCCCAGCTGTACACGGAGGACGGCCAGAGGTACGGCGCCCCGGTCACCTTCGACGTCCGGGTCACCGAAGTCACGCCCACGGTGATGCTGGTCATCGGCGGTGGTGTCCTGCTCCTGGTGCTGGCGGGCTTCCGCATGTACACCCAGCGCAAGCGCGCCGCCGCCCGTGAGGCCGCCGAGGACGAGGCCGCCGAAGACGAGACCACGGAGACGGACGACGAGGCCGGAGAGCCGCAGGACCGGGCCGACGCTTCGCGGAACCCGGAGACATCCGGCACACGTCTCGAGGAGGAGTCCGGCGCCGGCGCGCGGCCGGACGCCCCCCAGCAGCCGAGTGACCCGGCCCCGGACACCGCAGCGGAAAGCGCCGGCCCGTCCGGCACGGGTGAGAGAGTGGACCGTTGAGAAATCGTGGCCGGTGGGCCCGGGACGATGAGGTGGGGTAACCATGAACGCGCCGTACGACGGTGACCGCGGCCATGCCGCGGGCAGCCCGGGCTACCCCGATGCGGGCGGCCCCGAGGGCTCACCGCCCGAGCACGGCCGGGTGCCGCAGCCGCCCGCGGACATCTACCTCCAGGACGCCTACGCCCAGGACCCCTACCGCGCGCAGGACCCGGTCGACGAGGCGCTCTACGACCGCGCCGCGCACCCGCCGCCCGCCCCCGGCACGTACCAGCCGCAGCAGAATCTGTACGGGCCGCCCGCGCCGTCGCCGTACGCGCCCGACCCGCAGGTGTGGGCACAGACGCCCGCCCCGGAGCCGGAGGGCCCGACGCGGCACCTGCCGTACGGCGACGACCCCCGCACCACCCAGTTCGTGGGCGTGGACGACCTCGTCTCCCAGGCGGGCGAGCCGCGCCAGGAACCGGACGCGTTCGCGCATCTCTTCCGCGACCAGCAGCACAGCAGCGGTCACCCGTCCTACGACTCGCCGTCCGTCCCCGGCCCTTCCCCGGCCCCGGGGCAGACGGCACAGAGCCCCTACGCACCACAAAGCCCGTACCCGGCCGCTGACCAGACCGTGGCGGTACCGCCCCTCGTGGACGAGGCACAGGAACCTGAGCCCGACGCCGCGCCCGCGCCGAAGAAGAGCGGCCGCGCGGCGGGACTGATGAAGTCCAGCGCCGTGATGGCCGCGGGCACGATGGTCTCCCGCCTCACCGGCTTCATCCGTTCCGCGCTGATCGTGTCGGCGCTGGGCGTCGGCCTCCTCGGTGACACCTTCCAGGTCGCCTACCAGCTGCCCACGATGATCTACATCCTCACCGTCGGCGGTGGTCTCAACTCCGTCTTCGTGCCGCAACTCGTGCGGGCCATGAAGGAGGACGACGACGGCGGCGAAGCGTACGCCAACCGTCTGCTCACCCTGGTCGTCGTGACGCTCGGCGCGCTCACGGCGCTCGCGGTCGTCGGCGCGCCGTTCCTGATCCGCGTGCTGTCCGACCCGGTCGCCAGCGATCCGGCGGCGAACCGGGTCGCCGTCACCTTCGCCCAGTACT
This sequence comes from Streptomyces sp. NRRL B-1140, assembly GCF_001280065.1. Classification (GTDB taxonomy): domain Bacteria; phylum Actinomycetota; class Actinomycetes; order Streptomycetales; family Streptomycetaceae; genus Streptomyces. The sequence continues at coordinate 240,669 of NZ_LGEA01000091.1, forward strand.
TCCTGCCCACGATCTTCTTCATGGGCATCCACGTGGTCATGGGCCAGATCCTCAACGCCCGCGGCAAGTTCGGCGCGATGATGTGGACCCCGGTCCTGAACAACATCGTCATCATCGTGACGCTGGGCATGTTCATCTACGTCTACGGCACCGCGGCCGACTCCGGGATGAAGGCAGCGAACATCCCGCCGGAGGGCCAGCGCCTGCTCGGCATCGGCGTCCTCCTCGGCCTCGTGGTCCAGGCGCTCGCGATGATCCCGTACCTGCGCGAGACCGGCTTCCGGCTGCGGCTGCGCTTCGACTGGAAGGGCCAGGGCCTCGGCAAGGCCGTCACGCTCGCCAAGTGGACGGTGTTGTTCGTCCTCGCGAACCAGGCCGGCGCCATGATCGTCATCCAGCTCTCCACGGCGGCGGGCAAGGCCTCGCCGGTGGACGGCACCGGCTTCTCCGCCTACGCCAACGCACAGCTCATCTGGGGCCTGCCGCAGGCCATCATCACGGTCTCCCTCATGGCCGCCCTGCTGCCGCGGCTGTCGCGTTCGGCGGCGGAGGGCGACGGGGGAGCCGTCCGCGACGACATCTCCCAGGGCCTGCGCACCACGGCGGTCGCGATCGTGCCGATCGCGTTCGGCTTCCTCTCCCTCGGCATCCCCATGTGCACGCTGATGTTCGGTTCCTCGGGCACCAGCGAAGCCACCAACATGGGCTTCATGCTGATGGCGTTCGGCCTCGGTCTGATCCCGTACTCCGTGCAGTACGTGGTCCTGCGTGCCTTCTACGCCTACGAGGACACCCGAACCCCCTTCTACAACACGGTCATCGTGGCCGCGGTCAACGCCGGTGCCTCGGCTGTCTGCTTCTTCGTCATCCCCTCCCGCTGGGCCGTGGTCGGCATGGCCGCCTCCTACGGCCTGGCCTACGCGATCGGCGTCGGCGTCGCCTGGCAACGGCTGCGCAAGCGCCTCGGTGGGGACCTCGACGGCGCCCGAGTCCTGCGGACTTACGCCCGGCTGTGCATCGCCTCGGTCCCGGCCGCCCTGCTCAGCGGCGCAGCCTGCTACGGCATCGGCCACACGCTCGGCCAGGGCCCGGCCGGCTCCCTCGTCGCGGTCCTGGCAGGCGGCGCCGTGCTGCTCGGGATCTTCTTCGTCTCCGCCCGCCGTATGCGCATCGAGGAGCTCAACTCCCTGGTCGGCATGGTGCGCGGGCGCCTGGGACGCTGAGTCGGGGGGTAGGCGCACAACCATCGTCAGCCACCGTGTGTCGTGCATAGCGGCGGACTGTGGGCACAATTGGTTTCGGCGTCGTACGGCGGACACGGGACGCCGGCCGGCGCGTAATGGATGGGGAGGCAGGAACGACGGTGGCGGAACGGAGTACGGCTGCCGTCGACGTGGCAGACAACAGCGACGAGGCGTCGCTGACCGCACAGGCGGACCAGTCCACGGCCGACGGGGTGGCCAAGAACCGGGAGCGGGACACGGACAGCGACGAGGTACAGGAGAGCACCAGGACCGACGGTGCCGGAACGACCTCGCCTCCCGAACTGCACAGTGGTCACAAACTCGCCAGACGCTACCGCCTCGAGGAATGCATCACCCGTCTGGACGGTTTCAGCAGTTGGCGTGCCGTGGACGAGAAGCTCCGCCGTGCCGTCGGGGTGCACATCCTGCCCGCCGACCACGCGCGGGCCCGCTCCGTCCTGGCGGCCGCCCGCTCCTCCGCCCTGCTGGGTGACCCGCGCTTCGTCCAGGTGCTGGACGCGGTGGAGGAGAACGACGTCGTCTACGTCGTCCACGAGTGGCTTCCCGACGCGACGGAGCTGACCACGCTCCTCGCCTCCGGTCCCCTGGAGCCCTACGACGCCTACCAGATGGTCAGTCAGGTTTCCTCCGCCATGGCGGCCGCCCACCGCGAGGGCCTCGCCCATCTGCGGCTGAATCCCAACGCCGTGTTGCGCGCCTCGACCGGCCAGTGGCGCATCCGCGGCCTCGCCGTGAACGCCGCCCTGCGCGGCGTCTCGTCCGACACCCCGCAGCGCACGGACACCGAGGCCATCGGCGCCCTGCTGTACGCGGCGCTCACGCAGCGCTGGCCGTACGAGAGCGACGCCTACGGCCTGTCGGGCCTGCCCAAGGACATCGGTCTGATCGCGCCCGACCAGGTGCGGGCCGGTGTGCACCGCGGCCTGTCCGAGCTCTCCATGCGCGCGCTCGTCAACGACGGCGCGACCGCGTCCCGGCACGAGTCGCCGTGCACCACGCCGGAGGAGCTGGTGAAGGCGATCGGCGAGATGCCCCGCATCCGCCCGCCGGAGCCGGCGTTCACGGCCCCGCCCGAGTACCAGCGCACGACGTACCAGCAGGGCACGTACGGCCGTCAGGCCCCGCGTCCCGGCGTCACCCAGCCGATCCCGGCACCGCCGCCCCCGCTCCAGAGCCGCGCGGGCAAGGCACTGAAGTGGACCGTCTCCGCGCTCCTGATCGCCGCACTGGGCCTCGGCAGCTGGCAGCTGGCAGACGCGCTGATGGACCAGGGCGGCAAGAAGGAGGACCCGGGCCAGACACGGACGAACGACGGGAACGACAAGAGCCCTAAGAAGCCGGTGGGCGGCAAGCCTGTCGCCATCGAGGGAACTCGCGACTTCGACCCGCTCGGCTCGGACGGATCCGAGAACCCGGAAGACGTACACAACGTCGTCGACGACGATCCCAGTTCGTACTGGCAGACGAGCTACTACGAGACTTCGGACTTCGGCCGTCTCAAGTCGGGCGTCGGCATAATCCTCAACCTCGGCAAGACGCAGCAGGTCGGGAAGGTGACCGTCAAGTTCGTGGGGGACACCTCGGTCGAGCTCCGCGCTGCGAGCTCGACCGCAGGCTCGCAGCCGACGTCCCTCGACGCCTACCTCAAGGTCGCGGAAGGTTCAGGCACGACTGTCCAGCTCAAGCCCGGCAAGTCGCTCAAGAGCCGATACCTCCTCGTGTGGCTGACGAAGCTGCCTATGCAGTCGGACGACGGCAAATGGCGCGGCAGAGTGGCGAACATCAAGGTGACCAGCTGACGGCATCTGCCTCGAGGAAGGAGGCCGATGGCAGACAGCACCGGCTTTGACGGAGTGAGCGATCAGGATCTCCTCGCACGGCACGTCGAAGGCGACCCCGACGCCTTCGGTGAGATCGTGCGCCGTCATCGCGACCGCCTCTGGGCCGTCGCCCTGCGGACGCTCGGTGACCGCGAGGAGGCCGCTGACGCCGTACAGGACGCCCTCGTGTCCGCCTATCGGGCCGCCCACACCTTCCGGGGCCAGTCGGCCGTCACGACGTGGCTGCACAGGATCACGGTGAACGCCTGCCTGGACCGTGCCCGTAAAGCGGCCTCCCGGAAGACCTCCCCCGTGGACGACACCGAGCGCCTGGAGCAGCTGCTGGAGCCACACGAGTCGGCTTCGGCGCCCGCCGAGCGCAACGATCTCCACCGGCAGCTCATCGAAGCCCTGGGGACCCTGCCGGCCGACCAGCGGGCCGCGCTCGTCCTGGTGGACATGCAGGGCTACCCGGTCGCGGAGGCGGCCCGGATGCTGGAAGTGCCCACCGGCACGGTGAAGAGCAGATGCGCGCGCGGAAGGGCCAGACTTCTGCCACTGCTCACCCACCTGCGGCCGGACAGCGGCGGGGGCAAGAACCCGGGCGGAGAACGGAACCGGACGCAAGGGACAGCCGTCCCACCCGCAGCGGGGCCGCACCAGACGGGAACCCCGGACACAGGACCGACCGACTCAGCTGCTGTGAAGGGCGGAGGTGGACGAGCGTGACGTCGACGACAGACATGGCCGGGCACCCGGACGTCGCGGAGATCTCCGACCTCGCCGAAGGGCTCCTCCCACCGGCCCGGACCACCGATCTGCGCGGGCACCTCGACGCGTGCGAGCTCTGCGCGGACGTGTACTCCTCCCTCGAGGAGATCCGCGGGCTGCTCGGCACGCTGCCGGGCCCGCCGCGGATGCCCGCCGACGTGGCGGGCCGCATCGATGCCGCTCTCGCCGCCGAGGCCCTGCTGAACGCCAACGGTACGGAGCCCGAGGAAAGCCCTGAGTCGGTGCGTGCGCCCCGCCCCGGCGCTGCCGATGCCCCCGGGGACGACAGCGGTGCGCATGTTTCACGTGAAACATCGACACCCGCCGACCGGCCCGCCGGCCGCCCGCGCTCCTCCACCACCGGTCCGGGTCGCAAGGGCCGCACCCGCATGGGACGCCGCAGGGTCGCCGTCCTCGGGACCGTCTTCACGGTGGCCGCCCTGGGACTGGGCTCGGTCCTGCTGTCGTCCCTCGGCGACACCCCTCAGGAGTCGGCAGGCGGACGACAGACCACCGCCGCGGACACCTTCTCCGAAGGCAAGCTCCAGAAGCAGGTCACCGAACTCCTGGCCCAGGACAAGGCCAAGAGTGGCGGCTCCCGCACCCCCTACGGCGCGGCGACGGCCCCCGACTCCAACCAGAACAAGGTTTTCAGGGCACCCGTGGTGCCCAGCTGCGTCCGCGACGGCATCGGGCGCGATGATCCGGCACTGGCCTCAGAGAACGGCATCTATCAAGGGAAGAAGGCCATGCTCGTGCTGCTTCCCGACGCGTCCGACGCCACTCTGGTCACCGCCTACATCGTCGACGCGACGTGTGTCGAGCACGCGGCATCCACCGCGACCGGCGAGGTCCTTCTGAAGCGCACCTACCCCTCCGCCTGAGCGAGCGCTCGTCCACACCGTCGTCTGTGCCCTCGGCGTCCCCACAGGGCGCCGCATCTCCGTGTGCCCGGACACAGTGGGAATGCGCGCCCCTTAGGATCCGTTGGGTGGGGTGAGAGGTCATAGAGAACTCCCACCGCTCGACCGACGCAGTCCAGAGACGAGGAATCAAGCCGTGAGCGACGTCCGTAACGTGATCATCATCGGCTCCGGGCCCGCCGGCTACACGGCGGCGCTCTACACCGCGCGCGCGTCGCTGAAGCCCCTGGTGTTCGAGGGCGCCGTCACCGCTGGTGGTGCGCTCATGAACACCACCGACGTCGAGAACTTCCCGGGCTTCCAGGACGGCATCATGGGCCCCGAGCTCATGGACAACATGCGCGCCCAGTCGGAGCGCTTCGGAGCCGAACTGGTCCCGGACGACATCGTGACCGTCGACCTGAGCGGTGAGATCAAGACCGTCACGGACACGGCAGGCACCGTGCACCGGGCGAAGGCCGTCATCGTCGCCACCGGCTCGCAGCACCGCAAGCTCGGCCTGCCGAACGAGGACGCCCTCTCCGGCCGCGGCGTGTCCTGGTGCGCCACCTGTGACGGGTTCTTCTTCAAGGACCAGGACATCGCCGTGATCGGTGGCGGCGACACCGCGATGGAGGAGGCAACCTTCCTCTCGCGCTTCGCCAAGTCCGTGACCATCGTCCACCGCCGGGACACCCTGCGCGCCTCCAAGGCCATGCAGGAGCGCGCCTTCGCCGACCCGAAGATCTCCTTCGTCTGGGACAGCGAGGTCGCCGAGATTCAGGGCGACCCGAAGCTCTCGGGTCTGAAGCTGCGCAACCTCAAGACCGGTGAGCTCTCGGACCTGCCGGTCACCGGACTGTTCATCGCCATCGGCCACGACCCGCGCACCGAACTCTTCAAGGGTCAGCTCGACCTGGACGAAGAGGGGTACCTGAAGGTGCAGGCGCCGTCGACGCGCACGAACCTGACCGGTGTCTTCGCCGCCGGCGACGTGGTCGACCACACCTACCGTCAGGCGATCACCGCAGCCGGGACCGGCTGCTCCGCAGCTCTCGACGCCGAGCGCTACCTCGCCGCCCTGGCGGACGAGGAGCAGCCGGAGCCCGAGAAGACCTCTGTCTGACCTCCCCCCACCCGCCCCACGCACCAACCAGTTAAGGAGCCCGCCGTGGCCGGCACCCTGAAGAACGTGACCGACGACTCCTTCGAGCAGGACGTCCTCAAGAGCGACAAGCCTGTTCTGGTGGACTTCTGGGCCGCCTGGTGCGGTCCGTGCCGCCAGATCGCCCCGTCCCTTGAGGCGATCGCCTCCGAGTACGGTGACAAGATCGAGATCGTCAAGCTGAACATCGACGAGAACCCGGGTACGGCCGCCAAGTACGGCGTCATGTCCATTCCGACCCTGAACGTCTACCAGGGTGGCGAGGTCGCCAAGACCATCGTGGGCGCGAAGCCGAAGGCCGCGATCGTTCGCGACCTCGAGGAGTTCATCGCCGAGTGAATCGGCTGAGCCGTCGCACCGACGGCGCATGTTTCACGTGAAACACGAATGGGCCGGCCCGTACGGGCTGGCCCATTCGTCTGACGGCACTACAGCGGTCGCAGCGCCGGCTCTTTCTGCACCGCTCCCAGGAGCCGGTCCAGTGCCATCTCGACGTCTTCCTTCCAGGAAAGCGTGGACCTCAGTTCCAGCCGCAGCCGGGGATGGGTGGGGTGCTGGCGGACCGTCTTGAAGCCCACAGCCAGAAGATGGTCGGCAGGCAGGACGCAGGCAGGCTCCTTCCAGCGCGCATCCCCGAAGGCCTCGATCGCCTTGAAGCCGCGCCGCAGAAGATCCTTGGCGACCGTCTGCACCATCACCCGCCCGAGTCCCTGCCCCTGATAACCGGGAACGATGAACGCGGTCATCAACTGCACCGCATCAGGCGAGACAGGACTCGTGGGAAACGCCGTGGAGCGAGGAACGTAGGCGGGCGGGGCGTAGAGCACGAAGCCCACGGGAACGTCGTCGACATACACGACCCGCCCGCAGGAGCCCCAGTCCAGCAGGACCGCCGAGATCCAGGCTTCCTTCTCCGAAGCGGACGTGCCCGCTTCTACCGCGGCCTCACCGCTGACGGGGTCGAGTTCCCAGAAGACACAGGATCGACAACGCTTGGGAAGGTCCTGGAGGTTGTCCAGCGTGAGCGGTACGAGCCGGCGGCCCATGAAGGCTGATCCTCGCTTCCTTCGCCCGCCGCCGCGTCGCGGGCGGCTGTCAGAGCACTCCGTTCCCTGAGGAGACTGCCGATGAACCCACCGACCGCCCCCAGCCCCAAACCGGCGCTCACCAATCCGGTGCGCCTCATGGTTCGCATGGCCCCTGCCTCCCTCTCAGAGGTGCTGCCAGGTGGTTGCGCCGTACCCAACGCATCGTATCCACGATGCGATTCCATCGATACCGCCAGAAAGGAACAGAGCGGGCCATGTTCCGGCACACACCGGACATGGCCCGCTCCGTCTCCCGCACCGCGGAGGTTCCCTGCCGGAGGCTCAGGACTCGTTCTCCTCGGACTCACCGTCGAGGAGACTCTTCTGCAGGACTGGACCTTCACCAGGAGCGAGTGAGCCGAGGATCCGCTCAAGGTCCTCCATCGACGCGAACTCGACGGTGATCTTGCCCTTCTTCTGGCCCAGGTCGACCTTCACCCGTGTTTCGAAGCGGTCGGACAGCCGCGTGGCGAGGTCGGACAGCGCGGGAGAGACCCGCGCACCGGCACGAGGGCCCTTGGGCTTCTGAGCCTTCTGGGGTCGCGACCCCATCAGGGTCACGATCTCCTCGACGGCACGCACGGAGAGACCCTCGGCCACGATGCGGTGTGCGAGCCGGTCCTGCTCCTCCGAGTCCTCGACGGAGAGCAGGGCCCGCGCGTGGCCGGCGGAAAGCACCCCGGCGGCGACCCTGCGCTGCACGGCCGGGGAGAGCTTCAGAAGACGCAGGGTGTTGGAGACCTGAGGACGGGATCGGCCGATGCGGTCCGCCAGCTGGTCATGCGTGCAGTTGAAGTCCCTCAACAACTGGTCATAGGCTGCCGCCTCTTCCAGAGGGTTCAGCTGGGCACGGTGCAGGTTCTCCAGCAGGGCGTCCAGGAGGAGCTTCTCGTCCTCCGTGGCACGCACGATGGCCGGGATCGCCTCCAGCCCCGCTTCACGACACGCCCGCCAGCGGCGCTCACCCATGATGAGCTCGTAGCGGTCGGGCCCTACCTGCCGTACGACGACCGGCTGGAGGAGCCCCACTTCCTTGATCGAAGTGATGAGCTCGGACAGCGCGTCCTCGTCGAAGACGTCACGTGGCTGACGCGGGTTCGGCGAGATGGAGTCGAGCGGGATCTCGGCGAAGTGTGCACCGATGGGTGCCGCAGGCGCGGTAGGAGCAGTCGACTGGGGCGGCTCCTCCGTTTCACGTGAAACAGACGGCAGCGTCGCCACCTTCGCCGCAGCCACCCCACGGTCGTTCGGCAGCGCAGGCACTGCCGCAGGGGACGCGGACACAGCGTTCCCCGCGGCAGCCTGGGCCACCGACTTCTCCGTCGGTGCGGCAGGGATCAGTGCGCCGAGACCACGGCCCAGCCCCCTCCGTCGCTCGCTCACTGAATGCCCTCCACCATGCTCGGGTCGTTCTGCTGTGCGCCGATATGGGCGTGCGTCGCGTCATAGCTGATGCCGACGCCCTTGAGCGCGATCTCTCGTGCCGCCTCAAGATAGGAGAGGGCACCACTCGATCCAGGATCGTAGGTCAATACCGTCTGCCCATAACTCGGGGCCTCCGAGATACGGACGGAGCGGGGGATGCTCGTCCGCAGTACCTCGTCACCGAAGTGGGTGCGCACCTCATCCGCGACCTGGGACGCGAGGCGCGTCCGGCCGTCGTACATGGTGAGCAGGATGGTCGATACATGCAGGGCGGGGTTGAGGTGCCCCCGCACCAGGTCGACGTTGCGCAGCAACTGCCCAAGGCCTTCCAGCGCGTAGTACTCGCACTGGATGGGGATCAGAACCTCCTGGCCCGCCACGAGGGCGTTGACCGTCAGAAGACCGAGCGAGGGCGGGCAGTCGATGAGGATGTAGTCCAGCGGCTGTTCGTACGCCTGGATCGCGCGCTGCAGCCTGCTCTCCCGTGCCACGAGGGACACGAGCTCGATCTCCGCACCGGCGAGATCGATGGTGGCCGGGGCGCAGAAGAGTCCCTCGACATCGGGGACCGGCTGGACGACCTCGGAGAGTGGCTTGCTGTCGACCAACACGTCGTAGATGGAAGGGACTTCGGCGTGATGATCGATACCCAGAGCGGTTGACGCATTGCCCTGTGGGTCGAGGTCGACCACCAGGACCCGGCCTCCGTGCAGCGCCAGCGATGCGGCCAGGTTGACGGTAGTCGTCGTCTTCCCCACACCGCCCTTCTGATTGGCGACCACGATGATGCGCGTCTGCTCGGGCCGTGGCAGGCCTTCGCCGGCACGCCCCAGAGCCTCCACCGCCAGTTGGGCAGCACGACCGATGGGAGTGTCGTCCATCGGAGGCGGTGTTTCACGTGAAACATCCGCCCCCATCGACTCGGTACGGGGACCGGGGACCGGATCGGTCATCGGTCCCGCGATGTTGGCGTCGGACCGCAAGGATTCACTCTCCTCGACTTCAGGCTCGCAATGAACAGAGCCTCCCATGTCTTCGGGGTCGCGAACCAGTGAGGCCTGGCGTTCTGTGGAGAAATCCACCTCTGTGGATACCTCAGGTCCCTCATCGAGTGAACCAAGAGGCTTTCGGTCGCGGGGTTCGGCCGCAGCGCGGCCACGACTGATGATGCCGTGCAGCAGTGAGCGACGTTTCACGTGAAACACGATGCACAGCAGCCGCGGCCGGACTGTCGCGACACTCCGGCATGCATGGGTTTGGCAGCTTGTGTGGAGTACGTCTCTTCCTCAGGACGGATCAGCGTCGCAGTGACGGACCAGCCCCATGGACGGATCCGCTCAGCGCCGACGCCGCGTCCGCCCGGTGCGAGCCGCCTTCGCGCGCTTCGCAGCGAAACGCACACCGCCAGGGCTCTCCCCGACCTCGACCCGCACGACAGTGGAGGTCGGATCGACCACGCCCTCACCCACATGCAGGATGGACGTCTCCACCGCACCCAGCTTGCTCAGCGCCGCCGATGCGCTCTTCAGCTCCTCCTCGGCGGTGTCGCCCTTGAGTGCGAGCATCTCCCCGTACGGTCGCAACAGCGGAATGCCCCAGGTGGCGAGCCGGTCGAGCGGCGCGACGGCTCGGGCCGTCACGACGTGGACAGGCTGGATCTTCCCCATGACCTCTTCGGCCCGGCCGCGCATGACCGTCACATGGTCGAGGCCCAGCAGCTCCACGACTTCGGTGAGGAAGTTGGTACGCCGGAGCAGCGGCTCCAGGAGCGTGATCTTCAGGTCGGTGCGGACCAGAGCCAGCGGAATGCCGGGGAGCCCGGCGCCGGAGCCGACATCGCACACGGTCACGCCATCAGGCACGACCTCCGAGAGCACCGCGCAGTTCAGCAGGTGCCGCTCCCACAGCCGGGGCACCTCTCGCGGGCCGATGAGACCGCGCTGCACGCCCGCATCTGCGAGCAGCTCGGCGTACCGCACCGCATCCGCGAAGCGATCACCGAACACCTCGCGCGCCTGCTCGGGCGCGGGGGGAAGCTCCGCTGCCTCCGTCACGGGGGACCGTCCTTCCGTACCGCATCAGCGCACCCGGCGCCGACACCAGAACCACCAGAACTATCAGGCTGACAAAGTTCGGCCCCGCCTGCGCAACAGACGGGGCCGGGAAACGTAGGGGCCGATCAGGCAGGCAGCACGACGACGAAGCGCTGCGGCTCCTCGCCCTCGGACTCGCTGCGCAGCCCCGCGGCCTTGACCGCGTCGTGCACGACCTTGCGCTCGAAGGGCGTCATCGGCTTCAGCTTGACGGCCTCACCGCTGCTCTTGGCCTCCGCCGCGGCCTTGGCACCCAGCTCGGACAGCTCGGAGCGCTTCTGTGCGCGGTACCCCGCGATGTCGAGCATCAGGCGACTGCGGTCGCCGGTCTCCCGGTGCACAGCCAGACGGGTGAGCTCCTGGAGCGCTTCCAGCACCTCGCCGTCACGGCCGACGAGCTTCTGCAGATCGCGGCCGCCCGTGTCACTGATGATCGAAACGGAGGCGCGGTCGGCCTCGACGTCCATGTCGATATCGCCGTCGAGGTCGGCGATGTCGAGCAGACCCTCCAGGTAGTCCGCCGCGATCTCGCCTTCCTGCTCCAGGCGAGTCAGGGTGTCTGCACCCTCGGCAGCGGCGGAGGTGGTGCCTTCCGTCACGGGATGGACTCCTTCTTACTTCTTGGACGGGGACTTGGGCCGCTGCGGGCCCTTGCGCTGTCCGGACTGGGCCTTGCTGCGGGTGCCGCCGGCGGGCTTCGCGCCGCCCTTCTTGGCAGCGGCGGCGGGCTTGGTGTCCTCCGGCGCGTCGGACTTGGTGAGCGATGTCTTCGGCTCGTTCTCACCGGCCGCCTTCGGGCCGACCACGCCGCCGTGCTGCCGCTGCGACTTGCTCTGCCGCTTGGGCTGCTGACGCTTGGGAGTGCCGGCGGCGGTGGTCGGCGTGCCGTCCTCGGCCTGGGCCGCGGCCGCGGTGTCGCTCTTGATCACGGTGCCGTCGGCCTGGGCGGCGAGGCCGGCCTTGCTCAGACCGTTGATGAACTTGCGCTCGAACTCGTTGCGGTCCCGGCCCTTGGCGACGATCGCCTTCACGATGGCGCGGTCGCGGCGCCGACCCACCTTCTCGTGCTGCGTGACGTGCTTGGTCAGGCGGTCGAGGTACGAGGCCTGAGCCTTGGAACCCGGGGTCGGGTTGTTGTGGATGACGTACATCTGCTGGCCCATGGTCCACACGTTGGTGGTCAGCCAGTAGACGAGGACACCGACCGGGAAGTTGATGCCGAAGACGGCGAACATGACCGGGAAGACGTACATCAGCATCTTCTGCTGCTGCATGAACGGGGTCTTCACCGTGGTGTCGACGTTCTTCGTCATCAGCTGGCGCTGGGTGAAGAACTGCGACGCCGACATCAGGACGATCATGACGGCGGTGACCACACGGACATCGGTCAGGGAAGCGCCGAGCGCTTCCACCTTCGACGCGCTGTCGGTGAACTTCGCCGCCAGCGGCGCACCGACGATGTGGGCCTTCTGCGCGCTCTGCAGCAGGCTCTGGTTGATCACGCCGATGGTGTCGCCCGAGGCGATGGCGTTGAGCACGTGGTACAGGGCGAAGAAGAACGGGGACTGCGCCAGGATGGGAAGGCACGAGGAGAGCGGGTTGGTGCCCGTCTCCTTGTACAGCTTCATCATCTCTTCGGACTGACGCTGCTTGTCGTTCTTGTAGCGCTCCTGGATCTTCTTCATCTCGGGCTGCAGCGTCTGCATGGCCCGGGTCGCCTTGATCTGCTTCACGAAGAGCGGGATCAGGCAGATGCGGATCAGGATCACCAGCGACACGATCGACAGGCCCCAGGCCCAACCGGTGTCAGGGCCGAACAGGGCGCCGTACACCGAGTGGAACTGGACGATGACCCAGGAGACGGGTGTGGTGATAAAGCTGAAGAGGCTGGCAATCGTGTCCACTAATCATGCTCCTTGGGCATGGGACGGTGTCTCTGCGGCCGGGCTCGAGGGACTCGACGGACTGGTGGGAGAAGTCCGTCCCTCGGTGGCCGGTCCGACGGCGGAGGGCCCGCCCTTGCGTGCATGCCACGCGTTGCGCAGCATTTCGTGCCACCGCGGGCGCTTGCGCGGCGGGACATGGTCCACACCGCCCAGCGACCACGGATTGCACCGCAGGATGCGCCAGGCCGTGAGTGCCGTTCCCTTGATGGCACCATGCCGGTCGATGGCCGTGAAGCCGTAGTGGGAGCACGACGGGTAGTACTTGCAGACCGGCCCGAGCAGTGGACTGATCGTCCACTGGTAGAGCTTGATCAGAGCCAGCAGCGGGTACTTCATCGCGCGCCCCCTCCCAGCAACCGCTGGAGAGCGGCGTCCAGGTCTCGGGCCAGCTGTGCATGGTCGGCGTCGCCCGATCCGGGCAGCGCTCGTACGACTACCAGGCTACCGGGGGGCAGCTGGGCGACTCGCTCGCGCATCAGGTGGCGAAGCCTGCGCTTCACTTTGTTGCGCACGACCGCGCCACCCACGGCTTTGCTCACGACGAAACCCGCACGCGTCGGGGGAGCGCTCTCCCCAGGCGCATGCGGGTCCGTGGCACCGCTTCGAAGGTGGACGACGAGGTGCGGGCGTCCTGCCCGACGGCCTCGCCGTACCGCGGTCGCGAAGTCCTCGCGCCGCCTCAGCCGGTTCTCGGTGGGCAGCACGACGTCATGACCTGATCGGGATCAGGCGGACAGGCGGGCGCGACCCTTGCTACGGCGGGACGCGAGAATCGCGCGGCCGGCACGGGTACGCATACGCAGCCGGAAGCCGTGGGTCTTCGCGCGACGACGGTTGTTCGGCTGGAAGGTGCGCTTGCTCACTCGGGGGCTCCAGAAAGAATCGGTGGTTGCGGGGTGCCGTCCTGGCTGTCACCGTGCGCCCACGAGTAGCTCGCAGTTACGCCCGAGTGCACCGCTGACCGATCACCCAAATGATCTGTGCCCATCGGAGGCAGGCGGCAGCAGCCATCGACAACTCGACCTGGTTACGGTACGCGCGGCTACGCCATCCGGTCAAACCGGGAGTCGCCGGGAGACACTTGTCCACAGGCTGGGGACAACAACTTGAACCGTACCGGCCGCCCTGACTACCGTGGCGGACTCCGATTCGTTCCCTTGTCCCTGCCCCGGTGGTTTTGCCCCCGTGGCACCCACCCGGATGACAATCCCGACCCGTCCCAGAACCACACGTTCGTGGGACCTGCGAGAGAGCGTGCCCTGTGGCTGACGTACCTGCCGATCTTGCCGCAGTGTGGCCACGCGTATTGGAGCAGCTCCTCGGGGAGGGCCGCGGCCAGGGTGTCGAAGTGAAGGACGAGCACTGGATCCGGCGCTGTCAGCCGCTCGCGCTGGTCGCGGACACCGCCCTGCTCGCCGTACCGAACGAATTCGCGAAAGGCGTACTGGAGGGCCGGCTGGCACCGATCGTCAGCGAGACGCTGAGCCGCGAGTGCGGTCGCCCGATCCGGATCGCGATCACCGTCGACGACTCCGCGGGCGAGCCACCCGCCCCAGCGGCGCCCCCGGCCCGCTCCCAGCAGCGCTACGAGGAGCCCGAGCTCCCCTCCGCACGCCAGGACCGCGACGGCTACGACCGCCCCGAGCGCGACGGATACGACCGCCAGGACCGCGACGGATACGAGGGTTACGGCCGCCACCGCGCCGACCAGGCGCCCGGACCTGCGGGCGACCAGCTTCCGCCTACGCGCGCAGACCAGCTTCCGACCGCCCGCCCCGCCTATCCGTCCGAGTACCAGCGCCCCGAGCCCGGCGCTTGGCCGCGGCCTTCGCAGCAGGAGGACTACGGCTGGCAGCAGCAGCGCCTCGGCTTCCCGGAGCGCGACCCGTACGCGACATCGGAGCGCGACCCGTACGCGACACCGGGCCAGGATTCGTACGGCCACCAGGACTCGTACACCCCCCAGGCCCCCTACGGCTCCGGCTCCGGCTCCCAGGACGCGTACGGATCCAAGGGGTCCAAGGACTCCTACGGCCCGCCGGCCCAGGACTCCTACGGCTCCCCGTCCCAGGACTACCGCCCGCAGCCCATGGAGCGCCCCTCCTACGAGCAGCCGCGCTCCGAATACGACACGCCACGCGGCGAGTACGACCAGCGCGACGCGGTGCGCCGGGAGCTGCCCGACCCGCCCGCCGGTTCGGGCCACGTGCACCGGGGCGGACCGGTCGGCCCGAACCTGCCGACGACCGGCGCGCCCGGCCCCCTGGCCGCGCAGCCGGCACCGGCGACCGGCCCGGGTGAACCGACCGCCCGCCTGAACCCGAAGTACCTCTTCGACACCTTCGTCATCGGCGCCTCCAACCGCTTCGCGCACGCGGCCGCGGTCGCTGTGGCCGAGGCACCGGCGAAGGCGTACAACCCCTTGTTCATCTACGGGGAGTCCGGACTCGGCAAGACCCACCTGCTGCACGCGATCGGGCACTACGCACGCAGCCTCTACCCGGGCACGCGCGTGCGGTACGTGAGCTCGGAGGAGTTCACCAACGAGTTCATCAACTCCATCCGCGACGGCAAGGGCGACAGCTTCCGCAAGCGGTACCGGGAGATGGACATCCTGCTGGTCGACGACATCCAGTTCCTCGCGGACAAGGAGTCGACGCAGGAGGAGTTCTTCCACACCTTCAACACGCTGCACAACGCCAACAAGCAGATCGTGCTGTCCTCCGACCGGCCGCCGAAGCAGCTGGTGACCCTGGAGGACCGGCTGCGGAACCGTTTCGAGTGGGGACTGATCACGGACGTCCAGCCGCCCGAGCTGGAGACGCGGATCGCGATCCTCCGCAAGAAGGCCGTACAGGAGCAGCTCAACGCACCGCCGGAGGTCCTGGAGTTCATCGCGTCCCGGATCTCGCGGAACATCCGCGAGCTGGAAGGTGCGCTGATCCGCGTCACGGCGTTCGCCTCGCTCAACCGGCAGCCGGTGGACCTGGGGCTGACGGAGATCGTCCTGAAGGACCTCATCCCCGGGGGCGAGGACTCGGCCCCCGAGATCACCTCGACGGCCATCATGGGCGCGACGGCCGACTACTTCGGGCTGACCGTCGAGGACCTGTGCGGCACCTCCCGCGGCCGCGCCCTCGTCACCGCCCGGCAGATCGCCATGTATCTGTGCCGTGAGCTGACGGACCTCTCACTGCCCAAGATCGGCGCGCTGTTCGGCGGTCGCGACCACACCACGGTCATGCACGCGGACCGCAAGATCCGCAATCTGATGGCCGAGCGTCGCTCCATCTACAACCAGGTCACGGAGCTGACCAACCGCATCAAGAACGGCTGACGGCGACGGCGGTACGCCGCGGAAGGCGCCCCTGAGGCTCCATGGGGCGCCTTTCTCATACCCGGGATCCTCCGGGCGTCTCACACCCGGGATCCGCTGGGGCGGCACGGACGGGCGCGGCAGCAGCCCCTCCCAGGACTCCTGAGCCCCTCCACGCCCGCAAAAACCCGGCTGGTGCGAAGCTCCGGCCTCTGCCCCCAGCCACCCGCCCGCAACCCGCTGTTCGATTAGGCGCCGGGTTACGGCCTCCCTCCACAGATTCGGCGACTTTCTGCCGTCCACATCCTGGGGACCGGGGAGTTGTCCAGATCGTGTCCACAGAGGCTCTTGTCGAAAGACCATCAGACCAGCTCAGGTGCTTGTGGATTGGTGGACGAAGGATCTCCACAGACTGTGGACGACGAGATGATCCACAGGCTGTGCACCGAGTTGTCCACCGGCTGCCCACAGGCTGGGGGAGGTTGTCCCCAGCGATCGGCTGCTTCTCCACATGCCTGTCCACTGTTCGGCAACACGACGCGCCTCCTCACCGGGTCGAGTGAAAGGCGTCACACAAAGGTGCCGGGTTGGGCTGTGGGAAAGGTGGGTAAAGCTGGGGATGGCGCTGGGGAGAACTCGCCTCCCCCTGTGCACGGCGTGTGCAGAACTTTCTGTTCTCCACAGATGCACCCGGTTGTCCACTGCCTCCACCCACAGGCCCGGTGGACAAAATTCGCGCCCTGAGCTGGGAAAACAGGGTTATCCACGGTATCCACAGGCCCTACTACTACTCCCGACTAGAGAGAGCTGGGAATCCGTTTCGAAGGGGGCCCTGTGCACAACTCGCTCTTCGGTGCCCGACCGCCCCTCGTCACGACTTGACCCCGAGAGGCACCTACTGTCAGTGCCGTGCGTCAGACTGGTCCCCGGTGTCCTCCCCCTCTCAGGGACCTACGGCACCGAGACAGACGACGAGGGCCAGGCAGAGCGAGAAGCGCCGGCAACAGCAGGAGGCGGCAACAGTGAAGATCCGGGTGGAACGCGACGTACTCGCGGAGGCAGTGGCCTGGGCGGCACGCAGCCTCCCGGCCCGTCCGCCGGCGCCTGTCCTCGCCGGCCTCCTGCTGAAGGCCGAGGAAGGCCAGCTGAGCCTGTCCGGCTTCGACTACGAGGTCTCCGCGCGGGTCTCCGTGGAGGCCGAGGTCGAGGAGGAGGGCACGGTCCTGGTCTCCGGCCGCCTGCTCGCCGACATCTGCCGCGCGCTGCCCAACCGCCCGGTGGAGATCTCCACAGACGGTGTACGGGCGACCGTGGTCTGCGGCTCGTCCCGGTTCACACTCCACACCCTGCCTGTGGAGGAGTACCCGGCCCTGCCCCAGATGCCGAACGCGACGGGCACGGTCCCCGGCGAGGTCTTCGCCTCGGCCGCCGCCCAGGTCGCCATCGCGGCCGGCCGTGACGACACGCTGCCCGTCCTCACCGGTGTGCGCATCGAGATCGAGGGCGACACCGTCACGCTGGCGTCCACCGACCGCTACCGCTTCGCGGTCCGCGAGTTCCTGTGGAAGCCGGAGAACCCGGAGGCCTCCGCGGTCGCCCTGGTGCCCGCCAAGACGCTCCTGGACACCGCCAAGGCTCTGACCAGTGGCGACCAGGTGATCCTGGCGCTGTCCGGCTCGGGCTCCGGCGAGGGCCTGATCGGCTTCGAGGGCGCCGGCCGCCGGACGACGACCCGCCTGCTCGAGGGCGACCTCCCGAAGTACCGCACGCTGTTCCCGACGGAGTTCAACAGCGTCGCCGTCATCGAGACCGCCCCCTTCGTGGAGGCTGTCAAGCGCGTGGCCCTGGTCGCCGAGCGCAACACCCCGGTGCGGCTCAGCTTCGAGCAGGGCGTGCTCATCCTGGAAGCCGGTTCCAGCGACGACGCACAGGCTGTGGAAAGGGTGGACGCACAGCTCGAGGGCGACGACATCTCGATCGCCTTCAACCCGACGTTCCTGCTGGACGGCCTGAGCGCCATCGACTCCCCGGTGGCCCAGCTGTCGTTCACGACGTCCACCAAGCCCGCGCTGCTCAGCGGCAAGCCGGCGGTGGACGCCGAGGCGGACGACGCCTACAAGTACCTGATCATGCCGGTCCGCCTCAGCGGCTGACCTGCCCCCGCGGCCCGGAGTCAGGCCGGGGATCACCGGCGGCCGTCCACAGGCTGAGGACACAGGTTGACGGCAAACCCGCAGGTGAGGGCGTACGACTGAGCGCGTATGCCCACAGATGTGCGCGAGCGTCCGGGTTTAGGGTCGGACGTGGGTACGAAAGTGCCTGGCGGTACGTCCGTGCCGCCACGCCACGTCGCAGAACCTAAGGAAAACAACTGATGGAGCTCGGTCTCGTCGGCCTCGGCAAGATGGGCGGCAACATGCGCGAGCGGATCCGCCGCGCAGGTCACACCGTCCTCGGATACGACCGCAACCCGGACCTCGCCGATGTCCACAGCCTGGAAGAGCTTGTGGGCAAGCTCAGCGGGCCGCGCGTGATCTGGGTGATGGTCCCCGCGGGCGAGGCCACGCAGACCACGATCGACCGGCTCGCGGAGCTGCTGGAGCCGGGCGACGTCGTCGTGGACGGCGGTAACTCCCGCTGGACCGACGACGTCAAGCACGCCGAGGAGCTGGCGGCCAAGGGCATCGGTTTCGTCGACTGCGGTGTCTCCGGCGGCGTCTGGGGCCTGGCGAACGGCTACGCGCTGATGTACGGCGGCGACAAGGAGAACGTCGCCAAGGTGCAGCCGGTCTTCGACGCCCTCAAGCCGGAGGGCGACTCCGGCTCGGTGCACGCCGGCAAGGTCGGTGCGGGCCACTTCGCGAAGATGGTCCACAACGGCATCGAGTACGCGATGATGCAGGCTTACGCCGAGGGCTGGGAGCTCCTGGAGAAGGTCGACTCCGTGACCGACGTCCGGGAGGTCTTCCGCTCCTGGCAGGAGGGCACGGTCATCCGCTCCTGGCTGCTCGACCTCGCGGTCGACGCGCTCGACGAGGACGAGCACCTGGACGAGCTGCGGGGTTATGCGCAGGACTCCGGCGAGGGACGCTGGACCGTGGAGGCCGCCATCGACAACGCGGTGCCGCTGCCGGCGATCACCGCGTCGCTGTTCGCGCGGTTCGCCTCCCGCCAGGAGGACTCGCCCCAGATGAAGATGATCGCGGCGCTGCGGAACCAGTTCGGCGGTCACGCGGTCGAGAAGAAGTAGCTCAGACGAGAAGTAGTAGTCCACAGGGCTGCATGGCAGTCCACAACCGTCCGGGGAGGTCGGCGAAACGACCATGCACGTCACGCATCTGTCGCTGGCCGACTTCCGCTCCTACCCCCGGGTCGAGGTCCCGCTCGACCCCGGGGTGACGGCCTTCGTCGGGCCGAACGGACAGGGCAAGACCAACCTCGTCGAGGCCGTCGGCTATCTCGCCACCCTCGGCAGCCACCGGGTCTCCTCCGACGCCCCCCTGGTCCGCATGGGCGCCGAGCGCGCGATCATCCGGGCCCAGGTCCGGCAGGGCGAACGGCAGCAGCTGGTCGAGCTGGAGCTCAATCCGGGGCGCGCCAACCGTGCCCGTGTCAACAGGTCCTCGCAGGTCAGGCCGCGTGACGTGCTGGGGATCGTGCGGACCGTGCTGTTCGCGCCCGAGGATCTCGCGCTGGTCAAGGGTGACCCCGGTGAGCGGCGCCGTCTCCTCGACGAGCTGATCACCGCGCGGTCCCCGCGGATGGCCGGGGTCCGCTCCGACTACGACCGGGTCCTCAAGCAGCGCAACACCCTGCTGAAGTCGGCCGCGCTGGCCCGCAGGCACGGCGGCCGCACGATGGACATGTCCACGCTGGACGTGTGGGACCAGCATCTCGCGCGCGCGGGGGCCGAGTTGCTCGCCCAGCGGCTGGATCTGATCGCGACGATCCAGCCGCTGGCCGACAAGGCCTACGAGCAACTCGCGCCCGGCGGCGGCCCGATCGCGCTGGAGTACAAGCCGTCCGCGCCCGGCGAGGCGCACACCCGTGAGGACCTCTTCGAGCAGCTGATGGCGGCGCTCGCCGAGGCCCGCAAGCAGGAGATCGAGCGCGGTGTCACCCTGGTCGGCCCGCACCGGGACGATCTGCAGCTCAAGCTCGGCCAGCTCCCGGCCAAGGGCTACGCCTCCCACGGCGAGTCCTGGTCCTATGCGCTGGCGTTGCGCCTGGCCTCGTACGACCTGCTCAGAGCGGAGGGCAACGAGCCGGTGCTGGTGCTCGACGACGTCTTCGCCGAGCTGGACACCCGTCGCCGTGAGCGTCTGGCCGAACTGGTCGCGGAGGGCGAGCAGGTCCTGGTGACGGCCGCGGTCGACGACGACGTACCGCATGTGCTGTCCGGGGCGCGGTTCGCCGTCTCCGAGGGGGCGGTGGAGCGGGTATGACGGAGAACACATCCGGGGACGCATCCGGGTCCTCCCGGCCCCCCGAGCCCTCCGGTGTCGACCTCGCGCGGGTGGCGCTGCGTGCGGCCAAGGAAGCCGCACGCGCGCGGGGGGACGCGGCGCAGCAGAAGAAGCAGGCGCGCCGCGGCGGTCTGCGCTCCGGCGCGCGCGCGGACGGACGCGACCCCATGGCGCTCGGCTCCGCGATCAACCGGCTGATCACCGAACGGGGCTGGGAAGCGCCGGCCGCCGTGGGCGGTGTGATGGGCCGCTGGCCTCAGATCGTGGGCGAGGACGTGGCCAAGCACTGTGTGCCGGAGAAGTACGACGAGGACGAGCGGGTGCTGATCGTGCGCTGCGACTCGACGGCCTGGGCGACGAACCTCCGGCTGCTCGCGCCCACACTGGTCGCGCGTCTGAACGAGGATCTGGGCCACGGCCGGGTGAAGCTGATCAAGGTGCAGGGCCCCGGCGGACCCGCTCGCGGTTACGGCCCGTTGCGCGCTCCCGGCAGTACCGGTCCGGGCGACACCTACGGCTGATCGGCACCGGTTTCCCACCTGTCGACAGTACGTGACTGACATCACATCAAGGGCTTTCGGTGGCTCTCTCGGGGTACCGGAAGCCCCCCTGTCGCGTGTCCGCACACGGTTGCGAATCATGACCTGACTCCGAAGTAGCCAAGGGTTGACGGCCGGAAGCGCTGAGTGCCGCCGTGAGCCTCTTGGAGCCCCCTTCCGCATATCGGGAGTCGGGCAAGACCCGTCGAGGGCGGCACATGCGGACTCAGGTACCGGCAAACCCCCATCAGTGTCAGTGCTACCGGTAGACTGGAAGCAATCCCGCCCCACTCGCTGGGGACCGTCCGGGACAAGCTGAGCAACGCTGATCAAGGCTTACCAACGCAACATGCCGCAGCCGCTCCGGCAACCCGCCGACGAGCCTGGCTCGTGCTGTGCCAGAAAGGGCGCTTCGTGGCCGATTCCGGCAACCCCAACGAGAACATCCCGTCCACCGACGAAGGCGTGAGCAGCGAGGCGATCACCTCCCACAGCGAGGTCACCGCCTCGTACGACGCCAGTGCCATCACCGTCCTCGAGGGTCTGGACGCCGTCCGCAAGCGACCCGGCATGTACATCGGCTCGACCGGTGAGCGCGGCCTGCACCACCTGGTGCAGGAGGTCGTCGACAACTCCGTCGACGAGGCCCTGGCCGGTCACGCGGACACGATCGACGTCACGATCCTCTCCGACGGCGGCGTGCGCGTCGTCGACAACGGCCGTGGCATCCCGGTCGGCATCGTCCCGTCCGAGGGCAAGCCGGCCGTCGAGGTCGTGCTGACGGTGCTGCACGCGGGCGGAAAGTTCGGCGGCGGCGGCTACGCGGTCTCCGGCGGTCTGCACGGTGTGGGTGTCTCCGTGGTGAACGCCCTGTCTACCAAGGTGTCCGTCGAGATCAAGACCGACGGCTACCGCTGGACCCAGGACTACAAGTTGGGCGTCCCGACGGCCCCGCTCGCCCAGCACGAGGCCACGGACGAGCACGGCACCTCGGTCACCTTCTGGGCCGACCCGGACATCTTCGAGACCACCGACTACTCCTTCGAGACGCTGTCGCGGCGCTTCCAGGAGATGGCGTTCCTCAACAAGGGTCTGCGAATCAACCTCACCGACGAGCGCGAGTCGGCGAAGGCCACGGCCGGCGCGGACGAGGCGGGCGAGGACGAGAAGCACGAGGTCAAGAGCGTCTCGTACCACTACGAGGGCGGCATCGTCGACTTCGTGAAGTACCTCAACTCCCGCAAGGGAGACCTGGTGCACCCCACCGTCATCGACCTCGAGGCGGAGGACAAGGACCGGAGCCTGTCCCTCGAACTCGCGATGCAGTGGAACGGCGGCTACAGCGAGGGCGTGTACTCGTTCGCCAACATCATCCACACGCACGAGGGCGGTACGCACGAAGAGGGTTTCCGCGCCGCGCTGACCTCGCTGATCAACAAGTACGCGCGCGACAAGCGGCTGCTGCGCGAGAAGGACGACAACCTCACGGGTGACGACATCCGCGAGGGTCTGACGGCGATCATCTCGGTCAAGCTGAGCGAGCCCCAGTTCGAGGGCCAGACGAAGACCAAGCTGGGCAACACCGAGGTCAAGACCTTCGTGCAGCGGGTCGTCTACGAGCACCTCACGGACTGGCTGGACCGCAACCCCAACGAGGCCGCGGACATCATCCGCAAGGGCATCGCGGCGGCCACCGCGCGCGTGGCGGCCCGCAAGGCCCGCGACCTCACCCGCCGCAAGGGTCTGCTGGAGACGGCGTCCCTGCCGGGCAAGCTCTCCGACTGCCAGTCGAACGACCCGCAGAAGTGCGAGATCTTCATCGTCGAGGGTGACTCCGCCGGCGGCTCGGCCAAGTCCGGCCGCAACCCGCAGTACCAGGCGATCCTCCCGATCCGCGGCAAGATCCTCAACGTCGAGAAGGCGCGCATCGACCGCATCCTGCAGAACCAGGAGATCCAGGCGATGATCTCCGCGTTCGGCACGGGTGTGCACGAGGACTTCGACATCGAGAAGCTCCGCTATCACAAGATCATCCTGATGGCGGACGCCGACGTCGACGGCCAGCACATCAACACCCTGCTGCTGACCTTCCTGTTCCGCTTCATGCGGCCCTTGGTCGAGGCCGGGCACGTGTACCTCTCCCGCCCGCCGCTCTACAAGATCAAGTGGGGCAAGGACGACTTCGAGTACGCCTACTCCGACCGCGAGCGCGACGCCCTGATCGAGATGGGCCGCAACGCCGGCAAGCGCATCCGCGAAGACTCGGTCCAGCGGTTCAAGGGTCTCGGTGAGATGAACGCCGAGGAGCTGCGCATCACGACCATGGACCAGGAGCACCGCGTTCTCGGCCAGGTCACCCTGGACGACGCCGCCCAGGCCGACGACCTGTTCTCGGTCCTCATGGGCGAAGACGTCGAGGCCCGCCGCGCGTTCATCCAGCGCAACGCCAAGGACGTCCGCTTCCTCGACATCTGAGTCGGTCTCAGCTGACCGCACCCGGAAGGATTTTCACCAGCAATGACCGACGAGAACACTCCCGTGACGACGCCCGAGGGTGACGCCTTGGCCATGCGCGTCGAGCCCGTCGGGCTCGAGACGGAGATGCAGCGCTCGTACCTCGACTACGCGATGTCCGTCATCGTCTCGCGTGCGCTGCCGGACGTCCGCGACGGCCTCAAGCCCGTCCACCGCCGTGTGCTGTACGCCATGTACGACGGCGGTTACCGCCCCGAGCGCGGCTTCTACAAGTGCGCCCGCGTCGTCGGCGACGTCATGGGCAACTACCACCCGCACGGCGACTCCTCCATCTACGACGCCCTCGTGCGCCTCGCCCAGCCCTGGTCGATGCGCATGCCGCTCGTCGACTCCAACGGCAACTTCGGCTCCCCGGGCAACGACCCGGCCGCGGCCATGCGGTACACCGAGTGCAAGATGGCGCCGCTGTCGATGGAGATGGTCCGCGACATCGACGAGGAGACCGTCGACTTCACGGACAACTACGACGGCCGCTCCCAGGAGCCGACCGTCCTGCCGGCCCGCTTCCCGAACCTGCTGATCAACGGCTCGGCCGGTATCGCGGTCGGCATGGCGACCAACATCCCGCCGCACAACCTGCGCGAGGTCGCCGCCGGCGCCCAGTGGTACCTGGAGAACCCCGAGGCCTCCCACGAGGAGCTGCTGGACGCGCTCATCGAGCGCATCAAGGGCCCGGACTTCCCGACCGGCGCGCTCGTCGTCGGCCGCCGGGGCATCGAGGAGGCGTACCGCACCGGCCGCGGCTCCATCACGATGCGCGC
Organism: Streptomyces sp. NRRL B-1140; assembly: GCF_001280065.1. Lineage (GTDB taxonomy): Bacteria > Actinomycetota > Actinomycetes > Streptomycetales > Streptomycetaceae > Streptomyces. Next base: position 264,761 of record NZ_LGEA01000091.1, read on the forward strand.
GGTCGTCGAGGTCGAGGAGATCCAGAACCGCCAGTGCCTGGTGGTCACCGAGCTGCCCTACCAGGTCAACCCGGACAACCTCGCCCAGAAGATCGCCGACCTGGTCAAGGACGGCAAGATCGGCGGCATCGCGGACGTCCGTGACGAGACCTCCTCGCGCACGGGCCAGCGCCTGGTCATCGTGCTGAAGCGGGACGCGGTCGCCAAGGTCGTGCTGAACAACCTCTACAAGCACACCGACCTGCAGACGAACTTCGGCGCCAACATGCTGGCGCTGGTGGACGGCGTACCGCGCACGCTGTCGCTGGACGCGTTCATCCGCCACTGGGTGACGCACCAGATCGAGGTCATCGTCCGCCGTACGCGCTTCCGGCTGCGCAAGGCCGAGGAGCGGGCGCACATCCTGCGCGGTCTGCTGAAGGCCCTGGACGCCATCGACGAGGTCATCGCGCTGATCCGGCGCAGCGACACCGTCGAGATCGCCCGCGGCGGCCTGATGAGCCTGCTGGAGATCGACGAGATCCAGGCCAACGCCATTCTCGAGATGCAGCTGCGCCGACTGGCCGCCCTGGAGCGCCAGAAGATCGTCCAGGAGCACGACGAGCTCCAGGCGAAGATCAACGAGTACAACGAGATCCTGGCCTCCCCGGCCCGCCAGCGCGGCATCGTCAGCGCCGAGCTGGCCGCGATCGTCGAGAAGTACGGCGACGACCGCAAGACGACGCTCATCCCCTACGAGGGCGACATGTCCATCGAGGACCTGATCGCCGAGGAGGACATCGTCGTCACGGTCACCCGGGGCGGCTACATCAAGCGCACCAAGACCGACGACTACCGCGCCCAGAAGCGCGGCGGCAAGGGCGTGCGCGGCGCGAAGCTCAAGGAAGACGACATCGTCGACCACTTCTTCGTGTCCACCACGCACCACTGGCTGCTGTTCTTCACCAACAAGGGCCGCGTCTACCGGGTCAAGGGCTACGAGCTGCCGGACGCCGGCCGGGACGCGCGCGGTCAGCACGTCGCGAACCTGCTCGCCTTCCAGCCGGACGAGGCGATCGCCGAGATCCTGGCGATCCGCGACTACGAGGCGGTTCCCTACCTCGTGCTCGCCACCAAGGCCGGACTTGTGAAGAAGACGCCTCTGAAGGATTACGATTCGCCCCGTTCCGGCGGTGTGATCGCCATCAACCTTCGCGAGGGTCAGGACGGTTCGGACGACGAACTGATCGGTGCCGAACTGGTCTCGTCGGACGACGATCTGCTTCTGATCAGCAAGAAGGCGCAGTCGATCAGGTTCACCGCGTCGGACGAAACCCTGCGGCCCATGGGCCGTGCCACCTCGGGCGTCAAGGGCATGAGCTTCCGCGAAGGCGACGAGCTGCTCTCGATGAATGTTGTTCGACCCGGTACGTTCGTGTTCACTGCCACAGACGGCGGGTACGCGAAGCGGACCAACGTCGACGAGTACCGCGTCCAGGGTCGCGGCGGCCTCGGCATCAAGGCCGCCAAGATCGTCGAGGACCGTGGGTCCCTCGTCGGCGCGCTGGTGGTCGAGGAGACCGACGAGATCCTCGCCATCACGCTGTCGGGCGGTGTGATTCGTACGCGGGTCAACGAGATCAGGGAAACCGGCCGTGACACCATGGGCGTCCAACTGATCAATCTGGGCAAGCGCGATGCCGTCGTGGGCATCGCTCGCAACGCCGAGGCGGGGCGCGAGGCGGAGGAGGTCGACGGCGATGTGGTCGTCGACGAAACCGCCGAGGACGCCGTGACCACCGGCACGGACGAGGGTGAGGCGCCCTCGGCCGAGTAGGCACGAGGAGTGAGTCAGCGTGAGCGGAGCCACGGGCGCCGGACCGGCCGGAACCCCGAGGGGTACGGAAGCGGACGACGGCGGCCGTGGCTCCGCCGCGCGTGCGGCGGACCCGCACACGACCAACCTGAAGGCGATCAAGTCCCCGGCCAAGGACGAGCCGTCGCCCGACGCGCAGGGATCACAGGGGGGAACTGTGACGGACACCCGAGGTCCGCAGACCAAGCAGGCCAAGGGCGGTGCGGGTTCGTCCGCCTCCGGCGCGCAGCCGCAGCCGGCCGCGCAGGAGCCGGGCACGGCCTCGCCCCTGCCCGGGGAGCGGCAGACGAAGCAGCAGGCCGGGCCGTACCACCCGCCGCAGGCCTACCCGGCGCAGCAGGCGGAGGCCGGAGCCGGTCCCGCTGCCGCGCGGCGTCCCCGCACGGGGGTGGGTACCACTCCGCGCGTCCGCAAGGCGCGGCTGCGGGTGGCGAAGGCCGATCCATGGTCGGTGATGAAGGTGAGCTTCCTGCTCTCCATCGCCCTGGGCATCTGCACGATCGTCGCGGCCGCCGTGCTGTGGATGGTCATGGACGCGATGGGCGTCTTCTCGACGGTCGGCGGCACGATCTCCGAGGCCACAGGGTCGAACGAGTCCAACGGCTTCGACCTGCAGGCCTTCCTGTCGCTGCCCAACGTCCTGATGTTCACGTCGGTCATCGCGGTCATCGACGTGGTCCTGGCGACCGCCCTCGCGACGCTCGGCGCGTTCATCTACAACCTGTCCGCGGGCTTCGTGGGCGGCGTGGAGCTGACGCTCGCGGAGGACGAGTGACGGCACCTCCGTCGTCGCCCTGACGGTGGCCCGACAACCGATTTTGGGACTTCCCATGTCGTGCGCTAATCTTCAGGAGTCAGCGCGCGGGACACATCCCGCAAAGCGCGGCGGGGCTATAGCTCAGTTGGTTAGAGCGCATCCCTGATAAGGATGAGGCCACAGGTTCAAATCCTGTTAGCCCCACCAGCGAAAAGACCCCCAGTCGGTAGCGGCTGGGGGTCTTTGACTTTCCTGGCCGGCGTCGGCCGAAATGCCCATGGTCAAGTTGGTCCGGCTGTGCCGGAGGATCGCATCAGCCACCTCGGGTGCACCCTCGGGCCGTGCGCAGCGGGGTGCGGCGCCGAGCCGGGCGGCCACTGGGCATGTCCTGACACCAGGGGCCCGGAGTCAGGACATGCGTAAGCCCGGCCGCTCTGCCGAGCTGCCGGGCCTGGTACGCAGATCGCTTGGGTGTTGTTCCGGGGATTCAGCGCTGGAGAGGCGTCAGACGGTTCGCCCCGGGGTCGGGGTCCTCGTCGTTGCAGTCGGTGCCGGGGGACGTCGCCGTGTCCGCGGGTGAGCGGTGCCGGCAGCGGGGGGTCTTGCCGTGGGCCTCGGCGCGGATGCGCTGCTTCATCGTGGGGGGCAGAGCCCTTGGAGAGGACCGGGAAAACGTCGTCGATGCCGCCGTCCGCTGCTGCGGGATGCTCGCGCGGTTGCTGTTGCTCTTCTGCTCGGTCTGCGGTACGGCCGCCGCAGCGGTCGTGGTGATGAGTCCGAGTGTCGTGCACAGCGCGAGGAAGGCGGTGACGATGGTGGTCCACAGCTTCATGACCTTGTTCCGGGCCATGGCCCCTCACTTTCGGGTCGGGCGATTTGCGTACTTTCCTCATCATGTGTATGTGGGTCGGGAAGTGGTGGACCTCCGCCCGTGGCGCGTCGATGTTCCGATGAACACCACCCGGATGGGCCCAAGGAGGGCGAAAAGGTGTGAAGAGTGACGAAGAAGGGGCAAAGTGGCCGTCCGTCGGGGTGTGATCACCTTCCGATCGGAGCGGTGCACTCCGCTTCTATCCCTGTTCCCGGGAGGGGAGTTGAGTGCCGACTCAGGTCACCGATCGGTATCGGCCGGTGTGTATAGTCGGGCGCCAGAGGTCCCCTACGTCAAGGAAAGACGAGGTCGCGCGGTGAAGAAGCTTCTCCTGGTCGCACTGGCCGCCATCGGCGGGCTCCTCGTGTACCGCCAGATCCAGGCGGATCGCGCCGAGCAGGATCTGTGGACGGAGGCGACTGACTCCGTTCCCACGGGTTCGTGAGTCACGACAACCCAGACCGAGCACACCCCGGCCGCTTCGCGGTCGGGGTTTTGTGTGCCGAGGGCCGGTCGTGAAGCCGCCCGGCGCGGCAGGATGGGCCACAGATCACGGCATGGCGGTCCGTGGACAGTGAGCGGCCCGTGGACAGTGAGCGGTCCGGGCGACGGTGAGGGGTGGCGCGTGAGGGGACGGTGCCGTACGGCGTGGAGGCGGTGCGCGGGGACGTGGCGCGACCGTCCGGCTGTGGCCGTGCGCGTCGGCGCAGCGGCCGTGGTCCTGGGGACGACAGCGGCCATGGTGCCGGGACAGGCCTCCGCTGCCACGGATCAGGCCTCCGGCACGCCGAGCCCGTACGCCTTCGCTGACGGCGCGCTGCGCGTCCAGGGAGCGAGGAGTACCGGGGACGCCGCACCCCTGAAGCCCGGCGAGGTCTACAAGAGCTCCCTGCCGGGCCACGGCAAGGTCAACTACCGCCTCGACCTCGACGCCACGTCCAACGCGTACGTCTCCGTCACCGCCGTCCCCTCCCCCGACAGCACCGTCTCCGTCATCGACGGGGTCAAGGTGACCGTGCAGGACGCCGAGGGCAACACCTGCTCCGACGACAACACCAACTTCGGGGCCGCTCGCAGCCCCCACCCCGTCGCGGCCTGGGGCATGCGCGAGATCTCGCCCAACCGGCCGCTGTGCAGAAAACCCGGCGCGTACTACGTGTCCGTCGAACGCGTCGATCCACAGGGCGAGGGCTCCTCACCGGACGCGTGGGACCTGGAACTCGTCGCCATGACGGAACCGAGGACGGCCAGGACCGGGGCCACTGGCGCACCCGAGGTGTGGAACTCCGCCACGCCCCAGCCGCTCCAGGGCGATGCCCGGCACCGCGAGGGCGGCGCGGGCTTCACCGGGGCGACCCCCCTCGGCCAGGGAGTCTGGCGTGACGACATCCGGCCCGGCCAGACCCTCTTCTACGCGGTACCGGTCGACTGGGGACAGCAGCTCTCCGTCACCGCGGACCTCGGCAGCTCGGAAACCGGCGCCACCGGCTACACGGCCGACGCGCTGGACCTGACCCTCTACAACCCCGCGCGCGGCGACGTCGCCGACGTCGGCGTCGGCTACACCGGCGGCCAGAGGTCCGGGAGCCTGCCTCCCCTGCCACCGGTCGGCCACGCCAACCGCTACTCCGCCACCTCGCAGGTGAGCGCGATGCGCTTCGCCGGCTCCTACTACCTCGTCGCCCACCTCTCGGAGGGCGTCGCCGACACCTTCGGCGACGGGCCGTTCAAGATGACGCTGCGGGTGACGGTGAGCGGGGAGCCGCGCGGCGGCCCCGAGTACGCGGGGGAGTCCGTGCCCGAGGGCGTCTTCGAGGTCTCGGAGCAGGACCGGGAAGCGGCCGTGGAGGGCGTGGCCGCGAGCGGTGACACCGCCATGAGGGCACTCGCCGTGGGCGGCATCGGCACCGGGAGCGCACTGCTCGTGGGGCTCGGGGTGTGGAGCCTTCTGGCCCGGCGCAGGACTGCCGCGTAAGCGCAAGGGAAGCACGGCGGGCCCCGGACCCTCTGCTGCCCGATCGCCCATGAAGCGGGGGCATTGCTGCCTGACCGCTCAGACGGGCATCAGCCCACCCCGATCACCTTGACGCGGCCGGCGCAGCCGCTCGCTCAGATGCGGGTCAGCGCCCAGAAGCCCACGGCGTAGCAGGCCAGCGCGAGGAGCAGCAGCGGGACCGTCACCTTGGCCGGGGGCCCCGGGCGGGAGGGCCGGTGTGCCCGATGCCGTGACGGCGCCTGACCGCCCGGCGGGGCGCTCGGTGTCGGGGTGGTGTACGAGGCTGTGGAGGCGTCCGTTCGGTAGTGCTCCGCAGGGGGCAGCGGAGGGCCGGAGTACACCGGGGGGAGTGGCTGTGCGGACGACAGGCGGTGCGTGGGGTCGGAAGGGGAGACGGACACCGGCTGGTGCGGGGCGTGGACCGGGGAGGGCTGGGACGGTCCGGCCGCGGAGGATGAGGTGACGGTGGGCTGTGGCGGCGGCAGATGGAAGCTGCCGGTGTCCGACATGGAGGGCGGCCGGGCCGGCCCGGCGGTGTGGCGCGGGTCGGACGGCACCGGCTCCGCGTGGTGCCGCTGGGGCTCGGAGTGCTGTCCGTCCGGGGCCGACGGTCCGCCGTCGTCCCGCCCGGGCCGAGAACGTTCCCCGCTCGTCCCGGAGTGCTCGGACGGCGCCTCCCCCGGCCCCAGCCCCTTCGCTCTCTCCAGTGGCCCCTCGGGCGCGAACCCCCCGGGCAGCGGGCCCAGTTGGTCGAAGATCTCGATCAGCTCGTCGTCCGGTCCGGGCTCCGGAAGCAGCTCCGCGGCGGCGGCGAGTGCCTTGCGCGCCCCCGTGGCCGTACGGAACCGCGCCTCGGGATCCGGCTGGAGCAGCATGGCCACCACCTGCCACAGCGGCTCGGGGATGCCCTTGGGTGCGCCGGGCGTCCCGTGCTCGGCGAAGTACTGGATGAGTGCCTTGCTGTCCGGCTTGGCGCCCTCCAGCAGATACAGCGCGACCAGTCCTACGGCGAACAGGTCGGCGGGAAAATCCGGTTCGGCACCCATCATCTGCTCGGGTGCGAGATAACCAGGGGTCCCCACCACGAGGTTGGTCTCCGTCAGACGGGGCTCACCCAGCCGCATCGCGATGCCGAAGTCGGACAGCCGCAGCCGCGGCCGGCCCGTGCCGGTGGCCTCCAGCAGCACATTGGCGGGTTTCACGTCACGATGGACGACGCCCTCCGCGTGCACCGCGGACAGGCCCGACAGCAACTGGTCGAGCAGGGTGCAGACGAACGCCGGCGGGAGGGGGCCGTAGTCCCCGACGAGGTGTGCGAGTGATCCGCCCGCGACCAGGTCCATGGTGAACAGGACCTTGTCGTCGTCGGCGGCCCAGCTGGTCGGGGCGAGTACATGCGGGTGGTCGATCCGCAGGGCCTGCTCCCGTACGAAGCGCAGCAGTGAGTGCGCATCGCTCTGGAGCAGGACCTTGGCGGCCACATAGCGGCGGCGGCGGTGGTCCCAGGCACGCCAGACGGCACCGACCCCTCCGCGTCCGATCGGGTCGACCAATTCGTACCGGCCGGCGAAGACCTCACCCATGGCTGTACGTCGCTCCTCCCCCTGCGGCTTTCCCCCTTGCTTCCCCTTCGGCGAGTCCTACGACTCCCCGGCGGGCGAAACGGCTCCCCCGAGCCCTTCGCTGCCCCCCGAGCCCCCGGTTCCCCCGATGAGTGATACGTCCCCCTCGCGTCGACCGGTCCCCCGTACGGAGCACGCCCCCTCGTGCCCGTCCGTACCGCGACCCGTCCCCCGTCACCTCACCCGCACCCGCTGCCGAACCCCCTTCGGCAACCGGGTGGTGGGATCAGCTCTGGTGGGACTGGTAGTGCGAGACCGCGTCCGAGGTGCGGCCGGCACCGTAGACCCGGAGGAACTCTGCCAGCTCCGGATGGGTCGGGGCGAGGGTGTCGGCGGCGTCGATGATGTCGCCCGCCGCCGCGACCGACCGCAGCAGCGACTGGATCTCACGCACGACGCGCTTGACCGTGGGCGCCCCCGAACTGCTCGTCGTCTGCGTGGTGTTGCTCAGCACCGAGCCCCCCTGTGACTTCTTGATCTCCTCCATCCGCTCGGTGGCCTCCCCCGCGCTCACGCTGCCGTCCGCGACCTGCCCCGCCAGGTCCTGCAGCAGCTGAACCCGCTGCACCACGGCGGGATTGCCGATCTTCGCGCGCTGACCGCTCATCAGCTGCGACAGCATCGGTGCGGACAGTCCCAGAACCCCCGCGAGACGAGCCTGGTTGAGACCAAGATCGTCGATGAGCCTACGGAAGAGCGCCCCCAGCGGCTCCCCGTACCAGTTCCGCTGCAGTTCCCGCGCTCTTGCGGTCGCTTCCTGCTGTGCGGCGTCCATTGCGTCTCCCCATCGCTTCCCCATGTACGGCGGTTCGCGGTAGCGAACCACGCCGAGCATCTTACGGAGAGTGGTCGACGACGGGGACCCCCAATCTTTTTGCGGAACCACGGGGGTGACCCGGTACTCTGGTCTCCGACGCCCGCCGGGACACGGTTTCTCCGGTCGGACGTCCCCTTAAGGGGCCTTAGCTCAGTTGGTAGAGCGCTGTCTTTGCATGGCAGATGTCAGGGGTTCGACTCCCCTAGGCTCCACTCTAAAAATGCCCTCCGAACTGCGGAAACGTGGAATCGGAGGGCGTTTTTGCGTGTCCGTGCGGATGCGGGGAGCGCGTGTTTCACGTGAAACGGCCCGGCGCCCTCAGGAACGGTCGTCGCGGCGGGAGGCCTCGTCCTCGGCCTGCTTGGCTTCGACCTCCGGGTCCAGGACCGACGGGCCGGTGCCGTCCACGGACGACAGGCGCCCCGACTCAGGGACCTCCGTCGCGGCCGGCGGCTCCACCAGCCAGTCCGGATTGGCCTGCTTGTCCCACCACTTCCACGCGGCGAACGCACCGCCCGCGACCACACCCAGGATCACCAGCGTCTTCGCGGCCTTACCGGCCTTGGCCCGCCGCTCGTGCTTGCGGACCAGCTTCTGGATCTCCTTGGGCGAGACCTGTCCACGCAGCGCGGACAGAGCGGCCACACTCCGGGCCGCGGCCTCGGTCGTGACAGGCACGGCCGCAGCCACCGCCTGCTCGATCCTCGGTCGCGAGTACTCCGCCGCCTGGCGGGCAGCCTTGCGAGTACGCTCGGCGGCTTCCTGGGCGGCCTGGTCGACCTTCGGCGGCACATGCGTGCGGGCCTGCTCCAGGTACGGCTGCACATGGGTGCCGTACTGGACGCGCGCCTGCCCTGCGGCCTGCGTCACCTTGGGCGCTAGCCGTACGCGTGCCTCGTGTGCGTAGTGCGCGGCCCTGTCCTTGGCCGTGTCGGCGTAGGGCGCCACCACTTCCGCGGCGTGCAGCACGCTGTCCTTCGCCGAACCAGTCGCGGCGCGCACGCTGTCGATGCGGGTCACGGGTTCCTCCTCCTCGGTGGCGTACGGTATTTCGACTTTCCACCCTTTTACGGATCATGCCTCCCGACGCACGACCGGGCACGCGCGGAAGGGCATCCGGGTCACGCGAACCGGCATCCAAAGCCGATCACGTGCGATAGCGGACGAATGGGAGACAACAGGAGCTTGTCGTCGACAATGCCACGGATCGCCGCCGAGCGCCCCCGCCCCGGCACGGCTCGACCGGTTTTCTCCGCCCGCCCGCCGAGGGTTTCCCCCCGCTGCACCGAGGTCGGGCGACGCGGAGGCCCGTCCATGCGAGGATCGGGGAGTCACGGAAAGACAACGGAAGGCAGATCGTGGCCGAGCAGCTCTACGCCACCCTGAAGACCAATCACGGCGACATCGAAGTCCGGCTCCTGCCGAACCACGCGCCCAAGACGGTCAAGAACTTCGTCGAGCTCGCCCAGGGCGAGCGGGAGTGGACCCACCCGCAGACGGGTGCGAAGTCCACGGACAGGCTCTACGACGGCACGGTCTTCCACCGGGTGATCAGTGGATTCATGATCCAGGGCGGTGACCCGCTGGGCAACGGCACCGGCGGTCCCGGCTACCAGTTCGAAGACGAGTTCCACCCGGACCTGCGCTTCGACAAGCCCTACCTGCTGGCGATGGCCAATGCCGGACCGGGCACCAACGGCTCGCAGTTCTTCATCACCGTCTCCCCGACGGCGTGGCTGAACCGCAAGCACACCATCTTCGGCGAGGTCACCGACGCGGCGAGCCAGAAGGTCGTCGACACCATCGCCACGACCCAGACGAACCCGCGCACCGACCGCCCGCTCAACGACGTGATCATCGAGTCGGTCGTCATCGAGACCCGCTGAGCGAAGAAAGGCTCCCACCGGGACACCACGCGAGCCTCCCACCAGGCACCACGCGCAGGCTCCCGCGGGGAACCAATCGCCCCGCTCATCCGTAAGGATGAGCGGGGCGGGCTTTTCTCACACGACCAAGGGGAGACCATGGACGACCAGGCTGCGGGCAGCCCGCAGGACGCCCACAGCGTCCCCATGTGCTACCGCCACCCGGACCGCGAGACCGGCATCCGCTGCACACGCTGCGAGCGCCCCATCTGCCCCGAGTGCATGGTCAACGCCTCCGTCGGCTTCCAGTGCCCCGAGTGCGTCCGCACCGGCTCCGGCACCGGCCACTCACCCACGGCCGCCATGCCCCGCACGATCGCGGGCGGCTCCATCGCCGCCGACCCCCGGCTCCTGACCAAGATCCTCATCGGCATCAACCTGGCCGTGTTCATCGCCGTCCAGGTCCACGAGTCACTGCTCAACGACATCGTCCTGCTCGGTGCCTGGCCACCGGCGCCCTTCACACCCACACAGGGCGTGGCGGGCGGCGAGTGGTACCGCATGGTGACGTCGATGTTCACGCACCAGGAGATCTGGCACATCGCGTTCAACATGCTCAGCCTGTGGTGGCTCGGCGGCCCGCTCGAAGCGGCCCTCGGCCGCGCCCGCTACCTGGCGCTCTACCTCATCTCCGGCCTCGCCGGCAGCGCCCTGGCGTACCTGCTGACCTCCCCGACCACGGCGACCCTCGGTGCCTCGGGCGCGATCTTCGGCCTCTTCGGCGCGACAGCCGTACTGATGCGCCGGCTCAACTACGACATGCGGCCGATCATCGCGCTGCTCGTGATCAACCTGATCTTCACTTTCAGCCCCGGCTTCAACATCTCCTGGCAGGCCCACATCGGGGGCCTGGTAGCCGGTGTCGTCGTCGGATACGCCATGGTCCACGCTCCCCGCGAGCACCGCGCGATCGTGCAGTACGGCACCTGCGCCCTGGTCCTGGGGGTGGTCGTGCTCATGACCCTTCTGAGGACGGCGCAGCTCGCCTGAGCAGGCGTTGTCCACAGCGGGTGGCGGATCTTGTGCATACGGTGTGGGAACACATGTGCCCCCTGCCGCAGACCCGCGTACACGCAGGTCAGGCAGGGGGCGAACAAGTTTTCGAGTGCCGGTACTTCCGTCATACCGGCGTCAACACCCAACGGGTTATCCACAGATCGTCTTCATTATCCCCATGTGGAAAACTGCTGTGGATAACTCAACGAACACCCCTGGGCAGAGCTGCGTTCACCGTGCGGTGAACGCTACTTCCACTGGGTCGAGACACCGAATCCGGCGGCGATGAAGCCGAAGCCCACCACGATGTTCCAGTTGCCCAGCGAGTCGATGGGCAGGGTTCCGTCGGTGACGTAGAAGACGACGATCCAGGCCAGGCCGATGAGGAACATGGCCAGCATGACGGGCGCGACCCAGGCACGGTTGCTGAGCTTGATGGCGGTCGTCTGCTTGGCAGGCGGCGGCGTGTAGTCGGCCTTCTTGCGGATACGTGACTTCGGCACGAGGGTCTCTCCTGTCGATGCGCTGCGTGGCCGCGCAGGTAACTGGGTCGGTCTCGGGGCAGCGTGAGGGGACTCCGATTGCTCCCCCGGGCGTCCGTTAGCGTAGTGCTTCCGCCGCGCCGAAGGAGATAAGGGTACGTTGAGCAATTCTGCCGACTCCCCCGGGACGGGATCCACCCCTGGGCGCGCAAGCCGTTTCCGGCCCGTGCGCATCCTCACGGCGGCCGTGTTCGCTCTCGCGGGGCTCCTTTTCTTCACCAGCTTCAACACGGCCAAGGGCACCAACATCCGCACGGACACCTCTCTGCTGAAGTTGTCCGATCTCATCCATGAGCGCAGCCGCGAGAACGGTGCGCTGGACGAGACCAACGGCACCCTGCGTCAGGAGATAGAGGCGCTGGCCGAGCGCGACGACGGCAGTACCAAGGCGGAGGACGACAAGCTGACCGCGCTGGAGAAGCGCGCGGGTACGCAGAAGCTCACGGGCGACTCGCTCACGGTGACTCTCAACGACGCTCCGCCGGACGCCACCGCCAAGCTCCCCGGCTATCCCGAGCCCCAGCCGGACTACCTGGTCATTCACCAGCAGGACCTTCAGGCCGTGGTGAACGCGCTGTGGAAGGGCGGGGCCAAGGGCATCAAGGTCATGGATCAGCGGCTGATCTCGACCAGTGCGGTGCGCTGCGTGGGCAACACCCTGATCCTTCAGGGCCGTGTCTACTCGCCGCCGTACAAGATCACTGCGGTGGGTGACCCGAGTGCGCTGCAGAAGGCGCTGGCGGCCTCTCCGGCCATCCAGAACTACATGGTCTACGTCAACGTCTACGGGCTCGGCTGGAAAGTCGAGGAGAACGGCCCGGTGACTCTGCCCGGCTACTCGGGCACAGTGGATCTGCACTACGCGAAGCCCGTGGAGTAGCGGCCAGGCCGGGGGAGCTGCCGGTGCGCGTGATCGTCAGGACCGTCAGCGAACTCTGCATCACGGTGGGCAGTGTGATCGTGCTGTTCGTCGTCTACGTGCTCTTCTGGACCGGTGTGCGGGCCGACGGTGTCATGGACGACCAGATCGACCTGCTCCGCAAGGAGTGGTCGAAGCCCCGGCCGCCGGCCGGCGGCACTCCTGCGGGCCCTGTGAGGCCCGCGCCGTATGCCAAGGGCAGGCCTTTCGCGATCATGTACATTCCGCGGCTTGGTTTCACGTGGAACAAGCCCGTGCTCGAGGGCACCGCCACCGCCACCTTGAAGAAGGGGCTGGGCCACTATGCCGAGACCGCGCAGCTCGGGCAGAGGGGGAACTTCGCGGTCGCCGGTCACCGCCGTACCCACGGGGACCCGTTCAAGGACTTTCCCGAGCTCAGGCGGGGGGACGCGGTGGTGCTGACCGACGGTACGACCTGGTTCACGTATCGGATCGACAAAGGCCCGTACAAAACAGTGCCGTCCGACATCGAGGTGATCGACCCTGTCCCACGTACATCCGGGTACACGCGGTCGGGGCGGTATCTGACGCTGACCACGTGCGAACCGGAATGGGGACACAGCCATCGGTTGATCGTCTGGGCGCACCTGGACTCCACTCAGCCTGTGGAGGCCGGGAAACCAGAGGCGCTGCGCCGTTAGTCTGGTTGCTGTACGGCGTGGGTCTGGTGCCGTGGTACGACGGAAGGGACGGCATGTACGGCTGGATCTGGCGGCATCTGCCGGGAAACTCGTGGGTGAAGGCAGTGATCTCACTCGTCCTGGTCGTGGCCGTGGTCTACGTCCTTTTCCAGTACGTCTTCCCGTGGGCGGAACCGCTGCTGCCCTTCAACGATGTGACGGTGGACAACCAGTGAGCGCGCGCATTCTCGTCGTCGACAACTACGACAGCTTCGTCTTCAACCTGGTCCAGTACCTGTACCAGCTGGGCGCCGAGTGCGAGGTCCTGCGCAACGACGAGGTGTCGACCGCGCACGCTCAGGACGGTTTCGACGGGGTCCTGCTCTCTCCGGGCCCCGGCACGCCGGAGCAGGCCGGTGTGTGCGTGGACATGGTCCGGCACTGTGCCGGCACGGGTGTCCCGGTCTTCGGCGTGTGCCTGGGCATGCAGTCGATGCAGGTGGCGTACGGGGGTGTGGTGGACCGCGCGCCCGAGCTGCTGCACGGCAAGACGTCGCTGGTCGAGCACGGCGGAGGTGGTGTCTTCGCGGGTCTGCCCTCCCCCTTCACGGCGACGCGCTACCACTCGCTGGCCGCCGAGCCGGCGACGGTTCCGGCCGAGCTGGAGGTCACGGCGCGTACGCACGACGGCATCGTGATGGGCCTCAGGCACCGCGAACTGCCGGTGGAGGGAGTGCAGTTCCATCCCGAGTCGGTGCTGACCGAGCACGGGCACCGGATGCTGGCGAACTGGCTTGTGGAGTGCGGGGACCAGGGCGCGGTGGAGAGGTCGGCCGGGCTCGCCCCGGTGGTGGGCAGGGCCACGGCGTGACCGCGCTGCGCCCCGAGCGCGAGTCCGACACCTCGTACGGGCAGCAGTCGTACGGGGTGTCGGGTGCGTTCGAGGACTGGTCGGGTGTGGGCTACGGGGCGTCTTCGCAGCAGGAGCCGAATCCGGCGGGGCCGGGAGCGCAGCCGCGGTCCGGTGCGCAACATCCGCGGCATCCGGGGCAGTACGCGGCGTACGAGCCGGTCTCGGAGGATCCGTATCTGCCGCCCGTCGACGAGGAGACGGTGGCGCTGCGGATTCCGGGTCCCCCAGAGGGCGGCGGTCCCACAGCGGGTTCTCCGGCTTCTTCCGGTACTCGGCTGGACGGATCCGCTCCTGGCGGCCGAGCGGCCCGGAGAAAGGCCGCCAAGCGCCGTCACGGGCGCCATGGAGGTGCGGCGGAGACTCCGGCGGTCGCCCACGAGGGCGGTGTCGCCGGTTCCGGGAGCCGGGCGCGGGCGCCGCTGTCGCGGGTCGAGGCGCGGCGGCAGGCGCGGGCGCGTAAGCCCGGCCCGGCGGTCGTCGCGAGCCGGGCCATCGGCGAGGTGTTCATCACGACCGGCGTGCTGATGCTGTTGTTCGTCACGTATCAGCTGTGGTGGACGAATGTGCGGGCGCATGCCGAGGCGGGCCAGGAGGCGAGCAGTCTTCAGAACGACTGGGCGAGCGGCAAGCGCAATCCGGGGGCCTTCGAGCCGGGGCAGGGTTTCGCGATCCTGCACATTCCGAAGCTGGATGTGGTGGTGCCGATCGCTGAGGGCACCAGCAGCAAGGGTGTGCTGGACCGGGGGATGGTCGGCCACTACGCGGAGGGTGCGCTGAAGACGGCGATGCCCGGCGACAAGAGTGGCAACTTCGGGCTCGCGGGCCATCGCAACACGCACGGAGAGCCGTTCCGGTACATCAACAAGCTCGCTCCGGGCGATCCGATCGTCGTGGAGACGCAGGACGAGTACTTCGTCTACAAGATGGCGTCGATCCTTCCGGTGACGCCGCCGAGCAACACGAGTGTGCTGAATCCCGTGCCCACGGGGTCCGGCTTCACCAAGCCCGGCCGTTACATCACGCTGACCACGTGCACGCCGGAGTTCACCAGCAAGTACCGGATGATCGTCTGGGGCAAGATGGTCGAGGAACGGCCGCGCAGCAAGGGCAAGCCGGATGCGCTCGTCAGTTAAGGGCAGATGACCAGTGGCAGCGACCACCGACACGGACCACGAGAAGCACACCGGCGGGGCGTCCCGGCCGCCTGCGGCACGTCGCAGGCCCGGCCCGATCGCCATGGCGGTCAGTTTCTTCGGGGAACTCCTCATCACGACGGGCCTGGTCCTCGGCCTGTTCGTCGTCTACTCGCTGTGGTGGACGAATGTGGTCGCCGACCGGGCGGCCGGCAAGCAGGCCGACAAGGTCCGTGAGGACTGGGCCCATGGACGGGGCGGTCCCGGTGCGCTGGACACCAAGAACGGCATCGGTTTCCTGCACGTGCCGGCGATGCGCAATGGCGAGGTCCTGGTCGAGAAGGGCACGTCGAGCAAGATTCTCAATGACGGTGTCGCCGGTTATTACATCGATCCGGTGAAGGCGACCCTGCCGATGTCGGGCAAGGACGGCAATTTCTCGCTCGCCGCCCACCGTGACGGCCATGGCGCCAAGTTCCACAACATCGACAAGATCGAGAAGGGCGACCCGATCGTCTTCGAGACGAAGGACAAGTGGTACGTCTACAAGGTCTTCGACATCCTTCCGGAGACCTCGAAGTTCAACGTCAAGGTCCTCTCACAGGTTCCGGAGGAGTCCGGTAAGAAGAAGCCGGGCCACTACATCACGCTGACGACGTGCACTCCGGTGTACACGAGCACGTACCGGTACGTGGTGTGGGGGGAGCTGGAGCGGGTGGAGAAGGTGGACGCGGACCGGACACCGCCGGCGGAGCTGGGCTGATCGCGCTCCTTCGGGGCGGCCGGCCGCTAGCATGACGGAGGCCCGAAGCCGCAACTTTCTCTTGCGGCTTCGGGCCTCTGCGCGGTCGGTTCGTCATTCCAGGACGGTCAGGACCGCCCCGGCGCTCCATTCCTCCAGCAGCCCGCGGTGTACGGCTGTGATGCCGCTCTCGGCTGCGATGTTGAGGGCGTCGCGGGTGAAGGGGCAGGTCGCGACGAACAGGGCCACCTCGGAGTCGTGCAGGACCTTGGCCGCCCCGAGGAACTTCTGGATTTCGGGGCTGGTGATGGAGAGGTGGGGCGCGAACCTCTTGCACTGGACGACGATGCGCCGCCCGTCGGCCGTGAGCGCGGTGATGTCGATGCCCCGGTCCCTGCCACCGCCTTGCACGACGACGCTGGTGCAGCCGTCGCGGCGCAGGAGCTGGGCGACGTGTTCCTCGAATTCGCGCCCGTTCATGGCGTCCATGGCGGCCATGACTCCGGCGAGGGGACGGCCCTCTCGGGGGGCTTCCAGTCGTTGCAGTCGGTTGTGGTGCTGCCGGAGCCGTTTCTCGATGCGCTGGACGCCTGCCCGGAGGGCGGTGAGCTCTTGTCGGTGCTCGCCCGACGTTTCGATCAGGGTGTTGAACAGGGGGACGACGGTCCTCCCCAGGATGTGGGTGATGCGCTGGTCGATGCGGGCGTCGAGGGAGGCGGTGTCGGCCGGGGCAGGGTTTTCCACAGGCTGTGTGCGCGCCAGGTACTCCATGTCGAGGAGGTACACACGCACCTGACGTGCGACGTCGCTGTCGCGGAGCAGCATGGCGATGTTGAGGACGGCGCGTCGGGGGAAGAGGGCCAGGGAGCGGGTGCGTGACTGGATTCCACTGAGGTTCTTGAAGGACCTCAGTTCTTCGCCGGTCAGCAGGCGGTAGCCACTGGATTCCAGTTCGGTTCGGTGGTCCTTGATGAGTGACTTGATGGCTTCGAGACCGACGTCGAAGTACGACGCCACCATCGCGGTCGTCACGTGCATCCCGTCCGGCAGCAGCGACAGGGCCTTGACCCTGTCGAGCACGTCCGTGCGGTCGAGGACGCTGCCGCGCAGGGTCGGTGATTCCAGCAAGGCGGTTTCGTTGATCATGTTCTGTCCTCCGGCTCGTATGACCGGGGTGAAGTACCGATGCCCCACCCCACCCGGTGAACGAGTCGGGACATATGAAGACACGATCGACGGGCGCATGCCTTTTCGGGGATGTCTTCGGCCGTGAAGGGCAGAGCCCCCGGCCTCTGTGAGGCCGGGGGCTCTGTGATGTGACGGTGGGGTTGCGGGGTCAGTCGTCCTCGTTGCTGCCGTTGAGGCCGCCGAAGATGCCGCCGTTTCCGCCGCCGCCGTTGTTGTTGCCGCCGTTGTCCTGGCCGAATCCGACGGTCTGGAGGGTGATCGTCGTCCCTGCCGGGTCGTCGACCTCCTGGTTGGGGCCGGGGTTCTGGCCGGCGACGAGGGCGTTGTCGCTCTGGTCGCTGCCGTTCGCGAACTGGATGTTGGTGAAGCCTTGCTGGGCGAGGGTCTGCTTGGCCTGGGCGACCGTCTGGCCGACGACCTGCGGGACCTTGACCTTCTGCTGTTGCTTCTTCTTGCCGATCTGGATGTTGACCGACGAGTTCGGGTCGACCGACGTGCCGGCCTGCGGGGTGGTCTGGATGACCTTCCCGACCTGGCTGTCGTCATCGGTCTCCACCTCGGTGCAGTTGCCGACCAGGTTGCTGGCCTGCATCTGCTGCTTGGCGGCGTTGCAGTCCCGGCCGAGGACGTCCGGGACGGTGGACTTCGCCTTTTCCTTGGCGATGGTGAGGGTGATGGTGGATCCCTTCTCCACCTCCTCGCCCAGGTCGGGGTTCTGTTCCAGGACGGTGCCGGGGTCCTCGGTGGACTCCTTCGTCTTCGTTTCCACCTGGAAGTCGTACTTGTCGGCCTCCAGTGTCGCCTTGGCGTCCTGCAGGCTGTCCCCGACGACGCTCGGCACAGCCACCTTCGGCGCGCCCGTGGAGACCACCAGGGAGATGGTGTCGCCCTTGTCGACCTTCACCCCGGCCTTCGGGTCCTGGGAGCAAACGTTGCCCTTGGGCTGGGCGGCGCAGGGCTTGCTGGAGAAGGTCACTTCGACGTCGCCGTTCTCGGCCAGTTGCTCGGCGCTCTTCTTGGTCTCGCCGACGAAGTTGGGAGTGTCGACCTTGTCGTTGCTCACGCCGTCGCCGCTGACCGCCCATCGGCCGATCAGGATCGCCCCGACCAGGACGAGGATGCCCGCCACCACCAGCAGGATCGTGGAGGTGTTGGACTTGCGCTGCTGCCCGCGGCGCCGGTCGGGGCGGTCGTCGTAGCCGTAGCCGCCGTCGTCGGGGTTCATGGGGGGCAGCATGGACGTGGCGCCGGCGCCGGAGTCCGCGCGCAGGGCCGTCGTCGGCTGGTCGTCGGGGTAGCCGCCGTAGCCCACCGCGCCCATCGCGGCCGTGGCGGCGACCGGCTGGCCGTCGAGGCAGGCTTCGATGTCGGCGCGCATCTCGTCGGCCGACTGGTAGCGGTAGTCCGGGTCCTTGACGAGCGCCTTCAGCACGATCGCGTCCATCTCGGGCGTGATCTCGGGGTCGAAGACGCTCGGCGACTGCGGCTCCTCGCGGACGTGCTGGTAGGCCACGGCCACCGGGGAGTCGCCGACGAAGGGCGGGCGGACGGTCAGCAGCTCGTAGAGCAGACAGCCGGTGGAGTACAGGTCGGAGCGGGCGTCGACCTGCTCGCCCTTGGCCTGTTCCGGGGAGAGGTACTGGGCGGTGCCGATGACCGCCGAGGTCTGCGTCATGGTCATGCCGGAGTCGCCCATGGCGCGGGCGATGCCGAAGTCCATGACCTTGACCTGGCCGTTGCGCGTCAGCATGACGTTCGCCGGTTTGATGTCGCGGTGGACGATGCCGGCGCGGTGGGAGTACTCCAGGGCCTGGAGGATGCCGATGGTCATCTCCATGGCACGCTCCGGCAGCAGCTTGCGGCCGGAGTGCAGCAGCTCACGCAGGGTCGAGCCGTCCACGTACTCCATGACGATGTACGGGATCGACACGTTGTCGATGTAGTCCTCGCCCGTGTCGTAGACCGCGACGATCGCGGGATGGTTGAGCGAGGCGGCCGACTGGGCCTCCCGGCGGAACCGGGCCTGGAAGGAAGGGTCACGCGCGAGATCCGCGCGCAGCGTCTTCACCGCCACGGTGCGTCCGAGGCGGGTGTCATGCGCGAGGTAGACCTCCGCCATGCCACCACGCCCGAGCACCTGGCCCAGTTCGTACCGGCCGCCGAGGCGACGCGGCTCTTCCATAGCTACCTACCAGCCCTCTCCGTCGGTCCCGACCGGCATGCTTGTACGGTCGGAGGCTGCCGTCCGGGCCTACCGTACCCGGCTCGCTTTGTGTGACCTGGCCAAGCCCGTCAGCCGATACAGGACCGGTATCGCAACGTGCACCGATGTGAAGCAGGCGTGAGCGGGGTCACTTCTTGCTGTCGATGACCGCCTCCATCACGTTCCTCGCGATCGGTGCCGCGAGGCCGCCGCCGGAGATGTCGTCGCGGACGGCGTTGTCGTCCTCGACGACGACGGCCACGGCGACCGGCGCGCTGCCGTCCTCACCCTTGGCGTAGGAGATGAACCACGCGTAGGGGTTCTCGCTGTTGTCGACGCCGTGCTGGGCGGTACCGGTCTTGCCGCCCACCTTGACGCCGGGGATCTTGGCGTTCGAGCCCGTGCCCTTTTCGACGACCGTCTCCATCATCGACTGGAGGATCTGGGCGTTCTCCGGCGACAGCGGCTGGCTCAGTTCCTTGGGGTCGGTCTTCTCGATCGGGTCGAGGCCGGGCGACTGGAGCTCGTCGACCATGTACGGCTTCATCAGCTTGCCGTCGTTGGCGACGGCCGAGGCGACCATGGCCATCTGCAGCGGGGTGGCGGCGGTGTTGAACTGGCCGATCGAGGACAGCGCGGTCTGAGAGGGGTTCATGTCGTCGGAGAAGACCGAGGCGTTGGCGCGGACGGGCGTGAACTGCTCCTCGTCGAAGCCGAACTTCTTGGCCATGTCCAGCATCTTGTCGTTGCCCAGGTCGGCGCCGATCTTACCGAAGACGGTGTTGCAGGAGTACTGGAGGGCCACCCGCAGCGTCGCGTTCTCGCAGGGGATGTTGCCCTCGTTGGGCAGCTTCGTGTTGGTGCCCGTCATGACCCACGGGTCCGGCGAGTTCGTCTTGACGTCGGCGGACGTGTACTTGCCGTCCTCCAGCGCGGCGGCAGCGGTGACGACCTTGAAGGTGGAGCCGGGCGGGTAGGTCTCGCGCAGTGCCCGGTTGAGCATCGGGTCGTCGGGGTTGTTCTTCTTCTGCAGCTTCTGCCAGGCCTCGGTGTCCGTCGTCGTGGAGTTCCCCGCGAAGGACGACGGGTCGTACGACGGGAAGGAGGCCAGGGCCAGGATCTTGCCCGTGGACGGCTCCAGGGCGACGACGGAGCCCTTGCCGCCCTGCCTCTTCAGGCCGTTGTAGGCGGCCTTCTGGGCGGCGGCGTTCAGGGTGGTGACGACGTTGCCGCCCTGCTGCTTCTTGCCCGTGAGCATGTCGAGGGTGTTGCGGAAGAACAGCCGGTCGTCGTTGCCGGTGAGGATGCCGTCCTCGATGCTCTCGAGCTGCGTGGCACCGAAGGCCTGCGAGGCGTAACCGGTGACCGGCGCCCACATGGCGCCGTTCTTGTAGGTGCGCTTGAACTTGAAGTCGCTGCCCGACGACTCGGCGGAGCCGGTGATCGGCTCCCCGCCGACGATGATGTTGCCGCGGGGGGAGGCGTAGCGCTCGATGGTGACGCGACGGTTGTTCTTGTCGGTCCGGAGCTCGTCCGCCTGGACGTACTGGATCCAGTTGTCGCGGATCATCAGTGCCAGAACGAGCAGGCCGCAGAAGATCGCGATCCGGCGCAGGGGCTTGTTCATGACGGGCGGACCACCTGGGTCATCTCGGCGTCGGGGTTGGCGGCGGGAGCGGGCGCCGGGCGGCGGGCGGTGTCGCTGATGCGCAACAGGATGCCGATGAGTGCCCAGTTGGCGATCACGGAGGAACCGCCGTAGGCGACGAAGGGCAGCGTCATACCGGTCAGCGGGATGAGGCCCATCACACCGCCGGCCACGACGAAGACCTGGAGGGCGAAGGCGCCCGACAGGCCGACGGCCAGCAGCTTGCCGAACGGGTCGCGGGCCGCGAGGGCGGTGCGCACGCCCCGCTCGACGATCAGCCCGTAGAGCAGCAGGATCGCCATGACGCCCGCCAGGCCCAGCTCCTCGCCGAAGGTGGCGAGGATGAAGTCGGAGTTGGCGGCGAAGCCGATGAGGTCGGAGTTGCCCTGTCCGAGGCCGGTACCGAGGGTGCCGCCGGAGCCGAAGGCCCACAGGGCCTGCATGGACTGCTCGGTGTGGCCCAGCTCGCCCTGCCGGCTCAGTTTGTATTCGAGCATCGGGTTGAGCCAGGCCTGCACACGCGTCTGGATGTGCGGCTCGAAGCTCGCGACGCCGACGGCGCCGACCGCGGACATCAGCAGACCGAAGACGATCCAGCTGGTCCGCTCGGTGGCGACGTACAGCATGATGACGAACATCCCGAAGAACAGCAGGGACGTGCCGAGGTCGGTCTCGAAGACCAGGATGAGGATCGAGATGACCCAGACGACGAGGATCGGGCCCAGGTCGCGTCCGCGCGGCAGGTACAGGCCCATGAAGCGGCGGCTGGCCAGGGCCAGTGCGTCTCTCTTGACCATGAGGTAGCCGGCGAAGAACACCGCGAGGGCGATCTTCGCGAACTCGCCGGGCTGGAGCGTGCCGAGGCCGGGGATCTTGATCCAGATCTTGGCGCCGTAGATGTTCGCGCCGAGTCCGGGCACGAGCGGCAGGACCAGCAGCAACAGCGCGCCGGCCATGGAGATGTACGTGTAGCGCTGCAGGACGCGGTGGTCCTTCAGGAAGACCAGTACGCCCACCAGCAGGGCGACGCCCATCGCGGAGTACAGCAGCTGCCGGGGAGCCGCCTCGACGAACTGCTTGCTCGCCTGCAGCTTCTCCGACTGGTCCAGGCGCCAGATGATGACCAGTCCGAGCCCGTTGAGCAGCGTCGCCAGTGGCAGCATCAGCGGGTCGGCGTACGGCGCGAACTTCCGTACGGCGAGGTGGCCGACGCCCGCGAGCAGTCCGAGCCCGAGCCCGTAGCTCAGCAGGCCCGGCGGCACCGAGTCGTGAAGGGCCAGGCCGACGTTGGCGTAGGCGAACACCGGGATGACGACGGCGAACACCAGCAGCGCGAGCTCGGTGTTGCGTCGGCTCGGCGCGCCGATGGCGCCGATCGTGGACGTGTGGTGCGTCGGCGAGTGCGACGTATTCGTACCGCTCATGGTGTGACAGGGCCTCTCACGGCTACTGCTTACCGCACAGCGAGACGACCTTCTGCTCTTCCTCCGAGAGGCTGGGGCCGGGGCTGGGGGTGGGTGCGGTCGTGGTCGGGGGCGTGGACTTCTCCGGGGCCGACGGTGAACCCGACGGGCTGGACGGGTTCGGCGTCGGTGTGGCCTTGGACGTGAAGGAGGCGGGAGTGGTTCCCGTGGTGCCCCCGGCCTCGCCTTCGCCGGTCTTGGAGTTGTTCTGGCTCTCGGCTTCGCGCCGCTGCGCCTCCTTCTTGCACGCGGAGGCCTGCACCGACAGTTCCTGGATCTTCGCCTGGGCGTTCTTGAGCCCGCCCTCGGGGATGGTCTCCTTGACCTGCTTCTGCTGGTAGGGCGGCAGGTACTTGAGTTCGATCTCGGGGTGGTCCTTCTCGACGTCCGAGAGGGAGACCCAGGCCAGGTCCTGGCTGATGCCCCGGTACAGCGCGACGTGTTCGTTCTGGGTGCCGACGTAGTACTGCGTCTGCGTCCAGCGGTATCCGCCGTAGAGTCCGCCGCCGACGAGGGCCAGGGCGAGGGTGCCGTAGAGGGATCTCTTCAGCCAGCGGCCCTTCCTGCGGGGCTTGGTGAAGTCGTCGTCGCCGTAGTCGAAGCCGTCGGCGGGGATGTAGCCGGTGGTGTCGCCGGAGCCGGGCGGGCCGAACTCGCCGCCTCCGGTGCCGCGGCCGTGGCGGCCGAGTCCGGAGGCGCGGCCCGCGGGGGTCTGCATGATGCCGTTGTCGTGCAGCTGGTGCTGGTTCTCGGCGACGGCGCCGACCACGACGGGGGTGTCGGACAGCTGCCCCGCGAGGGTGTCACCGGTGTCGAGGTCGAGGACGTCGGCGATGATGACCGTGATGTTGTCGGGGCCGCCGCCGCGCAGCGCCAGCTCGATCAGGTTCTGGACGGTCTCCTGGGGGCCCTGGTAGCTGGCGAGGGTGTCCTCGAGGGTCTGGTGGGAGACCACGCCGGACAGGCCGTCGGAGCAGATCAGGTAGCGGTCGCCGGCGCGCACCTCGCGGATGGACAGGTCCGGCTCGACGTGGTCTCCGGATCCCAGGGCGCGCATCAGCAGCGAGCGCTGCGGGTGCGTGGTGGCCTCCTCCTCGGTGATACGGCCCTCGTCGACCAGGCGCTGTACCCAGGTGTGGTCCTGGGTGATCTGGGTGAGGACGCCGTCGCGGAGCAGGTAGGCGCGGGAGTCGCCGACGTGGACCATGCCGAGGCGCTGGCCCGTCCACAGCAGGGCGGTCAGGGTCGTCCCCATGCCTTCCAGCTGGGGGTCGTCCTCGACCATGGAGCGCAGCTGGTCGTTGGCGCGCTGTACCGCCGTGCCGAGCGAGGTGAGGATGTCGGAGCCGGGGACGTCGTCGTCGAGGGCGACGATGGTGGAGATGGCCTCGGAGGAGGCGACCTCACCGGCCGCCGCGCCGCCCATGCCGTCGGCGATGGCGAGCAGGCGCGGGCCGGCGTATCCGGAGTCCTCGTTGCCCTCCCGGATCATGCCCTTGTGCGATCCGGCCGCGAAGCGCAGTGACAGACTCATGCGCACCTCGCCTGTCGGCTCCGGGTACAGCCGGTCGTGTCGAGCCACACTGCCCACCCTCCGGTCGGGAGCGCGCGGGGGGCCGGGGTGGGGCCCGCCACTGCGTGCTCGCTCCGCTCGCGCCTATCCATGATGTAGCACTACTTCCGCAGCTCGATGACGGTCTTGCCGATGCGGATCGGCGCGCCCAGCGCAATCGGTGTGGGAGTCGTCAGCCGGGACCGGTCCAGGTACGTGCCGTTGGTGGAGCCGAGGTCCTCGACGATCCACTGGCCGTCGCGGTCCGGGTAGATCCTGGCATGGCGGCTGGAGGCGTAGTCGTCGTCCAGCACGATCGTCGAGTCGTGCGCGCGGCCCAGGGTGATGGTCTGGCCCTGGAGGGCGACCGTGGTGCCGGTGAGGGTGCCTTCGGTCACGACCAGCTTGGTGGGGGCGTTGCGGCCGCGCCGGCCGCCGGCGGGCTGCTGGCGCTGCTGCGGAGGTGCCTGGCGGGCGGCGGCCTGCTGCTGCTGGCGGCCCGCTTCGCGGCGTCCGCCGCGCTGGGTGACACGCGTACCGAAAAGGTCGCTGCGGATGACCTGCACGGCCACGATCACGAACAGCCACAGTACGGCCAGGAAACCCAGCCGCATGACCGTGAGGGTCAGCTCTGACATTGCCCCCGCTTCACCCTTCGGCTTGCCGGTAAATGATGGTGGTGCTGCCCACGACGATCCGCGAGCCGTCGCGGAGCGTAGCGCGGGTGGTGTGCTGCCCGTCCACCACGATGCCGTTGGTGGATCCGAGATCCTGGATCGTCGAGGGCGTTCCGGTCCGGATCTCGCAGTGCCGGCGGGAGACGCCGGGGTCGTCGATCCGCACGTCGGCGTCGGTGCTGCGGCCCAGCACGAGCGTGGCGCGGGAGATCTGATGGCGGGTGCCGTTGATCTCGATCCAGTGGCGGGTACGTCCGCCGGCGGCCGGGGGCCGCTGGCCGCTCGCGGCGGGCGGGTAGCCGTAGCCGCCGGGCGGCGGTGCGGCGGGCATGGGCGGGGCACCGGCGGGCGAGGCGGACGGCGGGTAGCCGTAGCCACCGGGGCGTGAGCCCTGCGGGGCGGCGGGCGCGCCGCCGCCTTGCGGGCCGCCCTGCTGGCTGCTGGAGGAGGCGAGCGTACGGCTGCGCACCCGGTACAGGCCGGTGTCGAGGTCGTCCGCCTTCTCCAGGTGCACCTTGATCGGGCCCATGAAGGTGTAGCGCTGCTGCTTGGCGTAGTCGCGGACCATGCCGGCGAGCTCGTCGCCGAGCTGGCCGGAGTAGGGGCTGAGCCGCTCGAAGTCGGGTGTGCTCAGTTCGACGATGAAGTCGTTGGGTACGACCGTGCGGTCGCGGTTCCAGATCGTGGCGTTGTTGTCGCACTCGCGCTGGAGCGCTCCGGCGATCTCCACGGGCTGGACCTCGGACTTGAACACCTTGGCGAAGGTGCCGTTGACCAGACCTTCGAGACGCTGCTCGAATTTCTTCAGGACTCCCATGAGGCACCTCCTCCGTAGCTGCCGTCCTGTGTACTGCCCTGCGGGCCGCTTGGCTGGTACTGCTTACTGATCGTATCCACGCGCGGCTCGATCGGCTGGTTCCCCCTGTCAGCACCGCCGACGGGTGTCGACGCATGACGAAGTTCCCTGTGGAGCTCCTCCTCGAACTCCTCCGGTGTTACTGCTGCGCGTATCCGCCTCCGGTATGCCTGACAAGGATCGTAGAGGCGGCCGAAGACCAGTGTCCCGCACCCGGCTGTGGACCCCGCCCCCTCCTGCGGAGACGGCGGGTACCGGTACGAGGTTGATACGTGAACAGGTTCGCGTTGATACGTGGCAGGGGCATCGATGGTTCGGCAGGGGTTCTGCCTGCGGGGATAAGGGATGTGAACCCACCCCTTCCAGCGTGCTAATGTTCTGGGTGTCGGAAGGCGCCGGCCCCAAAGGGGCAGACGCCCAGGACACACCCAATGCGCGGGTGGCGGAATAGGCAGACGCGCTGGATTCAGGTTCCAGTGCCCGCAAGGGCGTGGGGGTTCAACTCCCCCCTCGCGCACCGTTGAGAACGGGCGGCATCGATCAGATGCCGCCCGTTCTTCGTGTCTGCGGATGTGACGGTTGTCTCGGGCCGGGGCGGGCCGTCCGGTTCGGGTCGTGTGAGGAAGCTCTCAGGCCTGGTCGGCCCGGCCGTCCCCCAGGGTTCGCCCCGGGGCGAAGCGTTCCCGTACGACCGGGTCGTCGAGGAGGCGGGGCGGGTAGCCGGGGCCGGTGCGGGCGCTCATGTCCCGCTGGTGCAGGGGCTCGCCGCAGGCGGAGCAGACGACTTCGGCCTCGGTGTCGTGGGAGCACGGCTGGTGGTGCAGGATCACCGGGGCGCCCTCCTCGCCGGCCAGCCAGCGGTCGCCCCAGGCGTTGATCGCGGCGAGGACGCCGAAGAAGTCGCGGCCCTTGTCCGTCGGCAGGTACTCGTGGCGGACCGGGTCCCTCTGGTAGACGTGCCGCCGCAGCAGGCCCTCGGCCTCCAGGCGCCGCAGCCGGTCGGTGAGGGTGTTGCGGGCGATGCCCAGGGTGGCGATGAAGCCGTCGAAGCGGGATTCGCCGTAGAAGACCTCGCGCAGCACCAGGAGGGTCCAGGCGTCGCCCAGGATGTCCGCGGTGCGGGCGATGGAGCAGGGCCAGGTGCTGAACGAGGTCCGTCTCATGGGTTCACTGTAGAAGGCCGTCCCCTTTTTGGTCTCATGATGAGATCGACTCTCGCGGGCGGGGCGGGCTACTCGCGCGTCCCCGTGAGGTCCGCCGGGCGGCGGCGCAGGGTGAGGGCGGCGGGGACCGTCGCGCAGGACACGGCCAGCAGGGCGCAGGCGGTCGCCGTCGCGCCGAGCGCCTGCCACGGGAGGGTGAGGGTGGGGCGCACCGACAGCAGGCCGAGGGCGCCCCACATGCCGGCCAGGTTGACGCCCGTGACCAGCAGGCCGAGGAGCGCACCGGCCGCGGTGGCCGTCAGGGCCTCGGCCGCGGTCAGCCGCAGCACCTGCCGGCGGGTGGCCCCGGTCAGCCGCAGCACGGCCAGGTCGCGGACCCGGTCGGAGGCCGCCATGACCGTGGTGTTGGCCACGGAGATGCCCGTGTAGAGCAGGGCGATGCCGAGGACCAGGAAGACGCCGAGGCGGGTGGTGCGGTTGGTTTCCGGCCGGGTGGCGTCGATCCACTCGTCCCGGGTGAGGACCCGCCCGCCTCCCGGACCGGCCGCCTCGCGCAGGGCGGCGGCCACGGCGGCGGGGGCGGCGCCGTCCTCGAGTGCCACGTCCACGCGGTCGACCGTGGCGCCCGGGGCGTTGCGCGGGGTGACGTAGACGCCGTTGCCGCCCGTGCCGGTCGGCATCACCGCGGCGATGCGGAGGGTGCGGGGTGTTCCGTCGCCGAGCCATACCCGGACCCGGTCGCCGACCCGGTGCCGTCGCCACTCCTCGTTGACGATGATCGAGTCGTCGTCGAGGTCGCTCGTGCGGCCCGCGCCGATCGGCAGGCGGCTGGTGGCCGCCAGGTCGGCGGGGGTCGCGGCGCGGGCCTCGGAGCGGATCAGGGCCACGCCGTCCTCCAGGACGTGGACGGCCGTCGACGACGTCGCCGAGATCCGCGCGCCCGGTACGGCACGCAGCCTGTTCAGGGCGGTGGCGTCGAAGTCCTGTCCGGCGGCCGGGGTGACGACGAAGGCGGCGGTGGTGCGCTCGCTCGTCTCGGTGGACTTCGCGTGGCTCAGCGTCGCGGTGGCGCCGAGGAGTGAACCGGCGAGTGCGACGGTGACCAGGACGGGGGCCGCGAGGGCGGCGGTGCGGCGTACCGCGGTGGCCGTGTTCTCGCGCACCAGCATGCCCACCGCCGTGGGTGTGCAGGTCAGCAGGCGGGTCAGGGGCCGCAGCACCAGGGGCGCGAGCAGGGCGGCCGCGGTGATCAGCAGCATGGGGCGGATGATGTACGTCTTGCGGTGGAGCAGGTCGGACGGGTCGGTGGTGAGGGACAGGACCAGGGTCACGGCGGCCGCGAGCAGGAGGACGATGCCGCAGAGCAGGCGTCCCCGGGTGAGCGGCCCGCTGTCGGCGGCCGTCTCGCGCAGGGCCTCGGTGGGGGCGGTGCGGCCGGCCCGCCAGGAGGCCGAGGTGGCTCCGCCCAGGGCGACGAGCAGGCCCGTCCAGAAGGCCGCGTGGTAGGGCCAGGTGTGCTCACCGATGGTGAACCAGGCCGGGGCGAGATGCTCTTCGACGACTCTGGCCGCCAGCAGCGGTGCCCCGTAGGAGCCCAGCGCGCAGCCCGCGGCCGAGGCGAGGGTGCCGACGGTGAGGGCCTCGGCGAGGACGGCCCGGCGGAGCTGGGCCGGACCGGCCCCGGCGGTGCGCAGCAGGGCGAACTCCCTGCGGCGCTGGGCGACCGCGAAGGCGAAGGTCGACGCCACGACGAAGACGGACACGAAGGCGGTGACGCCGCCGGCGGTGCCGAACAGGGAGTTCATCGCCGTGAGCGCCTCACGGTCCCGGTCCGGGTCGGCGTCGGCGAGGCGGCGTGCCGTGCCGGTGAGCACCTGGGCGCTGTCGCCCACCGCCGCGCGTACGGGCGCCGGGTCGGCTTTCACGACCAACTGGACGGTGGACGGCTGCAGTTGTGCGGCGCGGGTGTCCGTGAAGAACACGGCGTTCTCGAAGCCGCGGGAGGTCAGCGTGCCGACGACGCGTACGGTGCCCGCGTCGGTGTGGATGTGCCGGCCCGGGCGGGCCCAGTCGCCGGTGACGGCGATCTCGCCGGCCGTGCGGGGGGCCCGGCCGCCGGTGAGGTCGTACGGGGCGAACGCGGCGGTGGACCAGGGGTGGCCCACCAGGCCGGTGGGAGCGCCCGGGGCGCGTACGGGGAACGAGCGGTCCTCGACGACCGGGCCCAGCCTCCGCAGCCGCGCGACGGTCGCGGCCGGCACGGGACGAGGGTGCGCCAGCCGCGACTCCCGGATGCCGGCCGGGGTGGGGACGCGCAGGGTGTCCTGCCCCTTGACCACGACCGGCGCGGCGGCGAAGCGTTCGGGGCCGCGCTCCGGGGCGGTGGCCGTCGAGGCCAGGGCCAGGCCCATGACGGTGAGCAGTGCCACGCCCAGGCAGAGGGCGACGAAGCTGCCGGTGAAGGTGGCCCAGCGGGCGCGCAGGGTGCGCAGGGTGACGCTCAGCACGGCGCGGCCTCCAGGCGGGTCATGCGGGTGGCGATGGAATCGGCGTCGGCGCCCGTCAACTCCCCGCTCACGCGGCCGTCGACGAGGAAGATCACACGGTCGGCGTACGCGGCGGCCACCGGGTCGTGGGTGACCATGACGACCGTCTGGCCCTCGCGGTCGACCATGCCGCGCAGCAGACCGAGCACCTCGCGGCCGGTCCGGGTGTCCAGGGCCCCGGTCGGTTCGTCGCCGAACAGCACGTCGGGGCGGGTGATCAACGCGCGGGCCAGGGCGACGCGTTGCTGCTGGCCGCCGGAGAGCTGGGCCGGCCGGTGCCGGGCCCGGTCGGCGAGACCGACCTGGGCGAGGGCTTGGCGCACCAGGGCCGTGGGGACGCGGCGGCCGGCCAGGCGCAGGGGCAGGGCCACGTTCTGTTCGGCGGTCAGTGAGGGCAGCAGGTTGAACGCCTGGAAGACGAACCCGACGCGTTCGCGCCGCAGCAGGGTCAGCCGTCGTTCGCCGAGCCCGGTCAGTTCGGTGCCGCCCACGGCGACCGATCCGGAGGTGGGCCGGTCCAGCCCGGCCGCGCACTGGAGCAGCGTGGACTTGCCGGAGCCGGAGGGGCCCATGACGGCGGTGAAACTCCCGGCCGGGAACGACAGGGAGACCCCGTCGAGTGCGGTCAGCGATCCGTATCTCCTGGTGACGGAGTCCAGCCGGACGGCGTCGTGTGTCATGGGTTCCCCCCGGTGTCGGTGTGGATCTCCACGAAACCGCGCGGGGGCGGGCCGGCGCAGTGCGGCAGGGCCTAGACCCGGGGTAGGGCCAGGCCTACCCCGCGGCCTCCGTCTGGTCCCCTCGCCGCGGCGCGGGGCGGCTTCTACGGTGATCCCCATGCACCCTCGGAACGTGTGGCAGGCCATGTCCCGCCCCGCTTATCTGCTGTCGGCATGGCCGTGGCGGTCGGCCGGCTATCTGCTCACCGGCGCGCTCACCGGTGTGGTCGTGCTGGTGGGGATCGTGCTCTCGGCGGCGGCCGGCGGGGTGCTCGCACTCGCGCTGGTGGGGCTGCCGTTGCTGCTCGGGACGGCCCTTTCCGGTCTTCCGGTGGCGGCCCTGGAGCGGTACCGGCTGCGGCTGGTCGACGCGGAGCCGGCGCCGGATCCGCACGTGGCGCCCCGGGAGCCGGGGCTGCGCGCCTGGCTGTCGACGCGGCTGCGGGAGCGGGCCACCTGGCGGGAGCTGGGTCACGCCCTGCTGTTCGCGGGGCTGTTGTGGCCGGTCGACGCCCTCGCGTTCGCCGTCTTCCTGTCGGGGCCGCTCTCCGTGGTGGCGACTCCGCTGCTCGTGGCGCGCTTCGGCGAGGCGAAGGTCCTCAAGGTGTGGCTGATCACCACCTGGCCGGCCGCCGTGGGGTGCGCGGTCCTCGGGCTGGTCCTGCTCGCGGTGGGCGCCTGGCTGCTGGGCGTGGTGGCCGGGGCCCGAGCCGGGCTGACCCGGCTGCTGATCGCGCCGCGGGAGGCCGACCTGGGAGCCCGGGTGGTCGAACTGGCCCGTTCCCGGGTGCGGTTGGTGGACGCCTTCGAGGCGGAGCGGCGGCGGATCGAGCGCGATCTGCACGACGGGGCGCAGCAGCGGCTCGTCGCCCTGACGATGACGCTCGGGCTGGCGCGCCTGGACGCCCCGGCCGGTCCGCTGGCCGACCAGCTCGCCAAGGCGCACCAGGAGGCGGGCACGGCCCTGGCGGAGCTGCGCGAACTCATCCACGGCATCCACCCCAAGGTCCTCGCCGACTACGGGCTCGAAGCGGCCGTCGCCGACGCGGCGGACCGTTCGGCCGTGCCCGTGGACGTCGACCTGGAGCTGCCCGGACGGCTCTCCCCGGCCGTCGAGGCCGCCGCGTACTTCGTGGTGTGCGAGGCGCTCGCCAACGTGGGCAGGCACAGCGGGGCCGACCGGGCGGAGATCAGCGGGGAGCACCGCGACGGGCGGCTGCTGCTGCGGATACGCGACGACGGGCGCGGTGGGGCGCGGGCCGGTCAGGGCAGCGGGCTGACCGGGCTCGCCGACCGGGTGTCGGTGCTCGATGGCAGACTCTCCCTGTCCAGTCCGCCCGGCGGACCGACCCTGCTGCGTGTGGAGATCCCTTGTGAGTCTGCGAGTTGAGCGGCCGCTGCGTGTCGTCCTGGCGGAGGACAGCGTGCTGCTGCGGGACGGGCTCGTGGGACTGCTGGAGCGCTGCGGGCACCGGGTCGTCGCGGCCGTGGGGGACGCGCAGGCGCTGGTCGCCGCCGTCGGGGAGCACGAGCCGGACGTGGTCGTGACGGACGTGCGGATGCCGCCCGGATTCCAGGACGAGGGCCTGCACGCGGCCGTACGCCTGCGCCAGGAGCGGCCCGCACTGCCCGTGCTGGTCCTCAGTCAGTACGTGCAGCGCCGGTACGCCGCCGAGCTGCTGGACTCCGGCGACGGCACGGGCGTCGGCTACCTGCTCAAGGACCGCGTCGGCCAGGTCGAGGAGTTCGTCGAGGCACTCGGTGAGGTCGCCGACGGCGGCACGGTCGTCGATCCCGAGGTCGTACGGCAGTTGCTGCGCCGCCGCCGCGATCCGCTGGAGCGGCTCACCCCGCGCGAGCGGGAGGTGCTGGCGCTGATCGCGGAGGGCCGGTCCAACAGCGCCATCGCCCGCGAACTGGTGGTCTCCGAGGCGGCCGTGGGCAAGCACGTCTCCGGCATCCTCACCAAGCTGGACCTGCCGCCGGCCGACACCACCCACCGCCGGGTGCTGGCCGTGCTGGCCTATCTGCGGGCCTGACGGGACGACAGGGTCGCGCCTAGGGTGCACACATGACGCTGCAACTGGTTCAGGTGAACTTCAAGGCCCGGGACGACTCGGCGCTCGGCCGGTTCTGGGCGGACGCGCTCGGCTGGGGCATGTCCAGTGAGGCTCCCGGGGTCACCAACCTGGAACCGGTGGGCTTCGACTGGCCGGACCCGTCCGCCGTCTGCGTCGATCTCGTCCGTGTCCCGGACCCGGAGACGGTGCGCTACCGCGTCCACCTCGAACTCGCCACCGGCTCCGACGCCCATCAGGCGGAGCTGGTCGCACGCTTGAAGAACCTCGGGGCGACGCCCGTCGACCCGGGGCGGGGCGACGTGCCGTGGACGATGCTGGCCGACCCGGAGGGCAACGTGTTCAGCGTCCTGGAGCCGCGGGAGCTCTACCGGGACACCGGACCCATCGCCGCCGTGGTCGTCGACTGCGCCGACCCACGGGACATGGCCCGGTTCTGGGGCGAGGCGATCGACTGGACCGTCCATGAACTGACCGACGAGCGCGCCCTGCTCCGCTCCGCCGAGGGCGTCGGGCCGTACCTGGAGTTCCGGCGCACGCCGGAGGACCGGGTCGTCACCAGCCGTGTCCACCTCGACGTCAGGCCCGATCCGGTCGGGGACCAGGCCAAGGAGGTCGCCCGGCTCGAGGGCCTCGGCGCGAGGCGGGCCGACGTGGGGCAGGGCGACGACGTCCCCTGGGCCGTCCTGGCCGACCCGGAGGGCAACGAGTTCTGCGTGCTGGGCCGAGGACTGACGGATTCCGCCCCGGCCGAGGGCTGACGACATCTGCGTCCGCGGCACGGTACCGGTTCTGGACGGGGGCGGGGAGGTCCAGCGGAAACACACCGGATGCCGAGTTTTTCCGGTCCGCTGATCGCACGATGGTCCCCCAACCTCTGGACCGAGGAGCGATGAGCCATGGCAGAACCGCAGGCCTGCCCCTTCCTGTCGATCGACCCGTCCGGTCAGGACCTCTACGGCGAGATAAGCCGGATCCGTGCCCGGGGCCCGGCCGTGGAGGTCGAACTCCCCGGCGGCGTCAGGGCGTGGTGGATCACCGGCCTGGAGCTGAACAAGCGGCTGCTGGCCGGCCCCGAGACGAGCAAGGACGCCTTCCGGCACTGGCCGGCCTGGATCAACGGGGACATCTCCCGCACCTGGCCGCTCGCCATCTGGGTCTCGGTGCGCAACATGGTCACCGCCTACGGCTCCGACCACAGCCGGCTGCGCAAGCCGATGGCCGCCGCGTTCACCAAGCGCCGCGTCGACGCGCTCATGCCCCGCGTCCAGGAGATCGTCGACCGGACGCTGGACGCACTGGAGCGCGTCCCCGAGGGAGAAGTCGTCGACCTGCGGGCCGCGTTCGCGGCGCCGATCCCGCACGAGGTGGTGTGCGAGCTCTTCGGCGTACCGCCCGGCGAGGACGGCCCGCGAGCGGACCTCTACCGGATCATCAACCGCTTCTTCGACACCGCCATCTCCCTGGAGGACGCCCAGGCCAACGCCGTCGACCTCTACGGCACGCTGACCGCGTTCCTCCAGCACAAACGCGAGCACCCGGCCGACGACCTGACGACGGCGCTCATCGCCGCGCGCGACGAAGGCAGCTTCAGCGAACAGGAGTTGATGGACAACCTGATCCTGCTGCTCACAGCCGGTTTCGAGACGACCGTCAATCTCATCGACAACACCGTGCACAGCCTGCTCGCCCACCCCGATCAGCTGGGCCTCGTCCGTTCCGGGCGCGCGACCTGGGAGGACGCCCTGGAGGAGTCGCTGCGCTTCGAGGCGCCGGGTGCCATGTCCGGTCTGCGCTACGCCGTGCGGGACATCGAGATCGAGCCGGGCCTGACCATCCCCGAGGGCGACCCGCTCGTGGTGTCCTTCGCCGGTGCCGGGCGCGATCCCGAGCGGCACGGGCCCGACGCCGACCGGTTCGACATCACCCGCGGCACCAGCCGTGACCACGTGTCCTTCGGCCACGGCGTGCACCACTGTCTGGGCCGGCCCCTGGCGATGGCCGAGGCGACCGTGGCCCTGACGTCGCTGTTCGCGCGCTTCCCGCGGCTGGCCCTGGCCGACCCGTCGCAGCCGCCGAAGCGGCTGCGGTCCATCATCTCCACCGGTCACGAGGAACTGCCGGTGCTCCTGCACGGCCGGGGGCCCGGCCCGCGCCCGGAGGAGGCGGCGGGTGCGGTGGAGGCGGAGTGATCAGGAGACCTTCCGCCCCTGGAGGAACGCGCGGTACCAGGGCGCCGCGCGGGTGAAGCCGGCCGCGAACCCCTCGCCGGGCGAGCAGTCGAAGGCCTTCCAGAACGTGTCGTCCACGAACCAGTGGTCGGTCGTGAGCATGCCGAGATGGTGAAGGGCGAGGGGTGACCCGGCGGCCCGGTCGAGGGCGGCGGCGACGTCCAGGGCCGGGCCGCCGCCCGGCTCCCCCAGTTCCCGGGAGATGAACGCCAGCAAGTCCGCGACCGGCACCGGCTCGGGGTGGTTCACGTAGTGCACACCGCCGCCGGGTGCCGGGGAGAGCGCGGCGGCCACCACCGCACGGCCCAGGGTGCCGACGTCGATCATCGACTGGAGGGCCGTGCAGCCGGTCAGGGTGGCCGACAGTTCGTTCATCAGCCACACCAGGCCGGGTATCACCCAGCGATCACCCTCGCCGTACACGAGGTGAGGGCGCAGCACCAGGCCGCCCGCGTCGAGGACGTACCGCTCGGCGGCGGCCCGGGTGCGGCTGGTGGGTGACGCGGGCGCGATCGGGACCTCGCCGGGGCGTACGCCGCGGAACGGGCCCCGGCCGTGCACGGCGGCGGTACTGACGTACAGGATCCGGCGCACTCCGGCGCGCACGGCCTCCTCGACCAGGGCCCGGGTGCCGTGGTCGTTGACCGCCTCGGTCGTTTCGGCGTCGCCGTCGACCCGCGTGGCGCAGTGGACCAGGACGTCGACCCCGGCGCAGACGCCGCGCAGGGAGGGCGGGGCGCACAGGTCGCCGTGCACGTACTCGGGCCCCTGAGGTGCGTGCCGGGACAACAGACGTACGTCGGTGCCCGGTTGCCGCCGAGCCGTGGTCGCGACCCGGCCGCCGACGAAGCCGCTCGAGCCCGTGATCAGGATGGTGAGCGTCACGGCTGGGACGGTACCCGCGCGGGCCGGGCGGAGGTCAGGGAGGCGGTGAAGACGGACTCGCCGTCCTGCCGCCCCGACACCCTTACGGTCACCTCCCCGGAGCCGTCATCGAGTACCGCGGTCTCGACGCGGCAGGGGCTGTGCAGTTCGGTGTACCGGGTGAAGCCGGCCGTCATCCTGTTCGGCAGGAAGGGGTGCAGGCCGGACGCGGCGGTCGCGGCCTGGCGGGCCGCCTCGAACAGGACCATGCCGGGGACGTGGTCGTTGGGACGCGGGAAGAGGACCGGGTGGCCGGTGTCGACGCGCAGATTCCAGACGCCCGGGCGGTCGCCGGGAGCGAGGACGACGTCCTCGGCGCGGGTGCGGCCCGCGGTGTGCGGCGCTATGCCCGCCAGGAGGGGGACGGGCCGGTCCACGGCGTTCGACCTGTCCGCCCGCAGACGGCGGTAGGCGCGCGGTGAGGTGCAGCCGGTGCTTCCGGTGCCGTGGGCGACGAGCCGTCCCGCGCGGCGGAACTCCATCGTGGTCCGCATGCTGTGCAGACCGCGGCCGCGGCGGCGGACCTCGGAACACACGACGTCGAACTCGACCGGTTCGGCGGCGTCCGCCAGCAGCAGCGCGGCCGGGTCGACGTGGACCGTCATGTCCCGCATGACGAAGTGCGTGTCGGCCGGGGCGCCGAACTCGGCGTGCGCCAGCACCATCGAAGCCTGCCGCAACGTTTCGCCCACGACCATCGGGTCCTGGTGGCGGTCGTCCACGGGGCCGAAGAAGGGGTGGTCGGCCGGCCAGTCGGCGATGAAGCGGAAGCGGTTGCCGGAGATTCGGGTCCACCGGGTGGGGAAGACGTCCCTGTCAGTGGTGCGATGGGCGAGTTCCTGGGTGACGACGGCGGTGGTGTGGGAGCGGGAGGCGAGGCGGCCGGTGACGGGGGAGGGCGGCGGGAGTACGCCGGCGACGTCCGCCGATGCCGAGGGCTGCTCGGTTTCCCTGTCCGCGTCCGTGTCCGTGGCCTCGGACGCATGGGCTTCGGCGGTGGCGGCCGGTGGTGCGGGTGCCTCGGCGGCGGGGCGCGGTGGGGCGACCGACCGGGGCGCGGGGGTCCGTGGCGGGTTCTCGACGGTCGTGGAGCCTTCGTTCGCCGGACGGCCCCGGCCTCCGGTCTGCTCCTCCGTGAGTGCGCTCAAAGGCCCTGTCTGCGGCATGAGAACCCCCGGATCGGCTGCCTGGCCGCGATCGACGCTCGACTAAGATACGGACAAGCCGGTTTTTTTCAAAGGGCCGGCCAAGCCCTTGACCAGGCTCTCGCGCCCTCGCCACACAGCTACTTCACAGGGATCGACAAGGATCAGGAGGCATCCGATGGCGCGACAGGAGCGCGCGATCCGCACCCGGCGGACCATCCTGGAAGCGGCCGCGGCCGTCTTCGACGAACGCGGCTACACCTCGGCGACCATCGGCGAGATCCTGGTCCGGGCCGGCGTCACCAAGGGTGCGCTGTACTTCCACTTCGGCTCCAAGGAGGAGCTGGCGGTGGGGGTGTTCGAGGAGCAGCTCGCGATCACGCTCCCGCCGCAGGCCAGCAAGCTTCAGGAACTGGTCGACTCCGGTCTGGTGATGGCCCGCCGGCTGAGGGTCGACCCGCTGGTGCGGGCCAGTGTGGGGCTCGCCCTCGACCAGGGGGCCATGGACCTGGACCGCACGCCGGCCTTCCGGATGTGGATCGACCAGAACACGCAGCAGCTGGCCGAGGCGAAGGCGCACGGTGAGCTGCTCCCGCACGTCGACGTGGCGGAGACGGCGGAGCTGCTGGTCGGCAGCTTCTCCGGGGTGCAGCTGCTGTCACAGCTGCGCTGCCAGCGGGAGGATCTGGAGCGCCGGGTCGTCGTGCTGTTCGAGCACTTCCTCCCCAGTATCACCGTGCCGGCGGTGCTGGCCAGGCTCGACGTCTCGGAGGAGCGGGCCGAGCGGCTGCTGGCGCGGATCCTCTCGGAGGAGGCGGCCGGGCCGGCGCAGGACTCGGTGCCCGCCCCGGCCCCCGTGTCCTCGGGGGCGTAGACACCGCCGTACGGGCCAGGCGGGGGTGTCCACAGCGGTGGAGTTGTCCACAGGGTCTGACGCGTTTCGGCCACCGGTTGTACGGTCGGCACGAGCTGATGTTCGTGCGCGTACGGGGAAGGCGGTCGGGATGACCGGCAGTGGAGTTCACGGCGAGAGCGGGACGGCGGCGAGGTCCGGGGCGCCGCGCAGGCTGCCCCGGGTGCGCGGCTTCGCCGAGTGGCCGGCCGCCGGGTCGCCCAAGGACGACGGCAAGGCCCTGCGCAAGCGGACCCCGCGCAGCTCACACGCCTCCCTCGACCTGGACCCGTCCCGGCCCGACGCGGTGAGCGCCGTCGAGGAGTCGGGCCGCGGGCGGCTGCCGGAGCTGACCCCGATACGGGTCGGCCGCATGGCCGCCACCCCGTTCGCGTTCCTGCGCGGCTCGGCGGGACTCATGGCGTACGACCTCGCGCGCACACCCATGACCGGGATCCGGGCCCAGCTCTGCGGCGACGCCCACGCGGCCAATTTCGGCCTGTACGGCGACGCGCGCGGCGGCCTGGTCATCGACCTGAACGACTTCGACGAGACGGTGCCCGGCCCCTGGGAGTGGGACCTCAAACGGCTCGCTGCCTCCCTGGTGCTCGCGGGCCGGGTGGCCGGCGCCGACGAGGACCAGTGCCGCAAGGCGGCCTACGACGCCGCCGGTGCCTATCGCAGGACCATGCGGCTGCTGGCCAGGCTGCCGGTGCTGGACGCGTGGAACGCCATCGCCGACGAGGAGCTCGTCTCCCACACCGACGCCCATGACCTGCTCGGCACGCTGGAGCGGGTCTCCGAGAAGGCCCGCCACAACACCAGCGGCCGCTTCGCGGCCAAGTCGACCGAGGCCACGGAGGACGGCGGACGCCGGTTCGTGGATGCCCCACCGGTGCTGCGCCGCGTCCCGGACGCCCAGGCCGCGGCGGTGGCCGCGTCGCTGGAGGAATACGTCGGCACCCTCCAGGAGGACCGCCTTCCCCTCCTCGCCCGGCACGCGGTGCATGACGTCGCCTTCCGCGTCGTCGGCACGGGCAGCGTCGGCACCCGGTCCTACGTCGTGCTGCTCCTGGACCACCGGGGCGAGCCGCTGGTGCTGCAGGTCAAGGAGGCGCGGACGTCGGCGCTGGTGCCGCACCTGGCGACGGCCGGCTTCGAGACGCCGGAGGCCGGCCACGAGGGGCGGCGGGTCGTGCTGGGCCAGAAGCGGATGCAGGTCGTGAGCGACAACCTGCTGGGCTGGACGACGGTCGACGGGTTGCCCTTCCAGGTCCGCCAGTTCCGCAACCGCAAGGGCAGCGTCGATCCGGCCGCCCTGGCCACCGACCAGCTGGACGACTACGGCCGTATGACCGGTGCCCTCCTCGCGCGGGCGCACGCGCACAGCGCCGATCCGCGGCTCATCGCCGGGTACTGCGGGAAGAACGACGAGCTGGACGAGGCGATGGCGGCCTTCGCCGTGGCCTACGCGGACCGGACCGAGGCGGATCACGCGGAGCTGCTGGCGGGGGTGCGGGCGGGGAAGGTCGCGGCGGAGATGGGGGTGTAGGCGGCAGGGGTGAGCGGTTGGAGCCGGACCCGGCCGCTGCGTCACCTAGGCTGGTCGGGTGACGACCCCGGAAGCTGAGCAGGATGGTGGCGACGCCGCACGGCCCGAGGCGCGGCTGGAGCGGGCCGTGCGGGCCGCCGAGCAGGCGTTGATCGAGTACGAGATCGCGGTGGAGACCTTCCGCGTCGAGGTCGAGAACTTTTCCCGGCTGCACGAACAGAAACTCGGCCCGCTGTACGCCCGGCTCGAGGAGCTGGACGCCCGGATCCTGGAGGCCAGAGCCGCCCGCAGCGGCGACCCGGCGGACCGGCAGCGGGCGCAGGAGGCCAGGGCGCGGCTCGCGCCCATCCCCGGTGTCGAGGAGCTGCTGCACGGCTGGATGGACGGCAGCGGTCTGTTCCCCGAGGCCACGGCGATGCTCACGGACCAGCCGGTCCGGCCCCCGCAGCGGGTGCGCCCCAGTGAGGAGGCCCGCAAGCTCTACCGCGACCTCGCCCGCAAGGCCCACCCGGACCTGGCACAGGAGGAGAAGGAGCGCGCGCGGCGCGAGGAGTTCATCACGCGGGTCAACGCCGCCTACGCCCGGGGCGACGAGACGGAGCTGCGCGAGCTCGCCGCGGAGTGGGCCGAGGGACCCGAGCTGAAGCGGGGCCCCAGCCGCGCCGAGGAGCTCTACGCCCGCCTCGAGTGGCTCGCCCAGCGCAAGGAGCTGCTCGGGCTGCTGGCCGGGGAGCTGGAGGACAGTGCCATCGGCCACATGCTGCAGCTGGCCCCGGACGACCCGGACCGGCTCCTGGACGAGATCGGGCAGGGCCTCCTCGCCCAGGTCGCCGAGCGGGAGGCGGAACTGGCCGCGCTGCTCGACGGCGGAGAAGGCCAGGGCCAGGGCCGGGGCTGAGCCGTGCCCCGGCCGGCGTTCCGGCCGGTTCCGGTAGCGTCGGGTACATGAGTTTTGGAGCTGGTGTGCCCACGGTCGCGGTCGCGGACCTCAAGGACGGTGACTTCCTGCTGGACGTCCGGGAGGACGACGAGTGGAAGGCCGGCCACGCCGCAGGGGCGCTGCACATCCCGATCAGCGAGTTCGTCGCCCGGTACGGCGAGCTGACCGAGGCCGCCCCGCAGGACGGCCGGGTCCATGTGATCTGCCGTTCGGGCGGCCGGTCCGCCCAGGTCACGATGTACCTGGCCCAGCAGGGCGTGGACGCCGTGAACGTCGACGGCGGCATGCAGGTGTGGGAGGCGGCGGGCCGTCCCGTGGTGACGGACGACGGGCAGCAGGGGTTCGTGCTCTAGGGGCTCCCGCACAGGGCCCGTCCGGTGGGTCATGCCGGTGGGTGGGCGGCCAGGAGGTCGCCCAGGGCCTCCTCGTGTGCCGCGGCCGGGCCGAGTGAGAGTTCCAGGTGCTTGGCCCAGGCGTGGTAGCGGTGCAGGGGGTAGTCCACGTCGGCGCCGAACCCGCCGTGCAGATGCTGCGCGGTCTGCACGACCCGGCGGACGCCCTCCGCCGCCCAGATCTTGGCGACGGCCACGTCACCGGCCGCGGGCAGCGGGCCCGGGGCCCCCGAGGCGATCCGCCACGCGGCCTGCCACAGCGTTGCCTCCATCGCACGCAGGTCGATGTAACGGTCGGCGGCCTGCACGGCGACGGCCTGGAAGGTCGCGATCGGGAACCCGAACTGCTCCCGCTCGCCCGTGTACTCCGCGGTCATCCGCAGGACGCGCTCCCCGAGTCCGAGCGCCAGCGCGCACGTCCCGGTGGCCAGCAGGTCCCGCAGCCACTCCCACGCCCCGTCGGTGTCGATCACGTTCCGGGCCGCGAGCCGTGCCGAGGTCAGCCGCAGCTCGCCGAGCCGCTCGCCGCTGGTGGAGAACTGCTCGGCGAGGTCGGCTCCCTCGTGCCCGCGCGGCACCAGGGCGAGCACGGTCCGGCCGGTCCCGGTGTGCGCGGGGACGAGCGTGACGTCGGCGTCGTAGGCCCACGGAATCGCCGTCTGCACGCCGTCCAGCACCCAGGTCCCGCCGTCCTGGCGGGCGGTCACGGACCGTTCGGCCGGGTCGTGGCCGGTGCGGCCGTGCGCGGCGACGGTCAGCACGGTCTCGCCCCGGCCGGCCCGGGCGAGCAGCTCCGCCTTCGCCTCCTCACCGCCGTAGGCCTGGACGGTCGCGGCCGCGGCGCTGTTCTCCAGCAGGGGGACCCTGGCCAGGACCCGTGCCGACTCCCGCAGCACCAGGCAGAGCGCGATGGCGTCCAGGCCGGCCCCGCCGTACCGCGCGTCGAGCAGCAGGCTCAGCAGGTCGGCGTCGGCGAGCCGGGCCCACAGGGCGCGGTCGCAGGTCTCGGCGACGGCGCCCGGGGTGAGGGCCGGGCTGGGCACGGCGTCGGGGGCGACCCCGGCGAAGACGCCCTTCGCCGCCTCGGCCGCCGCCTGCTGCTCCTCGGTGAAGGTGAAGTCCACGGTGCCCGTCCTTCCGGCGATCCCGTCGAGCTGACGAGGCGTCAAGATAGAACAGGTTCTAGAAGAAGGGAATGGGTGTACGGGCGGGCGCCGTAGGGTGTCACACTCGCCGTACGGTCGGCCTCCCCGGTGTGGCGACGGCCACGGTGACAGGGGCGGTCAGGGGCTGTGCGCGGGTGGGTCTGCTGAGTACCGTGCCGGTGCCGATGCCCCGCAGTGCCGCGCGGGCGGCGGGACGCCCTCGCTGCCGGGCGGACGGAACGACGGACCGGGATCGTGGAACGGGGCGGAATGGACGCGTACGACGAGGGCTCGAACGCCCGGCACGGCCCCGGTGCGCCGAGCCGTCCGGTCCCGCCCGCGGAGCAGGAGATACCGGTGGACCAGCCCGGTGAACCCCGCACCGGCATCGCCGCGCTCTCCCTCCGTCACCAGGTCGGTGTCGCCCTGGCACTCGCGGTCGTCGCCATCGGGGTGTGTGTGCACCTGGGGATGACGTTCCTGCACGTCGCGCCGGTGAACACGGTCACCCGGGCGCACGGCGAGGCCGTCGACGACTGGATCTACCCGGAGTTCGAGCAGAACTGGAAGCTCTTCGCGCCGAACCCGCTCCAGCAGAACATCTCGATCCAGGTGCGCGCCGGGGTCCGCGGTCCGGACGGCATGACGTCGGTCACCGGCTGGTACGACCTGTCCGCCGAGGACGGCAAGGCCATCGACGGCAACCTGCTGCCCAGCCACACCCAGCAGAACGAGCTGCGGCGGGCCTGGGACTTCTACGTCGCGACGCACGACGGCGAGAACCGCCCGGTGGGCCTGCGCGGAGCGCTCTCGGAGTCGTATCTGCGCCGGATCATGGTGCTGCGCCTTCACGACGACGCGGTGCGGGCCGCGACCGGGGGCGCCGGTGTCATCGAACGGGTGCAGGTGCGCTCCCGCACGAGCAATGTGCCGCCGCCCGCGTGGAGTCGGGAGAAGGTTTCCACGACACCGTCCTACCGGGAGCTGCCGTGGTGGCGGGTGGCGCGGGACGAGGCCGAGGGAGGGGTGCGGTGAACCGCTTCTCGCTGGCCGTCTCGGGCGCCATAGCCCGCGTCACCGAGGCCGCCCTCGGCCCTTACCAGACGGCCGTCATCCGCATCGGCTTCGGCGTCACCTGGCTGCTGTTCCTGCTCCGTGAACTTCCCCACCGGCACGAGCTGTACGGCCCCGACGGCCCCTGGAGCTGGGATCTCGCCCAGCAGCTGGTCGCGTCCAACGGCTCCTTCACCGTCCTGATGTGGTCGGACGGCCGGGTCTGGTTCGAGATCGTCTACGCGCTCGCGGTCCTCTCCGGCGCCCTGCTGACGCTGGGGTGGCGCACCCGCACCATGTCGGTGCTGTTCATGGTGGGTGTGCTGTCGCTGCAGAACCGCAGCGTCTTCATGGGCGACGGCGGCGACAACGTGCTGCACCTGATGTCGGTCTACCTGGTGTTCACGCGCTGCGCCCAGGTGTGGTCGCTGGACTCCCGGCGGGCCGCGCGGGAGCGGGCGGCCCGTGAGCGGGGCGAGCGGGCCTACGACCGGACCGGCCCGGCGCTGTGGGGCGTGCTCGGGTTCGTCCTGGTCGGGGTGACCCTGGCCGGGCGGATGCAGGGCGACTGGCTCATACCGGCCCTGCTGTGGATGGTCTGGGCGGTGCAGGGCCTGTGGTGGGTGGTGGGGCGCCGGGCCCGGACCGGTGAGCTGCGGATCATGCTGGACGTCGTCGCGAACGTCGTGCACAACGGCGCGCTGCTCGTGATCATGGCGGAGGCGTGCCTGATCTACGCGACGGCCGGCTGGTACAAGATCCAGGGCTCGCGCTGGCAGGACGGCACCGCGGTCTACTACCCGCTCCACCTGGAGTACTTCTCGCCGTGGCCGGGGCTGGCGGACCTGCTGTCCGCCAGCGGCACGATGGTGATGCTGGTGACCTACGGGACGGTCCTGGTGCAGGTCGCCTTCCCGTTCACGCTGTTCAACCGGCGGGTGAAGAACGTCCTGCTGGCGGTCATGATGACCGAGCACGCGGTGATCGCCGTGGTCCTCGGTCTGCCGTTCTTCTCGCTGGCGATGATCGCGGCGGACGCGGTGTTCCTGCCGACGGGTTTCCTGCGCCGCCTGGGTGGCCGGGTGGCACGCGCCCGTGACCGGCTGCCGCGCCGCGGCGGCCGGGCGCCGGTCCCCGGGCAACGGGCGGCCGAGAGCCCCGAGAGCACGCACGTAGGCTTCGGGGCATGACCGACCCCGTGACCGCCTGGCACCGGCTCGCCGGTGACACCGTCCTGCTCGACGGGTTCCACGCCCTCAAGCACGCACTGCGTTTCGGCGCGGAGGTGCCGGTAGCGGTGACGGCCGACCGGGCGGCCGCACTCGCGCTCGCCGACGAGCTGGCCCCGGACGTGCGGGACGCTCTGGACGGGCTGCTGAGCGAGGTGCCGCACGAGACGTACGCGTCGTTCGTGCCGCGCCCGCACCCCACGGCGGTGGCCGCCCTGGCCGTGCGGCCGTCTCGTTCCGCCAGCCTCGCGAAGCTGGCGGCCGTGCCGCGCAGGACTCCGGTCGTGGTCCTCGACAATCCGCGCAACCTGGGCAACGCGGGGGCGGTGATCCGCCTGGCCGCC
The DNA here is from genome assembly GCF_001280065.1 of Streptomyces sp. NRRL B-1140. Classification (GTDB taxonomy): domain Bacteria; phylum Actinomycetota; class Actinomycetes; order Streptomycetales; family Streptomycetaceae; genus Streptomyces. The sequence continues at coordinate 308,430 of NZ_LGEA01000091.1, forward strand.
GGCTTCGGCGCCACGGGCGTGGTGACGACCGGGTCGGTCGACCCCTGGCACCCGACGGTCGTACGCGGCGGGGCGGGCCTGCACTTCGCGACGACGGTGGAGCGGCTGGGCGTCGGCGAACTTCCGCCGGGCCCGCTTTTCGCCCTGGACCCGGAGGGCGACGACATCCGGGGCGTCAAGCTCCCGGACGACGCCGTCCTCGCGTTCGGCTCCGAGCGCACGGGCCTGTCGCCTGAACTCCGGGCCCGCGCGGACCATTTGCTGTCCCTCCCGATGCGCCCCCAGGTCAGCAGCTACAACCTGGCGACGAGCGTGGCGATGACGCTGTACCACTGGAGCGCGGGCTCTGAAGCGCCTCTTTAGGGGCGCGGGGAACTGCCCGAGCAACCCACCACGGTCGGCACTCGCGCGAGAAGGGGAACCCCCGAGCTCCTAGGCGTCCCGACGCACCTCGACCACCCGGAACCGATTGGCCACGAACGCCCCGTCACACAGCGCCGCGCTGGCCGCCGGGTTGCCGCCGGACCCGTGGAAGTCGGAGAACGCGGCCGTCTGGTTCACATACACCCCACCCGTGAGGTTCAGCGACAACTGCGCTGCCTCCTCCAGACAGGCCTCCTGCACGTCCTGCTCGACGTCCGGGTCGGTCGTGTACGCGCCGACGGTCATCGCGCCCTTCTCCCGCACGGTCCGCCGCAGCAGCTCCACCGCGTCGGAGGCGGAGTCGACGGCGACGGCGAAGGACACCGGCCCGAAGCACTCGCTCATGTAGGCGGCCTCGTCGTCCGGCTTGGCCCCGTCCAGCTTGACGATCACCGGCGTGCGGACGACGGCGCCAGGGAAGTCCGGGTTGGTGATCTCCCGGGAGGCCAGGGCGACCTCGCCGAGCCCCGAAGCGGCCTCCAGGCGGGCCTTCACGTCCGGGTTGACGATCGCGCCGAGCAGTGCGTTGGCCCGGGCGTCGTCGCCGAGCAGCCCGTCCACCGACTTGGCGAGGTCCGCGACGACCTCGTCGTAGGTCTTGGGGCCCTGGTCGGTGGAGATGCCGTCGCGGGGGACGAGGAGGTTCTGGGGGGTCGTGCACATCTGGCCGCTGTACAGGGACAGCGAGAAGGCCAGGTTGGAGAGCATGCCCTTGTAGTCGGACGTGGAGTGCACGACGACGGTGTTGACGCCGGCCTTCTCCGTGTAGACCTGCGCCTGGCGGGCGTTGGCCTCCAGCCAGTCGCCGAACTCGGTCGAGCCCGTGTAGTCGATGATGCGGATCTCGGGGCGCAGCGCGAGGGTCTTGGCGATGCCCTCGCCGGGGCGTTCGGCGGCCAGCGCGACCAGGTTCGGGTCGAAGCCGGCCTCGGCGAGCACCTCGCGGGCGACCTGCACGGTGAGGGCGAGCGGCAGGACCGCGCGCGGGTGGGGCTTGACCAGGACCGCGTTGCCGGTGGCGAGGGAGGCGAACAGGCCCGGGTAGCCGTTCCACGTCGGGAAGGTGTTGCAGCCGATCATCAGGGCGATGCCGCGCGGGACCGGTGTGAACTGCTTGTTCATCGCCAGCGGGTCGCGCTTGCCCTGCGGCTTGGTCCACTCGGCGTTGTCGGGGGTGCGCACCTGCTCCACGTACGCGTAGGCCACCGCCTCCAGGCCCCGGTCCTGGGCGTGCGGGCCGCCCGCCTGGAACGCCATCATGAACGCCTGACCGGAGGTGTGCATGACCGCGTGCGCGAACTCGTGCGTCCGGTCGCTGATGCGCTTGAGGATCTCCAGGCAGACCACCGCGCGCTGCTCCGCGCCCGCGTCCCGCCAGGCCCGCTGTCCGGCCTTCATGGCGGGCAGCAGCACGTCGAGGTCCGCGTGCGGGTACGTCACGCCCAGGTCGACGCCGTACGGGGAGGTCTCGCCGCCCACCCAGTCGTCCGTGCCGGGCTGGCCGAGGTCGAGGCGGGAGCCGAGCAGGGCGTCGAAGGCGGCCTTGCCCGCCGCCATGTCCAGGCTGCCGTTCTCCCCGTAGGCCTTGGGGTGCTCGGGGTGCGGGGACCAGTAGGCGCGTGTGCGGATCGCTTCCAGCGCCTGGTCGAGGGTGGACCGGTGCCGGGCGATCAGCTCGTGCGCCGAGAGTGCGGCGGTCATGGGTGACCAACTCCTCGTCTCAAGAACTCCTCGTCGAGTTCATGACCTGGGCAGAAACCTGGGCAGGAACACTCGGACAGAGCTAGAGTAACCGAACGATCGGTCGGTTCAAGGGGGTCCGCCGCATCTGTGGAAAACCCCGTGCGGGAGGATCGCGCACATGACAGCACTCGACCTCAGCAGCCCCGTGGCCGTCGTCGGCACCGGCACCATGGGCCAGGGAATCGCCCAGGTCGCGCTGGTCGCGGGCCATCCGGTACGGCTGTACGACACCGTCCCGGGACGGGCCCGGGAGGCGGCCGACGCCATCGGTGCCCGTCTGGACCGGCTCGTCGAGAAGGAGCGGCTCACCGGCGCAGACCGGGACGCCGCCCGGGCCCGGCTGCTGCCCGCCGAGGATCTCCCCGAGCTCGCCGACTGCGCCCTGGTCGTCGAGGCCGTCCTGGAGCGGCTGGACGTCAAACAGGACCTGTTCCGCGCGCTGGAGGGCATCGTCGACGACGACTGCCTGCTCGCCACCAACACCTCGTCGCTGTCGGTCACCGCGATCGGCGGCGCCCTGCGCGTTCCCGGCCGGTTCGTCGGACTGCACTTCTTCAACCCCGCGCCGCTGCTGCCGCTGGTCGAGGTCGTCTCCGGCTTCGCCACCGACGTCACCTACGCCACCCGCGCCTATGAAACCGCCCGCGCCTGGGGCAAGACGCCCGTGGCCTGCGCGGACACCCCCGGCTTCATCGTCAACCGCATCGCCCGGCCCTTCTACGCCGAGGCCTTCGCGGTGTACGAGTCGCAGGGCGCCGACCCCGCCACCATCGACGCCGTGCTGCGCGAGTCGGGGGGCTTCCGGATGGGTGCCTTCGAGCTGACCGACCTGATCGGCCAGGACGTCAACGAGTCGGTCACGCGGTCGGTGTGGGAGTCCTTCTTCCAGGACGTGCGCTTCACGCCGTCCCTCGCCCAGCGACGCCTGGTCGAGTCCGGCCGGCTCGGCCGCAAGACCGGCCACGGCTGGTACGACCACGGAGAGGGCGCCGAACGCCCCGAACCCGACACCGCCGAGAAGCGGCAGCCGCCCGCGTACGTCGTCGCCGAGGGGGACCTCGGTCCGGCCGCGGAGCTGCTCGCGCTGATCCGCGAGGCCGGCATCCCGGTCCGCGAGGAGGACGAGGACAGCGGCAGCCGCTTGGTGCTGCCGAGCGGCGGGCAGCTCGCCCTCGCCGACGGGCAGACCTCGGTGGAGTTCCGTGACGTCGTCTACTTCGACCTCGCCCTCGACTACCGCGAGGCCGGCCGGATCGCCCTGTCCGCCTCCCAGGACACCTCCCCGCAGACCCTCGCCGAGGCCATCGGCCTCTTCCAGGCGCTCGGCAAGCAGGTCAGCGTCATCGGCGACGTGCCGGGCATGATCGTCGCCCGTACGGTGGCGCGGATCATCGACCTGGCGCACGACGCGGTCGCCAAGGGCGTCGCCACCGAGGAGGACATCGACACCGCGATGCGCCTCGGCGTCAACTACCCCCTCGGCCCCTTCGAGTGGAGCCGCCGGCTCGGCCGCTCCTGGGCCTACGCCCTGCTGGACGACCTGCACCTGCGCGACCCCTCGGGGCGCTACGCGCCCTCCCTGGCGCTGTACCGACACGCCCACGCCTCCGACAAGCGGGAGGGCACCGCCTCATGACCACCGCCAAGCGCGACACCTACACCCCGGACACCCTGCTGTCCGTCGCCGTCCAGGTGTTCAACGAGCGTGGCTACGACGGCACCTCCATGGAGCACCTCTCCAAGGCGGCCGGCATCTCCAAGTCGTCGATCTACCACCACGTGACCGGCAAGGAGGAGCTGCTGCGCCGGGCCGTGGACCGGGCCCTGGGCGGGCTCTTCGGGATCCTCGACGAGGAGCACGCGCGCGAGGGACGCGCCTCGGACCGGCTGGAGTACGTCGTCCGGCGCATGGTCGAGGTGCTGATCACCGAGCTGCCCTACGTGACCCTGCTGCTGCGGGTGCGCGGCAACACCGACACCGAGCGGTGGGCCCTGGAGCGGCGCCGCGACTTCGACCACCGGGTCGCCGACCTGCTCAAGGCGGCCGCCGCGGACGGGGACGTACGGGCCGACATAGAGGTCCGGCTGGTGACCCGGCTGGTCTTCGGCATGATCAACTCGATCGTCGAGTGGTACCGGCCGGACGGGCGCGGCATGAGCGAGCGCGAGGTGGCCGACGCGGTGGTGCAGCTGGCCTTCTCGGGCCTGCGCAAGGGCGCGTGACGGCGTCTGACCGCGCGAGGGGCCGCGTGGCCTCGCAGATCTGCGCCTCCCCGCGTGAGTCCCGCGCGCGGGGCGGGCTGAGTACCCGCGTGGCCTGCGCAAGGCCGGGTGACCGCGCCCTGCGCGTGAGTACCCCCGCGCGGTGGGCTGAGTACGCCTGACGATGTGGCGGCCGCCCTGCGGTGATGGGGTGGGGCGCATGCCCGGACCTGACGCACCGCCCGCCCGCGCCGCCCACCGGACCTGGTGGCGGGCACCGCTCGCGGCCACCCTGCCCGGCCTGCCGCTCCTCGTGCTGGAGTACCGCTGGTTCGCCGCCCAGGACGGCCCCGGCGCGTTCTCGGGCGTGCTGTTCTGGGCGGCCGGCCTTCTGGCGCTCGCCTGGGTGCTGCCGCACCGCCGGTCACTGCGCGGACTGCGGATCGCGGCCGCCGGCACCGGGCTCGGCTGCGCTCTGCTCCCGGTGGCGTTCGCGGTGCTGCTCGGCGTCGCGGTGGCCGCGAGCTGACGGTCGCGGCCCGGGCCGTCTCAGCCCTGCGGCTCCAGGTCCTGCTCCTCGAACACCAGCAGGGTGCGGGTGCTGAGCACCTGCGGGATCGCCTGGAGCCGGGTCAGCACCAGCTCGCGCAGGGACCGGTTGTCGGAGACGTGGACCAGCAGCAGTACGTCGAAGTCGCCGCCCACCAGGGCGATGTGGGAGGCGCCGGGAAGTTGTCTGAGCTCCTCGCGCACCGTGCGCCAGGAGTTCTGGACGATCTTCAGCGTGATGTAGGCGGACGTGCCCTGACCTGCCCGCTGGTGGTCGACGCGGGCGCCGAAGCCACGGATGACACCGTCCTCGACGAGCCGGTTGATGCGGGCGTAGGCGTTCGCCCGGGACACGTGGACCCGCTCGGCGACCGACCGTATCGAGGCGCGGCCGTCCGCCTGGAGCATGCGCAGGATGTCCTGATCTATGGCGTCCAGGGGCCGTGGCGGCGGCAGCACGCCGCTGTCGTCCTGTCCTTCGGCCATTTGTTCAGCTGCCACCCGCGCCGACCTCCCTCAGATGGACGTACTGCGTCCATCTCAGGCTGTGGAGAACCGTTTGTCCACAGCCTGGGGTCACCCATAGCCAAAATGTGCCGTCGACCGAACAATCGGTAGGTGAGGCGGGTCACAGCCGACGCGCCTCTTCGAGCCGCTCCCACGAGGAGGTGCCGTCATGACGGTCATGGAGCAGCGGGGCGCGTACCAGCCGACCCCGCCGCCCGCCTGGCAGCCCCGGACGGATCCCGCGCCGTTGCTGCCCGACGCCGAGCCGTACCGCGTCCTCGGCACCGAGGCGGCCGCGAAGGCCGACCCCGAGCTGCTGAGGACGCTGTACGCGCAGCTGGTGAAGGGCCGTCGCTACAACGCACAGGCCACCGCCCTCACCAAGCAGGGCCGTCTCGCGGTGTACCCCTCCACCACCGGCCAGGAGGCGTGTGAGGTCGCCGCCGCCATGGTCCTCCAGGAGCGCGACTGGCTCTTCCCGAGCTACCGCGACACGCTCGCCGTGGTGGCCCGGGGCGTGGACCCCGTCGAGGCACTCACCCTGCTGCGCGGCGACTGGCACACCGGCTACGACCCGCACGAGCACCGGGTCGCCCCCCTGTGCACCCCGCTCGCCACCCAGCTGCCGCACGCCGTCGGGCTCGCGCACGCCGCCCGCCTCAAGGGCGACGACGTGGTCGCGCTGGCCATGGTCGGCGACGGCGGCACCAGTGAGGGCGACTTCCACGAGGCGCTGAACTTCGCCGCCGTCTGGCAGGCCCCGGTCGTCTTCTTCGTGCAGAACAACGGCTTCGCGATCTCCGTCCCGCTCGCCAAGCAGACCGCGGCCCCGTCGCTGGCGCACAAGGCCGTCGGCTACGGCATGCCCGGCCGTCTGGTCGACGGCAACGACGCCGCGGCCGTGCACGAGGTGCTCTCCGACGCCGTACGCCACGCCCGCGCGGGCGGCGGACCCACCCTCGTCGAGGCGATCACCTACCGCGTCGACGCCCACACCAACGCCGACGACGCGACCCGCTACCGCGGCGACGCCGAGGTCGAGACCTGGCGCGAGCACGACCCGATCCGGCTGCTGGAGCGCGAGCTGACCGGGCGCGGTCTGCTCGACGAGGCCGGCATCGAGGCCGCCCGGCAGGACGCCGAGACCATGGCGGCGGCGCTGCGCGAGCAGATGAACCAGGACGCGGTCCTCGACCCGATGGACCTGTTCGATCACGTCTACGCCGAGCCCACGTCCCAGCTGCTGGAACAGCGGGACCAGCTGCGGGCCGAGCTGGAGGCCGAGGCCGAGTCCGAGGGGGGCGCGCACCGATGACCACCGTCGCCGTCAAACCGGCCACCATGGCGCAGGCCCTCACTCGCGCGCTGCGCGACGCCATGGCCGCCGACCCCGCCGTGCACGTCATGGGCGAGGACGTCGGCACCCTCGGCGGCGTCTTCCGCGTCACCGACGGACTCGCGAAGGAGTTCGGCGAGGACCGCTGCACCGACACCCCTCTCGCCGAGGCCGGCATCCTCGGCACCGCGGTCGGCATGGCCATGTACGGGCTCCGGCCGGTCGTGGAGATGCAGTTCGACGCGTTCGCCTACCCGGCGTTCGAGCAGCTCATCTCGCACGTGGCCCGGATGCGCAACCGCACCCGCGGCGCGATGCCCCTGCCGATCACCATCCGCGTCCCCTACGGCGGCGGCATCGGCGGCGTCGAGCACCACAGCGACTCCTCCGAGGCGTACTACATGGCGACTCCGGGGCTCCATGTCGTCACGCCCGCGACGGTCGCCGACGCCTACGGACTGCTGCGCGCCTCCATCGCCTCCGACGACCCGGTCGTCTTCCTGGAGCCGAAGCGGCTGTACTGGTCGAAGGACTCCTGGAACCCCGAGGAGCCGGCACCGGTCGAGCCGATCGGCCGCGCCGTGGTGCGGCGCCCGGGGCGCAGCGCCACGCTCATCACCTACGGGCCGTCCGTACCGGTCTGCATGGAGGCCGCCGAGGCGGCCCGGGCCGAGGGCTGGGACCTCGAAGTCGTCGACCTGCGCTCCCTGGTGCCGTTCGACGACGAGACGGTGAGCGCCTCGGTGCGGCGCACGGGCCGCGCGGTCGTCGTCCACGAGTCGGGTTCCTTCGGCGGCCCGGGCGGGGAGATCGCGGCCCGGGTCACGGAGCGCTGCTTCCACCACCTGGAGGCGCCGGTGCTGCGTGTGGCCGGGTTCGACGTCCCGTACCCGCCGCCGATGCTGGAGCGGCACCACCTGCCCGGTGTGGACCGGATCCTGGACGCCGTGGGGCGTCTGCAGTGGGAGGCCGAGAGCTGATGGCACAGGTGCTCGAGTTCAAGCTGCCCGACCTCGGTGAGGGGCTCACCGAGGCGGAGATCGTGCGCTGGCTGGTCGAGGTCGGCGACGTCGTCGCGATCGACCAGCCGGTCGTCGAGGTCGAGACGGCCAAGGCGATGGTCGAGGTGCCCTGCCCCTACGGCGGTGTCGTCACGGCCCGTTTCGGTGAGGAGGGCACGGAGCTGCCCGTCGGGGCGCCGCTGATCACCGTGGCGGTGGGGGAGCGGCCCGCCTCCGGCGCCGACGACACCGGCTCCGGGGGGTCGGGCAACGTCCTGGTCGGCTACGGCACCTCCGAGGCGCCCGCGCGGCGCCGCAGGGTACGGCAGGAGCGGCCGCGGTCCGGCGCGTCCGCGACAGCCGGGCGGGCCGGCCGGGACGGTGCCGCCGGGCCGCTGAACGGGCGGGCGGACGCCGCCGTGTCCCCGGGGGGTGCGCGGTCGCACGCCGGTGGCCCCGGGACGGCCGTGAACGGGCAGGCCGGCAGTGCCGGGCCGGGCGACGGCCCGGTCCCCGTGATCTCACCCCTGGTGCGCCGACTGGCCCGGCAGAACGGCCTGGACCTGCGGCAACTGGCCGGGTCCGGCCCCGACGGGCTGATCCTGCGGGCGGACGTGGAGTACGCCCTGCGGGCAGCCGGGCAGGGCGTGACGGCACCGTCGGCGCAGCCGCACCCGCCGGTGCCGCAGGCAGCCGTGCCCCAGCCCGCCGTGGCCTCGTCGGCGACAGCGGCACCCGGCGCCACGCGCACGCCGCTCACCGGTGAGATCCGCACCCCCCTCAAGGGCATCCGGGGCGCCGTCGCCGACAAGCTGGCGCGCAGCCGCCGCGAGATCCCCGATGCCACCTGCTGGGTGGACGCGGACGCCACGGAGCTCATGCGGGCGCGCGCGGCGATGAACGCGGCCGGCGGGCCGAAGATCTCCCTCCTGGCCCTGCTGGCCCGGATCTGCACCGCCGCCCTCGCCCGCTTCCCCGAGCTCAACTCCACGGTCGACGCGCAGGCCAGGGAGGTCGTCCGGTTCGACCACGTGCACCTGGGGTTCGCGGCGCAGACCGACCGGGGGCTGGTCGTCCCGGTCGTACGGGACGCGCACGCGCGTGACGCCGAGTCGCTGACCGCCGAGTTCGCCCGGCTGACCGAGGCGGGCCGGACGGGGACGCTGACGCCGGGTGAACTCACCGGCGGGACCTTCACACTGAACAACTACGGCGTCTTCGGCGTCGACGGCTCCACCCCGATCATCAACCACCCCGAGGCCGCCATGCTCGGCGTCGGCCGCATCGTCCCCAAGCCGTGGGTGCACGAGGGCGAGCTGGCGGTGCGGCAGGTCGTCCAGCTCTCGCTCACCTTCGACCACCGGGTGTGCGACGGCGGCGTGGCGGGCGGTTTCCTGCGCTACGTCGCGGACTGCGTGGAACAGCCGGCGGTGCTGCTGCGGACGCTGTGATTCCTCTTCCTCGTCCGAGCCGGCGTGCGTGATCGCGTCTCTTCCCCCGCGTTCCGTGTGATCGCGGGGGCACGCATACTCGGGGGATGACCGCCTACGAGCCCCCCGGTGAACCCGGCGCCGGAACCGTCCCCGCACCGGGGACGGAGCCCGCCGGACACGACGCCGTCGTGCTCGCCGGTGGTGCCGCCCGGCGCCTGGGCGGCACGGACAAACCCGGTGTGCGGGTGGGCGGACGGCCCCTGCTCGACCGGGTCCTCGCGGCCTGTGCCACCGCCCGCACCACCGTCGTCGTCGCCGCGCCCCGGCCGACCGCACGGCCCGTGACCTGGGCCCGCGAGGACCCGCCCGGCGGCGGCCCGCTCGCCGCACTCGACGCCGGGATCCGCCACACCACGGCCGAGCACGTCGCCGTGCTCTCCGCCGACCTGCCGTTCCTTCGAGAACCGACCGTGGGCCGTCTGCTGACCGCACTGCGGGAGAGCGGCTCCGACGGTGCGCTGCTGACCGACCCCACAGGCCGTGACCAGCCGCTCGTCGCCGCCTACCGCGCGTCGCGGCTGCGCGAGGAGCTCGCGCTCCTCACCGACCGGCACGGCACCCTCGCCGGTCTCCCCCTGCGGCGCCTCACCGCCGAGCTGGACCTCACCCGCGTCCTGGACCCCGTCGCGTCCTTCGACTGCGACACCTGGGACGACATCGCCACCGCCAGGGCACGTATCAGGGAGCATGGGCACGTGTTGGATGAATGGATTTCCGCCGTCAAGGACGAACTGGGGATCGACCTCGACGTCGACACCCGCGGCCTGCTCGACCTCGCCCGCGACGCCGCCCACGGGGTGGCCCGGCCCGCGGCGCCGCTGACCACCTTCCTCGTCGGCTACGCGGCCGCGCAGGCGGGCGGAGACCCCGAGGCGGTCGCCGAGGCAGCCCGCAAAGCCGCGGCTCTCGCCGAGCGCTGGGCGCAGGAGAGCACCTCCGAGGCCGCGCCCTCCGCCGACGGGCCCCAGGGCGACGTGGCCCCCGACGCCACGCCCGACACCCGCCCGGACGCCGGATGACCCCGCACGGCGCCCGTGCCGGTGAGGACGCCGAGGACCTCGACGTGGAGGAGGTGCTCGCCCTCGTGAGGAACAGCGACAACCCTCACCTGCCCGACCCGGCGGCGCGCGGCGAAACGGACGGCGCTCACACCTCCCGGCAGCCGGACGCCTCCACCCGGCCCGAGGCCCGTCACCGCGCCACGCCCTGGCCCGAGGCCCGGGCCATGGCCGAACGCGCCGGCCGCGCCGCCGCCCGGGCCGCCCGCCGCGCCCCCGTCTCCGCGTCCCTCGACACCGCCCTCGGCCTGACCCTCGCCGCCCCGCTGGACGCCCTCACCGACCTGCCCTCCTTCGACACCTCCGCGATGGACGGCTGGGCGGTGTGCGGCCCCGCCCCCTGGCACGTACGGGACGAGGGCGTCCTCGCCGGGCACGCAGGGCCCGGCTCCCTCACCGACGGCGAGGCCGTCCCCATCGCCACCGGCGCCCGCATCCCCCCGGAGACCACCGCGGTCCTGCGCAGCGAGCACGGCCGCACCGACGACAAGGGCCGCCTGTACGCGACCAGGGACGTCGTCCCCGGCCAGGACATCCGCCCGCGCGGCCAGGAGTGCCGTACCGGCGACCAGCTCCTTGCCGTCGGCACGCTCGTCACCCCGGCCGTCCTCGGGCTCGCGGCGGCGGCCGGGTACGACAGCGTCACCGCGGTCCCCCGGGCCCGCGCCGAAGTCCTGGTCCTCGGTGACGAGCTGCTCACCCAGGGCCTGCCGCACGACGGCCTGATCCGGGACGCGCTCGGCCCGATGCTGCCGCCCTGGCTGCGGGCGCTAGGCGCCGAGGTCACCGCCGTCCGGCGCATCCGTGACGACGCCGACGCCCTGCACGAGGCCGTCACCGCGTCCGGCGCGGACGTCATCCTCACCACCGGCGGCACCGCGGCGGGCCCCGTCGACCACGTCCACCCCACGCTGCGCCGGATCGGCGCCGAACTCCTCGTGGACGGTGTGAAGGTGCGCCCGGGCCACCCCATGCTGCTGGCCCGCATCACGCAGACGCAGCACCTCGTGGGCCTCCCGGGCAACCCGCTCGCCGCCGTCTCAGCCTTGCTGACGCTCGCCGAGCCCCTGCTGCGGACCCTCGCGGCGCGCCCGGCCCCCGAGCCGTACACGATGCCGCTCCGGGACGCCGTGCACGGGCACCCGCACGACACCCGGCTCGTCCCGGTCGTCCTGCGCGGCGACGAGGCCGTGCCGCTGCACTACAACGGCCCCGCCATGCTGCGCGGTATCGCGGCGGCCGACGCGCTGGCCGTGGTCACGCCGGGCGGTGCCCGCCCGGGACAGGAGGCGGAACTGCTCGACCTGCCCTGGGCGTCCGGAGGAATCGGGGTGTGTTTCACGTGAAACTTCCGGGCCAGGACGCGATCGCCCGCCAGGCCGACGAGCATCTGGTGACCTATCGGGTGAAACTCCCGAGGAAAGTGGTGGAGCACCCGATCCGCCAGGTCGCCAAGCGGCTTTCCATGGCGCTGTTCGTCCTCGTCCTGACCGCGCTGATCGTCTACGCCGACCGCGACGGCTACAACGACAACGCGGGCGGCGGCATCAGCCTCCTCGACGCGTTCTACTACGCGACCGTCACCCTCTCCACCACCGGCTACGGTGACATCACCCCGGCGAGCGAAAGCGCTCGGCTCACCAACATCCTCGTCATCACGCCCCTGCGGGTGCTGTTCCTGATCATCCTGGTCGGCACCACCCTCGAAGCCCTCACCGAACGCACCCGGGAGGAGTGGCGGCTGACCCGCTGGAGGTCCACGTTGCGCGATCACACCGTCGTCATCGGCTTCGGCACGAAGGGCAGGTCGGCGATCCGGACCGTCTGCGCGACGGGCCTGAAGAAGGAGCAGGTCGTCGTGGTCGACCCCAGTTCCAAGGTGATCGACGCCGCGACCGCCGAGGGCTACGCGGGCATCGTCGGGGACGCCACCCGCAGCGAGGTGCTGAAGCAGGCCGAGGTGCACAAGGCGCGCCAGATCATCATCGCGACCCAGCGCGACGACACCGCCGTCCTGGTGGCGCTGACGGCCCGCCAGCTCAACCGCGGGGCGAAGATCGTGGCCACGGTGCGGGAGGAGGAGAACGCCCCGCTGCTCAAGCAGTCGGGCGCCGACGCGGTCGTGACCAGCGCCAGTGCCGCCGGCCGGCTGCTGGGCCTGTCCGTGCTGAGCCCCTCGGCGGGCATGGTGATGGAGGACCTCATCCAGCAGGGCAGCGGGCTCGACATCGTCGAACGGCCGGTGGTGAAGGCCGAGGTGGGCAAGACACCGCGGGAGGTAGCCGACCTGGTGGTGAGCGTCATACGCGGTCACCGGGTCCTCGGCTACGACGATCCGTCCGTCGGGCGGCTGGAGCTGACCGACCGTCTCATCACGATCGTGCGCAAGACCCCGGCCACCCAGGTCGCGCCGGACATCCGCCCCATGCCCCCGATGCCCCGGAACAACTGAGGGCAGGGCAAGAACACGCCGGCCGTCGCGCACCACCCGGTGCGGGACGGCCGGCGATGCCTCGACATCCGCTACTTGCGGTTGTACAGCCGCATCGTGACCGGCCCGAAGACCAGCACGAACAGGGCCGCCCAGCCCAGTGACCAGGCGACCTCGTCGGCCGGCCAGTCGCCGCCCATCAGGCCGCGCACCGCCGACGCCAGATGCGTGATGGGGCTGTTGTTCACGAACGCCTGCAGCCAGCCCGGCATGGTCTTCGGGTCCACGAACACGTTGGACAGGAAGGTGAGCGGGAAGATCACCATCATGCTGACGCCCATCACCGACTTCTCGGTGCGCAGCATCAGCCCGAACATCGTCCAGATCCAGGAGAAGGCGAACGAGAAGGCCACCAGCAGGGCGATGCCGGCGAGCACACCGGCGACCCCGCCGTCCGGCCGGTAGCCGAGGATCATGCCGACGGTGAGCATCACCACCGAGGCGATCGTGTACCGCAGGGCGTCACCGAGCAGATAGCCGACCATCGTCGAGGGCCGCCAGATCGGCAGGCTGCGGAACCGGTCGAAGACGCCCTTCTCGATGTCGGTGTTCACGGACACACCCGTGTACATCGTGATCATCACGACCGACATCACGAGGATGCCCGGCAGCAGGAACTGGATGTACTCCTTCGGCGAGCCGGCCAGCGCCCCGCCGAACAGGTACGTGTACATCAGCACCATCATGATCGGGAACGCCGTGACGTCGAAGAGCTGCTCCGGCACGTGCTTGATCTTGAGGATCGCCCGCCAGCCGAAGGTCATCGAGGCCGACCACGCGCTGGGGCGCGGCGGCCGCTCCTTGGAGACGAGCAGCGCGGCGAGGGACTCGGCGCTGACCGGGGCGAGCTCTTTGCTCTCGGTGGTCGTCGCGGTGCTCATGCCGCCACCTCGTCCTTCGGTTCGTCGGAGTGCTGGGCGGAGTCGTGCGTGTCGTGCCCGGTGAGGGCGAGGAACACCTCGTCCAGGCTGGGCTGGCCCAGCGAGAAGTTGTCGACGGTGATCCCGGCGCGGGCCAGCTCGCTCAGCGCGCGGGCGGACTGCTCGGCCGCGGAGTCGTCACCCGCCGCCGTACCGAGGCGGGCGGTCAGGGCCACCGGGTCGGGCTCGGGCTGCACCTGAGCGTCGAGGGCGCGGCGCAGCAGGTCGGCCGCGAGATCGCGCTGGTCGGGATCCCGCAGGCGCAGATGGACGGACCCGGCGCCGACGGACGACTTCAGCTCGCCCTTGGTGCCCTCGGCGATCACCTTGCCCCGGTCGATGACGGCGATCCGGGACGCCAGCTGGTCGGCCTCGTCCAGGTACTGCGTGGTCAGCAGCACGGTGGTGCCCTGGGCGACGACGGCACGCACGATGTCCCAGACCTGGTTGCGGCTGCGCGGGTCGAGGCCGGTGGTCGGCTCGTCGAGGAACAGCAGGTCGGGGGTGTTGAGGATGGACGCGGCGATGTCGATGCGGCGCCGCATGCCGCCCGAGTAGTGCTTGACCTGCTTCGCGGCCGCGTCCGTGAGCCCGAAGGCCTCCAGGAGCTGGGCGGCGCGCTCGCGGGCGGCCTTCTTGTGGTGGCCGAGCAGCCGGCCCAGCAGGACCAGGTTCTCGGTGCCGGTGAGGTCCTCGTCCACCGACGCGTACTGGCCGGTGAGGCTGACCCGGCCGCGCACCTCGTCCGCCTCGCGGACGATGTCGTGACCGAAGACATGGGCTTCGCCGCCGTCCGGCCGCAGGAGTGTGGCGAGCATCTTCACGGTCGTGGTCTTGCCGGCGCCGTTCGGGCCGAGGACGCCGTAGACCGTGCCCGCGGGCACGGACAGGTCGACACCGTCGACGGCCCTGGTCTCGCCGAACGTTTTGACCAGGCCCGCGGTCTCGATCGCCAGGCCGGACATCTGCGTGCTCATGCTTCGGGTCCTTCCGCGTGCTTGGGCTACGCATGGTGAGACCTTTACCGTCGCGCAAACTCATCGGTGACGCACATGGGTTTTCGCCGGAACCGGTCCAGGGGCGGAGGCGGGGACGACCTCGGGACGGGGCGGACTCGGTCCGGGGACCTGGGGGTACGGTCCCTTGCATGCATGCGATCACGATTCCCGAACCCGGTGGGCCCGAGGCGCTGGTCTGGGACGAGGTCCCGGACCCCGTGCCCGGTGAGGGCGAGGTCCTGGTCGAGGTGGCGGCCGGCGCCGTCAACCGGGCCGACATCCTGCAGCGGCAGGGCTTCTACGACCCGCCGCCCGGCGCGTCCCCCTACCCCGGCCTGGAGTGCTCCGGGCGGGTGGCCGCGATCGGCACCGGCGTCTCCGGCTGGAAGGTCGGCGACGAGGTCTGCGCGCTGCTCTCCGGCGGCGGCTACGCCGAGAAGGTGGCCGTCCCGGCCGGGCAGCTGCTGCCCGTGCCCGAGGGCGTCGGCCTGACGCAGGCCGCGGCCCTGCCCGAGGTGGCCTGCACCGTCTGGTCGAACGTCTTCATGGTCGCCCATCTGCGGCCCGGTGAGACGCTCCTCGTGCACGGCGGTTCCAGCGGCATCGGCACGATGGCCATCCAGCTGGCCAAGGCCGTCGGCGCGCGGGTGGCCGTGACGGCCGGTACGGAGGAGAAGCTGCGGCGGTGCGCCGAGCTGGGCGCCGACATCCTGGTCAACTACCGCGAGCAGGACTTCGTCGAGGAGGTCAGGAAGGCGACGGACGGCGCCGGTGCCGACGTCATCCTCGACAACATGGGCGCCAAGTACCTGGAGCGCAACGTCAAGGCCCTCGCCGTCAACGGCCGGCTCGCCATCATCGGCATGCAGGGCGGCGTGAAGGGTGAGCTGAACATCGGCGCCCTGCTGGCCAAGCGCGCCGCCATCAGCGCCACGTCCCTGCGCGCCCGGCCCCGGGAGGAGAAGGCCGCCATCGTCGCGGCCGTACGCGAACACGTCTGGCCCCTGCTCGCGGGCGGCCACCTGCGTCCGGTCGTCGACCGTGAGATCCCGATGCGGGACGCGGCCGCCGCGCACCGGGTGGTGGAGGAGAGCGGCCATGTCGGAAAGGTGCTGCTGATCGCCGGGCAGGGCGCCTGACACCGGTAAGCCCGTCACACCCGCCGCAGCCGCAGCGCCACGAACGCCAGGGCCAGTCCCAGGCCGATCAGGACCAGGCCGCTGCCCAGGGGCAGGATGCGCAGGACCTGGCCGACGGGGCGCTCCGTGGTCGCGGCCTCCCGTACGGGCTGTTCCGACGGGGCAGCCGGGTCGGTCTGAGGTGGCTCCTCGGGGAGGGCCGTGGCGTCGGAGAGACCCGGCTCCTCCGCCGGCTCCTCCGGCCGTCCCGGCCGCACCCGGCCCTCTCCTGCCCTGCTCCCCGCCCGTGAGGGCTCACCGGCGGCGGAGGGCGCCACGGACGCTGCCCGCGACGCCGCCCGCGCCGACGGAGCGGCCAAGGGTGAGGGGGCGGACCGGGACGGTGACGCCGCCCGGGGTGGCGGGGCGGACCGGGACGACGAAGCCGTCCGGGGCGATGCCGCCGGCCGGGACGAGGGAGCCGGCGGGGCGGAGGGGGGCGATGAGGCGGGCCCGGACGACGGGGTGGCGGGGCCCCCGGACCCCGCCTCCTCCGGCTCCGCCGGGCCCGTCTCCTCGTCGTACGGGCGGACAGCCCCGTGGGACGGGGCGGATCCGAAGGGTGAGACGGCCGCGCCGGCCCCCAGGGCGAGGACGAGTCCCGTCGCCCGCAGCGCGCGTAGCCATGGAGTCACGGGGGTGACCCCCTCCCGCCGTGCCCGGCAGGGCAGAAACGGCAAGTGCGGTCATATCGTGACAGTCAGCCTCACACCGCCCGGCGCTCCCGGCACTCCGGGTTCGGCCGACGGACGGAATCGCTGCAAGCCCTGTGCCGGAGCAACCCGAAGCGTGACCGACTCGTCTCCTCCAGCGCGGTGGATCAGCCTCCTGTGGGGGCACCACGGAGGTGAGGTGCAGGCGTGCGACAGAATGGCGACATGGAGATGCCGAGGAACGAACGGTCGTCGGAGAACCCGCAGATCCTGGTCGTGGGCCAGGACGGCATGGCGCTCGGTGGCGGCAGCGCAGACGATGACTCCCGCGAGACCCCGGTCACGGAACAGGTGGAGCAGCCCGCGAAGGTCATGCGGATCGGCAGCATGATCAAGCAGCTGCTGGAGGAAGTACGCGCGGCTCCCCTCGACGAGGCCAGCCGGGTCCGGCTCAAGGACATCCACGCCAGCTCGGTGAAGGAGCTGGAGGACGGTCTGGCGCCCGAGCTGGTCGAGGAGCTGGAGCGGCTCTCCCTGCCCTTCACGGACGAGACGACTCCCAGCGACTCGGAGCTGCGGATCGCGCAGGCCCAGCTCGTCGGGTGGCTGGAGGGGCTCTTCCACGGGATCCAGACGACGCTGTTCGCCCAGCAGATGGCGGCGCGTGCCCAGCTGGAGCAGATGCGCCGCGCCCTTCCGCCGGGAGTCGGCGACGGCCTCGACGAGCAGCACCCGGGCGGCCGGTCCGGAGGCCCCTACCTGTAGTCGTACGGAAAGAACGAAGGGCCCGGCGAACCGCCGGGCCCTTCCGTGTGTCGGGGGACCTCAGGAGGGCGGGTTGCCCGTGGAGACGCTGAGTTCGATCTCGGGCATCTCCTTGGGGTCGACGTCGGTGTCGGCGGACGGGAACTGGTTCATGACCGTGCCGTCGCCGTAGGTGTTCTCGTCGACCTTCTTCTCGTTCACTTCCCAGCCGGCCGCCTGCAGACAGGCCTTGACCGACTTGATGTTCTTGAACTTGAAGTCCGGGATCTGGATCTTGTCGGGGTCGTTGTAGGACTCCCGCGGCTCCGTGCACTCCTCGGTGTCGATCGTCTTCGAGGTGTCCGGGCCGCGGTAGCCGGGCTTCTTCTCCGCCGACGCCGAGGCGCTCGCGCCGGTGCCGCCGCCCTTGTCGTCCTCGCTGCCGCCGTTCAGCAGCAGTGCCGTGACGAGGCCGCCGACCGCGACGACGGACACGATGACCGAACCGATGATCACCGGCTTGTTGTTCCGGCCGCCGCCGGAGGAGCCGGCCGCGGTCGAGGGCGACAGGTTGTACGGCGGCGGGGTCGACGGGCCGGGCTGCGGGGAGTACCCCGCCGGGGACGGCGTCTGGTAGCCGCCCTGCTGCGGGTAGCCGTACGCCGGGGACGGCCCCGTCGGGGCGGGCGTGCCGTACGGGTTCGGGGGCGGGGTCGGCTGGTACGGCGTCTGCACCTGGCCCGAGGGCGCCGGGGTCGCCTGGTCGACCGGCGGGAACACGGCCGAGCCGACGCCCGCGCCGCTGGGGGCCTGGGTGCCCGGGACGATGCTCGGCGGCGCGGCCTGGAAGGACGCGGCCACCCGCAGGCACTCGTCGCGCATGGCCTCGGCGCTGGGGAAGCGCTCGTTCGGGTTCTTCTTGAGCGCGCGGGCGATCAGCGCGTCCACGGCCGGGGGCAGGGAGCGGTTGACCGAGGACGGAACCGGCGGCTCCTCCTGGACGTGTGCGTACGCGATGGCCAGCGGCGAGTCCGCTTCGAACGGCAGCCGCCCGGTGACCAGCTGGAACAGCATGATGCCCACCGAGTACAGGTCGGAGCGGGCGTCCACACCGCGGCCGAGGGCCTGTTCCGGCGAGAGGTACTGCGGGGTGCCGACGACCATGCCGGTCTGCGTCATCGACGTCACGCCGGACTGCATGGCGCGTGCGATGCCGAAGTCCATCACCTTGACCACGGCGCGCTTGGTCATCATCACGTTGCCGGGCTTGATGTCGCGGTGGACCAGGCCCATCTCGTGGCTGATCTCCAACGCGGCCAGCACGTCGGCGGTGATCTTCAGCGCCTTGTCGGCGGGCATCGCGCCCTGCTGCCGCACGTCCTCGTCGAGCACCGAGCCGAGCGGGCGGCCCTCGACGTACTCCATGACGATGTACGGCGTCGTCATGCCGTCGAGGGTGTCCTCGCCGGTGTCGAAGACCGACACGATGTTGGTGTGCGTGAGCTTGGCCACGGACTGGGCCTCGCGGCGGAAGCGCTCGCGGAAGGCCTGTTCCCGTCCGAGATCCGTGTGAAGTGTCTTGATCGCGACCTGCCGGTCGAGCACGCTGTCGTACGCGAGGTGCACCGAGGCCATGCCGCCCTGGCCGAGGAGATCACGCAGCTGATAGCGGCCGCCGGCGAGCGCCCGCCCCGCGTACTGGCCCTGTGCGCCGTCCTGGCTCATGTCCCGTTTCCCCCGTAGCCCTTGAGGCGCCGCCGACTTCGCTGATCCGCCGCAGATCAGCCGTCGATCCGTCGTTGATCCAAACCGCCATTCCCGGCCAAGTCTGCCCCAGGGCACCGACACGTCAAGCTCGGTGCCCGTTCCGTGACCGTACGCGAAAGAAGCGTCGCGGAAGCGTTACCGGGGGCGTACGGCCGGGACACGGAATTTGCACGACGGTAAGGAGTGAAGGTTTCATGGCCGGTCCGTCTCGTGCCGGTTCCGGCGCCCCTTCCCGGGCCGGAGGCTTGCGCGGAGGCTGTAGCGTGGCCGACGGAGACCGTAACAACACCGCGCGCACCGCGGGCAGAAACGACGGCGAGGACTGATGGCACAGCAGCAGCGCGCTCAGGGCCCGTCCGACCCCGAGGGCACTGGCGGCGGCATGTCGGAGGCGCCGGAGTCCTGGGGGAACGGCGGACTGGTCGGGGACGGCCGGTACCGGCTGACCCGCAGACTCGGCCGGGGCGGCATGGCCGAGGTGTTCGCAGCCGAGGACGTCCGCCTCGGACGCACCGTCGCGGTCAAGCTGCTCCGCTCCGACCTCGCCGAGGACCCGGTTTCCAAGGCGCGCTTCACCCGCGAGGCCCAGTCGGTGGCCGGCCTCAACCATCACGCGATCGTCGCCGTGTACGACTCCGGCGAGGACTTCGTCGGCGGCCAGTCCGTGCCGTACATCGTCATGGAGATCGTCGAGGGCCGCACCATCCGCGACCTGCTGCTGAACGCGGAGGCGCCCGGCCCCGAGCAGGCGCTGATCATCGTCTCGGGCGTCCTGGAGGCGCTCGCCTACTCGCACCAGCACGGCATCGTGCACCGCGACATCAAGCCCGCCAACGTCATCATCACGCACAACGGCGCCGTGAAGGTGATGGACTTCGGCATCGCCCGCGCCCTGCACGGCGCGTCCACGACCATGACGCAGACCGGCATGGTCATGGGCACCCCGCAGTACCTCTCCCCCGAGCAGGCGCTCGGCAAGGCGGTCGACCACCGCTCCGACCTGTACGCGACGGGCTGCCTGCTCTACGAACTCCTCGCGCTGCGCCCGCCCTTCACCGGCGAGACGCCGCTGTCCGTGGTCTACCAGCACGTGCAGGACATCCCGACCCCACCGTCCGAGGTCTCCGACGCCTGCCCGCCGGAGCTGGACGGCATGGTCATGCGCTCCCTCGCCAAGGAGCCCGACGACCGCTTCCAGACGGCGGAGGAGATGCGCGGGCTGGTCCAGTACGCGCTCCAGATGCTCTACGACCAGGGCGGCCACACCGGCACCTGGAACACCGGCCCCGTCGGCGTGCACGACGGCCGGAACACCCCCTCGGGCGGCTTCGCCGGTGCGACGGCCGTGATGGGGCACCCCGGGGACGTCTCCGGCACCGCGCAGATCCCCTCGCCGATCCTGCCCGGCGGCTACGGCGGCGGGGACGACGGCGGCTTCGAGGGCCACGGCAACAAGGGCAGCGGCCGCGGCAAGCTCTGGATCCTCGCCGTGCTCGCGGTGATCGCCATCGCCGCGGGCGTCGCCCTGGCGCTGCAGAACACCGGCGGTGACAAGGACGGCCCGAGCAAGGAGCAGAAGCCGACCGCCACGCAGACCAAAGAGAAGAAGACGCCCAGCGAGACGCCGAGCGACGACGACACCGGCCAGCCGACCGACACCGAAACGGACACCGGAACCGGCACCGGCTCGGGCAACGGCAACTGGACGCCGACCTACAGGCCGTCCCCCACGCCGACGCAGAGTGCTCCCGCCTCGCCCACCGGCGAGCCGACGGGCCAGCCGACCAGCGCGGATCCGACCGGCGAGCCGACGGACGAGCAGCCCACGGATCCGGGTACCCCGACCGACGACACCGGCGGTGCCGACGGGGGCGGCGGCACCACGGAGGGCATCGTGGGCGGCGCGGGCGGCGGCGAAGGCTGATCCCGCTGCTCAACGGCATGATCCACGCGCGCGTGGGACCCGGGAACGGGACCCACGCGCGCGTGGCGTTTCGGGTACGCCGAAAAGAGGACTCTTCCCGTGACCTGGGTCACCGGGTTAACGTGCGGTTGCTCCGGCCTCCTGCAAGGCTGTGACCAGGGCCCCTTCCACGCCTTTCCGATTTACTTGGAAATCCAAGCAAAATCGCAGGTCAGGTGGGGTTTCACAGAAATGTGGCGCACTGGGTAACGTGCTTTCTGCAGGGCGCTCGCCGGGGCACCTGCAACGCCTGTACCCGGCCGAGCGGCACCCACCCCGTGCCCCGTGGGTCGAGAACAGGTGAGCCGCACTGGCCTACCGGCAACCCCGGGGGCCGGACCGACGGAGGAGCACACGTGACCGTGGAGAGCACTGCCGCGCGCACACCGCGACGCAGCGCCGGAAGCAAGGCCGGCACCACCGGCACCAAGCGCACCACCCGCACGCCTGCCAAGAAGGACGCCAAGGGCACCGAGCCCCAGCTCGTGCAGCTGCTGACGCCCGAGGGCAAGCGCGTCAAGAACGCCGAGTACGACAAGTACGTCGCCGGTATCACTCCGGAAGAGCTCCGCGGCCTCTACCGCGACATGGTGCTCACCCGCCGCTTCGACGCCGAGGCCACCTCCCTGCAGCGCCAGGGCGAGCTGGGCCTGTGGGCGTCCCTGCTCGGCCAGGAGGCCGCCCAGATCGGGTCCGGCAGGGCCACCCGGGAGGACGACTACGTCTTCCCGACCTACCGCGAGCACGGCGTGGCCTGGTGCCGCGGCGTCGACCCGGCCAACCTGCTCGGGATGTTCCGCGGTGTGAACAACGGCGGCTGGGACCCCAACAGCAACAACTTCCAGCTGTACACGATCGTCATCGGCTCCCAGACGCTGCACGCCACCGGCTACGCGATGGGCGTCGCCAAGGACGGTGCCGACAGCGCGGTGATCGCCTACTTCGGCGACGGCGCCTCCAGCCAGGGCGACGTGGCCGAGTCCTTCACCTTCTCCGCGGTGTACAACGCCCCGGTCGTGTTCTTCTGCCAGAACAACCAGTGGGCCATCTCCGAGCCCACCGAGAAGCAGTCCCGCGTCCCGATCTACCAGCGCGCCCAAGGCTTCGGCTTCCCGGGCGTCCGGGTCGACGGCAACGACGTGCTCGGGGTCCTCGCGGTCACCCGCTGG
Organism: Streptomyces sp. NRRL B-1140; assembly: GCF_001280065.1. GTDB lineage: Bacteria > Actinomycetota > Actinomycetes > Streptomycetales > Streptomycetaceae > Streptomyces. The sequence continues at coordinate 330,625 of NZ_LGEA01000091.1, forward strand.
GCCCTGGAGCGGGCCCGCAACGGCGAGGGCCCCACCCTCGTCGAGGCGTTCACCTACCGCATGGGCGCCCACACCACCTCCGACGACCCGACCCGCTACCGGGGCGACGAGGAGCGCCAGGCCTGGGAGGCCAAGGACCCGATCCTGCGCCTGCGCCGCTACCTGGAGGCGTCAAACCACGCGGACGAGGGATTCTTCCAGGAACTGGAGGCCGAGTCCGAGGCGTTGGGCAAACGAGTGCGCGAGGCGGTCCGTGCCATGCCGGACCCGGACCACTTCGCGATCTTCGAGAACGCCTACGCGGACGGACACGCGCTCGTGGACGAGGAGCGTGCCCAGTTCGCCGCGTACCAGGCGTCGTTCGCCGACGAGGGGGGTAACTGAGATGGCCGACAAGATGGCACTGGCCAAGGCGATCAACGAGTCGCTGCGCCGCGCCCTGGAGTCCGACCCCAAGGTCCTGATCATGGGCGAGGACGTCGGCAAGCTCGGCGGCGTCTTCCGGGTGACGGACGGCCTGCAGAAGGACTTCGGCGAGAGCCGCGTCATCGACACCCCGCTCGCCGAGTCGGGCATCGTCGGCACGGCGATCGGCCTGGCCCTGCGCGGATACCGCCCGGTGGTGGAGATCCAGTTCGACGGCTTCGTCTTCCCCGCGTACGACCAGATCGTCACGCAGCTCGCGAAGATGCACGCCCGTTCCCTGGGCAAGGTCAAGCTCCCGGTCGTCGTGCGCATCCCGTACGGCGGCGGCATCGGCGCGGTGGAACACCACTCCGAGTCCCCCGAGGCGCTCTTCGCGCACGTGGCCGGCCTGAAGATCGTCAGCCCGTCGAACGCGTCGGACGCGTACTGGATGATGCAGCAGGCCATCCAGAGCGACGACCCGGTGATCTTCTTCGAGCCCAAGCGCCGCTACTGGGACAAGGGCGAGGTCGCCACGGAGGCGATCCCGGGCCCGCTGCACAAGGCCCAGGTGGTCCGCGAGGGCACGGACCTCACCCTGGCCGCCTACGGGCCGATGGTGAAGCTCTGCCAGGAGGTCGCGGACGCGGCCGCCGAGGAGGGCAAGAACCTGGAGGTCCTGGACCTGCGCTCGGTCTCGCCCCTCGACTTCGACTCGATCCAGGCGTCGGTGGAGAAGACCCGCCGCCTGGTCGTCGTCCACGAGGCGCCGGTGTTCTTCGGGTCGGGCGCGGAGATCGCCGCGCGGATCACCGAGCGCTGCTTCTACCACCTCGAGGCCCCGGTGCTCCGGGTCGGCGGCTACCACGCGCCGTACCCGTCGGCCCGCCTGGAGGAGGAGTACCTGCCGAACCTGGACCGGGTACTGGACGCCGTCGACCGCTCGCTGGCGTACTGAGGAGAGGGTCGTGACGACGATGACGGAAGCGTCCGTGCGCGAGTTCAAGATGCCCGACGTGGGCGAGGGACTCACCGAGGCCGAGATCCTCAAGTGGTACGTCCAGCCCGGCGACGAGGTCACCGACGGCCAGGTGGTCTGCGAGGTCGAGACGGCGAAGGCGGCCGTCGAGCTGCCCATCCCGTACGACGGAGTGGTCCGGGACCTGCACTTCCCGGAGGGCACCACGGTGGACGTCGGCACGGCGATCATCGCGGTGGACGTGGGCGGCGGCAGCGCCGCGCCCGCCGCCGAGCAGCCCGCCGCCGTGCGGCCCGAGGCGGCCGCACCCGCCGAGGAGCCGAAGGCCGCGGGCTCGGGCCGCCAGCCGGTCCTGGTGGGGTACGGGGTGGCGACCTCGTCCACCCGCCGCCGCCCCCGCAAGGGCCCTGAGGTCACGGTCCAGCAGGCCTCTACGGCCGTCCAGACGGAGCTGAACGGCCACGCGCCGACGGCCCCGGCCGCGCCCGCTCCGGCCGAACCCGCCCCGGCGGCTCCGGCCGCCCCGGCCGGCGGGGAGCGCCCGCTGGCCAAGCCGCCCGTCCGCAAGCTCGCCAAGGACCTGGGCGTCGACCTGACGAAGGTCGTCCCGACCGGCCCGGACGGCATCATCACCCGCGAGGACGTGCACGCGGCGGTCGCCGCCGCTGCGCCGGCGGCCACCGAGCCGCAGGTCGCCCCCGCCCCCGCACCCGCCGTGGCCCAGGCCCCGGCGTCGTACGACACCACGCGGGAGACCCGTATCCCGGTCAAGGGCGTCCGCAAGGCGACGGCGGCGGCGATGGTCGGCTCGGCGTTCACCGCGCCGCACGTCACGGAGTTCGTGACGGTCGACGTGACGCGCACGATGAAGCTGGTCGAGGAGCTGAAGGCCGACAAGGAGTTCGCGGGTCTGCGCGTGAACCCGCTGCTGCTGATCGCCAAGGCGCTGCTGGTCGCGATCCGGCGCAACCCGGACGTCAACGCGTCCTGGGACGAGGCCGCCCAGGAGATCGTGGTCAAGCACTACGTGAACCTGGGCATCGCGGCCGCGACCCCACGCGGCCTGATCGTGCCGAACATCAAGGACGCCCACGCCCAGACGCTGCCGCAGCTGGCGCAGTCGCTGGGCGAGCTGGTGGCGACGGCAAGGGACGGCAAGACGTCCCCGGCGGCCATGCAGGGCGGCACGGTCACGATCACCAACGTCGGCGTCTTCGGCGTCGACACGGGCACGCCGATCCTCAACCCGGGCGAGTCCGCGATCCTCGCCGTCGGTGCGATCAAGCCGCAGCCGTGGGTCCACAAGGGCAAGGTGAAGCCCCGTCAGGTCACCACCCTGGCCCTGTCCTTCGACCACCGCCTGGTCGACGGCGAGCTCGGCTCGAAGGTCCTGGCCGACGTGGCGGCGATCCTTGAGCAGCCGAAGCGCCTGATCACCTGGGCGTGAGCCGACTGCGGCGGCCCCCTGTCCCCTTGCGGGCGGGGGGCCGCCGGCATCCGCACGGAAGATGAACCGGCGGTTCGCGGATGAGCACAACAATCCCCTGGAACCCACCCAAGTACCGCACAGTAAGCGGTTTATCCGGACATACGATCAAGCTCTCCACGAGATCGACCACTCGCCCGGCGTCCCGGGGGAGTCCGGTTCCGGGCTGCGACGGGCGCGGTCACTCCCTCGAAAGCGAGTGAACCCCCCATGCGCGACGCGATGGTGCTCAAAGCCCAGAGATTCGTGAACTCCATCTACGGCAGCCGTACCGGCACGACCGTGCAGGAGACCGGCGTGGCCGACTGGCCCACCCTGTACGCCCTGACCCGCGCCCTGCAGTACGAGCTGGGCATCACGGCGTTCTCCGACAACTTCGGCCCCACCACGCTCAACACCCTGACCGCCACGTACCCGAAGCTCGACGCGGACACCGTCCCCTCGCCCGACTTCTGCCGCATCATCCAGTCCGGCCTGTACTGCAAGGGCTACGACGGCGGCGACCTCGACGGCACGTACGGCACCCGGGTGCAGGACGCCGTCACCCGGCTCAAGTCCGACATGGGCGTGGAACAGGCGTACCCCGGCCCCGTCTTGACGCCCAAGGTCTTCAAGGCGCTGCTGACGATGGACGCCTACGTCCCGGGCGCCCCGGGCACCGGACAGGTCCGGGCCGTCCAGCAGTGGCTCAACGGCCGCTACGTGAACCGGCAGGACTTCTTCGTCATCGCCTGCGACGGGATCGTGACCCGGGACACCGCCAAGGCGCTGCTCTTCGGCGTGCAGTACGAGCTGGGCATGGCGGACGGCACCGCCAACGGCAACTTCGGGCCCGGCACCCAGTCGGGTCTGAAGGCGCATCCCGTGACCCATGGGGACACGGGCGTCTTCGTCCAGCTGTTCTCCGCGGGGATGGTCCTGGGCCGACGCCCCGCCGCCCTCACCGACACCTTCGACTCCGCCCTCGCCGCTGCCGTCCGCGCCTTCCAGACCTTCGCGGCGCTCCCGGCCACGGGCGAGGGCGACTTCGCCACCTTCGCCTCCCTGCTGGCCTCCTTCGGGGACCAGTCCCGTCCCGCCAAGGCCTGCGACACCGCCACCCGGATCACCCCCGCCCGGGCGGCGGCGCTCAAGGCGGCCGGGATCGCGTACGTCGGCCGCTACCTCACCAACCCGAGTGCGACCTCGCTGCCGGAGAAGGCCATCCAGCCGGGCGAGCTGGACACCTTCGCCCAGCAGGGCCTGCGCTGCTTCCCGATCTACCAGACCGTCAACAGCGATGCCTCCGACTTCGACTACGTCGCCGGTCGGACCGCCGGGTACGCGGCGGTCAACGCCGCCCGCGACCACGGTTTCCGGCGCGGGACCCGGATCTTCTTCGCCGTCGACTTCGACGCGGTCGACGCCGAGATCACCGCGAACGTCCTGCCCCACTTCAAGGGCGTCAACGAGGCGATGGCGGACTCCGGCCACCCGTACGAGATCGGCATCTACGGCTCCCGCGCCGTGTGCGCGCGGGTCGGCGCGGCCGGCTACTCGACCGCGAGTTTCGTCGCCGACATGTCCTCGGGCTTCGAAGGCAACGCCGGGCACCCGCTTCCCGAGGACTGGGCCTACGACCAGTTCGTGGTGCGCACCCTCGGCTCGGGGGACGGGCAGGTCGAGATCGACGCCGACATCGCCTCGGGGCGGGACACCGGGCAGGGCGCGTTCGACCGGCCGCGGCCCGCCGTCCCGGACGTGGCCTTCGACGCGCGTCAGGTGCCGGCGCTGCGGGCCGACCTCTCCCGCTACATGCGTTCGATCGGCCGCCCGGACACCGGCGGCATCGGCGGCGACGCGCGGCTCTACACCAACGCGCAGGCCGTGGCGGCGATCCAGGAGCAGGACGGGCTGATCACCGAGCTGTCGACGACGTACTCGATGCGCAAGGCGCTGATCCAGACAGCCGTCTACTGGGCCCTGCGCGACTACGACCTCGCCGACCAGGCCGCCGACCAGCAGGTCGCCGACCACCACCTCACCGGCTCCGGCACGGTCAAGGACTCGCACACCGGCGTCGGCGAGATCAGCGCGGCCGACGCCATCCAGGCCTGGAACCACTGCATCGGCTGGGGCTTCGCCACCGGCGACCACCGTGACCCGGCGAAGGACGCCGACCTGTGGGCCGTGTGGCAGCGGCTGAACAAGGACGACGCGTTCAGCGTGCGCACCGCGGCGCTGATCCACCTGTGGGGCACCCGCGGCAGGCCCGGCGGACAGCTGCCTCCCGGCGACCGCGTCACCACCCCGCGATCCATGCGGCTCGACCTCGTCGAGTTCGAGATCACCGAACTCCTGCGCCGGTACCGGGCCTGGGACCCCGACGTGGACTCCCAGACACACCAGAGCCTGGCCGTGTACCAGATCTTCGAGAAGTACAACAGCATCTTCCGCAACGCCTGAGCGCGTGCGCGCGACCAACTTCAGGAAGAGACTCCGTTGAAGCTCAGCCTCCCCCGCGTTCCCCGCAGACCGTCGGCGCCCGGCGTCACCCATCGCAGGAGCCTGTCCCGCCGGGCCCTGCTCGGCCGCATCGCCGCGGTCGGCGGTGCCGTGGGCGTCGCCGCCCTGCCCCTGTCCCGTTTCCTGCCCCGCGCGTACGCCGACGCGGACCACCCTCTCCCGGCCCGTGTGCGGGACGCCCTGCGCAGCGCGCAGGACCGGACCCGGCGCGTGCTGGCCGGCTCGCGCTCCCACAACGGCTGGGAGATGGAGAACGCCGCCGACGACGGCGGCACCGTCTACACGCGCCCCGTCCCCGGCACCCCGCTCACCGGCGTCGCCGTGCGCATGGGCGACGTGGAGGCGGTCCTCGTCCACCTGGTGCGCCGGTTCCACTACGAGGTGGATCCGCTGCGGCGGGGCGACGTCACCGGATGGCGCGAGCCGGCCGGCCTGGCCAGGAGCCGGCCCGAGTCCAATCTGGCGTCCGGGACTGCCGTGCGGATCCGGCCCGGGTTCTATCCGCGCGGCGCCCGGGGCGGCTTCTTCCCGCAGCAGGAGACCGTGATCCGTGACATCCTCGCCGAGCTCGACGGCGTGGTCCGCTGGGGCGGCGACGACCGTACGCCCGACGAGTCGCTGTTCAGCATCGACGTACGTCCGGACGACCAGCGGCTGGTCCGGGTCGCGGCGCGGATCCGGGGCTGGCAGCTGGAGCCCGGAGCCGGTGCGGGCGTCCCGGTGAACGTGCTGTCTGGTGTCCGGCGCAAGGCGGCACGGGCGCTGGAGCGCCGACAGCGCACCGCGGCGTGACCTCCGTATGACGCGGCATGACCGCCGTCTGACGAAGGCGGGTGTATGACGAAGGGGCTCCGCCGCGGTGTGCGGTGGAGCCCCTTGGCCGTGCTGCCGGTGGCGCCTTACCTGCTGAAGCCGTAGTTGAGCAGCTTCGTCGCGTCCGCCTTGCGCGCGTCAGGGCCGGTCGAGGCGAGGACCGTGCCGATGACCGTCTTGCCGTTGCGGGTGGCGGCGAAGACCAGGCAGTACTTCGCCTCCGGGCCCGAACCGGTCTTCACACCGATCGCGCCGGAGTAGCTGCTGAGCAGCGGGTTGGTGTTCTCCCACGGTGCCATCGTCCGCGTACCGCCGGACTTGGTGGTCGTCTTGGCCGTGTACTTCTTGGTCTTGACGATCGTGCGGAACGTGGAGTTCTTCATCGCCGAGCTGGCGAGCTTGGTCAGGTCGCGCGGCGTGGAGTAGTTGGCGCCGTGGCCGATGCCGTCGAACGAGTCGAAGTGGGTGTTCTTCAGACCCAGGTTCTTGGCGGTGGTGTTCATCTTGCCGATGAACGACTTCACGCGCGCCGAGCGCGTCGAGCCCGAGCCGAACTTGTCGGCGAGCGCGTACGCGGCGTCGCACCCGGACGGGAGCATCAGCCCGTACAGAAGCTGGCGGACGGTGACCTTGTCGCCGACGATCAGCTTCGCGTTGGACGCGTAGTTGTTGTCGACGATGTATTCGCTGTACGCCTTCTGGATCGTGACCTTGCTGTCCATGTTCAGGTTCGACTGCTTCAGCACCACCAGAGCGGTCATGATCTTGGTGGTCGAGCCGGTCGAGCGGCGCGTGTCGGCCGCCTTGGTGTAGAGCGACGTGCCGGTCGCGTTGTTCATCACATAGCCGCCCTTGGCGGCGATGGAGGGCGCCGAGGCGGCCTGCGCCGGCGCGACGGTGAGGGCACCGGTCGCGAGCATGGCGCCGGAGGTGACGGCGACGGCCGCGGCTCTGCGGAGACGAGTGCCCTTAATGCCGGTTATCAAGTCAAGTACCCCAAATACGTCGAAATGCCCCAACGGTGCGGCCGAGTTGAGGACGAGGGGAAGGGGGCCGCACGTATCTGACTCGTAACTAGCACACTAGGTTGTGCTGTTGCCGAGCCGGACCCCCCCTTTGCCACAGATGTGTGACATTCAAGTCCGCATACTGGACGTATCCCTTCATGCGTACGTGTTGTATCTATGCTGTCCGCATGACCCTGGCCGTGAAGCAACCGCCCGCCGCCGACCGCGTCTACAGCCACGTCAAACAGGGCGTCCTGGAGCGCCGCTACGAGGGCGGCTCCCTGCTCACCGAGGGCGAACTCGCCGAAGCCGTCGGGGTGTCGCGCACGCCGGTCCGCGAGGCGCTGCTCCGGCTCGAGGCCGAAGGGCTCATCCGGCTCTACCCGAAGAAGGGCGCCCTCGTCCTGCCCGTCTCCGCGCAGGAGATCGCCGACGTCATCGAGACACGGCTGCTCGTCGAGGAGCACGCGGCGCGCAAGGCCGTACCCGCCCCCGCCGGGCTCGTGGAGCGTCTGGAGGAGCTGCTGGCCCGGCAGAAGCAGCAGGCCGCCGCCGGGGACTTCGCAGGCGCCGCCGTCACCGACCGCTGCTTCCACGCCGAGATCGTCCGCAGCGGCGGCAACGAGATCCTCTCCCGCCTCTACGACCAGCTGCGCGACCGTCAGCTCCGGATGGGCGTCGCCATCATGCACTCCCACCCCGACCGCCTCGCCAAGACCCTCGCCGAGCACGAGGAGATCCTCGACGCGCTGCGTTCCGACGACGCGGAGACGGCCGTCGGTCTAGTCCGGCGGCACATCGGCTGGTTCGCGCACCTGGCCCGGGGGGAGGTCCGATGAGCGCCACCGCGATACCCGGTGAGCCTCCCCCAGAGGGGGCACCCCCAGGCGGGCGCAGGGCGCTGGCCGTGTGGGGCACCGGCGTCTCGGTCTACTTCGTCGCGGTCATCTTCCGCACGTCCCTGGGCGTGGCCGGTCTCGACGCCGCCGACCGCTTCCACGTGAACGCCTCGGCCCTGTCCACCTTCTCCATCCTCCAGCTGCTGGTCTACGCGGGCATGCAGATCCCCGTCGGCCTGCTGGTCGACCGGCTCGGCACCAAGAAGGTGCTGGCGCTCGGCGCGGTGCTGTTCACCGCCGGACAGCTGGGCTTCGCCTTCTCCCCGTCCTACGGCACGGCGCTCGCCTCCCGGGCGCTGCTCGGCTGCGGTGACGCGCTGACGTTCATCAGCGTGCTGCGCCTGGGCAGCCGCTGGTTCCCGTCCCGGCGCGGGCCGCTGGTCGCCCAGTTCGCGGGACTGGTCGGCATGGCCGGCAACCTCGTCTCCACGCTCGTGCTGGCCCGGCTGCTGCACGGCATCGGCTGGACGGCGGCGTTCGCGGGCAGCGCGGCCGCCGGGGCCGTGGTGCTCGTCCTGGTGCTGCTGTTCCTCAAGGACCACCCGGAGGGCCAGGAACCGGAGCCGCTCCCGCACCAGGGCGCGGCCTACGTGCGGCGGCAGATCGCCGCCGCCTGGCGGGAGCCCGGGACCCGGCTCGGCCTCTGGGTGCACTTCACCACCCAGTTCCCGGCGATGGTGTTCCTGCTGCTGTGGGGCCTGCCGTTCCTCGTCGAGGCGCAGGGGCTGTCCCGGGCGGTCGCCGGTGAACTGCTGACCCTCGTCGTCCTGTCGAACATGGTGGTGGGCCTGGTCTACGGCCAGATCGTCGCCCGGCACCACGGGGCCCGGCTGCCGCTCGCACTCGGCACGGTCGGCACGACGGCGGCCCTGTGGGCGGCCACCCTCGCCCACCCCGGCCCGCACGCCCCGATGTGGCTGCTCATCGTGCTGTGCACGGTGCTCGGGGCATGCGGACCGGCATCGATGATCGGCTTCGACTTCGCCCGCCCGGCCAACCCACCAGAACGGCAGGGCACCGCCTCCGGCATCACCAACATGGGCGGCTTCGTGGCCTCCATGACCACGCTGCTCGCGATCGGCGTCCTGCTGGACGCCACCGGCGACGACTGGTCCCTGGCCTTCTCGGCGGTGTTCGTGCTGCAGGCGGTCGGCGTCTCCCAGATCCTGCGGCTGCGCGGGCGGGCGCAGCGGCGGGAGCGGGAGCGGCTGGTGGCGAGCCGGGTGGAGACGGTGCACGTACCGGCGTGACGCTCCGTCAGGCGGTGGGTACGAGGGTGAGGTACGCGAGGCCGAGCACGCCGCGGTAGGTGAGCCACCGGGCGCGGTGCCGGTCGACGCGCTGCCGTGTCTCCTCCGCGAGGGGGTGACGGGGGTGCGCGGCGAGCCACACCTCGGTGTCCGCGAGATACCCCGACTCGAACGCCTCCCATTCGTCGAGGCTCGCGGTCTCCGTCCACTCGGGCCGGAACCCCGCGTCGACGGCCATCCCGATGAGCGTGGCGAGGTCGGGGTGGTCCGTCGCGGCGGCGTCCGGCCACATGCGGGACAGCTCGTCGGGGGTGGGCGTGCGTTCCCAGAAGCCCTCGCCGAGCAGGACGCGGCCGTGGTCGGTGACGAGTCGGCGCAGCTCGGCCAGCGCCTCGGGGAGCCGGTCGCCGAGGGCCTGGCTCGACCCCACGCACAGGACGAGGCCGGCGGGACCGCGGGTGGTCCCGGTGGCGGACTCCTCCACAAAACGGACCCGGGACGCCAGGCCCCGCTCTTCGGCGGCCTTCCGCCCGCGCGCCAGGTCGCCGGCGTCGAGGTCGACGCCGGTGCCGGTCGCCCCCGGCGCGGCGGCCAGGACGCGCAGCATGAGCTCGCCCGAGCCGCAGCCGATGTCCAGGACGGTGGAGGGCCGGTGGCGGGTGAGACGTCGTACGAGGGCGTCCGCCCGGGTCTCGGACAGCGGGCCGTGGAAGGTGAGGCGGGTGCGGTGGGGTGGGGTGGTCATGTCCAGGACGGTAGGGGCCGCGGCGGGGCGGCGGCATGGGGTTTTCCGCCCCCCCCGGGGGTTCGGTGCGGGGGCCGGGCGGGTCCGCAGCGCCTACCGCGTCACCGCGAAGTTGTTCAGGATCGCCGCCGTCAGCTCCGGGTCGCCCTCCGTCTTCAGGCGGTCGGAGACCGACTCCGGGGTCACGCGGCCGCAGGCCAGCCGGACGTACGTCTCCCAGTCGAGGGTGAGGGTGGCGGCGGGGCCGAGGGCCGGGGCCGTCTCCAGGGTGCCGCGGCCCTGGATGTCGACACGGATCGTGCGCAGGAACTCGACGGGTCCGTGCACGTCGAAGACGATCGCCGAGCTGCGCGGTGCCTGCGCGTCCTCGGCCACCACGCGCGGGAGCTCCCCGAGCAGCACGTCGCGGGCGACCAGCGCACCGGGGGAGTCGAGGTTGCCGGGGCGGCCGAGCGCCGTGCGCAGGTCCTGCTCGTGCGCCCACACGTCGAACGCGTGCCGCCGCATCGACTCCTCCAGGGTGAGCTCGCTGCCGTGCGGCCCCCGTACCTTCGTGCCCGGGTCACGCGACTCGTTGCGCAGCTGCCGGTTGCGGCGGATGATCACGTACTCCAGCTCGGAGGTCATCTCCGGCGCCGTGTGGTGGCGGCGGACGTCGACCTGCATCTCCATGTAGCGCTGGTGCTCGTTGGTGACGTGGAAGAGGTCGCGCGGGAGGCTGTGGATGGGCCGGGGGTCGCCGAGCATCTCGCAGTCCAGACCGATGACGTGGGAGACCACGTCCCGTACCGACCACCCGGGGCACGGCGTCCGCCGGTTCCACTCGGCCTCCGGGAGCGGCTGCAGCAGCTCGGATATCGCTTCGATGGAGTGGGTCCAGGCGTCGGCGTAGGGCTGGAGGGTGGGATGCAGACTCACGGAACGGGACCCCTCGGCGGTTCGGTCACGGGCAGGTGGTGGCGGCGTTGCCAGTGGGAGGTGGCGGCTGTCGGCGGGCGTCTTGCGAGCTAAGTTACGCTGCTGTGAGGCACCCCGGCAGTGCTTTCGTGTGACGATCGTAGGCCCGTGTGAACGGCTCGAATGCCAGGACGGTGGTAGTGTGCGCGCCTCTGTGATCCAGATTGCCGTGAACGAGGACGAATCGGTCGAAGCGCGCCGCCGACGCGTGACGGAGCTGGTCCGGAAACAGGCCGGAGCCGATCTCGTCGTCCTGCCGGAGCTGTGGACCACGGGCGCCTTCGCCTACGAGGAGTTCGGGCGCGAGGCCGAGCCGCTCGAAGGGCCGACGTACGAGGCGATGGCGAAGGCCGCGAGCGATGCGGGCGTGTGGCTGCACGCGGGTTCCATCCCGGAGCGGGACCCTGACGGGCCGCTCTACAACACCTCCCTCGTCTTCTCCCCCTCCGGCGATCTGGCCGCCGCCTACCGCAAGATCCACCGCTTCGGTTTCGACAAGGGCGAGGCCGTGCTGATGGGCGCGGGCAGCGAGCTGGTGACGGTGCGTCTGCCCGCGACGACCCTGGGCCTGTCCACCTGCTACGACCTCCGCTTCCCCGAGCTCTACCGCGGCCTGGTCGACGCCGGTGCCGAGACGCTCGTGGTGTCGGCGGGCTGGCCGGAGCGCCGCCGCTCCCACTGGACGCTGCTGGCCCAGGCACGGGCGGTCGAGAACCAGACGTTCCTCCTGGCCTGCGCAACGGCCGGGACGCACGCCGGAGTTCCCCAGGCCGGTCACTCGATCGTGGTCGACCCGTGGGGCGAGGTGCTGGCGCAGGCCGGTGCCGGCGAGGAGGTCCTCGCGGTGGAGTTCGACCCGGGGAAGGTCGCCACCACCCGGGAGCAGTTCCCGGCGCTGAAGGACCGGGTGCTGGGCCTTCAGCCTCCTCGCCGGCCCTGACCGGCGCTCTCAGTCCTCCTGCTCCTTCTCCGCCAGGTGGATCACACACACCGCCACCGCGATCAGCAGCGCCGGATCCGCGTCCTCGCGGACGACGTCCACGCCGTAGGTGTCCCGCAGGGTCAGCCACCGCCGGGAGATCACCGCCAGCAGCTCCCCGTCGTACTCGACGGCGAACTCCCGGTCGAGGATCTTCCCGCTGACGTCCAGCTCGTTGCCGTCGGCCAGGGACACCCGGTAGTGGTTGCGCAGCAGGGACAGCCGTTTCCTGCGGATCGTCGCCAGCGGCTCCCCGCCGCGCTGGAGCACCATGGTGTCGCGCAGGGCGAGCATCTTCTGGTGGATGTCGACGAGAACGCGCCCCTGGGTGTCCTTCAACTCCCAGGTGTCCCGCAGCCGCAGGGCCTTGCCGTCGACGAGGAACACCTTGCTGCCGCGGTCGTCCTCGATCCAGTAGTCGTCACCGAAGCCGAGAAGCCGGTCGTACACGAGGAATCTCATGAGACGAGGGCTTCCCGGCGGCCGGTGGTGCAACGCCGCCGATAGGCCGAAGGGCTGAACCCTGCCGTCCGCCGGAACCGCTGCGCAGCGGCGAGGCGTCCGGGCTCAGACCCCGTAGCCGTCGCTGTAGCCGTCGCGGCGGTGGTGGTGCACCGCCGGGTCGTCCACGACCGGGGTCGTGGGGGGCACCACCACGCGTCGGCGCCTGGCGATGCTGCTGAACGTGGTGACGCCGATCAGTCCGACGATCATCAGGATGATGCCGACCAGGTCGAGGTTGACCCCCTGCATGTCCCAGTCGGTCGCGAACGTGAGGATGGCTCCCACGGCGATGAGGATGATGCATCCGCCGAGGCCCATGTTGTGTCGCCTCCCTGTACGGTCCGGCCGTTCCGGTCCCGGAACACCGGGTACCCCCGAAGGGAACACCCATGCGGTGGCGGCCCGTTCTACCTCTCCAGGAACGCCGCCAGCGCGCCCGCGAGGAGGAACGGGTCGTCGGCGCCGCACAGTTCGCGCACGCTGTGCATCGACAGGATGGCCACGCCGATGTCGACCGTCCTGATGCCGTGCCGGGCGGCGGTGATCGGGCCGATCGTGGTGCCGCAGGGCATGGAGTTGTTGGAGACGAAGGACTGGAAGGGCACGCCGGCCGCCTCGCAGGCCGCCGTGAACTCCGCGCGTCCCGATCCGTCGGTGGCGTAGCGGTTGTTGACGTTGACCTTGAGGATCGGGCCGCCGTTGACACGCGGGTGGTGCGTCGGGTCGTGCCGCTCCGCGTAGTTGGGGTGGACGGCGTGCCCCGTGTCGGAGGACAGGCAGACCGTGCCGGCGAAGGCGCGGGCCCGGTCCTCGTAGGAGCCGCCGCGGGCGAAGACGGAGCGCTCCAGGACGTTGCCGAGCAGGGGCCCGTCCGCGCCGGTGTCCGACTGGGAGCCGTTCTCCTCGTGGTCGAAGGCGGCCAGGACCGGGATGGAGGAGGGGGCGGACGCCCCGGACGCCACGGCCGCCAGGGCCGCCGTACCCGCGTGCACCGACAGGAGGTTGTCCATCCGCGGACCGGCCAGCAGCTCGCGGTCGCGGCCCAGGTAGGCGGGCGGTTCCACGGAGTGCGTCATCAGGTCCCAGCCGGTGACCTCGCCCGCGGGGATGCCGGCCGTCTCCTCCAGGAAGGCGATCAGGTCGCCGTCGCGGACGTCGCCGCCGAGGCCCCACACCGGCTGCATGTGCCGCTGCTTGTCGAGCTTGAGGCCGTCGGCCGTCACCGAGCGGTCCAGGTGGATGGCGAGCTGCGGGACCCGCAGCAGCGGCCGGTCGACGTTCACCAGGCGGGTGGAGTCGTCGCGCAGGGTGAGGCGGCCGGCGATGCCGAGGTCGCGGTCCAGCCAGGAGTTGAGCAGCGGTCCGCCGTAGATCTCCACGGCCACCTGGCGCCAGCCGTGCGCCCCGCTGTCGGGGAGCGGCTTGACGCGCAGGTTGGGGGAGTCGGTGTGTGCGCCGACGATCCGGAACGGCGTGTGGGGCGCTGCGCCCTCCGGCACGTACCAGGCGACGATCGCGCCGCCGCGCAGCACGTACTTGCCGCCGCTCGTCCCGTCCCAGGCGTCCGTCTCGGCGACCTGCCTGAAGCCCGCCTTCTCCAGCCGCTCGGCGGCGTTCGCCACGGCGTGGTACGGCGAGGGGCTCGCCGCCAGGAAGGTCATGAGGTCGTCGGTGTGGCCGCGGTCGAAGCGGGCTCGTTCGGTCATGGGTTCACCTTAGCGACGGACGAGGGCCCGTTCCCGGGGTAGGGGAACGGGCCCTCGGACGGAGGACGTGAAAGATCTAGAACGCGGCCTCGTCCAGCTCCATCAGGTCCAGCTCGACGCCCTCGGCGACCTTGCGGGCCAGGGTGACGCCCGGCAGGACGTTGGCGGCGAAGAACTTCGCGGCGGCGATCTTGCCGGTGTAGAAGGCCTTGTCCTTGGCGGTGGCCGTCTCCAGCTTCGCGGCGGCGACCGCGGCGCCCTTGAGCAGCAGGTAGCCGACGACGACGTCACCGGAGGCCATCAGCAGGCGGGTGCTGTTGAGGCCCACCTTGTAGATGTTCTTGACGTCCTGCTCGGTGGCCGCGAGGTCGGTGAGCATCAGGCCGACGATGGCCTCCAGCTCGACGGCGGCCTTGGCCAGGTGCTCGCGGGCCGCGCCGAGCTCCTCGCCGCCCTCACCGAGCGCCAGGAACTTCTTGATGTCCTCGGCGAGGGAGTTCAGCGCGGCGCCCTGGTTGCGGACGATCTTCCGGAAGAAGAAGTCCTGCCCCTGGATGGCCGTGGTGCCCTCGTAGAGGGTGTCGATCTTGGAGTCCCGGATGTACTGCTCGATCGGGTACTCCTGCAGGAAGCCGGAGCCGCCGAAGGTCTGCAGCGACTGGGCGAGCTGCTCGTAGCCCTTCTCGGAGCCGTAGCCCTTGACGATGGGCAGGAGCAGGTCGTTCAGGGCCTCCAGGGCGGAGATGTCCTCGCCGGCGGCCTCCTTGACCTGGATCTCGTCCTGGATGGAGGCGGTGTACAGCACCAGCGCGCGCATGCCCTCGGCGTACGCCTTCTGCGTCATGAGCGAGCGGCGCACGTCGGGGTGGTGGGTGATGGTGACCTTGGGCGCGGTCTTGTCCATGAAGTTCGCCAGGTCGGGACCCTGGACGCGCTCCTTGGCGTACTCCAGGGCGTTGAGGTAGCCCGTGGAGAGCGTGGAGATCGCCTTCGTGCCGACCATCATGCGGGCGAACTCGATGATGCGGAACATCTGGCGGATGCCGTCGTGCTTGTCACCGATCAGCCAGCCCTTGGCGGGGTGCCGGTCGCCGAAGGTCATCTCACAGGTGTTGGAGGCCTTCAGGCCCATCTTGTGCTCGACGTTGGTGGCGTAGACGCCGTTGCGCTCGCCCAGCTCGCCGGTCTCGAAGTCGAAGAGGTACTTCGGGACGAGGAACAGGGACAGGCCCTTGGTGCCGGGGCCGGCGCCCTCGGGGCGGGCCAGCACGTAGTGGAGGATGTTCTCCGACATGTCGTGCTCACCGGAGGTGATGAAGCGCTTCACGCCCTCGATGTGCCAGGAGCCGTCCTCCTGCTGCACGGCCTTGGTGCGGCCGGCGCCCACGTCGGAGCCCGCGTCGGGCTCGGTGAGCACCATCGTGGAGCCCCACTGCTTCTCCGTGGCGACCTTGGCTATGTGCTTCTGGACCTCGTTGCCCTCCTCGAAGAGGATGCCGGCGAACGCCGGGCCCGAGGAGTACATCCACACGGCCGGGTTGGCGCCCAGGATGAGCTCGGCGTAGGCCCAGATCAGGGAGCGGGGCGAGGTGGTGCCGCCGATCTCCTCGGGCAGGCCCAGGCGCCAGTACTCGGAGTCCATGAAGGCCTGGTAGCTCTTCTTGAAGGACGCGGGGACCGGCGCGGTGTTGGTCTCCGGGTCGAAGACCGGCGGGTTGCGGTCGGCGTCGATGAAGGACTCGGCCAGCTCGTTCTCCGAGAGGCGGGTCAGCTCCTCCAGGACGCTCTTGGCGGTCTCGACGTCCATCTCCTCGAACGGGCCGGTGCCGTACACCTTGTCGCGCCCGAGTACTTCGAAGAGGTTGAACTCGATGTCGCGGAGATTCGACTTGTAGTGCCCCATGGCGACGGCTCCCGGCTCCGTAGAGAGATCGGCGAGGCACTGGATCCTCGCGCTAGTTCACGTACCAACAAGTAGCTACGATGATGCTACCCGTCGGTAATAAGAAGCAACCCCGATCCGTCATCATGTGACAGGTCACACCGGAACGGTCAATGCCGCGGTGTAGCCGTCCTTCGCACTGCCCGTCGTCGTCGCCAGCTGACGGTCGTGGCCGTCGCTGAAAACACCGTCGTCCGCCAGGGACAGGCCGGCCAGATTCGGCACACTGGCGCCGTAGCCGTCCGTGGCGTAGACCGCGTCGCAGACGTCCTTCGGGAAGGCGAGCTGCGAGGTGTTCGTGGTCGACGTCGCCGCGGTGGCGTCCGCGAGGCTGCCGTAGACCTCGAAGTGCAGGTGCGGCCAGCGGCCCGGGTAGCAGCCCGGGAAGACGCTGGTGAACACGACCCGGCCGCGGTCGTCCGTCTCCTGCACGCCCCGCAGATAGTTCTCCTCCGTGACTCCCTCGGAATACAAGGAGTAGGCGCCCTCCCGGTCGCAGTGCCAGAGGTAGACGGCCGCGCCCTTCTTCGGTGCCCCGCAGCCGGAGGCGGCGTCCACCACCGTGAGCCGGACCGTCAGCGGCACGCCCTCGGCCGTGCCGCCCGCGGAGTCGCCGAAACTCCGCGTGATGTCGCGGCGCACGACCCCGCTCTCCCTCAGCACGTTCACACCGTTCGAGCCGTCGCCGGGGAAGGGGCCGGCCGTCTCCTCGGGGATCTCCGCGCACCCGCCGGGCGAGGACGACGCCGGGGCACTCTCCCGGGACTCGGACGTGCAGCCCGCCAGCGGGACCAGGCTCACGCCCGCCATCAGCCGGATCATCCGGCGGCGGGCGAGGACGGGAAGGTCGTGGGCGAGGCCTCCGTCGTGCTCGGGAGGGCTGTCGTCGGGGCGTGCGCTCATGCCACGACGCTACGAGCGCGGACCGTGGCGATCCACGGTCCGCGCGCTGTCGACTCGCTGTCGGTTTCCCGGACCGGCGGTACCGGTCCGCCCGCCCGGCCGCTCTCGGTACGCTTGCGCTCATGTACGGCTACGACCAGACAGCGGGCCCGCAAGGGCAGTACGCCCCTCCGCAGCAGCCGATGTCCGGCGGGTACGGGCAGCAGCCGCCGCTGTACCCCGAGCCGTCCCCGCCCTCCCTCACGGACGCGGTGCGCGCCTTCACCACCGGGCAGATGGCCGCCGAGGACTTCCAGCAGGTCTTCGCGACGTCGAAGGTCTACTGCCCGCGCGGCGACAACCCCGGATTCCTCGCCCTGCACAACACCCAGCAGCCGGTGATCCCGATGTTCAGCACCCTCAAGGAGCTGCGCCGGTACGCGGGCAAGGAGTCCAAGTACTTCGTGATCACCGGCGCCGAGGTGCTGGACCTGCTGCCGACCGGCTACGGCTTCGTCCTCGACATGGAGGGCGAGCACCGCATGGTGTTCGACGCGAAGGCCGTGGAGCAGATGGTCGAGTTCGCGATGCGCCGCATGTACGGCGGCTGAGACCAGGCCGTAGTCACTTCGGCGGGCGCAGGGCAGGCCGTCGGGGACGACCTCCAGGCCGTAGGCGAACCTCAGGCCAGTGTCCCAGAGCCGTCACCCCGCAACCGGGTGACGGCCTTTCGCCGTGCCCGCCTCCCGTGGTTCGCTGCGCCGTCCCCCGGGCGGGAATGCCCTCCCGGTTTTCTCTGTTCTGGGTGGCAGGAAGTTCAACGCTCAACTAAACTGGGCGTACACGAGGAGGAACCGACATGCCTGCAGTGACCGTCGAGAACCCGTTGACGCTGCCCCGCGTGACCGCGCCGGCCGACGCCGTGGCCCGTCCCGTACTTGCCGTCACGACCGCTCCGAGCGGTTTCGAGGGCGAGGGCTTCCCGGTACGCCGGGCGTTCGCGGGGATCAACTACCGCCATCTCGACCCGTTCATCATGATGGACCAGATGGGCGAGGTGGAGTACGCGCCGGGCGAGCCCAAGGGCACCCCCTGGCACCCCCACCGCGGCTTCGAGACCGTCACGTACATCATCGACGGGATCTTCGACCACCAGGACTCCAACGGCGGTGGCGGCACCATCACCAACGGTGACACCCAGTGGATGACCGCGGGCTCGGGCCTGCTGCACATCGAGGCCCCACCCGAGCATCTCGTCGTCTCCGGCGGGCTCTTCCACGGCCTGCAGCTGTGGGTGAACCTCCCGGCCAAGGACAAGATGATGGCCCCGCGCTACCAGGACATCCGCAGCGGCTCGGTCCAGCTGCTCACCTCCCCCGACGGCGGCGCGCTGCTGCGCGTCATCGCCGGTGAGCTGGACGGCCACGAGGGTCCCGGCATCACGCACACGCCGATCACGATGGTCCACGCGACCCTCGCGCCGGGCGCGGAGCTCACCCTGCCGTGGCGCGAGGACTTCAACGGTCTCGCGTACGTCCTGGCGGGCAAGGGCGCGGTCGGTGCCGAGCGGCGCCCGGTCCACATGGGCCAGACGGCCGTCTTCGGCGCGGGCTCCTCGCTGACCGTCCGCGCGGACGAGAAGCAGGACGGGCACACGCCGGACCTGGAGGTCGTCCTGCTCGGCGGACAGCCCATCCGCGAGCCGATGGCCCACTACGGTCCCTTCGTGATGAACACCCGTGAGGAACTCCAGCAGGCGTTCGATGATTTCCAGAAGGGACGGCTGGGAACCATCCCGGCCGTGCATGGAATGTCTGAGGGTGGCTTGCAGAGCCGCTGAGCCGGGTAACGTACGACACGGCCCGAAGCCGCAAACTCCTGTTGCGACTTCGGGCCTTTCTTGTCGGTGCCGTTACGGCAGCACGTAGAACGGGGCGCCGTTCGGAGCGCGTCCCACCTGACGTACGCATTCCTGCTCGGACAGCAGCTCAAGGCTGTCGTGGACACGGTCGGGTGACAGCCCGGTGCATACGGAGATCTCCTCCACGCTGTAGCCGGCGCCTCCGTGCAGCAGTGCCGGGGCCAGGTGGGCCGCCACCGCGTGGACGTCCTCGGTGACGACGAGGTTCCTGGCCTTCCAGTTGGCCAGAAGCTGCTGGGGCGTCAACTCCGGTGCCTGGACGGGGCGGGCGCGGTCGTCGGAGCGGCGCAGCGTCCTGGTGATGTCGCGGAGCATCTCGGCGATCGTGTTCTGCTTGTCGTCGATCTGCCGGAGCGCCGCGTCCGTCCGGGCGCCGCGCTCTTCGAGCCGGACGAGTGCGTCGGCGAGCTGTGGCGGTACGGCGTAGGCGGTGGGAGCGGCGGGTTGTTGTACGGGGGCCGGTTCCAGGGAGTAGGAGCCGTCGCGCTGGATGGTGGCGATGACCTCGGAGACCCAGGTCTTGAAGGGCTGGGCCGAGGGTTTGGTGCAGGCGTTCACCAAGCGGATCAGACCCTGGAGATCGATGACGTTCATGTCTCGTCGCCACTCCCGACCTGCGGGAACGCTGAGAGAGTAAGCTCCAGTTACGCTCTCAAGCGTCTCTCGGTGCTCTGCGGGGACATGGTCCGCGAGAGTTTTCCGAGGATTGCTGTACCCCAGCTCTTTGAGTACATCCGCCGCGGGAAACCAGTGCGTCCCGTCCGGCATCGTCAGCCTCCGCACCCGTGCCCCGGTGGCCGCGTACACGAAGTCGTTGATGTCGATCGCGTCTTTGCGCGTGTTGTTCTGCTCGTTCATCGAGCATCACCTCCGCGTCGAAACGTAGGCGCGCGGAGGTGTAACTCGCCCCGATAGCAAGGATGTTCACCCGAAAGTAGACAGAAGCATCGATTCTGTCGATCGCGTCAGCCCTTCACGCCCTCGACGAACGGCTGGCGCCTTCGAGGACTTCAAGAAGGGACGGTCACTCCGTTTCGGGTTTCTCCCAGGTAGTGACGTCCATGGTGACCGAGGACAGGCCGTTGTCGTCCTTCTGCCAGCCGAGGAAGGTGATGGCCGCGGCCCGGTTCTCGTCGGTGAGCACGCAGGCGGTGAGCCCCTTGCGGATGTTCTTCTGGTCGATGGTGAACCCGAAGTCGGTGGCCGCGGTGCAGTTCTCGGCGGTCGCGGGGCCGTCGACGGTGGCGAGGTCGCCGCTGTCACCGCCGATGGTCCAGCCGTTGCCGTTCGACGGCATGGAATAGGTGATGTCGGAGAACCCATTGGTGAAGTCCAGGTCCACGCTGCCCGAGGGCCGCAGCACCACCTTGCGGTGCTCCCGGACCACCGCCGGTCCCGTGTTGCCGGCGGCCGCCGGAGCCGCGCTGCCGGGCCGGGACGCGGGCGGGCTGGACGCGGGCGGGCTGGACACGGTCGGCGCCGGTGCTGTCGTGGGGCCCGTTGCCGAGGTCGCCGTGTTCGGGTCCGAGGCCGCGTCGGCGCCCGACGTCACGCTCGTGCCCGGCCCGGCCCCCGTGCCCCCGGCGCTGCCCTGGCCGTCGAGCCACTGGTAGGCGATCACGCCGACCGCGGCGACCGCGGCGACGGCCACCATGGCGGTGGCCGGGCCCTTGTACGAGAGGCGGCCCAGTTTGACCTGGGTGGAAGGGTCGCGTTGGCCGCCGCCTTCGTACGACACGGAGAACGAGGACCTCTTGCCCCGGTCCTCCCGGGATGCGGACTTGCCCATGCGACTTCCTTGCCTGCGGTCGGAATGCGGCCAGGGCAGTCATCGTGCAGGGGGTGCAGGGGACGTCGCCGTCACTCACCCGACGGTCACCCGAAAGGGTGGATTCGGTCAGCGAGTTGACGAGAGCAGGCGCTACAGGGACCAGGAGCCGTCGCCCGAGCCGTTCGTGGACTCGTAGAGCTCGAACCAGATGCTCTTGCCCTCGCCGCGCGGATCCACGCCCCACGTGTGCGCGAGCAGTTCGATCAGCACCAGGCCGCGGCCGGACGAGGCCAGTTCACCGGGGCTGCGGCGGTGCGGCAGGTCGTCGCCGGCGTCGGTGACCTCGATGCGCAGCCGCCGCCCGCCCACCTCGCCGGTGATCTCGGCGACCAGCAGCGCGTCGGAGTCGGTGTGCACCAGGACGTTCGTCAGCATCTCCGACAGCAGCAGCACCGCCGAGTCGACCTGGTCGCGCGAGGCCCAGTCGTGCAGCAGCTCGCGCAGCTGCTGGCGGGCGACCGCGACCCGCTCGGGCTCGGCCTGCGCGACGGTCAGCACCGAGCGCCGCGCCGGAGGCCGTACGGTCATCGCGTCGCCGCAGCCGCAGCCCCCGCCCTCGCGGCTCAGCAGCAGCACCGCGATGTCGTCCTCGCGGCGGTCCGCCAGCGGGCCGGTGGTGTGGTGCGAGGACGGCCCGTGCACGGCCTGCACCAGGGTGTCGGCGAGCTCCTCCAGATCGCCCTTGTGCTCCTCCAGGATCAGGCGCAGCCGCCGCCAGCCGGTCTCCAGGTCGTGGCCGCCGGTCTCGAGCAGGCCGTCGGTGCAGATCAGCATGGTCTCGCCGGGTTCCAGGGTGAGCCGGGTCGTGGGGTAGTCGGCGTCCGGGTCGATGCCCAGCGGCAGCCCGCCCGACGTCGGCCGGGTCATCACCGTGCCGTCGGCCATCCGGATCGCCGGGTCCGGGTGTCCGGCGCGGGCGATGTCCAGCACTCCGGTCGACGGGTCGACCTCGACGTACACGCACGTCGCGAAGCGCGCGTCGGCCGGGTCCTCGTCGCTGATGCCGTGCAGGAAGCGGGAGGCCCGCGACAGCACCGCGTCCGGGCGGTGGCCCTCCGACGCGTAGGCCCGCAGGGCGATCCGCAGCTGGCCCATCAGGCCCGCAGCCCGGACGTCATGGCCCTGTACGTCACCGATGACCAGCGCGAACCGTCCGCTGGGCAGCGGGATCACGTCGTACCAGTCGCCGCCGACCTGGAGCCCACCGCCGGTGGGGACGTAACGGGCGGCGACGCTCATGCCCGGGATGCGCTGTGGTCCGAGCCTCGGCAGCATCGTGCGCTGGAGGCCGTCGGTCAGGGCCCGCTCGCTCTCGGCCAGGCCCGCCCGGGTCAGGGCCTGTGCCAGCATCCGGGCCACCGTCGCCAGCACGGACCGCTCGTCGGGGGTGAACGCCACCGGGTAGGTGAACGCCGCCATCCACGCCCCCATCGTGCGTCCGGCCACGGTCAGTGGGAGGAACGCCCAGGAGCGGCGGCCGAAGCGCTCGGCGAGTGGCCAGGTCAGCGGGTAGCGGGCCTTGTACTGCTCGGCGGAGGACAGGTACACGGCCCGGCCGGTCCGCACCACCTCGGCGGCCGGGTAGTCGGTGTCCAGCGGCATCTCCGAGAAGGGGTTCTCGGTGCCCCGCTGCTGCCCGTGGTGGCCGATGACCGTCAGGCGATCGCCCGACACCCCGAACACCGCCAGACCGTCCGGCGAGAAGCCGGGCATCGACAGGTTGGCCGTGACCCGCAGGACCTCCTGGGTGGAGCGCGCCTCGGCCAGTGCCCGGCCCGCGTCCAGCAGGAACGCCTCCCGGGAGCGCCGCCAGTCACCGGTCACCGCGCTGCGCCCGGCCGGGGTGCCCGGCGTCGGCTCGGTGACCTCCTGCAGCGTGCCGATCATCCGGTACGCCTTGAGGGCCCGGTCGAAGGACGGTTTGGAGCGGCTGCGGACGATCCGGACGACCCGGCCCTGCTCGTCCATGATCCGGATCCGGACCTCGGCGAGGGTGCCCTCGGCCACGGCCAGCTGGATCACACCGGTGATCTCGTTCCAGTCGACCGGGTGCAGCCGGGCCCGGGCCTGGGCTTCCGTGAGGCTGACCTGTTCGGCGGGCAGCCCGAGCAACCGGGCCGCCTCGGCATCGACCGTGACCAGCCCGGTGGCGGTGTCCCAATGCCACAGGCCGGTCGCGAGGGCGGCGAGGGCCTCCCCCACGGCGGGCAGAGGCTCGCCAGTGCGCATTGCCCTACTTTAAGAAGACGCGCTCGCCCGCTGCCACCGATGGCGACACGCGCCGCAGCGACGGCCACCGCGTGCGCGATCGACAACTGGGGAGAGCTGATCTTCGCCTGCCCGGTACGCTGGGGAGGCGTTTCACGTGAAACACAGACCCCGATCAGCGAAGACTGGATGAACGACGATGCATCGGTACAGGTCCCACACCTGCGGCGAGCTCCGCTCCTCTGACGTCGGCAGCGACGTCCGGCTGAGTGGCTGGCTGCACAATCGGCGCGACCTGGGCGGCATCCTCTTCATCGATCTGCGCGATCACTACGGCATCACGCAGCTCGTGGCCCGTCCCGGCACCCCTGCTTACGAGGCCCTCGACAAGCTCTCCAAGGAGTCGACCGTCCGCGTCGACGGCAAGGTCGTCTCCCGGGGTGCCGAGAACATCAACCCCGAGCTGCCGACCGGTGAGGTCGAGGTCGAGGTCGGCGAGGTCGAGCTGCTCGGCGCGGCCGCCGCGCTGCCGTTCACGATCAACACCGAGGACGGGGTCAACGAGGAGCGGCGCCTGGAGTACCGCTTCCTGGACCTGCGCCGCGAGCGCATGCACAAGAACATCATGCTGCGGTCGTCGGTGATCGCTTCGATCCGCTCGAAGATGGTCGCCCTGGGCTTCAACGAGATGGCGACGCCGATCCTGTCCGCGACATCCCCCGAGGGCGCCCGTGACTTCGTCGTCCCCTCCCGCCTGAACCCGGGCAAGTTCTACGCCCTCCCCCAGGCGCCCCAGCAGTTCAAGCAGCTGCTGATGATCTCCGGCTTCGACCGGTACTTCCAGATCGCGCCCTGCTTCCGTGACGAGGACGCCCGCGCCGACCGCTCGCCGGGCGAGTTCTACCAGCTCGACATCGAGATGAGCTTCGTCGAGCAGGAGGACGTCTTCCAGCCCGTCGAGAAGCTCATGACCGAGCTGTTCGAGGAGTTCGGCGGCGGCCGCCACGTCACCTCGCCGTTCCCGCGGATCCCGTTCCGCGAGGCGATGCTGAAGTACGGCTCCGACAAGCCCGACCTGCGCGCCCAGCTCGAACTCGTCGACATCACCGACATCTTCGAGGGCTCGGAGTTCAAGGCGTTCGCCGGCAAGCACGTCCGCGCCCTGCCCGTGCCGGACGTCTCCGGCCAGCCGCGCAAGTTCTTCGACCAGCTCGGCGACTACGCCGTCTCGCAGGGCGCCAAGGGCCTGGCCTGGGTCCGCGTCGCCGAGGACGGCTCGCTGTCCGGCCCGATCGCGAAGTTCCTCACCGAGGAGAACGTCGCCGAGCTGACCAAGCGCCTGTCCCTCGCGGCCGGCCACGCCGTCTTCTTCGGCGCGGGCGAGTTCGACGAGGTCTCCAAGATCATGGGCGCGGTCCGGGTGGAAGCCGCCAAGCGTGCCGGGCACTTCGAGGAGGGCGTGTTCCGGTTCTGCTGGATCGTCGACTTCCCGATGTACGAGAAGGACGAGGAGACCGGCGCGATCGACTTCTCGCACAACCCCTTCTCCATGCCGCAGGGCGGCCTGGAGGCCCTGGAGAACCAGGACCCGCTGGACATCCTCGGCTGGCAGTACGACATCGTCTGCAACGGTGTCGAGCTGTCCTCCGGCGCGATCCGGAACCACGAGCCGGAGATCATGCTCAAGGCCTTCGAGATCGCCGGGTACGACCGCGAGACCGTCGAGGAGAAGTTCGCGGGCATGCTGCGGGCCCTGCGCTTCGGCGCCCCGCCGCACGGTGGCATCGCCCCGGGCGTCGACCGCATCGTGATGCTGCTCGCCGACGAGCCCAACATCCGCGAGACCATCTCCTTCCCGCTCAACGGCAACGCCCAGGACCTGATGATGGGCGCGCCGACGGAGCTGGACGAGGCGCGGCTGAAGGAGCTGCACCTTTCGGTGCGCAAGCCGCAGCCGAAGTAGTTCTTTCGCGTTCTCCTGGACGCCCGTGAGTGGCTCGGAACCGGCGCCGGTTCCGAGCCACTTTCGTATTGCAGGGCTCTCACCCAGCTCTCACCAAGGCTCCTGACAACCGTGCTCCCTAGCTTCCTTCCCATGACGGAACAGGAGACGGCCCCAGGGCCGAAACACAAGAGGGACCTGACGCGCCGCAAGGTCCTCGTCGCGGGGGCCGGTGCGGTGGTCGCGGCGGGGGTCGGCGGCTCGTTCGCGGCGGGCGCGTTCGCCGGCGAGGAGACCACGGCCGCGCGGGGCAAGACGGCCGGGACCTCCGGCGAGGCCTGCTACAGGCTGACGTCCGAGACGACCGAAGGCCCCTACTACATCGACGCGGACAAACTCCGCCGGGACATCACCGAGGACCAGGAGGGCATCCCGCTCACCCTGCGTCTGAAGGTGATCGACGCCGACACCTGCAAGCCGCTGGCGAACGCGGCCGTCGACGTCTGGCACTGCAACGCGCTGGGCTTGTACTCCGGGTACGAGGCGATGGGCAGCGGGGGCGGCAGCGGTGGCGGAGGCGGCGGCACACCGCCCTCCGGCACCCCGACCGGCTCTCCTACCGGGAGCCCGACGGGTGCGCCCCCGGGAGGCGGCGGCGGGGGCGGCGGGGGTCACGAGGAGCCCACCGACGACGAGCGCTACCTGCGCGGAACGTGGCGGACGGACAAGAAGGGCGAGGTCGTCTTCCGCACGGTCTTCCCCGGCTGGTACCAGGGCCGCTGCGTCCACATCCACACCAAGGTGCATGTGAACGGCACCTGGACCGACGCGGGCTACGAGGGCGGCACGACCTGCCACACCGGGCAGCTGTTCTTCGACGAGGCGTCCGTGCTGGCCACGGCCGAGGTCGCGCCGTACTCCACCAACACCACGACCCGCACGACCCTCGACGAGGACACCATCTACCCGGGCAACGGCACCGAGGGCGGGCTGCTGAAGCTGAAGTACAAGAAGGGCGCGATCGCGAGGGGCGTCGTCGCCGCGCTCACCATGGGCGTCGACCCCGAGGCGACGCACGACGGCACGGGAGACGGGGCGCAGCCGGGCACGTCGGCATCGCCCTCGGCGTCGGCGGCCACGGGCTGACGACGGTGCGTGGGGCGGACGTGAGCAGGCCGGTCCTGACCGTCCGCCCCGCCGCCCCGCATCGTGATCATCCGGGGCCTGGCGATCGCGGTGACGTTTCATCCACAAGGTGTGGATGTCCTACGGCTTGCGCTTCCCGCTCGGCGTCGCGAAGGCCGGCTTCTTCGGGGTGGGCGCGACGGTTCGTGGTAATCGTGGTCGGCCGAACGAGAACGGGGACGCGTGTGGACGACCACGAGGACCGGATACTGGCCGATGAGCTCGCCTCGCTGGCTGCTGCCGTCGGGGCTGGGGGTGGCTTGACCCGCTTCGTGGCCAGGCTGATGAGGAAGAACGTTCACGAGATCGACCTGGCCGTCGCCCTGCCGTTCGACGACGCCGTCGAGCGCGTCGCCTCCGTTCTCGAACGAGCCGGGCGCAGGGTCGACCCGGTGCCGGAATCCGGTGAGGGTCAGCGGACGATCCGTGCCGTCGTGGGCGGTGGCGCAGGCGGTATGAACCCGGTTGTCGTCACCGCCCGGGTGACCAAGGATGGGGCTTTCGACGCGCAGATCCGACTCCGTGCTGCCGCCAAGGAGGGTTTGATCAGGCAGCGTGCTGGCGAGCGGACCGCTACCCGTCTCGCGGCGTTGCTGACGCCCTAGCAGTCGGAGAGCCTCAGCGCCGCTCGCCGGTGCCCGGGGCGATTGGCGCTGGGCAGAGGTTCGGCAGATCGAGTTCTGCCCATACGGTCTTGCGGGGGACCGGACCGAGCAGCACGCCCCAGCGGTCGGCGAGGGCCTCGACGAGGAGGAGGCCGCGGGTCGCTCAGTGTTCGACGAACAGGTCGTCGGCCGTAGTAGCCGTCAAGGAGCGGTCGAACCAGAGGGTGAGAGTGTCGAGGTCGGTGCAGGTGGTGATGCGATCCCGGACTGCCGCGGGTACCCGGATGCCACGCTTCTCCAGCACGCTCAGGATCGACTCGGCTTTGCCCTCGGCCTTGCCCTCGGCCTTGCCCTCGGCTTTGCCCTCGGCTTTGCCCTCCAGGTACGTCTCCTCGAAGAGGGTTCCCCTGCCCGGAAAGTATGTGGCGACCATCTTCTCCAGCTCTCTCCATGTCTCCCGGACCGGAGTGTTCTCCAGTCCGACTTCGAGCCACTCGCACCAGTACTTTGCTGTGGCTCGGTCGAACGACCGCATAGCGTGGGCCAGCATTTTCAGTATGGCGGGGGCGTTTGCGCTTTCGCTATGGACGATGGCCGAGAAGGTGGCCAGTGCCGGGTGACGGGCTACGACGGACTCGTCGATGATGGGCGGAACATTGTCAGGGCCCAGCACGAAGGGACGGGTGATCTGCGTTGCCTAGCTTCGGACGCGACACTCGAAGGGCCCCGCCGCCCAGGACGCGGTCCGTCGGCTCTTGCAGACAGCGACGAGCAGCACAGGCATGGCGTACTTGGCGTGCAGATACGCCACGTAGTAGGACCAGCTGATCCCCTTGTCCGGGGCCCGGGCGGTCTGGGACTCAACGGCGATGAGAAAGCCGTCTCCCTCGGACGGCTCGACCTTGAGCACCGTGTCCACCCGACGCTCCAGGGGCTTGATCTCCGTGGCATCGGGTGTGAGCGCTTCGATGATCGCCTTCGCGGGTGGGGGCAGACCCAATGCCTCGAAGACTGGAGTGAGAACCTCCGGATGGTCCTGGAAGATCCGGTGTGAGGTCTCATGGGTTGATGTGACCATGTGCGCAAGCTAGGCCCGCCCCCCGCAGCCCCTGGCATATGCAGCACATAGTGCTGCGTTCACTCTTTCGGGCTTGGGAGAAACGTTCCCGGCCTACCTCGCCACGAACTGCGTCAGGATCGCCTGGACCTCGTAGATGTCGACGCCCTTGGTGAAGGTCTTCTCGATGGGGGCCGGGGTGCCGGAGATCCAGATCTTCAGTTCGGCGTCCAGGTCGAACGTGCCGGCCGTCTCCACCGAGAAGTGGGTGATGCTGCGGTAGGGGACCGAGTGGTACTCCACCTTCTTGCCGGTGATGCCCTGCTTGTCGATCAGGATCAGGCGGCGGTCCGTGAAGAGGATGGTGTCGCGGATCAGCAGGAACGCGGCGTGCACCTGCTCGCCGTGGCCGAGGAGACGGGCGTAGTCCTGCTGGGCCGACTGCGGATTCACGGTGTGCGCGTTGCCGAACAGTGCCATGGTGTCCCCCGGTTGGTTGCCCGGACCGCCTGGTGGGCCGGATGCCTCACTCATCCTACGAACAGGGGCCGCGGAGGGCGATGAGCCTGAGGACGAGCCGGTCGGAGAACGCGTCCGCCCCCAGGAGGAGTTCCCCCTAGGGGCGGGCGTGGGGCGGGAGTTACTCGGACTCGCCGCCGAAGCGCTCCTTGTACGACTCCAGGTCCTCGTCCGTGAGCTTGGCGAAGAGGACCGGCGGAATGGTGAACGGGGTGCCGGCCGGGACGGCGGTGAGGGAGCGGGCCTCGTCCGCGGTGACCCAGGTCGCCGTGTCGTTCCCCAGGGAGAACGCCTCGCGCATCTTCTTCGCCGACGTCGGGATGAACGGCTCGGAGACCACCGCGTAGAGGTGGATCAGGTTCATCGCCGTACGGAGGGTGAGCGCCGCGCCCTCCGGGTTGGTCTTGATCTCCAGCCAGGGGGCCTTCTCCTCCAGGTAGGAGTTGCCCGCCGACCACAGGGCGCGCAGCGCGGCCGCCGCCTTGCGGAACTGGATGGCCTCCATCTGGGCCTCGTACTCCGCGAGCAGGCGGGCGATCTCGTCACCCAGCTTCGTCTCCGCCTCGCCGGGCTCGGCGCCCGCCGGGACCTCTTCGCCGAAGCGCTTCCTGGAGAAGGACAGGACGCGGTTGACGAAGTTGCCGAGGGTGTCGGCCAGGTCCTTGTTCACCGTGGCGGTGAAGTGCTCCCAGGTGAACGACGAGTCGTCCGACTCCGGGGCGTTCGCCATCATGAAGTAGCGCCAGTAGTCGGCCGGCAGGATGTCGAGGGCGTCGTGCGTGAAGACGCCCCGGCGCTGGGACGTGGAGAACTTGCCGCCGTAGTAGTTCAGCCAGTTGAAGGCCTTGATGACGTCGACCTTCTTCCACGGGGCGCGGGTGCCCAGCAGGGTCGCCGGGAACATCACGCTGTGGAAGGGGACGTTGTCCTTGCCCATGAACTGCGTGTAGTGGACGTTCGCGTCCGACTCCCACCACCACGAGCGCCAGTCGCGGTTCTCCGGGTCCTGGTCCGCCCACTCCTTCGTCGCGCCGATGTACTCGATCGGGGCGTCGAACCAGACGTAGAAGACCTTGCCCTCCGCGGCGAGGTCCGGCCAGGTGTCGGCCGGGACCGGGACGCCCCAGTCCAGGTCGCGGGTGATCGCGCGGTCGTGCAGGCCCTCCGTGAGCCACTTGCGGGCGATGGAGGAGGCCAGGACCGGCCAGTTGTCGGCGCGCTCGTCGACCCACGCCTCGACCTCGCCGGCCAGCACCGACTGCAGGAGGAACAGGTGCTTGGTCTCGCGGACCTCCAGGTCGCTGCTGCCGCTGATCGCCGAGCGGGCGTCGATCAGGTCCGTCGGGTCCAGGACGCGCGTGCAGTTCTCGCACTGGTCGCCGCGGGCCTTGTCGTAGCCGCAGTGCGGGCAGGTGCCGATGATGTACCGGTCGGGCAGGAAGCGGCCGTCGGCGTTCGAGTACACCTGGCGGATCGAACGCTCCTCGATGAAGCCGTTCGCCTTCAGCTCGCGGGCGATCTCCTGCGTGATCTCGTGGTTCTGCGGGGAGGAGCTGCGGCCGAAGTAGTCGAAGGCCAGGTTGAAGCCGTCGTAGATCGCCTTCTGCTGGTGGTGCGCCTCGGTGCAGAACGCGTCCACCGGGATGCCCTGCTCCTTCGCGGCGAGCTCCGCGGGGGTGCCGTGCTCGTCCGTCGCGCAGATGTAGAGGACCTCGTGGCCCTGCTGGCGCAGGTAACGGGAGTAGACGTCCGCCGGGAGCATGGACCCCACCATGTTGCCCAGGTGCTTGATCCCGTTGATGTACGGAAGGGCGCTGGTGATGAGGTGTCGAGCCATCGCGGGCTGCTCCCAAGTCGCTACGCGGGGTGACGATCTCGTGGTCTCGGTCGTCTACGAACCTTGAAATCGTAGCTGACATGGGTGCGCCGCCCGCCTCCCCTTTTGCGGGGTGGGACGCGGGCGGCGGCGAGGTGGGGTGGGGGTTACGGGCGCCAGTTCGCCAGTACGCCCTCGTAGAGCTCCTTGTCCGTGAGCTCGCGAGGTGTTTCGCCGGCGAGGAAGTGGGACGTGTTGGGGGTCTTGAGCTTGCGGAGGTAGTCGAAGGCCTTGTTCTCCGGGTCTCCGAAGGCGACGAAGGAGAAGAAGACGGCGGGGTGGCTCTTGGCGGCGTCGGTGAGGGCCTGGTTGGCGGGGGTCTTCGCGTCCGGGGCGCCGTCGGTCTGGAAGACCACCAGGGCGGGGGCGGCGGGGTCCGCGGTCTTGTCGTGGTGGGCGAGGACCGCCTCCACGGCCGCGTGGTAGCTGGTGCGGCCCATGCGGCCGAGGCTCGCGTGCAGGTCGTCGATCTTGTTCTCGTGCTCGGTGAGGGTGATCTCGCCGGTGCCGTCGAGCTCGGTGGAGAAGAAGACGACCGGGACGGTGGCCTCGGGGTCGAGGTGCGCCGCGAGGGCGAGGGTCTGCTCGGCGAGGGCCTGGGCGGAGCCGTCCTTGTAGTACGGGCGCATGGAGGCGGAGCGGTCGAGGACGAGGTAGACCTTGGCGCGGGTGCCCGTGAGGTCGTTCTTCTCGAGGGTGGTGGTGGCGGCCTTGTAGGCGGTGGTGAGGCCGGGGGCGTGCTTCTTGAGGGCGGCGAGGGTGAGGGCGGGTCCGGCCTCGGCTTCGCCTTCGGCCGGGTTCTTCTTCCCACCCGCACCATCCGTGCGGCTTTCGTCGCCGGGTGCGGGTGGCCCCTGCGGCGCGGTGTCGCCGTCGGCGGCCGCGGGCTCGGGGGTCTTCTCGGACTTCGTCCCGGAGTCGGCCTCAGCCTTCGGCGTGGCCTCGGGCTCGGCCTTCGTCGTGGCCTTCGTCGTGGTCTTCTTCGTAGTCCTGGGCTTGGCCTTCGGCTTCGTCTCGGCGGACGCCTTGTCGGCGGTCACCGCGTCGGCCTCGGCCTCGGCCTCGGCCTCGGCCTCGGGGGTCTTCTCGGACTTCGTCCCGGAGTCGGCCTCAGGCTTCGGCGTGGCCTCAGGCTCGGCCTTGGGCGCGGCCTTCGGCTTCGCGTCGGCTGCGGGCTCGGGCTTCGGTTCGGCCTCGGGCTTCGGCTCGGGCTTCGGCTCTGCGGGCGTCTCCGCCTGCGGCTCGGGCTTGGCGTCCGTCTCCGCCTCTGCCTCCGCCTCCGCCTCCGCCTTTGCCTCCGCCTCTGCAGGCTTCTCCGCTGCCGTCGGCTTCGGCTCCTCGGTCGTCGCCGGGGCGACTGCGGCCGGTTCCGGCGTCTCCGTCACGGCCTCCGCATCCGTGGCCTTCTCCGCCGCGGCAGGCTCCGCCGTCTCCGGCTCCTCGACAGCAGTCGGCTCCGCGACCACCGCCGGCTCCTCGGCAGCCGCCTTCTCGGCACCCGCCGATCCCTCGGCACCCGCCGGCTCCGCCACAGCCTCGGAGGCCCCGGAACCCGCCGGCTCCGCCACAGCCTCGGAGGCCCCGGCACCCGCCGGCTCCTCCGCCTCCGCCCGTTCCGCCGAAGCGCCCCGCTCGCCCTCCGTCGACCGCGTCGGCCTCGGGACCGTCACATGGTCGAAGGCCGCCGAGACGAGGTCGTGTTCCCCGGAGTCCGACGTGCGGGGCTCGGGGACGCCGGCCGACGGCGTGGGCTGCGGTTCCGGGGAGGGGGACGGGACCTTCGGGTCCGTGGCGGGGGGTGACGCGGGCGCGGCAGCGGCCTCGCGGCCGGTGTCCTCGCTGGTCAGGCCCTCGGCCCCGCCGGTCTCGCCAGCGGTCGCCGTACGCGCCGCACCCTCCGCCTCGGCGGTTTGTGACTTGCGGGACCGTCCGAACGCGTTCCGCAACCGAGTGAGAATGCCCATGTGCGCGCAACCCTTCGCGTGAGTTGAAGCCCGTCAATCCCTGGCCAGGACGGACACGTAAGGTTAGCGGCCCTCCTGTGTGATCTTGGGCAGGGTCTGTTGTGCCGGGCCCACTCTGTCAAGAGCGCATCCGGCCGGTGCGGGTGTCGCCGTGCTGAATCGCCACAACCCCCGTACGGCAGCCGGGGGTTCATTCGTTGTTCACCTGGGCGCCCGGCTACCGCACGTATGCGCACCTACGGTCACGCTGACACCAAGGGCATCCCAGGGGAGAGTAAAGTGCGCAAGCTGCTGCCGTTGATCGGGACTCCGTCCGGTTCGCACCCCGGCGGCCGGTCCGCCATGACCTGTCGTTTCCGATGTGGTGACGCCTGCTTCCACGAGGTGCCCAACACCAGCTCCAACGAGTACGTCGGTGACGTGATCGCCGGTGCGATCGGCCGCCGGTCGATGATGCGTGCCGCGGCCGTCGTGACCGTGGCCGCCGCCGGGGCGGGTGCCGTCGGTGCCGCCCGGGCCCCGCAGGCCGTCGCCGCACCGGCCGCGGGACCGGCCGCCGCCGCGGCCTCGGAGACCGCCCGGCGCAAGACCAAGGGTGCGCGCGGGCTGCGTTTCGCACCCGTCGCGCCCAACACCGCCGACACGGTCACCGTGCCGCAGGGGTACCGGCAGAACGTCGTCATCCGCTGGGGCGAGCCCATTCTGCGCGGGGCGCCCGCCTTCGACCCGGAGAAGCAGACCGCCAAGGCCCAGGCCGGGCAGTTCGGGTACAACTGCGACTTCCTCGCCCTGCTGCCGCTGCCCGGTGAGCGCGGCCGGCAGCTGCTCGTCGCCAACCACGAGTACACCGACGAGATCCTGATGTTCCGGGGGTACGACGCCGCCCGCCCGACCCGGGAGCAGGTGGAGATCGCCTGGGCCGCGCACGGGCTGTCCGCCGTCGTCGTGGAGGGGGACGGCAAGACGGGCAGGCTCACCCCAGTCCCCCGGCACCGGCTGAACCGGCGCGTCACCGCCACCACCGAGTTCCGGCTGACCGGGCCCGTGGCCGGGTCCGAGCTCGTGCGGACCTCCGCCGACCCGAGTGGCACCAAGGTGCTCGGCACGATCAACAACTGCTCGGGCGGTGTCACCCCGTGGGGAACGACCCTGCACGGCGAGGAGAACTTCAACCAGTACTTCGCGAACAGCGGCCGGGCGACCGACAAGCGGTACGGCATCGGTACCGGGGCGAGCGAGCGGAAGTGGGAGAGGTTCGACAAGCGGTTCGACGTCGCCCAGGAGCCGAACGAGGTGCACCGGTTCGGCTATGTCGTGGAGTTCGACCCGTACGACCCGGACTCCACGCCCCGCAAGCACACGGCCCTCGGACGGTTCAAGCACGAGGCCGCGACCGTGCGGCTCACGCACGACGGCCGTCCCGTCGTGTACTCCGGTGACGACGAGCGGTTCGACTACTTCTACAAGTTCGTCGGCAGCAAGCGGATGCGCCACGGCACCTCCCGGGCCGTCCGCGAGCACAATCTGTCCCTGCTCGACGAGGGGACGCTGTACGTCGCCAAGCTCACCGGTGACTCCCCGGCGATCGAGATCGACGGCACCGGCAAGCTGCCCGGCGACGGCGAGTTCGACGGGAGCGGTCAGTGGATCCCGCTGGCGACCGCCACCGCGAAGGGTGCCGTCTCGCACGTGGAGGGGATGAGCGCCGAGGAGGTGTTCGTCTTCACGCGGCTCGCCGGCGACAAGGTCGGCGCCACCAAGATGGACCGGCCCGAGGACATCGAGCCCAACCCGGTGACGGGCAAGGTGTACGTCGCCCTGACGAACAACACCAACCGGGGTGTCGGCTCCAACGCCTGGGCGGACGAGGCCAACCCGCGCAACGCCAACAAGCACGGACACGTCCTGGAGCTCACCGAGCGGTGGAACCGGCCCGAGAGCACCCGGTTCGCCTGGTCGCTGTTCCTCGTGGCCGGTGACCCGGACGACCCGGCGACGTACTTCGCCGGGTTCCCGAAGGACGCCGTCAGCCAGATCTCCTGCCCGGACAACGTGGCCTTCGACCCCTACGGCAACCTGTGGATCTCCACCGACGGTGCCCAGCTCGGCTCGCACGACGGCCTGTTCGGCGTGGCGACCCGGGGCGAGCGGCGCGGCGAGCTCAAGCAGTTCCTGACCGTGCCGAAGGGCGCCGAGACCTGCGGCCCGATCGTCCAGGACCGGCGCGTCCTGGTTTCCGTGCAGCACCCGGGCGAGATCGACGGCGCGTCCGTGGAGCGGCCCGCGAGCACCTGGCCCGACGGGCCCGGGACGTACGTCCGCCCGGCCGTGGTGGCCGTGTGGCGCGCGGACGGGTCCGACATCGGCGTCTGAGCCGCAGGTCGGCGCCCCTGCTTCAAGGAAGGGCCGGGCTCGGCGGTCTGAGGTGGCCGCCGGGTGCCGGCCCTTCCGGCGCCCGCCACTCGCGGTACGCCGGTGCCTGCCGGGCCACCTCCCCGTACGCCTCCTCCAGCGCGGGGTAGACGCCGTCCAGGACGGTCTCCGTGCGGGCCGCGGCGAGCAGCCGCACGCCGAGCGGGTCGCCCTTCAGGCGGCGCACCGCCATGTCGGGGCGCGGGGTGCGGGTGGGCTGGCAGACGGTGACGACCTCGCCGGTCGCGACCAGGGCGTCGGCCGTGTGGTAGTCGCCGTGCAGGACGTGCGGGCTGACGCGGGCGTCGCGGAACATCCGCTGGACGGCGTCCCATTCGCCGTCGACGGTGGGGTCGATCATCCAGCGGTCGCCGGCCAGGTCGGTCAGCTCGACCTCCTGCTTGGCGGCCGCCGGATGGTCGACGGGCAGGGACACGCACTGCGGTTCGCGCTCCACCAGGACGCGCAGCCGGAGCTCCGCGGGGATGCGCAGCGGACAGTCCTCCACCTCGTGCACGAAGGCCACGTCGAGCTGGCCGTCGGCGACCATGCGGAGCAGCGCGTTGGGGGAGACGTTCATGTGGAGGCTGGGGTTGCGGCCGTGGGCGCGCAGCCGGCGCAGCCAGCCCGCGAGGGCCTTGCTCGCCGTCGAGCCGACGCGCAGCTCGGTGCCGCCGGACGCCGCCGCCCTCGCCTCGGTGACCAGCAGGTGCAGGTCGGCCATCAGCGGGCGGGCCCGGCTGAGGACCAGGCGGCCCAGCGGGGTGGGGCGGCAGCCGGTGTGGGAGCGCAGGAAGAGCGGCCCGCCCAGCTCCTGCTCGATGCGCCGCAGCTGGGTGCTCAACGACGGCTGGGCGACGCCCAGCTGCCGGGCGGCGCGGTGCAGACTGCCGGTGTCGGCTATGGCGCACAGCGCGCGGAGGTGTCTCACCTCGAGCTCCATGCTCTGTGAGGCTAAGGCGGAATCGCGGCGTTAACCAGCCACATAATCCATCGCTTAATTAGGTGAATTGGGCAGCCGATAACCCGGTCCTATCCCTGGTTGCCATCATCACAGGCGCCGCACAGGCACCGAGACTCACCGGTGAGACTCAACCCCACCCAAGGAGTCCTCGATGCGAAAGTCCCTGTCTTCCCTGGCGGTTCTCGGTCTCGGCCTCACGATGGCCGGGCTCGGGACGGCTGCCCCCGCCGCGGCGTCCCCGGCCGCGGAGCCCCACGCCGGATTCGTCGCACAGCCGGCCGAGTCGGCCGAGTCCGCCGCGTCGGCCGCATCCGACGCGAACAGAGCCTTCTTCCAGGCGGTCCTGAAGTCCGTCGCCGAGAAGCGTGCCGAGAACCCGAGTGCCACCGCGGCCGTCACCGTCGTCTACGACGCCTCCCGCGCGCCCACGTTCAGCGCCCAGATAGCGCGCAGCACCCAGATATGGAACAGCTCGGTGTCGAACGTGAAGCTCCAGTCGGGCTCCGCCGCGGCGGCCGACTTCAGCTACCGGGAGGGCAACGACTCCCGCGGCTCGTACGCCTCCACCGACGGTCACGGCAGCGGCTACATCTTCCTGGACTACCGGCAGAACCAGCAGTACGACTCCACCCGGGTCACCGCCCACGAGACGGGTCACGTCCTCGGTCTTCCCGACCACTACTCGGGCCCGTGCAGCGAGCTGATGTCCGGTGGCGGCCCCGGCCCGTCCTGCACCAACGCGGTCCCGAACGCCACCGAGCGGTCCCGTGTCAACCGGCTGTGGGCCAACGGCTTCGCGGCGGCGATGGACAAGGCCCTGGAGAAGTCGGCCCGTTAGGACCCCCATGCGGATACGGCCGCCCTGTCACGAGGGGCGGCCGTATTCGTGTGGGCGCACCGGGCCGGGTCAGCGGCGCGCGTGGAGCGTGAGGTCCGTGACGACCGCGCGGTGGTCGGTGCCGGCCAGGGCCAGGATGCGGGTGCGGCTCGCGCCGAAGTCCCGCGAGACGAGGACGTGGTCGATCTGCGCGCCGAACGCCGGGGCCGTCCGGGCCGGCCAGGTGGCGGTGCGGTCGGAGCCGTCCAGGCGGGAGGCGTCGCTCAGGCCGGTGTCGAGGATGCGGCGGAAGGCCGCGTGGTCCTGGGAGGCGTTGAAGTCGCCGGCCAGGACGAGAGGGGTGGCCGGGTCGGAGCCGGCCGCGTCCCGCAGGGCGCCGAGCTCGCGGCGCCAGAGGTCCACCTGGCCGGGCAGCGGGGGCATCGGGTGGGCGAGTTGCAGCCGTACGGCGTGCCCGTCGACGTCGGCGACCGCCCCGGGCATGCCCATCGTGCCGGGCACGCCCGCGGTGGGCCGGAGCCGGAAGCGGCTGAGGATGACGGAGCCCTCGGAGCCACCGCCCTCCACGGCCCGGCGGTGCGGGTAGTCCGGGGAGAGGTCCCGCTTCAGCAGGGCGTCGCAGGCGTAGTCGCACTCCTCCACGAAGACCACGTCCGGTTTCTCGCGGCGGACGGCTGCGACGAGGGAGCCGGTGCCCTGGCCGAACTCGACGTTGGAGGTCAGGACGCGCAGGCCGGCGACCGGGCGGCCCACCGGGTCGCCGACCTTGCCGTACGGCTCGATGAACCAGGCCAGCAGCCCGAGCAGGATCACGCCCCAGACGGCTCCGGGCCACCAGCGGGACAGCAGGGTGAGGAGCAGTCCCGCGGCGGTGGGGACGAGCAGCCAGGGGAGGAAGGCGAGGAGCTGCGGGACGGGGGTCATGCCGTCGCTGTCGGCGGTCCGGAAGCCGACGACCACGCTCACTCCGGCGAACAGCAGCCCCGCGCACCGGGCGCCGAACCGCCGTCCGGGCGGGCGGTGCTCGCGCCCGTCGTCCCTGGCGGTCCACTCGGCAGCGGCGGTGTTCAAGGCCCGGCCTTCCGTTCGCGGGGTGGGATGCGCGAATCCTCCCTCACAGACGGGGCGGGGCGGAGGAAGGTTGCCGGGCGTCGACCCGGGCCAGGAATTCCTCCAGCGCGTGATCGAACACCTCCGGGCGTTCCAGGTTCGGCATGTGTGCCGCCCCCTCGACGATGTGCAGCCGGGAGTCAGGGAGGGCCGCGTGCATCGCCCGGGCGTCGGAGACCGGGGTGAAGGTGTCGTCTGCCCCCACGACGACCAGGGCCGGGACGGAGACGCGCGGCAGCAGGGCGGTGTAGTCGGGGCGGCGGGCCCGGGCGCGCAGGGCCGCGGCGGCGCCCTCGGGCGCGGTGGCCGTCATCATGGCGTGGACGTGCGCCTTGACCTCGGCGGAGGCGTACGGGGCGACCATCCGCTCCAGGACCTCGTCGGCGTAGCCGCGCATGCCCTCGGTGAGGAGGCGGTCGGCCATGGTGTCGCGGATGCGCACGCCCTCGGGGGTCTCCTCCGCCGGGAAGGTGTCCGCGAGGACCAGGCCGCGGACGCGCTCGGGGAACAGCCGGTAGCAGTCCATGACGATCTGCCCGCCCATCGACAGGCCCGCGAGCACGAACGACTCCACCTCCAGTTCGTCCAGCAGGGCCTCGATGTCCCGGGCGAACGCGGAGAAGTCCGTGACGGCCGGGGCCGTCGGGGAGGCGCCGTAGCCGCGCAGGTCGGGGGCGATGACACGGCGGGTACCCGGGAACCTGTCGAGTTGCGGGGCCCACATCGTGCGGTCGAAGGGGTGGCCGTGGACGAGGACCAGGGGCAGCCGATGCGGATCGGTGCCTTTGTCCTCGTATGCGAGGAAGGGTGCCATGGCGTCGACCCTAGGGCGCCCGACTACTCGGTGCAATAAGATCTTTGCTCTCGGTGCAATCCAAGGGGGAGACCGGCCGATGAGTGACTACCGGCGCATCGCCGACCGCATCGCCGACGACATCGCCACCGGACGGCTGCGGCCCGGCCAACGGCTGCCGCCGCAGCGGGCGTTCGCCCGGCGGCGGGGCATCGCCTCCTCGACGGCCGGGCGGGTCTACGGCGAACTCGTGCGCCGCGGCCTGGTCGTCGGCGAGGTCGGGCGCGGCACCTTCGTACGGGCCGCACCGGCCGGGCCGACGGGGCAGGCGCTCGTCGAGCCCGCCCCGGTCGCCACCCCCGTCAACCTGGAGCTCAACTACCCTGCCGCACCCGGCCAGCCGGAACTGCTCGCCCCGGTGCTCGCGCCGCTGCTGCGTCCCGACGTGCTGGCCGAGGCGCTGTCACCGGCCGCCGCCACCGGCACCGCGGCCGCCCGGGAGGCCGCGGCCTCGGTGCTCACCACCCCGGGCTGGCGTCCCGCCCCGGAGCGGCTGCTGTTCACCGGCAACGCCCGGCAGGCGATCGCCGCGGTCCTGGCCTCGCTGGTCCGGCCGGGCGGCCGGGTCGGGGTGGAGCAGCTGACGTACCCGCTGGTCAAGGAGATCGCGTCGCGGCTCGGCATCACCCTGGTGCCGCTGGCCGGGGACGCGGCCGGGCTGCTCCCGGAGGCCGTCGCCGCCGCGCACCGCACGGCCCCGCTGTCCGCCCTCTACCTGCAGCCGACGCTGCACAACCCGACGTCCCGGACGACGAGCCGGCCGCGGCTGCTGCAACTCGCCCAGCTGCTCCACGACCTGAACCTGCCCGTGGTGGAGGACCGCATCTGGTCCTTCCTCCGGGAGCCCGGTGATCCGCTCGCCGTGCACGCCCCGGCGCTCACCCACGTCGTCGACGGGCTCTCCAAGCGGGTCGCCCCGGGGCTCACCGTCGGCTTCCTCGTCGTGCCCCCGCACCGGGTTGCCGCCGTGGCCGACGCCGTGCGGTCGGGCGGCTGGAGCGCGGGACGGTTCGCGCTGGAGGCAGCCGTGCGATGGGCCGGGGAGGGGACGGTGGCGCGGCTGGTGGCGGCCAAGCGGGCGGACGCCGCACGACGGCAGCGGATCCTCGCCGAGGAGCTCACCGGCTTCGCCGTAAGGTCCGATCCGGCGTCCTCCTTCGCCTGGTGGGAGCTGCCCGCCCCGTGGCGCGCCGACACCTTCACGGCCGCCGCCGCCGCGCACGGCATCGCCGTCACGCCCGGGCCCGCCTTCGCCGTCGCCTCCGGGCACACCCCCGACGCCGTCAGGCTCGGCCTCGCGTCGGCTCCGGAACCGGATCTGCGGCGGGCACTGCGGACCCTCGCGCACGTCGCCGCGCGGCGAGCCGGGGACCGTACCGGCCCGTGACCCAGGTGCACGCCGCGACCGCCAGCCCCAGGACGCACAGCAGCCAGGACACCGTGCGCAGGGTGGCCGTGAGGGCGTCGTAGACGGCTCCCGCGGCCGGGCGGTGCAGGGCGTCGGGCAGGTCGGCGAGGGTGAGGCGGCGGCCGATCGCGACGGCCAGGACCAGCAGCGCGCCGCCCAGCGCCGTACCCAGCCCGAGGGCGGTGACCGCGCGGCGGCGGCAGGCGGCGACGGCGATCCCGGCGACCGCGAGGACGGCGGCGGTGAGCGGCAGCCAGAAGGCGGCGGTGTCCAGCACGTGGTACCCCTTGCGCAGTCGGTCCGCGTCGTCGGCCGGGAGCACCGGGATCCGCGTGTGCGTGACCGGGATGCGGCGGGCGAACGGCACGTGGTCGTCGGCGAGTTGCCGTTTGAATCGGGTGATGACGGGAGCGGGGTCGACGGTGACGGGGGTGCCCTTGGCGCCGTCGTCGCGCAGGGCGCGCAGCACCGCGTCGTGAACGGCCCGGTTCGCCGCGTCCCAGGCCGCGCGATACGCCTCGGTGCGGGTGAAGGAGCGCGCCGCGTCGTGCACGAAGGGCCCGGCCGCCCCGTGCAGCGGGCCGGTGCCGGCCCGGCGTCCGGCCTCCCGCAGGACACCGTCCCCGACGGCGTCCGCGACCGCGCGCCGCACGTCCGGGTCGGTGGCGAGCGGTGCCATCGTCCGGACGTAGCGGCCGGTGTCGGTGAGTCCGTGGGCCGCCCAGGAGGCGAGCGCCCCGAACGGCACGAGGAGGCACGCGAGGAGCAGCAGAACGGCCGACAGGACGTTCCGCGATCGTGGGGGCGCCTTCCCGGCCAGGGGCGCCCGGTCGCGCTCGGACACCCTTCCAGGCAAGACGCACCGGGCCTGACCCGCGAGCGCTGCGACGCCGTCCGGCCGCCCGCCTGCCGTGCCGCGGGGCCGTGCCACCTGCGAGAAACGGTTTCGCGGGAGCGCTCCGGCGGGACCCCCCGAACGGGTGTCCCGAGTGGTGTCCCGAGCCTCTTCAGCCGATGCGCCGGCCCGCGGCGTCCTCGTGCGTGTAGTAGCGGTAGAACACCATCGCGAAGACGGCTGCCCCCACCACCAGCCCCAGGCCGCTGGAGCTGTACACGGACGCACCGGACTGGCTGTACAGGAAGCCGACCGCACAGCCCGAGAAGACGAACCAGCACACCGCGTGCAGCTCACGGGGCAGCAGCGGCGCCAGCGCGCACACGGCGGCGAACACCAGGGCGAACACGAGCGCCGTGACGAAGCCGAACAGCAGGTTCCAGCCGGTGATGGGCCCGGCGTCGCGCCGGATGGCAGCGGCCCAGTAGCCGTAGGTGAGCCCGAGCACGATGGGCAGGCCGACCTTCACGGCGAGGTGGACCCGCGGGCCGAAGACGTCGGGCCTGCGCCGGGGCATGGTCATCGTGCGTGAGACGGGTGCCGCGTGAGCCATGACAGCTCTCCTCTCTGTCCCTGCCCCTGCAACCAGCGCACACCGGCGCGCGGCCCGTGGCAAGTCGGCGGAGCGGACCGGACCGTGGACGCTGCCGTTGCGGCGCCCTCAGCGGACCGGGGCAGAAGCCCCCGAAGGCGGACGTTTGCGGTCCTGGGGCCCACCTTTGCAGCCGCAGCGGTTACCGTGCTGACGTACGTGATCGACACAGGGGGTGGGGCGATGCCCGGAACCGTGCTGCTGCTGGCGGCCTCGCCGGTGGGCAAGGGGCGCCTGGTGGACGCCGCCTCCGTGCTCCCCGTCCTCGCCGCCGTGGCGCCCGCCGTGCTGTCCGGCACCGAGACCGCCAACGTCGTGGAGCTCGCCGACCCGCTGGAGCCGCAGGCCGTCCTGACCCGGCTGCGCGCCGCCGCCGCGGCCCCCGGTCCGCTCACCGTGTACGTCACCGGCCAGCTCCAGCTCGACCGCCGCCAGCGCCTGCCCCACCTCGCGCTGGCCCGCACCACCCCCTCCACCGCCCGCTACACCGCCTTCCCCTGGCACTGGTTCCGGGAGGAGCTGCGGCTCAGGCCCGCCGGCGCCACCACCCTCCTGCTCGACCTGCACGCCGACGCCGAGACCTGGGAGCTGCTGCGGAGCACCCCGCTGGACTCGGGGCGGGGCAACGCCGTCCACGGGCGGATCGCGCCCCCGCCGTCCCGACGCGGCGTCGCGCAGCCGGCGTACATGAAGGCCGTCGCGACGATCCTGCGCAGCGGGTTCCGGCCGCCCGTCGAGCAGTTGCACCAGCAGGCCCTGACCCGGATCGCGCCGGAGAGCGCGGGCAAGGACCTGGTGCTGAGCACGCCCGGCCCGGCCGCAGGGGATCCGCACGCCGCCATCACCGCCGCCGTCCAGTCCGGCCGGCACGCCGACGCCGACGCGCTCGCCGCCCGGCACGAACAGGCCGCCGTCACCGGCCACGGGCCCGCGTCCGAGGAGGCCCTGCACTGGGCCGAAGTGCGGGCCGACCTCGCGATGTTCGCCGGGGACGCGTCCCGCAGCTGCCGCACCTGGCTGATGATCGCCACCGCCCGCCTGAACGCCGGGCAGGCCCCGGACGCCCCCGCCGTCGAGGCCGCCGTGGACCGGGCGCACCACCAGTGGGGCCAGGTACGCGAGCCGGCCCCGGCCCGCGAACTGGGCGCCGCGCTCGCCGCGTTGCGCGGGCGGGTGCCCGGGCGGCGCGAAGGGGCGCTGGACCATGTGCAGCGGCAGCTGAGGCAGTTGCAGACCCAGGGCTGAGCCGTGTCCGTCGTGTGCGCCTGGCGTGAAGGGGGCGTGCAATGGCTTGCGCGGGTCACGTCACGGGTCTGCCGCCGGGGCCCGCCCCGGTGTCATGATGTCGGGCATGACAGAGGGGGACGAAGTGGCTGTCTTAGGCGTGCGCGTACGGCTGGGCGCCGGCGCGACCGTGGATGACGTCAGAGCTCTGAAGACCTGGCTGGAGCGCGACGAACCACTGGAGAAACTGGTCTCCGGACAACACCTGCGCATCCAGGCGCAGCCCGCCACGGACGGCACCCCGGGGCGGCTCGGGCCCGACCTCGAACTCGTGCTGAAACTCCTCGGTGACGTCGTCACGATCGTGGCACTCACCGAGTACACCACCCGCGCGGTCAAGACCTGGACCAACAACCGCCGCAGGCTGCAGGGCGGCGATCCCGAGCCGCAGATCCGCCCGCTGGACCCCGACGGGGAGTAGGGCGGTGAGCCGCTTCGACCCGCGCCGCAAGGTGAACCGGGCGCTGCTGGCCGGTGTGTCGGAGTACGACCACACCGCCCCGGACGACGCCCAGGGCGTGAACGGCCAGCTCCCGGCCGTGCGGCGCAACCGCAGGGCACTGGAGGACGCGCTGCGCCGGGGCGGGGTGTTCGGCGCGGGTGAGGTGCGCACCCTGGCCTCGCCGGCCCCGGACGACTTCACGGTGGAGCTGCGCCGCGCCTGCCGTGACGCCGAGGGGCTGCTGCTGCTCTACTTCGCCGGGCACGCCGTCACCTCCACCTCCGGCAGCGAACTGCACCTCCAGATGCGTACCGCCCGCGTCCTCACGGGCGACGGGCTGCCCGGCTCGGTGAGTTTCAGCGAGGTGCTCGGCGAGCTCGTCGAGAGCCGTGCCCAGCAGGTGGTGGTGATCCTCGACTGCTGCTACGCGGGCAACGCCGCGGGCATCTGGCACCGCTTCGACGATCCCAGGCGCAAGAAGGACAAGATCCTGCTGCTGATGAGCGTGCAGCCCAACCGCTGCATCCTGGGCGGGGACGCCGACGCGGCGACGCCGTTCACCCGCGAACTCGCCCGTGTCCTCGACGGGGGCGGCGAGGTGTGGCTCTCCGGGCTGTACGCCGCCGTGAAGGACCGGATGGCCGCGGCGAAGTACAAGGCGGAGGACGACGATCCGCAGCGGCCACAGGCACTGGCTCCCCCGTGGGACCCGGAGGCGGACGTGCTGCTGGCGGCCGGACCGGTGGACCCGCACGGCGGCGGCACCGAGGACACCACCGGCCGCTTCTCCTGGCTCCGGCGGCCGCTCGACCGCGTCCGGAAGCCCATCGGCCTGTTCGGCCGCACCGTCGTGGCGCTTGTGCTGGCGTTCGTCGCGA
Organism: Streptomyces sp. NRRL B-1140; assembly: GCF_001280065.1. Taxonomy (GTDB): domain Bacteria; phylum Actinomycetota; class Actinomycetes; order Streptomycetales; family Streptomycetaceae; genus Streptomyces. Next base: position 374,468 of record NZ_LGEA01000091.1, read on the forward strand.
TCGGTGCCGCCGGTTACGGAGTCCTGACCCTGACCGGCGGATCCGGCCCCTGCGAACCGCCCCTGGAGCTGCGGGTCCTCACCGATCCCGACCTGGAGCCGGCGATCCGGGCGGCCGCGGACGGCTACCTCGCCTCGGACGCCAACACCACGGAGGACGGCTGCCCGCGCAGCGGCGTCACCGTCTACAGCGCCGGTGCCGCTCATGTGGTGACCGCGCTGGGCGAGCACTCCGATCCCTGGCAGCAGCCGAGGGAGGACGTCAACCCGCAGCGGGACATCGGCCCGCAGCCGGACGTGTGGATCCCCGCGACCCGCGCGGACGTCGACCGGGCCGGCGACGCGCAGGTGGAACGCGTCTTCGCCCGGCTGGAACCGGACCACGGGCCGTTCGCGTACTCACCGGTCGTGCTGGCCGTCCCGGAGGGTCTCGACGCCGGCCTCCCGCCCACCGGGCAGTCGCTGCCGAAGCTCGTCGGGGCCCTGAAGGACGCGGACGGCAGGGCACAAGTGCGCAGGCCCGACCCCGAGTTCAGCGACGCGGCGCTGCTGGCGACGGTGGGGCTGTACGGCGACGGGGCCGATGTGCGCCGCGCCGAGGAGCTGATCAGCCGGGCGGGACGGCCCGAGCCCTCGGCCGTCAGGCTGCTGTGCACGCTGCCCGCGGACGACGCCGCGGACGACCGCAGCGCGGTCCTGGTGCCGGAATTCCTGCTCAGGAGCGGCGTCGGCTGCCACTCGGTCACGCGCGCCGGGCGCACCGCCGTCTACCCCGACGACGTGCCCGGTCTGGAACCGACGTTCGTGCGGGTGCGCTGGGAGGGCGGTGACCGGGACGTCCAGGCGCGGGACGACAGGGTGGACCGGTTCCGCGACTGGCTGACGGGGGAGGGCGGCCGGGAGGTGCTGGGCCGGCAGGGCTTCAGGGCCGCGACGGGCGAACGGGGACTGCTCGCCGGGAAGGCGGCCGACCACGGGCTGACCAGTGTCGTTCCGCCGGCGGACCCCGCCGACGCGGCACGGCTGGACAGGACACTGGAGCGGTACGGCAACGCGCACGGACCCGGCCGCGTCCTGTTCCTCCTCGACAGCTCCGGCTCGATGGCCGGCCTGTGGGACGGGCCCAGCGGTGGCCCCGGCATCCTCAAGCAGACCCTGACGGGGCTCGGCAGGGGGGACGAGTACGGGGTGTGGGCGGTGCACGGGGTCGGGGGACCCACCCACAGCGGGTTGCTGGACTTCGGCACGCACCCCCGCGCGGAGGCGGAGAAGGCCCTCAGGGCCGGCGAGGAAGGCGCCCGGGTGCGGGACGCCGAAGCCGATCCGCGCGCCGCCCTGCTGGACGCCCTGGCGTTCATGCGGGAGCGCGGCGCCGGCGACGAGCGGCCGCAGCTGATCGTGTACCTCACCGACGGCGAGGACGACAACCGCCTGGCCGGCGACCACCTCCGCGAGGTGGAGAACCGGGCACGCGAGTCGGGCGTGCCCGTGGCCATGGTGACGCTGAAGTCCGGGGGCTGCGACCGGGACCGCCCCGGCACCCGCGTCGCGGAGGCCTCCCAGGGCCGCTGCCTGGACGCCGGGGACGACCTCGTGCCCGCGCTGCGTGACGAGGTCGCCCGCATCGGAACGGGGGAGGAATGATGGCCCGACGACCGCCGGCCGCCGTACCCGTGCCGCCGTCCCCGCTGACCGTGCTGACCGTGCTGATCCTGCTGTTCCTGGCCGCCTGCACCGGCGGTGACGTACGGGAAGAGCCGCCGGACGCCGACAACCGCCGCCGGATCGTGGTGGCCAGCGGACAGGACGTGACCGGCAAGAACGGCATCCGCCAGCAGCTCATCGACGTCTGGAACGCCGAGGAGGGCACGCAGGGCTTCCAGGCCCGGCTGGTGGAACTGCCCGGTTCCGCCGACCAGCAGCGAAGCCAGCTGCTCGGCGCCCTGCAGTCCGGCAGCGCCGAGTACGACGTGGTGAACCTGGACGTGACCTGGGTTCCGGAGTTCGCCGCCGCGGACCTGATCCGCCCGCTGACCGACGCGGCGGTCAGGTCCCCGGACGACATCATCCCGTCCGTGGACAGGACGTCGTACTGGAAGGGCGAGCGGTACGCGGTCCCGTTCAACAGCGACGCCGGGCTGCTGTACTACCGCAAGGACCATCTGCGGAAGGCCGGTGTCTCCCGGACGGACCTCAGCGACGGGGTCACCTGGGACCGGCTGCGGGACCAGATCGACGCCGTCAAGAAGCACTTCGGCTCCCAGGGCCACGAGGGCTGGGCCACCCAGCTCGCCCCGTACGAGGGCCGCACGGTCAACGCGATCGAGGCGTTCTCCTCGGCCGTGCCCGGACTCCGGCTGACCGACGGCGACGGTGCGTACGCGGCGACCGTGGAACAACTCACGGCGGGCGTGGCCGAGCTGCGGGCCCGCACGGCCCCGCCCTACACCCTCGACGAGGCCACCGAGTCCCGCGAGGCCGAGTCGCTCAGTGCCTTCGCGGAGGGCCGCACCACCTTCCTGCGGCACTGGCCGTACGTCTACCCCGCCCTGTACGAGACCTACGGGGAGGACCTGGGGGTGACCCGGCTGCCCGGCAGGACGGTCCTCGGCGGGCAGAACCTCGCCGTCACCGCCTCCACGACCGAGCAGCGGGCCGCGAAGGCGGCGGAACTGATCGCTTTCCTGACCGACCCGGACAGCGAACGCTGCCTGCTGCGCGCCGGTTTCGCCGCGACCCGCGTCTCCGCCTACCAGGAACCCGGCACCGCTCCCCCGTGCCGGCACGCCCCGGCATACGCCGAGACCCCCTCGGCGTCACCCACCGGCGAAGGCACCGTCGGCCTTCCCCCCGACCGGATCGCCGAAGGGGTCAGCTTCTCCCGGGACATCCTGCTCCCGTCCCTCCGCGAGGGCGTGCACCGCCCCCGCACTCCGCTCTACGGCGCGGTGACGCACACCCTCATCACCGCACTGGACGCCCTGTACGGCCCGAGCCCGAGCGGGGGCCGGCCGGGCGACACGGAGATCGCGAGAGGCCTGGACGAGGCGTTGAGGAAGGTCCTGCCCGATTGACGCGCTTCAGCGGGAGTCCGCCACGGCCCGGGGTTCCGGCCGGGGGGTCTCCGCCCGGGCCGGGCCCGCGTTCGCCGCGAGCAACAGGGTCGCCACCGCGACGAGGGCCGCGGTGAAGCCTCGGGCGTATCGCTCGGCGGTGCGTGTGCGTTCGAGCACGGCGACCTCGCAACGGGGGCGGCGACTACGGCGGCAGCGTATTAATCAGGTTCGACAATCCTGCTTAACACTCCGTTTAACCTAGGGGCAGTTCCGGGCGAACGGCAAGAGCCACAGGGGGAGTTGGCGTGGGGGAGCGTGACGATCCGGGGACCATCGGGCGCCGAGTGCAGCGGTTGCGTGTGGAACGCGGACTGACGCAGCGGCAGTTGGCGGAACCCGTGTACACACCGGCCTACATCTCCACCCTCGAGTCGGGCCGGGTGCGGCCCTCCGACGACGCGCTGCGGCATCTCGCGGAGCGCCTGGGCGTCGCCTTCGACGAGCTCGCCGGCGGACACTCGGCCCGGCTCGTCACGGGGCTGCGGCTGCGCCTCATCGAAGCCCAGCGCACCCTGGCCGACGGCGAGGCCGAGGCGGCGGCCGGGCAGTACGCCGAGCTGCTCGCCGAGGCCGGGACGCACGGTCTGACGGCCGAGCGGTCCGCCGCCCTGCTCGGACTCGGCGAGTGCGCCCTGGAGACCGGTGAACTCGCCGCCGGCCGGCAGTACTTCGAGCGGGCCGAGGAGTGCCTGGCCGGCGCCCCCCTGCCCGCCCGGGTCCCGGCCCTGCGCGGACGGGCCGTGGCGCACTACCTCGCCGGTGAACTCCGCTACGCCGTCCACCTGCTGGAGACCACCCTCGACGAACTCAACCGCGGGGGACTGCACGACCCGGACGCCCTGCTGCTGCTCTACGCCAGCGCCATCGGCCCCTACATGGACATGGGCGCGCACGCCCGCGCCGCCCAGGCCGCCGAGCTCGCCCTGGCCCTCGCCCCGCAGTCCGGCGACCCCGCCCTGGTCGCCCGTATGCACCGCTCCGTCGCCCGCACCCTGGTCGCCGAGGGCCGTCTCGCCGAGGCCGACGCCTCCCTGGCCAAGGCCGCCGAGCTGTACCGGAGCCTGCAGATCCGCACCGAACTCGCCAACTGCCACTGGATGCGCGGCTACGTCCACGCCCAGGACGGCCTGCTGGAACGGGCCGAGGAGGAGCTGCGGCAGGCCCTCGGCATGCTGTCGGCCCGGCGCGCCGCCCTCTACAGCAGCCAGGTCACCGTCGAGCTGGCAGACGTGCTGCACCGGCGCGGCCGGTCCGACGAGGCGGCGGCCCTGCTCCACGACGTCCTCGGGCAGTTGTCCCCCGAGCGGGGCGCCGTCCACTCCGCCGCCGCCCACCGGCTGCTCGGCATCATCGCCGAGGACGCCCGCCGCACCGAGGACGCCGAGGAGCACTACGTCCGTGCCCTGAGCCTGCTGGAGCGGGCCGGCGCCGCCGGCGACCTGGCCGACCTGTGCCGGCTGCTGGGCGACCTGCTGCGCAGGACCGGGCGGGTGGAGGCCGCCCTGGACGCCTACCGGACGGGCCTCGGCCACCGCACGGCCCCCGGCACCACCACCCTCGGGCCCGCGCCCGCCCAGCCTCCCCTCTGACGAAACCGTGTCCTCGCACAGCCGTGCGGGTTAGCCTCCCTCCGGGAAAGTGAACGACCGGGGCGGGCGCGCGTGGACAACCGACGGACGATGGCCGACGGCATACGGCTGGGCCTGCGGGCCCTGGTGTACGCCGTCCTCTCAGGGGCCGCGCTGCTCACCGTCGTGACGGTGGTGTCGGTCCTCGGGCCCCTGCTGGCCCTCGACCTCTACACCCCGCCGGTCGCGGCCTGGTGGACGGTGTTCACCGCCATCACCGTCCAGGGCGTGCCGTTCCTGCTGCTGGGCACCGTCGTGTCGGCGGCGATCGGCGCGTTCGTGCCCGAGCGGGTGTTCCAGCGGCTGCTGCCCCGCCGCACGGTGCTCGCCGTGCCGGTCGCCGGGGCGGCGGGAGTCGTGCTGCCCGGCTGCGAATGCGCCTCCGTGCCGGTGGCGGGGAGCCTGATGCGGCGGGGCGTCGCGCCGGCGGCCGCGCTCGCCTTCCTGCTGTCGGCGCCCGCCATCAACCCCGTCGTGCTCGTGGCGACCTCGATCGCCTTCCCGGGGCAGCCGGAGATGGTCCTCGGCCGGCTGCTCGCCTCGCTCGGCACGGCCGTGGTGATGGGCTGGCTGTGGGCGAGGTTCGGGCGCGAGGAGTGGCTGCGGCTGCCGAAGCGGAGCGGTGGGCAGCAGCCGGGCGGGGGCCCGCGCGCCTTCGCCGCGGGGCTCCAGCACGACTTCCTGCACGCGGGCGGGTTCCTCGTCGTCGGGGCGGCGGCCGCGGCGACGTTCGCCGTCGTCGTACCGCGGTCGCTGCTGGAGGTGTTCACCGGGTCGGCCTGGCTGTCGGTGCTGCTGCTCGCCCTGCTGGCGGTCGTGCTGTGCGTGTGCAGCGAGGCCGACGCGTTCGTGGCGGCTTCGCTGAGCGGCTTCTCACCGACCGCGCGACTGGCGTTCATGGTGGTCGGGCCGATGGTGGACCTGAAGCTGATCGCCCTCCAGACGGGCACGTTCGGCAGGGCCTTCGCGGTGCGGTTCTCGGCGGCGACCTGGCTGGTCGCCGTGGTGAGCAGCGTCCTCGTGGGGTGGTGGCTGCTGTGAGGCGCTACGGCCCTGCCGTGCTGCTCGTCCTGACGGGCGCGGCGATCCTTCGGGTGTCGCTCTTCGGCGAGCTGTATCTGCGGTACGTCCAGGCGGGGCTGCGGCCCTACCTGGTGGTGTCCGGGATGGCCCTGGTGCTGCTGGGGACGGTGTCGGCGGTGCTGACCCGGGCGGAGGACGAGCACGGGCCCGGGGACCGAAGCGATCACACCGGGCACGATCACGGCCCCGCCGGACCCCGTGTCGCCTGGTTCCTCACGCTTCCCGCGCTCGCCCTCCTGCTCTTCCCGCCGCCCGCGCTCGGCTCCTACAGCGCCGAACGCGACGCCGGTCGGCGTGCCGCCCGGGGCGTCGGGACCTTCCCGGCCCTGCCGTCCGGGAACCCGGTCGACCTCGCCCTCGGGGAGTTCGGCTCCCGCGCGGTCTACGACAGCGGCCGCTCCCTGGAGGGCCGTACGGTTCGCCTCACCGGCTTCGTCACCCGTGACGACGACGGCACCTGGTACGTCACCCGCCTCCTCGTCTCCTGCTGCGCCGCCGACGCCACCGCCGTCGAGGCCGAGGTGCGCGGCGCGCCGGCCCCGCCGGTCGACACCTGGGTGACGGTCACCGGCACGTGGCACCCCGAGGGCGAGCCGGGGTCGGACGCCGCCTGGCCACCGGTCGTCGACGCCGGCTCCGTACGGCGGGTGCCGCAGCCGGACGACCCGTACGAGAAGCGCTGAGACCCCCCGCCCGGGCCCGGTGCAGGTGTTTTGCCCCACCCGTAACGGGTAGTCGGGGCACGGTTCCGAGAGGGCCGGGCCCGGTGCGCGGCGGGCACCGGGCACAGTCGTCCGGCCGGTCGCACGGCGGCCTGGTGGCGCGGTCGCGGGCCGCCCGCTTCCGCCATGGCCCCGCTCCCGGAAACCGTCGACGGTGCAAGCCGCGGTGAGCGAAGGAGGCGGTGGTCGTGCGGCCCAGGGACGATCCCCGAGACGCTCCCGACGGCGGCCCGGGCCCCGGCCGCGCCGGGGGTGGCGGCCCTGACCCGGACGGCGCCCGGGCCGCCGACGCGATCGCCAGGGGCGTGCGGGGTGCCGAGCCCGGAGAGGTGCCGGGGCGGCTGTGCGAGGTGGCGGTGGAACTGCTGCCGGTGATCGGCGCGAGCGTGTCCCTGCGCAGCGAGGGCATGCCCGTCCAGCTGAGCGCGAGCAGCGAGCAGGCCGCGCACCTGGCGCGGATCCAGGCCACGCTGGGCGACGGCCCCTGCCAGAGCGCGCTGGAGGACGGCGCGCCCGTCCTCGCCTGCGATCTGACCACGGGCCGGGACGCCGGACGCTGGCCGGTCTTCGCCCAGCAGGCCACCGAGGCCGGGGTGCGGGCGGTGTACGCGGTGCCGCTGGGCAGCGGCGCGGTGTGCGTGGGCACGCTGGACCTCTACCGCGACCGCCCTGGCGGGCTCACCGACCGCGAGTTGCACACGGCCCGGGTCGTGGCCGGTGTCATGACCGTGGCCCTGATGGCACTGCCGCACGGCGACGAGCCCGGGACGCTCGACGGGGACGACTGGCTGAGCGGACTGGCCGCCGACCACGACGAGGTCTACCAGGCCGTCGGCATGATCATGGCGCAGCTCGGCGTGGGCGCGGACGACGCGCTGGCGCGGCTGCGGGCGGACGCCTTCGCGCACGGGCGTACGGCCCAGGACGTGGCGCGGGACGTGCTCGCCCACCGCACGCGGTTCGACCGCTACTGAACGCCGAGGAGCGCGGCCTCAGATCTGTGCCCTGCCCTGCTTCCTGATCTCGGTCAGACGCTGCGCCCCGAGTTCGGCGGTCTGCCGGGTGACCTCCGCGTACACCTCGTCCAGGCCGGCGTTGGTGAGGGTGATCGCCTCCTCGCCGACGCGTACGGCGGCGAGGTCCATGGTGAGGTAGGTCAGCTCCCCCTCCTCCGTCTCGCCGGCCAGCATGACCCGCAGGGCCTGCCGGGCGTCCCCCACCGGCGGCAGCGGCAGGTCGCGGACCTCCACACCCTGGACGACGCCGCGGGTGGTCGTGGCCGTGAACTCGCCGCACCTGCCGGGCAGCGACTTCAGCCAGTCCAGCGTGCGGTCCACCTCCGCCGGAGGGTGGGCGGCGACCCGGTAGCGCAACTGGGCGTCGGTGTCGCCGTCGTCGAGCGCGGACGTCGCCTGCGGGCCCTTCGGTGTGCCGAAGGGCTCCTCCGTGTAGAGGACGTCCAGCAGCCGCTGGCAGTCCTGGTCCTGCGTGGTCGCTTTGAGCAGTCCGTCACGCCAGGTCCGCGCGCCCCGCGACGGCGTCCACGGCTCTCCCAGATCGGCCTCGGTGACCAGCGCCGCCCGGGCCTGTGCCTCGGTGAGGGCGGCTCGGGAACCGGACGGCCGCTCGACCGCGGGGGACGCGCCGGAGGCGGACGCCGAGGCGGAGAACCACCGGGGCCGCGGTGCGTCGCCGACCGTGCAGCCGGCCGTGCCCAGCAGGGCGGTCACGGACAGCGTGGAGGCCAGGAGGGCACGGGTGGCCGAGGGGTGGGTCATCGGGTGCCTCCTGCGGGGGGCTCGAGGAGGCGCCTCGGGGCGGGGCCGCTCTCCAAGATCGGGTGCGTGCTCCTACGGCACCACCGCGACCGTCCGGCCACCAGCGATACGGGCCGTCCGGGTGAGCGGACCGGGCACCGCGCCCGCCGTCCGAAAACCCGGGCTCAGAACGTCCACCGCGTGTGGCTGTAGACGCCGTTGTCCCGGCCGAAGCCGTAGGCCGTGTCCGGGGCCACCGCGAACAACACCACCTCGCCGCCGCGCAACGCGTCGCCGATGCCGTGGAACGTGCCCTCGGGGGAGGTGATGTGCGGCCCGTACTTCGTCTCGTACGCCGTGATCACCTCCTCCAGCAGGGCCGGGTCGCCGACCGGCTCGGCGGTGCCCTCGACGACGAGGTCGAGCCCGTCGGTGAGGGAGTTCGCCCCGGTGGTCAGCGCGCAGTGCGCGTCGTGTGCGAGGTTCTTCGCCTTCTGCTCGGTGCGGCCGGTGGAGAAGTACAGCACCCCCTCGTGCCAGGCGGCGATGCAGGGCGTGACGTGCAGCCGGCCGTCGGGCCGCACAGTGGACACCCAGAAGATCTCGGCGGCCGCCAGCCGTCCCTGTGCCTCGTCCCACGGGGTGGCGGTGACCTCCGAGGCACCCGGACGGGGGGTGAGCGCGGAGCTGTAGCGGGCGTCGAGCTCGGTCGTCGGTCGCTGTGCGGGCATGGCGTGACTCCTTCGTCGTCTCCTGCCCGTAACGACCGTCCGGCGGGGCCGGAATCATCGCCGCGTCCGTTCGTGTCGCCGTACGGCCCGGACGTGCCGGCTCGGGTCGCCCGCGATGAGCCGGGAGCGGGCCGTCGTCCAAGCCGTAGGGTCACTCCCGCGGAGCTTTCCCGCGGCAGCCATCTGGAAGGAGTCCCCCGTGACGGACGGCCGGCCCATCCCGGTGATCATCGACTGCGACACCGGTGTCGACGACGCCCTCGCCCTGCTGTTCGCCGTACGGCACCCGGCGCTCGACGTGCGGGCGATCACCTGCGTGGCGGGGAACACGGATGTCGACGGCGTCGTGCGCAACACCCTGACGGTGCTGGAACAGGCGGGCGCTCCCCCCATCCCCGTCGCCCGGGGCGCCGAGCGGCCGCTGATCGAGGCCCCCCGCTCGGCGCAGCACGTGCACGGGCGCGACGGCATGGGGGACCTGCGGCTGCCCGAGCCGTCCCGCAGGCCCGCCGACGTCGACGCGGTGACGCTGCTGCGGCGCGAGATCCTCGCCTCCCCGCGCCCGGTCACCCTCATCCCGACGGCGCCCCTCACCAACATCGCGCTGCTCCTGCGCACGCATCCGGAGGTGGTCCGGGGCATCGAGCGGATCGTCTTCATGGGCGGCGCGGCGGCCGTCGGCAACGCCACACCCGTCGCGGAGTTCAACGTCTGGCACGACCCGGAGGCGGCCGCGATCCTGCTCACCGCGGGGGTGCCGATCACGATGTACGGGCTGGACGTGTTCAACCGGGTCGTGGTTCCCGCGGCGGACGTGCGGAGGCTGCGCACGAGCGGGGAGCCCGGGGCGCGGCTGGCCGGGGAACTGCTCTCGTACCGCCCGGCCCATCCGGACAGCCGCCCCGACGACCCCGCCGAGACGTCCGGCGGCCTCGGCGACGCGGGAGCCGTGTGCGCGGTCGCCGACCCCGAGGGCCTGACGACCCACCGCCTTCCGGTCGACGTGTCCCTCGCGACCGGACCGACGCGCGGGATGACGATCGTGGACCGCCGCCCCCGGCCCGGCGAGTCGGAGCTTCACGAGGGCACACGCGAACAGCCGCTGGTCGACGTGGGGCTGGACGTGGACGTGGAGCGCTACGTGAAGCTGTACCTGTCGACCGTCGAGGCGTGAGAACGCCCGGGCCTGAGAACGCCCGGGGCCTGGAGAGGCGTGCGGCGTCGACGAGATCGGGGGCTTCCCCGCTGGATGACCCTCGACTTAGGACTACACTCCTTAGGGGTGTAGTCCTATTCGGTTCGGGAGTTCTCATGCGCCGTGGGTCAGGACCGGACAAGCCGTCGCGGATCTACGCTCGCGGGAGCGAATGGGAAGCGCTCAGCTCCTTCGCGAACCGGCCGTCGTCCCATGCCATGCTCGGTATCGTCAGCGGTCGACGACGCATGGGAAAGACATATCTTCTGCGGGCACTCGTCGAGCAGTGCGGAGGTTTCTACTTCGGGGCCACGGCCGGGACGGAGGCGGAGTCCCTCCGCCAGTTCAGCGCGGCTCTCGCTGAGCACGTGGGTTCGCCGGCGCCCTTCTCCTTCGCGTCATGGGACGACGCGGTCTCCTACCTCTTCGGTCTGGCCGCTCCCGGGCGGCGGGACAGCCCCTTCCTCGTGGTCATCGATGAGTTCCCGTATCTGGTGAAGGCGACCCCGGAGCTCCCCTCGCTCATCCAGCGCGTGATCGACCGCTTCCAGATCGAGGAGAGCGGCATGCGGCTGCTCCTGTGCGGTTCGGCGATGTCCGTCATGGGCGGGCTGTTGGCCAGCACCGCACCGCTGCGTGGCCGGGCGCAACTGGAACTGGTCGTTCGTCCCTTCGGGTACCGGGCCGCGGCGGACTTCTGGGGTGTCGCCGACGAGCCCGCCCTGGCCGCGCGGCTGCACGCCGTTGTGGGAGGGACCCCTGCGTACCGCCGCCAGTTCCTGGCCGATGACGTTCCCGCGAGTATGGGCGACTTCGACGACTGGGTCTGCCGCACCGTCCTGGCGCCGTTCAGCCCGCTGTTCCGGGAAGCCCGGTATCTGCTTGCGGAGGAGGCGGACATCCGTGACACGGCGCTCTACCACTCGGTGCTCGCGGCTGTGGCGCAGGGCAACGCGACGCGAGGAGGCATCGCCGGCTACATAGGCCGCAAGTCCGTGGACATCTCGCATCCGCTCAATGTCTTGGAGGACAGTCACCTGCTGGTGCGGGAGGCGGACATCTTCCGGGCGGGCAAGTCGCAGTACCGCATCACCGAGCCGCTGATCACCTTCTACGAGGCCATCATGCGTCCGGCCTGGGCCCGCCTCGAGAGCGGTCAGGCCGCAGAGGTATGGCCGCGGTCGGCCGAGCGCTTCGCCGCGCAGGTGGCCGGCCCGCATTTCGAGGCGCTGTGCCGGGAGTACGTGCTCGGACCGGGCCGCTCGCTGCTCGGCACGTCACTGGGTGACGTCGGAAGTGGTGTGGTGACCGACTCGAGGCAACGTCGGCAGATCCAGATCGACGTGGCCGTGGTGGAGTCGGGATCCGGTGGAGACAGGCCCGCGGTCGCGCTGCTCGGCGAGGCGAAGTGGGGAACCGTCATGGGGACGAACCATCTGGAACGTCTGGAACGGGCCAGAGAGCTCCTCGCCGGACGGGGGATGGATACGACGCACTGCGGGCTGGCCTGTTTCAGCGCTGCCGGCTTCAGCGATGCCCTGCGCGGTGAGGCCGAGCGGGGCGGTGTCCTGTTGATCGGCCTCGACGAGCTCTACGGCCGGACGATGCCGACGGCTGTTCTGCCGTAGAACGCAGCCCTGGTCGGTGCCCGGGACCCGAGAGGCCTGGTTCCTTCACCGCGTCGGGTCGTCCGTCGGGCCCCGTGGGTTCTCGAGGGAGTCGCTGCGCCCCGCCCTGCCGTGGTCCCGGGGGGACTCGGCAGGGCGGGGCGCTGGTGGAAGCAGACTGGCTCAGGCGCCGGTGGTGCCGCGCTTCGCCGCGCGGCGGCGGGTCACGACGACGAGGGCCGCGCCGCCGGCCAGCAGGGCCGCCGCGCCGAGGGCGATCGGGCCGGTGCTGCTGTCGGCGCCGGTCTCGGCGAGGTCGCCGCCACCGCCGTTCGGCTTGGGCGCGACGGGCGTCGACTCGGAGGCGCTCGGGGTGGGCGTGTCCGTGTCGGAGGACGGCGGCGTCGAGGGCTCGGCCGGCTCGGACGGGGACGCCGGAGGCGTGGTCTCCTCGGCCGGTTCGGACGGGCTCGCCGGCGGCGTCGAGGCGGGCGGCTCGGTCTCCGCCGGCGGCGGGGTGGTGGTGCAGTCCTTCGTGCCGCCGTTCCAGGCCGCGATCAGCTTGTCCTTGATGACCGGGCGGTCCGGGCCCTTGGGCAGCTCGCCGTGCTCGAAGCCGTCCTTCGCGTCCAGCTTGCCGTCGAACTTCACCGCGCCCCGGTAGAGGTCGATCTGCCCGAAGCAGCCCTTGTCCGGGATGGCGATGTCGAGCGAGTCGGTGCCGCCCTGCTTGACCGTCACGGAGTCGAAGTCGACGAACACCTGCTCGCCGGAGGTCGCGAACGTCGCGCCGTGGGCGAGGTAGGAGGCGAGGGAGGCCGTGCAGGTGGCCGCGTCACCGGCGGCGCGGACCTTGATGTGGACCTTGCCGTCCTCGGTCGGCTTCAGGTTCTGGTCGTCGACCTTGACCGAGTCGTAGAAGTTCGTGCCGTCGAGCGAGAACTGGCAGCGATCGGTCCCGGTCTCCGTGCCCGCGCCCGTCCCGGGCTTGTAGTCGCCGCCGGACGACCAGCCGTCTCCGCCGGGCGCGCCGTGCGCGAAGGCGGTCGTGGCGGTGGCGGCGCAGAGGGCGAGGGCCGCGGCGCTCGTCCCCAGCAGGCGTCGCGCGGTGACACGTCTCGCTATGGACATGCGTATCCCATTTCTTGGCGTGTGCCGAACCCGGGTGGCGGCATGCGGGCAGCGCGTGGCTGCCGGGCCGCACCAGGAAGTGAGTGGTCTGAGAAGCACTGGGCTCATTGGTCACATGTGCCTCAGTGGCCCCATGGTGGCGGTGCCGCAGCACACTGTCAACCTGCGGTAATGCAAAGGAAGTTGCACCGCCATCACACTTTCGTCACAGCAGGAATGGATTGCTCCGATCGACGCGATGGTTCCTTTTTCCGGCATTCTGGACAGATTCAATGCAGTCGCCCGTATGCCCTGCGAAGGAGACCGCGTGACCGAGCGCTCGACCCTCGACCTGTCGTCCCGGGACCCCGACTGGTGGCGCCAGGCCGTCGTCTACCAGATCTACCCCCGCAGCTTCGCCGACGCCGACGGCGACGGACTCGGTGATCTGCGCGGCATCACCCGCCGCCTCGGCCACCTCGCCGCCCTGGGCGTGGACGCCCTGTGGATGAGCCCCTTCTACCCGTCCGAGCTCGCCGACGGCGGCTACGACGTCGCCGACCCCCGGGACGTCGACCCGCGCCTGGGCACCCTCGACGACTTCGACGCCCTGGTCGCCGAGGCCCACCGCCTCGGCCTGAAGGTCATCGTCGACATCGTCCCCAACCACTCCTCGCACCGGCACGCGTGGTTCCAGGAGGCCCTGGACGCGGGGCCCGGCTCGGCCGCCCGCGACCGCTACGTCTTCCGGGACGGCCGCGGCGAGCACGGCGAACTCCCGCCCACCGACTGGCAGTCCGTCTTCGGCGGCAGCGCGTGGAAGCGGGTGCCCGACGGCCAGTGGTACCTGCACCTGTTCGCCCCCGAGCAGCCCGACCTCAACTGGGAGAACCAGGAGGTCCGCGCCGACCACCGCACCACCCTGCGCTTCTGGTCCGACCGCGGCGTCGACGGATTCCGCGTCGACGTCGCCCACGCCCTCGTCAAGGACCTGAGCGAACCCCTGCGCGACCTCGGCCGGCCCGAGCTGAGCCGCGAGGAGGCCCTCACCGCGCTGCCGCCCGGCACGCACCCCTTCTACGACCGCGACGACGTGCACGAGATCTACCGCGACTGGCGCAAGATCCTCGACGCCTACCGCCCGCCCCGCATGGCCGTCGCCGAGGCGTGGGTGCCCGGCGCCCGGCGGGCGCTGTACGCCCGCCCGGACGAGCTGGGCCAGGCCTTCAACTTCGAGTACCTGCAGGCCGGGTGGGACGCGCAGGAGCTGAGGCAGGTCATCACCGACTCGCTCGCCACCGCCCGGGCGGCGGGCGCCTCGGCCACCTGGGTGCTGTCCAACCACGACGTCATCCGGCACGCCTCCCGGCTGGCGCTGCCGCCCGGCACCGACCTCAACGCCTGGCTCCTGGCCGGCGGTCACGCCCCGGCCGTCGACGAGGCGGCGGGGCTGCGCCGGGCCCGGGCGGCCACGCTGCTGATGCTGGCGCTGCCCGGCTCGGCCTACGTCTACCAGGGTGAGGAACTGGGCCTGCCCGAGGTGGCCGACCTGCCCACCGAGGTGCTCCAGGACCCCATCTGGGAGCAGACGGGCCACGTCCGCAAGGGCCGTGACGGCTGCCGGGTGCCGCTGCCGTGGACGACGACCGGACCGTCGTACGGCTTCGGGCCGGGCGGTGCCTGGCTGCCGCAGCCGCCCGGCTTCGCCGCCTACGCCGTCGAGGCCCAGGACGGGGTCGAGGGCTCCACCCTGGAGCTGTACCGCACGGCGCTGAGGCTGCGCCGCAAGCTCCTCGACGGTGAGGAGCTGACCTGGGCGGACGACACCCCGCGGGGCGTGCTCGGGTTCGACCGCAGCGAGGTGTGGCGGTGCGTCACGAACCTCTCCGGCGCGGCGGTCGACGTGCCGGCGGGGGAGGTGCTGCTGAGCAGCGCGCCCTTGGAGGACGGCCGGCTCGGGCCGGACACGACGGTGTGGCTCGGGCGGTGAGTGTTCCGATGTAGTGCCGTCTCGGGCCGTCGGCGTCCTTCTGCGGGCCCCACTCGCCTGGCCCAGCAGGGCGAGCCATGGGCGGGGGTGGCGGGGAGGATCGTGCCACCGACCGTGCACGGACAGGGAGTCCCGCCCGCGATGAACAGGTACAGCCCGCGATGAACAGGTACAGCAGGACAGCAGTCGTGGCGGGGGCTCTGGTCGCGGTGGTGGTCGGGGGCCCCGCCCCGCCCGCGGCGGCCCGGGAGGGCGCGCTGTGGGGTGCCGCGATCATCGCGCCCGGGCGGGAGGGCATCGTCGGGGTCGTGGGCGTCGAGAAGGTCTTCGAGGGGGCCGTGCTGACGCTGACCGCGCCGCGGGGGGCGCGGGTGACCGGCACGCCGCTCGCCGCCTCCGGATACCGCGGCTCGGTCGCCGCCGGCGGACGCAGCGCCACCTACACCGTGACGGGCGCGGCGGCCGGACGGAACCGGGTCTTCCCGTTCGTACTGGCCGTGCCGGCGGATGCCGTTCCGGGCGTCCGGCTGTCCGGCTGCTCCCTGAGGTTCACCGACGCGCGGGGCGTGCCGCGGGCCGTCGGGCGGTGTTCCGTGACCGTGGGCCTGGCCGGACCGGTCCTGACCCGTCCGCTGTCCGGCGTACCGCTGTCCCCCCGGCCGGAGGTCTCCGGCACCGCTCACCCGGGCGCCCGGGTCACCGTCCGTGACAAGGACGGCCGGGAGGTGTGCACGACGACGGCGGCCCCCGACGGCACCTGGGCCTGCACCCCGGGCCCGGCCCTCCCGGCCGGCGCCAACCGGCTGCAGGCGGTGGCCGCTCTGAACGGGGTGAGTGCGATGAGCGAGCAGGTGGACATCGTGGTCGCCCCGGCCGGCGCGGATCAGTAGCGGACCGCCCGGGCGACCTCGGTACGGACCTCACCGGAGAGGTCGTGGGTGCTGCGGGCGGTGGCCGTGGCGGAGTGGCCGGCCTGCACGTGGTCCACCGTGACGATGACCGTGTCGACCAGTTGTCCCGCGCCGTCGCGGAAGTCGACCTGGACGGCGAAGGACCGGGTCGCGTCGTCGGTGTTGCGGGCGGTGACCTCCGTGCGGACCCGGCCGTCGGACCCGGTGACGGGCGCACCGGTCTTCACGTCGCCCTTGACGTCGATGCCGTCCTGGATGTCGTCGAGCCGCCGCTGTGCCTCGGCCGTGGCGGACTCCACCGCCTCCGCCGCCTCGGAGGCCCCCGAGGCGATCGACCCCACGGCGGACTCCGCCCTGCTCACGGTGTCCGCGGGGGTGTCGTCGCCGCTGCAGCCCGCGAGCACGGCGGACAGGCCCAGCACCAGGGCCGCCCCGCCCGTCGCCCAGCGCCTGCGGTGCCAGGCCGACGTGCCGTCTTCCCGGGGTCCGCCGGCTCCCGGGCCTCGCGGCGTCATGTGCGTCCGAGCCCGCCGCCGCCGAACGATCCGCTGGATCCGGGCGACCAGCGGCGCGGCTTCTGGTCCTTGCCGGTCCTGGTGCTGGCACGGTGGAGCTCATGGGGCATGAGCCGTTGGCCGTCGCGTGCCACGACCGGCACGTCGTCGGGCTCCCGCATCTCCCTGGTCTCGCGGACCGGCCCGCCCTCCGGGAGGTGCGGCTGTTCCTCGGGTGCGGGGTGATGGGTGTCCTTGTCCATGACCTGCATCCCGACCCGCACGGCCCAGATCAGCGCGCAGGCCACGATCAGCCCGCCGACGAAGGCGATGGTCACGGCGACCGCGTGATCCGACGACGCCGCCAGTTCTGCATACGTAGCCGTACTCATGCCCCAAGTATCACCGACGGAATGGGATAAAGCGCCCGGAATATCCTGCTGCCCCGCGGAGTACCGTGGAGGACGGAGGGTGTGCCGCGACCACGGGCCGCACCTACGGGCCGCACCGGTCTTCCGGCCGCCCTCGGGTGGTCTTCCGCCCGCCCCCGGTCCGCAGCAGGAGCCCCCCGATGACCTCCGCCTCCGCCTCCTCCCCATCACCGGCACCGCTCCCCGCGCCGCGAGAAGTCCGGCTACGGCTCGCCGGGCCGACGCCCCACGGCCGCACGGCACGGCGTATCGACGGCGCGTGGTGGCCCCGGTCGGACGACCTGGCAGAGGAACTGACCGGACTGCTGGGCGTGCTCCCACACGACTGGGGGCGCATCGACAGCGTCCTGGTCCACGGGGAGACCTGGCCGGACTGCCCGGCGCAGCTGGTCGTCGCGGGGCAGGCGGTGCACGTCGGTCACAACGACTCGCCCTCCGCGCCGCACACCGTCTGTCTGCTCGCGCCCGGCCAGGGACGCTACGACCTGCTGGTGGTGCCGCCCGCGACGGCGGTGGAGGAGGCCGGCCGGCTCATGGAGCGGGCCGTCACCCAGGGCGTGTGACGCCCCGCCCCGCCGTTCAGTGCGCCAGCAGCACCAGGGCCAGGGCGGCCAGCGCCGGGACGGTCTGCACGAAGAGGATCTTCCTGCTCGAGGTCGCGGCGCCGTAGACCCCGGCGACCGCCACGCACACCAGGAAGAACACCGAGACCTGGAAGCCCACCGGGTCGGACGCCACCGCGCCCCACACCAGACCGGCGGCGAGGAAGCCGTTGTAGAGGCCCTGGTTGGCGGCCAGGGCCTTCGTCCCCTCGGCGAACTCGGCGCTGGTGCCGAAGGCCGCCCGGGCCCTCGGCGTGGTCCACAGGAACATTTCCAGCACCAGGATGTAGGCGTGGAGCGCGGCGAGGGCCAGCACCGCGAGCGTGGCGACGGTCGACATGCGCTCATCATCACAGGCCCGCCCGGCCCGTCCTCCTTCGGGCCCTCCCGGGAGGCGGCGCGGGTCCCGGGGTGGCAGATTGCGGCCAGAGGCCGGGTCCGGCCGTCGCGTCCCCGCGTGTGCCGCTCGGGAGCCGGACCCGGCCTCCCCTCCCATGGCGCGCCGCGCCCCGCACCGCCGTCGCCCTTCGTTTTGCGGAACCTTTGCCTGTGGGCCGGGCGTTGGACGGGTGTGCGCGCGTGAGCAGGTGCGCCGGGTGATGCCGACTAGTACCGAGGTGACGTCAATGGCAGTGTGGGACCGGCTCAAGGACCAGGCCAAGGCCTTCCAGCAGGGCCAGGGGGCGCGGGGCGCGACGACCGGTGGGCACGGCGGCGGGACGAGGTCCGGCGGTGGCGGCAAGGCCCAGCTGGTCGGCCTGCTGAAGACGCAGCTCGGTTCGCTGAAGAACGAGTTGAAGAGCGGCGCGTACCGGGACGCGAGCATGGCGATGTGCGCCCTGGTCGCGGCGGCCGACGGACATGTGGACCCGGCCGAGCGCCAGCAGGTCGAGTCCATGATCCTCAGTAACGACGTCCTGCAGAACTTCCCGCCCGAGCAGCTCCGGCAGCGGTTCGGCAAGCACGTGGACCAGCTGACCGCCAACTTCCAGCTCGGCAAGTCGGAGGCGATGCAGGAGATCGCGAAGGCAGCCAAGAAGCCCACCGAGGCCAGGGCCGTGATCCAGACCGGCATGGTCATCGCCGGTGCCGACGGCCACTTCTCCCAGGCCGAGGCGACGGTCCTTCGCGAGGCCTGCGCGACGCTGGGGGTGTCCCCGGCCGAGTTCCAGCTCTGACCGGCGAGCGAGGGCGTGACTCCCGTCCGCGGTGACGGAAGCCCGCCGCAGCCTGCCGCTGCGGCGGGAGCGCGCCCCGCCTTCCGCGGTGAAACGGAGCCCTCGGACGCCCTGATCGCCGAGGTGACCCGGCGGACCGTGGCCGCCCTGGGGCTCCCGGGGCTGCCGCCGCCGTCTATAACAGGGCCATGATCTATCACGTCGTACCGCACACCGTCTGGACCACCGCCACCGGCCGGACGTACGCGCCGGCCTCCCTCGCCGAGGAGGGTTTCGTGCACTGTTCCCCGGACGAGGCGACCACGCTGGCCGTCGTCAACGCCTTCTACCGGGACGCGTCCGAACCCCTGCTGGTGCTCGCCCTCGACGAGGCGCGGCTCACCGCCCGGGTCGAGTGGGAGGCTGCGGCCCCCGCCCCGCCGCCCGGTGTCTCCGGTGACGTCCTGTTCCCGCACGTCTTCGGCCCCCTCGACCGGGACGCCGTCGACCACGTCCTGCAGGTGCGGTTCGACGAGGAGGGCAGGGCCGCCGAGCTGCTTGCGACAGGATGACGGGGTGATCGAACAGAAGTCTTCCCCCCATGATCCTCCGCCCGGCCTGCGCCCCGTCCGGGGAACGGCCCGCTGCGCCGTCGTGGCCCTCGCCCTCGCCGGAGCCGCCTGGCTGGTCCGGGCGGTGTGGCACATCCGGCTCGCCGTCGCGGGCGAGCCGGCGTCCGGCCCGCCCGACCAGGGCGGCGGGGTGCACCGTCCGCTGAACGCCCTGGAGGACTCCTACCACCTGGTCTCCTCCGTGGGCGCCGGCGTCACGGCCGTCTGCGCGATCGCGTTCCTGTTCTGGCTGGACCGGGTGCGCGACAACGCCAAGGCTCTCTCCGGCGCGAACCCCCGCTACGGCTACGGCTGGCTCTGGTTCGGCTGGGTCGTGCCCGTGGCGAACCTGTGGATACCCCGGGGCGTCGTGGCGGACGTCCACCGCTCGGTCTTCCCCGAGCGGCGGCTGCCCGCCGTCGTGAACTGGTGGTGGGGCCTGTGGCTGGCCGGCCTGGCCGGTGGCGTCGGGATCATCTACGCCGACGACACGGACGAGGTCATCGCCCGTGCCTACCACGGCGTTCTGCCCCTGCTCGCCGCCGATCTGGTGATCGTGGCCGCGGCCGGGGCAGCGGCCCTCATGGTTCACATGCTCACGACGGCGCAGCGCGAGCACATCGCCGGCAAGGGCTACTGACCGGCCCGCAGCGGCCGGAACACCGACACGGCGAAGGAGGCCGTCACCGACACGGGCGCCGCCAACCGGCCGATACGGTCGTCCCGTTGCGCGGCGGTGAGGTGATGCGCCGTCGGACTCATGCCCACCAGGCCGGTGACGTCCCCGGGCGTGAGGCGCATGGCGTACTCCAGCGGCTCGGTGTGATCGAGCCGGAAGCGCGTGTCCAGCAACCGGCGCAGACGCTCCTGCTTCCTCGGGTCGACCGCCAGCAACCCGACCGGCTCGTGCAGTTCTTGCAGGTGCCTTCCGGTGGGTGTGACGACGAGCAGCGCCCCGTCCGGGCCGAGGACGCGGTGGAACTCGGGCCCGTTGCGGGGCGCGAAGACGTTGAGCACGAGGTCGGCGCCGCCGGTGCGCACCGGCCACGGCTGCCACACGTCCCAGCAGGCGGCCTCGGCACGGGCGTGCGCGCGGGCCGCCGCCCGCAGGGCGGGAACGGAGCTGTCCAGCCCCAGACCCAGCGCCCGGGGCAGGGCGTCGAGGACCTCGGCGAGGTAGTGACCGGTGCCAGCCCCGGCGTCCAGTACGACGCCGTCGGGCGGGGCCAGTTCCGCGGCGAGGCGTGCGAGGGTGCGGGCGAGCGGGCCGTAGTGCCCGGCGCCCAGGAACGCGGCGCGGCTGCGGACCATGCCGGGGGAGTCGGCGCTCGGGGCCCGCCGGCGGCCGGTCAGCAGACTGACGTATCCGTGGCGGGCGATGTCGAAGGTGTGCCGGCTCGCGCACCGCAGGGCACCGGCGGTGTGTTCGAGGGCGGCCGGGCACAGCGGGCAGGTCAGGACGGACAGAAGACGATCGGAAGGCAAGGGATGCTCCTCGGAACGCGGAGGCCGCGGCGGGGCGGCGCGTCGCGTGCGGGCGGCGGACGGTGAGTCGTCGGCGCGCGCAGCCGGCCGCCGTGAACCGGCGGCAGGGGGGCACGCCGAGGACGGCGACGTGACGGACTCACGTCGCCGTCCTCACCGCGGCGTCAGAGGAAGCAGTGCGGCAGAGCGGTGCATGCAAGTGCCATACGGCCAGGCTACCCAGGACCTTCGGACGTCATGACGAGACGCCGTGCGCGCTCGTCCACCCTGCCGCCGCCCCCCTGAACTTCGGCGGCTATCGTCCGCTCGTGAGCGAACTGTCGGCTGTGTACCTGCCGGAGGCGACCCCCGGACGGCTGCTGGGATCGTGGCAGCCGGACCTCCCCGCCCTGCTGCTCGTCGCCGTGCTGGGCGGGCTCTACGTCTGGGGCGTCGTCCGGGTGCGCGGGCGGGGCGGGGCCTGGCCGCCCGCCCGGCTCGCCGCGTTCGTGCTGCTCGGCCTGGGCACGATCGTCGTGGCCACGATGTCCGGCCTGGCCGTCTACGACCGTGAACTGTTCTGGCCGGCCGCCGTGCAGAACATCGGACTCGACCTGCTCGCGCCGCTGGGTCTCGCCCTGGGCGACCCGTTGCGGCTCGCGGTGGAGGCGCTGCCGGAGCGCGGCGCGGCCCGGCTGCGGCGGATGCTGACCGGCAGGCTGGTCAGGCTGCTGACGTTCCCCCTCGTCAGCACCGTGCTGGTGCTGACCACCGAACTGACCCTCTACTTCACTCCGTACTTCGCCACGGCGCTGCGCGTGGGCCGGCTGCACGAGCTGATGTACCTCCATCTGCTGGCGGCCGGCTGCCTGTTCGTCCTGCCGGTGCTGTCCCGCGAGCAAGCGCTGCCCGCCTGGTGCACCCACCCGGTCCGGGCGGCCCTGGTCTTCCTGGACGGGGTCGTCGACGGGCTCCCGGGACTGGTGGTCATGACGCACGGCACCCTCATCGCGGGCGCCTGGTACCTGCACCACGCGCCGCCCTGGTCCCCCGACGTCCTGCACGACCAGCAGCTCGGCGGCGGCGCCATGCTGGGTATCGCCGAACTGGTCGCGGTCCCCTTCCTGCTGGCGGTCCTCGCCCGGTGGGTGCGTGACGAGCGCGACCGGACGGCCGTACTGGACCGGCGTCTCGACGGCGAACTCGTGTCCGCGGCCACCCCGGAGGGGCCCGCCGAACTGGTCCGGCCCTGGTGGGAGACCGAAGCGGGCGAGGTGGCGGAGCGGATGCGGCGGCAGCGGCCGGGGGACTGATCCGCGTTCCGGCCGGTGCCGGTCAGCGGTTGTCGGGCACCGTCTCCCGGTCCGTGGCCGGCCGGGCCTCCGACGGCACGGGGCGGATCGCGGTGGGGGTGGCCGACGGGGCGCGGGACGGCTCCCTCCGGCCGGTCGCCTTCTCGGGGGCGAGGGTGCCGGGCTCGGTCGTGCGGGGGGCGCCGGTGCCCGGGGGCGAGGGCCGGGAGCGGGAGGCGGACGGGGACGGCACGGGGGTGGGAGGCGTCGAGTCGGTGGCCGGCGCCGGCCGCGTGGTGGGCGGGGCCATCGGGATCGTCGGGGTCGGGGGGTGCTCGGACGCGGTGTGGCGCAGGGGGAGAGCGATGAGGGCCGCCGCGACGCAGCACAGGCCCGCCCCGGCCGCGCCGCGCAGCAGGCGGCGACGGGCCGCACGGCGGCGGATCGCCTGGTACTGGCCGGCGGGAGCACCCAGGTAGCCGGGGGAGGAGGGGCGCAGGATCACGGCGAGCGGGTCGTCGGGGGCGTGCTCCGGATCGCCCGGGTCGCCGTCAAGACGAGTGGTCAAGGCTTCTCCTCAGGTGGACGCGGAGCAGTTCCCGGGCCGCGTGCAGATCGGCCTTGACGGTGCCTTCCTTGCGCCCGGTCAGCGCGGACACCTCCCGGATCGGCATGTCAGCGTAGTAGTGGAGGAGGATCGGGACGCGCAGTCGTTCCGGCAGCGACTGCACGAGCAGCCGCACGGACGGGTCGCTCTGCTCGTCGGGCGGGCGTACGGCGGCCTCCGAGGTGACGCGGTGCAGGGCCCGGCGCTCGCGCTCCAGCTTGCGCCAGTGGTCCCGGACCAGGTTGGCCGCGGTGACGTAGAGGAACCCGCGCGGTTCCGCCACGGACGTCCAGCGGGCCCAGAGCCGGGTGAACGCCTCCGAGGCGATCTCGTGGGCCGTTCCGTCGTCGTCGACGAGCCGGCGGCACCAGCCGGCCAGGCGCGGGTAGAGGGCGGCGAACAGCTCGGACGCCGCCTTCTCTCGGGACCGTTTCAACGCTCTCCAGAGGTGGGGGAGTCCGCGCCGCTCAGCGCCGCGAACACGATCACGTTGTCCGCGTAGCCGTCCCCGGTGCGCGCTCCGCCGCACGTGATCAGCCGCAGCTCGGGGCGGTCCACGTTCCCGTAGACGTCGTCCGCCGGGAAGTCGGTTTTCGGGACGGTCCGTACGGCCGTGACGGCGAACTCCGCCGTCGTGCCGTTCTCCAGGCGCGCCTCGATCCGGTCGCCCCGCCGCAGCCGGGCGAGGTGACGGAAGACGCCGTCACCGTACGGGCCGACCGTGACATGGCCGAGGAGCACCGACGGGCCGGTCTCGCCGGGGGTCGGCGAGTGCCGGTACCAGCCCGCCCGGTCGTGGTCCGTCACCGGCGGCACCCGCACCGTGCCGTCGGCCGCCAGACCCAGCCGGATGACCGGGGTGTCGACGCCGATGGCCGGGATCAGGAGCCGGACGGGGACCGAACGGGCCAGGGGGCGAGCGCCGTCGACCGGCACCTGCCGGGCGGTGGTGCCCGGCCGGCGCGCGGTGGTGCCGTGACCGGCGGTGCCGGGGCCGGTGGTGGCGCGGCCGGTGGATTCGGGGCCGGTGGTTCCGTGGCCGCCGCACGCCGTCAGCAGGGACGCGAGCGCCCCGGCCGCGAACGCGCGCCTGGAGAACGGGCTCACGCCCCGGTCGCCCGGCGGCGGCGTACGACGAGGACGGTGCCGCCGCCCAGCGCCAGCACCGCGGCGGCGCCCGCGCCGATCGCCGTGCCGCCCGTCCCCGCGTCCCGGGACGCCGTCACACCGGTGTCGGGCGCGCCGCTCGGCCGGACCGAGACCTGGCCGTCGTCGTGTGCCCGGGTCGGCTCGTCCACGGCCGGCGCCCGGGTCGGTTCGTCCTCGGCCGGCGCCCTGGTCGGCTCGGGCGCCCGGGTCGGTTCGGCGCTCTCCGCGGGCCGGACGGTGGGTGAGGCGGCCGACGGGACCGGGCTCGGGGTCGTCGCCCCGTCCGCGAACGCGGGCCCCGTGCCCAGCAGTACGGCGGTGCCCGCGAGGGCCAGGGCGCTGAGGACAGTTCGGCGCATGAATCGCACTCCTTCGTCGTCCGCCCGACGGTCGGCGGGCTGGGTGACAGATCGTGCGGAGAGACGAGGCGGCGGCAGGACGGGTTGTAAAGAGACGGCAAAGTCGTCGCGGTGGCTCCGGAATACTCGGCTGCGCCCGGGAGTCGGGACCGCTAGCATCCGACGCGATGACCACTCACTCCATGAACAGATTGGGGGACCCGTCCGCGCAAGGTGAGTGCTGATGCTCACCGACCTCGCGAACGGGAACGTCCCGCTTTCCTTCTGGCCGCGCGTGCGCGAGTTCGCCGTGCCGCCCTCCATGATCGAGACCGCGACGGCGCGCCGCCGTGCCGGTGACTGGGCCGGTGCCTGCGCCGCCGCGAACGTCGACGCCGACCTCCGGCCCCGTCTCCTCGCGCGGCGCCACGGCAGTGAGTTCGCCGCCCTGCTCCGCGCAGACCTCCGCCACCTCGCTCCCGACCTGCTGCGCTGGCACATGCCTCGGGTCGCTCCCTACGGGCTGCTGCGGCCGGGCCTGACCCTGACCCTGGCCCGGTACGGCACGGGCACGGAAGCGCTGCACCTCGTGGCGCGGACGCCGCCCGCCTGGGCGGACGCCGGGCAGCGGATCAGCCTCGCCCTGTGGGACGCCTCCCGCAGGCACGACAGGGACCGGCGGCATCCGCACCCCCGGCCCAGCCGGCGCTTCCGGCTCGACCTGCACCGTCACCTGTGGGACGCGCGCCGGACCGGTGAACTGCGGGCGCGTGCCGGCGACGGCGGTCCCATCCCGGAGACCGCCGGGGCGCCGCCTGCCGGGCCGTTCCCCGACGGGAAGCGGTGTGCCGTGGACCGGTGGGCGGCCGAGGCGGCGATCCTGCTGCGGGCCGAGGGCCGGTCCGGCGGCCGGGTCGGCGTACGGCTCGGGGCACGGCACCGCGTCGTCCTCGACCTGTCCGACGGCGGCGAGCAGGCCGCCCTGTCGTACGCACGCGCCCCCGACCCCTCGCTGCCCGTGCTGCCCGACGCTGCGACCTGGGTGCTGCCCGACCTCGAACTGCTGCGGGCCGGGGCGATCGACCCCGGGCGCCTGCACCCGCTGGTCGCCTCGGCGTTGGGCGCGCAGCGGTCCGGCACCCGGCCGGTGCCGGAGCGGGCGGGTGATCCACGGGTGGTGGAATGCCGGGGCGCCCGGCACCGGATCGGGCTGGTCGACGGCGTCCTGGCCGCCCTCGACCACGACCCGGCCGAGGTCCGGCGGGAGGAACTGCTCGCCGCGTTCGGCGGACCGCCACTGCCTTGTCTGCGGGCCGTCGACGAGGCACACCGCAGGCCCGAGTGCCTTCCCGGCGTCCGCGAACGCCTCCACCACGGCGACACCGCGGGGGCGCTCGCCGCGGTCGAGAGCCTGCTCGGCCCCGAGGCGGTGCTGCGCGACGGCCCGCTGCGGGACGTTCTGGAGACGGCCGCCAGACGACGCATCGCCCACGGCCTGTTCCGGGCGGGGCTGGAGGGTCCCTCGCCCAGCAGCCTGCGCCCCTGGGACCGCCGCCGCTCCCGCGACGACGGCCCCCACCCACGCCACATGTGACGCGGCCCTGACCCAACCGGGGTCAACCGCCCTGCCTCCGACGGCTCTTCGCTCCACCGAGACGGCCCACCACCGGCAACTGGTGATCACACATGCGCACTCACACCTCGTCCCTGTCCGACACCGCCGACCAGCTCGACGTGGCCGGCGACCTGCTGGCCCTGCTGCGGGACACCACGACCGAACCGCGCCCCGACACGCAGCTGGAGGCCCTCACCCTGGCCGTGGCCGCCGACCTGCCCGTACTGCTGTGGGGCGAGCCGGGCATCGGCAAGACCGCGGCCCTGAACCAGCTCGCCGCGGCCCTGGATCTGCCGCTGACCACGGTGATCGCCAGCGTGCACGAGCCGTCCGACTTCGCGGGGCTGCCGATCGTCGGCGACGACCCGGCCGAGCAGGGTGTGCCGCTGGCCCCGCCGGACTGGGCCGTGCGCCTGGTGCGGGCCGGGCGGGGGCTGCTGTTCCTCGATGAGTTGTCCACCGCGCCCCCCGCCGTGCAGGCCGCCCTGCTCCGGCTCGTGCTGGAGCGGCGGATCGGGGCGCTGCGGCTGCCGCCGGGCGTACGGATCGTGGCCGCCGCCAACCCGCGTTCCTCGGCGGCCGACGGCTGGGAACTGAGCCCGCCGCTCGCCAACCGCTTCGTCCACCTGCAGTGGACGCACGACACCGACGTCGTCGTCCGCGGCCTGGGCGGGATCTGGCCGCGGGCGACCCTGCCCCGGCTCGACCCGGGGAGGCTGCCGGAGGCCGTGGAGTTCGCCCGCCGTGCGGTGTGCGGACTGCTGGCCGCCCGTCCCGCCCTCGCACACCGGCTGCCCAGCGGCGAGATGCGCCGGGGCGGTCCCTGGCCGTCCCCGCGCAGCTGGGAGATGACGCTGCATCTGATCGCCTTCGCGACCGCGGCCGGCTCCTCCCGTGACGTCCTCTCCCTGCTGGTCAGGGGCACGGTGGGAGACGGGCCCGGCCTCGAACTCCTGGCGAGCCTGGACCGGATGGACCTCCCGGACCCCGAGGCGCTGCTGGCCGACCCGGCCGGTGCGGTGCTGCCCGAACGCGGGGATCTGCGGCAGGCCGCGCTGGACGGGGTCGTGGCGGCGGTACGCAACCGCCCGGAGCGGGCCCGCTGGGACGCCGCCTGGACGCTCCTGGTCAAAGCCCTGGAGACCGGCCCTCCGGACGTGCTGGTCGTCCCCGCGACCACCCTCGCGTCCCTGCGCCGCGACGACTGGGACGTCCCGGCGTCGATCGAGCGCCTGGCCGGAGTGGTGACCCTGTCCCGCAGGGCGGACCGCACCACGGCCGCGGTCGCGGCGGCGGCGAAGGCGGGACGATGAAGACGACGACGAACAGCGGCGGTGGCGGCTCGGGCGATGACGGGCCGGTGGCGACGGCCCCGGGCGGACCCGGGCCCGCCCACGACACCTCCCCACGGCCCGCCCGCGAGACCACCCCCGGGCCCGCCTCCGGAGCCCTGGACCGGGGCAAGCTGTTCACGGCCCGGCTGCACGCCGCCCGCGTCCGCCCCTACCTCGCCACCGCCCTCTTCGCCCTGCACGTCGTGGAGTCGCGGCGTGTTCCCACCATGGGCGTCGACCGGTACTGGCGGTGCTACGTGTCGCCGGGGTTCGTGGACCGTACGCCCGTCGAGGAGCTGGCGGGCGTGTGGGTGCACGAGGTGTCGCACCTGCTGCGCGACCACCACGGGCGCAGCGACCGGGTCGCGAAGGAGCGGGGTCTGCACGGCCCGGGGGAGCGGCTGCGGATGAACATCGCCGCCGACTTCGAGATCAACGACGACGTCTACGGCGACGGCCTGACCCGCCCCGACGACGTCGTCGTACCGGGCGATCTCGGTCTGGCCGAGGGCGAGTTGATGGAGGAGTACCTGAGACAGTTCGCCGTGGGCCCGAGGATGCAGGACCTGGCCTGGCTGGACTGCGGCAGCGGCGCCGACGGCCTGGACCGGGAGTGGGAACTGGGCCCGGGCGGTGCGCACGGCCTCAGCGAGCAGGAGCGGGACGCGGTCCGCTTCCGGGTCGCGCAGGGCATCACCGGCCGCCCCGGCAGGGCCCCGAAGAGCTGGCGGCGCTGGGCCGAGGAGGCCTTCCACCCGCCCCAGCCGTGGCGGGAACTGCTGGGCGCGGCGGTCCGCTCGGCCGCGTCCGGCCCCGGCGCGGGCGAGGACTACACCTACGGCCGCCCCGCCCGGCGCTCAACCGCCCTGCCCGGCACGATCCTGCCGAGTCTGCGCCGCCGCCCGCCGCGCGTGTCGGTCGTCATCGACACCTCCGGCTCGGTCAGCGACGCCGAACTGGGCAGCGCGCTCCTGGAGGTCGCCGCGATCGCCCGGGCCGTGGGCGGCCGTCGCGACCTCGTCACGGTCGTGCCCTGCGACGCCTCGGCCGGGCTCGCCCGCCGCCTGTGCCGTGAGGAGGGCATCGCGCTCACGGGCGGCGGCGGCACGGACCTGCGGGCCGGTTTCACCCGCGCCCTGCGCACCCGCCCGTCCCCCGACGTCGTGGTCGTCCTGACCGACGGCCAGACCCCCTGGCCGGACACCCGGCCCCCGTGCCGCACGGTGATCGGCCTCTTCCCGCGCCAGTACGGGAGCGATGCCTACGACGAGTCCAACCCCGAGTACGTCCCGGACTCGCCCCCGGCGTGGGCCCGGGTCGTGGACATCGGCTGACCGGGGCGCGCCGGCTCGGCTTCGGTACGGCCGCCCGGCCGCCCGCCGGGCCCCACCGCCGGGCCCCGGAGCCCCTGAAGTGCCGCATACGGCCGCTCGGCGCACCCCGGGCCTCACAGCCCGAAGAGCTCCGCCGCGTTGTCGTGGCACACCGCCCGCAGCCACTCCTCCCCGAGGCCCAGCCGCTCCAGTGACTCCAGCTGGTGCAGGTACGGGTAGGGGATGTTGGGGAAGTCGGAGCCGAGCAGGACGCGGTCGCCGACGCCGGCCAGCCGGGGCAGGGCCCGGCGCGGGAACGGCGCGAGCGCCTCGGTGAAGTCGGTGAACGCCATCGTCGTGTCCAGCCGCACCTCCCCGTACCGCTCGGCGAGGTCGAGGAAATCCTCGTACTCGGGCATCCCCATGTGCGCGACGATCAGCCTCAGCCGGGGGTGCTCGGCCAGCACCCGCGCGATCGGCCCCGGGCCGGTGTGCTTGCCGGGCGCCGGACCGGAACCGCAGTGGATGACCACGGGGATCCCGGCCTCGGCCAGCAGGCCCCACGCCGGCCGGAGGAGGTCGTCGGCCGGGTCGTACGCCCCCACCTGCACATGCGCCTTGAAGACCCGCGCGCCCGCTTCGACGGCTTCCCGGACGTACGCCTCGACGTCCGGCTCGGGGAAGAGGGTGGCGGTGTGCAGGCAGTCGGGGGTGCGGTGCGCGAAGCCGGCCGCCCAGCCGTTCAGCCAGCGGGCCATGCCGGGCTTGTGCGGATAGAGCATCGAGGTGAAGGCCCTTACGCCGAACTCCCTCAGTATCCCGGCCCGTTCGGCCTCCGCTTCCCGGTAGGTGATCGGCCACTCCAGCCCACCCGTCAGCGGCCCGAGGGAGTCGAAGTACTCCCAGACCTTGCGCAGGACCCGCTCGGGCATGAAGTGCGTGTGCACGTCGACGAGGCCGGGGAGCCCGAGCCGCCCCCGGAAGCGGCGGACGTCCTCGGACTCGGCAGCGTGATCATTCATGGTGTCCAGCCTCGGCGGGGCGGACCGGCGGGGCCAGAGCCGTGCGGAAGGGATCCGTGAGGGATCGCTCACGCCCGCGGTCTGCCGCCCGGCCCGGGAGCGGCTCCCTCAGGCCGGCCGGAACCGGTCGGTGGCCGCCATCAGCGCCGCCGTCGTGGAAGTCCCCGACAGGCCGTGTCCCTCCTCGCCGATCAGGACGAGCTCGGCGTCCGGCCACACCCGGGCCAGCCGCCAGGCGACGTCCAGGGGACTGCTGATGTCCATCCGGCCGTGGATCAGCACGCCCGGGATGCCGGCCAGTCTCCCGGCGTCGCGCAGCAGCGCCCCGTCCTCCAGGAACGCGGCGTGCCGCCAGTAGTGCGTGACGAGGCGGGCGAAGCGCATCCGGAAACACGGGTCCTCGTAGCGAGGGTCGGGCCGGTGCCCGGGGACGGTGGAGACGTGCACGTCCTCCCACCGGCACCATTCCCGCGCCGCCCGCTCCCGTACGGCCGGATCGGGGTCGGCGAGCATCCGGGCGTAGGCAGCGGCCAGGTTCCCCTCGCGATCCGCTTCCGGTACGGCGTCCCGGAAGCGGGCCCACTCCTCGGGGAAGATCCGCCCCATGTCCCGGGTGACCCACTCCACCTCGCGGTGCGTGGTGTTGGTGACGCTGAACAGGACGAGCTCGGACACCGACCCGGGGTGCCGCTCGGCGTAGGCCAGCGCGAGGGTCACGCCCCAGGAGCCGCCGAGGACGAGCCACTCCCCGATGCCGAGGTGCCGTCGCAACTGCTCGATGTCGGCGATCAGATGATGCGTGGTGTTGGCGGCGAGCGAGGTCCGCGGATCGGCGGCGTCGGGCGTACTGCGTCCGCACCCGCGCTGGTCGAGGAGCACGATGCGGTACGCCGCCGGGTCGAACAGCCGGCGCCAGAACGGCCCCGCCCCGGACCCGGGCCCGCCGTGCAGCACGACAGCGGGCTTGCCCGCGGGATTCCCGCAGACCTCCCAGTACACGCGGTTTCCGTCACCGACGTCGAGCATGCCGTGCGCGTACGGCTCGATGCCGTCGGGGTAGGGCTCGGTCATGCGTGTCGTCCTCTCCTGGCCTTCCGGGAACGGCAGTGCGGTTGCTTGATCCATTCACGGCGTTGCCAGGCCCCCCACTCCGTCGCGGCGTACCGTGGCAGCGTGGCTGACGATGACTTGGGACGGACCCTGCGCCGCTTGCGCCGTCTGGCCTCTTTGACACAGGAGGAACTGGCGGAACGCTCCGGTGTGTCCGTCGATGTGATCCGTCAGCTCGAACAAGGACGCAAGCACTCGGCACGCCTCCCGACACTGCATGCGAGCCCCTGGGTCGGCGACGTGGTCCGTGACGAGGCCAATGACCGGCTCGGTGTCGTCACGGATGTCCTCGCCGGTGTGATCTGGGTGCTGCGCCCCGAGTGCGGACCCGGCCAGTGGACGTCACGGCAGCCGGAGCGACTGAGGCTGGTGACGCCGCGAGTGGAAAGACAGGCCTAGAAACCCGGCGCGGCCCGCATGGCTGCGGGCTTCCTCGCCCGCGCCCTTCAGCTTCGCCTCCGCGCAGTACTCTCCCGCCGCACCAACCGCGTAGGCACCAGCGTCGTCCCGTGCTCCGCCCCGGCCTGGCGCATCTTGCTGAGCACCCCCTCCACGCACAGCCGCCCCACCTGCGCGAAGTCCTGGTGGATCGTCGTCAGGGGCGGGAGGAAGGACGCGGACTCGGGGATGTCGTCGAAGCCGACGACGCTGACGTCGTCGGGGACGCGGCGGCCGCGTTCGTGCAGGGCGCGGAGCAGGCCCAGGGCCATCTGGTCGTTGGCCGTGAACACCGCCGTGCAGTCCGGGTCGTCGGCGAGGAGGAGGCCCGCCCGGTAGCCGGACTCGGCCGACCAGTCACCCCGGACCAGCGGTGGCGGAACGCGGCCTGCCGCGGTCAGCGTGTCGCGCCAGGCGTTGGCGCGGCGCTGGGCGGCGAAGGAGCCCTCCGGGCCGGCCAGGTGCCACACCGTGTCGTGACCGAGGTCCAGCAGGTGCCGCACGGCGTCCCGGGCGCCGCCCGCCTGGTCGGTGTCGACGACGGTGTAGCGGTCCCCGGCGTCGGAGTCGGCCACCACGACCTGTACGCCGGGCGGCAGGGAGACCGTCGCCGCGTCGAGCAGGTGGATCTCCATGATGACGATGACGGCGTCCACGGCGAGTTCACCCAGCCGGGAGAAGGCGCCGTTCACCTCGTCCTGGGTGGGGACGGCCACGGGCAGCAGGGTGACGGCGTAGCCGTGCTCGGCGGCGGAGGTGGCGATGGCCTCCAGGGTGCGGATGTTGCCCATGGTGGAGAGCGAGAAGGTGATCACGCCGAGTGTGCGGAACTCGCCCCGGCGCAGCGCCCGGGCCGCGCTGTTGGGCCGGTAGCCGAGTTCCCGCATGGCGGCCAGGACCTGTGCGCGGGTGTCCGCGTTGACGCCCGGGAAGCCGTTCGAGACGCGGGAGACCGTCTGGGAGGAGACCCCGGCGAGCCGGGCGACGTCGGCCATGGAGGCGCCCTGGCGGGGGCGGGCCGCACGCCGTCTCGTACGGCTCGTGCCGCCCGGCTCGCTCTCGCCGTTCACCGTGCCCACCTGCCCCTCGCTTCCCTCACGGCGCACCGGGCGCGGATTTCGGTCCGGACCGAGTCCTTGACCCCTGAGATTCGGACAGTGTAGACATCCCGCCAGTGGATGTTTACGTAAACATTGCCTAGCCGAAACCGTACGAGAACCCGCCGAACCCGTACCAGTCGCACCACGTAGGCCCCGATCTCTGCGCCCGCCGGGACGCGCGGCACGCAGAAGAGCTGGAGTACTCGAGATGGCACACCGCACCCGTAAGAGAAGGCTCCTCGGGGCCATCGGCGTCACCGCCGTGGCGACCGGAACCCTCCTGGCCACGACGACCCTGCCCGCCGCGCACGCCGAGCCGGCCGGGGCCGCGGCCGCCGGGGTCACCGTCCGGCCCGACCCCTCCTACGCGGGGGACAAGTTCGAGGGCTGGGGCACCAGCCTGGTCTGGTTCGCCAACGCCACCGGCGACTACCCGCCCGCGATCCGCGAGAAGCTCTACAAGCTGCTCTTCGGCGACGAGGGCCTCGCCCTGAACATCGCCCGCTACAACATCGGCGGCGGCAACGCCCCCGACGTCAAGGACTACCTGCGGGCCGGCGGCGCGGTCGAGGGCTGGTGGAAGGCCCCGGCGGGCACCACCCGCGAGGACGTCGACTGGTGGGACGCGGACGACCCCGCCGACTGGAACAAGAAGGCCGACAAGACCCAGCGCTGGTGGGTCGACCGCATCAAGAAGGACATCACCCACTGGGAGACCTTCAGCAACTCCCCGCCCTGGTTCATGACCGAGAGCGGCTACGTCTCCGGCAACTTCGACGCGGGCAAGGACCAGCTGAAGCCCGGGTCGGTCGACGACTTCGCCAAGTACCTGGTGGGGGCGACCGAGCGGCTGGAGAAGGCGCACGGCATCAAGGTCGACACCCTCGACCCCTTCAACGAGCCGAACACCAACTACTGGGGCACCAAGCTCGGCCCCGACGGCGAGCCCGTCGGCGGACGCCAGGAGGGTGCCCACATCGGCCCCGAGCTCCAGCAGAAGGTGATCCGCGCCCTGGCCCCGGTGCTGGAGAAGTCCCGTTCGCACGCGGAGATATCCGCGATGGACGAGACCAACCCGGGCACCTTCGCGACGAACTGGAACTCCTACCCCCAGGACGTGCGCGACCTCGTCGGCCAGATGAACGTCCACACCTACGGCACCGGCCAGCGCACCACCGTCCGCGACCTGGCCAAGGCCGCCGACAAGCCGCTGTGGATGAGCGAGGTCGAGGGCGACTGGGGCGACGGCCAGAGCTTCACGGACATGCGGCCCGGCCTGGGCCTCGCCCAGCGCATGGTGGACGACCTGCGGGAACTGGAGCCCAAGGCCTGGGTGTTCTGGCAGCCCGTCGAGGACTACGACAACATGAAGCCGGGCGGCGAGTCCGCCAAGGGCGGCAACTGGGGTGAGATCCAGCTCCCGTTCAGCTGCACCTCGAAGGACACCCTGAAGTCCTGCCCGATCTACACGAACACGAAGTTCGACACCGCCCGCAACTTCACGCACTACATCAAGCCCGGCGACCGGCTGATCAAGACGAACGACACCTCCAGCACGGCGGCGATCTCCCGCAAGGGCGACGCGGCGACCGTCGTCCACGTCAACAGCGCCACCGAGGCGCGCGAGGTCACGCTCGACCTGTCGAAGTTCGGCCGGGTCTCCTCCCGCGCCACGGTCACCCCGGTGGTGACCAGCGCCGACGGCAAGCTGGACAAGCAGAAGGCCGTCCGGGTCTCCGGCAAGCAGGCCACGCTCACCGTGCCCGCCCAGTCGGTGACGTCCTTCCTCGTCAAGGGCGTCTCCGGTGTCGCGAAGGACGCCGCCGAGCTGCGCAAGGGTCACACCTACCGCCTCACGGGCGTCCAGAGCGGCAAGGACCTCACCATCGCCGGCAACGGCACGGGACTGGTCATCAAGGGCGCGAACGCGACCGACCCGAGCGGTCAGCACTGGCGGGTCGAGCAGGTCCGCGGCTCGGACAACCGCAAGCGGTACGTGCTGACGGAGACGGCCTCCGACAAGCGCCTGGCCGTCCGTGACGGCGCCCTGGTCGCCGAGCCGGACGAGGGCCGCCGCGACCGGGCCGCCGAGTGGATCATGTCCACGACCGGCGACGGCACCTGGACTCTGGTCAACGCCGCCACCGGCCAACTCCCCGACGTCTCGGGCCAGTCCACCAGCGACGGCGCCTCCGTCGGCCTGTGGCAGCCCAACTCCGGTTCCAACCAGCGCTGGACGGTGACGGATGTGACGAGCGGCTGACGCCCCCGCACGCCCCTCACCGGGACGCCCCCGTTCGCCGTCGCCCCTGTGCGACGGGCGGCGGGGGCGTCGTGGCGCTCTTCCGGCCCGCGGATGTACCCCCGCCGCGCCGGGCGGCGCCCCGCCCGGTGCCTCAGCGGCGGCGGCCCCGGGACGGCCTGCTCCGCCGTCCGTTCGACGCGGAACCCGTGCGCGCGGCGGGCTTCTCGGTGGCCGGCGGGGCGAGGACGACGGGCACGCCCGAGGGCTCCTGGGCCCCGGTGATGCGGCTCAGTTCGGCCTCGTCCGAGCGGACCCGGGTGATCTGCGGGGTGATCCCGGCATCGGACATCAGCCGGGTCATCTCGCGCCGCTGGTGCGGCAGGACCAGCGTGACGACGGTGCCGGACTCCCCGGCCCGTGCCGTGCGGCCACCCCGGTGCAGGTAGTCCTTGTGGTCGCCGGGCGGGTCCACGTTGACGACGAGGTCGAGGTTGTCGACGTGGATGCCGCGTGCGGCCACGTTGGTCGCCACCAGCACCGACACCTGGCCGTCCTTGAAACGGGCCAGGGTCCTGGTCCGCTGGGACTGGGACTTCCCGCCGTGCAGGGCCATGGCGCGCACGCCGACGGCGAGCAGCTTCTTGGCCAGCCGGTCGGCGGCGTGCTTGGTGTCCAGGAACATGATCACGCGCCCGTCGCGGGCGGCGATCCGGGTCGTGGTGGCGTGCTTGTCGTCGTCCTCCACGTGCAGCAGGTGGTGGTCCATCGTGGTGACGGCGCCGGCGGACGGGTCGACGGAGTGCACCACCGGGTCGTGCAGGTACGTGCGGACCAGCCGGTCGACGTTGCGGTCCAGGGTGGCCGAGAACAGCATCCGCTGGCCGCCCGGGCGCACCTGGTCGAGCAGGGCGGTGACCTGCGGCATGAAGCCCATGTCGGTCATCTGGTCGGCCTCGTCGAGGACGGTGATGTCGACGTGGTCCAGACGGCAGTCGCCTCGGTCTATGAGGTCCTTGAGGCGTCCGGGCGTGGCGACGACCACCTCGGCGCCGCTGCGCAGCGCGTTCGCCTGCCGTCCGATCGGCAGGCCGCCGACCACCGTGGCGAGCCGCAGCCGCAGCGCGCGGGCGAACGGGGCGAGGGCGTCGGTGACCTGCTGGGCCAGCTCGCGGGTCGGCGTGAGGACCAGGGCGAGGGGCTGCCGGGCCTCGGCCCGCCGCCCGTCGACCCGGGCCAGCAGGGCGAGCCCGAAGGCGAGCGTCTTGCCCGAGCCGGTGCGCCCGCGGCCGAGGACGTCCCGCCCGGCCAGCGAGTTCGGCAGGGTCGCCGCCTGGATCGGGAACGGCGCGGTCAGCCCCTCGGAGCGCAGCGCGGCGAGCAGCCGCTCGGGCAGGTCGAGGTCGTCGAACGCCTCGACGGCGGGCAGCGCCGGGGTGATGGTGGCGGGCGGTGCGAACTCCCGGCTGGGGGCGGGGCGGCGCCCGCCGCGGCCGCCGCCGGACGGGCGGGAGGCCGTGCCCTGGCCGGCCGGCTTACGGGATCGGGACCCGTTGCCTCGGGAGTGGGGAGAGCCGTTGTTCCTGCGAGCCGTACGGTCCATGGGGAACCTTCCTCGATGCGGCACGCGTCGAGGAATGCGCGACGGCACCGCGGTGCCGCAGGATTCGCAAGAGTTGAGCCGGAGACAAACAAAACGAGCCGAGGCCCGCACCGCGAGGGTGCGGGCCCCGGTCAGGGCATGCGCGTACGCGTCAGGCGGGAACGATGTTCTCGGCCTGCGGGCCCTTCTGGCCCTGTGTGACGTCGAAGGTGACCTTCTGGCCTTCCTGGAGCTCACGGAAGCCAGAGGTGGCGATGTTCGAGTAGTGGGCGAAGACGTCCGGGCCGCCACCCTCCTGCTCGATGAAGCCGAAGCCCTTTTCCGAGTTGAACCACTTCACGGTGCCGGTAGCCATATGAATCTCCCTTGAGGGCAGTACTCAGGGCCCGCACCTTGCGGACCCGTAGTCGCCGAAATGATCACCCTAAGGAGATCCGAGAATCCTCGGAAACAAAAAAGAGTGCTCGCGTCGACAAAGGTCGAAAGAGCACTCGAAGTCTCTGGGAACCAAAACTGCAACGCCAGCCAAGGTAGCACAGGCCGGTTCAGAAGGCTCGGGAATCTCGTACCCGGGGTGGACCCGGCGCCCTCGCGTACTGCGATCCGAGTACCGGAGATTGTCGGCAGGCGCACGACGACGGGACAGGCCCCCCACGGAGAGGCTGGGCAGACGTCCGACACCAGATGTGGAGACCTCCTGCCGTGGCAACTTTCCTGTATCGAGTGGGCCGTCTGGCCTTCCGGCGGCGCTGGTACGTCGCCCTGGTCTGGGCGGCCGTCCTGGCCGCCGTGGGGCTGGGCTCCGTCAAGGCCCCGGCGGCCGGCGACGAGGGGTTCTCGATGCCCGGCATCGAGTCCCAGAAGGCGTTCGACCTGATGGAGCAGCGCTTCCCCGGGGCCACGGCCGACAGCGCGACGGCCAGGGTCGTCTTCATCGCGCCGGGCGGCGAGAAGGTCACGGCCGCCGGGAACAGGAAGGCCGTCGAGAAGACCGTGGCCGAGCTCGGTGACGGCCCGCAGGTCGCGAGCGCCGTCGACCCGTTCCGGGCGAAGACGGTCAGCGAGGACGGCAGGACGGCCTTCGCCACAGTCACCTACAAGGTCGAGTCCGCCGACCTCACCGACGCCGGCCGCGACCACCTGGAGCGGGCCCTGGAGCAGGCCCGGGACTCCGGCCTGACCGTCGAGGCGGGCGGCAGCGCGCTGGGCGCCGAGGGCGGCCCGGGCGGCGCGGCCGAGGTGATCGGTGTCGCGATAGCCGCCGTGGTGCTCCTGGTCACCTTCGGCTCGCTGGCCGCCGCCGGGCTGCCCCTGCTGACGGCCGTCGTCGGCGTCGGCGTCAGCATGGCCACGATCCTCACCCTGGCCGGCGCCCTGGGCCTGTCCACGACCACCGGCACCCTGGCGATGATGCTGGGCCTCGCCGTCGGCATCGACTACGCCCTGTTCGTCGTCTCCCGCTACCGGGAGGAGCGCGCCAAGGGCCGCACGCCGCAGGAGGCGACGGCGCTGGCCGTGGGCACGGCCGGTTCCGCGGTCGTCTTCGCGGGGCTCACCGTCGTGATCGCGCTGGCCGGGCTCGCCGTGGTCGGCATCCCGATGCTCACCAAGATGGGGCTGGCCGCCGCGGGCGCGGTCGTCGTCGCCGTACTGGTCGCCCTCACCCTCGTCCCCGCTCTCCTCGGCTTCTGGCCGAACGCCGTGCTCACCCGGCGGGCCCGCAGGAGCGGCCGGATCGAGGAGGGCACCGGGGACAACGCCGGCACCCGCTGGGCGCGGTTCGTGCTGCGCCGCCCCCTCCCCGTGCTGCTCCTCGGCGTGGTCGGCCTCGGCGCCCTCGCCCTGCCCGCCGCCGATCTCCAGCTCGGCATGCCCGGCGACGAGGCCAAGCCGGTCTCCTCCACCGAGCGCCGGGCTTACGACGCGCTCGCCGAGGGCTTCGGGCCGGGCTTCAACGGGCCGCTGACCGTCGTCGTGGACGCCAGGGGCGCCGCCGACCCGAAGGCCGCCGCCGGCACGATCGCGAAGGAGATCGGCGGCACGAAGGGCGTCGTGTCCGTCTCCCCGGCCCGCTTCAACGAAGCCGGCGACACCGCGGTCTTCTCGGCCGTGCCCTCCACCGCGCCGACCGACGAGAAGACCAAGGACCTGGTCACCACCATCCGGGACGAGCGCCCCGGCCTCGAATCCGGCACCGGCGCGACCTACGAGGTCACCGGCAGCACCGCGATGAACATCGACATCGCCGAGAAGGTGCAGGCCGCGCTGGTCCCGTACCTGATCGTCGTGGTCGGCCTGGCGGTCGTGCTGCTGCTGGTGGTCTTCCGGTCCCTGCTCGTCCCGCTCAAGGCGGCCCTCGGCTTCCTGCTGTCGGTGCTGGCCTCCCTCGGCGCGGTCGTGGTGGTCTTCCAGCAGGGCCACGGCGCCGAGCTCCTCGGCGTGGAGCAGACCGGCCCGATCATGAGCCTGATGCCGATCTTCCTGGTGGGCATCGTCTTCGGCCTCGCGATGGACTACGAGGTGTTCCTCGTCTCCCGGATGCGGGAGGCCCACGTCCACGGCGAGTCGCCCGCCCAGGCCGTCACGTCCGGCTTCCGGCACAGCGCCCGGGTGGTCGTGGCCGCTGCCCTCATCATGATCGCGGTGTTCGCCGGGTTCATCGGCGAGAGCGACTCCATGATCAAGATGATCGGCTTCGGGCTGGCCTCCGCCGTCCTCTTCGACGCCTTCGTCGTACGGATGGCGATCGTGCCGGCCGTCCTCGCCCTGCTCGGCGAGAAGGCCTGGTGGCTGCCGAAGTGGCTGGACCGGGCACTGCCCCGGGTCGACGTGGAGGGCGAGGGCCTCAGCCGGCCGGAGCCGGTACCGGCCGGGGACCGCGCCCGCGACCTGGAGCCGGCCCGCACCTGAGACACCCGCACGCCGGGCCGTCCGTGGTGAAGGACACGGGCGGCCCCTCGGGCGTTCCCGCTCGACCTCGACCACGATGGTCGAAGCCCCACCGACCGAAAGAGCCCGATGAACGTCAGCCCGGAGCGGCGCTACCAGGATCGCCTCGAGGAATTCTCGGCACGCCACGTGTTCCTCGTCGATCTGGCGATGGTCCTGGCACTGATGGGCTGTACCGCCCTCGGCGGCACGCTCACCATGCCCGGTGCCGACCCGCCGGACCATGACAAGGCCGCCACCGCCCTCATGGGCGTGGCCTGCCTCGTCCTGCTCAAGCACCGCACCCACCCGCGCACCGCCGTCGTCGTGGCCGGGACCTGCACGGTGGCCGCGGTCGCGCTCGGCTACCTGGTCACACCCCTGCTGCTGGCACCGGTCATGGCTGCCCTCTACTGGCTGGCCGCCCTCACCGACCGCAGGTCCACCCGCGTCCACGGCCTTCCCGTCCTGCTCGCGGTGACGCTCGCGGCGGTGTTCTCCGCCTCCATGAACCACGTCTCCCTGCTGCTCCGGACGATCGGCCCGATCTTCTGGCTGATGCTGCCGCTCGCCGCCGGCAAGATGACGCAGCTGCGGCGCGCCTACCTCCAGTCGTTGCGGGCCCGGGCCGAACACGCCGAGCGCACCAGGGAGGAGGAGGCCCGCCTGCGGGTCACCGAGGAGCGGGTGCGCATCGCCCGGGAGCTGCACGACGTGGTGGCCCACCACATGGCCCTGGCCAACGCCCAGGCCGGCACGGCCGCGCACCTCGCGCTCACCAGCCCCGAACAGAGCCGGAAGATCCTCACCGACCTGACCGGCACCACGTCCTCCGCGCTGCGGGAACTGAAGGCCACGCTCGGCCTGCTGCGCGACGACGACGCCCCCGGCTCCTCGGGACTGGAACCGTCCCCGGGCCTGTCCCGCCTGCCGGAGCTGGTCTCGGCGTGCGAGTCGGCGGGCCTGGAGGTCACGGTCACCACGCGAGGCGAACCGCGGCCGCTGTCGCCCGGCGTCGACCTGACCGCGTACCGGATCGTGCAGGAAGCCCTCACCAACGTCACCAAGCACGCCACCGCCGAGACCGCCCACGTGCTGCTCGTCTACACCGGCTCCCGGCTGCTGATCACCGTCACCAACGACGGCCCCAGCGTGCCGGAGGTCCCCCGGGGCCGCGGCTTCGGCGTCATGGGCATGCGCGAACGCGCCCTCTCCATCGGCGGCGAACTGTGCGCGGGGCCCCGCCCCCAGGGCGGCTTCGAGGTCACCACCGCGCTGCCCCTGCAACCCTCCTCCCACCTCTCCGAAGGAACCACCGCATGACCATCAGGGTGCTGCTCGCCGACGACCAGGCCCTGCTGCGGGCCACCTTCCGCATCCTCATCGACTCCTGCGCGGACATGGAGGTGGTCGGCGAGGCGTCCGACGGTGCCGAGGCGGTCGCCCTGACCCGGAAGCTGCGCCCGGACATCGTCCTCATGGACATCCGCATGCCCGGCACCGACGGCCTGACCGCAACCTCCGAGCTGTGCGCCGACCCGGAGCTGTCCGCCACCCGGGTCCTGATCCTCACCACGTTCGAGACCGAGGACTACGTCGCCCAGGCCCTGCGCGCCGGGGCCAGCGGCTTCCTCGGCAAGGACGTCACCGCCGACACCCTGCTCGACGGCGTGCGCACGGTGGCCTCCGGCGAGGCCCTGCTGTCGCCCGTCGCCACCCGCTCCCTCATCACCCGCTTCCTCATGGCCCCCGCCCCCGGCACCCACCTGGCACCGCCGGAGCGCCTCGCCGAGCTCACCGTCCGCGAACGCGAGGTGATGGCCCTGGCCGCGGAGGGCAGGTCCAACACGGAGATCGCCGACGACCTCACCCTCAGCCCGCTGACCGTCCGCACGCACATCCACCGGGCCATGACCAAGCTGCACGCCCGGGACCGGGCACAGCTGGTCGTCATCGCGTACCAGACGGGCCTCGTGCGGGCGACGCCACCGGCGTGAGCCCCGCGCCCGCCCCGCTCACGGTCTGCCGTAGGCCGCGACCATGATCTTCTCGGCGGTCCGGTTCATGCCCCGGCCCTTGGCGTCGGTGGAGTTGACGCTGTAGACGAGGGTGCGCGAGCCGCCGCGGGTGGAGGCGATGGCGGCGTTGTATCCCCAGCGCCCGCCCGTCTTGCCCCAGACCTCCCGCCCGCCGAGCACCTTCATGGACAGACCGACGGAGTAGGCGGCCGGTTCCCCGGTCTCGAAGTCGCTCGCCTCGGGCAGGGTGAACATCTCCTCCAGCAGCGGCCCGCGCACGATCCGTCCACGGAACAGGGCCTGCGTGAACCGCTCCAGGTCGGCGGTGGTCGAGACGATGTCCCCGGCCGCCCAGCCGTCCGTCGACCCCCACACGGAGACGTCCCGGAGTCCGGTCGTG
Organism: Streptomyces sp. NRRL B-1140; assembly: GCF_001280065.1. GTDB lineage: Bacteria > Actinomycetota > Actinomycetes > Streptomycetales > Streptomycetaceae > Streptomyces. Next base: position 415,585 of record NZ_LGEA01000091.1, read on the forward strand.
CCGTCGTCGAGCCGCATGGTCTGGTAGCCGTGGTTGTGCGGCCCGGTGATGCGCGGGTTCGCCCCCGGGAAGTACGTGTCGCGCAGTCCCAGCGGCCCGAGCACCCGCCGGGCGACCTGACGCTCGTAGGTGTCGTGGGTGGCGCGTTCGATGAGCAGGCCGGCGATGGTGTACCCGACGTTGAGGTAGTGCTGCCGCTCGCCCGGCGCGAATTCGCGCTTCTTCGACGTCGCCGAACGGACCATGTCCTCGGGGTCGTGGACCTGGAAACGGTTCGCGTACCACTCCTCGACGGTGGTGCCGGGGAAGTCCGGCGCCGGGATGCCGTGCGTGTGGTTCAGGAGCTGCCGGACGGTGACGCCCGCGTACGACGCCGGGATCAGGTCCGGGAGGTAGGAGCGGGCGGTGCGATCGAGGTCCAGGCGGCCCTCCTCGGCCAGTCGCAGGGCGACCGCCGCGGTGAAGACCTTGGTCACGGACCCGGCGCGGAAGCGGGCGGCGGGATCCGCGGGCCGTCCGGACCGCAGGTCGTGCACGCCCGAACTGCCCCGCCACACCCCTTCCGTGCCCCCTACCCGCACGAGTGCGGCGGTGGCGTCGGCGGCGGGCAGCCCGGCGATCGCGGCTTGTAGGGCGGTGTCCGGGGACTGCTCCGCGGTGACGCGTGCGGCCGTCGGGGCGGCCGGGGCGGAGGCGGCGGCCGGGAGCACGGCCGGTCCTGCGGCGATGCCCGCGACGAGCACGACGGCGGTGAGCAGACGAGTACGGGTCTTCATGGCGAACTCCGGTGAGAGGGGCCGACGTTGTGCGACGCCTTCATCCTCCGGAGCGGAGCCGCCGCGCGGATCGCCTCCGCCGGTGGTCCTGCGGCGTCACTTTCTCGCCGGCATGGGGGAGGACCCGGCCCGGGCCCCTCCCCCCGGCGGGGGATCCCCGGCGGCGACGAGGCCCGTCTCGTACGCACAGATCACGGCCTGGATCCGGTCCCTGAGGCCCAGTTTGGCCAGCACGTTGCCGACGTGCGTCTTCACCGTGTGGTCGCTGACCACCAGTTCCGCGGCGATCTCGGCGTTCGACAGGCCCCGCGCGAGCAGCAGCAGCGTCTCGCGCTCCCGGGCGGTCAGGACGTCCAGCCGGGGATCGGGCCGGCGGTTCCGGGCGGCGGCGGGCCGGGTGTACTGCTCCACCAGGCGCCGGGCGACGGAGGGCGCGAGCAGCGAGTCCCCCCGGGCGACGACCCGCACGGCGTGCACGAGGTCGTCCCGGCGGACGTCCTTGAGCAGGAAGCCGCTCGCGCCCGCGTGCAGCGCGTCGTACACGTACTCGTCGGAGTCGAAGGTCGTCAGCATCACGGTCCGGCAGTCGCCCAGGGCGCTGATCGCGCGGCAGGCCTCGATCCCGTCCATGCGCGGCATCCTGATGTCGAGCAGCGCCACGTCCGGAGCGTGCCGCCGTACCGCCTCGACCGCTTCGGCCCCGTCACCCGCCTCGGCGACGACCTCGATGTCCGGCTGCGCGTCCAGGATCATCGCGAAGCCGCTGCGCACGAGCTCCTGATCGTCGGCGACGGCGACACGCAGCGTCATCGCCCGGCCTCCGCCGCCTCGGGCACGGGAATCCGCACCCGCACCTCGAACCCCCGCCCGTCCGCGCCGGGCCCCGCGGTCGCGCTGCCCCCGTGCGCCGCCGCCCGTTCCCGCATCCCGGCGAGCCCGTGCCCGCCCCGGCGGGACGTCCCTCGCGGTCCCTTTCCGTCATCGATCACAACGACCCCCAACTCGTCTGCCCCGTAGTGCAATCGGACGTGCACCGACCGTGCGTCCGCATGCTTGAGGGTATTGGTCAGGGCCTCCTGGACCACCCGGAAGACGGTGGCCCCGGCGCCCTCCGGAACGGGCCGGAGGTCGCCGACGGCCTGGTACGTCACGTCGAGTCCGCCCCCGCGCACCCGGTCGAGGAGACCGGGCAGGGCGGCGAGTCCGGGCTGCGGCTCGCGCGGGGCGGCGGAACCGGGCTCGTCGGCGTCGTCCCGCAGCACGCCCAGCATGTTCCGCAACTGTGTCATGGCGTCCCGCCCGGTCGCGGAGATGGCGTCGAAGGCGGCCACGGCCCGATCGGGCGCGACCCGCACGGCCACCGGTCCGGCCTCGGCCTGCACGATCATCAGGCTCACGGCGTGGGAGAGGACGTCGTGCATCTCCCGTGCGATCCGGGCCCGTTCGCGCGCGGCGGCCTGTTCGGCCTCGACACGGTGGGCCCGCTGCCGGGCGTCGGTCAGCCGCCCGAACCCGTAGGCGGAGGCGAACACGAAGAGCGAGAAGGTCAGTTCACGGGCCGACCGGGTGTTGAGCCACACCCCGACCGGCACGGCGGCCAGCAGCACGAGTCCGGTCAGGAGCCGCTTGCGGGGGCTCGCCAGCGCGGCGACGGTGTAGGTGACGATCAGCCCGGTGTACGGCAACGGCTGTCCCGGCCCGTCGACGGTCAGCCGGTACAGCGCGCTGGTGGCCAGCACCGCGAACAGCACGGCGACGGGGGCGCGCCTGCGCCAGACCAGCGGCAGGACGGTGAGCGTGCTCAGCCCGTACGCGGCCCAGGTCGCCGGCGGCAGCCCCGGCGCGCGCGGCACGAGGAACGGCATGGTCATCGCGCCCTGGACAAGCAGCGCGACGCCGATGTCGACCAGAAGCGGATGAGCCGTCGCGAGGGCCCTGCCCCGCTCCCGCCCTCGCCCTTGCCCTCGTGTGCCCATGCCGACGTACGCCCCCTCGTGTGCGGCCGATTCCCGAAACCGTAACGGGGGCGGTGGCCTCACGCGCCGGACGGGGAAGCCCCGTTTCAGGGCGCGTCAGGCGGTGTCCAAGCCGCGACCAGATCCAGCAGCCCCGGGAAACGGGCGTTCAGGTCGTCCACCCGGACGTGGCTGCGGCGTTCCAGGCCGTACTGGCGCTGGCGGGTGACGCCGGCCTCGCGCAATGCCTTGAAGTGGTGGGTGAGGGAGGACTTGGGGCGGTCGAGGCCGAACCAGCCGCAGGAGTGGTCGAACGCCTCCGACTCGAGCAGGAGTTTGCGCACGATGCGCAGGCGCAGCGGGTCGCTCAGCGCGCCCAGCACGGTCTCCAGCCGCAGCTCACCGACCGCCGGCTCGGGCAGCGGATCGGGCAGGTTCTCCGGCTCCGGCACCACCTTGACGACCGGCGCTTGTCGAACCGTCGCGGACATGGCCAGCTCCCTGTCGCCGAAATCCTTTGTACGAGTTCAATCGTACTGCATGCTAGGTTCGAGAAAACTCGTACCAACCTCGCCGGAGGGAGCACCTCATGTCGCAGAGCCGGACCCTGTTCGCCGAGACGGTGGACGAACAGCAGGCCGCACAGCCGGAACCGGCCCCGCCCACGGCGCCCACGCCCACCTGGTGGGTTTGGCTGACGGCCTGGCCGGTCACCGCCGTCTTCGTGCTGTCCAACGCGGCGACCCCGCTGTACGTGCTGTGGCAGCGCGACATCGGGTTCTCCAAGGGCACCCTGACCGTCGTCTTCGCTTTCTACATCGTCGGACTGCTCGGCTCGCTGCTCATGTCGGGCGTCGTCTCCGACCGGCTGGGACGCAAAGCCGTGCTGCTGCCCGCCCTCGCGCTCGCCCTGGCCGCCTGCGCGATCTTCGCGACCGCCACGTCGGTCGCCGCACTGATCGTCGCCCGGCTGTTCACCGGCATCGCCGTCGGCGCGGTCGTCTCCGCCGGCATGGCCGCCGTGACGGACGTGGCGGGCCCTGGGCGCAAGCGGCTGGCAGCCCTGCTCGCCTCGTGCGCGATGGTCTTCGGCGCCGGCCTCGGCCCGCTGCTCGCCGGCGTGCTGTCCGAGACGCTCCCGGCCCCCACCGCCACCGTCTTCGTCGTCGAGGCGGTTCTGCTGTTCACGGCCGTCCTCGCCGTGCTGCACATGCCGGTACGCCGCCCCGCCGCCCGCGGCGAGGGCGCCTGGTTGCGCGTGCCCGGCGTCCCGCACGGCAACGGCATCCACCTCACTCTCGGCATCGCGGTGTTCGCCCCCGGCATCACCGCCACGTCCTTCGTGCTGTCGCTGGGCCCCACCCTGCTGACCGAACTGCTCGGCACCACCAGCCGGATCGTCGCCGGATCCATGGCGTTCGTCATGTTCCTCGCCGCCACCGGCGTCCAGTTCGCCGTGCAGAAGCTGCCCCGGCGCACCATCCTGACCGCCGGTGCGATCAGCACCACCCTCAGCATGGCCGCGCTGATCGCCGCCGTGCACGCTTCCTCGGTCGTGCTGCTCGTCGCCTCCGCCCTGCTCGCCGGGGCCGGTCAGGGCATGGGTCAGCTCGGCGGACTGTCCTTGCTCAACTCCACCGTTCCGGCGCAGCGCCTCGCCGAGGCCAACGCCGCGCTGAACGTGGGCGGTTACATCCCGGCCGGCCTGCTCCCGGTATCCACGGGCTACCTCATGGACGCCGTGGGACTGCCGGCCGGTACGACCCTCTTCGGCACCGTCCTGACGGGCCTCGCCGCCATCGGCGGGCTCGTCGTCCTCTCCGGCCATCGCCGGGTGTCCGAGCCGGCGTGACGGGGCGCGACGCCTCGCCGCGGGCGCATACCCCCCTCACGCTCCCGCCGCCCGGAAGGTGACCTCCCGGCGGACGGCCCCGTCGATCTCCTCGACGGTGAGCAGCGGCGTCGCCCGGGTGCGGACGGTCCCGCTGGCCTTGACGGTGAGGCTGACTGCCGCCATGGAGACGCTGTCGGGGAAGTCGACGATCATCACGACGTCGTCGTCCCCGAAGGCGAAGTACATCGCCTCGACCCGCCCCCCGAGCCCGCTGACGACCTGCTCCACGGCGGCCCGGCGCCCACTGCCCCCTTCTTTGAGCAGGCCCTTGGTGCCTTCGGTGGTGTAGCCGGCCTGAATGAGGAACTTCGGCATGGCTGTCTCCCGCCCATCGCTTGTCGGAGGTGGGGCATGCCTTCCCGGTGCGCCGACGATCGCTGTACGGAAAAGGTCGTATTCACTCGCTCGGCAGCTGTCAGGAGGCCATCGCGGTGTTGAAGCGACCTTCTCCACGAGGGCGCGGACCTCGCGTTCGGGAGGCGGGCCCATCCGAGCCGAGGGAGAAAGCGGCCGCCCCGGCGGCGTGCGTACAGGGCGGAGTACGGCCCGCCCGCTCCTACGGAGTGATCGCCTGCCGCACACGCTGCGCCCGCTCGAGGTCGGGGTGCCCGACCGCATACCGGGCCACATAGAGGGACACGGCCCTGTCGATGTCAGTCACCGCGCCCTCCTGGTCCCCCGCCGCACGCCGGGTCAGGGAGCGCTCGACCACCGCGTCGGCAACGTAGGGGTGCTCACTGCCCATGCACCGCTCGAACATGGCGACGGCCCGGTTCAGCACTGACATCGATTCCTCGTAGCGGCCCTGGTCGCACAGCAGCGCACCCAGTTTCGTGAGACTGCCCGCCACATCCGGGTGGTCCTGGAACTCCTCCTCCCGCACCGCGACAACCCGCCGCAGCAGTCCGTACGCCTCCTCCAGGCGCCCCGAGCGCCGCAGGACCTCGGCGAGATGACCGTCGACATCGATCACGTCGCGGTGGTTCTCCCCGTAGTCGGCCCCGTAGTCTGCGATGAGCAGGGTGCGCGCCGTGCGCAGTTCCTGCTCCGCTGTGTCGAGGTCGTCCAGTTCCCTGCTGATGATGCCGAGATGCTTGTGACACGTGGCCATGTCGATGGCCGGGGTGTCCGGCAGGGCCGAACGCACCTCGAGCGCCTTGCGGTAGGCGTCGGCGGCTTCCTGGAGACGGCCGCGCCTCCACAGGGCGTCTCCGTACGTCACCCACGCCTCCGCTACCAGCGGAGGCCGGACGCCGTCGGACTGACGCACGTGCTCCAGCACCTCAAGGGCGACCCGCTCGGCTTCCTCGAATGCGGTCGACTCTCTCAGAATTCGGCTCAGATGGAGGCGCAGCCGGCCCACGAAGTGATCCTGGTCGCCGAGCTCGCCGACCGCCGCCGCGATGGCCTGCTCGATCACGCGGCGGGCCTCCCTCAGCTCGGCCTGGTGGTAGTAGACACGGCCGAGTGCGGCGAGCACCGTGGCCCTCGCCAGTCGGTCGGGTTCCACTCGTGACGACTCCACCTCCAGAGACTGCTCCAGCAGTGCCCGCGCCGGACGGTGTTCGCCCCGGAGGTGCAGATAGCGTCCGGCACGCAGTAGCAGTGATCCCAATACGGCGGGACAGCGCTCCCGTAGCAGCGGGGAGTGGGCCGCCCGCGCCTCGGTGAGTTCCAGAACGTGCGGCATGAGACGTTGGCACGTCACCCAGGACGCCGGGCTCGAAGGCTCCAGAGGGAACGCCGCGTTCACCAAGGCCAGGGCCGAACAGACCGCCCAGCGCTGTTCCTCGGGGCCGGCCATCCGACTGAGCACGTACTCCTGAGCCAGGCGGTGGATGGTGATGCGGTCCTCCGTGGCGTCGACCAGCGACAGCCTGACAAGGACCGCCAGCGCGCGGTCGTACTCGGCTCGCGTGGCCGGCAGCCCCCCTCGCTCCCCGCCGACGACACCCACGTGCTCGGGGACCAGGTCTCTTGGGATGTCGTCCGGCGCCAGAAAGGAGAAGACGGAGAGCAGCGCCCGGACGTGCGGATTCTCGTCGTTCGCTGAGTCGAAACTGACATTCCAGGAAGTGGCCATGGCCGAGGCAAACCAATCCGTGTCGGCTGCTGCTGACATGTGGCGCGGTCCCTCGCCCAGCAGGGCTCGGTATCCGGCCAGCGACGCACGGCGCTCCTCCACATAGGCGCCGACGTACTCCAAGGCGAAGGGAAGACCGCCCAGCCGGGCGGCGACGTCCCGCGCGGCCTCGCGGTCGGACTCCCGCGTGCGTTTGAGGAGAAAGGCCTCCCCGTCGTCCACGTCGAAGGCTCTCAAGGGGACCCGGGTCACGCCCAGGGAGCCCCAATTGGGGTTGCGCGACGTGATCAGCACGTCGCCGTTCGACGCTCGGGGCCAGATAGTGGAGACATCCGGGGGCTGCTCGACGTTGTCGTAGACAAGGAGCCAGCGGCTCCGCTCGCGTAGAGCGCTCCAGAGCCGGGTGAGCATCACTGTCAGGTCCGGGACCTCCTCCGCCCCCAGGGTCCGTGCGAGTTCGGAGAGCTGGCCGCTCAACGACACCTGGCGCTCGGCATTGACCCACCACACCACGTCGTAGTGGCTGCCGAAGCGATGTCCGAACTCCAGCGCTGTCTGGGTCTTGCCGACTCCCGGCAGACCCACCAAGCCACCGGCGTCGGGGCGGGACCCGCCGTCGTCCGAGAGCAAGCACTGCGCGAGCGTGGCCAGAGCAGTGTCACGATCCGTGAAGTGGGGGTTGCGCGGGGGGAAGTTGGTGATGGCCGCGCCCCATGCGGGGTAGCCGAGCCCAGCGGCGAGGAGTGCCACGTCTGTCACCGCACCCCCTGGTGTGAGGCCCAACCGGTGGAGTCGTGTCACCAGAGCGGACGCGGCCACATCCGGTTCCCGGGACGACAGGTCCAGACAGGCGTCGTGGGGCAGCGTCTCGAGCGGATCGGCCTCCCCCTGCCGCGCGTCGCCCCAGAGATCTAGTGATCCATAGCGGATCCAGCTGATCGGCTCGCCCGCCTCATGGGCGGCGATCAGCTGGTGCTGCCATCCGGTGTAATGGGCCAGGTTCTGCGGCGGGACCTCGGGGAGCAGGACCAGGGCGCTGTCGGCACCGTCCAGAAGCTGCTGTACGGCCTGCTCCGGCTCGTCGTCCCGGGGCGGCAGTCCGCCCCGCCGCAGGACGGTGAACCCGGCGCGGACCAGTACCGTGGCGGTCCAGTCCGCCCAGGTCCGCTCCCCTGGCAGGTAGCAGAGGGCTATGGTCGGCTGTTCCGACGGCATGTCCTGAGCCCCGCGCGGTTCGCTGACACCACGCGGATCCGCCACGCCGCGGTCGGTCACGGCAGCCGTACCGAGATAGGTGATGCCGGCCGTCAGGCCCGTGGCGACGACCTGGGACAGGGACGGGCTTCCGGCGAACCCCTCGCCGACGCTGGCGTAAGAGACGACGGCGCCACCGAGCGCCATGACGGAGGGCATAGCGATTCGGGCCACCCACGTACGCGCGGCCGCACCGGGTCCACAGGCCACGGCATCACCCTCGGGCCCCGCCAGGGAGGCGGGCGGGGGATCGAGGTCATCCGGCCCGGGCTCGGGGAGGAGGGACATCAGGTCGGCCGGCCTTCCGGGGAGCTGGTGACGGCAGAGCGCATCCTCACCCCTAGCTGAAGTCAACTCCGGCAAATTCTAGGCGATTTATCCATTGATCACAGTGTTCGTGCGGGCAAGGGGGTGACCTGACGGGACGGTTCGCGCCGCTGCTTCGGCTGGTGCGGGAACGAGGCGGCGAAGTCGTCCAGCGGGGCGCGGACCGCCCTGACCTGGGCGCCACCCTTTAGGCTTGATCCCGTGGAGCTCCTGCACCTGCGCTATTTCCTCGCCGTCGCCCAAGAACTGAACTTCTCCACCGCCGCCCGCAAACTGCACATGGCCGCCTCCCCGTTGAGCCGGCGGATCAAGGACCTCGAGAACGAGGTCGGGCACCGGCTGTTCGACCGGGACACCCATCACGTACGGCTCACCGCGGCCGGCAACGCGCTGCTGCCGATCGCCCGCGGAGTACTGGAGCAGGTCGACTCCATCAAGTGGCGGCTGGACGAGACGGCCCGCCCGCAGCGCACCACCCTGCTGCTCGGTGTGCCCACCGGCGTCCATCCCGACCTGCGGGAACGGATGGACGCCCTGGCCGAGCGGGTCGGCGACCGGTTCGAGATCAAACGCTGGCCCGGCGGCACCGACCGGCTCGTCGACGCGGTGTGCGACGGCCGGCTGGCGCTGACGCTGGCCCGGCTCCCGGCCGGCGGTGATCCGGCGCTGGAGCAGATGCCGGTGATGTCGGAGCGGCTCGGCGCGGTCGTGCCCCGGGACCGGTTCGAGGGGCGCGAGTCCGTCGCCCTCGCGGAACTGGCGGAACTCGCCTACGCGGGCTCTCCGACGGCGGTGACCAACGCCTACTTCCGCGGCCTCGACCAGCAGCTCGCCGAACTCGGCATCAAGCAGCGCATCGAACTGGGCACCGCCACATTCGAGGGAATCTCCGAAATAGTCTCCAGCGGTCTGGCGTTCTCCATTTCCATGCTGGATCCGAGAAGTCCGGTGCAGAATTACCGTCTCGACAACGTCACCGTCCTTCCCTTCTCCGATTTCCACCCCCGTCTGGAGACGGGTCTGATCTGGCGCAAGGACCGAGCCAACGGCGGTGACCTGCGGGAAGTCATTGAGGTGGCTCGAGAGGTGTTCGCCGAGCCGCTCCACTCATAATCACCGTAAAACCTTCACGAAAAGCGGTATGACCACTGTGGTCATACCGCTTTTCGTTATTCGGTCATGCCATTCGTTTCCCCTCGCAGGCTCGCCGCGCTAACTTAGTTTCCAGATACACACACATGGCGAGCGAAGGAGTGAAGAAACCGATGGCGGACATCAATGACACCGTCGCCGGCCCGCTGCAGGGCGTCCGCGTGATCGACCTCTCGACCGTGGTGATGGGCCCCTACGCCGCCCAGATCCTCGGCGACCTGGGCGCCGACGTGATCAAGATCGAGTCGCCGGCCGACACCGTCCGCGTGGGCCACTACAAGACCACCCCGGGCATGACCCCGCTGAACCTCAACGTCAACCGCAACAAGCGCAGCGTCGCCCTCGACCTCAAGGACGACACCGACCGCGAGCGCGCCCTGCGGCTGATCGACACCGCGGACGTACTGATCACCAACATGCGCCCCGGCGCCCTGCACCGCCTGGGCCTGTCCTACGACGACATCGCCGCCCGCAACCCCGGCCTCGTCTACGCGCACGCCCAGGGCTTCCGCAGCGACTCGGACCGGGCCGGCAACGCCGCGTACGACGAGACCGTGCAGGCCGCCTCCGGTCTGGTCGACATCGCCGACCGGGCGCTCGGCGAGCCCGTCTACCTGCCGACCATCATCGGCGACAAGGTCTCCTCGCTGACCATCGCCTACAGCGTGCTGGCCGCCCTGCTGCACCGCAACAACACCGGCCAGGGCCAGCTCGTCGAGATCCCGATGACCGACACCCTGATCGCCTTCAACCTGGTCGAGCACCTCGCGGGCCACACCCACGTGCCCGAGACCGGCCCCACCGGCTTCGCGCTGTCGATGCTGAAGGGCCACAAGGCCGTGCGCACCAAGGACGGTCTGGCCTGCGTCATGCCGTACAACCCGCACAACTACCGGGACTTCTTCACCGCCGCCGGACGCCCGGACCTCGCCGAGGACCCGCGCGTGAACGGCGACGCCATCGACAGCGCCGACCACGAGGACCTGGCCGAGCTGCTGGCGGCCTGCGCACCGGCGCTGACCACCGAAGAGTGGGCCGAGGTGTGCGCCAAGCACAGCATCCCGATGGCCCCGGTGCTGGAACTCGACCGTGCCCACGACGACCCCTACGTCCGTGACGGCCACCTGCTCGACAGCGTCGAGCACCCGACCGAGGGCACGGTCCGCACCATCGGCATCCCGCTGCGCTTCTCCGCCACCCCCGGCTCGATCCGCCGCCTCGCTCCCGTCGCGGGCCAGGACACCGAGGACGTTTTCGCCGAACTCGACGCCACCACCCGCTGATCGTCAGCAGACCGTCACAGGAGGAACAGCCATGAGCGCCCCCGCATCTCCCGTCGTGCGCACCGAACACATCGGCTCCACCCTGCTCATCACCCTGGACCGCCCCGAGGCCCGCAACGCCGTGAACGCCGCGACCGCCACCGCGCTGGCCGACGCTCTCGACGAGCTGGAGGCCGACCCCGCCCTGCGGGTCGGCGTCCTGACCGGCGAGGGCGGCACGTTCAGCGCCGGCATGGACCTCAAGGCGGCCCTGCGCGGCGAGTCGCCCGACGTCGAGGGCCGCGGATTCGGCGGCCTGACCGAGGCCCGGCCGGACAAGCCCCTCATCGCCGCCGTGGAGGGCTTCGCCATGGGCGGCGGCTTCGAACTGGCCCTGGCCTGCGACCTGATCGTCGCCGCCGAGGACGCCCGGTTCGGTCTGCCCGAGGTCAAGCGCGGTCTGATCGCCGCGGGCGGCGGCGTGATCCGGCTGCCCCAGCGCATCCCGCACCACCTGGCGATGGAGTTCCTGCTGACCGGCGACCCCGTCGACGGCCGCCGGGCCGGCGAACTGGGCCTGGCCAACCGGGTGACCGGGAAGGGGCAGGCCGTCGCCGAGGCGCTCCGGCTGGCCGAACGCGTCGCGGAGAACGCCCCGCTCGCCCTCGCCGCGGTCAAGCGCGTGGTGCGCGCCGCAGAGGGGGCGTCCGACGAGGAGGCCTTCGCCTTCCAGCGCACGCGGATGAAGTCGCTGATGGCCTCGGACGACGTACGCGAGGGCATGACCGCCTTCGCCGAGCGCCGCCCCGCGCGCTGGACCGGGCGGTGAGCCGGACATGATGGCCGCAGACGTACGACAGCACGTCACCACCCCCCTCACCAGCCCGGCGTACGCGCCGATGGTGCCGCGCTTCACCGACCGCGAGTACCTCAACGTCGTCTACCGCACCGATCCCGACGCGCTGCGGGCCGTCGTCCCCGAACCGCTGCGGATCGACGAGCCGCTGGTCCGGTTCGAGGTCATGAAGATGGGCGACGTCAGCGGCTACGGCCCTTACACCGAGGCCGGCCAGGCGATCCCCGTCAGCTTCGAGGGCGAACGGGGCGAGTACCTGCACACGATGCACCTGGACAACTTCCCGGCCACCGCCTCCGGCCGCGAGGTCTCCGCCTACCCGAAGGTCATCGGCTCCCCGGCGCTGTACGTCGACTCCGGCGCGCTCGTCGGCACCCTCGACCACGGCAGCCTGCGGGTCGCCACCGCGACCATGGGCTACAAGCACCACGAGCTGGACCGGGCCGAGGCCGAGGCACAGATCACCGTGCCCACCTTCATGCTGAAGACGATCCCCGGCTACGACGGTCTGCCGCGCGTGCAGGAACTCGTCCGCACCCGCATCACCGACGTCACCGTCAAGGGCGCCTGGACCGGCCCCGCCCGGCTCCAGCTGTTCCAGCACGTGCTCGCCCCGCTGGCCGACCTGCCGGTGCTGGACGTCGTCTCCGCCAGCCACATCCTCACCGACCTGACGCTGGCAGGCGTCGAGCCGGTCCACGACTACCTGAAGGGAGCCGCGTCATGAACCGCGCCTTCCGTACCGCCGCGGTGATCGGCGCCGGGACCATTGGACTGTCCTGGGCCACGCTGTTCGCCGCGCACGGCCTGACCGTCCGGGTGAGCGACCCGCGCCCCGACCTCGCCGAGGCCGTGGACGAGGCCCTGGCCACCTACACCCCGCATCTGGCCGCCCGCGGCCTGGACGTCACCGGCCTCGCCGACCGCGTGCACCTCGCCGCGGACGTCGCCGAGGCCGTCCGGGACGCCGACGTGGTCCAGGAGAACGGACCCGAGCGGGCCGAGTTCAAGAAGGACCTGTTCGCCACGCTCGCCCGGGAGGCACCCGCACACGCCCTGCTGCTCAGCTCCTCCTCGGCGATCCCGTCGAGCGCGTTCACCGGGGAGCTGTCCGACGAGGACGCCGCACGGGTGCTGATCGGCCATCCCTTCAACCCGCCGCACCTGGTCCCGCTCGTCGAGGTCGTCCCCGGGATACGCACCGGCGAGGACGCCGTGCTGGACGCGGTGGACTTCTACACATCGGTCGGCCGCACCCCGGTCGTCGAGCGCAAGGAGATCCCCGGCTTCGTCGGCAACCGCCTGCAGAACGCCCTCAGCCGCGAGGCCGCGTACCTCGTGCAGGAGGGCGTGGTGACCCCCGAGGACCTCGACAAGGTCGTGATCAACTCGCTGGGCCTGCGCTGGGCCACCGTCGGGCCGTTCCTCGGCGCGCACCTGGGCGGCGGACCCGGCGGTTACCGGCACCTGGTCGAGCACATCGGCAAGTCGATGCAGAAGACCGGCGCGGGACTCGGCACCCCGGCGCATGACATGGAACAGAAGGAACAAGAGGAAGCACAGGAACGGCTCATCGAAGCCGTGGAAAAGGCCTACGGCTCCTCCACGTACTCGGAGCTCACCGAGACGCGCGACCGCAGGCAACTCGCTGTCCTGGCAGCCCTGGACAGCGCGGACAAGGAGGAGAACTGAGATGACCACCACGCAAGAACCTCTCCAGGACCAGCTGGTCGCCGACTTCTACGACTACGAGGCGCTGCTGCCCGACGACGAGCGCAAGCTCCTCCTCAAGACCCGCGCCCTCATGCGCGACGAGGTCAAGCCGCTGGTGAACGAGAACTGGGGCAAGGACCAGTTCCCGACGGAGCTCATCGGCCTGTTCCGCGAGAGCGGCCTCGCCGGTCTCCCCTACGAGGGCTACGGCGAGCACCGTCCCGGCGTCAGCAACCTGCTCAGCGGCACGATGGCCATGGAGATGGCCCGCACCGACGCCTCGGTGTCCACCTTCTTCGGCGTCCACAACGGCCTGGCCATGTACTCCGTCTACTCCGGCGGCGACCAGGAGCAGCGCGACCGCTGGCTGCCGGCGATGGCCGCCATGGACAAGATCGGCGCGTTCGCGATGACCGAGCCGCTCGGCGGGTCCGACGTCGCGGGCGGCATGCGCACCACCGCCAAGCGCGAGGGCGACACCTGGGTCCTGAACGGCGCCAAGAAGTGGATCGGCAACGCCACCTTCGCCGACTACGTCGTGGTGTGGGCGCGCGACCTCGACGACAACCACGTCAAGGGCTTCGTCGTCGAGAAGGGCACGCCCGGCTTCGACCCCGTGAAGATCGAGGGCAAGATCGCCTTCCGGATCGTGGAGAACGCCGAGATCACCCTGACCGACGTCCGGGTGCCGGAGGCCAACCGGCTGCAGAACATCGACTCCTTCCGCGACGTCGCCGAGATCCTGCGCGCGACCCGTGCGGGAGTGGCCTGGCAGGCGCTGGGCGTCATGGTCGGCGCCTACGAACTCGCCCTGGACTACGCCCGGGAACGCAAGCAGTTCGGCCGCCCGATCGGCGGTTTCCAGCTGGTGCAGGACCTGCTGGTCAAGAGCCTGGGCAACATCACCGCCTCCTGGGGCATGATGACGCAGCTCGCCCGGCTGCAGGACGCGGGCATCTTCCGCGACGAACACTCCTCGCTGGCCAAGGCGTTCGTCACCTCCCGGATGCGCGAGGTCGTGGCCTGGAGCCGGGAGATCTTCGGCGGCAACGGCATCCTGCTGGAGCACGACATCGCCCGCTTCTTCGCCGACGCCGAGGCGATCTACTCCTTCGAGGGCACCCGCGAGATGAACACCCTGATCGTCGGCAAGTCGATCACGGGCCAGAGCGCCTTCGTCTGAGCACCCGCACACGAGGACGAACCGACCCCGGGTCTTCACCCGGGGTTTCGTCATGCCCGGCCCGGAAACCGCAGAAGCGCGCTCGGGGCGTCCGGGCTCACCGGCGCACGAGCTTCTCGAAGAAGAACTCGTGCTTGAGGAACGACGTCGCGTGTTCCGCGCCCGGATACGGCGGAACGAGCGGGGACGCCTGAAAGAGCCGCCAGCCGTCCTCCAGGGCGTCGACCCCCGACTTGTACGGGGGTTCGTCGCTGTCGCCGGTGGTCGGACGGGTCGTGCCCGTGCCGTCGTAGCGGGCCCAGCCGACGACCCGGGAATCGAGGGCCGAGTTGTCGAGGTAGAGGACGAGGACCTGCTGCCGGGTGGTGGTCATACGGTGCTCCTCTGTGCTGCGGGTGGTGCGGAGGGCGTGGCGGGCGGGGTGGACGCGCCGGGACGGTTGGCGATGCGGGTGGCCCAGTGCTCGATGTCGAAGCCTGGGTCGGCGGACAGGGAGCGCCACAGCAGGACCCGGTTGTGGATCTCCAGCCGGCCGGTGGCCTGCTCGTACCAGGGGAAGAAACGCCCCAGCTCCTCGCGCACCGCCGGCGAGTCCAGGTCCCGCGTGTCCCACAGCCGCACCTGCGGCACGGTCGGGTTGAAGCGGATCTTGTACATGTGGCGCACGGTGTCGCTGTCGTTGCGCCGCCCGCCGTGCCAGATGCCGTGGTGCATCAGGAGCACGGTCCCGGCCGGGCACGTCAGCCGGGTCTGGCCGAGCAGGTTCTGGTAGCGGCCGGTGTCGGACTCGTTGATGCGCCGCAGATGGCTGCCCGGGACGACGAGCGTGCCGCCCATGTCGGCGGTCACCTCCTGCGGGTAGTACATGAGTTGCACGTCGAACGCGTCGGGCCGCACGTCGATGAGGGCGTCGGCGTGCAGCGCCTGCGCACTGCCCTCCCGGGGCATGCGGGTGTGAACGTAGTGGTGGTCGACGTCCGGATCCGGCCCCACCAGGCTCCGCAACGCACCCGCCACCGCGGGCAGTCCGAGGAGCCGGCGGGTGAAGGAACCGTCGGGGAAGGCCGCCGGCACCGGAGTGCCGTAGGGCACGGCGGGCAGCGTCCCGGCGGCGAAGAGCCCGAGCGCCTCCTCGTTCATCTCGCGGGGCACGACGCCGTCGAGGCGCAGGAAACCGTGGGCCGTGAACCGCGCCACCTCGACGGAGCTCAACAGCTGTGTGGTGGTTGACATGACGCAACCGTAGAAGCGCGTGGCCCCGCAGTCGTGGGCTGTAATCGGCAACCACTGGTAATTTTCCACCATGGCGACCTTCGTGGAACTCCCCCTCGACCTGCCGCCCGACCTGGTGCACGCGGGCGTGGGCGTGCACGGCTCGGCCGGCCCGCACGAGGTCTTCCGCCTCCCGCACCTGTGGCAGCTCCACCTCTACGGCTACTCCGGCACCCTGGAGTTCGACGACGCCCGGCACCCGATCCGCCCCGGCCACCTCAGCCTCGTACCGCCCGGCACCGAGGTGCACTTCCACTACGACGCCCCGCGCTGCGAGCATCTGTACGCCCACTTCCGGCTGCCGGGCGACGGGGAGCGGCGGCGGCTGCCGGCGATGCAGGACGCCGGTGCGGAGGCGGCGGCGCTGAGCGCCTTGCTGCGCCAGACGATCTCGGCGAGTGCCCAGTCCCCGGTCCGGGCCTCGGCGGAACTGTGGACGGTGCTGTGGCGCACGACCGGCCTGGCCGAGGCGGCCGCATCGCCCTCCGATGCCCGGCACCCGGCGCTGCGGGCGGCCATGGCCCACATCGAGGAGCACCTGGCCGACCCGCTGAGCGTTCCCGCGATCGCCCGGGCCGCGGGGGTGTCGCACACGCACCTGACCCGGCTGTTTCGCGACGGCACCGGGCACACGGTCGTCGGCTGGGTGCGGCGCCGCCGTATGGAGCGCGCGCGTCACCTGCTCATCGCGTCGACGCTGGCGATCCCGGCCGTCGCGGCGACGGTCGGCATCCCCGACCTCCAGGCCTTCAACAAGACCTGCCGCAAGGAACTCGGCGCGTCGCCGCGGGCCGTGCGGCGGTCGGCCGGCACATGAGGGGCGACGGCCCGTCACCGGGATGCCGGCCGTCGCCTTCAGAACTGTCGCACGACGGAGGAAGGTTGACGTGCGCTAGGATTCTTTACCGAGCCATTACGCTCGGTTGAGCGTGGCCGCGCACAGTCGCTCGGCCGCTCGGTACGACGACACAGTGGCCGCCCGCTACCAGGGCCGGCGTGAGGGGGGCGTGACATGGGGCGAGTGGTGCCCGTCCGCGTCCACAACGCCGCCCGTGACGGCGTCCCTGATACCGGCCGCGCCGCATAGCGGTCCCCTCTCGCCCGACGTGTGACGCCGGCGCGTGATGCCTGCCCCGACGCCCGGCCTCGCGGCGTGACATGGCGTGTCACGCGTAGCCCGCCCGATGACGGCCGGAGCGCAGCGGACCGCCGGCGCCGCACACCGCGTGGCCCGGGCCCGTCGCCCGGCGCGCGAGGTCACGCCCCCTCTGCCACCCCCCCCCGCTCACCGAGCCGTACCCCCGGGCGCTCACGCCCCCTGGCACAGACGCCGCAGACCCGATCAACGGAGGTCAGACGCCCGTGCACGACACCACCGCCATGCTCATCGAACTCGGGGCGATCATCCTCGCCCTGGGGCTCCTGGGACGCCTCGCCGGACGGGTGGGCTTCTCGCCGATACCCCTGTACCTGCTGGCCGGGCTCGCCTTCGGCCAGGGCGGCATCCTGCCGCTGCGGGCCAGCGAGGAGTTCGTGGCCACCGGCGCCGAGATAGGCGTCATCCTCCTGCTGCTCCTGCTGGGCCTGGAGTACAGCGCCTCCGAACTCGTCACCACGCTGAAAACCCAGTACCCGTCCGGGGCCGTCGACTTCATCCTCAACGCCGTGCCCGGGGCCGCGATGGCGTTCCTGCTCGGCTGGGGGCCGGTGGCCGCCGTCGCCCTGGCCGGTGTCACCTGGATCTCCTCCTCCGGGGTCATCGCCAAGGTGCTGGGCGACCTGCGCCGCCTCGGCAACCGCGAGACACCGGTCGTCCTCGGCGTGCTGGTCCTGGAGGACCTGGCCATGGCGGTGTACCTGCCGATCCTCACCGCCCTGCTGGCCGGGGCGGGCCTCGCGGGCGGCGCGGTCACACTGCTGATCTCGCTGGGCACGGTCGGCGCCGTCCTCTATGTGGCGCTGCGGCACGGCCGCCTGGTCAGCCGCGCGGTGTCCTCGGACAGCGCCGAGATGCTGCTGCTGGCCGTCCTCGGGCTGACGCTCCTGGTCGCCGGTCTCGCCCAGCAGCTGCACGTCTCCGCCGCCGTCGGCGCGTTCCTGGTCGGCATCGCCCTGTCCGGCGAGGTCGCCGAGGGCGCCAGCAGCCTCCTCACCCCGCTGCGGGACCTGTTCGCCGCGGTGTTCTTCGTCTTCTTCGGGCTGCACACCGACCCCGCCGCCATTCCGCCCGTGCTGCTGCCCGCACTCGCCCTGGCCGTCGTCACCACCCTGACGAAGATCGCCACCGGCTGGTGGGCCGCCCGCCGCGCCGGGATCTCGCCCCGGGGCCGCTGGCGCGCGGGCGGCACGCTGGTCGCCCGCGGCGAGTTCTCCATCGTCATCGCCGGACTCGCCGTCGGCGCCGAACCCCGCGTCGGCCCCCTGGCCACCGCCTACGTCCTGATCCTGGTCGTCCTCGGCCCGCTCGCCGCCCGCTGGACCGAGCCCCTCGCCCGCCGCGTCGTCCGCCGCCCGGACCGGACGCCGGCCGCCGGGCCGGTCGCCGAGACGCCCAAGGCGACCGCTGCCGCCCGCCCTTGAGCGGGCAGTGGCTGTCCGGATCGGCTGTTCTCCGGAGGGCGACCGGCTGGCACGCTGACGAGCACCCCGGGGGCCGGCCGCGGCAACCAGGGGAGAATTCCGTCCAGGAGGACCGGAAGGAAACACTGGCATGATCGAGTGGAAGCCCCTGGCCACCGGAGCCAGGCCCGTGCCCCAGCCCGTGGCCACGCCGCTGGTCTGGGCGGGGGCCGGGGCGGGCGCACTGGCACTGGTGGCCCTTCTCAACACCGCGGTGGGGCCGGACCGGCCCGAACTGGCCCTGCTCGCGCTGTCCCTGCTGGCCGCCCTGCTGGGCCTGTGCGCACGCTTCACCGCCGCTCCCGGCACGGCCGTGATGTGCTGGCTGTTCCTCAACGGCTTCGCCATACCGCCCGCCGGCGTCCTCACCTGGGCCGGTCACCGCGACACCACCTGGCTGGCCTGCCTGTTCACCGCAGCCCTCATCGGCACGGGTCTGGCCCGACTCGTCCACGCCCGCGCCGCCTACCGCCGCCTGGTCCCCGGCCGTGCCCGCCCCGACTCCACGAGGGGCGACGGCCCGTACGAATACTGACCGCCATCACTTCTCTTTCGGTGTCACCCGTTACAGGGGTGATGGCGTAGTGGGGGTGTGCGCAGCGCCGCTACGACGCACTGGAGGAGCGGCTCGCCACCCCCTCGTGATCCCGGTCCCCGCCGTCACCCTCGACGTCGAGCGGGACCCGTTCACCGCCCCGGGCGGCGGCGCCTCGTAGCGCGACCGGTTCACCGGCCCCTACGAGCACCGACCGCCTCTGAGGCTTGCCGCACCATGGGTCACCGGTCAGAATGGTGACGTGAATCTGGACCATGTCTTCGTCTGCGGGAACCCGGCACTCGACTTCGCCGCCACGCTCCGGGCGCGCCGTTCGGCACCGTTCGAGATGTTCGTGACGCCGGACCGGCTGACCGCGTGGTACGTGGAGTCCGGCCTGGTCGACGCCGTCTCGCCCGGCCAGGAGGCGGACGTCGAGCGGGCGAGGGCCGTACGGGAAGCGGTCTACCGGCTGGTCACCGCCCGCCGGCTGGGGGAGGAGTACGACGGGGCGGCGCTGACCGTGGTGAACAACGCGGCCCGTACGCCGCCCGCCGTGCCCCAGCTCACCCCGTCGGGACGCTGGACGCAGGCGACGCCGGACGAGGCCCTCTCCATGGTGGCGCGGCACACCGTCGAGCTCCTGAGCGGCCCGGACGTGCCCCTGCTCAAGGAGTGCGGGAACCCGGAGTGCACACGGATCTACATCGACCGCTCGCGGGGCATGCGACGGCAGTGGTGCGGAATGGACTCCTGCGGCAACAAGATCAAGGCAGCCGCCTACCGCGCCCGCAAGAGGACCGGAACGGCCCCCTGACCCGGCGGACCGGCGCCGGCCGGTCCGCCGCACGCCCCACGTCGGTCGGACGGCCGTCAGCCGCCCACGTACCAGCTGAAGCCGCCGTTGCTGCTGGCCACGGCCAGGAGGACGAGCCACAGGACCACGTCGACGATGCCGAGGATGATGCCGGCCTTCGCCATCCCGGCACCGTTGCGGACCGACGCCTGACGGCGGGCGACCGCACCGAAGACGATGGCCAGCGGGCCGAGGACGATGTTCAGGAAGAACAGGCCGATGATGCCGCAGCACAGGCTCGCGATCGCCAGGCCGTTGGCGCGCGAACCGGAGGACGCGGCAGAGGAACCGCCATAACTCGCCATGGAAAACTCCCAGTTGTCGATGGCGCGGACCGAACGGGCCGCACTCTCCTCACTGTTTCGACTTGTTTTGTTCGAATGCCCCTCAGTGGCGTTCCCATGACAACCAATTCGGAGGAGTGTGCCGTCAGTTCTCCCGCACCAGCCCGGCGACGTGCGCGGTGACCGTGTCGAGGCTGCCCGCCCAGGCCGGGTCGTCGCCCAGAACCAGGTAGTTGAGCGTCAGTCCGTCGGTCATGGCGGCCAGGTAGCGGGCCAGGACCGGCACGGGCACGTGCAGGCGCAGCCCCATGGACTGCCGCAGCTGGTCGATGAGTTCGGTGTACGCCTCGGCGTACAGCTCGTACTGACGGCGTGCCAGGTGTTCGAAACCGGGCTGGCGCAGCGCGTACTGCGTGAGCTCGTAGGTGAGCATGTGCTCGTCGGGGTGGGCGCGCACATGGTCGAAGTACGCCTGGAAACCGGCCCGGACGGTCTCCTCCAGGGTGGCCCTGGGTCGTATGGCCTCCTTCACCACGCTCACGTAGTGCCCGGTGATGGTGGTGATGACCGACTCGATCAGCTGCTGCTTGGAGTCGAAGCAGTAGTGGAAGACGCTCAGCGAGACGCCCGCCTCGGCGGCGATGGACCGGGTCGTCGTCCTGGGGACGCCGTCCCGGGCCATCGCCCTGATCGCCGCTTCGGTGAGCTGTCGCCGCCGCTCGGCGGACGGCAACCGTGCCATGGAGCCCCTCTCGTGGCGGTCAGCCGCTGTGGACGCCGACCTCACGGAGCGAGTAGCCCCAGCCGGTTCCGCGCTCCAGACCGTGGACGCGGACGTAGCGGGCGGGGGTGCCGGCGAACCGCGCGGTGTCCAGACCGCCGTCACCGGCGGTGGTGGACCAGGCGGTCCGCCAGGTCGTGCCGTCGGTCGACAGCTCGATCCGGTACGACTTCCCGTACGCGCGCTCCCAGTCGAGGGTGACCCGCCCGACGGTCCGCGCGGAGCCGAGGTCGACCTGGAACCACTGGTCGTCGCTCCAGTCGCTGGCCCACCGGGTGCCGCGGTCGCCGTCGACGGCCCGGTGGGGCTTGTAGCTGGTGAACAGGCTCCACTCCGAGGAACTGGCCGAAGTGTCGGCGCCGGCCGCGAGGTTGACCGCGGATTCGTGCTTCTCGGAGGCGGCCCAGGTGCCGAGGTAGGACTCGGCGCCCCGGAACAGGTCGTCGACGGTGTCCTGGCCGCCGACCCGGCGGATGTCCTCGATCCAGTCCGGGACGAGTCCGTAGTGGGCGGCGCCGTCGGTGTTCAGGTCCCAGGTGCGCTCACCGGTGGTCTGCCGGTCGATGACCGAACCGCCGTCGACGCTTCGGAACGGGTAGGTGACCTTGTTCGGCGCGTCCGCCCCGCGCGGTCCCGGCCAGCCGCCGACGCCGTTCATGTCGGTGCCGTAGCCGTAGCCCACGCCGTACTTGTCGCGCAGGGCCTCGGTGCGCTTCGCCTCCGCGACGAAGCCCTCGGAGCCGTGCATGTACTGGGCGATGAAGCCGCCCAGGCCGTAGACCCGCTCGGTCCAGTCCATGTCCATCCAGCTGTGCGAGGAGAGCACGCCGGGGTAGGACTCGGACTCGAAGATGTCGAGCACCCGGCCGGTGGCCTTGACGCTCATGTGGTCGATCTCCAGCATCATGCCGCGCTTCATCATGGCGCGCACGGCGTACTCGCCGAGGTCGGTGAGCCCACGCACGTTGCACTGCGCGTCGGCGCTGTACGAGGGGACCTCCTCGCCCGCCGGGAGCTTCTTCTCGGCCTCGGGCGCCGCCGCGTTGCCGATCGGGTTGTCGTGCTGCGGGCCCTTGCACGTCTCCGTCTTCCAGTACGTGCCGGTCGACAGGAACTGCCCGACGTTGATGGCCGTCCCGAGCGCGCCCGAGTCGAACCGCACCCCGCACAGGGCGTTGTCGAACTTGTGGCACAGGAACATGCTGCGCACGCCGAGCGCGTGGAGTTCGTCGAGCCCCTTGTCGATGTCGGCCCTGCTGCACTGCGCGATGTCCAGGACCTGCTTGCAGCCGAACGGCTCGGAGGTCTCCACGCCCATGACGACCGCGAGTTTGCCCTGCTCGATGACCTTGCGGGCCTGCGCGCTGTCGGTGACGACCCGGAACCAGCCCTTGCCGGGCCCGCCGTACATCTTGTCGACGAAGGCCTGCATGTCGTACGTCAGCTTCGCCTGCAGCCGGATGGACGTCATCTCGTCGCAGGGGCGGTCCTTGAAGAAGTACACCGAGCAGATCACGCCGTTGGTGACGAGGTCGTTGACCAGCACCCGCTGCCCGCCGCGCCAGGCCCGCTCGACCCAGGCGTAGTAGTTCTGCTGGTGGGTCAGCGAGTCGTGCCGCGGCCAGTCCTTGAAGGTGGGCCAGCCGTTCGGGTCGTGCTTGCCGTCGCCGCCGTTGGTGATGAAGTCGAAGATCGCGAGCGAGCCGTCGGGGTAGTGCTCGGGGCAGTCCTTGAGCGCGTCGGCCACGCCCTGCTCCGAGAAGGCCTTTCCACAGATCAGGCGGCCGCCGAAGGCCTCGTTGGCGAAGATGTGGTCGTGGGCGTCGACGAACCCGCGCACCTCGCCCCTGGCGTTCGTGCCGGTGAAGGGCTCGCCCGTGACGCCGATGCGGGAGTCCGGGGCGGGCCGTGCGGTCGGCTCCCACCAGTCGTTTCCGGCGGCCGCACTCGGGGTGGGCCCGAGCGCGATCGACAGCACGAGCAGCAGGAGCGACACCACGGTGACGTTCTCGCGCCTGTGGTACGGGCGTCCGGAACCGGTCACAGCCCACGTCCCTCGGTCGGCGGATCAGCGAGACCCTCTTGTCATGACCTCGCAAAGCGTGCGACGAGAATCGCCACTCCCGCTTGACGAGTCAAGGGTCCGGGACGGTTGACCTGATGAGGGGCGTGTCCGGTTGGCCCAGGGGCGGGGCCGGGACGTGGTGCGGAGGCAACAACAAACCCCAGGTCGCCGACCTGGGGCTGCACGATGCCGGGCGGGCGACGGGCCCGCCTGCTGTCACGTGGTCAGCTCGAACCGGAATCGGAACCGCTGGAGGCTTCCTTCGCTGCACGGCGGTACTCGGCGTTGATGCGCTGAGCCTCCTCGAGCTGGTCCTCGAGGATGACGATGCGGCAGGCGGCCTCGATCGGGGTTCCCCTGTCGACGAGCTCGCGTGCGCGCGCGGCGATCCGCAGCTGGTAGCGGGAGTACCGGCGGTGCCCGCCCTCCGAGCGCAGCGGCGTGATCAGACGTGCTTCGCCGATGGCCCGCAGGAAGCCGGGGGTGGTGCCGAGCATCTCGGCGGCCCGGCCCATGGTGTAGGCCGGGTAGTCGTCGTCGTCCAGACGATCACTGAGCGGGGTATCTGCTGGCATGTCACCTCGTAGTACAACGCGTCGAGGGGCCCTGGCGCCGTACGGCACCAGGGCCCCGAAGGAAATTCAACACCATCTGTCGGCCCTCATGCGGTGCCGACCTTCTGTTTCCGCTACCCGGCCCGGCTGCGGGAGGGGTGCGGGGATCGCGGCTGCGTGACCGGGGACCACCATCCAATCCGGGGTCTTGCGGTACCCGGACCGAGAGCTCCTCGGCCGGGCGATCCTGATGGCGTCTGCTCCTCCGTCCTTCCTCGGATTTTGTCTGACCATGTCTACGAGAAGAAGGCTAGCTCCGGTGAGCGCCAATGTCTACTCTGACAAAGACAGATTTTGGAATCTGCCGGGAGCAGGCATCTTGTGGCGTCCGGTCGCGTGGCGACACGGCAGTGAGGGCCCTGCCGACGCGCGTCGGCAGGGCCCTCACTGGTCTGTGTGCCGGTCTACGCGGCCGATCCGGAGCCTGTCCGCCGCTGTGCCCTGGGTCGCGCCGCCTCGCCGGCGGGGCGGCGACCCCGGCGGCCCCGGGACGAAGCGGACGCGCCGCGCGGGCGTTCCGCGCGCGGCGCGGGGATGACGACCGGTACGCCGGAAGGGGCCTGGGCGCCCGTGATGCGGCTCAGCTCCGCCTCGCCGGAACGCACCTGGGCGACCTGGGGGGTGATGCCCGCCGATGTCATCAGCCGGCTCATACCGCGACGCTGGCCCGGCGTGACCAGGGTGACGACGGTGCCGGACTCGCCGGCACGGGCCGTACGGCCGCCGCGGTGAAGGTAGTCCTTGTGGTCACTGGGCGGGTCCACGTTGACGACCAGGTCGAGGTTGTCGACGTGGATCCCGCGCGCCGCGACGTTCGTGGCCACCAGTACCGTCACGTCCCCGCTCTTGAACTGGCCGAGGGTCCGTGTCCGCTGGGGCTGGGACTTGCCGCCGTGCAGGGCCGCCGCACGGACCCCGCTGCTCAGCAGGTGCCGGGTCAGCCGGTCCACGGCGTGCTTGGTGTCGAGAAACATGATCACTCGGCCGTCCCGCGCCGCGATCTCGGTGGTCGTCCGGTGCTTGTCCGCGTCGTGCACGTGGAGCACGTGGTGCTCCATGGTGGTGACGGCGCCGGCGGAGGGGTCGACGGAGTGCACCACCGGGTCGTGCAGGTACGTGCGGACCAGCCGGTCGACGTTGCGGTCCAGGGTGGCCGAGAACAGCATCCGCTGTCCGCCCGGGCGTACCTGGTCGAGCAGGGCGGTGACCTGCGGCATGAAGCCCATGTCGGCCATCTGGTCGGCCTCGTCGAGGACCGTGATGTCGACGTGGTCCAGACGGCAGTCGCCCCGGTCGATGAGGTCCTTGAGGCGTCCGGGCGTGGCGACGACGACCTCGGCTCCGCCGCGCAGCGCACTGGCCTGCCTGCCGATGGACATGCCGCCGACGACGGTGGCGAGCCGCAGGCTCACGGAGCGGGCGTACGGGGTGAGCGCGTCGGTGACCTGCTGGGCCAGCTCGCGGGTGGGCACGAGGACCAGGGCGAGCGGCTGGCGCGGCTCGGCACGCCGCCCCGCCGTCCGGGCCAGTGCGGCGAGGCCGAAGGCCAGGGTCTTGCCCGAGCCGGTCCGGCCACGGCCGAGGACGTCACGGCCGGCCAGCGAGTTCGGCAGGGTCGCCGCCTGGATCGGGAACGGCGCGGTCACGCCCTCCCGGCCGAGCGTGGCCAACAGTCTTGCGGGCAGGGCGAGATCGGCGAACGCCTCGACGGCGGGCAGCGGGGGTGTGACCGTCTTCGGCGGGGCGAACTCGCCCTGGGGAGCGCGGCGGCTTCCGTGGCTCCGGGAGCGGCGGTCGGCACCGTCACCCCGCGCGTGACGGTCACGGGTACGGGATGTGTGGGCACGCTTCATGCGAGACCTTCCTTGACGGGGCGCGTAGCAAGGAAATCCGCAGCAGAGGAGCGGCGCAGAGAATCTCGAGACGAGCCGGAGTGGATGCGGCCGGGTCGGTCGGACCGGCGGCGAAAAGCAGCGAGCTGGGGCCCGCACCCCTTCAGGTGCGGGCCCCAGCTGCGAGATGTGCGCGAGCGCCGGTGTCAGGCGGGCACGATGTTCTCGGCCGTCGGGCCCTTCTGGCCCTGCGCGATGTCGAACGACACCTTCTGGCCTTCCAGCAGCTCGCGGAAGCCCTGGGTGGCGATGTTCGAGTAGTGGGCGAAGACGTCGGGGCCGCCGCCGTCCTGCTCGATGAAGCCGAAGCCCTTTTCAGAGTTGAACCACTTCACGGTGCCGGTAGCCATTTGTTTCTCCTTCGGAGGCGGTTTCAGGAATTAACCTTCTGGTAATTCCGTGTCGCCGTGCTGATTACCCCGTAGGAAATGAACCTTCTGGCAACCACACCTGCAACTGAGATCGACAGTAGCACGGCGGTTCCGTCCCGTGCCCGTTCGATAATTCCGGTCCGGCGGGCGATCGAGGAATATTCGGTGGGCCCCGCTCCTATTTCTCATTTTGAGGGCGCAGATATTGCCCTCCAGGGGGACGGGCCTTCCTGCCGCACCTTTGCGCACCCGTCCTGTGACCTCCTCCGATGGGAGATGCGTCGCTGTCAGGCCCGTCGGTGGGCACCGTGCCGGTGAACGCGCCGGGACGCCGCCCGGCGACAAAGGTCACATCCCCAGGTCCCGCTGAGCAGGCCGTGGGGGAGCAGATCATCGTCACCGTCGGTGACGACGACTCCGACCCGGTCCACCTGAAGGTGCCTTCAGCTGATGGAACCCGCCGCTCCCCCCGGGGTCACCACGGCACCTCGCCCTCGTCGTCGAAGAAGCCACCGGTCGGGCCGTCGTCGGGCAGGGTCGCGAGCCGGATCGCGATCGCCGCGCCCTGCTCCGGGGTGCGGACGCCGCGGAACCCGTTGAGGTCGGTCGCGCAGTAGCCGGGGCAGGCGGCGTTGACGAGGATGTTCGTGTCCTGGAGCTCCTTGGCGTACTGCACGGTGACGGCGTTGAGGAAGGTCTTGGACGGTGAGTAGGCGACGGCGATCGGGCCCGTTTCGCTGCCGGGCGTGGTCTGCCGGGTCAGTGAGCCCACCCCGCTGGACATGTTCACGATCCGCGGCGAGGGCGAGCGGCGCAGCAACGGCAGCATCGCGTTGGTGACGCGGATGACGCCGATCACGTTGGTCTCCACGACCGTCCGCACCGTCGCCGGATCGACCGAGGTGGGCAGTTGCGGCGCCGCGCCGGTGATCCCGGCGTTGTTGACCAGCACGTCGAGACGTCCCGAGCTGCCCTCGACCAGCCGGACGGCATCGGTCACGCTCGCGTCGTCGGTCACGTCGAGCGGCACGCCGAACGCGTCGGCGCCGGCCGCCAGCAGCTTCGCCACGGCGGTCTCGCGCCGCTCCTCGTCCCGGGCGCCCACCCCGACCCTCCAGCCGAGGGCGCCCAGACCGGCCGCGATCTCGTATCCGATTCCCTTGTTCGCGCCGGTCACCAGCGCGATCGTCTGTTCGCTCATGCCGTCGATCCTGTCCGGGCCCGGTCGCCGACGGCCAACACCGATCGGGTGGGCGGCGATACCGCACCGGTATCGACCCAGCTCGGGGCAGTACCATCACGCCGTGGAGACAAGGGAGTTGCGGTACTTCGTGGCCGTGGCCGAGGAGCTGCACTTCGGGAGGGCCGCGCGGCGGCTCGGGATCGCGCAGCCTCCGCTGTCGCGGGCCATCGGGCAGCTCGAACGGCGCCTGCAGGCAGTACTGCTGGAACGCAGCAGCCGCGCGGTGACCCTGACGGAGGCCGGGGCGGTGCTCCTGCGGGAGGCCCGCGCGGCGCTCGAGGCCGTCGAGGCCGCCGAACGCCGCACCCGCCGGGCCGCGCTCGCCCCCACCGGCCGGGCAGGCGTGGTCCTCGCCACGAAGGCCGGCGCGTCTGGCGATCTGCTGGCGAAACTCCTCGACGCCTACGCCGCCGAGCCCGACGCGGTCACCGTCGATCTGCTCCTGTGCGGAGTGGGCGAGCAGGGGCCGATGCTGCGGGACGGCCGGGCCGACGTGGCGCTGCTGCACCTGCCGTTCGACACGACGTCCGGCCTCGACACCGAGGAACTCTGCACGGAGGGCCAGGTCGTGCTGCTCCCGGCCGGACACCCCCTCACCGACCGGCCCCATCTGCGCACGGCCGACGTCACCGGCCTTCCCGACCTGCCGATGCCGCGCTGGCCCGGCCCCGACGGGACCTACCCGGACGGCCCCGGCCCGCAGGCCCGCGACCACACACAGCTGCTCCAGCTGATCGCGCTCGGCCGCGCCTGCTGGATCGCACCGGAGTCCTGCCGGACGCACCTGCGTGAGGGCCTGGCCGCGGTGCCGGTACGGGACGCGCCCACGGTCACGACCCTGATCGCCTGGCCGCCCCACAGCCGGTCCCGGGGGGTCGCGGGACTGGTCCGGGCCGCGGTGCGGGTGAGCGCGTGAGGGGGACGGCGCCGGGCCGGCCTCACCGGACGGCAGCGCGTGGGGCCCAACGGCCGGCGGAGCGGCCGGGCTCGTGAGGAGCGGGGCGGAGCCACGCCGGCTGATGTGTCCGGTCTGCGGCAGAGCGGCCGATCCGCCGGACTCCGACTCCGTTAGCATGTTCGAACTCGCGGTGGTCCCTCCATCGCTCTCCATCAACCCAGCCATTCGGATGAATCGGCCAAAAGATTGATAGCCAGGGCATCGCGGGTGTTTTCGCGGATAAGCGGCATGACGTCGTGGGGTGCGTGGCGCCATCGGCGCGCGGTGCTGTGGGGTGCGGCGGCCGTGGTGGCCCTCGCGTTCCTCGTCGCGCTGGAGATCGCCGCCCGCCGCTACGGCGAACCGGGCCCGGTCAGCACCCAGGTGAAGGCGCTGGTCTTCGCCCCCAAGCCGGGGCCGCTGTACGGCGGTCTGGCGCTGATGATGGTGGTGCTCACCTGGCGGCAACGGTTCATCGCGGCCGGCACAGCGCTCGGCATCGACGCCGTCCTGCTGGTGGTGCGCCGGGCGGCCGGCGCCGAGACGGTCGAGGGCCACTCCGTGGGCACGGGTGCGTTGTGGGTGATGCTGGGCTTCGCGGTGGTCGCCGTCACGCGCCGCACCGGCGGTGAACGCGTCCTGCTGCTGAAGGGCGTCGGACTGGGCCTGCTGCTGGTGGCGGCCCGCAAGACGGGCGACACCTGGCTGTTCATCACGGCGAAGACCCGCCCTACGGTGCTCGACCAGTACGTGGCGACGGCCGATCACGCGCTGGGCAACCCGTCCTGGGCGGCGGGCCGTCTCGTCGAGGCCACGGCGCCGTTCAGTACCCACCTTCTCCAACTGGTCTACGGCCAGCTCGCGGTGGCCGCCGTCGTCGTCGCCCTCTACCAGCTGCGCGACGTGACGACCGAGCGCCGCTTCCCGAGCCACCACGTGGTGCGCACCTTCCTGGTGATCGGCCTCCTCGGGCCGGGCATCTACATGCTCTTCCCGGTGGTCGGACCGGTCTTCGCCTACGGCCCGGGCGCCTCCGGCACCGGCGGCGTCGAGTGGGCGGCGGCCGACCTGTGGCCGCACACGGCGCTGCCGGTCAGCACTCCGGCCCCGATGACATACGACGGCATCACGCCCCGCAACTGCATGCCCAGCCTGCACACGGCATGGGCCGTCGCGATCTTCGTCCACACCCGCCGGGCGCCGCGGCTGCTGCGGTTCGCGGGCACGTTCTGGCTGGTCGTCACGCTCGCCGCGACGCTGGGATTCGGCTACCACTACGGCGTGGACCTGGTCGCCGGCGTGGTGTTCGCCCTGACCATCGAGGCGGCCCTGCGCGCACAGCAGCGCGGCTGGGACCGGCCGGGCATCCGGCTGGTCGCCTACGGCACAGCGGTCTTCGCCGCCCTCCTGGTGTCCTACCGCTACCTGCCCATGGAGATGGCCACCCTTCCCGAGGTGGCCGGGCCTCTCCTCGTCCTGGCGATGACCTCGGTGATCTACGGCTACGTCCGGGTCACCCGCGGGAGGGCGACCCGGACGCTCGTCTCCGTTCCGGGCCCCGCCGTGTCACCGGACGCCCAGGGGACCCCGGAAGCGGACAGTGCACCGAGGGACGCCGTCGCGGGGTGACCCCGGCGGGGTCGCGCCGTCGGCCGCCGGGCCGGGGCGGGCCGGTCAGGAGACGGGCTGGAAGGTCCACAGCAGGTTGGTGCTGTTCACCCAGGTCCACTGCTTGGTCACGGATCCGGAGGGGACCTGTCCGCCGCCGTCCAGGACGAGCCCGGTGGTGCGGTTGGCGAGGGAGTACTGGCCGTTGCCGCGGTCCGTGATCTGCCACTGCTGGTTGTCGCCGCTGTTCCAGGCCGCCTGCCGGGCGGGAGAGCCGTCGCCGGTCGAGCCCCAGCCGTCGGCGACCATGCCGTTGGTGCGGTTGACCAGCCGGTAGTAGCCGTTGCCGAGGTCGACGGCCTGCCACTGGAGGTTGGTGCTGTCGACCGGCGTCCACTGCTTGAGGTTCGAGCCACTGGCGACGTTGCCGCCGCTGTCCAGGGCCAGCCCGTTCGTGACGTTGATCAGCCGGAAGTACGTGGCCGGATCGAACGTGACCTTCAGCGAGACGATGGCGTCGTTGTTGCCGGTCGCTCGAAGGTCGGGATTGTCGGAGGTGAACGTCCACACCGTGCCGCTGAAGTCGTCCCCGGAGTAGCCCGTCACCCGGTACCCCCGGGGCACCCTCAGCGAGGAGATGGTCGCGCGCCCCACCCCCGCCGCCGACAGCTGGGAGGAGGTGTAGCCGCCCAGCTTCAGTTCGGCGCTCGCCGAGGAGTACCCCACGTCCTGGAACACCGTCACCCGGGCTCCGCCGGCCGCCTGGGGGACGCCGCTGACCTCGACGCACACCACCGAGTCACTGCCGTCCGGGGCGGTGGCCGGGACGGTGACGCTGATCCGGCCGCCGCCGACGGTGTAAGCGAGGGAAGCGGAGGGGTTGTTCATCAGGTAGACACGGTTGATCGTGTTGGTGAGCGCGGGGATCTGGAGCACACCGCCCGTGGGCCAGGAGAAGACGTGGGCGAACAGCTTGCCGTCCTTCTTGGTGGCCGTGCCCCAGGAGGGGTCGGTGGCGAAGGGACTCGCCGTGGCTCCGTGCACGCTGTCGCCGTACGTCGCCATCCACGAGCCCATGCCGCGCAGAACGGTCACGGATCCGGCGGTGACCGAACCATCGCCCTTCGGCCCGATGTTCAGCAGGAAGTTGCCGTCCCGCGAGACGCAGGTGACGAGCTCCTGGACGAAGTCCTTGACGGGCCGGTAGGAGTTCTCCAGACCCGCGTTGTATCCCCAGGCGCCGTTCATGGTGTCGCACCGCTCCCACGGGCGGTCCAGCGGCGCGGCGGGCACACCGAACTCCGCGACGGCGTAGTCGCCCAGACCGAGGTCCCGTTTGACCCGTTCGTTGACGACGAGCCCGGGCTTGCGGGCGATCAGCCAGTTGTAGAGGTCGACGCCGTCCGACTTGAGCCACCAGTCCTGGAGGGTGGGGCTCGCGGGGTCGCCGAACCAGTCGCCGTCGAACCACAGGAGCGCCGGGTCGTAGCGGTCCAGCAGCTCCTGCAGTTGGGCCTTCATGTCCGCGATGTAACCCGTGCGGGCGGCCATCGAGGCCATGGCGGTGAGACCGCCGCCCCGGATGGTCTGGGAAGGGTGGTTCCAGTCCAGGATCGAGTAGTAGAGCCCGAACTTGACGCCCCGCGCCTCGCATTCGGTCTTGAGCGCAGCCAGCAGATCGCCCTGGACACCGGCGTAGTCGTGCATGTTGTAGCGCTTGGTGCCGGTGGTGTCGGTGAACCCGGGGACGTCGGTGTCCCACATGGCGAAGCCCTCATGATGCTTGGCGGTGATCACCAGGTACTTCATGCCGGCGTCCGCGGCCAGTCGGGCGATGGCCGCCGCGTCGAACGCGGTCGGATCGAAGTGCGCGGACACCTGGGTCTGGTAGTCGGCCTTCTTCCAGCTCTCGGTGCTGAACGCCCATTCGCCGTGGCCGAGGTAGGAGTACGACCCGAAGTGGATGAACATCCCGAACCGGGCCTGGTACCACCAGTCCATCTTGGAGGGGACGGAGTAGGCCTCGGCGGTGGCAGGCCATAGCGCCTGCGGCAGCCCGAAGGCCACGACGCCTCCGGCGAGGGCCGCGGCCTTGATCAGGGAACGTCTGCTCAGGGGTGCGGAGGACATGGTGCGGCTCCTGGGTCCTGGGTCGCCAGTTCGGTTACATCGGATGAATTTATAGATGCTGCGCAACTGTGGCGTCCAGGGGTGGGACATCAACTCGTCAATATGCCTGTTTCATGGGCTGTATGGTCAAGATCGCCCCGTCGTCTTCTTGCTGGGTCTCCAAAAAAGCTCGGATCTATCGTGGAGCCTACGTCGGGGTTCGCCTGCGCAGTACGGTGCCGACGAGCAGGGGGCCGACACTGGCCGTGCCCCGGCCCGCGATCACGACCGCCGGGGTCGTGCGCTCAGGAACCGCTCGATGGCAGGGCTTTGTTGACGGTGTCTCAGTCATGTATTCAGAACGACTGAATGGTTTCACCTCTCCGGTTAACCTGAGCTGCATGTTCGATGTGAGACGGCTTCAGGTCCCGCCTGCGGTGGTCACCGCTGTCGTCGTACGCCCGGTCCGGGGCCCGGAACCGTTCCGGGTGATCTCGGCCGCCGTACGGGAGACGGCACTCGAACAGCCCGCTCTGTGCGGTCTGCCGGAGACGCTGTGGTCCGTTGTCCGTGCCGTGGTCCCTCCCGACGGCCCGGGACGGACCGACTCCTGAACGAAGCCCTGGGGGGAACCGCCACACCGGCTCGCTCCGCCAGGGCGTGCACACCGGCGGCCACTTCCTCGCCACCCCACACCGGTACCGCCGTTCCGGAGCCGCTCGCGGATCCGGCGGTCCGTGCCGCGCCCTCCGTCGCCGGGCCGGCCACCTCCCACCACTGAAAGGTCCACCATGAAGTACCGCGTCATCGGCAGCACACCCGGCACCCGTCGTGAGGTCAGCGTCCTGAGCCTCGGCACCATGACCTTCGGCACCACCGTCGACGAGGCAACCTCGTTCGCGATCCTCGACCGGTTCGCCGAGGCGGGCGGCACGTTCGTCGACACCTCGAACAACTACGCGTTCTGGGTGAACGGCACACAGGGCGGCGAGAGCGAGCAGCTCGTCGGCCGCTGGCTGCGCAGCCGCGGGATCGGCGACGAGATCACCATCGCCACCAAGCTCGGTGCCCGCCCCAACCAGCCCACCGAGACCTTCAGCCTGGACGTGGAAGGCCTGTCCGCCAAGGTGATACGCGAGTCGGCGGAGCGCAGCAGGGAGAACCTCGGCATCGAGAGGATCCACCTGCTCTACGCGCACATCATGGACGAGCGGACCCCGCTGGAGGAGACCGTCCAGGGCTTCGCGGAGGTGGTCGCGGACGGAGTGACCGGCCTGCTCGGCGCGAGCAACCACTGGTCGTGGCGGATCGAGCGCGCCCGCGCCCTGGCCGCCGCATCCGGTGTTCCCGGCTACGAGGTGCTCCAGCACCACCACAGCTACCTGCGCCAGCGCACCGACATCCCGAGCATGCGTTCCCCCGACGGCAACCAGGGCCTGGTCAGCGGTGAGCTCCTCAGCTACCTCCGCGCCAACCCGTCGCTCACCCAGGTCGCGTACTCCCCTCTGATCGCCGGCGCGTACGTCCGCGACGACAAGCCGCTCGGCCCCGGTTTCGACCACGCGGGCACCCGGCCCAGGCTGACGGCGATCCGCGAGGTGGCCGCCGAGACCGGCGCGACCGTCAACCAGGTCGTGCTGTCCTGGCTCATGGGCGGCGACATCCCCGTTCTCCCGCTGGTCGGCGCCTCGTCCGTGGCACAGCTGGAGGAGAGCCTGGGCGCGGTGGACCTCGACCTGACCCCGGAACAGCGGGCCAAGCTGGACAGCGTCCACTGAGCCGCCTGCCCGCCCCGAAGACCCGTCACCCCGTCTCCCACGGCAGTTCCGCGGGAGACGGGGTGGATCGCCACGCATACGGCAGACGGGTGCAGGAAGGGTCGACTCGTCATTCCGAACCGTAGGGGAGAACGTGTGGCGGAACTGCCGGAGAGTGTGGATCGCGACATTCTGGAGGGGCGCACCATCCTCGCCGTGAAGACGATCCGTGAGGTACGAGGATGCTCGCTCCGCGAAGCGGTTGATCTCTACCATCAGCGCTACGGAGAACTTCATGCCGAGCCGGACCCGGCCGAGCGGTCGCCGTCCCGGGAGACTCCACGGCCCCGCGTGCTGCGGCTCGAGCCGGACGGCTCTCTGGCCGTGTTCGAGGAACCGCATGACGGCTGACGCGCCAATGGCATCACATTGAGTTGACGCTCTCGCCATGGCGAGGCACTCGGCGAGCGTGGCCGGATCAACACATAGCGTGCTCGCATGACCTCATCAATTCACGCGGAACCAAGAATTCGGCCCGCGGTTCCGCCGTCGATTCCGCTGAAGAGCGGTCGTCTCGACGGGGTGGATCTGGCGCGGGCACTTGCTGTTCTGGGAATGTTCGTTTCGC
Source organism: Streptomyces sp. NRRL B-1140 (assembly GCF_001280065.1). GTDB lineage: Bacteria > Actinomycetota > Actinomycetes > Streptomycetales > Streptomycetaceae > Streptomyces. The sequence goes on from NZ_LGEA01000091.1 coordinate 449,611, forward strand.
ACATCGGTCCGGCCCTGATCCTGTCCGGACACGGGCGGAAAGCGGGTTTCCCTGCCGAATTCATGGGGGCTGTCAGCGACGGGCACGCCTCGATCCTGTTCGCCACGCTCGCCGGGGTGTCACTGGCCCTGCTGACCGGAGGCAGCCGGCCGCACGACGGTGTGGCACGGCGACGGGACCGGGCCCTGATCGCCGTGCGCGCCGCGATCCTTTTCGTCCTCGGTATGGCACTGGCTCAGTTCAGCACCGAGGTCGTCGTCATCCTGCCGTTCTACGCCCTCTGTTTCCTGCTGGCGCTGCCGCTCCTCCGCCTGCCGCCCGGCTTCCTCGCGGTACTCGCCGCCGCCTGGGCGGTGGCCGGGCCGGTCATGTCGTTCTTCATCCGGCGCGAGGTGGAAGGGGACGTCGGCACCATCGGGGGCACGCTGAAGTTCAGTGATCTCACCTCGTGGCCGGAGGCTCGATCGGGGCTCCTCCGTCTCCTGCTGGAAGGCACCTATCCGGTCATGACCTGGATGCCGCTCGTGCTCGCCGGGGTCGCCGTCGGACGTCTCGACCTCCGATCGGCGGCGATCCGCCTCCGGCTGCTCGCCGCGGGTGCCGCTCTCGCCGTCGTCGGAAGCGGCGGCTCCTGGCTGGCGCTGCACGTCTTCGGAGGCCTCCAGGCCATACAGCCGACGCTGGACTTCATGCGTCCGGTGGCCGCTGGACTCGGCAGGGACCCGCTGGAACTGATGGAGAGGTCGCACCTCGGAACCGTCCCCACCGACACTCCGGCGAGGCTGCTGCTCGACGGCCCGCACAGCGGAACCCCGTTCGAGATCGTCGGCTCGGGCGGCTGTGCCCTGGCGGTACTCGCGCTCTGCCTGCTCGCCGGCGACCGCCACCGCACGCTGCTCGCGCCGCTCACGGCTGTCGGGGCGCTGTCCCTGACCACGTACACGGCCCAGGTGGTGACGCTGCGGTTCCTGCCGTCCGCACAGGCCCTGGCCGCGCACCCCTGGGTGCCGCTGCTCGGCTTCGTCCTCGCTGCCGTGGTGTTCTGCGGTCTGTGGCGCCGCTTCCTCGGCCGCGGTCCGCTCGAGCGTCTGATGCACTGGACCTCCACGCGGGCGTCCGCCGCCCTTGCCGGCCCCGGTGCCGCGCGGCGCGCGACTTCATCGCGGTCATCCTCACTGCGGTGAGGGTGCGCCCTCAGGTGCCGGTACGGCTGTCGGCTTCGGCCTGGGCGATGGCTTCGGCTTCGCTCTCGGCCAGTGCGAGCGCCACACCAAACGCCTCGGCGATGTGACCTGCTGCCGACATCACGCGTGCTGTCCCCACGACGGGGGCGATGGCGACGAGCAGGTCTTGCAGTTGCTCGACTGTGAACTCGGCCTTGATCGCGGGAGGGATGTGCGCCATGTAGGAAATCGCCGGTGCGTCCATGGCCACGAGTGCGGCGATGCGGGAGAGGAGGAGCGTCCGGTCCTCCATGTGACAGCGCTCGAGGGAATCGATCGTCATGGCGGTGATCGTGTCGAGTACAGGAGTCTCAGATGCAGTGGCCATGGTGGGACCGCCTTCTGGTGGTGTAGGGAGTTGAACCGTCAACCGCTCGACGCGGCGATCCCCCCTGCCTGCCCGGCGGTTGCCACTCAAGCGTAGACACCCCCAGCTGGGCTCGCGCGTCGAACCGGCACCCGAACCGGGTGAGGCCGCCGGCCCCTGCGCGGCGCAATGCCGACCCCCGCCGATCGGAGGGGGCAGTCGGCCGACCGGCGGGACATCTTCCGAAGCCCGGCGGATGGTCGACCGCCCCCCGCCTCGGCAGGGTTGTCCCGGTGACCGAGATCGAAAGCGCCGACAAGGCGCCTCCCCGGCCCCTGCCCTCACCCGAGTCCGGCACGGCGACGCAGCGCCCCGCGCCGATGGCGCGGCTGGTCGGGGTGGACCTCGCCCGTGCACTGGCCGTGTTCGGGATGTTCACCGTGCACGTCGGCCCCGCACCCACGCCGGGCGGCGGCGTCGGCGACTGGTTCCTGGGCCTGGCGAGCGGCCGGGCGTCGGCGCTGTTCGCCACCCTCGCCGGGTTCTCGTTGATGCTGATCGCCGGTCGCCTCGAGCCGAAAACCGGACTGGCAGGCCGGCAGGCGAGGGCCCGGATCGTGATCCGGGCCGTGATCCTGCTGGTGGTGGGCAGCGCGCTGGCGATGACCAACTTCGGCGGCGCCGGGATCCTCAACTTCTACGCGCCGTACTTCCTGCTGGCCCTGCCCCTGTTGCGGCTGCGGGCCAGGACGCTCGCGATCACCGCGGTCGCGCTCGCGGTCGTCACGCCGCAGCTGGCGTACGTCATCCGGGCACTGCTCACCGAGTCGATCGTGAACACCATCGACTTCTGGGATCCGATCGCGCGACTCTCCGGCGTGGGCGTGCTCGACCTTCTCCTCACCGGCCTCTACCCGGCGATCACCTGGATGACATTCGTGGTCACCGGCATGGCGTTGGGCCGACTGGATCTGACCTCCGGCGCGGTACGGCGGCGGCTGGCCGTGGTCGGTCCCGCGCTCATCGCGTTCGGATACGGCGTCTCGTGGCTGGCGCTCCGCTTGACCGGCGGCGCTGAGAAGATCATGGCCGGGATGCCCGCCATGAAGGACCCCGGTGCCATGAAGGACCCCGGCATGGCGGCGGGATCCTTCGACGCGCCGGTCGGGGGTGGGCTGTGGGGCCCCGACGCGTGGGGGCTACTGGCAGCCGAGCCGCACACCGGTTCCACGTTCGACCTCGTCGGCAGCATCGGGATCGCCATCACCACGCTCCTGTGCCTGACGGTGGCGCTGGACCGACTGCCCTGGCTGCGCCGAGCGGCAACTCCGATCATCGCCGTCGGCACCATGTCCCTGACCCTCTACGTCGGCCACATCCTGGTCATCCTCGCCCTGCCCGGCGAAGCGGCAACCCCGCCGCAGTCGGCCTCCGCCGCGCTGCTGCTCTGCTTCATCCTCGGGGCCACCGCGTTCGCTGCGATCTGGTCCCGCTTCTTCCGACGCGGACCGCTGGAGTACCTGCTCAACAGCGCCACCCGACTGGCGAATCGCGTCCGCTGAGTTGCGGGCGGGCACCCCGGGAACGCCATTCCGCCTCAACACCGACCCAGGGACCTTCACCATGGCCGCCGTCCCCACCGCCCGGAGCGCCGCGCAAGAGGCTGCGCGCGGCCCGCCGCCTCTGACCGCGCTCCGCCCGGTCGGGGATCCGGCGGCGGTATGCCGGAGCCGGGCGCAAGGGCCGGTGCCGGCCGCCGGGCCTCGTCCGATGTACCGTCTGCCTGCGCTCATACCGGTCGACGCCCTTGTGGAGGTCCCGGTGGGGCGGCCACAAGGCCTGTTCCGAGCTCAGAAGCGGATTCACATGATCTCTGTCCTGATTGTGATCACCACGGTGGTGGCAGGGTGGTCGCTGATCGCCGGCCGGCTGGAGCGACGGCATGTGCGGGCTCCTCTGGTGCTGGTGCTCGCGGGCGTGATCACGGGGGTGTTCACCCACAGCCATATCGCCGTCACCCTGAACTCCGAGGTCGCCCAGCATGTGGCCGAGGTCATCCTGGCGGTCCTGCTGTTCGTCGACGCCACCGAGCTGCCGGGCGGGCGACTGTTCGGCAACGACCCCGGCTCCGCCGCGCGGGCACTGCTGGTGGCCCTGCCGCTGAGCCTGGTCACGATGGTGCTGCTGGGAACGCTGCTGCTGCCCGGACTGCCGGTGGCGCTGCTGCTGCTCGTCGCGTGCATCGTCGTCCCGACCGACTTCGCTCCGGCCGAGACGCTGGTCCGCGACCGGCGCATCCCGGCGAGGGTGCGCAGCGTGCTCAACGTGGAGGGCGGCTACAACGACGGCATCGTCTCGCCCCTCTTCCTGTTCGCGCTGATCCTCGTCGGCACCGACTCCGTCACCCGCACTCCCATGCAGGCCCTCGGCACGGCCGTGCCGTTCGCGCTGAAGGCCCTCCTGGCCGGCTTCGTGCTGGGAGCGCTGGTGGCGTGGCTGATCAACATGGCCGACCGCGCGGAGTGGATGACGGAGCAGTCCCGGCGGATCGTCGTGCTGGTCACACCGCTGCTCGCCTACACCGTGACCACGGCGACGGACGGCAATGGCTTCGTGGCCTCGTTCGTGTGCGGGATCGCGTTCCGTTATGTCAGGCAGGCGCCGGTCCGCCGACGGGGCGCTTCGGCTCCCCACGCCTCGGACTTCCAGCTCATCGAGGACACCACCTCGATGATGACGATGTGCATGTGGTTCTTCTTCGGCAACGCCGTGGTGCTCGCCCTGGGCGAGGGCATCGACTGGCCCGCCGTCGTGCTCTGCCTCGCCGCGCTCACCGTCGTGCGCGTCCTCCCGATCATGTTCGCGTTCCTCGGCTCGACGTTCACCTGGCGGGAACGGCTCATGGTCGGCGCGCTCGGACCACGCGGTACCACCTCCATCGTGTTCGGCCTGCTCGCGTTCAACGCGCTGCCGGACGGGCGGTACGCCGACACCGCCCTGTACGCCATGACCCTGACGGTGCTCGGCAGCGTTCTGCTCCACGGCGGCGGCTCGGTGGTCATCGCCCGGTCCCTGACCGGCCCGCCCCCGCCGGCTGCCGGGCCTGGCTCCCCGGGGACCGACGAGCCGGACTCATCGACCACAGCCGAAGCCCGCAAGGGCGATCCGTTGCGGGCCGGGCAGACCGTTCAGGCCGGGACGGAGCAGAAAGCCGAGTGACCCCGGCCGGAGCTCAACGGATGAACTTCGCGGGCTTGGTGGCGGCGTTGAGCAGGTACTCCAGGGGACCGCGGCGGAAGAAGCGGGACCAGATCGCGGCGAACACGATCGCCCCCAGGATGTACGTGAGCACGGGCACCCAGGACTTCGTGGTGCCGGCGCCGGAAGCGGGCCACGCGGACTGTGCGAGGAAGTGGCCGACGTAGGCCGTCAGGGACATGGTGCCCACGGCGATGACCGGTTTCGCCAGGCGGCGCAGTCGCGGCAGGCGGTCGATCGCCACCGTCGCGCCCACGATCACGAGGATCGCGACACCCAGGCAGCCGATGGTGTCGAGAGTGGTGCCGGTGTGCGACGCGGCACCCAGCAGGTCCGAGGCCGACTGCACAAGCCCGCCGGACCCGCTGCCCATGGACCCGCCGCCCAGGGACTCGCTGCCCATGGACCCCGCCCCGGGCCCGCTGCCCATGGACCCCGCTCCCGAGCCGCTGGGCGGCCCTCCGCCTCCCCTGAAGCTCAACACCGCACTCGTGCCACCCAGCAGCGTGGCCAGGCCGTAGGCGCCTACGGTGAGGCTTGCCCCGAGCGCCGCCAGGCGCCGCTGGACGGTGGCGGCGGTCAGGTCGAGGCGGGCCAGGGCCATGCCGGCGATCACGAACGCCATCCACGTGATCGTCGGGTAGAGGCCCGTGAGCAGCAGATCGAGTACCCCCACGGTGCTGAGCCGTTCCAGCGGGTCGTAGGCGTTGATGCTCTGCTGGACGGAGTCGCTCAGCCACATCCTCGAAACGAACGCCAGCTGCGGCATGACGAGCGCGATCCCCGCCGCTGTGATCGCCAGCCTCTTGGCGCTCAGTCGCACCAGGAGCAGCGCGAGGAGGAAGTAGACGCCGTAGTAGGCGAGGATGATGATGTCCCCGTACTCCATCGCCAGCACGGTGCCCAGCGCCAGCAGGATCACGGCTCGGATCGCGATCCGGGCCTTCGCCTGCCGGCCCGCCAGACCGGTCTTCGGCTCAAGGCGGCCGGCGATCAGCATCAGCGAGAACCCGGCGAGGGTGGCGAACAGGGCCGACGAGCGCCCCTCGGCCAGGGAGTACACCCAGCTGCCGAGGTTGTCCCCGGCTGACGGCATCGGGGCGATGTGCACGACGTACATACCGAACACCGCCAGCGCGCGGGCCAGATCCACCCCGACCAGGCGTCCCATCGAGGGACCTCCGCGGGCCTGCCCGGCGGTATCGGGCGGGGTCCGGGGGACGGGAGGCGCGTTCTCCTGCGGTGCGGGTGCCTCCTGCGGCGGTTGTATCCATGTCATACGGAAGAGCTTTCGGTGCCCTCGGGAGGCGGACCATCCGGCAGGCTTCGGTACCACCCCCGCCGACCGGCCGGGACCGCCCCGCCGACCGGCGGAACACCGTCGCCGGCCGATCCGCGGGCCCGGACGGCCACCGCCCTACTTGATCAGGGCGTTGGCCACCACGACCGCAAGCCCGAGCAACGCGTCCACCGTGCCGATCTTCAAGGCGGAACCCCACGTACGACCGGCAGCGCGGGCCGCGAACAGGCCCCAGGCGAACAGCAGCGCCACGTTCACGGCGAAGGCCACGTACTCGATGCCCGCCGAGGGCCACCACCCCCAGGCCGTGCCGAGCAGCAGCACCAGTGTCGGCACCGTCGCCACCACCAACGGCCACTCGGACAGCAACAGCCGGACCGTGGCCCGTGCCCCGTGATGGTCCTGGTCGCCGCGCAGGGCGATCAGATGCGCGTAACCGTGCGCCAAGGCCGATGCGACGGCCGTGACCAGGAGCCACTGGGCGCTGCTGAACCGGTCGGCGGGCGTTGTCTCACCCTGCTCCGTCAGGGCGGCCACCATGGAGCTGGCCAGTACCGCCCCGTACACGCCCCCGAACAGCACATGGGGCCGCGCGGCACAGCGGCGCAGAGCACGGACAGGCTGACGCAGGTACAAGGGGGGCATGGCGGATGGTCCTCGAACGGTACGGACATCGACTGGGCCCGCCGACTCGGGCGGGCTTGACCGATCCCACCGGACGAGAGCCGCCGGCACCATCTGCCGAGCCTCGCCCACCCGCCCGCCGACAGGCCGGAGCGCTCCCCCCGACCGGCTGGATCGGGCCTGCCGGATGGCTGGTGTCCGCAGCGGCCGCACCGCCGCGCGCCGTCCCGGACGTACCGTCGACAGCAGGCGGTCGCCGTACGAGGACGCGGACGCCCCGATGCGAGGCGCAGGGGCGTACAGGACGACGAGAAGCTGTGCAGAACAGACGAGTGTGAGGCGGAACGCCGGTGATCCGGGTAGTGGTGGTGGACGACGAGGCACTGGTGCGGTCCGGGTTCGAGCTGATCCTGAACGCCTCCGGGGACATCCAGGTCGTGGCGACCGCGGAAGGAGCGCGGGCCACCGACGCCATCCGGCGCGAGCGCCCGGACGTCGTCCTCCTCGACATCCGCATGCCGGACGTGGACGGCCTGACCGTCCTCAGGGAGATCCAGGCGCTGCCCGAGCCGCCGAAGGTGGCCATGCTGACCACCTTCGACACCGACGAGTACATCCTGACCGCGCTGCGCTCGGGAGCCTCGGGCTTCCTGCTCAAGGACACCGAGCCCGAACAACTCGCCCAACTCGTACGCACCCTGGCCGCGGGCGGGGTGGTGATGTCCCCGAAGGCCTCGCGGGCTCTGTTGCGCGGCCATCCGGGGGCGGACACGCCCCAGGACGCGGACGTGGCGCGGGTGAATCTGCTCACCGACCGCGAACGCGACGTCCTCGTCCTGATCGCGGAAGGACTGTCCAACGCCGACATCGGCACCCGCATCCATCTGAGCGCGGGCACCGTCAAGGACCACGTCAGCTCGATCCTGACCAAGCTCCGGGTCTCCAGCCGCGTCCCGGCGGCGCTCCTCGCCGAGCGGGCCGGACTGCTCGGTGGCGACGGAGCCAACGCGGTGAAGGGCGACGGGTGATGAACAGGGCTCAGGCACGGTGGCGGCGGGTGCCGCCCTGGGCCGTCGACTCGGGCCTCGTCCTGCTCGCCGCGCTGGACGCCTTGATCAACCTCCTCGACGAGGCGACACCGTTCATATGGGCCTGCGCCGCCCTCGGCTGCGCCGGACTGGTCCTGCGCAGGCGCTTTCCACTGGCCGTCTTCCTGCTGACCCTGCCCATGACCCTGTTCATGGACGTGGCCGTCGCGCCGATCGCCGCCCTGTACACACTGGCGACGCGCACCCGCAACCGCCCCCTGCTGGCCGGATGCGCCCTGCTGAACGCGGCGGCGGGCACCCTCGCCTGGCCCCTGTCCGACACGGTCTCCGGCGACACGTTTCCCGGCGACCGCACCTGGACGTTCATCCAGTTCGTCTACACGCTGGCCACGGCCTTCGCCCCGATCCTGTTCGGCCAGCTCGTGCAGGCCAGACACGACGTGGCCCGCCAGCTCGTCGAGGTCGAAGTGGCCCGCGAACACGAACGCGCCCTGTACGCCCAGGCCGCCCTGGCCCACGAACGCGCCCAACTGGCCCGCGAGATGCACGACGTCGTCTCCCACCAGGTCAGCCTCATCGCCGTCCAGGCCGGAGCCCTGCAGGTCGCCGCCAAGGACCCCGACGCCCGCGACGCCGCCCGCACCATCCGCACCCTGAGCGTGAACACCCTCGACGAACTGCGCCACATGGTCACCCTGCTGCGCGCCTCCGGCGGCAAGGAAACCGAACTCACCCCCCAGCCCACCCTCGCCGACCTCCAGCAGCTGATCGCCAACAGCGGCATCGAGACCACCCTGACCGGTGAGCTCCCGCCCGGCATCAGCACCACCGCCCAACGCACCGTCTACCGCACGGTCCAGGAAGCCCTCACGAACGTACGCAAGCACGCCCCCGGCGCCCGTGCCGAGGTGCGCCTGCGGCACGACGCGCAGCACTTCGGCGTCACCGTCACCAACACCGCCCCCACCCGCCCGTCCGTCGCCCTGCCCAGCGCCCGGCACGGCCTGATCGGCCTGAGAGAACGCGCTGAACTGCTCAACGGCACCCTCACCGCCGGACCCACGCCACAGGGCGGATACGAGATCGAACTGCGGGCTCCCGCCCGGCCCGCCTGAACACGACCGCGTGGCCGGGCACCCTGACAGATGTCTGGTACCCGGAGCGGCCTCCGTGCCCTTCACTGAGGTCAGCACATACAGACCGCGACCTCTCGGGGGCACGACAATGATCCGCAGTAAGAAGATGTTCGCCGCAGGTCTGGCCACCACCGTCTCGGCGGTGGCCCTGTCCGTCGGCGCCATGGCCGCCCCGGCGTCGGCCGCGGGCTCGGTCGACTGCCGTGGCGCGGTCCACGGCGTCGACACGGACCGGGGCATCGCCAGCTGCACGAACAACAGCGACCGCACCATCCGGTTCCGGGCCGAGGTCGTCTGCGGCCGGGCCCCCGACGTCTCCGGCGACTGGGTGACCCTGAGCCCGGGCCAGTACGGCCAGTCCTCCGCCACCTGTGCCTGGTACAGCTCGGGTGTCGGCAGCGTCGGCTGGAGCATCGAGTAGGACCCGGTCGAACGGGGGGAAGGGGAGGCGGCCGCCGGACCGCCTCCCTCAGCCCGGAAGCCGGTCGCAGGTGACGTCCGTGACCGGCAGGCGGCCGGTGGCCAGGTAGGTGTCGACCGTCGCGTCGGCACAGAAACTGCCGAAGACGCCGTACACGGCGCTCAACCGCGCTTCACCGGCTTACCGTCAGCTCTGCGCGCCACCACGGCGCTTGCGCGCGAAGTAGACCGCTGCGGCACCGACCGCCACGACCGCGAGACCCGCGCCGGCGAGGACGGGCGTGTTGCTCGACGCGCCGGTCTCGGCGAGACCTCCGTTCGCGGACGGGCTGTTCGCCCCCGTGCCCGTGCCGGACCCGGGCGTAGCCGGCTCGCTGGGGGCCGGGGACTCGCCCGTACCCGACGGGGCCGTCTCGCCCGGGGTCGGGGACGGGCTTCCTCCGGGTGCGGCACTGTCGGTGAGCTGCGCCGCGAAGGCACCCGCGATCACCTTGTGGCCCTCGGCGTTGGGGTGGGGGTCCTTCTTCGTGCACGCCCAGGTCAGCTGGCAGATCTTGGCCACGTTGGCCGGCACCTCGCCCGTGCCGGGTACGTTCACCTGGGTGGTGAAGTCGTCCGAGGAGAAGGCCCCGGCCACGTCCGCCACCTTGAAGCCGGTGGCCTTGTACACCTGGGCGATCCCCGAGTTGGCTGCCCTGACCAGGGGTGCCGACTCCTTGGCCGCCTGCTGCCCCGCTGCGCCCTGCAACCAGGCCGCCAGGAACGGGTTCTGGTACGTCGAGCCCACGAACTGGGTGTCGCCCGTACCCGCCTTACGGAGCGCGCCCGCGATCTGCGCGAGGTTCTTCGCCATGGTCTGGCTACGGCTGTTCAGGCACGACCCGTCGAGGGTGCCGGCCGGGCTGACGCAGTTCAGCAGGATGTCGTTCGCGCCCACGCTGAGCGTCACGTAGGCGACCTTGCCGCGGTGCTGGGCCATGGCCTTCAGGGCGGCGTCCAGCTGGGACTTGGCGTTCGGGTAGTCGCACTTCCCGCCCTGGATCAGGGAGTCGGTGGTCTCAGCGGTGCAACCGAGGCGTATGTGCTTCAGCCCGGGGGTGCGCTGCTTGAGCTGCGCGTAGAGCTGGTCGGTGTAGGCGGCGTCGGTGTCCTTGTCCACGTCCGGCTGGTAACCGGAGGCCAGGGAGTCACCGAGCGAGATGTAGTACGTGGCGTCCTTGCCGTCGGCCGCCTCGTCGGCGGCGGCCAGCCCCGGCGTGCTCAGCACGACCGTCACAGCTGTGACGGCCAACGGGGTAGCGAAACGCTGAAGGGATCTCATCACTTGCGTGCGCTTTCTGATGTGTTGGGGGGATTGGATGTCGGAGGGCGCGGCTGGAAGCAGCAAGGCTCAGCCGTAGCGGTGTCGAGCATCCAAGGAAACGCCTCAGTGAAGACTCAGAGGGAATTCTGCCTCTGGGGAACTCCGAGACTTACCTGACTTCGTCTCGGAGGCGCGGGCCTCAACCTAGCAAGGGTGACACCGGCTTTACACGGGAGGCCGGTTAAGAAGTGATCACAAAGGAGCGTGTAATCGCGAGAAAAAAGCGCGACTGCTGGGAATTGGTGACCGGACTCGTTCGTAGCCATTCGCTGAGTGATCCCACCTGCACGCACTGAACCGTTACGGGGCCGCGGAAGCTCTACGGAGCGCGCACGGCGGCCAGTTGGGACTGGGGCGGCGCGTAACGGTTGACCTCGTCTTCGACGAATTGAATGGTGCCGCTCGCAGAATGCGGACGCTGGAGGCTTTACCAGGCGCCTATTCCACGGAGTTGGCAGATCTGCTCGACCCCGAACGCGCCCCTGATGAATGCGTCGGTGAACGTGACGGGCGGTCAACGGCTGGGTGAAGTTCAGCCGCGGCTGAGTTGCCTCCGAGGCCGCGGCGGCCCATCTCGAGGGTGCGGGTGCCATCGCCAGGCTCGCCATGGGGGTGTGGCTCGGTTACCGTCGTGGATGGTGCTCGCGATGCCGTTGCTGATGACGACTGCGGCGGTGAAGCCCTTCTCGGCGGCCGTCTCCAGTTCGGCCTCGGTCTGCGCGCTGCTCCGAGCCGTGTGGCTGCCGGGTCTGCGTTCCCCTCCTGGTGCTGTCAGCCAGGCTGGGTGGTCTGGTACTCGTCCCCTGCACCGAGTGCTCCGTGCCGGGCGCGACGGCCATGGCGGTGCCGAAGCAGAGCGAGGGCCCGTGCGGTGACGATCGAGGTGGAAGCAAGGGCACCGGCGCCCGCACAGACGACGAGGGCGGACCAGGCGTAGGCGGTCTGAGCAAGGGTTCCGGAGCGGTTCATCAGCAGGCCCAGGAGCGAGGCGAGTTGGGTCAGGAAGAGGACCGGAAGGGCATGGGACAGCAGCCGCAGTGCCGCTCTCCACCACCGTCACCGTGCGGTGTGCCGTGCCCAGCGCCGAGCACGAAGCACGCCGCGGATGCCGAGGCCCGTCGCCAGCAGGGTGAGGGCCGCCAGAACCCAGTCGGCCGTCATCGAGAAGGGCTTGACCACCTCGGTTCCTGCCCTGGGCCAGGTCGACGAGACCCTGCGCGATCTGGGTGGGGGCGTCGTCTCCCGAAAGCAGGCCGGTGTTGGTGACGACCGCGATGCCGACCTTGCAGAAACTGGAACTCCACCTCGACGGCGAGGGGCACCTGCGCGTCCTCGCGGTCCTTACCTACCTCCGTGCGTGATCACGGGCCGAGCCGGGGTGCCTGGTTCCGGGAGTGGTTGTGCCTGCGGTCGCCGCTGGCCTGTGGGTTGTGTCGGCGCCACTGCGCGCCACCCGGAGTCAATCTGCCGTGGCACCGAGGACGGGCGACCGAGCAACGGCAGAAGGGCGCTCCCTTCCGGCGCAGCACCTTCGGGCGGAAGTGGCGGAAGTGGCGGAAGGCCCGGGAGGTCGTCGGCATGTCGGAGGGCTTCCGGTTTTACGACCTGAGGCACACCGGACCTGGTACGCCGCGATGGGGAGGCCGCTCGGGGCGACTCGGCTGCCGATCCCCGAGGACGTCACGGGCGAGGAGATGGCTGCGGGGTGGGCCGCTCATCGCGTTCCGGCCCCGGCCCTCACTGTGCGTGCCCCGGCTGAGTCCTTGGCGGCGGCCGCTCGTGTCAGGGCAGAGCATCGCTCAAGGCCCGCCGCAGCTCCGCAGCGGTACCGATCGGGATGCGGGGGCTGTCGACGAGGGCCTCGTCGACCACTGCAGCCAGTCGGCGGGGCAGCGAGGGGGCTCGCTCGCGGATCGGTACGGCCGTCTCGGACAGTACGACCATGACCGGGTCGGTGCGGGCGGGGAACCGGCGTGGCGCCGAGCCGGTGAGCAACCAGTACAGAGAGGCCGCCGCGGACCACACATCCACCTCCGGCTTGGCGAACTTGTAGTCGATCACCTGGGGCCGGGACATGAAGGCCACACTGCCGCCGAGCGAGCCGGTGCGCGTGTGCCCGGAGAGGCCCGCGTTCTCGAACGCCTTGGCCAGCCCGAAGTCGGCCAGCTTCGGCACCCTCGCCGAGACCGGCCCGGACAGCAGGATGTTCTGCGGCTTGATGTCACGGTGGACAAGCCCCTGGTCGTGGGCGTATGCGAGTCCGTCCAGCACGCCGAGCGCGATCTTCACGGCACGCTCGGGCGGCAGGGGGACGGTCAACTGATCGACGCTGCCTCCCTCGCAGAATTCGCAGGCGAGGAAGAACGCCGCCCCCAGCGCACCGCTGTCCCGGAATTCGACGATGTTCGGGTGCCGCAGGGCCCTGGTGTTCTCGATCTCACGCAGAAACCCGTTCCTGGCGTAGGGATCGACCGCCGCCTCGGACAGCAGAACCTTAAACGCCCTCAGCTCACCGGAGGATTCGTGCCGCGCGAGGTAGACGACTCCTTGCCCACCGCGACCGATCTCGCGAAGCACCTGGTATCCGTGGGCCGCCTTCGGCCCGGCGTCACCGTTGGAGACACGGTTCAACAAGTCGATCAGCACTGCGCGGGGCGTACGACGACAGGCCCCGCAGATCGTTTCGCCGTTCCCGGAGCCGGTCCCGGGGACAGCGAGTCCGCAGTGCCGGCACGACGTCAGCCCCGAGGGCGCGGGTGCGGTCACCGATACCCGCAGCATGGTTCGACCGATGCGTATCTCGTCACCGTGCGCGAGCGAGCACTCATCGACCTTGACACCGTTGACATATGTGCCGTTACGGCTGCCCAGGTCACGCACCCGGACCTCCGGTGGGTCGAGGTCCAGCAGGCAGTGGAGTCTCGACACGCGGCTGTCGTCCGTCCCGATCCGCACCCCGCAGTCCGGCGCCCGTCCGACGAGACAGGTGCCGGGCTCGGTGAACCTGTAGTCATGCCTGGTTCGGTCGCCCGCACGCACTGACAGCGTCACGCTCGCCCGCATGTCCGTCTGTATGTCCGCCATCAGTTGTCCTGCTCAGCGCACTCCTCGGCGATCCGGAGGGACAGCCGGGCTTCCTCGTGCCGCCCCAGCCGCTCCAGTGCGATCCCCCGGTTGCGGTAGGTGAGCGGGTCGTCGGGGCCGTTGGCGATGGCGACGTCCAACGCCGCGAGGCCCTCCTCGTCACGCCGGAGGTTCAGCAGACACGCGCCTTTCGCAGCCTGGATGTGCGCGTACGCGTGCTCGGCGCCGTCGATGCCCTGGTCCGCCTCGATGATCCTGATGGTGTCGTCACAGACCGCCAGTGCCTCGTCCCACTGAGCCAGTTCGTTCAGCATGACGGCCTTGTTGATGCGGGGGGCGATATAGCGCGGCTCGCGGCGGATCGCCTCGTCGTACGCCTTGATGGCCTGCTGCGGCTGGGACAGCTCTTCGTGGATGGCGCCCTTCTCGAAGCTGGCCAGAGGGTTGAAGAGGTCGAGGCGGCTCGCCTCGTCGAGGGCTTCCAGCGCCTCGGTGTTGCGCCCCAGCTCCCCCAGGGCGATCCCGCGATGAAAGTGCGCGAGGACGTACGTGGGCCGGAGTCGTACAGCGGAGTCGAACGCGGGCATCGCTTCCGCGATCCGTCCCGCCTCGGCGAGGGCGAGCCCTTCCTCGTACCGAGTGATCGCCTCCGGATACGGTCGGCTGGTCACCTCCTCCCAGCGGTGCCTGCCGTCAATGAGCCCGCCGTGGCACCAGGGGCACCGCACGGCACGGAACCCTCTGGTCCGCTTTCTTGTGCACCGGTCACAGAGGGGCTCCTTGCAGTCCTCGCAGATCGAGAACTCGATCGCCCAGGCATCCGGCTCACTCAGCGCCACCGGGTTGCCGCCGGGGACGGTCGATATCGAGATCAACCGGTCGCATCCCCAACCCCCACACTCAATCACCATGGTTCGTGTCCTCTCCCCCTCGCCAGGTCGCGTACCGTTTCGCGGCGTAGCCAGCCGAATCCGGCGTCGGTGAGCGTGTCCAGCAGATGCCCGACATCGGCTTCGATCCAGGCCCGGCGCCTTCGGAAGGCGTCGACGTACGGGCGCGCGCTCTCGTGCCAGTCCTGCGGAGCGGGGAAGTCGAAGTCCCACGCGAGCCGCCACACCCGGGCCTTGTCGTCCTTGCCGACCGAAACGGCCGTCTGCGCGTCGCGGCTCACCCCCAGCCACACCACACCGCCCAAGTGGCCGGCCAGAGTGTGCAGGCACCGTCCGTCCTGCAGGTCCCATACCCGCAGCGTTCCGTCGGCACCGCCGGACAGGGCGAACCGGCCGCCGGAGCAGGGGACGAGCGTGTGCACGGCGCCTTCGTGACCACTCAGGACATGTCGGCAGGTGGAGTCGGCGAGGTCCCAGACGCGTACCGTGCCGTCATGGCCCGCGGAGTACCCGGTGCTGCCGTCGGGATGGGCGACGACGGACGTGACGGTCTCGGGGTGGTGGCCGGGCAGCATGTCGTACAGCGTGTTGGTCCAGGGGTCGCTGACCCAGATGCCGCTCGAAGCATGGCCGGGCGAGAGCACGATCCGCCCGTCGACGCTCACCATGGCCGGGGTGACGTGCTGCGCGCGGCCGGGCAGGATGCGCAGGAGACGGGTGGCCGCCACGTCCCAGACGGCTCCTGTGCCGTCGAAACCCCCCACCAGGACGAGACGGGTGTCCAGGCTCATGGCCACCGTGGTGATCCATGCGGGGTGCCCGGTGAGAACGCGCAGACACGAACCGTCGGCGAGATCCCAGACCCGGACGGTCCCGTTCCGGCAGCCCGAGACGGCCAGCCGGCCGTCAGAGCTGACGCCCACCGCGTCGACTTCGCCCGGGTGGCCCGTGAGCACATGCCGTGGCCGGCAGGTCCGGGTGTCCCACACCACCACGGTCTTGTCCTCGGCGCCCGAGACGACGACACTGCCGTCGGGACTGAGGGTGGCGGCTCGCAGGGCCGGACCGTGCGTGCTCAGCGTCCCCCGTGCTTCACCGGTTTGAAGGTCCCACAGGTTCATGGTGCGGAACGCGCACGTCAGGAAGAACCTGCCGTCGGAACTCACGGACAGGACGCTGGCCGGTCCCATGCTGAACGAGCGGGTGGTCCCCCCGATCGCGCTGTAGCCGGGCTCCTCCACATCAGGCACCGGCAACTCCCGCGTCTGCCAGACCGCCAGCAGTCCGCGGCGCCGACCGTGACGGCCCACACGCGCCAACCAGTCGAGCAGCTCACGGTTGTGTGCATAGCCTGGCACTCGTAACCCGGTGCGCAACTCGTCGGCCGCCGCAGCCCATTGATCCTCACCGACATGGCGGTCGGCCCGGTCGAGGGCCCGTACGACGGCCCGAGCGCCCTGGGAGTGCTCGACAGCGGAGACCGGCCTCGCGTAGCTCCACGGTGCGCCTGGTCCGGGTCCGGTCACCTCCCACAGTTGCAGCGCCCTGTACGAAGAGGAGAGGGCCACCCGCCCGTCGGCACGCAGTGCGAGCTTCTGCACGCTGGTGGAGAGGGTGCGAAGGCAGCGGCCCGTACGCAGGTCCCACCACTGCGGACCGCTCGGCCCCGCGACGAGAACGACGCGACCGTCGTCGCCTGCCGCAAGCGGCTCGCCCAGGGCCTCGCCCGGCACCACGGAGCGTGTCCGCTCACCGGTGTCGAGATCCCACAGCTCCAGCCGTTCCTCGTCGCCCGCCACGGCGGACCGGCCGTCGGGCAGCAGCACCACGTCCATCCGGGCGGTCGGGAGCGAACGCACGAGGTGTCCTGTCGTCAGGTCCCAGACCTGGAGCCGGCTCAGATCCCGGTCCCAGCGGACCACCCGCTCGGCTGTCGCCACGAGCGGGTGCGCCAACGTCCCGGCGATCCGACGCGGGCGTTGCAAAGTCCGTACCGTGCGTCCGCCGGCCGTGTCCCAGACCAGCAGGGAGCCGTCTGCCGAGGCCGATACCAGCAGTCTGCCGTCCGGGGTCAGCGCGACCGACCGCGCGGGGGACGACAACCGGTGCAGCTGACGCCCGCTCACCGTGTCCCAGACAAGGATGACGTCGTCATCACCACAGGAAGCCACGATCCGGCCGTCGGCGCTCACCGCGACCGACTCGGCGCGCCGTGCATGCCCCGCCAGTTTGTGCAGACGACGACCGGAGCGCAGATCCCATACACACACCGTGCCGCCCTCGCTGCCCGGCGGCGGGGGATACGTGGTCACCTCCCCGCCGGAGACCCCGATGCGGCCGTCGGTACTCGTCGCCACTGGTCCCACAGCACCCTCGTGTCCGGCCAGCGTGACCGGTTCACGCGGCCCGGACAGCCGCTGGGCGGTGTCCAGCGCGGCTGCTGCCTCCGGCACCTCCGCGGCCGCGTCGCGCAGCAGCGGCACGGCCTGCTCCGGGGCGCCGCGTTCCAGGTGCACGAGACCGAGCAGATACTTGCTCAGCTGATGGTGCCGACTGCCGGTGCCGGCCTGTTCCAGCCGGCTCATCAGGTGCGTGTCCGTGTCCTGGCCCGCGCGCCAGCGGTGCAGTCCCTGGTTGAAGACGCTGCGGAGATGGCGCGGATCGACCGCCAGCGCCTGCGCCCACAGCTCCTCGGCGGTTCGGGAATGTCCGAGGTCGAGCATGGACAGCGCCTGATTGGACAGCCCGTCGGCGAGCAGCTGCGCCGCGTGCGGCCGTTGTCGCGGATAGGTCTCACAGGTCAGCCGGGCATAGAGACCGATCAACTCGTCGGCCAGTTCCCTCATGTCGGTCGGCCGGGCGGCCGGGTCGGGCTCGAAACAGCGGCGGAGCAGTTCCTCCACGTCGGCCGGCAGCGGAGGGATCACCGGATCCCTTCGGCTCTCGCGGACGAACATGTCCAGTGCCTCGCGAGCTGCCTGTCCGAACCTCGTCGGCGGGCCGCCGGTGAACATCTCGAGCACGGTCAGTCCCCATGACCACACGTCCGTGGCCCGGGTCAGGCCGACCGGCCGCCCTGCGGCGGCCCGTGCCTGTTCCGGCGAACAGTACGCGGGGGTCAGTCCGCCGAAACTGACGAGTGCCGAGCCGAGGGGCCGCTCACCCGCCGCCACCCGCGCTTTGGCCAGGCCGAAGTCGGTGACCTTCGCCGTACCCGCCGGGCCTTCGCCGGTCAGAAGCACGTTGGCGGGTTTCACGTCCTGATGGACCAGCCCGCTCGCGTGGGCGTGCGCCAGTCCCCACGCACACTGGATCGCGATGTCCAGCAGCTGTCGCAGCCCACCCCGATGGATCGTTCGTCGCCGCACGGCTTCGGCGAGGCTGCCGCCGTCGGCCCACTCGGCGAACACCCGTGGCAATCCGTCCAGCCGCCTCACATAGACGCAGTTCACGGTGTGCGGATGCAGTCCGAGCCGCACCCACGACTCGGCTTCGGCCTCGAAACCACGCATCCCCTGCGGCGACACGACCAACTCCGGACGTGGCACCTTGACTGCGAGGTCCATGCGCCATCCCCGGTGCCGGATTCGGTACACCAGCCCCATGCCACCGCTGCGGATCACGTCGAGAATCTCGTAGAGCCCGTGTACCACCTGACCCGGCCGCCACAACGCCCCTGTCATGCCGGATCAGTCGACCAACGCCACGTACAGCGGTGTGCCCAGCACGATGGACTGCCCCTCGACCTGCCCGTGCAGCAGTCGCTTGGCGATGAACTCCACGTGCTGCACCGGGCCGCGCAGCCTGTCGTTGGCCAGCCGGACTGCCTGCAGTACGTCCGCGTCGGCACCGGTCCCTCTGCCCAGGAGGTCCTCGACCTCCGGCTCCGCGGTCAGCCCGTCGATCAGGGACGGCATGACCGAGCGCGCCCTGGACTGCTCGGCCGACTGCTCCAGGGAGCCCAGCACGTATCTGCCCGAACCACCGAGCCCCACGACGGTCTGCCCGGTGCCACCGCCGAAGTAGACCAGTGACGTCCCGTGAAAAGGTCCCCACCGCATGGGTAGTGACCCGCGGAAGAACTGGCCGGGCTCCTCGATCGAGCCCAGGTCGCCGAACTCCTCCAGATGGCGCATGACGCGCTCGAGGCGAACGATCCTGTCGGTGCCCGACTCGAATTCCAACCCGCGCTTGGCACTGAAGATCTTCAGGTCCACGCTCAGCTCGGAGGTCTTCTTCCTGGACAGTGCCGGGTCGATCTGTGCGAGCATCATGTCGACCTTGCTGTCACTGATGTACAGGTAGTAGCGGAAAGACACGTCAGTCCCCTCCCCGCCCCGGACGCGTCGTACATCAGATTATGCGGCCGGTGGTGCCCGCGCAGTAAGAGTGCCAAGGCGGCCCACGGAGCACCTACGTCGTCTTCGTGGAGCCTGTGGGAGGCATAACGGCGCGGCCCGGGTGATCAGGACACCGATCAGTGACTGGCTCGCCGAGAAGCGGACCGAGATTCGTCGTGGTGAGTGGCGTGACCCTGATTCCGGGGCGGTTGGCTTCCGGGCCTACGCGGACAAGTGGGTCGACGAACGGGAGCTTGCGCCGCTCACGCGTGACCTCTACCGCTACCTCCTCGACAAGTATCTGTTCCCCTTCGCTGAGTCGGACTTGGACGAAATCACCGCCCCGCTTGTCCGCGAGTGGCGGGCGGATCGGCTGCGGACCACGAATGCGAAGACGATGACGGCCGAGGCGTACCGGCTCCTCAAGGCCATCATGGAGACCGCCGTGGACGACGAACTGATCACGCGCAACCCCTGCCGTATCAAGGGTGCAGGGAAGGAGAAGGCCGCTGAGCGGCGTATCGCCACCGTCGACCAGGTGGATGCCCTCGCCAACGCGATCGGCATGCGCCGGCGGCTCATGGTCTACCTTGGCGCCTACGGTCCGCTTCGACCGGAAGAGCTGGCCGGTCTCCGGCGCCGAGACGTCGACCTCGCCAACTTACGGCTCCGCGTCCGCCTAGCCGAGCCGGAGCGGATGAACGGGCGCCGCGTCCAGGGCGACACCAAGTCCGAAGCAGGCACCCGGACTGTGATTCTTCCCGCGTTCCTCCGTCGGGAGCTCCGCTGGCATCTGGAGTCCTACGCCGAGCCAGGCCCGGACGGGCTGCTCTTCGTCGGTGAGAAGGGGGCTCCCTTCCGGCGCAGCACCTTCGGGCGGAAGTGGCGGAAGGCCCGGGAGATCCTCGGCATGCCGGAAGGCTTCCGGTTCTACGGCCTGCGGCACACCGGGCACACCCTCTCCACCCGTTCCGGTGCCACCCTGAAGGACACGATGGTGCGCGCCGGGCAGTCGTCCGAGAAGGCCGCGCTGATCTATCAGCACTCCGACGACGAGCGCCAGGAAGAGGTCGCCGCCGGCCTCGACGTCACGGTCCGGAAGGCCCGCGAGGAGGCTGCACGGAAGGCCGCCGACAAGCGTTCTGGCACGGATCTGGCACGCGGCTGCTGTGATCACAGCGGACAGCACAAGGGCCCAGGTCTCTGACCTGGGCCTTCTTAGTGGAGCGGGTGACGAGAATCGAACTCGCGCTCTCAGCTTGGGAAGCTGATGTTCTACCATTAAACTACACCCGCGTAAGACGCCGACGAGCCGGTGTCCGAATGCTCGCTCACTGTACCTCATCTCAGGCCTCCGGCGTTCGCGCCGTGAGGCCTGAGGGCGTTTCCAGGGATGGGATGCGGCTGCGGGGGAACGGAGTTGGGGCGTACGGTGGAGGGGCGTAAGAGGGCCCGGGCGGGACCGGAGTGCCGCCTGTAGGGCCGTCCCTTTGATCCCGTACTGTGGCTTTTGTCGTCAGGCAGCAACAGCCAGACGCGGCTCTTGGGGAAGGGACTCTTGGACTTGATGGAGCGCACCGTCGTCCGTTGTGCCGATGGGCACGTGTTCAGCACCGCTTCGTTCCCGATGCAGCAGGCCGAGCGACTCGGCCCCGGGCGGCTGCTTCGGTGCCCGCGATGTGCGCGGCTCCGGAGCGTGGTGCCCGTCAGCTATCAGAAGCGTTAGCGGCGGCAGCAGCAGCCGCGGCGGCAGCCGTCGCGGCAGGTGACGGACACAGCACGACAGCAACAGGCACAAGGCGCGCGGAGACGTCCGGTTGTGGTCGCTCCGCGCGCCTTGCGTATCCTCGGGGCGTGCTTCTCTCAGACAAGGACATCCGGGCCGAGATCGACGCCGGGCGGGTGCGGATCGATCCGTATGACGACGCGATGGTGCAGCCGTCGAGCATCGATGTGCGGCTGGACCGCTACTTCCGGGTGTTCGAGAATCACCGGTACCCCCACATCGACCCCGCCATCGAACAGGCCGATCTGACCCGGCTCGTGGAGCCGGAGGGGGACGAGCCGTTCATCCTGCACCCCGGTGAGTTCGTCCTCGCCAGCACGTATGAGGTCATCACACTGCCCGACGACCTCGCCTCCCGGCTGGAGGGCAAGAGCTCGCTGGGGCGGCTCGGGCTGGTCACGCATTCCACGGCCGGCTTCATCGACCCGGGCTTCAGCGGGCACGTGACCCTGGAGCTGTCCAACCTCGCCACCCTGCCCATCAAGCTCTGGCCGGGCATGAAGATCGGGCAGCTGTGCATGTTCAAGCTGAGCTCGCCCGCCGACTTCCCGTACGGCAGCGAGCGGTACGGGTCGCGGTACCAGGGGCAGCGCGGGCCGACCGCCTCCCGGTCCTTCCTCAACTTCCACCGGACCCAGGTGTGAGCGACCCGATCGTGAGTGACGCAGGCATGAGTGACGTGCGCGAGAACCTGACCTACGAGAAGTTCAGCGTCGCCGTGCGCGAGCTCGCGCAGGCCATCGCCGACGACGGCTACGAGCCCGACATAGTCCTCAGCATCGCCCGCGGCGGCGTCTTCGTGGCCGGCGGGCTCGCCTACGCCCTCGACTGCAAGAACATCCACCTCGTGAACGTGGAGTTCTACACCGGTGTGGGGACCACCCTCGAGATGCCCGTCATGCTCGCCCCCGTCCCGAACGTGATCGACTTCTCCGAGAAGAAGGTCCTGATCACCGATGACGTCGCCGACACCGGCAAGACGCTCAAGCTGGTCCGCGACTTCTGCCTCGACACCGTCGCCGAGGTGCGCAGCGCCGTCGTCTACGAGAAGTCGCAGTCGCTCGTGAAGTGCGAGTACGTCTGGAAGCGGACCGATCAGTGGATCAACTTCCCGTGGTCCGTCGAGGGGCCCGTGGTGCGGCGTGCCGGGCAGGTGCTCGACGCCTGACCAGCGGGATCGGACACGAGAGAGGGGCTCCTCCGGGAGCCCCTCTGTCGTGTGCGCAGGGAATCAGACCGTGCCCAGCTTCACGATCGACAGCAGCGCGATCAGCTGGATCGCCGACGCGCCCAGTGCCTTCGGCCAGGGCAGGTCGTGGGAGCGGCTGACCATGAGGGTCAGCAGGACGCCGCCCGCGACCCAGGTGGCCCAGCCCAGCAGCTGGACGAACGTCGCGTCGCCGCCCGCGAACATGGCGACGACCAGGCGGGGCGCGTCCGTGAGGGACATGATCAGCATGGACAGGCCGACCGTGGGCTGCCAGGCGCCGTCGCCGCCGAGCTGGCGGGCCAGGGTGTGGGTGACCACGCCCAGGACGAACGCGCTGAGCACCATCGCCACGGCCGTCGTCAGGACGATCGGCACCGCGTTCGACAGTGTGGCGTTGATCGCATCCTGGCGGGCGCCGTCGAAGCCGAAGACGGCGAGCAGACCGTAGAGGAACGTGACGATGAGGGCCGGGCCCCACATCGAGTAGTCCCGCATCTGGAGGAACGTCTGGCTGGGGGCGAGGACGACCCCCCGGAGCAGGGCCTTCCAGTGCAGGCGCGGGCCGACCGGGCCGGGCGCCGGGGCCGCCGAGCCGGCGCGGTAGGTGTCGCCCTGGGTGTAGGGGTCGTCGCCGACCGAGAAGGCCTGGGTGTGGCCCGGGTTGTTCGCCGCGTACGGGTCGGCCGGACCCTGCGGGCCGGGCGGGTACGCGCCGTCGCCGAAGTACTCCGGCTCGCCCTGTCCGCCGTAGCCGCCGCCGTGTCCGGCGTTCGGCTGCGGCCAGGTGGGACCGCCGCCGTTGCCGTACGGCTGCTGCTGCGGGTACGGCTGCGGCGCCGGCGGGGAGCCGTACGACGGTCCCTGCGGCGTCTGCTGCCCGTACGGAGGGTTGTGCGGTCGCGTCTGAGGAGCGCCGTTGTTCCGGCCGCGTCCGATCCTGAATCCAGCCACGTCTTCGAACGTACCTGGTCCCCGGCGGTGGTGTGCCGGGCCCGGGCTTCCGGGCCCGGCTTTGCGGCCGAGCTGTGACATCCCTTAAGGGGAAGGGCCTTTGGGAGTCCGTGGGGTGTCGGGGTTCGGCCGTACGGGCCTCGCCCCGGGGCCGACGGAGTGAGCCGGGCGCACCCGGGCCCGCCGCAGTGGCCCCGGCGGATGTGCCGGGGCCACTCGCCCGGCGTCAGCCGGGAAGGGGGCGCCCAGCTCCGGCAGGGCGATCCACGAGGAGCGAGAACGCGCCGCCGAGGCCGCCGGAGCCGCCGCGGAAGACATGGACGCTGCCCTGGTCCGTCCCGCCGTCGACGTCCTCGTGCGGCACGCCGACCGCGAGGGTGCTCGGCGGTGTGGTCAGGAGTTGAGTGCCGTGCCGTAGCCCGGGGCGCCGGACGTCGAGATGCCTGTCGTGCCCGGGCCGAAGCTCGTCGAGCCGGAGGCCGCCGGGCCGGTCGCCGTGGAGCGCAGGGACCAGACCGCGCCGTCGCCGGAGTTCTCGCCGGGCGCGGAGACGGACAGGTCGGCGCGGTGGTCGCCGGTGTGGTCGGTGAGCGTGACGCGCTCGCCGAAGCGGTCACCGTTCTCCGAGGTGCCGGGGACACCCGTGGTGTTCTGCGTGTACGACGTCGCGCCCTTGGTGGTGAGGCCGGACGCCGAGCCGTACAGCACGGTGACCGCGCCGGCCGAGCCGTTCTCGCCCGCGGCGCCGATCGCCAGGTCGGCGTATCCGTCGCCGTTGACGTCGCCGAGCGAGACGTCGCTGCCGAAGCGGTCGCCCTTCTCGGAGGCGCCGGGCACACCGGCGGTGTCCTGGGTGAGGGTGAGCAGGGCGCGGCCCGGGTCCGGTCCCTCGGGTCCGCCGTAGACGACGGTGACCCGGCCGCCGAGGGTGCCCCCCGGGTCGGCGGACGTCTCCCGGTCGTTGCCCACGACGATGTCGGCGTGGCCGTCGTCGTCGATGTCGCCCACGGCGGAGACGAACCCGGAGGGCAGCCTCTGCAGCCAGTCGGTGTAGTTGCTGATCTTCATGTCGGCGAGAGCGGTGGTGGCGGCGCCGTCGTGCGCGGCGCGGCCGTGCAGGACCACGCGGGGATGGCCGTCGCCGGTGACGTCGCCGGAGGAGAGGTGGGTGACGCCGTTCGCGGACGCCCACCAGTCGTTGCCCGAGCCGGAACCGCCGTTGGAGGAGCTGGACCGGGTGATCGGGCCGGCCACGAGGGAGAGTGTGACGGGGCCGGTGGAGCCGACCGCGACGTCCACGTCCCCGTCGGCGTCGAAGTCGCCCGCTGCCAGGGCCTGGCCGTAGCGGTCGTAGTCGGTGCTGAAGAAGCTGAACAGCGTACGGGCGCCGGACAGGCCGGACGCCGAGCCCCAGACGATGGTGACCGTGCCGTCGTTGTTGTCGCTGCCGTCCTCGCCGGGCGTGCCGACCAGCAGGTCGGCGTAGCCGTCGGTGTTCAGGTCGGCGGAGGCGAGGGCGGAACCGAAGGCGTCGTCGGCCTCGGCGGCGCCCGGCATCCCGGCCGTGTTCTGCGTCAGCAGCGTCCGGGTGGAGGTCTTCGGGCCGCTCGCGCTGCCGTAGACGACCGTCACGGCCCCCGCCCGCGCCTGCCCGGCGACCGTGGCGCCCGGCGCGCCGATCGCGAGGTCGGCGCGGCCGTCGCCGTTGAAGTCGTAGGGTGCGGCGGCCGGCGCGGCGTGCGCGGCCGGGACGGACAGGGCGAGCGCGAGCGGGGTCAGGGCCGCGGCGAGGACGGTGGAAGCGATACGGGAGCGCATGGGCGTACGTGCCTCACTGGAGGGTCGACGGGGCGTCACTGGGCGATGGCCGAACCGAAGTAGAGGCCGGAGTTCAGGGCGAGGGCGCCGGTGGTGATGCCCTGCGCGCCGCTGGTGGTCAGGCCGGAGGCGGAGCCGCGCAGGAACCACAGGCCGCCCGTGCTGTTCTCGCCGTAGACGCCGACGGACAGGTCCGCCTTGCCGTCCTTCGTCACGTCGGTCAGGTCGACCGCGGAACCGAACTGGTCCCAGGACTCGGCGGAGCCGGGCACGCCGGCGGTGTCCTGGGTGTACGACTTCACGCCGCTGCTGGTCCTCAGGCCGGACGCGGAGCCGAACAGTACGGTCACCGAGCCGGCGTTCGTCGCCGAACCGAGGTCCTCGCCCGGGGCGGCGACCGCGACGTCGGCGTACCCGTCGCCGTTGATGTCGCCGGTGCTCACGGACATGCCGAAACCGTCGTCCGGCTCGCCCGCGCCGGGCACGCCCGCGGTGTCCTGGTGGACGACGGTGGGCTGCTGCGCCGGGTCGGGGCCGTTCGGGCCGCCGTACCAGACGGTGATCTGGCCGCCGACGTGGCCGCCGGGCTTGTGCTCGTACGGGTCCCCGGAGTCGCCGAGGACGAGGTCGCCGTAGCCGTCGCGGTTGATGTCGCCGATCGCGCCCTGGGTGCCGTCGGCGTTCGGCAGCTCGGCCATCTTGTGCGTCATGCCGTTCCAGCGGAAGTAGAGGATCTGACCGCCGGAGTCGCCGTCGACGGTGAACGGGTAGACGCGCTCGGCCGCGCCGTCGCCGGTGAGGTCGCCCGCGATCACCTCGGAGGTGGTGCCGAGTTCACCGACGCGGGAGTCGGTCAGCGGGCCGCCGGTCTTGGTGAAGGGGCCCTGGTAGAGGCGGGTGTGGCTCTGGCCGGTGAGCGTGACGTCGAGGTCGCCGTCGCCGTCGAAGTCGCCGGTGGCGATGCCGCGGGAGAAGCCGCCGTACTCGGCGAGGGTGCTCGGCTGCGGCAGGCCCTTGCCGCCGGCCAGGCCGGACTTGCCGCCCCACAGGACCGTGCCGGAGCCGACGCTGTCCCGGTCGCCCACGCTTTCGCCGCCGGCGCCGACCACCAGGTCGGAGTAGCCGTCCCGGTCCAGGTCGCCGGTGGCCAGGGAGGCTCCGAACAGGTCGCCGGACTCGGCGGTGCCGGGCACGCCCGTGGAGTTCTGTGTGATGACGGCCTTGCGGGTGGCCGACACACCGGACGCCGAGCCGTACAGCACGACCACGGCACCGGCGCAGGAGGCCGAGCCGACGGTGGTGCACGGGGCGCCGGTCGCGATGTCCCGGTAACCGTCGCCGTTGAAGTCCCCGGCGAGACCGGAGGGGGCGGCGGTGGCGGGGGTGGCGGAGAGCAGGCCGGTGGTGAGGGCGGCGGCCAGCAGGAGGGTGCGCTTGCGCAAGGCGGGGCTCCGGGTCTGCATGCGGGGATGCCTGGCGGACATCCACAAATCGATGGAGGGCCGGGCCGTCCGTGTTCTCCGGGAATGGTCCGGGGGTTCACGGCCGGTCGGCGATCAAGAGACCTGCGGAGGGACGTAAGGGTTGTACGTGAGTTCGGTTGATTCGCGGGTTGCGTCTTGGGCGGGTTGCGTCTTGGGCGGGGCGCGGTGGGCCTGCGAGCTCGTGGGGGCCTGGACGGGGCCGGCCACGCTGCAGCGGAAGCCCCTTCTCCCCTGAGATTCGTCGCACGGCCGTGCCCGGAAACGGCTGAAACGGCTGTTCCGCGCTCAGAACAGGTGAGGTGCCAGACCGGCGGTCGCGCCTCCGACGACGGGCACGAGCAGGACCGGCCAGCCGCGGGCGCTGCGCAGCGGCGACTCCTCCTGGCGGATGATCAGCGCCAGGGCCATGCCGGCCATGGCCGGGAGAGCGATCCCGAGGATGGCGAGCACGAGCAGGTTGGACACCTCGTGGCGGGTGACGACCCACCCCGCGCCGAGGCTGAGCGCCGCGGCGGTGAGCAGCTCGCCGGTCGGCTGGATGAGGCCGAGCCGGGGACGCTCGGCCCCGGCGACCCTCGCCCGGGTGCGGACGACCGTGAGCATCCAGATGATGCCCGTGACGACCAGCAGGGTTTCGCAGGCGAAGACGATGTTCGCTGCCAGCATGTCGAAGCCTCCGGTCGGTGCTAGTGGCAGGCTGCCTTGACGCCTTCGAGTCCCAGGAGCTGGGCGCCGACCCATTGGAGGTCGTTGGCGAGTGTGTGTCCCTTGCCCTTGCGTATGGCCTTGATCGCGCTCACGATCCGCTTGACCCCGACGCGCTTCGCCACCTTCACGATCTTCACCATCTTGGCGGCGGGCAGGAGGTTGGTGCCGATGGCGACCGCGACGGCGCCCATGCAGCCGAAGCTGGGCCATCCGAAGCCGACCAGGGCTTGCCCCGGCTTCCGGTTCTGCTGCTGCTTGAGGTAGGCGGCCGTCGCCTCGTCCCCCTGCGCCAGCACGTCCTCGGGTACGGACAGCATCGAGTTGAGCAGGGCTTCCCACTGGGCGTCGTCGGCGTCGTCGCCGGAGTCGGCGGAGGCGGAGGCGGATGCGGATGCGGATGCGGTGATGCCGGTGGAGACCGGTGCGGTGATGCCGGTGGAGACCGGTGCGGTGATGCCGGTGGAGACCGGAGCGGTGGTGCGAGGGGTGGCCTCGGTGGCGTGCGCACCGGTGCTCGCGGTGAAGATCGCGCCCGCGGTGAGGGCGGATACGAGCATGGCGGTGCCGCGCGTGTAGAGGATCCGGTCGGTCGTTCTGGTGAACATCTGTCCCCGTTGTTTCTCAAGGGTGGTGCGCGCACGCGCAACTGCCCGCCCTGGCAAGGCGGGAGGGGCGCGCGTGCGGGTGTGGTCGAGATCAACAGAAGCAGACCAAGATCGGGCAGGCTGTGACGGAAGCCATGATTCCGGGCCTGATGTTCCGGCGATTGTGCGGATGTCACACCCTGATAACCATTCGATCCCAGGCACGGCACCGATGGAACCTTCAAAACAGAACTAGTGCTGCTGCAGGGCAGTTCACCCGTTCCGTCAGCCCCCGCGACTGCCACGCGTCGAGTCAGCCGCAGATGAGCTGTGCCACAGCCCCGTCGAAGTCGCCGACCGCGAGTGCCTCCGCCGGGATGGTGAAGTACAGCGTCCCGGCGTCGCCCCAGCCCCACCCCAGGTCGGTGTCCTCGGCGAGCTGGAGCAGATGGACGGCCGGCGTGCCCTTGGCGTCCCGGGACGACACCGGCAGCGTGTGCGAGGTGTCGGGCCAGCCGAAGGCGCAGTGGCTGCCGGCGGTGTTGCCGTCGAGGTCCGCCAGTTCGGTGAGGAACAGCGAGGACACCGCCCAGTGCTCGTCCCTGTCGTAGTCCAGGTCGCCGTCCTCGACGTCCCAGCAGTCCGGGAGCATGGTCACCTCGTCCGCGTGGACGGGCGTCGCCGGGTAACTGCGCGCGGGAGGGGGCGGAGTGACCGCGACCGCCCGGGCCGGGTCGGCGGGGATGACGCGCCACACACCGGGCTGGTACACGTCCAGCTCGCGGTACTCCTCGTACGGCAGGTCCGGGTCCAGGTAGAAGAAGTTCAGCAGGCCGGGCCGCACGGGCAGTTGGGAACCCAGCCAGGGGGCGAGGGCGTCGGTGTCCAGAACGGCGTGCAGGGACAGCGGGACGCCGCTCAGTTCGGGCCAGGCCGTCCCGGGGTCGAGCAGAGCGGGACCCCCGAGCCGGCACCGGCCCGTCACCTGGGCCTCGCCCGTCGCGGGGACCAGCCGGAAGCCGCGACGGGCCATGGCGGCGAACTGCCGGCCGGCCTTCTTGCCAACGACGCGGCGGCCCCGCCACGCCGGTCCGGCCCCGAACCGGGTAGTGGCCAGTCATCGCACCGGGACAACCGAGCAGGGGGAGCGACGATGAGCATGTACTTCGACGTCGGTGACGAGACGCTGTGGAACCCCTCGAACGGCGCCGGCCGCCTCTTCCTACGGCAGCTCGAGGTCTTCGAGGCGGAGCTCGGGATGCCTTCGGGGGTAGGTCACCGGCACGAGGGCGACCCGGACACACTGGAGGTCGATCCGGCCGTGTACGCCGCGTTCGTACGCCGCTTGGTCGCCTGGCACGGCCGGACGGGACACTCCGTGATCCTCGCGCTCTCAGAGGGGTTCGTTGCGACGGCGGTCGCACTCGCGTGGCGCGCCGGGATCGAGGTGGAGCTGCCGCCTCCAGGACTCGGCCCCGTGGCTGGTGCAGTCCAGCCCGACGTGCAGGTACC
Source organism: Streptomyces sp. NRRL B-1140 (assembly GCF_001280065.1). Taxonomy (GTDB): domain Bacteria; phylum Actinomycetota; class Actinomycetes; order Streptomycetales; family Streptomycetaceae; genus Streptomyces. Next base: position 478,658 of record NZ_LGEA01000091.1, read on the forward strand.
CGGCCATCCCCGACCCGCGCCGGCCACTCGTCTCACCGCGTTGGACACCCGGGCGCGGGAGGTGGACCGCTGGATGCCCCGCTGAGGCGGCGAGGCATCGCACTCTTCCGGACCCGTCGCTCCGCTGTCCCGCCGGATGACCCGCAGGGCTGTCCTGCCCGATGACTCGCAGGGGAACGCCGTAGCCCCCTGCCCGAAGATCGGGCAGGGGGCTGCGAAGAGGTCGGAACGACCAGGTGGGACCGGCTACTTCACCGGCTCCGGCTCCGGCGTGCTCGTGGAGTCCGACGTGCCGGCCGGCGGCTCGCCGTCGTCGTCGTTCGAGCCGTCGCCCTCGTCCTCCGCCGGGACCGGCGTCTTCACCGAGTCCAGCAGCAGCTGGGCCACGTCCACCACCTGGATGGACTCCTTGGCCTTGCCGTCGTTCTTCTTGCCGTTGACGGAGTCCGTGAGCATGACCAGGCAGAAGGGGCAGGCCGTCGAGACGATGTCGGGGTTCACCGACAGTGCCTCGTCCACGCGCTCGTTGTTGATGCGCTTGCCGATGCGCTCTTCCATCCACATGCGCGCGCCACCCGCGCCGCAGCAGAAGCCGCGCTCCTTGTGGCGGTGCATCTCCTCGTTGCGGACGCCGGGGACGGCGGCGATGATCTCGCGCGGCGGCGTGTAGATCTTGTTGTGGCGGCCCAGGTAGCACGGGTCGTGGTACGTGATGATGCCCTCGACCGGCGTGACCGGGATCAGCTTGCCCTCGTCGACGAGGTGCTGCAGCAGCTGCGTGTGGTGGATGACCTCGTAGTCACCGCCGAGCTGCGGGTACTCGTTGCCGAGCGTGTTGAGGCAGTGCGGGCAGGTGGCGACGATCTTCTTGGCCGACTTGGGCTTCGCCGACTCGGCGACGACCTTGCCCTCGTCGTCCATCTCCTCGCCGAACGCCATGTTCAGCGCCATGACGTTCTCCATGCCGAGCTCCTGGAAAAGGGGCTCGTTGCCGAGACGCCGGGCGGAGTCACCGGTGCACTTCTCGTCGCCGCCCATGATCGCGAACTTGACGCCCGCGATGTGGAGGAGTTCCGCGAAGGCCTTGGTGGTCTTCTTGGCGCGGTCCTCGAGGGCACCCGCGCAGCCGACCCAGTAGAGGTACTCGACCTCGGACAGGTCCTCGATGTCCTTGCCGACGACCGGGACCTCGAAGTCGACCTCCTTGAGCCATTCCAGGCGCTGCTTCTTCGCCAGGCCCCAGGGGTTGCCCTTCTTCTCCAGGTTCTTGAGCATCGTGCCCGCCTCGGACGGGAACGACGACTCGATCATCACCTGGTAGCGGCGCATGTCGACGATGTGGTCGACGTGCTCGATGTCGACCGGGCACTGCTCGACGCAGGCGCCGCAGGTGGTGCAGGACCACAGGACGTCCGGGTCGATGACGCCGTTCTCCTCGGCGGTGCCGACCAGCGGGCGCTCGGCCTCCGCGAGGGCGGCGGCCGGGACGTCCTTCAGGGCCTCCTCGGACGCCTTCTCCTCGCCCTCCATCGTCTTGCCGCCGCCGGCCAGCAGGTACGGCGCCTTGGCGTGCGCGTGGTCCCGCAGCGACATGATCAGCAGCTTGGGGGAGAGGGGCTTGCCCGTGTTCCAGGCGGGGCACTGCGACTGGCAGCGGCCGCACTCGGTGCAGGTGGAGAAGTCCAGCAGGCCCTTCCAGGAGTACTGCTCGACCTGGGAGACGCCGAAGACGTCGTCGTCACCGGGGTCGGTGAAGTCGATCGGCTTGCCGCCCGAGGTCATCGGCTGCAGCGCGCCGAGGGCCGTGCCGCCGTTCGCCTCGCGCTTGAACCAGATGTTCGGGAAGGCGAGGAAGCGGTGCCAGGCCACACCCATGTTGGTGTTGAGCGAGACCGTGATCATCCAGATCATGGTCGTGCCCAGCTTGATCATCGCGAAGAAGTAGACCAGGTTCTGCAGGGCGGCCACGCTGAGGCCCTTGAAGGCCAGGATCAGCGGGTACGACGCGAAGTACGCCGCCTCGTAGTGGTCCACGTGGTGCAGCGCACCCTCCAGGCCGCGCAGCACGTAGATGGCGAGGCCGATGGTGAGGATGACGTACTCGACGAAGTAGGCCTGGCCCATCTTCGAACCGGCGAACCGCGACTTGCGGCCGGGCCGCGAGGGCAGGTTCAGCAGGCGGATGACCATCAGTGTGGCGATGCCGAGGGTGGTCATCGCCGCGATGAACTCGATGTACAGCTCGTACGGCAGGAAGCCGCCGATCACCGGGAGCGTCCAGTCGGCCTGGAAGAGCTGGCCGTAGGCGGTGATGATGGTCGGCGGGAGCGTCAGGAAGCCGATCGCCACGAACCAGTGGGCGACGCCGACGATGCCCCAGCGGTTCATCCGCGTGTGGCCGAGGAACTCCCGCACCAGGGTCACACTGCGCTGGTAGGGGTTGTCGGTCCGGGCGCCCGCGGGTACGGGCTGGCCGAGCTTGAAATACCGGACGAACTGGCCGATCGCGCGTGCGAGCAGCGCGACGCCGACCACGGTCAGTACCAGCGACACGATGATCGCGGCGAGTTGCATGGGGGCTCCTCGGGCCTGCGAGGGGGTTCGTCGGGGTGACCTGTCGTTTTCCAGGTTCCCCGAAATTACTAAGCGGTAACTTATGCAGTCCGTCTGAGACTACCCTCATCCTCCGCCGCACTGTAGCCGGGTGGGCAGTGATCTGAATCGCTGAGGGTTGCCTCAGAGCGGACCGGCTCCGGACGTGATCCGTCACGCGCGCCGTCGCGCGTCATGGCGTACATCCCGTGAATCTCGTCGTGCGTCCCGTCGTGTTATTCATACCGAAATGTCATAGTCCCGCCTAACTTATATCCGTGCTCTACGGGATCACCGCCGCCGCCACCGCCCTCGTCCTCACCGCCGTGCTCGCCGCCGCCCTGCGGGCCCCCGCCCTGCGGCTGCGCCTGGTCGAGCGGCGCCGGCAGCGGGACGTGCCGCTGTCCGGGGGTCTGGCCGTCGTGCTCGTCACCGGGCTGGTCGTCGGGGGCGGGGAATGGCTGGGAGTCGCGCCGTCCTCCGGCGAGACGCGGGGTGTGCTCGTCGCCGCGGGCGCCGTCGCCCTGCTCGGGCTCGCCGGTGACGTGCTGCGGCTGCGGCGGCGGGTGCTGGCCGCCGGCACGGCCGTGGCGGCGGCGTGTGTCGTGCCGTACGGCGAGACGGGGATCGGGACCGGGCTGCTGGCCGTCGTGTGGGTCGTGGCGGTGGTGTCCGGATTCCGGGGGCTCGATCACGCCGACGGGCTGGCGGGTACGGTCGGGGTGGTCGCCGCCTTCGGGGCGGCGGCCTGTGCGGCCGTCGAGGTGATGGACGGGATCGCGGGGCTGACGAGCGTGCTGGCCGCCGCGCTGACCGGCCTCCTCCTCCACAACTGGCATCCCGCGCGCGTGGCGCTGGGCGGCTGCGGATCCATGGCCGCGGGGTTCGTGATCGCCGTGGGGGCCGTGTACGCCCGGGCCGGATTCGGGCTGGGGGAGAGCGCGGGTGTCCTGTTCGCGCTGACCGCCGTGGTGGCCGCCGACGTCGTGCTCGTGCTGGCGTCGCGGCGGCTGGGCGGGCGCAGTGTCACGCGCAGTGGTCCCGACCATCTGGCGCACCGGCTGCGGCGGCTCGGTCTGACCGCGCCGGGGGCGAGTCTGCTGCTGGGAATCGCGGCGTTGTCGGGGATGCTCGTCGGGGTACTCGCCCATGCCGGCTGGATCGGAGCGGGCGCCCTGTGGTGGGTGGCGGGAGGGGCGCTCGTGGTGGTGTTCACCCTCTCGCGTGTACCCGTGCACGGCCCTCGACGCAGCGTATCGACGCAGGTCAGAGCGCCGTTGCGTGTAAGGAGCGGATAAGAGTTGAGCCTGCCCGACTCAGCTCTGTTGACCGCTGGGGAGCCGTCGTGCACACTTGAGTCCGTTCCACTCAAGTCAGCTGGAGGAATCAACCATGGCACGTGCGGTCGGCATCGACCTGGGCACGACTAACTCCGTCGTCAGCGTTCTGGAGGGCGGCGAGCCCACCGTCATCACCAACGCCGAGGGCGCCAGGACCACGCCGTCCGTCGTCGCCTTCGCCAAGAACGGTGAGGTGCTCGTCGGAGAGGTGGCCAAGCGCCAGGCGGTCACGAACGTGGACCGGACCATCCGCTCCGTGAAGCGTCACATGGGCACCGACTGGAAGATCGAGCTCGACGGGAAGCCCTTCAACCCGCAGCAGATCAGCGCCTTCGTGCTCCAGAAGCTGAAGCGTGACGCGGAGGCCTACCTGGGCGAGAAGGTGACCGACGCGGTCATCACCGTCCCGGCGTACTTCAACGACTCCGAGCGTCAGGCCACGAAGGAGGCCGGCGAGATCGCCGGTCTGAACGTGCTGCGCATCGTCAACGAGCCGACCGCCGCCGCCCTGGCGTACGGCCTCGACAAGGACGACCAGACCATCCTGGTCTTCGACCTCGGTGGCGGTACGTTCGACGTCTCGCTGCTGGAGATCGGCGACGGCGTCGTCGAGGTGAAGGCCACCAACGGTGACAACCACCTCGGTGGTGACGACTGGGACCAGCGCATCGTCGACTACCTGGTCCAGCAGTTCCAGTCCGGCCACGGCGTGGACCTGGGCAAGGACAAGATGGCCCTGCAGCGTCTGCGCGAGGCCGCCGAGAAGGCGAAGATCGAGCTGTCCTCGTCCACCGAGACCTCGATCAACCTGCCCTACATCACCGCCTCCGCCGAGGGCCCCCTGCACCTCGACGAGAAGCTCACCCGCGCCCAGTTCCAGCAGCTGACCGCGGACCTGCTGGAGCGCTGCAAGACGCCGTTCCACAACGTCATCAAGGACGCCGGCATCTCCATCAGCGAGATCGACCACGTCGTCCTGGTCGGCGGCTCCACCCGTATGCCCGCCGTCGCCGAGCTCGTCAAGGAGCTGACCGGCGGCAAGGACGCCAACAAGGGCGTCAACCCGGACGAGGTCGTCGCCATCGGCGCCGCCCTGCAGGCCGGTGTCCTCAAGGGCGAGGTCAAGGACGTCCTGCTCCTCGACGTCACCCCGCTGTCCCTCGGTATCGAGACCAAGGGCGGCATCATGACCAAGCTCATCGAGCGCAACACCACGATCCCGACCAAGCGGTCCGAGATCTTCACCACGGCCGAGGACAACCAGCCGTCCGTGCAGATCCAGGTCTACCAGGGCGAGCGCGAGATCGCGGCGTACAACAAGAAGCTCGGGATGTTCGAGCTGACCGGTCTGCCGCCGGCGCCCCGCGGCGTCCCGCAGATCGAGGTCTCCTTCGACATCGACGCCAACGGCATCATGCACGTCACGGCGAAGGACCTCGGCACCGGCAAGGAGCAGAAGATGACCGTCACCGGCGGCTCCTCGCTGCCGAAGGACGAGGTCGACCGCATGCGCCAGGAGGCCGAGCAGTACGCGGAGGAGGACCACAAGCGCCGCGAGGCCGCCGAGTCCCGCAACCAGGGCGAGCAGCTCGTCTACCAGACCGAGAAGTTCCTCAAGGACAACGAGGACAAGGTCCCGGGCGAGATCAAGACCGAGGTCGAGGAGGCCGTCGCCGAGCTGAAGGAGAAGCTCAAGGGCGAGGACTCCGGCGAGATCCGCACCGCCACCGAGAAGGTCGCGGCCGTCTCGCAGAAGCTCGGCCAGGCCATGTACGCGGACGCCAATGCCGCCCAGGCGGCCGGTGGTCCCGCCGGTGACGCCGGTGGTGCCAAGGCCGCTGACGACGACGTCGTCGACGCCGAGATCGTCGACGAGGACCGGAAGGACGGTGCCGCGTGACGGAGGAGACCCCGGGCTTCGACGAGCAGCAGCCCGACGTCCCTTCCGGCGCCACCTCCGAAGACGCCGAGCCGAAGGCCGCCTCCCCCTCCGCGGAGGAGGGGGCGGCCCCGGCCGGGGACACGGGCCAGGACGTGGCTCTGGTGGCCCAGCTGGACCAGGCCCGCACGGCGCTCAACGAGCGCACCGCGGACCTCCAGCGCCTCCAGGCCGAGTTCCAGAACTACCGCCGCCGGGTCGAGCGCGACCGGATCGCGGTCAAGGAGATCGCCATCGCGAACCTCCTGACCGAGCTCCTGCCCGTGCTCGACGACATCGGCCGCGCGCGCGAACACGGCGAACTGGTCGGCGGCTTCAAGTCCGTCGCCGAGTCGCTGGAGAGCACCGCGGCGAAGATGGGCCTGCAGCAGTTCGGCAAGGAGGGCGAGCCCTTCGACCCGACGATCCACGAAGCCCTGATGCACAGCTACGCACCGGACGTCACCGAGACGACGTGCGTGGCGATTCTGCAGCCCGGGTACCGGATCGGCGAGCGCACCATCCGCCCCGCGCGGGTGGCCGTGGCCGAACCCCAGCCGGGGGCGCAGACGGTCAAGGCGGACGAGTCCGCCGACGCCGACGACAAGGAGAGCGGTGGCCCGGACGAGGGCTGACGTCATAGACGAAGGGAAGGAGGGGCGTCGAGGATGAGCACCAAGGACTTCATCGAGAAGGACTACTACAAGGTCCTCGGCGTCCCCAAGGACGCCACCGAGGCCGAGATCAAGAAGGCGTACCGGAAGCTCGCCCGCGAGAACCACCCGGACGCCAACAAGGGAAACGTCAAGGCGGAGGAGCGCTTCAAGGAGATCTCCGAGGCCAACGACATCCTCGGCGACCCCAAGAAGCGCAAGGAGTACGACGACGCGCGCGCCCTGTTCGGCAACGGCGGCTTCCGCCCGGGGCCGGGCGGCGCGGGCGGCTCCTTCAACTTCGACCTGGGCGACCTCTTCGGAGGCGGCGCCCAGGGCGGCGGCCAGGGGGCCGGCGGCTTCGGCGGCGGGCTCGGTGACGTTTTCGGGGGCCTGTTCAACCGCGGTGGCGCGGGCGCGGGGACGCGCACGCAGCCGCGGCGCGGCCAGGACATCGAGTCCGAGGTCACGCTGAGCTTCACGGAGGCGATCGAGGGCGCCACCGTCCCGCTGCGCATGTCGTCGCAGTCACCCTGCAAGGCCTGTTCTGGCACCGGCGACAAGAACGGCACACCGCGTGTGTGCCCGACCTGCGTCGGCACCGGGCAGGTCGCCCGGGGCAGCGGCGGCGGCTTCTCCCTGACCGACCCCTGCCCGGACTGCAAGGGCCGCGGCCTGATCGCGGAGAACGCCTGCGAGGTCTGCAAGGGCAGCGGCCGGGCCAAGTCCTCGCGGACCATGCAGGTGCGCATTCCCGCGGGCGTCAGCGACGGCCAGCGGATCCGGCTGCGCGGCAAGGGAGCACCGGGTGAGCGTGGCGGACCGGCGGGCGACCTCTACGTGGTCGTGCACGTCGGCGCCCACGCGGTGTTCGGCCGCAAGGAGGACAACCTCACGGTCACCGTCCCGGTGACCTTCGCCGAGGCGGCCCTCGGCGGCGAGGTGCGGGTGCCCACCCTGGGCGGCCCGCCCGTCACGCTGAAGCTGCCGCCGGGCACGCCCAACGGGCGTACCATGCGCGCCCGGGGCAAGGGCGCGGTCCGCAAGGACGGCACCCGCGGCGACCTCCTGGTCACCGTGGAGGTGAGTGTTCCGAAGGACCTGTCGGGGAAGGCTCGTGACGCACTCGAGGCGTACCGAGAGGCGACCGCGGATGAGGATCCGCGGGCGGATCTGTTCCAGGCCGCGAAGGGAGCATGAGTCAGATGGACGGTCGTCGGCGCAATCCGTATGAACTGACCGAGGAGACCCCGGTCTACGTCATCTCGGTGGCGGCCCAGCTGTCCGGCCTGCACCCGCAGACCCTGCGCCAGTACGACCGGCTGGGTCTGGTCTCTCCCGACCGCACCGCTGGCCGGGGCCGCCGCTACTCGGCCCGTGACATCGAACTGCTGCGCACCGTCCAGCAGTTGTCGCAGGACGAGGGCATCAACCTGGCCGGTATCAAGCGCATCATCGAACTGGAGAACCAGGTGGCCGCGCTCCAGGCGAGGGTGGCCGAGATGCAGGACGCGCTCGACGGGGCCGCGGCGGCGATGCGCCAGCGCGAGGCCGCGGTGCACGCGTCGTACCGCCGCGACCTGGTGCCGTACCAGGAGGTGCAGCAGACCAGCGCGCTGGTGGTGTGGCGGCCCAAGCGGCAGCAGGCGTCCGACTGATCCACGCGCCCGCGTGACAGTGCGTGAAGGGGCCGGGAGTCGACTCCCGGCCCCTTTCGCGTGCCTTGACCCGATTGCGCATGGTCTCCTGTCCATGATTGACCGGTGCAGAGCGCTTGAAGGCGATTCCGCACCGTCTTCACAACCACTGCGGAGCGTGGTGTTGCCATCTCGTTAAGTGGTTCCGCTTGACGCTGGGGGGCGCCTCCGCGTTGGCTTTTCAGTCACATGGGCCGCAAAGCTGTGCCCACGTCCGAATCACACGCGAAGTGAGCTCCCGCATGCGTCGTCCCATCTCCATATCCGTGGCAGCCGCCGCGATGTCCGTCACGCTCGCCGGCTGCGGCGTGCTCAACGCGACGGGGAGCAGTGACGACGCGAGCCCGGCCAAGGGCAACGACATCACCGTCGGACTGCTGCTGCCGGAGAAGGCGAACACGCGCTACGAGAACTTCGACTACCCGATCATCAAGCGGAAGGTCGAGTCGCTCACCAACGACAAGGGGCGCGTCGAGTACGCCAACGCCGAGGCCAGCGCGGACAAGCAGGCGGGCCAGCTGCAGCAGATGATCGACGACCGGGTCGATGTGATCCTGCTCGACGCCGTCGACTCGCACGCCATCGCCGAGGGCGTGAAGAAGGCGAAGGAGGCCGGCATCCCGGTCATCGCCTACGACCGGCTGGCCGAGGGCCCGATCGACGCGTACATCTCCTTCGACAACGAGCTGGTCGGCGAGGTCCAGGGCCGCTCCGTGCTGGAGGCCATCGGCGAGAAGGCGAGCCTGTCCGACAAGATCGTCATGATGAACGGCTCGCCGACGGACCCCAACGCCAAGCAGTTCAAGGCCGGTGCGATGTCCGAGCTGAACGGCAAGGTGACGATCGCCGAGTCCTTCGACACCACGGACTGGAAGCCGGAGAACGCCGAAGCCAACATGGCGAAGGCCATCGCGAAGATCGGCAAGGGCAACATCGCGGCGGTGTACTCGGCCAACGACGGCATGGCGGGCGGCATCGTCAAGGCGCTGGAGGCCGCCGGAGTGAGCGACCTGCCCCCGATCACCGGGCAGGACGCGGAGCTGCCGGCCGTGCAGCGGATCATCAGCGGCGAGCAGTACATGAGCGTGTACAAGTCCTACCCGCAGGAGGCGGAGAACGCCGCGGAGATGGCCGTCGCCAAGGTCCAGGGCCGGGACATCCAGTTCGCCGCCCTCACCCGCGACAAGGTCGACAGCCCCACCGACAAGGGCATCCCGGCGCAGCTCGTGCCGGTGGTCGCGCTCACCAAGGAGAACATCAAGGACACCGTGGTCGCGGACGACATCTACAAGCTGTCGGACATCTGCACGGCCGATTACAAGGCGGCGTGCCGGGCGATCGGCCTGAAGTAGCCGCCCCGAGTGCCGGGTTCACCACCCCTGGCCCTCCCGTGCGACCGGGCCTGCGACAGGACCCACGACCGGATGAACCGAGCCCGGAGATACCGGTGCGTACGGGCTGTTTCCGGCGGTCCTCGCGCGGGGAGCCGTGTTGCGGAGCACGTCCGGTCCGCGCATAGTTGCGCTGCGGAGGACGGCGGAACCGGGGGGTGGAATGGGCGATGGCCGGGCACGGGGCGGATGAGCATCCCCATGGTGCCGACCGGCTGTGCGAGGCCGGGGATCGCGTGTACTCCCGGGCCGTGCGGCGCGGCCGGGTGCCGCGCCGGGACGCGGAGCCGGTGCCCTGCCTGCTGGAACTCGCCCTGCTGCACCCGGATCCCGACGACATGGACTGGCTGGTGCCGACCTCCCCGCAGGAGGTCATGACCCGGCTGCTGCGCGGGATGTACGACGAGGTCAGCGCGAGCCGGCGGCGGGTGGGCTCGGCCGTCGCCGCCGTCGAGTGGTACGCCGGGCTGGGCGACCGGGTGCGGCCGGCCGCACCGGCCGCGGAGGGCCCGGCGATCCGCGTCCTGGACGGACTCGCCCGGATCCAGGCCGCGATGGACGAGGCGACCCAGGCGTGCACGAACGAGGTCCTCACGGTGCAGCCCGGCGGCATCCGCCGCGAGGCGGAGCTCTCCGAGGGGCTGCACCGGGCGCTGGCGCTGCGCGGCCGGGGCGTGCGGATGCGGGACCTGTACACCCATGTCGCCCGGCACGGGCAGGGGTTGCTGAACTACCTGGAGCTGATGGGCGACGCGGTGGAGGCGCGCACGCTGGACGAGGTGATCGACCGGCTGATCCTCTTCGACCGGACGGTGGCGTTCATCCCCGCCAACTCCGACCGCACGATGGCCCTGGAGCTACGGCATCCCGCGATCGTCGAGTACCTCGTCACGGTCTTCGAACGGCTGTGGCGCCTCGCCATCCCCCTCACGGCCCCGCTCCCCGACACCGGCATCGAGGGCATCTCCCACCGGGAGCAGTCGATCGCGGCGCTGCTCGCGGAGGGGCATCAGGACGCCGTCATCGCGGAACGGCTGGGCATAAGCGTGCGGACCTGCCGGGCGCACATCGCGCGCCTCTCGGAGACGCTGGGGGCGGCCAGCCGTACGCAGCTGGGTGTGCGCATCGCCCAGGCGGGCCTCGATGGCCCGCCCCCCTCGGCCGCGTCCCCGCCTCTCAGCGTCCCCGATCAAGGATCCCGGACCGCCCGATGAGATACCCGAGCTGCGCCCTGCTCTGACTGCCCAGCGTCGCGGCGAGCTTGGCGATGTGCACGCGCGCGGTACGGATGTTCATCCCGAGCCGGTCGGCGATGACGGCGTCGGTGTGGCCTTCGACGAGGAGGGCGGCTATGGCGTGCTGGCGGGGGGTGATGCCGTTGTGGGAGGGCCGGGGGGTGGCGCGGGGGTGCATGGGGGTGGCGAGTCGCCACAGACGGTCGAACGTGGTGACCAGGTGGGTCACCAGGGCCGGATGGCGGATCTCCAGGGCGAGTTTGCCGTCCTGGTCGGCAGGGACGAAGGCCACGGCGCGGTCGACGGCGATGAGGCGGTCGGGCACTTCGTCCAGGGAGCGCACCTCGATGTCACCCCTCAGCCGTTCGCAACGGGCGACGATGGTGGGGAAGTGACGCAGCGTGTGCGGGTAGAGGGTGCGTATCCGGCAGCCCCGGTCCAGTGCGGCCTGGTCGCGTCCGAGCGAGGCGGCGTCGGCGGCCTCACCGCGTGCCCCGGTCAGTCCGGTGCGGGGCTGCACGGTGACCAGTTCCTCACGGGCGTCATCCACGGCGTCGGTGATGGCCCGGTTGATCTGCTCCGTCCCGGTGACCAGCCGGATCACGGGAGACCCGTGAGCAGCGGGACTCTGACCGGCGATCCGCATGAGGGAGCCGAAGGTCTCGGCCAGTCGTGCCTCGCGCCGCCGTTCGTGCGCGATGCGCTCCCCGGAGCTGCGCAGGAGCCGGTGCAGGGCCACGACCGGGGCGACGGGCTCCAGCCGGACGGGGTCGTCGAGGGCGGGATGCAGCAGGCCCAGGTCTACGAGACAGGGGGCCGAGTGGGCGTCGGCGGCCGCTAACCTCCCCTCACGCAGTGCCCGTTCGTACAGGTCCGCGCCTGCGGAGCACAGGTCCTCGGTGCCGTGCTCCGGGTGCGGTGCGCTCACTGGGCCGCACCCGCGCGTTCCAGGATGCCCGACTGCGCGATGAGGTACCCGAGCTGGGCGCGGCTTCCGCTGCCCAGCGCGTGGGCGAGTTTGGCGATATGGGCCCGGCACGTGCGGACGTTCATGCCCAGGCGGCGGGCGATGGCCTCGTCGACATGGCCCTCGACCAGGAGCTTGGCGATGGAGTGCTGGAGCTCCGTGATGCCGTCGGGGGCGGTTTCATAGGGGGCGCCGGCGCTCAGCGGGACGGCCCGGTCCCACATGAACTCGAACACCTTGATCAGATAGCTGACGAGGCCGGGGTGACGGAGTTCCAGTGCGACCTTCTGGTCGTCGCGGGTGGGGATGAAGGCGACCGTCTCGTCGCAGATGATGAGCCGCTCCATCAGGCCGTCGATGGTCCGGTGTTCCACCTTGCCGTCGGAGAACTGACCCGCGTACGCGAGCCTTTCGGGGTTGTGCCGTGCCGTGTGCGGATACAGCGTCCGTATGCGCACACCACGTTCGATCAGCGGCCGGTCGCGTTCCAGCCCCTGGATGAGACTGCGTTCGGGCCGGTGACCGCTGGGCTGGATCGTGAGCATCTCGGTCTGACACTGGGCCGTGGCCAGGTTGAGCGCCGCGTTGATGCGCTCGCTGCCCTCCAGCACGGTGATGGAGTCGCCGGACGTCGTGGTCTGTGCGCTGAGCGCCATGAAAGGGGCGAAGGCGTCGGACAGTTCGATCGACACGCGCCTGCGCTCGGTGATCTCGTTCTCGATGGGATTGAGCCGTTGGGCAAGTGCCACCGCGGGGGGGACGGGGCGCAGCCAGTCCGGGTCGTCGGGGTCCGGGTGGAGAAGGGCGAACTCCACGAGGCAGGGGGCCGCTTCCACGTCCGCTCGTGGAACGCGTCCCGCACGCAGGGCGTTCGCGTAAAGTCGGCCACCTTCCTCGCACATCTCGGTCACCACATGGGGATGTGTCACCTTGGTCCGATTCGTTGTCAAATCTCCACCCCCCAGGGTCCTGAACATGCAGGAACATGATGCATCGATTGTGTGGCCATGACGTGCCCGAATGAGCCATCGTCGTATTCGACGGGGGAAGAGGGGACCTTCAAGTGAGGACGAAGCCGACTATGCGTAACAGAATGCTTCGCTTGGGGCTTGTCGCCGCCTTCTCTGCCGTCGTGGCCTTCGGAACCGTGAGTGGCCTGTCGGGCGCGAGCGGCGACGACCGGGCGGACAGTGTCTGGCCGGCGGCTGCCAAGAGTCGTGTCCTGGCGGACAGTGTGTGGCCGGCGGCGGCCCGGTCCGTAGGGGCCACTGCAGACGGAGCCGGGAGCTGACGTGACCACTCCACCCGACGACCGCTCCTTCCGCCGTGAAATGGCCACCGCCTACCGCTCCGGCTGGCACTTCATCGACCTGGTCACCGCCATCCCCCACAGCGGTGACTCGTTGATGGTGACTGTTTTCGGTGAGCCGGTGGTCGTCACGCGGGACGACGACGAGGACGTCCGGGCCTACCGGTGTCTGCGGCGGCCTCGGGGGGCGCCGCAGCCAGTCCGCTGTGCCGTACGGTACGGAATGATCTTTGTGAACCTGGACCAACGGGACCACCGGCAGGTGGAGGCCGACGCTCCCGCCCCGAGGACCATCTCTGCCACCCCCCGCAGTGCCTGACGCGATTCCCCCGTCGTAACAGATCGCTCAGGTGCTTCCCCCCGCAGCGGCGTCACCGTGACCTGAACACGGTGACGCCGCTGCAGTTTTCCGGGATATTTCCGGGTATGGGCATGATCCGGCGGTGGCCGGATCCAGTCGATGCCCGGTGTGGATGTTCACTTCGGTCAACCTCGCCCCATCGCCCGCGTCAGATGAATCTCGATCACCACCCGTGACGGGTTCGGCGACGGGGTCCTGCCGTAGCGCTCCGCGTAGCGCCGCTCCGCCTCGGCGACCCGTTCCCGCTCCTCGTGGACGAAGGCCCGGCCCTCCAGTGTCGCCCAGCGGCGGCCCTCCAGCTGACAGACGGCGACGGCCGCTCCCTCCTCGCCGGCGGCGCGCACATACCGGACCTTCGCGCTCGCCCGGTTCGTGATCACCCGAGCCAGACGGGCCTCGGGATCGTATGTGACCCCGACGGGTACCAGATGCGGAGTGCCGTCCGGGCGGGGAGTCGTCAGGGTGCACAGGTGCCGCTCCCGCCAGAAATCGAGATACGACGGGTCCGGAGCGCCGGGGTCCACGGAGTACTTGGTCGCCATGCCCCGGAACCTAGACCCCCGATCCCCGCGGCGACGCCCTTGAGTGCAGTAGACTCAACTTTGTGCAAGCCGTTCGGGTCAGTGCGAGGAGGAGAACGCGAACGTGGACGCCGAGCTGACCAACCGGAGCCGGGACGCGATCAACGCTGCCAGCAACCGGGCCGTGACCGAGGGACACCCCGACCTCACCCCTGCCCACCTGCTGCTCGCGCTGCTCCAGGGACAGGACAACGAGAACATCACCGACCTGCTCGCCGCGGTCGACGCCGACCAGGCCGCCGTGCGCGCCGGAGCCGAGCGCGTGCTCGCCGGGCTGCCCAGCGTCACCGGGTCGACCGTCGCGCCGCCCCAGCCCAACCGCGAGATGCTGGCCGTCGTCGCCGACGCGCAGGCCCGCGCCAAGGACCTGGGGGACGAGTACCTCTCCACCGAGCACCTCCTCATCGCCCTCGCCGCGAAGGGCGGGGCGGCCGGCGAGGTGCTGTCCCAGCAGGGGGCCGACGCCAAGAAGCTGCAGGCCGCATTCCAGAAGACACGAGGACAGCGCCGCGTGACCACCGCAGACCCCGAGGGCCAGTACAAGGCCTTGGAGAAGTTCGGGACCGACTTCACCGCCGCCGCGCGGGAGGGCAGGCTGGACCCGGTCATCGGCCGGGACCAGGAGATCCGGCGCGTGGTGCAGGTGCTGTCCCGGCGGACCAAGAACAACCCCGTCCTCATCGGCGAGCCCGGCGTCGGCAAGACCGCCGTCGTCGAGGGCCTCGCCCAGCGGATCGTCAAGGGCGACGTGCCCGAGTCGCTGAAGGACAAGCGGCTGGTCGCGCTCGACCTGGGCGCCATGGTGGCGGGCGCCAAGTACCGGGGTGAGTTCGAGGAGCGGCTCAAGACCGTCCTTGCCGAGATCAAGGACTCCGACGGGCAGATCATCACCTTCATCGACGAGCTGCACACCGTCGTCGGGGCCGGCGCGGGCGGCGACTCCGCCATGGACGCCGGGAACATGCTGAAGCCGATGCTCGCGCGCGGTGAGCTGCGCATGGTCGGTGCGACGACCCTCGACGAGTACCGCGAGCGGATCGAGAAGGACCCGGCCCTGGAGCGCCGCTTCCAGCAGGTCCTGGTCGCCGAGCCGACCGTCGAGGACTCCATCGCGATCCTGCGCGGGCTCAAGGGGCGCTACGAGGCCCACCACAAGGTGCAGATCGCCGACAGCGCGCTGGTCGCCGCCGCCTCGCTCTCCGACCGGTACATCACCTCCCGCTTCCTGCCCGACAAGGCCATCGACCTCGTCGACGAGGCCGCCTCCCGGCTGCGTATGGAGATCGACTCCTCGCCCGTCGAGATCGACGAACTCCAGCGCGCCGTCGACCGGCTCAAGATGGAGGAGCTGGCGATCGGCAAGGAGACCGACGCGGCCTCCCGCGAGCGCCTGGAGAAGCTGCGCCGCGACCTCGCCGACAAGGAGGAGGAGCTGCGCGGCCTCACCGCCCGCTGGGAGAAGGAGAAGCAGTCCCTCAACCGCGTCGGTGAGCTGAAGGAACGCCTCGACGAGATCCGCGGCCAGGCCGAACGCGCCCAGCGCGACGGCGACTTCGACACCGCCTCCAAGCTGCTCTACGGCGAGATTCCCGCCCTGGAGAAGGAGTTGGAGGCCGCCTCCGAGGCTGAAGAGGAGGTGGCCAAGGACACCATGGTCAAGGAGGAGGTCGGCGCCGACGACATCGCCGACGTCGTCGCCTCCTGGACCGGCATCCCCGCCGGGCGGCTGATGGAGGGCGAGACGCAGAAACTGCTGCGCATGGAGGACGAGCTGGGCAAGCGGCTCATCGGCCAGACCGAGGCCGTGCGGGCCGTCTCCGACGCCGTACGGCGGTCCCGCGCCGGGATCGCCGACCCGGACCGGCCCACCGGCTCCTTCCTCTTCCTCGGCCCGACCGGCGTCGGCAAGACCGAACTGGCCAAGGCGCTCGCCGACTTCCTCTTCGACGACGAGCGGGCGATGGTCCGCATCGACATGTCGGAGTACAGCGAGAAGCACAGCGTGGCCCGCCTCGTCGGTGCCCCGCCCGGATACGTCGGCTACGAGGAGGGCGGCCAGCTCACCGAGGCCGTGCGCAGGCGGCCGTACTCCGTCGTCCTGCTGGACGAGGTGGAGAAGGCCCACCCCGAGGTCTTCGACATCCTGCTCCAGGTGCTGGACGACGGGCGTCTGACGGACGGCCAGGGCCGTACGGTCGACTTCCGCAACACGATCCTCGTGCTGACGTCGAACCTGGGCAGCCAGTTCCTGGTCGACCCGGTGACCAGCGAGCAGGAGAAGCGGGAGCAGGTGCTGGAGGTGGTCCGCACCTCCTTCAAGCCGGAGTTCCTCAACCGCCTGGACGACCTGGTCGTCTTCTCGGCGCTGACCAAGCCCGAGCTGGAGCGCATCGCGAAGCTCCAGCTGGAGCGTCTGGCCAAGCGGCTCGCCGAGCGGCGGCTCACCCTCGACATCACGCCCGAGGCGCTGGCGTGGCTCGCGGAGGAGGGTATGGACCCGGCGTACGGCGCCCGGCCGCTGCGCCGCCTCGTGCAGTCCGCCATCGGGGACCGGCTCGCCAAGGAGATCCTGTCCGGGGAGATCAAGGACGGCGACACGGTCCGGGTGGACCGCTTCGAGGACGGGCTCCTGGTCGGACCGGCCACCGGCAAGGCCTCTTGACCGCTCCGCCCTCGATGTCGGCCCGCCCCGTACCTCCGGGGCGGGCCGACTCGTGCGGCCCCCACGCATGCCCTCCCGCGTGTGCCGTGTGCGGGCGCGGCCCTCGGTGAGGTGCGCCCGGTCCCTCGTGCGCGACGCCGTCGCCCGGACAGCAGATATCCGGCCAACTCACCGCGCCTTCTCCACGCTCCGGACGTTCCGCTTCCCGGCATCGTCGCCATGCGCGACCGGGTTCGAACGACCTTTCGTTTCGGCCGGCCGGTTCCGCTCGAGGAACGGTTCTCGGCCACGTCTTGCCGGCCCTCTGTCCGCGTGTTGCCAGTGTGCCTAGAGTGGCCGGGCTGCCAGTGAAGTGGACCTGACCAGTCCGTCCTGGTGCGTTGACCATCCACGGGGGGATTCAGCCATGCACGTCATCCTGCGCGCCTTCACGCCGCCGCCTGCCCGCTGACGGGGAGGGAGCACCTCGCGGCGGAGCCCTGCCCAGCGGCGGCCCCCGCGCTCCTTCCGCTCCGCGAGAACGCGTCCGCGTTCCCCGGCCGACGCTCCCTCCGCACAGGTGACCAGCCCCTGGCCGGTGCCAGCCCTCGTGTGTCCCCACCACAGCCAGAAGGAATGCCCCATGCGCAAGCTCCTGACCGCAGCCGGTCTCACCTCCTCCGCCGTCGCGCTCGGCGTGCTGTTCGCCGGCCCGGCCGCCGCCTGGACGGCCTCGGCCCAGTTCGACGTCGTCTTCCCCGGCCAGAAGCCGCAGACGACCTACTACGTGGAGAACACCGGCGCGCAGACGACGTCGAACGGCAACATGACCGGGAAGTCGGTCGTCTACTGGCAGCTCGGCGTCGACCAGGTGATCGACGCCTCGAAGCGGTTCACCAGCTTCAAGATCACCACGCGGGTCGAGGCCCGCCTCGGCAAGTCCGCCGAGGACGAGGTCATCACCAAGAAGACGTGTGACATGACCGCGATCATCAACGACCACTACGCGTGGTCCTACGACTCTCCGGACAACACCTGCGTCGCCCCGTCCGCCACCTACGACGGTGAGCTGTGGTGGTCGTCGGACGCCACCGTCGTCTACGACATCGAGGGAGACGGAAAGGGCGCCATCACCCAGGAGCTCCCCGGCACCCAGCTCGTCCACGGCTGACCGGCGCAAACGCGTCACCCGTCCACGACACCGCTCCGGAGAACAGACGTGATACCCAGATCGTGAGCTGCCCAGCGGTGAGGTGCACTGCTACGACAAGGTGGACATCTTCGAGGTGCGGCGCGCCTGACAGGTGCGCCGGGGCTCCGGCGAGGTACCCGGTGTTTCCGCCGACCGGCCGGATCCTGTCAGCCCTGGGCTGACGGGGCCGGTCGGGGCTTGCCACCCCCCTCCCCGCATGGGGGAGGATGGCGGAATCCGTACGAAGGGAAATTCACGGTGACCATCGACCCGTCCTCGATTCCGAACTTCGGGGGCCAGCCCGAGCCGCAGCCCGGCGGCCCGGCCGGCCCCGTCGTCCCGGATCAGGACCTCGTGAAGCAGCTCCT
This sequence comes from Streptomyces sp. NRRL B-1140, assembly GCF_001280065.1. Lineage (GTDB taxonomy): Bacteria > Actinomycetota > Actinomycetes > Streptomycetales > Streptomycetaceae > Streptomyces. The sequence continues at coordinate 496,903 of NZ_LGEA01000091.1, forward strand.
CGACCAGATGGAGCTCAAGTACGTCGTCGACGACGAGGGTGACCTCGCGGCGCCGTGGGAGCAGTTCCGCACCTACTTCATGTTCCGGGGAGAGGGAGACCAGCAGGTCTTCTCCGTGCGGACGTTCTACGACCGGCCCCACGAGATCGAGGCCAAGCCGCAGATCCTTGAGTCGATCGACGACTGGAACCGCCGGACCCTGTGGCCCAAGGTCTACAGCCACACCCACGACGACGGCACGGTCCGCCTGATCGGCGAGGCCCAGATGCTGATCGGCATGGGCGTCAGCCTGGAGCACTTCGTCTCCTCGACGGTCAGCTGGGTGCGCGCGGCGATCGAGTTCGACAAGTGGCTCGTCGAGCAGCTCGGTCTCGAAGAGGAGATCAACGAGGCGGAGAAGCCCGAGGACGACGAGTAGGCCCCCTGCCGGGGCTCCACGGCGCGTCGGCGCGTACGAACGGGTACGCGCTGCACGCGCCGTCTGCTTTTTCGGTTCGGGCGCCCGGATGCCGCCCACGCCGAAGGTTGCTCCGCACGCGGTACTGTGCGGCGAGGGCGGTCGGCCCGGGATTTTCCCGAGGTCGGAATTCCGGAGGTGGGAATTCCGGGGGCCCGTTGATATCACCGGTGCTGGAATCGTGCAGAGCCTCGTTGAGGAGATTCGTTGAGCGCGCGCATCCTGATCGCCGAGGACGACGAAAAACAATCCCGTCTCATCCGGATCTATCTGGAACGGGAAGGCAACGCCGTCCAGGTCGTGGCCGACGGCCGGGCAGCGCTGGAACGGGCACGTTCGACGGGGCCGGATCTCATCGTCCTCGATGTGATGCTGCCGCTCGTCGACGGACTCGACGTGTGCCGCATTCTGCGGGCCGAGGGCCACGAGGTACCGATCCTGCTGCTGACCGCGCGCAGCACCGAGGAGGACATGCTCCTCGGCCTCGACCTGGGGGCCGACGACTACCTCACCAAGCCGTACAGCCCCCGCGAGCTCACCGCACGCGTACGGGCGCTGCTGCGGCGCTCCAGGAAAGCCGGCGCGGCCGGCAGCGAGGTGCTGCGGGTCGGCGCGGTCGAGCTGGACACCGCCCGCTTCGAGGTCCGGGTGGCAGACCGCCCGGTGGCGCTGACCTCCAAGGAGTTCTCGATCCTGGAGGCTCTGGCCCGCGAGCCGGGGCGGGTGTTCACCCGGGCCCAGATCATCGAGCGCGCCTTCGGCTTCGACAGCGACGTACTCGAGCGCACGGTGGACGCCCATGTGCGCAACCTGCGCCGGAAGCTGGGGGACGACCCCACCCGGCCCCGCCATCTGGAGACCGTGTACGGCCGGGGATACCGCCTGCTGGACGGCTCGGCGCCCGCCCGGGCGCACGCGGAATCCTGACCGGGGCCGGTCAGCCGGAGTCGGCCGACGGCCCGGTCGCGGCGAGTGTGACGGTGAAGGTCGTGCCGACGCCGACGGTGCTCTCCACGGCGATCGTCCCCTGGTGGTCGGTCACGATCTGGCGGGCGATGGACAGCCCCAGGCCGCTTCCTCCGGTGGCGCGGCCCCGTGCCGCGTCCGCCCGCCAGAAGCGGTCGAAGAGATGCGGCAGGTCCTCGGCGGGTATCCCCTTCCCGGTGTCCCGTACCTGAAGCACCGCGCGATCGCCGTGCCGGGCCAGCGCCAGTGTCACCGTGCCGCCCGGTGCCGTGGCCCTCAGCGCGTTGCCGACCAGATTGCCGACGACCTGGCGCAGCCGGTCGGCGTCGGCGTCGGCGTCCACCGGCCGCGGCGCCTCCAGCCGCAGCGCGACACCCGCCGCGTCGGCCTGGGCGCGGTGAGCCGTGCCGGCTGCTTCGAGGAGCTCGCGCAGATCGACGCGCACCCGGTGGTAGGTGAGTGCACCGGCCTCGGCCAGCGCGAGATCCTGCAGGTCGTCGACGATCCGCTGCTGCAGCAGTGCCTCCTCGTGGAGGGAGTCGAGCAGCTCGGGGGTCGGCTCGACCACCCCGTCCCGCAGGGCCTCCAGATAGCCGCGCAGATTGGCCAGCGGGGTGCGCAGCTCGTGGGCGATGTCACCGGTGAGGCGGCGCTGGCGTTCCTCGCCGGCCTGGATGGACTCCGCCATCCGGTTGAAGGCCCGGCCCAGTTGGGCGATCTCGTCCCGGCCGGACACGGGCACCCGCCGCCCCAGGTCTCCCTCGCCCAGCCCCCCGGCCGCCAGGGTCATGGCACGGACCGGGCGCAGCACCGCCCGGCTCAGGAGCAGGGCGCCGAGCACGGCGGCGAGGGCGACGCCGCCCGCGACGGCCATCGTGGGCGCCGCGGCCAGGGTGGGCGGGGACTCGTCCCGGACGCCGAGACGGATCACCAGGCGTGGCGGGGCGGCGGTGCCCACGCGCTCGTTGAACACCCGCTGCAGGCAGGTGGTGAACTGCGGTTCCGACTCGCAGGTCCGGATCTTCTCGAGGTCCTGCGGGGTCTGCGGGTCCGGTTCGCCCTTCGGCTCCTCGCACCGTTCCGGCCGGCGCTCCGTGCTGATCCGCGGCACGCCGGTGTCGTCCGGCCGGGCCGTCACCTCGGCTCCCGCCCGGGTCAGACAGGCCGCGTACACCGCTTCGGCGCGGTACTGGGCGATCGCGGTCGCCGTCCGCTTCATCGAGGTCCGCGGCAGCTGTCGCGCGGGGATCCGCAGGAGGGGGCGGGGGTCGACCAGCACGGGCGGCTGGTTGCTCACCGGGCGGGGGTCACGTCCCTCGAGCGCGTCGGAGTCGGCGAGCAGGACGTCGTTCTCGGTGGCGACCCGGATGCGCTGGCCGGTGTCCTCGGCCAGGCGGCGCACCGTCGGCGAGAGGCCTTCCCAGGTGCTGTGCGCGAACCCGTACGCGCGGAGGTCGCCGGTGATCCGGGAGACCTCCTGCCGGCCCGCGGTGACACTCTCCTGGACCTGGCGGTTCGCCTGACGCAGGGTCAACCAGCCGGTGGCGGCGGTGGCGGCCATCGCGACCAGCATCAACAGGCCGAGTACCCGGAACCGGAAGCTCATCGGTCACCCCGCCCAGCGGCCGGGACCTGTGTGCGCGACGGGACTCGGATGCTCGTCAAGAGTGCGCTCCCGGCCGAAAGGACTGTGGAATGGCGCATTTCCTCTTCCGGTGTTTTCGGACTCTCATGGGCAGTAATCGGACGGTTGGGGGCGGAAGGATTTCTTCAGCATCTTTTTGACTGTGATCGTACTGACGCCACTTGCGCACCGATTGGTGCAGTGGTCGCTGTTTCGCTCAGGTGTCGTCCAACGACCTGAGAGAAGCAGCGCCAACCGAGAACGCATTCATGGGGGTTCAAAGTGAAGCGTCGCATCGCAGCTGTCATACCCGCCCTGGCGGCGGTGGCCATGGCCGTCCCGCTCGCCCTCTCCACCCCGGCCACCGCGGCCGCGTCCTGTGGCAGGACCGCCTCCGACATGGACAGCAGCGCCTGGAACAGGACCGCCAACGGCGCCAACGAGAGAAGCGGATCCAGCACCAACTGCGCCAGCAACGGCATCGCCTACAACACCCACCGCCTCGACTACCACTGCTACACGCGCATCGGCAACACCAGTGAGACCTGGACGTACCTCCGCAACGACACCACCGGTACGTCCGGCTGGGTCCGCGACGACCTGCTGAGCGACGGCGGCAGCCTCGTCTACTGCGGGTTCTAGCACACTCGCCGCCACTCCCGCGGGAGTGCCGGGCAAGCAGGACTGATGGTGCGTCAGGGGCGGTCTCATCGAGGCCGCCCCTGACTCGTGCGGCCGCCCCCGACGCGTACGCCGGACAAGCCCCCCGACGCGTACGCCGGACAAGCCGCTCAGGAGCCGGACAGGGCCTCCGTCGGTGACAGCCGGCTCGCCCGTACCGCCGGATACAGTCCGGCGATCATGCCGATGACCAGGGTGCAGCCGATCCCCGCCGCACTCGCCCACACCGGGACCACGGTCGGCCAGCCGCGGCTGAGGGCGTAGACCGCCGTGATCGCCGTCCCCAGCACCGTCCCGCCGAGGCCGCCGATCAGCGACAGCAGCAGCGACTCCGTCACGAACTGGGTCCGGATCTGGCCGCGGGTCGCCCCCAGCGCCCTGCGCAGGCCGATCTCGGGTCGCCGCTCCAGGACCGAGATCACCATCGTGTTGCCGACCCCGACGCCACCGACGAGCAGCGCCACGCCACCGAGGCCGAGCAGCAGTCCGGTGAGTGCCGACTCGGTGGCCTCGCGGGCGGCGAGCGCGTCGGAGGGCCGGGAGATCTGGACCTGTCCCGGTTTCTCGGGGTACGCCGTGGCCGGCAACACGCTCCGTACCGCCGCGATCTGGCTGTCCTCGGCGCGGACGTAGACCGTCGACGGATGGCCGTCGAAGCGCAGGTACGTCCGGGCCGCCGGCCAGCCGACCAGCGCCGCGCTGTCGAGCTCCGGCGCGAGCGGTACGGGATCGAGGACGCCGACGAGGGAGAACCAGCGGTCGCCGAGCCAGACGCGGGTCCCCGGTGTGTACACGTCGAGCCGGCCCGCGGCCGTGGAGCCGAGCACGACCGCCGGGTACTGCTCGGTCGCGGAATCCAGCCAGCGGCCCCGGCGGACGTGGCCGCCGACGGCCGGGAGCAGGCGCTTGTCGGCGGCGAGGACCTCCAGGGAGCCGGTGCGGCCGATGGCGATGCGCTCGTTGCGGTAGACGTGCGCGTCGGTCGCGCCGGTCGCGGCGACCTGCTGGACGGGCGGGATGCGGCCGATCATCGCGACGGCCTCGTGGGGCAGTTCGGCCTCGGTGCCGTCGAGTGAGTCGCCTGGGGCGACCCGCAGCAGATTGGTGCCGAGCGCGTCGAGCCGGCGGTCCACCTCGGCCCGGCCGGAGCCGGAGATCCCGACCACCGCGATCATGGCGGCGACGCCGATCGCGATCCCGAGCGCGGAGAGGAAGATCCGCAGGGGACGGGTCCGCAGCCCGGTCCCGCCGAGCCGCACGATGTCCTGGGGACCGAGGCGGGCGGCCCGCAGCCGGCCGCCCGGGCCGCCGACGTCGTCGCCCGCTCGTCCGCGGCCACGTCCGCCGCCCCGGCCGGGGCCGGGCGGCGGGGTCGGCGGGGTGCCGTCCGTGGACGGGCCGTCCGTCGTGACGTCGGTCATAGGACCGCCTCGTCCGGCACGGCGCCGCTCGCGGTGTCCGCCACCACGCGGCCGTCGCGCATCTCGATACGGCGGGGCAGCCCGGCCGCGATCTCCCGGTCGTGGGTGATGATCACGACCGTGGTCCCGGCGGCGTTCAGCTCGCGCAGCAGACCGAGTACGGCCTCTCCGGAAGCGGAGTCCAGGTTGCCGGTCGGCTCGTCCGCCAGCAGGACCGCCGGTTCGCCGATCACCGCCCGGGCCACCGCCACCCGCTGGCGCTCGCCGCCGGACAACTGGTGCGGGAGGTGGTGGACACGGTGACTGAGGCCGACCCGTTCCAGCGCCGCCGCCGCGCGGGCCCGGCGGCGGCGCAGCGGCACTCCGGCGTACAGCAGCCCGTCGGCCACGGAGTCCAGGACGGGAACCCCGACCGCCAGATGGAACTGCTGGAAGACGAAGCCGATCCGGGTGGCCCGCAGCGCCGACACCTCACGGTCCGTCAGCTTCGCCACGTCGTGGCCGTCGACCAGCACCCGCCCGGCGGAGGGCCGGTCGAGGCTGCCCATGAGGTTCAGCATGCTGGACTTGCCCGAGCCCGACGGGCCGACGACCGCGACGAGTTCACCGCGCCCGATGCGCAAGGTCACGTCCCGTACCGCCGCCACCCCACCGGGGTACGTCTTGGAGACCGCGTCGAACTCCACGACCGCCGATGCTCCGCTCACTCCGGGATCCTCACGTTCATGCCCTCGCGCACCGCGCTTCCGCTCACTTCCACCCTGCCGTCCGCGAAGAGCCCGGTCTTCACCGCGACGAACCGGCCGTCCGAGGTCTCCAGGCCGTGGCCGCCCTCGGCCAGGGCGACCAGCGCGGCGACCGGGACGGTGAGGACGTCCGCCCGTTCCCGCCCCACGTACTCGACGGTGACCGGCGCGCTCTCCAGCCGCCCGACGGATTTCTGGTCCTTGACGGTGATGGTCACCGGAACCGTCGGTGTCGCGGAGCCGCCTTCCCCGCCGCCCTCCTCGGGCGCGGTGGCGCTCTTGCCCACCGAGGCCACCTCGCCCTTCACCGACTTCCCGTCGGGCAGCCCGATCGTGACGGCGGCGCCGCGCACGGCCCAGGAGTCCTCCGCCGCCGAGGCGTTGACGACGACCTTCCGGGACGTACCGGTGTACTTGAGTGCGTCATCGGTGGCCGGCGAGCCGAGCCGGACACCCGCGTGGCCGATCCGTACCTTGCCGGCGGAGTAGACGACGTCCCCGATGCCGACCTTGCCGGTCCGGGGAAGCCCGAGGGATTCCTGCCAGCGCTTGACCGCGCGGGCGGTGAGGGCGGTGAACTCCTCGTCGACGGTGAAGCCGGTGTAGCCGAGAGCGGCCAGATTGCTCTCGAACTGCAGGACGTCCATCCCGCGCAGCGTGCCCCCCGTCCCTCCGGACCCGGCTCCGGACCCGGACCCGGTGCCACCCGGCGTCGGCGATCCGGAGGGGGCCGGCGCCGAGGAGGTCTCGTCCGTGCGGCCCTGGTCACCCGATCGCTCGGTGTCCCCCGCGGTCCCGGTCCCCTGCCGGGTGCCCTGCGGGGCGTCCTGACGGTCGTCCGCGGTCAGGCCCAGCTCCCGGTACATCGGCAGGCTCCCGTACAGCAGCACCACCGGCCGGTCGTCGACGCGCAGCAGAGTGCCGCCGCGCTTCACGGTCGTGCCCTCCGCGGGCAGCCAGGTCACGGTGCCCGTCGCCTTGACGGGCAGCGGTATCTCGGCGCCGTAGCCCAACTGACCGTCCACCGTGGTGCGTTCGGTCAGTGTGGTCCGGGTGACCGGGACGGTGGAGTCCGAGCGGGGCGGGGCGGAGGACCCCTCCTCCGCCCCGCCTCCGCCGAGGCCGAGCGCACCGACGACGGCGACCGCCGCCACGACGACCAGAGCCGACGCCACCAGGACCGTACGCCGTCCGCGCCGACCGCGCGGTGGCGGCGCGGGAGCCGCCCCGCTCTCGTGCTCGGTCTGCACAGCCGTCTCCGCCATCGTCAGCCCTTGCCGGCGGGCTGGTCCGCCGGGTCACCGATGATCGGAGCGCAGACACGGGTGGCACGCTTGGCTCCCGCCGACGTCTGGTTCCACTCGGAGCCCTGCGCGGTGCCGTCGGGGCCGGGATCGGGGAAGTCGGGGGCGCCGTTCTTCTGCATGCAGTCGGCGTAGTCACGCTTGACCTTGATCTGCTCGGGGCTGAGCGTGGGCTGGTTGGCGTTCTCCAGGCCCTCGGGGACGGCCGCCTTGAGCGAGGCGCACTTCTCGGAGGCGTCCAGGAACTTCGTGTTCTTCTTCAGCGCCGCGTTGTCGCCGAAGTCGACCTGCCCCTTGGCGTCCGGGTCGGGGGCGTCGACCCCGTTATTCCGCAGACACTTCACCCACTCGCGCTGGGCGTTCACGTACGCGGCCACGTCGTCGCCGCCACTCGGCGCGGCCGTCTTGCCGGATGCCCTGTCGCCGCCCGCGGTCGGGACCTTCGGGGTGTCGCCCTCGTCCCCGCAGCCGGCCAGGGTGATCGCCATGACCGACGCCGTCACCACGGCCATCAGCACCCGGTTCGTCCTCATCGGTTCTCCCGCCTCCTGTCGCGCCCGACCGCGAGCGCGGCGGACCTCCCGACCGTAGGCCGGAGGTGATGAAGAACCTTTGAAGAACCTGTCATCCGATCATGCGGCACTCCGGTGGGCGGGCGGAGCCCCTGCGGCCCGGGCTACGACATCAGGCGCTTCACGGCCTCCTCAAGCACCTCGGTCCGCTTGCAGAACGCGAACCGTACGAACGGCGCGCCCTCCTCGCGGTGGTCGTAGAAGACCGCGTTGGGGATCGCTACCACGCCCGCGCGTTCCGGCAGGCCGCGGCAGAAGGCGAAACCGTCGGTCTCGCCGAGGGGGTAGGCCGCAGGGCGGCGTGCGCGGTTCGGCTCCACCAAGGGCGGGATGACGATCGTCGAGGAGGAGGCCGAGAGCGTCCGGTAGGTGTTCGATCGCTACCTGAAGGGGGACGGGGCGGCGCCTCTCGCGAAGGGGCTCCATAGTCGGGGCATCTGTACGGCTGGCGGCAAGGCGTGGAACAGCGAGACTCTCCGTGCACTGCTCGACTCCCGGCAAGTTGCCGGAATTCGCATGCATCAGGGCGAGGAAGCCGGCCCCGGTGCTTGGCCCGCCATCATTGATGCGGGTGTGTGGGCGGAGGCGCGACTCGGCACGAGTACCGGTCGGCGGTGTACCGGGAGGCGCTCAGCCAGCCGCCGCAGCGCTACTACCTGCTGCGCGTCCTGGTGATGTGTGGGCGGTGCGGGACGGGCAAACGGTGAGCGCTCAGACTGGGTGCCCCCAGGTGAGATCAGCCGCGGCTTCTAGATGCCCCTGAGCTCGGCAGAGCCTACGCGTGGCGGCTACGCCGCAATCCGCTGGAACCCGTTCGAGGTGACGGTCGGCGGAGTGGAGGAAATGCCGACGACCTCGACCTCAACACCCCACGCTTCGAGCGTCCTGGCCGTCTGAACCAGAGTGACCTGCGAGAACGCGAACAGGGTGTCCGCGGTGAGGTCGGTGCCGTCCTTCAGCAAGATCGCGAAGACGACCTTCGACGGCCGGAAGCCTTCCGGCAGGCCGCGTCCGTTCCGGGCCGCGAGCACCTTCTCAGTGAACCGTTCCCGTCCTTCCGGGGAGTTCCGCAGAGTCTGTACGGCGACGAGCGCCTGGCTGAAGAGATGGCTGAGCGCGTCGGAGCCCTTGGCGCGCTTCACCATGATCAGGACATTGTCCGGGCTCAGTAGGTCGCAGATCTCCACACCGTTCCCCCGGTGCAACGTGGTCTGAACGCCGTCGCGGTCGAAGCTGACGTACCCGGGCCGCTGGTCCGGTACGGACGCGTTGTAGGTGCGCTCCTTCTCCCCGAGGACCCAGGGGGGCAGGTCGACGGAAGGAGACTCAGTGATCAGCCTCTCGACGTGCAGGCGGGTCGTCTTCAGGTACTCCTGGTCGATCTCGTACCAGTGGTCGTCCATGAGGAAGAACCGGTGGGAGTCGAGGGACACTTCCGCCTCGATCCACCGGAGCGCGCTGGACGTCCAGATCTCGTCGGCCCGGTCGGCGCGGCTGTGCCGGTACAGGGTGACGGTTCCTTCGCGGAGTACGGCCACACGGGTGCCCGCGCGCTGCACGCGAGCTCGGCAGAGGACGTAATCGAGGTCGAAGTCATCGGTCGACCGACCGGTGACGCTGCTGTTGATCCTGGCCCTGAACGTCCGACCAGCGATGTAGTCGTCCCAGTGGTCGGCGGGGACGGCGGCACGGATCCTCCCGTCCGGCTCCTGGCCCAGGAGCTCGTCGAGGACGGCCTCCAGGCGGGTGAGCAGGCCGGGATCGTCGACGGGTACGACATGCTCGACGAACTCCAGCTCCGGACTCGGCTTCTCCTCACGCAGGACACGGGCAATCGCACGGATGTCGGCGATCAGGTCGGCGCCCTCCACACCGAGCCGCAGGCGCAGGCCGGCGCCACCCTCGGCACTGGAGACCTTCCCCGGGTTGTCCCGGGAGATGGTGAGGGGGATGTTGTCCAGGTGGCCGCCGAGGCGGCGCACGATCTGGGCGTGCTCGACGATGCCCAGGCTCCACACCGAGGCCCCGCTGGGGATCAGAGTGATGTCGGTGCGTCCTCCGCCCGGCGTGTGCGACACAAGGTCCCGGATCTTCGCGGGGTCCACCCGGCGGGACGCGAAGCTCAGCCCGAAGCGGTGGTCCTTCAGACGGTCGGGCACCAGGCGGAAGCCCTGGTCATAGCCGATCGCGTACACCTCACCGTCGACGGCGAGCATCAGCAGGCCGGCCGAGCGGTTGACGGGCCGTGACACCTCGATACCCGTCGTTCGGAAGATCTCGTCGCACCAGCTCGCGACGGGCTGCTGGAAGCTGCCGGTGACCAGGACCGCCGGTACACCGAGGTTCTCGGGGACGTCGACTTCCGCGTGGACCCTTTCCAACTGGTCCGCGTCCAAGGCGTCGAACATCGCGCCGTCCGTGGGAGGCACGCCTCTGAGCCGGTACAGGGTTCGCTTGGACGTACGGGCCGTCATACCGCTGCTCCTCGTTCTGGTCTTCGTGGACGGTCGCGGTAACCGTCCTCGTGGTGTCGTTTTCACGTGTGTCTTCCTCCCGGCGGCGCCTCTCCTGGGGCCGACGCGAATCAGCGAGCCAACAGGGCGATGACCGCCGCGACTTCCAAATGCCAGGCGCGGACCTGGTCCTCCGTGGGACCGATCTCGTACTGGTGGTAGTGGCATCCCAGGCAGAGCTGGCTCCACACGGCCTTCGCCCGGCGAGCGGTTCCTGCTTCGGCGCAGCAGCGGAGCCAGAGGAACGCGGACCGCTGGGTGCCCTCCCGGATCGCGCGGGGCACCCTGTGGGCGGTGAGGCGGTCGGCGACGGCGCTCTCCAGAGCGGCACGGAGGGCGAAGGCGGCCCCTCGGCACCGACTCGCCGTGGCGGTGGCGGACGCGGCGGATACGGCCGTGTCCGCGGGCGGGGCGGGCTCGCCGGTGTTCATGAGGAGCAGGTCGGCGGTGTCGAGCAGCTGGCGGATCGTCTGGTTCACGGCCCCTCCTCGGGCTTGCGTACCGTCAGGGCGACGGCCTTGATGTCGTTCACGAACCGGTGAGGGTCCGACATCGAGGTGCCGGACGGGTGGGCGCCCTCCTGGCACTGCCGGACAAGGTCCATCGCACTGGGGCCGCACCGCCTGCGCAGCTCGCCGTAGACCTCACCGGCCGTCTTCGACGGGTCTCCGAAGAGCCCCAGGGCGGCGATGTCCATCAGCGTGACGGCCCTCGCGACGGTCTTCTCCGCCTCGTGTTCGGCCATCCCCGCCCGGTGCAGCCGCAGCCAGGCGGCCTCGGAGAAGGCCCGTTCCAGGACGGCGCGGCAGAGGCTGGGCAGTACATGGGTCATCGCGACCGGCGGGAGGTTCCGCGTGCGGATCAGGGCGCGTGCGTCGGCCAGTGCCTGACGGACCGGATCGGTCACCCGGCTCACGGTCACCACGGACCGGCCCGCCCGCTCCACCTCCAGCACGGACACCGGGAGTTCCTGGTTGGTGAAGGCCCGCTGGAGCCGCGTGTCGTGGGTGAAGACCACGACCTGCCGGGTCTCGCCGAGGTCGTGCAGCACCTTCGCGAGACCGTGGACCTTGGCGGGATCCATTGACTGCACGGGGTCGTCGATGACGACGAACCCGAAGGGGCTGTCCGGCGCGGCGGCGCGCGGCAGGAAGAGCGAGAGCGCGAGGGAGTGCAGTTCGCCCTGGCTCATCACACCGAGGGCCGACGCCTCGGTGCCGTCGACGGACACGTCCATCACCAGCTTGCGCACGTTGGCCTTCTCGCTGCCGGTCAGGCGTACGGAACGCAGGTCCACGCTGCTCTGCTGGCGCAGTTCCTCCCAGATCCGCTGCGAGTGGTCCTCGAACGGCCGCAGCCGCTCCTCGCGCAGCTCGGCACGCGCCTCCTTGAGCCACTTGCGGGCCGCCCTGACCTGGCTCAGCCGGGGCTTTCCGGCGTACGCGGGCCGAGCCCGGTCTAGCCAGCCCGCGAGGCGGGTGACACAGGTGCGCCACTCCTCGTCGAGCTTCTCCAGCTCCCGCAGGGCCTCCTCGCGCAGCGCGGCGCAGGCGTCGGCGAGGACGAGCGCAGCGGTCTCGGCGCGGGCGGCGAGCCGCTCTGCGTCATCGAGCACCCGGCACGCCTGCCACTCCTCCCACGGGTCCACGAGCGGGGCGGGCAACCACGCGGGGACCGGCGTGATGCGGTAGCGGAGGGCGTCCACCGCGTCCCGCAGTCCGGTGCGGGCCTCCCGCGCTGTCGCGGCCTCCCGCCGCAGGGTTGCCACCTGCTCGGCGGCCTGCTCGGCCCACGCCTCGTCGAGCGCCCGGTCGTACCCGCACACCGGGCAGGTGTCCTCGTCCTCGTGTCGGCGGCTGTGCTCCAGGGCCTTGGCCAGCAGTTCCGCGCGCTGGTGGGCGTCCTCGGCGCCCGAGGCACGTACGTCGTCGAGTACGGCGACGGCCTCGCGCAGCCGGTCCACGGCCGAGCCGACCGCGCCGAGGTCCGGTCCGGCCAGCGCGACGGTCGCGCGCAGTTCCCTCAGGCGGCCCTCGTCCGCGTCGGGCAGTGCGGTCACGAGGGCGTCAAGCTCGGCGAAGTCGGGCTCGCCCGCCTTGCCGACGACCGCGAGCGCCCGTACCGCCCGCGGGTCGTCCAGTGTGGACAACGCCTCGGTGAGTGCGGGCCGTTCGGCCTCGACCTGCTTCAGCGCGGAGTCGAGCGTCTTCTCGATGCCCTGGAGCCGCTCGTCCGCGTCGGTCAGTTCGCGCAGTCCGAGGATGGCGGCGACCGAGTCGTATTGCTCGCTGGGCCTGCCGTTGAGGACCTTGTCGAGATCCGCGTACGACAGGAAGGGGCTGTAGTCGTTCAGGGCCCGCTCCCACCCGATGCCGGCGAAGGGCCGACGGCCGTGGCCCGGCCGTCTGAACTCGACCTCGGGGGCGGTGACGTCGTCGCCGGGCCAGGTGCACGTCAGCGTGGACAGCCGGGGGTCGCCCGCGATGGCGAGGCGGACCTCGACCTTCGGGTCGGCCCCGTCGTGCAGGTTGCGCCAGTGCCGACGCCACACCTCGCCCCGCCGCTTGTCCAGGCGGGCGGTCCGGCCCGTGAGAGCCGTCTCGGCGCCCTCGGCGAAGCTGGACTTTCCCGAGCCGTTGCGTCCCACGACGAGGGTGACGCCGGGCCGCGCGGTCAGCGGCAGACGCGCCTTGCGGCCGATGCCGCGAAAGCCGTTGACGCTGATGGAGTCCAGGAACACCCGCTGGTCCGGGTGCGGGGCGGCGAGGGCGCCGGAGGCCTCCGTCGCCGTGGCGCCCAGTGCCTCGCGCAGGAGTTCCCGAGGTCCCTCGGCGAGCACCGAACCTTCGAGGCGGGCGGTCAGGCGGGAGAGCGTCGAGGAGGCGCCTCGGCGGTGCTCGACCTGATGATCGGATGCGTTCGGCTCGTTCTGTGCGGGGTGTTCCGTCATGGTGCTCTCCGCCCTCCGCGGTCGGTTCCGGGGCCGGGCCGTGCGCTGGGCGAGGGCCATGAGCCTCTCGCTTTGCGCGAGCCCGGTGTGACGGAACAGACGTTAGAGGCGGAGAAGTTACTCAATCCATGTTCTCTGCGATAACCCTAGTTATCACAACTCACGCCTACCGTACGGCGGTTGGTTGGGCGACGGACACTTCCGCCCACACTGTCTTGCCCAACGGCTGGCGCGGTGCGGAACCCCAGCGCACGGCAAGGGTGTCCACAAGGAGCAGCCCTCGGCCCGACTCTCCCTCGGGAGTCGACGAAGGCGGCATCGCCGGGGTCCGTTTCCCGGAGGCCGCGTCCGCGACTTCGACGCGGACCAGGCCCGCCGTCGTGTCGAGAGCGACCCGGATTCCGAAGTCGTGTCCTGGTACCCGACCGTGGAGCACGGCGTTCGCGGCGAGTTCGGCGACCACGAGGGCGACCGCGCACGACGCGTCCGACTCCGGCGGATACCCCTGCTCCTCCAGGTGCCGTACGGCGAGTTGACGAGCCAGTCGCGCACCCCGGGGTGAGGAAGTGAACTGTGCGACCACAGTTGGCGGTTCGCTCTGTACGTTCGTCGTTTCTGTCAGCACGGCGTGGTCCGTCCTTGGCTGTCGAGCTAGGGATGTGGCGTGGTGTGCGCGAGTCGTCACGTTCCGCACTCAAGAGTCGTCCGGTCGCCCTACGCTCAACAGGTGACGCGGCCTTACTTTTCGACCCGTAAGGAACGGAAGTGACGCTTTGGCCAACGGAATTGACCCCGGTACGTCGATGGCCGCGCTGTTCGGCGCGCGAGTCCGCAGACTCCGTCTGGCGGCCGGACTGACCCAGACCGAACTGGGCGACAAGGTCCATGTGGTGGGCACGCGCATCACGCAGATCGAGCGGTCGTCCGGGGCGAAGCCGACGCTGGAGCTGGCGCGAGCGCTGGATGTGGTCCTCGGTGCGGACGACTTGCTCGTGGAGCTGTGGCCGTACGTCTACCGGGAGGCGTTTCCGGACTGGTCGCGGAGGTTCATGGAGTGCGCGGAGCGGGCGGTGGTGATCCGCGAGTACGCGGCGCATGTGGTACCAGGTCTGTTGCAGACTGAGTCGTACGCGCGGGCGGTACTGAGCGTCGGTCTGACGCTCGGCAGTAAGGAGCAGTTGGAGGAGCGGGTCGCCGTTCGCATGGGGCGGCAGAAGCATCTCGGCACGCCTGACCGGCCCGAGTTGTGGGTGGTCCTCGACGAGGCGGTGATTCGGCGCCCGGTCGGTGGGCAGGCGGTGATGTGCGAGCAGTTGGAACGACTGCTGGAAATTATGAGGGCCCGTCACATCACCTTGCAGGTACTGCCGTTTGATCAGGGTGAGCACGACGTCATGGGTGGTTCGCTCACCGTTCTCGCCATGCCGGACGGCTCGGAGATCGCCTACACCGAGGGTGCACACTACGGCCAGCTCATCGAGGATCCGGACGAAGTCAGGCGCTACTCGCTGACCTACGATCGACTGCGGGCGGAAGCTCTGCCCCCGCTCATGTCACTCGACATGATCCGATCCGTGCTGGAGGACAACCGCCATGGCTCGAATCTCCCGTCCCGAACTCAACGACGCCGCTTGGCGCAGGAGCAGTTACAGCAATCAGGAGGGCGGCAACTGCGTGGAGGTCGCCGACGGACTCCAGGAGGCCGTCGTCCCCGTCCGTGACAGCAAGGTCCCGCACGGTCCGGCACTGTGCTTCGAGGCCGCCTCCTGGGCCGCCTTCATAGGCGAGGTGAAGGCCGGAGGGCACCGTCACTGAGTCCGCCGGGCTCTGGTCACGGTCCACGTCCCGGGCTCACCGGACCCTTGTCCGCCAGGGCCCGGCAGGCCGCTGACCTCCCTAAAGAACCTGGGGAAAGAACTACCCCCCCACCCACCCTCCCCGGCCGCACGGCTGGCGTCACTCGTCCGAGTGACCGGCTTGCAGGGTCGGGATACGGACGGTTACGTTCGCCGCGACAACAGCACACAGACTTCGGCCCCCGGCCGGGATTGCCGTCCCGATCGAGGGCCTGACCGATCGAGAAGGAACGACTTCCCGATGGCTGACTCGCAGTCTAACGCGCCCTCGCGCGCCCGCGCCGGAGCTCCGACCTCCGGCGTGATCCACGTCCGCACCCGGCTGACGGCCGACTTCACGGTGATCTCCAACGCCCTCGCCCAGCGACGCGGCAGCGCGGTCACGGTCGGCGTCGCGGCGTACATCTCCTCGCTGCCGGACGGCACCCCCGTGACCATCCCGGCCCTGTGCAAGCACTTCAGCGAGGGCGAGATCCTGATCTCGCGGGCGCTCAGGGAGTTGGAAGCGGCCGGATACCTGGAGCGCCGCCGCGAGCGGACGTCCACCGGGCACGTCCGTACCCGCACGTACTTCTACGACGTGCCCGGCGGCGATCCGAACACGGAACCGGACCCAGACCCGGACGGGCCTCCCGAGCCGCCGAAGCCGCGCGGGCCTCGAAAGCAGGGCGCCGCCGCTGCGGTTGCACCAGCGTCCGCGCCCCCGGAGGAGACGGTGGCCGCGCCGGCGCCCGCACCAGCCGGGACGGAGGTACTGGTCCCGCTCGCCGATGCCGACCCCAAAGCCGTCGCCGTACTAACCGGCCTGCGCCGGGTCGACCCCCGCCTCATCCTGTCCGCGCAGGAAACCGCCCGCCTCGCCCCGGCCGTCGCCCGGTGGCTCGCGGCGGGCCTGCTGCCCACGCACATCACGGACCACCTCACCGCACGGCTGCCGGACTACTTCCTCACCCGCCCGGTCGGTATCCTCGCCTACCGCCTCAAGGAGACTCCCCTGCCGGTACCAGCCAGAAGCGCGGAACCCGCCGTGCGCCCGATGGTCGCGCCCCTGCGGAACTGCGACGGCTGCGACCGGGCCTTCCGCTCGAAGGCACCAGGCCGCTGCCGGGGCTGCCGGACCGGGGACCAATTCCGTGCGGCCGGCTGAGCCGATGACCGGGTGTGCGGTCCACCCGCAGGTGGGAGGCTTGATGTGGCACGATTCGAAATCCGGCGCCAAGAGGAGGTGGGGCATGGTCGACAGGTTCGACGACGGACTTCTGACGCCCACGGAAACGGCCTCCTACCTTGAGATTCCGCAGTCGACTCTCACGTCGTGGCTGAAGAACAAGGCCGCTGGAGCACCGCTGGTCCACCAGGTCGAGCCGGTGCGGAAGGGACAGCCCTCGGTTCCGTTCATCGCTGTGGCCGAGGCGCACGTCCTGCGTTCCCTTCGCTCCCTGGGACTCCGCATGAGCGAGATCAGGGAGGCGGCAGCTGCTGTACGGGACGCCTTCGACACCCCCTACGGCCTTGTGTCGCAGCGGATCGCCACGGATGGCGTGGACATCTTCATCGAGCACGGTTGGGGAGATCTGCGCAGAGCCCGCGACGGCCAGGTCCCCATCCACGAAGTGGTCTCCGACTATCTCCGCTACCTCACGTGGGAACCGGGCGACGACTTCCCCTCCAGCCTGCGGCTGAGGCAGTACCCGGACTCCGTCCCCGTCGTGATCGATCCGAGGTTCGGCCACGGTCTCCCCGTGGTGGCCGCCAACCGCGTCACGGTCCAGGCCATCACCGACCTGTGGGAGGCGGGGGAGACCGTCGAGGACATCGCGTACGACTACGACATGACGCCTGAGCAGGTGGACGCCCTCTGCCGGGCCGTGGTGCACCTTGCCGCCTGAGTTCTTCCTCGACCGGAATCTCGGTCGCCGTGTCGCGGAAGGGCTGAGAGCCTGCGGATGGACGGTTCACCGCATCGGGGACGTCTTTCCTGACGACGGACAGGACGTTCCGGACGAGGAGTGGATCACGTACGGTCTCGACCGGTCCTGAGTTCCGCTGTCGAAGGACGGGCGGATCAAGACCCGGGACCTGGAGATCCGGCCCGTCCTGGAGCGCGAGGCGGTGCTGTTCTACCTGGACAACCAGCAGCTTCGCAGCGTCGAGATGGTCGAGCGCCTCGTCGCACGCCGTGACGCGATCCACCAGGCTGTCGAGAAGGGCGGCCCGGCGGCCTACGCCGTGCGGCACGACCGTATTGAGCGCACCTGGCCGTGACGGGAGGGCGTCCCTGGTGGAACCCTCCCGTACGCGTTGCTACTTCGCGGCGGGCGCCCAGAGGGCTGCCACGATCTCCATCTGCTTGAGGACCAGGTCGACCGCCTCGCGCTCCTCCTCCGGCGGGTAGTCGAACATCGCCAGCACGCGGCGGATGCGGGTGCGTAGCTTGGCCCGGACAGGTTCGCGGGACAGCCAGTCGACGGAGAGGTTCTTCTGGATGTCCCTGACGAGGGCGCGGGCGATCTTGGCAAGGGTGTCGTCGCCGCCTTCCATCGCCTCGGCCATGTCGCGGTGGGCGACGGCGTCGTAGAAAGCCAGCTCGGCGTGGGTCAGCGGCGGGTCGAACCGCTCGCCGCGGCGGGCTTCCGCCGACACCTCCCGTGCCAGGGCGGCGAGTTCGGCGATGACCTGGGCGCTGGTGAGCTGCTGGAGCATGTAGCGCCTCATCAGGTCGTTCAGGCGCTCGGTGAAGCTCTCGTTGCGGACGACGTTGTGCTTGGTCACCTCGCGCATCTTCTGCTGGATCATGCGGCGCAGGGCCTCGGTGACCAGGTGCGGGGTCTCGGAGTTCTCCAGCTTGCGCAGCTGCGCCTCGTTGAGGCGGGTGATGTCCAGCCGACCGATGCCGGCCTCCGCGTACAGGTCGGTGATCTCGTCGGCGTCGACGACCGAGGCGGCGAGGGCTTGCAGATAGCGCTGGACCTCGGCGCTGAGCGGCTCTCCGTTAGCTTCGCGCCGGGCCGCGTCGATTTTGATCATCC
Source organism: Streptomyces sp. NRRL B-1140 (assembly GCF_001280065.1). GTDB lineage: Bacteria > Actinomycetota > Actinomycetes > Streptomycetales > Streptomycetaceae > Streptomyces. The sequence continues at coordinate 515,022 of NZ_LGEA01000091.1, forward strand.
AAGCCCGGACCTCACTGAAGAAGGAGATGTCACGACGCCAGTCGTCCATGTCCTCGCAGCGCTCGGCGATCTCCTTGCTCATCGCGCACACCCGGTAGAAGCGGTCCAGACGGGCGGCGCTGTCCTTGAAGCGGACGGAGAGCGGCTTGGTGCCGGGCTCGACCTTGTTGCCAGGGTTCTTCGGGTCCAGGAGGAAGTCGGCGGTCCGGCGCAGTGCGCGCCTGCGGGAGTCAGGGCGACCGGTGTCGGCCAGCCACTCCTTCCAACGGCACCCGGCCAGCAGGCCCTTGATGGTGGCGATCTCGTTCTTGACCTCGGTGACGGCCCGTTCGATGTCCGCGCCGAGGGTCTGGTCCTTGCGGTCCTGGTCCGAGTACTCGCGCAGGGCCTTGGTGAGGTTGTCGGTGAGGGGCGCGTAGCCGACGAGGAGGCCGTCCTGCTTGCCGCGGAAACGGCGGTTCACGCGGGCGAGCGCCTGCATCAGGTTGGCGCCCTGCATCGGGCGGTCCATGTACAGGGTGTGGATGGGCGGCGCGTCGTAGCCGGTGAGCAGCATCGAGTGGACGATGAGCAGTTCCAGCTCGTCGTCGGGGTCCTTGGCGCGCTTCTGGACTACCTTCTGCTGGGACTTGCGCAGTGAGTGCTTGCGCAGGTGCTCGGGGTCGGAGCGGTCACCATGGAAGACGATCTTCATGACGCCCTTGTCGACCTCATCACTGACCCAGCCGGGCCGCCGCTCGGCCAGCGCGTCGAAGACCCGTACGCAGATCTCGCGGGTCGCGCACACGACCATCGCCTTGCCGGGGGCGCCGATGTCGGGCTTGACCAGTTCGCGGCGCTGCTCCCAGTGGGCGATCAGGTCGTCGGCGAGCTTGGCTATACGGTCCTCGGCGCCGTAGAGCGTGTTCATCGTCGTGGCGTACTGGATGGCTCGGCGGCGCTCGGCGTCGTCCATGCCCTCGGTGAGGGTGTTGGCCTGCTCGTCGAGCGTGTTCGGGTCGACGTCCTTGGGCAGGTCGACCTTGATGACACGCGGCTCGTGGAAGACGCGGACCGTGGCCCCGTCGTCTACGGCGCGCTTCAGGTCGTAGATGTCGATGTACTCGCCGAAGACAGCACGGGTATCGGCCTCGGCCTTCGAGATGGGCGTACCGGTGAAGGCGAGCAGGGTGGCGTACGGCAGGGCGTCGCGCAGGTGGCGGGCGTAGCCGTCGAGGCTGTCGTAGTGCGAGCGGTGGGCTTCGTCGACGATGACCAGGATGTTGCGGCGCTCGGAGAGGAGCGGGTGCGACTTGCCGGCGTCCTTCTCCTCCTTGCTCAGGCCGAACTTCTGGAGGGTGGTGAAGAGGACCCCGCCGACGGTACGCCTCTTCAGCTCGACGCGGAGATCTTCACGCGTGTTGAGCTGGTGAGCCTTTGTCTCCAGCAGAGTTTCACTGTCGAGGAAAGTGTCGTAGAGCTGGTCGTCGAGGTCGTTGCGGTCGGTGATGACGACGATGGTGGGGTTGTTGAGTGCCGGGTGGCGGAGGACGAGCGCGGCCGTCTCCACCATCTCCTCCGACTTGCCGGCGCCCTGCGTGTGCCAGACGACGCCGGCCTGGCCGTTCGTCCGTGCCGCCTCGACGACGGCGTCCACGGCCTTGTTCACGGCGAAGTACTGGTGCGGCTTCGCGATGCGCTTGCCGGTCAGGGGCTCGCCCGGCTTGGGCGGGGGGAAGTTGACGAAGTTGCGGGTGAGGGAGAGGAACCGCTCCTGCGTGAACAGGCCATGCAGGGCCAGGTTCAGCGCGTCGATGCCGTCGTAGCCGGGCTCGTTGGTGTCGACCGGCTTGCCCTCGTGGTCGACGTTCCAGGGTGCGAAGTGCTCGTACGGCGTGAATGCCGTGCCGTACTTGGCGGTTATGCCGTCCGAGACCAGGCAGAGCACGTTGTAGCGGAACGCGATCGGGAACTCCGAGACGTACGTCTGGAGTTGGGCGTGCGCTGACTTCAGGGTCGCGTTCTCGTCAGAGGCGCTCTTGAGTTCGACGACGGCGAGGGGGAGGCCGTTGACGTACAGGACGATGTCGAAGCGGCGGTGACTGCCGTCGGTGTCCCTGACCGTGACCTGGTTGACGGCGAGGTAGCTGTTCGCGTCAGGGTCCGTGAAGTCGACGAGGCGGACGGTGGGGGTCTGCTCAGCGCCGAACTCGTCGGTGTAGGTGAGGCGAATGCCTGTGGTCAGGTACTCGTGGGCCTGCTTGTTCTCCGGGTACGCCTCGCGGGATGCGGGGTCGGTGGCGATGCGGACTGCTTCGTGGACGGCGGTGGAGGTCAACTCCGGGTTCAGCTTCTCGATGGCTGCCTGGAGCTCGTCGTGGAGAATCAGGTCGTCCCAGTCCCGGCGGTGGCCGGTGCCGGGGGCTAGGTCTTTGCCGGGCTTGGTTTCCCACGCGAGTTGGGCGAGTTCGTTGAGGGCCAGGTGCTCCCAGGTGGACTCGGTCATTTTTGCGTCGAGGTGGGCGGGGGTGGCGGCGGTGGTGGGCGCGCTGCCGTTTTCGGTGGTCATACGGCGTCCTCCACGATCTTTTCGGCGTCTCGGACTCGGAGTTTGCCGGACATTAGTTGGGGGAGGAGGGTGTCGCGAAGGGCGGCCAGGATACGGGATTCGCGGTCGAGTGATTGCATGTGCGCGAAGGAATCCGATGCCACTTCACCGAACTCAGTGAGCAACCTTTCATCAGGCCGATTGATGTGAAAGTTCGCCGCGTCCACGGCAGTGACCCGCTGACGCCCTGATGAGCCAACCATGTTCCGGATGGCATGCTCACGGAACCTACTACTGCGCGCCAGGAAATAGCTGAACTCGGATGGGACTCCCTCGGCTGAACGCATCACGATGAACTCAGTGGAACCCACCCCGATTTCGCCATCCTCCATGAAGTTGACGTACCCCGTCTTCCCGTTCTCTAGACACGGCGTGATACGAGCCAGGAGGGTGTCTCCATTGACGAATCGAGTTCCGCCCTTCGGCTCTCTCCTTGCCCAGGTCCCGATTCCTGCCCGACTTGTAGAGAGAGCGGCCATATCGACGTAAACAGCCTCCTCGGACGGCTTCGGAACCTTGGGGCTGAAGTGGACGAAGTCCGTCACGGGCGCGGCGATTGCAGGATCTGGTTCGTCCTCCAAACCCATACGCTCAGCTTGCAACTTGAGCAGCTGTTCGTATGTAACAGCGATGCGCTCGTTCACCGCGATTTTGTCGTCCAGAACTCCAAGCACCTCAACGATGGCCGCCTGATCTGACAGATCAGGCAAAGCGATGGGCCACCTCGGCAACTCGGTGAGAGGGATCCGGTCGACAGTAGCCCCATGAATCGCACCAGATCGAATGGTTGCCTGAAATTCAGGAGCCAGGTATGTAAGCAGCAGAAACCTAGGGAGCACCCGATCTCGATTCGGGCGCAGAATCCCCATTCTACGCCCCAGGCAGGCTTTTACGCCTTGGGGCATGAGGGCGGCATCCCCTAGACGGGTCTCGTAAGAGAACAGAACATCGCCTGGTTCAGGCGTAACCCTTCTTGTCCACTTGACGAAGTCTTCCTCTGAAATATGTGCAGACTCGGCGAGGTTAAGCCGGCCGCGATCCAAGCTAGAGATGCTCAGGAACCAAGGACCGCTACTCGTCTTTTTGGGGGTTGCATGAGGCCCGTCGAATACCTGGGCGACTTCTCCGACCGTATAGGAACGCCACTCAGTCACCGATCCTCCCCAACTGCTCCCGCACCACGGCATCCAACCGAGCTGACTCATCCAACTGCTCGAACAGCTCCTTCGTCAGCCGAGCGATCCGCTCCTCCACCGGCTCCGCGTCCGGGTCCTCTTCGACCTCCGCCGCCCCCACGTACCGCCCCGGTGTCAGCACATAGTCGTGCTTCTCGACCTCCTCCAGCGTCGCGCTGTAGCAGTACCCCGGCACGTCCTCGTACGAAAGGCCCTTGTCCTTCGCCGACTTGGTGCCCCGCCACGCGTGATACGTGTCGGAGATTTTCTCCAGGTCCTCCTCCGTGAGGACTCGCTCCGTGCGGTCGACCATCGTGCCCATCGCACGCGCGTCGATGAACAGCACCCGGCTCCGCCGGTCCTCCAGCGCCTTCGTGCCCTGCGGGGACTTGTCCTTCGTCAGGAACCACAGGCACGCCGGGATGGCCGTCGTACGGAACAAGTTGCCTGGCAGGGCGATCATGCAGGAGACCAGGTCCGCCTCGACCATCGCGGCGCGGATCTCGCCCTCGCCCGACTGCTTGGACGACATGGACCCGTTGGACAGGACCACACCTGCGCTGCCTCGGTCACCCAGCTTGGACACGATGTGCTGGAGCCAGGCATAGTTGGCGTTCGACTGGGGCGGGGTGCCGTACCGCCATCGCCTGTCGTCCGACTTCCTAGCCCAGTCGGACATGTTGAAGGGCGGGTTGGCCATGACGAAGTCGGCCTTCAGGTCAGGCAACTTGTCGTCCGCGAACGTGTCCGCCCAGCGGTCGCCGACGCCCTTGGGGTCCATGCCGTGGATGGCGAGGTTCATCTTGGCCAGGCGCCACGTGCGCTCGTTGGCCTCCTGGCCGTAGACCGCGATGTCGTGCGTGTGGTCCTTGCCGCGCCGCTTCGCGACGAACTTGCCGCTCTGCACGAACATGCCGCCCGAGCCGCACGCAGGGTCGTACACCCGCCCCTCGTACGGCTCCAGCACCTCGACGATCAGGCGGACCACGCTCGCCGGCGTGTAGAACTCGCCGGCCCGCTTGCCCTCGGCCCGCGCGAAGCGCTCCAGGAAGTACTCGTACGTCTCGCCCAGAACGTCCTGCGCCGGACGGTCGCCGTGCCCCGTGAAGCGCGCGTCGCTGATGAGGTCGACGAGTTCCTTCAGGCGCTTCTGGTCGACGTTGTCACGGTTGAAGATCTTCGGGAGGACGCCGGTGAGGGTCTTGTTGGCCTTCATCACCTCGTCCATGGCCTCGTCGAGGAGCTTGCCGACGCCGCCCTCCGCGCTGGCCGCGTTCTCGGAGATGTAGTCCCAGCGGGCCGTCGGCGGCACCCAGAAGACGTTCCTCTCCGTGTACTCGTCCTTCTCCTCAAGGAAGGCCGCCCGCCGGTGCTCGGGGATCTGGGCCAGCTCGGGGTCGGCGGCCAGTTCCTCGCGGCGTTCGGCGAAGGCGTCGGAGACGTATTTCAGGAAGACCAGGCCGAGCACGAACTCCTTGTACTGGGCGGCGTCCATGGAGCCGCGGAGCTTGTCCGCGGCCTTCCACAGGATGTCCTGGATCTCCTTGGTGCTGGAGACACTGAGCAGTTCGCCTTGTCCGGCGGCTGCCGCGGCTCGCTTGCGGGGAGGCATCGTTACTTCTTCCAGACGGTGTCGGTGGATGGGTTACGTGCGGTTGGTCGTTCGGGGTTCGCCGAGGGTCAGGGTGCCGTCCGCCAAGCCCGCGATCGTCAGACTGCGAGCCTCCGCGAGGGCGTCGGACTGGGCCCGCAGCAGGCGTTCCCGGCGTTCCGTCTCGGCCAGCAGGGCGTCGAAGCGGAGCACCTCGTCCGGGTCGAGGTCGGGGAGCTGGTAGTCCTCGATACGGCGGGCCGGGCGTACCGCGCTGGGACTGCGGGCGGTGCCACGGGCCGTGCCGAGCAGGGCCGCGAGGACCCTGGGCGTGAGCGGGCGACGGGCATCGGCGTTGACCCTGAGGACGCGGGCCGGAAACGCGACGACCGAGAAGCCGTCGTGGTCGACGTACACGCCCAGGCGGGGCGCCAGGGTGTAGACGACGTCACCGGGCTCGGTGAGCGCCGCCTGTTCGTACTCCGCGGCCAGCAGCAGGCGGTCGATGCGGCGCCCGCCCACGGGGCGTACGCCGGTGATCTCCTCGTGACCCAGGACGGTGTGGTGGCCGTCCCGCGTGAGGTGCTTCTCGTCGATACGGTGGCCGGGGAGTCGGGTCACCCTGCGTGCGGTGATCAGCTTGCCCAGGGTGGTGCGCTCCGGCAGGCGGCCGACCCTGCGCAGTACGGCCCCTCGGTAAGGGCCACGCTCATCCTCGTACGCCCGGGTGTCCGCTGTCGCCCGCTCCAGGCGGGCCTCGGCCTCAGCGATCCGTGCGGGCCGTTCGGTCACCTTGTCGGACCAGATCGCGGAGGCAGGTGGCGCGGGCGGGGTCAGGGGACCGCCGAAGGCCCGGTCCAGGTCGGCGACGGGGACCACACGGCCGTAGCGCGGGTCGTGACCGTCGAGTCCTCGGAAGCCTTCCGCGCGCCAGAGGAGGACGTCCTCGGCGAGCCGCATGCGCACGCCCGGTGTGAGCTGTTCCGAGCTGATGTCGGCCAGTAAGACCTTGCCCTCTGCCGCCTGGACCGGGCCGCGTGTGAGCGTCCACAGCGCGGGACGGTAGCCGGGGCGGAAGGGCAGGACCCCGCCCGGAAGCGAGATGACCGACTCGACGATGTTCTCGCGCAGGAGGGCCGAGCGGAGCTGGGCGGCCTCGGTGCTCTTCAGTTCGTCGACGAGCGCGTCGGCCGGTCCGAGGACCACGGCCGTACAGCCGGGGCGGAGAAGGTAGGCGACGCGTTCGAGCTCCGTCAGGGCGGTGAGTACCGAGCGGTCCTCGCCGGGGCGGTACGGGAGCTGGGTGGCGACGAGGTCGGGGTCCGCGAAGCGTTCCTCCAGGTCGGTGCCGGTCTGGACGTCGAGGTCGAGTTCGCCGACGCCCGCCAGCAGGAGGCGGCGGCGGGTGATGCGCGTGAGCCGGTCGTCGGGGTCGGCGGCCAGGACGGTGACGCGGTCGTGGTTCTCCGTGTCGTCGAGGAGCGCGGCGAGCAGGTCGCCGGCGCGGGCGTGCGGGTCGGCGAGGGTGAGGGACTCGCCCTGCTCAAGGCGGAGGCGGAGGTCGGTGAGCTGGGTGATCAGGCTCCGCAGTTCCGGGGCGACCGCGTCGGCGGCGAGGGAGTCCAGTCCGAGCCGGGAGCGGGCGGCGAGCAGCCATTCGTACGCGCCGCGCTCGTCGTAGGCGGACTCGATCAGGTCCTCGGCGAGGCGGGCGAGCGGGGCCGCCGTGGCGTCGATCGCGCGGAGCTCTCGGAGTACGAAATCGTCCTCGGCGTCGATCCGTCCGGCTCGGCGCAGCAGTGCGGACCAGTGGGCTTCGTCGGCTTGGGCGTCGGACGCGGAGGCCCGAGAGACGTTCGCGTCATCGGCCAGGGGCTGGCCGTCGAGTCGGCGCAGGCACAGCAGGCTGCCGAGCGTCTCGACGAGCTGCCACGGCGTGAAACGGTCCCGCAGCGCGATGATGCCGAAGAGGGCCAGCTCGGATCGGAGCTCCCGCGGGGCGGCGTTGCCGAGGCCGGAGGCGATCAGCCACTCGGTCACCTGCGCGCCGTCGAACAGGGGCCGTCCCGAGCTCTCGGACACGGCGGCGGGGAAGCCCGGGTAGCGTCGGCGCCAGGTGGACACTACGGGGCGTTTCACCCGTGCGAACGTCGCGATGTCGGTCATCGCCACCAGGAGGGGGAGCGGTCCGGGGGAGCGGAGTGCCGGGTTCGGCAGACCAGTGACCACGGTTCGCATCCCTCCCCCGCTCATCTATCGTCACACCAGCTGCTTCGGTCAGCAGGCCGGGCTTGTCCTGCGTCACGGCTCCGCTTGCGTCGGACGCTCGCCCGACGCCACAAGACGATACGCCGAGCCCGGCGATGCAGGTGCAGGTTTCGTTGATAACGACGGTTATCAGACTCACCACAGGCTGCCGTGGGGGCCTCGTCCGGCCGTGTGATGCACATCCGAAGTGCCACGACCCCGCGAGAGATGCGCCACAATGGCGGATCGGTCTCCCGACCGAACAGCGCCAAGGGGGTGGCAGCGGGACATGGCCGAGCGCATGGCCGCCGTCGGAGGGGGCGGGCGAACACCGGAGCTCGTGGCCGGACCGGGCTGGAGCCGCCCCGGACTGGACGTCGCCGCAGGCCGTTATCCGCTCTCGGTGGAGCGGCATGTGGGGCGCATGGTCGATCACCTGGTGCCAGGGGTGACCACGTTGACTCCGCACGCGCGTTACTACGCTCTGCACGGGCTGATCGCGGCGCAGGCCGATGCGTACGACCTGACGGTCCCGGCCGCGCAGACTCTGCTGCGCCGTGCGGAAGTGGCGTTGGCCGCCGTGTCGTTCGCGCATCATCCGCAGGCTCTGGAGTGGCTGCCGCGCGCTCATGGGGTCGATGCCCTGGCCCGGCGGCTGCACTCCGGGACGGTCACCATGTCCGAAGCCGAGGTCCCGGGCAAGGACGGGTACGTGGGCAACGCGTGGGGGTTCTGGGCACCGTACGCCGGATCCGAGGTCGCGCTCGGCATCCTTGGCGCGGGCCCCATGCCGGTTCCCGGACCGCGGCTGGAGACCGCGGCACTGCGAGCCGGGTTGGGCGGGCTGCTCGAACTGGCTGCCGAGGACACCCTGGACGTGGATGATCTCGCCTCCTTCGGCGACCGGCTGTGCGTGTGTGTGGGCGGCGAGCATCCTGACGGGGCGTGGCTGGCGAACCTGATGTGCGAGCCCGATGCACCGGCCGAAGCAGGCTCCCGCTCGGCGACACGGCGACAGACGATTCAGCTTCTGGCTCGTGTGGTCGCCACACATCCCGTCCGGTACTTCACCCGGGACATCGGCCAGGTGCTCGCCTTCGGCGACTTCCTGACCACCGATCCCGTGACCAGCGGCATCGACGTGGCCGGTGCCTGGCGCGGGGTGGTGTTGCGCAACTACTCCGTAGGAGCCTGGCGCCGCCTGTGGTCCTGGCTCGTGGAGCAGGTCGACGGGCTCGTGCCGATCGAGGACGTGGCCGACCGCTTCGCCGCGCAGTTGCCCGACATGACGGTGGACGCGTTCCTGTCCTCCCTTCCCGCGACGCAGAGCACGACCGGAGCGCCGTTGCCCGTCGAGCACGACCTGCGGGGGACGGACGATCCCTTGCCCCTCAACGAGCTAAAGGTGCTCGCCGCCGGCGCCCGCCGGGTGGACGAACTCACCGGTCGGGTCCGGGACGCGTTCCTCGGCCAGCGCGGTGTCGAGCTCGGCCCGGAATGGGTCCAGCGGCGGCTTGACGAAGCCCGGCCCATGAAACTGCGCGACGTCGCCCGCCGACTCACCCACGACCTGGTGGCGCGGTCGCAGCGGATCTCGCTGGCCAAGGCCCGCCGACGCGCCGACGGCACGTTGTGGTTACCGACCCGGCTGCACGAGCGGGGCGGGCTGCTGTACCGGACGAGCAAGGAGGGACGTGGTGACGTCGGCCTTCGGCTGGACCAGCTCGGGACCGTCCTGGCCACCTGCGGCGTACTGCGGTACCACGACCAGCGCTGGTCGGTGACCAGAAGCTGGAGGACTCTCGTTGACTGAGACCGCACCGGCACCGGAAGCGGTGGAGCCGCCCACCGCGTTCGCCTCGCCTCTGACCCTCATCCTCGACGAGGAGCGCAGGGGCGGAGGGAGCCTGGAAGAAGCCCTCTTCCTCAGCTTCACCGCCGATCTCGGCTTCTTCGAGGAGGTCGCCCTCGGCGTCACCCAGGCCACCGGCGCACGCGTCACCGTGGCGGGAGACGTCTCCATGACCCGGAACGATCCGCGCTCCGTTCGGCGGGCCGGTCGTAGCTACCTCGCCGGACTGGCATACGCCCACGGTGCCGCGTTCCACCCCAAGCTGATGGTCCTCGCCGGACCGGAGCACGCCACTATCGCGCTCGGCTCCGGCAACACCACGCTGGCCGGCTGGCAGGCCAACGCCGAGCTGTGGACGGTTCTGCGGGTGGACGCCGAGCAGAGTCCCACCGCTGTTCCGGAGTTGTCCGCATGGCTGCGCGGCCTCCCGGAGAAGGTGAGGTTCTCCGCCGGTGTGCCGCAGGCGCTGGGGCGGGTCGCAGCGCTGCTGGACCGGCTCCACCACAACAGGACCCCCACGGCGCCACAGGTCCGCATCGTCTGCAGCCTGCGTTCGCCGATCATCGAACAGCTTCCGCAGGGGCCCGTCGACGAACTGGCCGTGTTCGCACCCTTCTACGACCGGCGCTCCATGGCACTGCGGCGACTGCTCGAACGCTTCCGGCCACGCCGGTTCGCCCTCGCCTACCAGCCCGGACTCAGTGACCTCGACGGCCCGTCGGTCGCCGCCCTGGTCAAGGAGTACGGCGGACGCGTCATCAGCGACAACTCCCAACGGTACCGCCACGGGAAGCTCGTCGAGTGGGTCTCCGAAGGGCAGCGGTGGGCCCTGACCGGAAGCCCGAACCTCTCCGCCGCGGCCCTGCTGCTTTCCCAGGGCGACGGCGGCAACTGCGAACTCGGCATCGTCACCCCCATCACCGCGACCCTTCTTCCGGACGGCACCGACGAGCCTGCAGCCCGGCTGCGCACGGTCCCACCCCTCCCTCGCCCCAGCGCTGCCCATGGACCGCTGTTGCTCGGTGCCCTACGCGTATCGGACGGCCTGGAGATCAGCGTGGCCCGGCCCCTATCCGGCACCGCTCACCTGGAGTTGTCCCAGGCTGCGGCACCGCCGGAGGCATGGGAGCGCATCGCCGACATCCCGGCCGGCCAGGTCACGCTGACGGTGACGGCTCCAGCGGATGCGGGCAGCCGTGTGCGACTGGTCGTAGTCGACAACGACGGCGTACCCCACTTCGGCAACATCGTGTTCGTCGTCGACCCTGATCGCGCCCTGCGCCGAATGACCCCGGCCCAGTCCCAGGCCCCCGCGACACGGCCACCCGACCTGTTCGCGGATCCCCGGCTCGCCGAACGATTCCTGGGCGACCTGGAAACCCTCCGTACGGGACTGACCCCCACTCCAGCGGGCGTATCCGCGAGCAGCAGCACTGGCGGTGCGGCCGCTGGTGCCCGGCTGGAGGGCGGTGAGGACGGCTGGGAGCACTACCTGGACGAGTGCGCCCGGCGGCTCGGACATCCGCTCACGCGCTTCGCGCTGGGTGTCCCCCTGCCCGCCGACGTCAGCACGCCCTTTCAGGACCTGTTGCCCGTCTCCTGGGACGAGCGGTTCACGGACGACATCGAAGCCGCCCTCGATGATGACGATGCCGAGGCTGTGGCAGCGGAGCACGATCCCGAGGCGGCCGGTGCCGAAGCGAACAGCACCGCCGCCCTGCCCGACCTTCGGCATGCCGACCAGGAAGTCCGCCGTAGATACCGGCGCTGGGTGGAGCGCCTCGTCGCTCTCGCTCCCCACTTGGGCCCTCCGGAGCGCATGCTCGTCGTCCGGCTGACGCTGTGGACCGTCGCGGCAGGCGCCTGGCCTCCGGCACACACCGACTGGCTGCCGCTGCTCTCCCGCGCGGTCCGCGCACTGAACCGAAACGATCTCCCCGAGCGGATCGAGCCCCAGGTCGGCAGCCTTGCCGCGGTCGCCCTGGCCGTGCTTCGAAGCCACGCCCCACGCTACGAGATCACCCCTGAGACGCTTGCCTTCAACGAAGCCTCCCAGGCGGTCGGCCACCTGCTTCCCGCAGTGGATGCCGCGTACGTTGCGGAATACACGGCGCTGCTCGACACAGCCTTCGGCCCTGCCGTCGACCAGGCCGCCGTACTCGATGTCGCGTCGGACGTCGTACAGGACGATCCCCTCGCTGACGCCGTATGGTCCCTTGCCGAGAAGGGGCGCGACGTGCACCGCCACGGACGACTCCTGCTCCATGTCGCCGGCCGCTTCAGCAACCCCGCACTGGTTGCACTCGAAGCAGTCGGCGCCGCCGAGGACGCATCTCTGGTCGGGGCTTGGGCCGACTCTGGCTCGGACTCCGGCGGAGGATCTTGGGCGCTGGTCGTCTGGCGTCGGCCCGACCTCGTCGTGGTCGATGCCCGTCGGCCCATACCCCTCTGGCGGCATTACCGGCTCACCGGGCTGGTGGGCCCCAGAGCCCTCGCCGCACAACGCGGGTTCGAATCCGCCACCTCCGTACCCCACGGCCCCCGCAACCAGCCTTTCGAACTGGCGCAGCAAATCCTGTCGGATCTCCGTCTGGCCTCGCCTCAGCCACCACAGTGCGAGCCATAGTCCGTGGACTACCCCGCGTGCTCGCCGGGGAGGACGCCGTGCCACCGGCCACCGGCGGCCACAGTCCTCAGGATCTGTCCACGGCAAGGTGCGCGCGGGGAGCGCTGTGCGCCTCCGGGGTCAGGGTCCGTCAATCCGCTGCTGTCTCGTCCGGGTCGATCGTGGCCAACCACTCGGACATCCATTCCTCAGCCTGACGTTCGTCAGCAGCGCTTTGGTCTTTGTCCTCCTCCCAGGCCACGCTGTTGAAGATCTCCTCCGATTTCCACTCATCAAGCAGCTCGTGAGGTCTGTGGTCCCAGTTGCCGAGTTCCCCGTAGTACTCCTCGGCGCTGTACAGCAGTCGGAGATCCGCTTCGATGAGCCGATAGCGGGGTTTAACCCCGTAGAAATGCTGGTGCGTCGGGCGCCGGAGATTCACCTCGACCGCCCCGAGGTAGCTCTCGGACTCGGCCAGGAGGGCTTGGTGCAAGTCATCGAGTTGGCCTCTACGCACGCCACGGACGAGGGCGAAGGCCACTTCCACGTCCGCCAGCAGGGTGCCCAGGCCGTCTATGGAGTGCGTCGACCACACCTTGGGCTCACCAGCCAAGTGGTCCGCTGCGATGTCAAGCGGCTTCGGCAGGCCGGTCAGCCCCGAGTGGGTGAAGAGCGTGCCCACGGCGACCGTGAGATCGCGCCGGAACTCCGGCACCACCCGCATCAGCTGCCGGAATGTCTCGCGCTGGATCTGCCCCGGATCGACCTCGAGTTCGTTGAAGTGCAGTGCCACAGTGACGCCATCGTTGCTCGGGTCACGAGTAGCGCCCAGCAGCTGTGATCCCGACCCGCGCGACGACAACCCTGTCTCGAAGTCATCGACAGAGACCGCCCCTGCGATCTTGCCCTCGCCCTTGATGACGTACTTCATGAACGCCCCTTCTGCGGTTTGCGGCTTTCCGAAGAACAGCGCGGAGATCCGAATCGCATCGGCGGATTCACCCACGACAAGGCCGATCCCCGCATAGGTGGCCTGCTCTGTCGCTGCGCTGACCAGGTCCGTGCCAGCGGTAGTGGTGGTGAGCCATTGCGGGTCATACCGGATCATGACCGTACGTCCGTCCAGTCGAAAGGACAGGTAGGGGTCGTCCTGCCATGTTCCGGTGAGCGGCCGAGGAAACGGCCGGTTGGACACGTTGCGGCTACGCATCGGCGCGTTGAACGCCACGTACATCCCCTGCCGGATCGCGTCCGGACGGGCTTCGTCGAGAGGAACGGCGTGCCCTCGCCACGACTCGAAGACGGGACGCACAGTCCCGACGAACATTCCGGGGGCGAATCCTTGTCCGGAGAAGGGCCGCGTCGGGTCGAGGCCGGCACGTTGAGCCGCCTGTTGGACGACGTCCCCGCCAGGAAGCATCGCAACTCTCGGCACGTTGAGGTAGTCGATGCTGCTATAGCTCATCCTCCACGCTTGCCCGGCTTTCCTCAGAGCGGCGGTCCAGGTCTCATGCTCCGACTTGAGTCTGGACAGCTCCTCAACGGTGTACGCCGCCCCGTTGTTCTTGTCGACGATGTCGTGGCAGGTCGAGCACAACAACAGGAGGTTCGATACGGCGTTCCTGGCCTCGATCGGCAGGGTGGGGTCTGCTCGGGGCCCGTGATCGCTGAGCGCCACGTTGTGTGCCGCCTGAGCCGTTGGGATGCGTCCGGCGGTCCCAGGGTCCAGCTCCCGCCGACACATCTGGCACATGCCGTTTGCCAGCCTCCAGAGCTCCCGGCGAACGCGCTCCCTGGCCTCCGGCCCTCTGGCCATACCGCCCCCACCCCACTACCACTTCGATTCGTACACGTGTGCACGCTGCTCAGAGGCACCGATCCTGCCAGCGATCAAGTCGCCGAGTGGTAACTCCACGCCATCTCTTCGGGCACCCCACGCGACATTGGCTGATACCGTGCGGTTCCAGCCGTCACGAGAGAGCCCTCGTGCCGGTTCCGGGTTGAGCAGCTTCCCATCCGGATGTGCGAAGCACGCCGCAGACTGCTGGGTGAGACGGTGACGACACCACCGGGATCGTTGACAGGACCAGCCAAGAATTTGCGCAGTCGCCACCTCAGCTGAGCCATCCGGCAATGGCGTGAGCGAGCGCGTCACCCCCCTGCTGCACCACTGTCCCTGCCACCAAGGCCGGCAACGCTTGCACAGCCCCGCGCAGCGCCCCGATCGCCGGCGTATCCGGGGCTGTCAGCGAGGTGTCGATGGAGTCCGCCATGGCGCGGAGCACCTGCGCGTTCGGCAGGACCGATCCGTTTTGATCCACATCGGTGCGGAATGCAGCAAGGAGATCCCGCACGGTTTCCATGCTGACGGCGGGACTCTCGACGGACGCGGACTGGTGGACGTTCGAGATGTTCTGCCCGACCACGTTCTGGAGCGGGGCGATGTTGTTGCCGCCGATGCTGATACCCGAGCCGTGCCCCTGTTCCGGTTCGAGGCGGCGACGTCCTGCAGCCATCAACTTCCTCCTCCTTGAGGCTTGTTGTCCTGGCCAACATTGCTGATGCCGCTGCCGGCGATGTTCTGGATGGGCGCGTTGTTGTCGCCGTAGACCTGGATGTTGGTGATGACCGCGGCCACCTGGCGCTCGTACGCAACGGTGTCGACGCCCAGCTCTTCGAGGTACGCGGAGACAGCGCGGAAGACGCAGGTCTGCATGAGGACGACGTGCCGCTTCGCGTCGTCGGCCTGGTGCATGTCGGTGACTTCTTCGGTGGAGTACCGGTCCCGGAGGCTGACCGGATCCTTTTCCTCGGCCCGGCCACCGTCCGACTGCACTCCGAGGGCGAGCCGGGTCAGCAGCCGCCACAATGTGAGCGGCCCGTGGACGGCGTCCAGTAGGCCCTGCAACACCACCCAGCCGTACAGTCGTGTTCCGCGCTTGGCCGCGGGAGAGTCGGTCGCCCTCAGCTCGTTGTAGAGGGGCGTCATCACGTGGGGGCGCAGGGTAAGTCGCAATTCGCCTGCCTCCAGTGCGGCATGCGCGTACAGGGTGACCACGACCTGGCCGTCCCAACTGACGCACTGCGCCCGCAAATACAGTCGGTCCGGCATGCTGGACGGTGACCGGCGGCCCCGGCCGCGCAGGTCTGGCAGCTCCAATTTCGCGACACGGGTCCGTCGCAGCCACAGCTCGGACGGCAGCCCGAGAATCTCCGTGACGGAGAAGCCGGGCAAGGGGTCGGTGATCTCCCGCGCACCACGGCCCAGTTCTTTGAGTGCGTCGCCCATCCGCCGCAGCAGTTCCCGCTCGCCGAAGGGCTTGATCGATACCTCTGGGTCCTTGGGCTTGAGCGGGATACCGATGTCAGCCACGCCCCATACATAGCGTCCGGCTCCGACGAAAGTTTCCGGATGGTCATACGGCAGTTCGAGTCGTGTCTGCTCGTTGCTGATGATTGCCATCCGCCGCCTGGCCTTCGCCGATGCCCAGGGCAGGCGGTCAGACGCGATGCCGTGCCGGACGATCCCGGACAACCCCGCCCGCGCCATGAGGCGATCTCCCGCACAGACGAGCACGGCTCCGGCCAGCAGGACGAAGGGCAGCAGTAGCAGCCCGGTTCGCAGCGCGACCGCTTCGCCGCGTATCGGCTCGTAGGGCACTACCGCGAGTATCCAGGGCACACACAGAACGAGGTAAGCCAGACGGGGCGAGGGTGCCAGCCTCGACTCCTTGCCCTTGCGGGCTGCCCGTAACCCGGCCCACCACATGAGGCAAGCCAGCAAAACGGCACTGCCCCAGACGACGGCGGCACGGGGAACCTCGTACGTGACGGCGATGGCGAGGAGCAGGATGAGTGTTCGCCGCAGCCATCGGCGTCTCCGCGCGCGCAGACTGTGCGCGACGACGGGCACAAGGTCGAATCCGTACGACGGGACAGGTAACGGCGGTCCCTGCAGGACGTGGTCTCGTACCCACTGGGCCATGGGCTCACCCAGGGGAGGGCAGTCGTCGCTGCCCTCCAGATAGATGCGTCTGCGAGTGCTGCGCCGCGGCTTGTTCGGTTTTTGATCCTTGCCCCGGATCTTGCTCCACCACGCCTTGACGGCCTTCACCCGGTCGGGACGGGTGTAGACGGCTTGGCACAGCAGCCTTGTCACCTCCGACGAGGTCGGGTCCACCTCGCCGTGGCCGCCGCGGGCAGAGGCGGCGGGGCTGACTTGAACCGGCACTGCGGGCCCGTCGACCATTCCTGCCGTGGCGCGCCCCTCTCGTACACGCAGTCCCCGACCGAACCCCATTGACGCCCCCGTTCGCTGACACGGCGGGCATCATCATGGTGAAGTCCTGGAGCCACCAGACCGCAAACGCGACAATGCGCGCAATCGATCCGGATCGGTGAAGGTTTGGCCGAATACCGCTCGCAGGCGAGAGCGCGTTGCGCTCGGCATCAGCGTGTGGTCGTGCTCCGCCACTCGAAGAGCGGGGCAGTGATCAACTGCCGTCGGCACATGGTTCGAACGCCACGATCACGAGGGGTCGAGGCTGTACTCCGTGCAGCGCTCGCGGCCGGTGACCCCTCCGTCGGGTCGTTCCTTGCTCCGCGAACACCTGACCTCACGGATGTGCCCGCAGTGCCACCATGGTGGTGCCTTGGCCAGTTGGCGCTGCACCCAGTCCGCCATGGCCACTGCGTCGTCCTGCCGACGGTGATCCGCACGCGTCAGCTGGTACTCCTCAAGCGGCACGCCTTGGGCTACGCGTCTGTACTCCACTCCGGCGACGCTACGGCGTTCTGCCGAGTTCGATCGGTTGGTCTGCACTCGAACGAGTGCAGACCGGCCTGGGAGTCGAACCCTCTCACGCAGGGTGGTCTTGCCTCGATCTCATCCGAGGGGAAGGGGCTGAGCTCAGGACGACGCCAGGCGTTGCAGGCGGTCAGCGGCCTCCCGGAGAACGTCGTCCTTCTTGCAGAACGCGAACCGTACGAACGGCGCGCCCTCCTCGCGGTGGTCGTAGAAGACCGCGTTGGGGATCGCGACCACGCCCGCGCGTTCCGGCAGGCCGCGGCAGAAGGCGAAACCGTCGCTCTCGCCGAGGGGGCGGATGTCGGTGGTGACGAAGTAGGTGCCCGAGGGCCGGAAGACGCGGAAGCCGGCTTCCGCCAGGCCGCCCGCCAGCAGGTTCCGCTTGGCCAGCATGTCCGCGCGGAAGTCCGTGAAGTAGGACTCGGGCAGCGAGAGCGCCTCGGCGATCGCGTACTGGAACGGGCCGGCCGAGACGTACGTCAGGTACTGCTTGGCCGACCGGACCGCCGTGACCAGCTCCGGGGACCCCGTCACCCAGCCGACCTTCCAGCCGGTGAACGAGAACGTCTTGCCGCTGCTCGAAATGGTGACCGTGCGCTCCCGCATCCCCGGGAACGTCGCCAGCGGCACGTGCTCGGCGTCGTCGAAGACCAGGTGCTCGTACACCTCGTCCGTCACCACCAGCAGGTCCCGCTCCACCGCCAGCTCGGCGATCGCGGCCAGCTCCTCACGGGTGAGGACCGTGCCGGTCGGGTTGTGCGGCGTGTTGATCAGCAACAGCCGGGTGCGGTCGGTGACGGCGTCGCGCAGCTCGTCGAGGTCGAGACGGAACCGGCCCTCGTCCACCTGAGCGCGCAGCGTGACCGGCACCCGGCGGCCACCCGCCATGGCGATGCACGCGGCGTAGGAGTCGTAGTACGGCTCGAGGGCGATCACCTCGTCGCCGGGCTCCACCAGGGCCAGCAGGGCGGCGGCGATGGCCTCCGTGGCGCCCGCGGTGACCAGGACCTCCGTGTCGGGGTCCCAGGCCAGGCCGTAGCGGCGCTGCTGGTGGGCGGTGATCGCGGCGCGCAGCTCGGGGACGCCGGGCCCCGGCGGGTACTGATTGCCGCGGCCGTCCCGCAGCGCCCGCACGGCGGCCTCCCGGATCTCCTCGGGGCCGTCGGTGTCGGGGAAGCCCTGCCCGAGGTTGATGGCGCCGGTGCTCAGGGCGAGGGCGGACATCTCGGCGAAGATCGTCGTCCCGAACTCGGCGAGCCGACGGTTCAGCAGGGGTCGCGCGCTGGAGGTCATGCCGGTCATCCTGCGCCGAAGCTCTGGAGTTCCTCAACTCTGTGTTGGGCCGGGAGCGGGAAGGGCATCACCGCCTCACGCAAGAGCGAGGCGCCCACGGGGGGCCGCTTCGGGGGACATGGAAGGAGGATGACGCCATGATCGTCGGCATCATCCTGGCGGTGGTCGGAGTCGTCCTGGTCGGGGCGCTGGTCTCCAAGGGGCGCAGGGGCGGTTCCCGGCGGACGACGGGACGCGGTGCGTGGGCGTCCACCGGTTCGAGCAGCAGCCACAGCGCCGGCGGCAGCTGGTGGGCAGGAGACTCCGGCTCGTCCGGCGGCGGACACCACGGGGGACACTCCTGCGGCGGCGGCTCGTCCTGCGGAGGCGGGTCGTCCTGTGGGGGTGGCGGCGGTGGCTGCGGCGGCGGAGGCAGCTGACTGACGTCGGCTGTTCTCACGACGGGGGAGCAGCAACCACCGAACGCGGGGTCCGCACCTGGGGCGGGCCCCGCGTCGCCGTGCCGAGCGGGCAGTGGGCAGCGGGCCACGCGGTCAGGGGGGGCAGGGCAGAGGGAGGCGGTTCCCGGACGGACGATCCGTCGAATGCCTGTCGGGCGGCTTCGCTCGGCTGTCCGCGCCCTCCTCCGTCTGTCGTGCAACTCTTGCCCGACACCGTGCGACCTGGGCAACTACGCCCCCCGAGCGGCCCCTTCGGGATCTCGCAGGAATCCCGGGCGCCCCCTGTGTCCCGGCTGCGGGCGTGCGTCACGGCGCACCGGCGTACGCCTCCCCGGCACCGGCGCACGCCGTGGTTGAACAGTTGAGCTGTGGAGCCCTCTGAGGGATGGAAACCCTACGAACTTGGGTAAAAACGCTGTGGCGGGGTCACTGTTCATGATTCCCTCTAAGTCACCGACGCAGCCCCTCGGACGATCTGCGGACACCTTGCTGAAACCGGCCGACCGGCTGCCCCGGGCCGACATCCCCCGGTGCCGTGCCGCCGGGGCGCAGCGGACCCCACTCCCTCTCCTTGTGTGCTTGCGGAGCCGATCCATGCTCACGACCCTGAACACCTCCTACACCGACACGCGCGCGGCCGATCTCGCGTGGGCCCTGGGGCGCGAGCCGCTTCCCGCACTGGCCGCACTCGACCTCGAACTGGCGGGCACCAAACTGCAGTTGCGGCTCCTCGGCGCGTCCCATCAGGTTCTGCTGGAGGAGGAGCGGGGCATCTGCTCGGAGACGGTGGCGTGCATCGCGGGCAGCAGCACCCCGCTTCCGCTCGGAGTCGCCAAGCGGGTGGACGACTGGGAGTACGAGTTCGCGGCCCGCGTCGAGGTCCTCTCACCCGGCTCCTTCGCGGGCCGCGCACAGGAGTTGCTGGCTCTCGTCTCCGACCACCCGCACGGCCTCGTCGGCGTCTTCCCCGGCAGCCCCTACGCCTTCACGGCCCTGCTCGCCCAGCATCACGAGGGCCAGGTCCACTGGCGGACCTGGCACGCCTACCCGCAGGACGGGCAGTTGGTGGCGACCCGCACGAGAGTGGGCGTGCGCGTACCCGCGGCGGCGCTCGTCAACTGACCCGGACACCAGGACGCGTTCGGCGCCCCGGCGTCCGGCCGCGGTAAACCAGCACCACACGTGTGGGTGACGAACCGCGGTCGAGGCGTGACGTAACGTCGCAGGGTGATCGAGCCGCACGCGCCCGCCCCGCCCGGTTGCCCGCAGCCCCGGAGCGCCCCGGACGGCCCCGGCGGCCCGGTGCGACTGCCCGTACGGCCCGGCACCGGACGGTTCCTGGTCCTCGCGGGCGTGTTCGTCTGCGCGGCCTGCGGACTCGTGTACGAACTAGAACTGGTCGCGCTCGCCTCCTACTTGATGGGCGACTCGGTCACCCAGGCGTCCGTCGTGCTCTCCGTCATGGTCTTCGCCATGGGCATCGGCTCCCTCGCCGCGAAGCGGCTGCGCCCGCTCGCCGCGGCCGGCTTCGGTGCCGTCGAGGCCGCCCTCGCGCTCGTCGGCGGGTGCAGCGCGATGGCCCTGTACGCGGTGTTCGCCTGGACCGGTGACTGGGGCGGAATGTGGGCCAACGGGCCGCGCTGCCTGCTGGTCGCCTTCTCCCTGGCCACCGGACTGCTCATCGGCGCCGAAGTCCCGCTGCTGATGGAGCTGATCCAGCGGATCCGCCGCCAGGACGCGGGCGGCGCGGTCGCCGACCTGTCCGCCGCCGACTACGTCGGCGCCCTCGTCGGCGGCCTCGCCTTTCCCTTCCTCCTGCTGCCGTTCCTCGGGCAGCTGACCGGCGCGCTGCTCACCGGCGCGGTCAACGCGGTCGTCGGCGGTGCGCTGGTGCTCGGCCTGTTCCGCCGGGACCTGACCCGGCGGGCCCGCTGGCTGCTGCTGGTCGGCAACGCCCTCGTCCTCGCGGTCCTCGCCTCGGCCGCCGTCCTCGTCGACGACTTCGAACACGCCGCGCGGCAGGCGATGTACGGGGACGACGTCCGCGTGGCGCTGCGGACCGAGGTGCAGGAGGTCGTCCTCACGGGTGGCACGAGCGGACGGTCCCTCGACCTGTTCCTCGACGGCCGGCTCCGGGTCAGCGGACACGACGAGCTGCGCTACCACGAGGCCCTGGTCCACCCCGCGATGAGCGGGCCGCACGCGCGCGTGCTCATCCTCGGCGGCGGGGACGGCCTGGCCGCCCGCGAGGTGCTGCACCATTCCCGAGTGGACCGGGTCGACGTCGTCGAACTCGACGCCGAGGTGATCCGCCTGGCCCGCACCGACCCGGCCCTGTCCGCGCTCAACCGGCACGCGTTCGGTGACGCGCGCGTGCACGTGACGACCGAGGACGCCTTCGCCTGGCTGCGCGGAGCGGCTCCGGCGACGTACGACGTGGTCGTCTCGGACCTTCCGGACCCCGGGATCACGGCGAGCACGAAGCTGTACTCGCAGGAGTTCTACGGCCTCGCACGGCGCGTGCTGGCCCCCGGCGGACGGCTCGTGGTGCACGCGGGGCCGGTCGCGTCCGGCCCCCGGGCGTACTGGACGGTCGAGGCGACCCTGCGCGCGGCCGGTTTCCGCACCGCGCCCTACGGCGCGGGCGGCGGCCACGCCCACTTCGCCGCCGGGCCCGGCCGCACCCCCGCGGACCGCTCCTGGGCGTCCCGGGACTGGGGTTTCGTCCTGGCCGCCCGCACGGACCCGCGGCCGCGGCTCGACCCGGGAGGCCCGCGGCCCCGGGTCCTCACGGAGGCGTCCCTGGCCGCGGGGGAACGGGCGGCGCGCAGGACGCGGATCCCGGGGTTGCCGGCGTCGACGCTGGTGCACCCGCGCTACTGAGGGGCAGGGCCGCCGAGGGGGTGCCGTCCTCGCGGGACCCGTCCGGCGGAGCGGGAGGGTACGCCTGGTGGGGGTGGTTCGGGGGGCGAATCCCTCAGCCGGGGGTGCGTTCCGCGCTGTGCTGGGTAGAGTCCGTCGACATGGAGCACGAGGTGTTCGTTCCGGTTCCGGCCGAGCGGCTGAGGGAGGTGCTGGACGACCCCGCGCGGGTCGCCCGGGCCGTTCCCGGGCTCCAGCAGGACGCCGGCGCCGAGCCGGTCGCCGGGCGGCTGAAGATCCGCGTCGGCAGTCACTCCGTCACCTACCGGGGTGCCCTGCGGGTGTCCCGGAGCGAGGGCGCGTACGCCGTCGAGGGCGAGGCGGAGGAATCGCGCGGCAGCGGCTCGGTCCGGCTCGCCCTGCGGATCGTCCTGCGGGAGGCCGAGGACGGCTGCACCGTCGGGTACGACGGCACGGCCACCGCGGACGGACGGATCAACGACCTTCCGGCGGACGCTGTGGAGGGCGCGGTCACCCGGCTGCTGAACCGTTTCGCGGAGCACCTGGCCGCGGCGGCCACGGACGCGGGCGACGAAGGTGCGCGCCTGGAGCCCGGGGAGGGGACCCCCACCGAACCCGGTCTCACCGAGGAACCCCCGGCCCCCGAGCGTCCCTCCACCTTCGGCGCCGCCGCCCCGCCCGCCTCTCCGGGGCCCGTGGACGACGAGGACGACGTGGACGACGTGGACGACGAGGACGAGCAGGACGACGAGGACATCGCCGAGGCGGCGCACGCGCGGCGGACCATGATCGGACGCAGCGCCGAGGAGGTCGACCACGCCCCGCCCCGCGGCCGCTACGCCCCCGTGCCCGCGCCTCAGACCGTGTCGGCCCCGGCCCCGCTGCGCTGGGCGGCCCCCGCGGCGGCCCTGGCCGTGGCGTCGGCCATCGTGGCGGTCCGGGCCCTGCGCAGACGCCGCTGAACCACGCGGCAGACGCCGCCGGACCACACGGCGGTCGGCCCCTGACCGTCCCGCCCCGAGTCCGAGGCCGAAGCAGGACGCAACCGGTGAGGCCCCCTTGATCACCGCAGTAGGGTCGTCCCGTGAGTGACGAAGACATCACGCTGACCGCGGGTGACGCGGAGGTGACCGTGCAGCCGGGCAACGGCGGCCGGGTCGGAGGGCTGCGGATCGGCGGCGTGGAGGTGCTCCGGCAGGGGGAGCGGTTCGGCTGCTTCCCGATGGTGCCGTGGTGCGGCCGGATCCGGGACGGACGGTTCCTGGACGGCGCCGCCGTGCGGCAGATGCCCCTCAACGCCCCGCCGCACGCCATCCACGGCACCGCCCGAGACAGCGCCTGGCGCACCGCCCGCACGAGCACGGCCGAGGCCGTCATCACCCACGAGCTCGCCGACCCCTGGCCCCACAAGGGCCGCGTCACCCAGGTCGTGGCCCTCACCGAGGACGCGCTGACCCTCACCATGTCCGTCGAGACGTACGACTCGTCCTTCCCGGCCCAGATCGGCTGGCACCCGTGGTTCAACCGGAACCTCGGCGGCGAGGACGTACAGCTCGACTTCGACCCGGCCTGGCAGGAGGAACGCGGTGACGACCACCTGCCCACCGGCAACCGCGTCGACCCGAAGCCCGGCCCCTGGGACGACTGCTTCGGGATGCCCGGCGGCGTCGACGTCACCCTGACCTGGCCCGGGCAGCTGGAGCTGAAGGTGGCGAGCCGCCAGGAGTGGGTCGTCGTCTACGACGAGCAGGAGGCCGCCGTGTGCGTGGAGCCGCAGACCGGCCCGCCCAACGGCCTCAACACCCTGCCGCACCTGGTCACGCCCCTGGAGCCGCTGGAGGCCACCACGACCTGGACGTGGCGCCGCCTCTAAGCTGGGCGGCATGACGGACACACGTGGCGCGCTGCTGCAGCAGATCAAGGACAAGGCCGTGGTGCACGGCAAGGTGACCCTGTCGTCGGGTCTGGAAGCCGACTACTACGTCGACCTCCGGCGCGTCACGCTCGACGGGGAGGCCGCCCCGCTGGTCGGGCAGGTGCTGCTGGACCTGACCGCCGACCTGGACTTCGACGCCGTCGGCGGCCTCACCATGGGCGCCGACCCCGTCGCCGCCGCCATGCTGCACGCCGCCGCCGCGCGCGGGAAGCGCCTGGACGCCTTCGTCGTACGGAAGGCCGCGAAGGCACATGGCCTGCAGCGGCGCGTCGAGGGCCCCGACATCGCCGGCCGCCGCGTGCTGGTCGTCGAGGACACCTCCACCACCGGCGGCTCCCCGCTGACCGCCGTCGAGGCCGTGCGCGAGGCCGGGGCCGAGGTCGTCGCCGTCGCGACCATCGTCGACCGGGCGACCGGCGCCGCGGAGAAGATCCAGGAGGGCGCCGGAGTGCCGTACCTCTTCGCCTTCTCGAAGGACGAGCTGGGCCTGGACTGACCGGGGACCGACCAGGGCGTGGACGGTGGCCTGGACCTTCCGGCCAAGTCTGGAAAGATGGGGCCGACGATGACGTCGCACCCCAAGGTCTAGGTCAGGGCCGTTAGACACAGCAGTACGTCAACCCGCAGATACAAGGAGCGGACGCATGCCCATCGCAACTCCCGAGGTCTACAACGAGATGCTGGACCGGGCGAAGGCAGGAAAGTTCGCCTACCCGGCCATCAACGTGACCTCCACCCAGACCCTGCACGCGGCCCTGCGCGGTTTCGCTGAGGCGGAGAGCGACGGCATCGTCCAGATCTCCACGGGTGGTGCCGAGTTCCTGGGCGGTCAGTACAGCAAGGACATGGTCACCGGCGCCGTCGCCCTGGCCGAGTTCGCGCACATCGTCGCCGAGAAGTACCCGGTGAACATCGCGCTGCACACCGACCACTGCCCCAAGGACAAGCTCGACGGGTACGTACGTCCGCTGCTGGCGCTCTCCCAGAAGCGCGTCGAGGCCGGTCTGAACCCGCTCTTCCAGTCGCACATGTGGGACGGCTCCGCCGAGACCCTCGCCGACAACCTCTCCATCGCGCAGGAGCTGCTGGAGCAGGCCCGCGCCGCGAAGATCATCCTCGAGGTGGAGATCACCCCGACCGGTGGCGAGGAGGACGGCGTCTCCCACGAGATCAACGACTCCCTCTACACCACGGTCGACGACGCGCTCCGCACCGCCGAGGCCCTCGGCCTCGGTGAGAAGGGCCGCTACCTGCTCGCCGCGTCCTTCGGCAACGTGCACGGCGTGTACAAGCCCGGCAACGTCGTGCTGCGCCCCGAGCTGCTGAAGGAGCTGAACGAGGGCGTCGCCGCCAAGTACGGCAAGGCGTCGCCGTTCGACTTCGTCTTCCACGGCGGCTCCGGCTCCACGGAGGACGAGATCCGCACCGCGCTGGAGAACGGCGTCGTGAAGATGAACATCGACACCGACACCCAGTACGCGTTCACGCGCCCGGTCGCGGACCACATGTTCCGCAACTACGACGGTGTCCTGAAGGTCGACGGCGAGGTCGGCAACAAGAAGACCTACGACCCGCGCACCTGGGGCAAGCTCGCCGAGGCGTCCATGTCCGCGCGCGTCGTCGAGGCCTGCGGCAACCTGCGCTCGACCGGCACGAAGATCAAGTAGTCCCGGTCCGCCCGCACACGTCGGAGCCCGGCATCTCCTGAGATGCCGGGCTCTTCCGTATGCTCCCTGCATGCCCGATGTCCGGTTGGCCTCACCGCAGGGCAAGTGGGTCCTGCTCACCACCGTCCTCGGCTCCAGCATGGCGATGCTGGACTCGACCGTCGTCAACGTCGCCCTGCCGCGCATCGGCCGCGACCTCGACGCGAGCCTGTCCGCGCTGCAGTGGACGGTCAACGCGTACATGGTCACGCTGGCCGGGCTGATCCTGCTCGGCGGGGCGCTGGGGGACCGGTTCGGGCGGCGGAAGGTGTTCGTCGTCGGCGTGGTGTGGTTCGCGCTGGCGTCGCTGCTGTGCGGGATCGCGCCGAACGTGGGCGTGCTGAACGCCGCACGGGCTCTGCAGGGGGTGGGCGGCGCCCTCCTGACCCCCGGGTCGCTGGCACTCATCCAGGCGTCCTTCCACCCCGACGACCGGGGGCGGGCCGTCGGGCTGTGGTCCGGCTTCGGCGGGATCGGGGCGGCGGTCGGGCCGTTCGTCGGCGGCTGGCTGGTGGACGGGCCGGGCTGGCGGTGGGTGTTCCTGCTGAACGTTCCGGTGGCCCTGGTGTGCGTGCCGGTGGCCCTGCGGCACGTCCCCGAGTCGGGTGGGGAAGCGGCGGCCCGCGGGCGCTTCGACGTGCTCGGGGCCGTGCTGGGGGCGCTGGCGCTCGCCCTGGTGACGTACGCGCTGATCGAGGCCGGTGAGGGCGGGGTGGTGGTGACGGTCTCGGCGGTGGCCGGGCTGGCCGCGGGCGTCGCGTTCGTGCTCGTCGAGCGGCGCCGGCCCGATCCGATGATGCCGCCGGACATCTTCGCGTCCCGGCAGTTCACGGCCGTCAACCTCGTCACCCTGTGCGTGTACGCGGCGCTCGGCGGGTTCTTCTTCCTCGCCGCGCTCCAGCTCCAGGTCGTCGTGGGCTACTCGGCCCTCGCCGCCGGTACGGCGCTGCTGCCGACGACCGTGCTGATGCTGCTGCTGTCCGCGCGCTCCGGGCAACTGGCCGACCGCATCGGGCCGCGGATCCCGCTGACGGTGGGGCCGCTGCTGTGCGCGGCCGGGATGCTGCTGATGCTGCGGGTCGGGCCGGGGGCGTCCTACCTCACCGACGTGCTGCCGGCGCTGCTGGTGCTCGGGCTGGGCCTGGTCACGCTGGTGGCACCGCTGACGGCGACCGTGCTGGGCTCGGTGAGCGTGGTGCGCGCAGGGCTGGCCAGCGGCATCAACAACGCGGCGGCCCGGGCGGCGGGCCTGATGGCGGTGGCGGCGTTGCCGCTGCTGGCGGGCATGGGGGAGGAGGCGTACCGGGAGCCGGCCGCCTTCGACACGGCGTTCGGAAAGGCCATGGGGTGGTGCGCGGGGGCGCTGGTGGCCGGGGCCCTGATCGCCGCCGCGGTGGTGCGCAGGCCGCCCCCGGACTGCAGGCGCCCGGAGTGCCTGCGGCACGGCGGTGTGACGGCGCCGCCGCTGGAGGGCGAGCCGGTCCGCAAGAGGCTGCCGTCCTAGGTGTCCGCAAAGTCCCGTCGTCCGCCCGGAGGACAGGCGGGACTTTGCGGACACGACCTGGCCGTCGCCGGGCCGGGCCCCGCCGGGCCGGTCGAGGTGGTCCGGTCGGAGGAGTCGGCGCGGGCCGTCGCGGGAGTCGTCCCGTCGATCCCCCCGCCCGTTGCGCCGCGGCGGGCGGCATGGCGCAGACTTGACCTCATGTCCATTCACGAGAACCTTCTCGGGGGCCCGCCCCCGACCCATCTCCCCGACGACCCCGGGCCGCGGGAAATGCTCGCGTCGGGTGCCGCGTCCGTCGAGGTCGCCGGTGCGCACCCCACCTCCTCGCTCGCCTGGGCGCAGCTCGCCGACGAGGCGTTCGAGCGGGGCGCGGCCGTGGAGTCCTACGCGTACGCCCGCACGGGCTACCACCGCGGTCTGGACGCGCTGCGCCGCAACGGCTGGAAGGGCCACGGCCCGGTGCCATGGGAGCACGAGCCGAACCGCGGCTTCCTGCGTGCCCTGCACGCCCTCGCCCGCGCCGCGCAGGCGATCGGCGAGCAGGAGGAGTACGAGCGCTGCTCCCAGTTCCTGAAGGACTCCTCGCCGACGGCGGCGCAGGTCCTGGGCTGACACACGGTCCGTGCACGCGAGGCCCGTCCGCGAAAGGCGGGCCTTGCGGTTTCGGGGGACGATTGCGTTTCGCAGGACGATTGCGCAAGATGCCCCCTGGGGACCGGGGCCCCCGTGTCGGATTCGGCAGGGGCGGACCGCTACCCGGAGTAATACGCAGGAGACAGCGATGTCCCACGAGGCTCACGAGCCCGAGACCCCGCATCTCGACTTCCACGGCACGACGCCGTACGAGGACTACGTCAAGGCCGACGTACTCACCCACCTCCAGCACACCCTCTCCGACGATCCCGGAGAGATGGTCTTCCTGGTGACGACCCAGGTGATGGAGCTGTGGTTCACCGTCATCGTCCACGAGTGGGAGACGGCGGCGGGGGCGCTCAGGAGCGACGACGTCCCCACCGCCATCGCCGCGCTCAAGCGGTCCGTGCGCGAGCTGGAGGCGCTCAACCACTCCTGGAAGCCGCTGGCCCAGCTGACGCCCGCCCAGTTCAACTCGTACCGCAGCGCACTCGGCGAGGGCTCCGGCTTCCAGTCGGCGATGTACCGGCGCATGGAGTTCCTGCTCGGCGACAAGTCCGCGTCCATGCTCGTCCCGCACCGGGGCGCACCGCGTGTGCACGCCGAGCTGGAGAAGGCGCTGCACGAACCGAGTCTGTACGACGAGGTCGTACGGCTGCTGGCGCGGCGCGGGCACGACATCCCCGAGGCGGTGCTGCGGCGCGACGTGTCGAAGCGCTACGAGCCGTCGCCGGAGGTGGAGGCGGCCTGGACGGCCGTCTACTCGGGCGACGAGAGTGACGAGGTCGCCCGGCTGGGCGAGGCGCTGAGCGACGTCGCCGAGCTGGTGTGGCGCTGGCGCAACGACCATCTGGTCGCCACACGTCGCGCGATGGGCGCCAAGACCGGCACGGGCGGCTCCGCCGGGGTGGCCTGGCTGGAGAAGCGCGCGCAGAAGAACGTGTTCCCCGAGCTGTGGACGGCGCGCTCCTATGTCTGACCTGGCGATCGTTGCGGAGAAGCTGGACGCCGTCGATGAACTGGCGGCCAAGCGCGCCGAGTTCGTCCTCGATGACGTGGTCTACCTCGACGGCAACTCCCTCGGCGCGCTCCCGGCCGTGCTCCCCGGCCGGGTCGAGGACGTCGTACGCCGTCAGTGGGGCGAGCTGCGCATTCGGTCCTGGGAGGAGAGCGGCTGGTGGACGGCGCCCGAACGGATCGGTGACCGGATCGCCCCGCTGGTCGGGGCGGCGCCCGGGCAGATCGTCGTGGGCGACTCCACGAGTGTCAACGTCTTCAAGGCACTCGTCGGCGCGGTGCGGATGGCCGGGGAGGGCCGTGACGAGCTCCTCGTCGACGCGACGACCTTCCCCACCGACGGGTACATCGCCGAGTCCGCCGCCCGCATGACCGGCTGCACCCTGCGGCCCGTGGCGCCCGCGGACGTGCCGGGGGCGCTGGGCGAGCGCACCGCCGCCGTCCTGCTCAACCACGTCGACTACCGCACGGGCAGGCTGCACGACCTGCCCGGACTGACGGCCGCCGCGCACGAGGCCGGGGCGGTCGCCGTCTGGGACCTCTGCCACAGCGCGGGCGCGCTGCCGGTCGGGCTCGACGAGCACGGCGTGGACCTCGCGGTCGGCTGCACCTACAAGTACCTGAACGGCGGGCCCGGTTCACCGGCGTACCTGTACGTGCGGCGGGAGCTGCAGGACCGATTCGACTCGCCGCTGCCCGGCTGGAACTCGCACGCCGAGCCGTTCGGGATGCGGAGCGAGTACGAGGCGGCCCCCGGTGCCCTGCGCGGCCGGGTCGGCACGCCCGACATCCTCTCCATGCTCGCCCTGGAGGCGGCCCTGGAGGTCTGGGACGGGGTGTCGGTCGAGGCGGTGCGGGCCAAGTCCCTGGCGCTGACGGACTTCTTCCTGGAGTGCGTGACGGCGTACGTGCCCGAGGGCAGGGTCGCGTGTGTGACGCCGAGGGCGCACGAGGAGCGGGGCAGCCAGATCGCCCTGCGCTGCGACGACGCCGGTGACGTGATGAAACGGCTGATCGAGCGGGGTGTGGTCGGCGACTTCCGGGCGCCGGACGTGCTGCGCTTCGGCTTCACGCCGCTGTACGTCGGGTTCGCCGACGTGGAGCGGGCGGCGCGGGTGCTGGCGCGGACGCTGGCCTGAGCGGTGGCGGGGGCCGGGGCACTCCGGTGGTGTCCCGGCCCCGCGGTCTCCGCCCGCTCTTCACCGAGCGTGACATCTGCATGTCCGCGCACGTCACGCGCCTGGTACCGTCCCGGCCAACGGCTGAACCCCTCAACTGGGGCGCCGCGTACGGTTCATCGCTGGAGGGTTGGAGCATGACGGACGACGCCGCAGCAGCACGGGCCGCTGCCGAGGAGGAGTCGGCCTTCTCCCACGCGCCCGTCGGCCCCGACGCCACCGCGGCCTATGGCGACCACCCGGACCAGGTGATCGACTTCTTCGCACCGCGCCGGGCGGGCGGACCCGGGCCGGCCCCGGTTGTCGTCGTGCTGCACGGCGGTGCCTGGCGGGCGCCGTACGACCGGCGTCACATCAGCCCGTTCGCGGACTTCCTCGCCCGCCGCGGGTTCGCCGTGGCGAGCGTCGAGTACCGGCGCGGCGGGGACGGCGACTCCGTCGCGGGCCGGTGGCCCGACACCTTCGACGACGTCGCGGCGGCGCTGGACACCCTGCCCGCGCTGGTACGGGAGTCGCTGCCGCAGGCCGACCCGCGCCGTACGGTGCTCACCGGCCACTCGGCGGGCGGGCACCTCGCGCTGTGGGGTGCCGCCCGGCACGTCCTGCCGGCCGACTCGCCCTGGCGCAGCGGCAGTCCGGTGACCCTGCGCGGCGTCGTCGCCCTCGCCCCGATCGCGGACCTGGCGATCGCCGACAAGCTGGACGTGTGCGGGGGCGCCGCGCGTCAACTCCTCGGCGGGGACGAGCACTTCGCCGAGCGCCAGCCGTACGCGGACCCGGCGCTGCTGCTGCCCACGGGCATCGCCACCACCCTCGTGCAGGGCCGCGCGGACCTCGACGTGCCGCAGCCGGTCGCCGAGTCGTACGCGGAGGCGGCGGCGAAGGCCGGGGAGATGGTGGGGGTGACGCTGCTGGAGGGCGTGGGGCACTTCCCGCTCATCGACCCGGCGGCCGACGCGTGCGCGGTGGCGGTGGAGGAGATCGCGCAGCTGGCCTGGTGAGGGGCGGCCGCCTCAGGGGTCTGCCCCTTGGAATCCGACCCTTGAGAGCTGACCCTCAAGGTCTGCCCCTCAAGAGGGCCCCGGTCATCAGTTGCCTCCGAGAAGACCCCCGCCTTCAGGCGGGGGAGGAATCGGACTCCGGCGGAGCAGGGCGGGGAGCTGTGATTCGCCGTCAAGGCGGATCGCAGTGCTCTGATCCGCAGGTTTGATCTTCACCTGTGGGAACGCTAGTTGTTGAGCGTGGCCACGACGTGCGTGAAGCGGGCATTGAAGTACCGCTTCTACCCGACCGATGCGCAGGCAGCTGAGCTGTCGCGCACGTTCGGATGTGTGCGCAAGGTCTACAACCTGGCGCTCGCGGCCCGCACCGAGGCGTGGGCGCGTCAGGAGCGGGTGAACTACAACCAGACCTCGGCCATGCTCACGGAGTGGAAGAAGACCGAGGAACTGGCCTACCTCAACGACGTGTCGTCGGTGCCGTTGCAGCAGTGCCTGCGGCACCTGCAGACAGCGTTCACGAACTTCTTCGGCAAGCGGGCGAAGTACCCGCGTTTCAAGTCGCGGAAGAAGTCGCGCAGGTCCGCCGAGTACACCACGTCCGGATTCCGCTTCCGCGAGGGGAAGCTGACCCTGGCGAAGATGACGGAACCACTGGACATCGTGTGGTCGCGCCCGCTCCCGCCGGGGGCGACGCCGTCCACGGTGACCGTCTCCCAGGACGCGGCTGGACGCTGGTTCGTCTCCATGCTGTGTGACGACCCTGGCGTCAAGCCGCTCCCGGCCGCCGATACGGCGATCGGCGTGGATGTCGGCCTGGACCACCTGCTGACCCTCTCCACCGGCGAGAAGATCACAAACCCCCGGCACGAGCGCCGCGACCGCGCCCGCTTGGCCAAGGCTCAGCGGGAACTGTCGCGCAAGGCCAAGGGGTCGAACAACCGGGCCAAGGCGCGCAGGAAGGTCGCGAGGGTCCACGCGAGGATTGCCGACCGGCGCCGTGACCACCTGCACAAACTGACCACCCGGCTCGTGCGTGAAAACCAAACGCTCGTGATCGAGGACCTGACCGTGCGCACCATGGTCAGGAACCGGAGCCTGGCCCGTGCCATCTCGGATGCCGCCTGGGCGCAGTTCCGGAGCCTTCTGGAGTACAAGGCTGCCTGGTACGGGCGGGAAGTGATCGCGGTGGACCGCTTCTTCCCCTCGTCCAGGCTGTGCTCCGGCTGCGGTGCCTTGCAGGACAAGATGCCGCTGCACGTCCGTACCTGGACGTGCGGCAGCTGTGGCACGACCCACGACCGGGACGTGAACGCGGCGAAGAACCTTCTGGCCGCCGGGCTGGCGGTGACAGTCTGTGGAGCCGGTGTAAGACCTCAACGGAGCACTCCGGGCGGGCAGTCGGCGACGAAGCAGAAACCCTCACAGCGCAAGCCGTGAGAACCCCCCTCCTTCAGGAGGGGGAGAAGTCAAACCCGTAGTACCTGAGAGCTACGCCGCAGGTGAGTTCCCCGGTGTGACGCGGACGAGGTGCCGCGCTCCGTAACTTCCCTTCCACGCAGACCCGATGGCCGGGTGCGCTGGAGGGGGACGACCATGGGGTCCGCACCGCAGTACCGCCGTGCCGGCGACGGCGGCAGGCGCCGCGCCGGCCGATGGCGCCGCGCCGCGCTCGCGGCCCTCATCACCGGTGCGGTGGTCGTCCCGCTGTCCGGGGCCGTACGACCGCAGACCCCCGCACCGGCCCCCGCCAACCTCGCCCCCCTCACCGCGTCGACGCTCGACGAGGCGTACGCGGCCAACCGGGCCAACGCCGCCGAGGCGGCCCGTACGGCCGCCGCCCACCACGACCGGGACCGCGCCGCGACGGACCGTCGTCTGGCCGCACCGACCCGGCACCTCCTGCGGTTCGACGGCCGCGGCTCCGGCCGGGTGACGGAGGTCCTCGGCGACCTCGCCCGGGCCGACCGCATCGCCGTCCTGGTCCCCGGCTCCGACACGAGCCTCGACACCTACGGCCGGTTCCACGCGGCGGCCGCCGCCCTGCACCGGCAGCTCACCCGGCAGGCCCCGGCGGGCACCCGCACCGCGGTCGTGGCCTGGCTGGGCTACGCGACGCCGGGCACGGTCAGCACCACGGTCACCACGACCGGCAGGGCGGAGCAGGCGGCCCCCCGTCTGCGGACGCTGGTCGCCGACCTGCGGGCCATAGCGGGCCCCGGACCCCGCATCTCGCTGCTGTGCCACTCGTACGGCTCGGTCGTCTGCGGCCGTTCCGCCGCCGGGCTCGCCGTCGACGACATCGCGCTCGTCGGCAGCCCGGGCACCGGCGCGGACACCACCGCCGGCCTGCACACCCGGGCCCGTGTCTGGGCGGCCCGGGGTGGTGACGACTGGGTGGAGCACGTACCGCACCTCAGCGTGGACCTGTTCGGCACCAGCGTCGGCTTCGGCACCGACCCCGTCACCCCCGCCTTCGGCGCCCGGGTGTTCGCGGCGGGCGACGCCGGCCACAGCACGTACTTCGAGCCCGGCTCGACCTCCCTGACCAACCTGGCCCGGATCGTCCTGGGCGAGACCAAGGCGGTGACCCATGACTGACATCGGCGTACGCGCCGCCCGGCAGGGAGTGCGCCGGGGCGCCGACCGCATCGGCGCGGCCACCCCGCCCGGCCGCGACCGGGCCGTGGACGCCCTGCGGGCCGCCGCCGTCCTCGGTGTCGTCCTCGGGCACTGGCTCGTCACGGCCCTGGTGTCCGACGGCCGTACCCTGCGCACGGCGAGCCCGCTGCAGCACATGCCGTGGCTGGCACCCGTCTCCTGGACGTTCCAGACGCTCGCCGTGTTCTTCCTGGTCGGCGGCCATGTCGCCACCCGCAGCCACGCCTCGGCCCAGGCCCGTGGAGTGCCGTACCGCCGGTGGCTGACGGCCCGGCTGGCCCGGCTGTTCAAGCCGGTCGCCGCCGTCGTCGGTCTGTGGACGGTCGCCGCCGTCTCGCTGCTGCTGTCGGGCACCGAGTACGGCACGGTCCGCACGCTGGTGAAACTGGCCCTGTCCCCTCTGTGGTTCCTCGTGGTGTTCGCGGCCCTGACGGCGGCGACCCCGCTGCTCACCCGGCTCAACCCGCTGTGGCCGCTGGCCGTCGTCCTGCACGTGGACCTGCTGCGCTTCGGCCTCGGCGGCCCCGCCTGGCTGGGCTGGGTGAACGTGGCGGCCGCCTGGATGGTGCCCTACACGCTGGGCGCGGCCTGGACCCGCGGCGAACTGGAGCGCAGGCGTGCGGGCTGGGTCCTGCTGGGTGCCGGGGCGGCGGCGACCGCGGCGCTCGTAGCGTGGGCGGGCTATCCGGCGGCCATGGTCGGCGTCCCGGGCGAGGCCATGTCCAACCTGTACCCGCCGACCCTGGCCGTCGTCACGTTCGGCCTGGCCCAGTGCGGCGGCGCCCTGCTGCTGCGCGAGCGGCTGCGGCGGGCGATGCGCCGGCCCGTGGCGTGGGCGGCGGTGGCGCTCGTCAACCTCTCCGCGATGACCGTCTTCCTCTGGCACCAGACGGCCCTGATGGCGACCACGGCCAGCGGCCTCCTCGTCGGCCGGCTCC
Source organism: Streptomyces sp. NRRL B-1140 (assembly GCF_001280065.1). Classification (GTDB taxonomy): domain Bacteria; phylum Actinomycetota; class Actinomycetes; order Streptomycetales; family Streptomycetaceae; genus Streptomyces. The sequence continues at coordinate 549,073 of NZ_LGEA01000091.1, forward strand.
CCGGGCTGCACACGCGGCCCGACGACCTCGGCTGGGTCGGGGCCCGGCTGCTCTGGCTGCCCGTGTTCGCGCTGGCCCTCGCAGTCTGCTGGGCCGCCTTCCGCTCCTTCGAGCGAGACGGCGGCGGCCGGGGCCGCAGGTCGCGGGTGGTGCGGGCGCACCGTCCGTCCGACCGGGGCGCGGCGACGGAGGCGCGTCATGTCTAGGCTGGGCCGTGTGACGGACACGGGGGTGGGCCGCGTGCTGCGGGCACGCGTCGGCGGCTGGCTGCGGATGCTGCGCCAGGACCTGTGGACCCTCCGGGTCGATCCACTGCCGCCGTCCACTTGGCTGCGCTGGCTGCCGCACGGCGTGCTGTGCATGGCCGCGTTCGGGATCACCCTCGGCGGCACGGGCGACATGAACGACAACGGCCATCTGGCCGCCGGTCTGGCCCTCCTGATCGCGGTCGCGCAGGGCGGCGCCGTGGTGCTGGGGCTCTGGCGGCCCGTTCTGGCGTGGTGGGTGGCGTTGGGCGCCTTCCTCGTGGGCGCCGTCACGCTGCGCGGGCAGCTGGGTTTCGACCTGGAGACCTACACATGGCCGTGGACCGCGGCCGGGATCATCGGTCTGCTGCTCGTGCTGCTGCTGCTCGCCCTGCGGGTGCCCACCCGGGCGGCGATAGCGGCACTGGTCGTCACCGCGCTGGTCACGTACGTCCTCGATGGCCTTGTAAGGGGGGTGGATTACGACGCCACGGGCACGATCGCCGTCTCCCTGTCCGCCGTCGTCGTGGTCCTCGGCACCGCCCTGCGCGGCCGCCGCGAGGCCCGCGCGCAACTGGTCGAGCAGACCACCCTCACCGCCGAGGAACGCACCCGGCGCACCCTGCTGGAGGAGCGCAGCCGCATCGCGCGGGAGCTGCACGACGTGGTCGCTCACCACATGTCGGTCATCTCCATCCAGGCGCAGGTCGCCCCGCATCTCGTGGAGAACCCGCCCGACGAGCTCAGGGAGAACCTGGCGGGCATCCGGCAGAACGCTCTGGAGGCCCTGACCGAACTGCGCCGCGTGCTGGGCGTGCTGCGCTCGGAGCACCCCGGGCCGGGGGAGCCGTTCGCCGACGCGGGTGACGAGAGCACACCGCACGCCCCGCAGCCCACGCTCGACCGGCTCGACGCGCTGGTGGAGAACACCCGGGCGGTCGGCCGTGAGGTCGTCACCGACATCACGGGCGAGCGGCGCCCACTGCCGCCCGGCGTGGAGCTGTCGGCGTACAGGATCGTGCAGGAGGCGCTGAGCAACGCCCTGCGGCACGCGCCCGGCGCGAGGATCACGGTCCGTCTCGCCTATGAGCCGGACGGCCTGGAGGTGGAGATCGTCAACGGCCGCCCCACAGGACCGCCCCCGCCGTCGACCGGCGCGGGACACGGACTGCTCGGCATGCGGGAGCGGGTCGCGATGCTCGGCGGCACGATGACGGCCCACCCGTGGCACTGGGACGGCTTCAAGGTCACCGCCTTCCTCCCGGACACCCCGCCCGCCGACACCCCGGGCACCCACCCACCCACCGCACCCCGGAGAAGGACCTCATGACGAGCGGTACCGGCGAACCCATCCGGGTTCTGATCGTCGACGACCAGGCGATGGTCCGGCAGGGCTTCACCGTGCTGCTCGGCGTCCAGCCCGACATAGAGGTCGTCGGCGACGCGAAGAACGGTGAGGGCGGCGTCGCCCTGGCCGCGGAGTTCGCCCCCGACGTCGTCCTGATGGACATCCGCATGCCCGGCATCGGCGGCATCGAGGCCACCCAGCGCATCACCGCCGCCCACCCGGACATCAGGGTGCTGGTCCTGACCACCTTCGACCTGGACGAGTACGTGTACGACGCGCTGCGCGCGGGAGCCTCCGGGTTCCTGCTGAAGGACGCCTCGTCCGAGCAGCTCGCCGAGGCGGTCCGGGTGGTGGCGGCCGGGGAGGCGCTGCTCGCCCCGGTCATCACCCGCAAGCTGATCGCCGAGTTCTCCCGGCTCGACGGCAGGCCCCGCGCCCCGCTGAGGGACCGCGTCGGCGATCTGACCGAGCGGGAGACGGAGGTCCTCTCGCTGATCGCCCAGGGCCTGTCGAACGCGGAGATCGCCCAGCACCTGTTCGTGGCCGAGCAGACGGTGAAGACCCACGTCGGCAGGATCCTGGTGAAGCTGGGCCTCAGGGACCGGACCCAGGCGGCGGTGTTCGCCTACGAGTCGGGGCTGGTGCGGCCGGCGGGCTACTGAGGGGTGCCCCCCCGCTGGGCTCCGTAGTACCTGAGAGGGACCCGGCGGAACCCCTCTCACTGGGGACGACCGGGGCCCTGGACGCGCTTACCGTTCTGTACGTGACCGAGACGACTCACCTACAGACCACGCCACCGGGGGACGGGGCCACACCGCGCAGCCCGGAGTACCGGGTGGCGGTGGACTCCCTGCGCGGACTGCGGCAGGACCTCATGCACGACGCCTTCGCCTACCGGCCGCTGCCGGGCCGGTGCACGGACGGGCGGTTCGCCCGGCGGCTGCCGGGGCGGCTGCGGGAGTACGTGGCCTGGACGCCGCACGCCCTGATCGTCACGGCGGCCCTGATCTCCGCGGCTCTCGCCACCGTCGACACCAGCGGACCCGGGGCGCTGATGGGGCTGTTCTGCGCGGTTCCCGTGCTGCTGACCATGGTGCGGCCGGTGGGGGCGTTCTGGGCGTCCATGGTGTCCACCCCGGTCGTCGCCCTGCTCGGCAGCCGCTGGTTCGAATGGCCGTGGGCGGCCGGCAGCTTCCTCAGCCATCTGACCGTGCTGACGGTGGTGGCGATACGCACCAGGCCCCGCACGGCCGGGTGGATGTGGGTGCTGACGGCGCTGTACGCCATCCTCGCGGACAGCGGCATCGGCCCGACCTCCATGTACGGCAGCAATTCGGCCGCCATGCTGATCCTCTCGGCGCTGATCCTGCTCAGCGTCACCGTCTGGCACATCCGCCGCCACGCCGAGCAGGAAGTCACCGCCCAGCAGACGGTCACCGCCCACGAGCGCTCCCGCCGCACCCTGCTGGAGGAGCGCACGACCATCGCCCGCGAGCTGCACGACGTGGTCGCGCACCACATGTCGGTGGTCGCCATCCAGGCGGAGGCCGCGCCCTACCGGGTGGACAACCCGCCACCGGAGCTGGAGAAGGCGTTCGTCACGATCCGGGAGAACGCGGTGGCGGCGCTGACCGAACTGCGCCGCGTGCTGGGTGTCGTCCGCGCCGAGGACTACGAGGCCCCGGACGCCCCGCAGCCGACGCTCGCCGACCTGGAGCGGCTGCTGGCCAATGTGCGGGAGGCCGGGCTGGCCGTCGACAAGGTGGTGACCGGCGCGGTGCGCGAGCTGCCGCAGGGCGTGGAGCTGTCGGCGTACCGGATCGTGCAGGAGGCGCTGAGCAACACCCTGCGGCACGCGCCGGGCGCGACCGCCCGGGTGGAGCTCGGGTACGTGCTCGGCGGCCTGGGGCTGCGCATCGTCAACGGCCCGCCGCCGAACCCGAGCCTGATCAAGCCCTCGCCCGGCGCGGGGCACGGCATCACCGGCATGCGGGAGCGGGTGTCGATGCTGGACGGGGAGATGACGGCGGGCCGCAGCGACGACGGAGGCTACGAGGTGGCGGTGTTCCTGCCGGTCGCCCTGCCGGACGAGGGCGGCTCATGACCATCCGGGTGCTGATCGCGGACGACCAGATGATGGTGCGTGAGGGATTCTCGGTCCTGCTGAACGCGATGCCGGACATCGAGGTCGTCGGTGAGGCGGTGAACGGCCGGGAAGCCGTGGCCAAGGTCCGCGAGCTCGCCCCGGACGTGGTGCTGATGGACATCCGCATGCCCGAGCTGAACGGCATCGAGGCGACCCGCGAGATCGTCGCCACCGACGGCGCGGCCAAGGTGCTGGTGCTCACCACCTTCGACCTCGACGAGTACGTGTACCAGGCGCTGCGCGCGGGAGCCTCCGGCTTCCTCCTCAAGGACGCCTCGGCCCGCCAGCTCGCCGACGGGGTGCGTGTGGTGGCCTCGGGGGAGGCGCTGCTGGCGCCGTCGGTGACCAGGCGGCTGATCACCGAGTTCTCCAAGCTCTCCGAGAAGCCGGCCCTGATGCCCTCCGCGCAGGCGGCCTACGGGGATCTCACCGACCGGGAGACGGAGGTGCTGGTGCTCATCGCGCAGGGCCTGTCGAACTCGGAGATCGCGCAGCGGCTGGTGGTCGCCGAGTCGACGATCAAGACACATGTCAGCCGGATCCTGGTGAAGCTCGGCCTCAGGGACCGCACGCAGGCGGCGGTGTTCGCCTACGAGGCACGGCTGGTGACGCCGGGGTGACAGGGGGCGCCGCCCCTGGTCAGAGTGGGGGGTGCCGGGCTAGCGTCCGTTCATGGCAGCTGCTTCCGACCTCGGGTTCGACCCGTGGGACCCGGCGTTCCTCGCCGACCCGTACCCCGCCTACGCCGACCTGCGGGCCCAGGGCCGCGTGCGGTACTTCGAGCCCACGAACCAGTGGCTCGTCGCGCACCACGCGGACGTCTCGGCCCTGCTGCGCGACCGGCGGCTCGGGCGCACGTACCAGCACCGGTTCACGCACGAGGAGTTCGGCCGCACCGCGCCCCCGCCGGAGCACGAGCCGTTCCACACGCTGAACGATCACGGGATGCTCGACCTGGAGCCGCCGGACCACACGCGGATCCGCCGCCTGGTGTCGAAGGCGTTCACCCCACGCACGGTGGAGCGGCTGAAGCCGTACGTGCGCGCCCTGGCCGACGACCTGGTGTCCGATCTGGTCGCGGCGGGCGGCGGCGACCTGCTGAAGGACGTCGCCGAGCCCCTCCCGGTCGCGGTGATCGCCGAGATGCTCGGCATCCCGGAGTCCGACCGGGCCCCGCTGCGCCCCTGGTCGGCGGACATCTGCGGGATGTACGAGCTGAACCCGTCCGAGGACACCGCGGCCAGGGCGGTCCGCGCGTCGGTCGAGTTCACCGACTATCTGCGCGAGCTGATCGCGGCGCGCCGCAAGGAGCCCGGCGACGACCTCGTCTCCGGTCTCATCGAGGCCCACGACGAGGGCGACCGCCTCACCGAGCAGGAGATGATCTCCACCTGCGTCCTGCTGCTCAACGCCGGTCACGAGGCCACGGTGAACGCCACGGTCAACGGCTGGTACGCGCTGTTCCGCAACGAGGCGCAGCTGGAGCTGCTGCGCGCGGACCACACGCTGATCCCGTCCGCGATCGAGGAGCTGATGCGCTACGACACCCCGCTGCAGCTCTTCGAACGCTGGGTCCTGGACGAGATCGAGATCGACGGCACGACGATCCCCCGGGGCGCGGAGATCGCGATGCTGTTCGGCTCCGCGAATCACGACCCCGCCGTCTTCCGGAACCCGTCCGCCCTCGACCTGACCCGCACCGACAACCCCCACATCTCCTTCAGCGCCGGCATCCACTACTGCATCGGCGCACCACTGGCCCGGATCGAGCTGGCGGCGTCGATGGGGGCGCTGCTGGAGAGGGCACCGACCCTGCGGCTCGCGGCGGAGCCGGCGCGCAAGCCGAACTTCGTGATCAGGGGGCTGGAGGCGCTGACCGTGGAGGTGGCATGACCCCTGCCCCGACCCGCACCGGTCACGTCGTCATGTCCCGCCGCCGCAGCCCCGCCGGCCCAGCGGCGGCTCGGACAGGACCATCAGCGCGTTATCAACTGACTACACCGGGTGGCGGATGGCTCGCATCCCATAGGGAGGGCGCATCATGACACTCATGGCAGAGCGACCGTTGATCAGCGGCACCGAGCCCCGAGGTGACTTCGAGGAGCTCCTGGGCCTCCTCGACGAGCTGAACGTGCCCAACGGCTACAAGGCCGAGATCGTCAGGGGGAGCATCGTCGTGTCGCCGTGGTCGAAGGGGTACTACCGCCGCGTCATGCGGCTGGTGTGCAGCCAACTGGAGCCGCATCTCCCCGAAGAGCATGTGATCGAGCGTTCGCCGTTCCTCTACGTCTTCCCGGAGCACGAGCGGGCCTTCGGGCCGGACATCCACGCGGCGCATGAGCGTGTCTTCGAGACCACGAGCACCCACCTCGACGGCGAAGCCCTGTCCCTCGTCGCCGAGCTGACTTCCCCCTCGACCCGTTCCGAGGACCTGACCGACAAGGTCGGCGTCTACGCCAAGGCCGGTGTCCCCGTCTACCTGATCCTCGACATGCAGGAGCGGCAGGCGGTCGTCTACGGGTCCCCGTCGGGGAAGGGGTACGAGCTGCGCCTCTCCAAGCCCTTCGGTGAGAAGCTCGACATCCCGGAGCCGTTCGGCTGCACCCTCGACACCGCCGGATTCCTGCCCCCCGGTGACTGATTCACGACACCGCCGGCACCGTCAGCCCCCACGCGCCCTCCCGCACCACCCACGTCCGGGTCCGCACCGGACCCGACACCACCGTGTCCGCCCGGTAGCGGAAGTGCGCCCCGGACACCGTCACCGTCCGGCCCTGTGCCAGCAGCGGTGAGGCCTCCGCGCCCACCGACACCGGTCTGACCTCCACCGACGCGACCCCCGCCGCGGCCGGTGCGACGGAGACCGCCTCCACCGGCTGGTCCAGATCGACGAGGGTCTCCCCGTCCACCTCGACCCGCAGCCGGGACGGCCCCGGCTCGGGCAGGGCGGCGAGCCGGGACGGGCGGCCCGCCGGAACCAGGGTCCGGACCAAGGACTGGCAGGTCCGCAGCCAGGGGCGGCCCGGGACGTCGTCCGGATCCGGCGCGGCCTCGGCGGTCACTCCGTCCGGCCGCAGCGGCGGTATGCGCAGCGCGCCGAGCACCACCCCGTCGCTGTCGTCGACCATCAGGTCCATGCGCCGCTCGACCCCGTCGAGCACCGCACGCGCAGCGGCCACCGTCCCCGTGGGTATCCCCAGCGACCGGGCCAGGGAATGCGCGCCCCCGACCGGCACCACCGACAGCGGGCATCCGGCCAGCTCCCGGTGGCGGTGCAGCAGCGCCACCGCGCGGATCAGGGTCCGGTCGTCGCCCACCACCACCGGCCGCCGCGAGCCCCGCCGGGCCAGCGCCCGGGCGAATTCGTCCGGCCCGTCCGGCAGGCACAGCTTGATGCCCGCACCCGCGCCGAGCACGTCTTTCGCGATCCGAACGGACTCGCCGTCCGACCTACGGGCGACCGGGTCGACCACCACCAGCAGCTGCTCGGACGTCGCGGAAGTCGCCACCTCGGCCATGCCTCGCTTCCTCGGGTAGCATCTTTGTGCAAGAGCCCCTTGCGCTATTGCGCCAGGGGCTTCGTCTATTCCGGGGCATCCGGTCCGACGGTTGGCGGCCAACGGCGGTCGCGGTGCACGCGGCTGCATATTCTCCGCGTTCGCCCTCGACCATGGACATGCCCCGCCCGGAAGGGGTGTACGCGCGTGCCCGCACTTGTGCTGCTCGGTGCTCAGTGGGGTGACGAAGGCAAGGGAAAGGCCACCGACCTTCTCGGTGGGTCCGTGGACTATGTGGTGCGCTACCAGGGCGGCAACAACGCCGGCCACACGGTGGTCGTCGGTGACCAGAAGTACGCACTGCACCTCCTCCCTTCCGGAATCCTGTCTCCCGGCTGCACGCCGGTCATCGGTAACGGCGTCGTCGTCGACCCGTCGGTCCTGCTCTCCGAGCTGAGCGGTCTGAACGAGCGTGGCGTCGACACGTCCAAGCTCCTCCTCAGCGGAAACGCGCACATCATCACGCCGTACAACGTGACGGTGGACAAGGTGACCGAGCGCTTCCTCGGCAAGCGGAAGATCGGCACCACGGGGCGCGGCATCGGCCCGACCTACGCCGACAAGATCAACCGTGTCGGCATCCGCGTGCAGGACCTGTACGACGAGTCGATCCTCACGCAGAAGGTCGAGGCGGCCCTCGACGTCAAGAACCAGGTCCTCACCAAGCTCTACAACCGCCGCGCGATCGCCGTGGACCAGGTCGTCGAGGAGCTGCTGGGCTACGCCGACAAGCTCGCGCCGTACGTCTCCGACACCGTCCTGGTGCTCAACCAGGCGCTGGAGGACGACAAGGTCGTCCTGTTCGAGGGCGGCCAGGGCACGCTGCTCGACATCGACCACGGCACGTACCCCTTCGTCACCTCGTCGAACCCGACCGCGGGCGGCGCCTGCACCGGCGCCGGCGTGGGCCCGACGAAGATCAGCCGGGTCATCGGCATCCTCAAGGCGTACACGACCCGCGTCGGCGCCGGCCCGTTCCCGACGGAGCTGTTCGACGAGGACGGCGAGGCGCTGCGCCGGATCGGTGGGGAGCGCGGTGTCACCACCGGCCGTGACCGCCGTTGCGGCTGGTTCGACGCGGTCATCGCCCGCTACGCGACCCGCGTGAACGGCCTGACCGACTTCTTCCTCACCAAGCTCGACGTCCTCACGGGCTGGGAGCAGATCCCGGTCTGCGTCGCCTACGAGATCGACGGCAAGCGCGTCGAGGAGCTGCCCTACTCGCAGACCGACTTCCACCACGCGAAGCCGGTCTACGAGATGCTGCCGGGCTGGAGCGAGGACATCTCCAAGGCCAAGTCGTTCTCGGACCTGCCGAAGAACGCCCAGGCGTACGTGAAGGCGCTGGAGGAGATGTCCGGCGCCCCGATCTCCGCGATCGGCGTGGGCCCGGGCCGGGACGAGACGATCGAGATCAACTCGTTCCTCTGAGCCGCCCCGACCTGAGCCGGCCGCCCCTCGTGCACACGGGGGGCGGCCCGCTTTTCTTCCGCCGGGAAGGTTGCCGGGAACGGGCATACGCTGAAGCCGTACCCCCATGCGCGTCGGCCAGGAGAAGGTGAGTGCGATGCGCGTACTGCTCAAGGCGTCCATGGACACGGAGAAGGCCAACGAGGCCATCCGCAACGGCACCCTGGGGAAGCTGATCCAGGAGTCGATGGAACAGATCAAGCCCGAAGCGGCCTATTTCACCTCCGACCACGGCAAGCGCACCGCCTACGTGGTCTTCGACATGCAGGACAGCTGGCAGATGCCGGTCATCAGCGAGCCCTACTTCCTCCAGCTGGGCGCGGAGATCTCCTACACGCCCGTGATGAACATGGAGGACGTGCAGAAGGGCCTGTCCCAGCTCGGACGGTGAACCGCGCCCTCAGCTGAAGACGATCATCGACCCCTGGGCCAGGCTGCGGGTCACGGCCGCGTGCAGTCCGAGCCAGACGTGCCGCTCACGGGCGAACGGGCTCGGATCGTACGGGGCGGGAACGGCGGGTTCCTCCAGTTCCGTCGGGGCGGGCGGGGGCTGGGGGGCCGCCGGGGGGTTCGCCGGGTCGATCCCGATGGCCGGGGCGACCACCTCCAGTTCCCGCAGCAGGGCGTGCGAGGAGCCCAGCGGACCGCCGCCGGCGAGGAGATCGTCGTCGGCGAGCGGCCCGGGGAAGTCGACGGGGACGTAGGCGCCCGCGTGGTCGTAGTGCCAGACCAGGTGCGACTGCTGGGCCGTCGACTCGAACATCTCCAGCAGCTGCTCGTAGTCGCCGCCCAGCTCGTCCACGGGCGTCACCGGCAGGCCGCAGACCTGGAGCAGATAGGCGCGGCGCAGGAAGTGCAGCGCGTCGTAGTCGAAGCCCGCGACCGGGGCGACATCCCCGGACAGCCCCGGCATGTACTGGTACACCGGCACCGGCGGCAGACCGGCCTCGGCGAGCACCTTGTTGTATTGCGCGAGTTCCTCGGCGAAGGGATTGTCCGGCGTGTGGCACAACACGTCGACGAGCGGTACCAGCCACAGGTCACAGGCCAAAGAGGGCTCCTCGCTCAGCGCGGTCTTCGGGTAGCACGGTGGTCAAGAAGGGTAGCGGTGCGCCGCTGTCACGGCGCCCGCCGTGCATGTCCCATACCCATACGGACAGCCGCGACGCGGGTCATCCGGTGGCGAGCCGCTCGATCAGGCTGAGGGAGTGCGTGTTGTACGCGGCGATGATCGCCCGGGCGGCGTCGTTGTCGCGGTCGATCAGGGCGTCGACCAGCCGGGTGTGACCGGCCCACAGCTCGCCGCGCAGATCGGTGAGCCGGCGCAGGTGCTGGACCGCGCAGACCCAGGTCTGCACGCGCAGCCGGTTCAGGAAGTCGGCGAGGTAGGGGTTGCCGAAGCACGCGCCGAGCTCACGCCAGAAGCGCAGGTCGTAGCCGATGAGGACGGTGAGGTCACCGGCCGCGGCGGCCCGCTGGGCCTCCTCGCCGCGCCTGCGGACACCGGCGACGACGGCGGCGTACCGGGGATCGTCCGGCCGCACCGCACCCGGGTGCCCGTCGGTCAGCGCGAGGAACATGCCCTCGATGACGAGACCGCGCGCCTCGATCATGCCGCGGAAGTCGTCGACCGAGTACTCGTGGACCCGGAAGCCGCGATGCTGGTCGGCGTCGAGGAGCCCCTGCGCGGAGAGGTCGACGAGCGCCTCGCGCACCGGCGTCGCCGAGACCCCGTACTGCTCGGCGATCTCCTTGACCGTGAACTCCTGCCCCGGCTGGAGCCGCCCGGCCAGCACCTCGTCACGAAGCGCGTCGGCGATCTGCTGCCGCAGGGTGCTGCGCGTCACGGCGCCGTTGCCGGAGCTGGCGGGCATGGTCGGGCGTCTCCCTCGTCGCGTTCGGGTGGCGTGCGCGTACATGGATGTCTACGAGCACGCCACCTTACGCGTTCGAATAAGGCGCGAGGAGGTCGGTTACTGACGGGTTTACAGGTGTTTACCGTAAGTGTCCGGTGTCTACCGCGTGTGCTCGTCCGCCACCGAAAGCGCCGCGTCCAGCACCGCCAGGCCTTCCTTGAGCTCGGCCTCGCTGATGTTGCAGGGCGGCACGACGTGCGTCCGGTTCATGTTCACGAAGGGCCACAGTCCGCCCTTCTTCGCGGCGGCGGCGAAGGCGGCCATCGGGGCGTTGGCCTCACCGGCCGCGTTGTACGGCACCAGGGGCTCACGCGTCTCGCGGTCGCGCACCAGCTCCAGCGCCCAGAACATGCCGGTGCCGCGCACCTCGCCGACGCTCGGGTGCCGCTCGGCGAGCGCCCGCAGCTCCGGTCCGACGACGTCGGCGCCGAGCCGGGCCGCGTTCTCGACGACGCCCTCCTGCGCCATGACGTCGATCGTCGCCACCGCCGCCGCGCACGCCAGCGGGTGCCCGGAGTACGTCAGGCCGCCGGGGTAGGGCCGCTTGCCGAACGTCTCGGCTATCGCGCCGGAGATCGCGACACCGCCCAGCGGGACATAGCCGCTGTTCACGCCCTTGGCGAAGGTCAGCAGGTCGGGCGTGACGCCGAACAGGTCCGCCGCGAACCACTCGCCGGTGCGGCCGAAGCCGGCCATGACCTCGTCCAGGACGAAGACGATTCCGTACTGGTCGCACAGCTCGCGCACGCCCGCGAGATAGCCGGGCGGCGGGACCATGATCCCGGCCGTGCCCGGGATCGTCTCCAGGATGATCGCCGCGATGGTCGAGGGGCCCTCGAAGCGGATCGTCGTCTCCAGGTGCTCCAGCGCCCGGGCGCACTCCTGCTCCTCGGTCTCCGCGTAGAAGCGGGAGCGGTAGAGGTAGGGCGCCCAGAAGTGCACGACCCCGGCCGTGCCGCTGTCGGAGGCCCAGCGGCGCGGGTCGCCGGTGATGTTCACGGCCTGCTGGGTGCCGCCGTGGTACGAGCGGTACGCCGAGAGCACCTTCGGACGGCCGGTGTGCAGCCGGGCCATCCGGATCGCGTGCTCGACGGCGTCGGCACCGCCGTTGGTGAAGAAGATCTTGTCCAGGTCGCCCGGGGTCCGTTCGGCGATCAGCCGGGCCGCCTCCGAGCGCGCCTCGATGGCGAAGGCGGGCGCGAAGGTCGTCATCCTCGCCGCCTGCTCCTGGATCGCGGCGACGATCTTCGGGTGCTGGTAGCCGACGTTGGTGTAGACGAGCCCGCTGGAGAAGTCGAGGTAGCGGCGGCCGTCGTAGTCCCAGAAGTACGACCCCTCGGCACCGGCGACGGCGAGCGGATCGATGAGCTCCTGAGCGGACCAGGAGTGGAACACGTGGTCACGGTCGGCGGCCTTGACGGCGGCGCCGGCTTCGGGGTTCGGCTGAGGGGTCATGCGGGCGAGCGTAGGCATGGCGGGCGGGGGCGGGAAATCGGCGTGGTGTGTGAGGTCCGGGGGTTTCCGCGACAGGTTGTCGACGGGAAGGTGCGGTGCGGTGCAACCTATTGACAACATGCTGCCTATTCGACAGTATGTTGTCATACAGGGAAGTCGAGGAGGAGCCATGAGCAGCAAGCCCGTCCATCTCGCCGTGTACGACACCCTCGCCGACTGGGAGACCGGCCACGCCACCGCCCACCTCGCCCGCGCCGGCCACGAGATCCGCACCGTCGGCCCGTCCACGGCCCCCGTGCGAAGCACCGGCGGACTGCGTGTCCAGCCCGACCTGGCCCTGGCGGACCTGCGCCCCGAGGACAGCGCGCTGCTGATCCTCCCGGGCGCCGACCTCTGGGACACCACGGACGACCTCGCCCCCTTCGCCCGCACCGCCCGGGCCTTCCTCGACGCGGGCGTCCCGGTCGCCGCGATCTGCGGCGCCACCGCCGGGCTCGCCCGCGAGGGCCTGCTGGACGACCGCGATCACACGAGTGCGATCTCCTTCTACCTGGCCGCGACCGGCTACGCGGGCGGCGGGCGCTACGTGGAGACCGACGCCGTCACCGACGGCAACCTGGTCACCGCCGGCCCGACCGAGCCCGTCGCCTTCGCCCGGGAGGTCCTCCGGCTGCTCGGGGTCCACGAGGGGGAGGTGCTGGACGCCTGGTACCGGCTGTTCCACGACTCCGACGCGGCGGCGTACGGGGTGCTGGAGAAGGCCGGCGCGCTGTGAGCCGGGAGCGGCAGGAGCTGCTCAGCAGCAGCGCCCTCGGGGTGTTCCGGCTCAACGGCCAGTTCCTCGCCGTCGCGGAGGAACTGGCCCGGCCCTCCGGGCTGACCGCCGCCTGGTGGCAGGTGCTCGGCGCGGTCCTCGGCGAACCGCTGCCCGTCTCCGGCATCGCCCGCGCCATGGGCATCACACGGCAGAGCGTCCAGCGCATCGCCGACCTGCTCGTCGGCAAGGGGCTCGCCGAGTACCGGCCGAACCCGGCGCACCGCCGCGCCAAGCTCCTCGCGCCCACGGAGGAGGGGCGTGCGGCCATCGCCCGGATCGACCCCGGGCACGCGGCGTTCGCCGACCGGCTGGCCGAGGCGTTCGGTCAGGAGGAGCTGGCGGAGGCGGTCCGGGTACTGGAACGGCTGTCCAGGGTGCTCGACCAGGTGGGCCCGCCTGTTACGGAACCGTAGGGATTGTCCAGGTCGCCCCGCCCCGGCCCCGCACTATTCTCGGTCTGTTGCTCGCGTGTGGGGGGAAGGCGGCTGAGCGATGGAGAAGCTGGGGCCCGGGGATCCGCAGCAGATCGGTTCGTACCGGTTGCTGGCGCGGCTCGGTGCGGGGGGCATGGGGCACGTGTACCTGGCCCGCTCGGAGCGGGGCCGTACGGTCGCCGTGAAGCTGGTCCGTGAGGAGCTCGCCGCGCAGGAGGAGTTCCGGGAGCGGTTCCGGCAGGAGGTGCGGGCCGCGCGGCGGGTCGGCGGGTACTGGACGGCGCCGGTGCTGGACGCCGACACCGAGGCGGCCGTGCCGTGGGTGGCCACCGGGTACGTCGCCGGGCCGAGCCTGCAGCAGGTCGTCGGGCACGACCACGGTGCCCTGCCCGAGCGGACGGTCCGCATCCTCGCGGCCGGGCTCGCGCACGCGCTCAAGGACATCCACGCGGCCGGCATCGTCCACCGCGACCTCAAGCCGTCCAACGTGCTGGTCACCATCGACGGCCCGCGCGTCATCGACTTCGGCATCGCCCGCGCCCTTCAGACCGTGACGGACGGCGGGCTCACGCGGACCGGCGCGCTCGTCGGATCGCCCGGCTTCATGGCGCCCGAGCAGGTGCGGGGCGACCGCATCACCCCGGCGTGCGACGTCTTCTGCCTCGGCTCGGTCCTCGCCTACGCCGCCACCGGCGTCCTGCCGTTCGGCAGCGCCAACAGCGGCGTGCACGCCCTGATGTTCCGCATCGCCCAGGAGGAACCGGACCTGGAGGGCGTCCCCGAGGGCATCGCCGACCTCGTCCGGGACTGCCTGCGCAAGGACCCCGCCGCCCGGCCCTCCCTCGACCGCGTCCTGCAGCGCACGGGCGCGGACGACACCGTCTCCGACGGCCGCGCCCTCGACCCCTGGCTGCCGAGCGCGCTGGTGGCCCAACTGGGGCGGCACGCGGTGCGCTTGCTGGAGACGGAGGATCCGGAAGGGGAGACAGGGCAGACCCGGCCCGCCGCCGAAGCCGAGCGGGGACCCGTGCGACCGGCCCCCACCGGCCCGCAGGCGGACGGCGGCGCCGGGAAGCAGCCGGGTCCGGTCCCCACGGCCGGCCCCGGCCCCACCCCCGAACACGCCCCCGCCGCCGACGAGTCGGCACCACGCCCCGCCCTGCCCCAAGTC
>NZ_LGEA01000092.1 GCF_001280065.1 Streptomyces sp. NRRL B-1140
CGTGGAGTTCGTCGACGCCGCCCACCAGCGCGGCATGCGCGTGATCATCGACTTCGTCATGAACCACACCAGCGACCAGCACCCGTGGTTCCAGGAGTCACGCAAGGACCCCGACGGGCCCTACGGCGACTACTACGTGTGGGCGGACGACGACAAGCAGTACCAGGACGCGCGGATCATCTTCGTCGACACCGAGGCCTCCAACTGGACCTACGACCCGGTCCGCAAGCAGTACTACTGGCATCGTTTCTTCTCCCATCAGCCGGACCTCAACTACGAGAACCCGGCCGTGCAGGAGGAGATGATCTCCGCGCTGAAGTTCTGGCTGGACCTGGGCATCGACGGCTTCCGCCTGGACGCGGTGCCGTACCTGTACCAGCAGGAGGGCACGAACTGCGAGAACCTCCCGGCCACCCACGACTTCCTGAAGCGGGTGCGCAAGGAGATCGACGCGCAGTACCCGGACACCGTGCTGCTGGCGGAGGCCAACCAGTGGCCCGAGGACGTCGTCGACTACTTCGGCGACTACCCGAGCGGCGGCGACGAGTGCCACATGGCGTTCCACTTCCCCGTCATGCCGCGCATCTTCATGGCCGTCCGGCGGGAATCCCGCTACCCGGTCTCCGAGATCCTGGCCAAGACCCCGGCGATCCCGTCGAACTGCCAGTGGGGCATCTTCCTGCGCAACCACGACGAGCTGACGCTCGAGATGGTCACGGACGAAGAGCGCGACTACATGTGGGCCGAGTACGCCAAGGATCCCCGCATGCGCGCCAACATCGGCATCCGCCGCAGGCTCGCCCCGCTGCTGGACAACGACCGCAACCAGATCGAACTGTTCACGGCCCTGCTGCTGTCCCTGCCGGGCTCGCCGATCCTGTACTACGGCGACGAGATCGGCATGGGCGACAACATCTGGCTCGGCGACCGGGACGCGGTGCGCACGCCGATGCAGTGGACGCCCGACCCGGGACGCGGTGCGCACGCCGATGCAGTGGACGCCCGACCGCAACGCGGGGTTCTCCTCGTGCGACCCGGGGCGGCTGTTCCTGCCCACGATCATGGACCCGGTCTACGGCTACCAGGTCACGAGCGTCGAGGCGTCGATGTCGTCGCCCTCGTCGCTGCTGCACTGGACCCGCCGCATGATCGAGATCCGCAAGCAGAACCCGGCCTTCGGACTGGGCTCGTACACCGAGCTGCCCTCGACGAACCCGGCCGTGCTGGCGTTCCTGCGCGAGTACGAGGACGACCTGGTGCTGTGCGTGAACAACTTCTCGCGTTTCGCACAGCCCACGGAGCTGGATCTGAGCGCCTTCGAGGGGCGGCACCCGGTGGAGCTGTTCGGCGGGGTCCGCTTCCCGGCGATCGGCGAGCTGCCGTACCTCCTGACCCTCGGGGGGCACGGGTTCTACTGGTTCAGGCTCCGCAAGGAGAGCATGTGAGGCCTGAAAAGGCCTGTTGAGGCCCGATCCGCGGGACGGGCCGCAAACCCCGGCGGCGGGGCGTTTCCTCCGCCCCGCCCGGGGCACGCATCAGTAACACCCCGCCCGCCCGCGTGAGCCGGAGGGGCGCCGTCCGGGGCCGGTCGCAGGCGCCGGAAGGCGCACCACACATGGGTGAAAGGACGCGACGTCATGTCGGAAGCCGTCACACGCACCGTCACCACCCCGCCCGGCCTTCTGCCCTCCCTGGATCCGCTGCTGCGGGAATGGCTGCCGCGGCAGCGCTGGTTCGCGGGCAAGGGACGGCCGGTCACCGGGTTCACGCTGGTCGAGGCCACCGAGCTGCTCCCGGCCACGTCCAAGCTGGGCCTGTACCACCTGCTCGTCCGCGCCCATCAGCCCGTCGTGCAGTCCCGCGGGGCGCCCGGCCACCCCGGTGACTGCTACCAGCTGCTGATAGGCGTGCGCGAGACGCTGCCGCCTCGGCTGGCGCCCGCGCTGATCGGACACGTGCCGACGGGACCGCTGGCCGGCCGGACCGTCTACGACGCACTGCACGACACCCGGCCCGCCGAGCTGCTCCTGGAGGCACTGCGCTCCAAGGCCCGGGTCGGGCGGCTCCGCTTCGAGCGGGACCCCGGGCAGGACATCCGCTCCGGGCTGGTGCCACGCGTGGTGACCGCCGAGCAGTCCAACTCGTCCCTCGTCTACGGAGATACGTTCATCCTGAAGCTGCTCCGCCGGATCGTGCCCGGGGTCAACCCCGACCTGGAGCTGCCGCTCGCGCTGGCCGGGGAGAACTGCCCCCGGGTGCCCGCGCCGACGGCCTGGATGGTCGCGGACATCGCCCCCACGGCCGACCCGGTCGTCACGGCGGGCCCGGGCGACCTCGCCGGCCAGCCGTACGTCCTCGGGGTGCTCCAGCCGTTCCTGCAGGGCGCCTCCGACGGCTGGGAGCTGGCCCTGCGCGAGCTGGCCAAGGGCGAGGACTTCGGCGCCGAGGCACGGGCACTGGGGCGGGCCACCGCAGAGGTGCACACCGCGCTGGCCCGGGCGTTGCCGACCGTCACCCTCGGTCACACGCAGCTCGAGCTCATGGTCGGCGGCATGATCGAGCGGCTGGACGCTGCCGTCCAGGCGGTGCCCGCGCTGCGGCCGTACGCCCGCGGCCTGCGGTCGGCGTTCACGGCGCTGGGCGATCTGGCCGCCGAGGGCCGCACCTGGACCGCGCAGCGGGTGCACGGCGATCTGCATCTCGGGCAGTGCCTGCGCTCGCCGTCCGGCGAGTGGCGGCTGATCGACTTCGAGGGTGAGCCTGCCCGGCCGCTGGCCGAGCGCCGTATGCCGCAACCGACGGTACGTGACGTCGCCGGCATGCTGCGGTCCTTCGACTACGCGGCACGCTCGGCCGACCCGCCCCAGCCGGACTGGGCCGAGACCTGCCGCTCCGCGTACTGCTCCGGCTACGCGGAGGCCTCCGGCCGCGATCCGCGCACCGACCCGGTGCTGCTGCGGGCCTACGAGACGGACAAGGCGATCTACGAGGTGGTGTACGAGGCCCGGCACCGCCCCGACTGGCTGCCGGTGCCCCTGGCCGCCATAGACCGGCTCGCCTCGACCGGCCACCTGACCTGACCGACCCCTCGCCCTGGAGGCTCCGCCCGTGACCCCCCGCCCTGAGTCCAGCGGTTCGCGTCCCAAGGGGACCGCCGGGGAGAAGATCCCCGAGCAGCCCACGGCCGCCCAGCAGAAGAGCGCCGCCAAGAAGACGGCGGTGCCGAAACAGGCAGCGGCGAAGAAGGCGGCCCCCGCGAAGGCGACCGCCAAGAAGGCCGCCGCCGGCAAAACCACCGTCGCCAAGACCGTGGCCAAGAAGGCGGCGACGAAGGCTGCCGCCAAGAAGACGTCGGCGGGACAGCCGTCGTCGGAGAAGGCGGCTGCCGCCAAGAAGACCGCCGCGAAGAAGACGGCTGTGAAGAAGACGGCCGCGAAGAAGACCGCTGCCGAGAAGGCCACGGCGGTCAGGGAGACGGCGGCCAAGAACACCGCCACGAAGGTCTCGGCAGCGGATGTCACGGCTGCCGGGTCTCCCGCGGCCGGAGCCACCGCCAAGAAGACCGCCGCGAAGAAGGCCACGGCGAAGAAGGCCGCCGCCACCAAGGCCACCGCCAAGAAGGCCGCCGCCAAGAAGGTGCCCACCGCCAAGGCCCCCGCGAAGAAGACCGCCGCGGTCAAGACCACCGCGTCCAAGGTGCCCGCGAAGAGCCTCCCCAAGAAGGGCGCGGTCAAGAAGGCCCCGGCCCCGAAGACACCTGCCGACCAGGCCGCTGCCGCCCAGGTCGTTCCGCCGGAGGTGGAGGTCGCCGTCTCGCCCGCCGTCGACGCGGCGGACCGGGAGCGGCTGCTCGGCGGCACGCACCACGACCCTCACTCGGTGCTCGGCGCGCACCTCGTGCCCGGCGGCGTCGCCTTCCGGGCGTTCCGGCCGTACGCCCTGGCGGTGACCGTCGTCGCCGGGGAGCTGCGGGCGGAGCTGCACGACGACGGGGAGGGGTTCTTCTCGGGGCTGCTGCCGCTGCGGGAGGTCCCGGCGTACCGGCTGATCGTGGAGTACGAGGGCACGGTCCTGGAGACCGAGGACGCCTACCGCTTCCTGCCCACCCTGGGCGACCTCGACCTGCACCTGATCGGCGAGGGCCGCCACGAGGAGCTGTGGACGGCGCTGGGCGCACACCCGATGACCCACCAGGGCGTGACCGGCACCCGGTTCGCGGTCTGGGCGCCGAACGCGCGCGGGGTGCGCGTGGCCGGCACCTTCAACTTCTGGGACGGCACCGGGCACGTCATGCGCTCGCTGGGCTCGTCCGGGGTGTGGGAGCTGTTCCTGCCGGACATCGGCGAGGGCGAGCTGTACAAGTTCGAGATCACCCGCCCCGACGGCTCGAAGACGCTGCGCGCCGACCCCCTGGCCCGCCGCACGGAGGTACCGCCCGCCACCTCGTCGGTGATCACGTCCTCGGCGTACGAGTGGGGCGACGCCGACTGGGTGGCCCGGCGCGCGGACGTCCCCGCACACGAGGCGCCGTTCTCGGTGTACGAGATCCATCTGCCGTCCTGGCGGCCTGGTCTGACGTACCGTCAACTGGCCGAGCAGCTCCCCGGCTACGTGAAGAACCTCGGCTTCACGCACGTCGAGCTGATGCCGGTCGCGGAGCATCCGTTCGGTGGCTCCTGGGGCTACCAGGTGACGGGCTTCTACGCGCCGACGGCCCGGCTGGGCACGCCGGACGACTTCCGGTACCTGGTCGACAAGCTGCACCAGGCCGGCATCGGCGTCCTCATGGACTGGGTGCCCGCCCACTTCCCGCGGGACGCCTGGGCGCTGGCCGAGTTCGACGGCAAACCCCTGTACGAGCACGAGGATCCACTGCGGGCCGCGCACCCCGACTGGGGCACGCTGGAGTTCGACTTCGGGCGCAACGAGGTGCGCAACTTCCTGGTCGCGAACGCCGTGTACTGGTGCGAGGAGTTCCACATCGACGGCCTGCGGGTGGACGCCGTGGCCTCGATGCTCTACCTGGACTACTCGCGCGAGCCGGGCCAGTGGACGCCCAACGAGCACGGTGGCCGGGAGAACCTGGACGCGGTGGCGTTCCTGCAGGAGATGAACGCGACGGTGTACCGCAGGGTGCCCGGCGTCGTCACGATCGCCGAGGAGTCCACCGCCTGGGACGGTGTCACCCGGGCCACCCACCACAAGGGCCCGAGCGGTTTCGGCGGGCTCGGGTTCGGGCTGAAGTGGAACATGGGCTGGATGCACGACTCGCTGCAGTACATGAGCCACGAGCCGGTGCACCGCAAGTACCACCACGGGGAGATGACCTTCTCCATGGTGTACGCCTACAGCGAGAACTACGTGCTGCCGATCTCGCACGACGAGGTCGTGCACGGCAAGCGCTCCCTGGTGTCGAAGATGCCCGGCGACTGGTGGCAGCAGCGCGCCGGGGTCCGGTCCTACCTGGGCTTCATGTGGGCCCATCCGGGCAAGCAACTGCTGTTCATGGGGCAGGAGTTCGCACAGGGCGCCGAGTGGTCCGAGGCGCACGGCCCCGACTGGTGGCTGCTGGATCCGGGGTACGGGGCGGAGCCCGACCACCGCGGGGTGCGTGACCTGGTCCGCGACCTGAACACCGTGTACCGGGCGACCCCGGCGCTGTGGCGCCTGGACACCGACCCGGCCGGTTTCGAGTGGATCGTCGGGGACGCCGCCGACGACAACGTCCTCGCCTTCCTGCGGCTGGACCCGGAGGGCGTCCCGCTGCTGGCGGTGTCCAACTTCGCGCCGGTCACCCGCCCGGACTACCGCCTGGGCGTCCCCGACGACGTCCCCGCCTGGCACGAGGCCGTGAACACCGACGCGGCCCGTTACGGCGGCAGCGACGTCACCAACCCCCACCCGGTCAAGCCCGAGCCCGCGGCCTGGCACGGCCGCCCGGCCAGCATCCGCCTGACACTGCCGCCGCTGGCGACGGTGTGGCTGCGGCCGGCTTAAGGATCCGGGCAGGGGAAGGCACAAGGCGTCGACGGGAGCGGCTCACACCGCCGCTCCCGTCAGCGTGTGCGCGAGGTGGTCGGCGAGCGGGGGCAGCCAGTCGCTCCGCGCGTTGCCGAGCAGGTGGTCGCCGTGCGGGACCGGCAGATGGGTGCCGTGCGGTGCGAGGCGGGCCAGCGGCTCGCCGTTGGTCACGCCGGGGATGACGTCCCGGCCGCCGTCCACGACCAGCAGCGGGGCCGTGATGCGCGGTGCCAGGCCGGTGAGATCCACCCGGCGGGCGAAGGCGCGGGCGGCGTCGGCTCCTCCGGCCCGCCGGGTCATGATGTCCCGTACGGGCGGGGGCAGTTCGTCCCAGTCGAGACGGAAGGGGCCGCTGACGGTGGCGACGGCCGCCACGCGGGGCTCCAGGGCGGCGGCGCGTGCCGCGTAGTAGCCACCCAGACTGAGGCCGGCCAGTCCGACGCGCGGGACGCCGAGGGCGTCGACGACCCGGCCGACGACCTGCTCGTAGTGCGGGGTGAGGGGGGTGGTGGCCGCGAGGGCGCCCTGCCCGGGTCCGTCCATCGCGAACACCGCGAGCCCGCGGGCCAGCAGCACGGACGCCAGATCGAGGAACTCCTCCTTGGCCGAGTCCAGCCCGGGCACCACGATCACCGTGCCGGGGGCGTCCGAGGGGCCGCGCAGCCAGCCGGTGAAACCGGCACCGCTGATGCGTCGCGCACCGGGCTCCAACAGGGTCAGCGCCCGGCTCAGGGCATGGTCGGCGGCTGCGGCGGCACGGTCCGCCTGCGCGTAGGGGGCGAGTGTGGCGAGGTGGAACCAGCGGGCCGCCATCAGCAGGTGTTCCCCCGCGGAGACGGACGAACCTGCCCGCTCCGCACGCTCGACGCAGGCGTGGCCGGTGCGCGAGAAGGCCGGTCCCCAGTCGGCGACGGAGGCGAGGGCGGCGGTGACACGCCGGTACTCGTGGGGGTCGACACCCGCACCGGTGGCGCGGGTCCACTGGGCGGCGGCGAACTCAGAGGCGTTCATCGGGTTCCTCCCGTCAGCAGGACGGCCTTGCCGCGTATCCGCCGCTCGCGCAGGTCGACCAGCGTGCCGGCGGTGTGGGTCCAGTCGGCGGTCCTGCCGATCTCCGGGTGCAGCCGGTCGTGTTCCACGAGGCGCACCAGCGTCGCGAGGTCGGGGCCGTAGGGGGCGCCGGCGTAGTGGAAGTGCTGGAGTGTCACGCGCTCGGGGCCGCCGAGGAGCGCGAAGAAGTCGAGGGTCGCCGGGGTGCGGCTCGCCTGGCCGAACCAGACGACCAGCCCGCCCGGGCGCGTCCGGGTGAGAGCCGCCGGCAGGTCCGGCCCGCCCGTGGACTCCAGCACCACGTCGAAGAGCCCGTCAGCCGCCGCCACCTCGTGCACGACCTCCGCGCCCAGTTCCCTGAGGCGCTCGCCGCGTTCCGGTGTGGCCGTCACCGCGGTCAGCTCGGCTCCGGCTGCGACGGCCAGTTCGGTGACGTAGTGGCCAACCCCGCCCGAGGCGCCGGTGAGCAGCACCCGTGTGCCGGCCAGGGAACCGGCCGTGCGCAGCAGGCGCAGGGCGGTGATGCCGGCGAGGGGCAGGGCCGCCGCCCGGACGCTGTCGACGCCGTCCGGGAGGGGTGCGAGGGAGTGCGTGGGCACCGCGGCGTACTCGGCCCAGCCGGCCCGCGCCGGGTGTCCGACCACGCGGGTGCCGATGGCGGTGCCCGAGCCGTCGGCCGCGGCCTGCACCACCAGTCCCGCGATGTCCTTGCCCGGCAGCAGCCCCGGGCGGGGGTGCTCGAGGAGAAACGTCTCGCCCCGGTTCGGCGCGAACGCCTCGACCTTGACGAGTGCTTCGTCGGGCTCAGGGACGGGCGGGGGAACCTCGGCGAAGGCGACCGGACGGACCGCCTCCCCCGTGGGGATCAGTCTTCGCATACCCGACATGCAACCCTCGCGGCCGCCCCGTGATCCAACAACGAACGGGCGGGACCGACAACGTTCGGTTGTCGCCCGAGGTCTAGGCTGGGGAGCCATGGATCTCGACATGGCGCAGGTACGGGCCTTCGTACGCGCCGCCGAGGAACTGCACTTCGGGCGGGCGGCCGGCACGCTCGGCCTCTCCCAGCAGGCGCTGTCCAAGCGGATCGCGCGGCTCGAATCGCTGCTCGGCACCGTGCTGTTCCGGCGCGGCGGCCAGGCGGTCGATCTCACGGAGGCGGGGCGGCGTTTCCTCGCGCCGGCGCGGCAGGCCCTGGCCGCGGCCGAGTCGGCCGTCGCGGCGGCCGTGGGGGCGGACCGGCCCCTGCGGGTCGACGTCTGGGGCCACCTCTACGCGCCGATGCGGACCCTGGCCGGGGTGACCGCTCGTGCCGGGGACCTGGTGCTGGGGCACGGCCGTGATCTGCCGTCGGTGACGGCCGCCCTGCTGCGTGGCGACATCGACGCGGCCTTCGGCCGGGTGCACCCTCCGCTGCCCACCGGGCTGGCGCACCGTCTGGTGCGGCTGGAGCCGGTGGACGCCGTGCTGGGCGCGGGCCATCCGCTCGCGGCCGAACCGGCCGTACGGCCCGAGCAGTTGCGCGGCGGTGTGCTGTGGGCACCCGGGACGCTGGACCGCCTCGACTTCCTCCACCGGTTCGCCCGGCGCTTCGCCATCCCCACCACGGCCACCACCGTGAACCTGGGCCTCGCCCCGTTCCTGGCCGAGGTGGTGGCGGACCCGCGGCGCTTTTCGCTGCTGCCCGCCGACGTGCCCCTGCCGGACGTACCGGGGTTGCGCTCCGTTCCGCTGGTCGAGCCCACGCCCCTGTACGCCTGGTCGCTGCTGTGGCGCACCGGAAGCGGGCACCCGGGGCTGGACACCCTCACCACCGCCCTCGCCGCGCAGGCGGGACCGAGCCGGTGGCTGGAGTACGATCCGGCGCGCGACTGGCTGCCCGAGCCGCCCGCGAACGCGCACCCGCGCCGGGCGGGGTGAGCCCGCTGCCTGTGACAGGGGTGTGACCGGAGGAGTGGCTTCCACCACAGCCCGACCGGCCCGGCCCTGGTGGGGTGGCCGCATGGACACCCTCTCGAAGGTCCCGCCGTGCTGATGGGGCTCGGAGTCTCGATCGCCTGTGCCGTCGGCGCGCTCATCGCCGCGGCCGGTGTCGTCGCGATGGCGCTTCCCGGCCGGCCCGAGCCGTGGCGGGCGCATCTGCTGCGCCGTGCCGCGGCGGCCGCCGCGTGGGGTGCCGCGGCCGTGTACGCGCTGGGGCTCTCCTCCGTGCTGGCGTCGGAGCACGCGTTCGGTCACGGCGCGGACTCGGTCCCCGCCCCGGCCTGCCGCGACGGATTCGACGAGGCCACGCGGGACGGGCTGTCCCATCACCGGTCCTCGTACCTGCCACTGCGCTTCGACTGTGTGCGCAAGGACGGGACCGTCTACTCCAGTGATCCGGACTACGGGTGGATGAACGGGGCGAGCGCGTCCCTCGCCCTGACCGCCGCCCTGCTCGTCATCGGCGTGGGCTACATGAGCGAACTGCGCGCCCGGAAGGCGGCCGTGCCGTCATGACACTGCTCCCCGTCTTCGTCGTCCTGGTGGTCGGCTGGGTCGCGCTGCGGGGGCTGCTGGCGCATCCGCTGCTGCCGCTGTGGGTGAAGATGTCGGTCTTCTGGGCGGTGCCGCTCGGCGCTCTCACCTGGGTGTTCATCATGGTGGCGGACGATCCCGTGCTGTTCCCGGAGACCGCCCCCTGCCCCCAGGAGCCGTACCGGGAGGGCGTCATCGGGAGCGGGAAGGTGACGGGGGTCTCCACCCCGTTCCCGCCGCGGGCGTACTGCCTCTGGGAGGACGGCACCGTCTACGACCTCGCGCCACGGGCCGAGTTCCTGTTCTGGGTCTTCTTCGCCCTGACGGTCGTACCGCTCGGGGCCGGGCTGTGGCACGCGCTGCGTGATCCGAGGTCGATGCTGCGGTAGGCGGGCCCCGTACCCGGGCGGGTACGGGGCCGCTCCGCTACCCGAGCGCTGCCGCCAGGGGCTTCGGCAGCTCCCCGGTGTGCAGCACGCCCAGCCGCTGGGTGGCCCGGGTCAGGGCCACGTACAGGTCGCTGGTTCCGTAGCGGCCGGGCTCCACGACGAGGACGGAGTCGAACTCCAGGCCCTTGGCCTGGCGGGGGTCGAGCAGGACCACGGTCTGTGTGAGGTCGGGTTCGGCGCCCGCCGTCACACCGTCCAGCCGGGCCGCGAGCGAGCGGTGGAGGTCGCGCGGCGCGATCACCGCGAGCCTGCCCTCGGCCGGGGTGAGCTCCCCGACCGCCTCGGCGACGGCGCCGGGGAGGTCGCCGGTGGCACGCGCCCAGGGGCGTACGCCGGTCGAGCGGACCGAGCTGGGCGGTTCGAAGTCCGGGTGCTCGGCGCGCACCACGGCAGCGGCGACGTCCATGATCTCGGCCGGGGTGCGGTAGTTGACGCCCAGGCGGGTGTGCTCCCAGCGGTCCTCGACGAACGGCGAGAGGATGCCCGACCAGGAACCGACCCCGGCCGCCTCCGCCGTCTGCGCCGGGTCGCCGACCAGGGTCATCGAGCGGGTCGGGCTGCGCCGCATCAGCAGCCGCCAGGCCATCGGCGACAGCTCCTGCGCCTCGTCGACGATGATGTGCCCGAACGCCCAGGTGCGGTCGGCGGCGGCGCGTTCGGCGGCGCTGCGGTGGTCGTCCTCCTCGTGCCGCTCGGCGAACCGCTCGGCGTCGATGATGTCGTGCGCGGACAGCACCTCGGAGCTCTCGGGGTCGTCCTCCTCCTTGTCCTCGAACTCGTAGGTCCGGGACGCGTAGGACACGTCGAGCACGCCCTGGGCGTAGGCGATCTGCCGCCGTCGCTCGCGCTCGGCGCGGTCGCGGGCGAGCCGGTCGTCGTCGCCGAGGAGTTCGGCGGCCTCGTCGAGCAGCGGCACGTCCGCGACCGTCCAGCGCCGGGTCACCGGACGGCGTACGGCGTCGGCGTCCTCGGCCGGCAGGAACTCCTCGGGCGCGGCGAGGAGGTCGGCGACGAGCCGCTGCGGGGTCAGCAGCGGCCACAACTGGTCGACGGCCGCCCAGACCTCGGGGTTCTCGGCGAGGTCGTCGCGGATCTGGGTGATGTCGCTGGGGTCGAGCAGGCTGGACCCGTCGAAGGGGTCGGTGCCGATCCGTTCGGCGTACAGGTCGGTGAGGGCGTTGAGGATGTGGCCCTCGAAGTGCTCGCGGGCGGCGTTGTGCGGCAGCTTGGCGGCGCGGGTGCGTTCGCGGGCCATGTTGACCAGGCCGTCGTCGAGCATGAGGACCTCGCGGTCGTGCTCGATGGCGATCACGGGGTCGGGCAGCGCCTGCCGGCTGCGCACGGCCTCGGCGAGGACGTCGGCCATGCCGGCACGGCCCTTCACGGCGGCCGCCTCGGGCGTGTCGGTCGCGGTCGCCTTCACCCCGGGGAACAGTTCGCCCACGGTCGCCAGGAGCACACCGGTCTCGCCGAGGGAGGGCAGCACCTCGCCGATGTAGCCGAGGAACGCCGGGTTGGGCCCGACGATCAGCACGGCCCGCTTGGCGAGCAGCTCCCGGTGCTCGTACAGCAGGTAGGCGGCGCGGTGCAGGGCGACGGCCGTCTTGCCGGTGCCCGGGCCGCCCTCCACCACCATGACGCCGCGGTGCGGGGCGCGGATGATGCGGTCCTGGTCGGCCTGGATGGTCTGCACGATGTCGCCCATGCGGCCGGTGCGCGCCGAGTTGAGGGCGGCGAGCAGTACGGCGTCGCCCGTCGGATCCTCGTGACCGGTGCGGGTCTCGTCGCCGAGGTCGAGGATCTCGTCGTGCAGGTGGGTGACCCGGCGGCCGTCGGTGGCGATGTGCCGGCGGCGCCGGAGATCCATCGGCGTGTGCCCGGTGGCCAGGTAGAAGGGGCGGGCGACGTCGGCGCGCCAGTCGATGAGCACCGGGGTGCGCTCGGCGTCGTCGGTGCGCAGGCCGATGCGGCCGATGTGGTGGGTGACGCCCGAGGTGAGGTCGATCCGGCCGAAGCACAGGGAGCCGTCCACCGCGTTCAGCGCGGCGAGCAGCCCGGAGCGCTCGGCGACGAGGATGTCCCGCTCGAGTCTGGCCTGCTGGGGCGTGTTGCCCTGCGCGAGCGCGTCCGCGACGGAGGTCTCGGCGTCGCCGCGCAGCGCGTCCACGCGCGCGTACAACCCGTCGATGAATTCCTGTTCCTGTCGCAATTCATCGTCCGGAAATTCGGTGTTTGACAATTCCGCTCCCGCCCGGATATACTGTGCTCACTGAACTTCACGTGACCGCAATCCGATTGAAGTCACGAACAGAAAAATATACGCCAGGAAATCCCCCGAGCGCAATTGCTCGGGGGATTTCCTGTCGTCCGGGCGGGTCGCCTACATCACGTCGGCCAGCTCCTCCAGCAGTTTCCGCTTGGCCCGTGCGCCGACCATCGCCTTCACGGGCTCACCGCCCCGGAACACCATGAACGTCGGCATGGACAGCACCTTGTAGGCGTTGGTCGTCGCCGGGTTGGAGTCCACGTCGAGCTGCACCACCTTCAGCCGGTCGCCCTGCTCGGCGGCGAGGGCCTTGAGCACCGGTCCCATCTGCCGGCAGGGCGGGCACCAGTCCGCGGTGAACTCCACCAGCACCGGCAGCTCCGCGCCGATCACCTCCGCCTCGAAATCCGCGTCGGTCACATCCATCACGCCGGTCACTCCCGTCACCATGGTTCCCCTCCCAGCTCGCATGCGGGCTCCGGACCGCCCGGAACCTCCGCCTCGGCGGCCAGCTCGGCCCGCGCCAGCTCGGCCCGCTCCAACTGCCGTGCGACGGTGTCCCGCACGCCGGCCAGCTGACCGATCAGCGCGTCGAGTTCGTCCAGCTTGCGCCGGTAGACCGCGAGCGACGCCGGGCACGAGTCGCCTTCGGGGTGCCCGGCGCGCAGGCACTCCACGAAGGGCCGTGTCTCCTCCAGGTCGAACCCGAAGTCCTGGAGCGTCCTGATCTGCCGCAGCAGGCGCAGGTCGCTCTCGTCGTAGGACCGGTACCCGTTGCCGGTGCGCCGCGCGGGCAGCAGCCCGCGCGACTCGTAGTACCGCAGCGTCCGCGTCGTGGTCCCGGCCCGTGCGGCCAGCTCGCCGATTCGCATGCGCTCGAACGTAATCCTTGACCCCGGCGTCAAGGCAACAGCGGTTTCCGTTCCACCGGAGAGGTGAGCACGATCGACGTCGTGGTGCGGCCCAGCGCGGAGACGGCCTCCAGGACCTCCTCCAGGTGGACGGTGTCCCGCACCGCGACCTTGAGGATCCAGCAGTCCTCCCCGACCACGTGGTGCACCTCGGTGATCTCGGGACGCTCGATCAGCTCCAGGGTCCTCGGATGTTTCAGGTTGTACCCGCCGTGCGGGTTGACGCGGATGAACGCCTGGATGCCGTAGCCGAGCCGGGACGGCACGACGTGGGCGCCGTAGCCGCTGATCACGCCGGACGCCTCCAGCCGCCGCACCCGCTCCGTGACGGCCGCGGGGCTCAGCCTGACCCGCCGGCCCAGCTCGCTGAGCTTGATCCGGCCGTCCGTCTGGAGCAGCTGGAGGATCTGCCGGTCCAGCGCGTCGAAGGCCACCGATGTTTCCTCGGCGGCGGTCCGCAACTGCCGTGGTTCTTTCGGCGCGGTGGCCTGAACTCCCATGGTTCCCCCTTCAGAGCGTGGATGTACGCCGGGAGAATTATGTCCATGGAAAAGGCCCTGAACGTCCTGGTCATCGGCGGCAATCGATACGTCGGAAAGCGTCTGATCGCACGGCTGCTCGCCGAAGGCCACCGCGTCACCGTATTGAACCGGGGCTCCTCCCCGCCGCCCGCCGGGGTGGAGCACCTGTGCGCCGACCGGGACGACGAACGGTCGCTGACCGACGCGCTCGGGTCCCGCTTCTTCGACGTCGTCGTCGACCAGGTCTGCTACACCCCGCGCCAGGCCGCGATCGCCCGCCGTGTCTTCACCGGCCGCACACGCCGCTACGTGATGACCTCGACGGTCGAGGTGTACGAGTACGAGGACTCCCCCGCTCTCGTGCGCGAGGAGGCCGTCGACCCGTCCACCGTCCCCGTCGACCTGGACCTGGCCTGGGACGACCCCGCGTTCGTGGAGGCGCATTACGGGGAGGGCAAGCGGCAGGCGGAGGCGGTTCTCGCGGCCGGACCGGAGTTCGCGTCCACGGTGGTGCGGGTCGCCCATGTGCTGGGCGGGGACGACGACTTCACGGGCAGGCTGGCCCACTACGCCGAGCGGATACGCACCGGCGAGCCGATCGCCGTGCCGGCGGTGAACCGGCCCGCCACCTATGTGTACGTGGAGGAGATCGCCCGGTTCCTCGCGTGGGCCGCGGGCGAGGACTTCACCGGGCCGGTGAACGCCGCCTCCTACGGGGTGCTGGGCACCGAGGAGCTGTGCGTGGCGATGGCCGCTCATGTGCCCGGCGGCCGGGCCGAGTTCCGGCCCGTGGAGGTCGGCGAGGTCTCACCGTTCTCCTTCCGCCGCTCCTACGGCATGGACAACGGCCGTGCCGTCCGGCTCGGTTTCACCTTCGGCGAGGCCCGGCAGTGGCTGCCGCGTGCCGTCGCGGAGACGCTCGGGAAGGGTGCCTGACATGCGGTACAGAGCACTGGGGGGACTGCGGGTGAGCGCGGTGGGGCTCGGCGCGATGCCGCTGTCCATCGAGGGCCGGCCGGACGAGGACCGCGCACTGGCCACCGTGCACGCGGCGCTCGACGCCGGCGTGACCCTCCTGGACACGGCCGACTCGTACCACCTGCCGGGCGCGGAGCCCGGGCACAACGAATGTCTGGTGGCCCGGGCGTTGGCCTCGTACGGCGGTGACACCTCCGGTGTCCTGGTGGCGACGAAGGGCGGACGCGGCCGCCCGGCGGGCGGTGACTGGACGGTGAACGGCTCGCCCCGTCACCTCAAGGCCGCCGCCGAGGCGTCGCACAAGCGGCTCGGGGTGGAGGCGATCGGCCTCTACCAGCTGCACAAGCCGGACCCCGCGGTGCCCTTCGAGGAGTCGGTCGGCGCGCTGCGCGAGCTGCTCGACGCGGGCACGATCCGGCTGGCCGGTCTGTCCAACGTCGACGCGGACCAGATCCGCGGGGCCCGCGGGATCCTCGGCGACCGGCTGGTGTCGGTGCAGAACCGCTACTCCCCCGCCGTCCGGGACAGCGAGCCGGAGCTGCGGCTCTGCGCGGAACTGGGGCTGGCGTTCCTGCCGTGGAGTCCGCTGGGCGGGCTGGCCCGCAGCGCCCTGGACGGGCCGTCGCGCACCGAGGGGGAACAGCGCTTCGCCGCGTTCCACACGGTGGCGGCGGAACGCGGCGTCAGTCCCCAGCGGGTGGCGCTGGCCTGGCTGCTGTCCCGGTCCCCGGCGGTCGTCCCGATCCCGGGGGCGAGCCGGCCGGAGACGATCAGGGACTCGGCGGCGGCTGCGGACCTGCTGCTGACACCGGAGGAACGGACCCGGCTGGACGTGGCGGCCGGGGCGGCACAGGACGTTCGCGCGCACGGCTGAGGGGAGTCCGGGGAGCCCCGCCTGCCCGGCGAGCGGGCGGGGCGGGGCTGCCCGGGGCCCTCAGCGGGTCCCTGCGGACTCCGGTTCCCTGCTCTCCTCGTTCTCTTCGGCGGGTTCGGCCACCGTCTTGTCCTTGCCGGGCAGCAGCAGCGCCACCACCACCGTGCCGACGCCCAGGATCACGGCTCCGATGAGGCTGGTGTGCGCGACCGCGTCGGAGAAGGAGGACCCGACCGCCTCGGCCATCTGCTTGGCCCCGCCGCCGAGCTGCTCGGCCTGCGCCCGGAGCCGCCCGGCCTGCTGGGGGTCGCTCGTGTGCGCGGCCTGCTCGGCGAGCTGCCGGGCCTTGTCACCGATGCCCCGGGCGACTGCGTACCCGGCCCCGACGGAGTCCTGGGCCGTTGAGAGGGAGGACGCCGGGAGCTTGCTGCCGGCCGTCGCGTCCGAGAGGTGGCCGGAGTACGAGGTCGCCAGCAGCGAGCCGAGGATGGCGATGCCCAGCGAACCGCCGAGCTCCAGCGACGTGTCGTTCACCGCGCCGCCGACACCCAGCTTCGACTCGGGGAACGCCCCCATGATCGCGTCCGTGCAGGGCGAGAGCGCCAGTCCGATCGACAGACCGAGGACGATCAGCGGCGCGACGAAGTCGCCGTACGACGCACCGGAGTCGACCCGGGTGAGCAGGGCCAGGGCCGCCGTGCCGCCGACCATGCCGGCCGTGACGGTCCACTTCATGCCGACGCGGGGCGTGAGGAAGCCGGTGAGGGCGGACCCCACGAACACGGCACCCGCCAGCGGAAGCATCCGCAGGCCCGTGTCCAGTGCGTCGTAGCCGAGGACGAACTGGAGGTGCTGCGTCAGGTAGTAGAAGGCGCCGAAGACCGCCAGGAAGAACAGGGCGACGGCGAGATTGGAGCCGGCGAAGCCGCGGTCGGTGAAGCGGCGGACGTCGAGCAGCGGGCGCGGGTGGCGCAGCTCCCAGAGAACGAAGGCGACGAGCCCGGCTCCGGCGACGACCGCGGCGGTGACGGCCTTGACGCCCCAGCCGAAGTGCGGCCCCTCGATGATCATGTAGACCAGTGCGGCGATCCACAGCACCGACAGCAGACCGCCGCCGTAGTCGATGCGACCGCGGTCCGCGGCCTTGGACGGCGGCACGAGGACGAAGGCGCCGGCCAGGGCCAGGACGGCGACGGGGACGTTGATGAGGAACGTCGACGACCAGCCGTGGTCCTCCAGCAGCGCCCCGGCGACCAGCGGTCCGGCGGCGATGGCGAGTCCGGCCGTGGCGGTCCACAGGGTGATGGCCTTGGCGCGTTCGGCCCTGGGGAAGGTCGCGGCGAGCAGCGACAGCGTGGCGGGCATGATCATCGCCGCGCCCGCGCCCATCACGGCCCGGGCGGCGATGACCGTCGTGGAGCTGTCGGCGAGGTAGCCGAAGACGGAGCCGCCCGCGAACACGGCCAGCCCGAGGACGAGCGCGCCCCGGCGGCTGTACTTGTCGCCGATCGCGCCGAGCAGCAGCATCAGCGCGGCGTACGGGACGGTGTAGCCGTCGATCACCCACTGCAGGTCGGCGCTGGACAGACCGAGGTCCTCGGTCATGGCGGGCGCCGCGACGGTGAGGGCGGTGTTGGCCATCACGATGATCAGCAGGCTGAGGCAGAGCACGAGGAGCGCCCACCAGCGGCGCGGATAGGGGTGGTCCATCCTCTCGGCCGGTTCGTTCATGACGAGTCGCATGACAGGGGTCGCCTTCCCAAAGCTCGTAGTTGCACATGGCTGTGCATTTACACAACGCTGTGCAATCTACGCCGTTGCACAGCACTGTGCAACTCAATGAGGGAAGGGGCACAATGACGTCCATGACCACGGGAACCAGCCGCGCCGACGCCAACCGCCGCCGCATCCTCGACGTCGCCCTCTCCGAGCTCCTGCGCGACCCCGACGCGTCCATGGACCAGATCGCACGGGCCGCGGGCGTCGTACGGCGCACCGTGTACGGGCACTTCCCGAGCCGCGAGGCGCTGATCAGCACGCTCGTCGACGAGGCCGTGGAGGCGCTGTCGGCCGCGCACGCGGCGGGCCGCGAGGACGTGCGGGAACCTGCGGAGGCGGTGGCGCGCTCGGTGCTGGCGGTGTGGGAGATCGCCGACCGCTACCGGCTGCTGGTCGCCCTCGCCCAGCGCACGGTCACCATGCAGGGCATCCGGGAGCGGCTCGCCCCGGTCCGGGACGCGAGCATCGGGCTGCTGCAGCGAGGGCTGGACGAGAACGTCTTCAGTTCGCCGCTGCCGGCTCCGGCCCTGGCGTACGTGCACGAGCAGATGCTGTTCGCCGTGATGGAGGCCGTGAACGACGGGCTGCTGGCAGCACAAGAGGCGGGCCGCTGCGCCGCGGTCACCGTACTGACCGCGGCGGGCGTGCCCGCCTCGAAGGCCACCGAGCTGGTGGCGAAGCTGAACGCGTGAACTTCTCGGTGTGTGGACCGGGCGGCTGAGCGACGGGGGGACACCCAGCCGCCCGGAGTCTGGGGGGCGGCGCGGCCGTCAGGCCTTCGCCAGCTCCTTCTCGCCGCCCTTCTCGGGCACCTCGGCCTCGACGTGGTCGTCGGCCGGGCCACCGTGGCCGTCGTCCAGCAGCGTCTTCTCGTCGAAGGGCAGCTGACCGGCCAGGACCTGGCCCACCCGCTCCTTGTCGATCTCCTTCGTCCAGGTGCCGATCAGCACGGTGGCCACGGCGTTGCCGGCGAAGTTGGTCAGGGCGCGGGCCTCGCTCATGAAGCGGTCGATACCGACGATGAGGCCGATGCCGTCCACCAGGGCCGGCTTGTGCGACTGCAGACCGCCGGCCAGCGTGGCCAGGCCCGCACCGGTGACACCGGCGGCACCCTTGGAGGCGACCAGCAGGAAGAGCAGCAGCGGGATCTGCTCACCGATCGACATCGGCGTACCCATGGCGTCGGCGATGAACAGCGAGGCCATGGTCATGTAGATCATGGTGCCGTCGAGGTTGAACGAGTAGCCGGTCGGGACGGTGATGCCGACCACCGGCTTGCTGACGCCCAGGTGCTCCATCTTCGCGATGAGCCGCGGCAGCGCGGACTCGGAGGAGGACGTGGACAGGATCAGCAGGAACTCCCGGCCCAGGTACTTGAACAGCGTGAAGACGTTCAGGCCGGCCACCAGGCGCAGCAGGGCGCCGAGCACGATGAAGACGAACAGGAAACAGGTCACGTAGAAGCCGAGCATCAGCACGGCGAGGCTCTTGAGCGCCTCCAGGCCGGCGGAGCCGGTGACGGCGGCGATGGCGCCGAAGGCACCGATCGGGGCGGCCCACATGACCATGGCGAGGATGCGGAAGACGAGCCGCTGGATGTGCTCGATGCCCCGCAGGATCGGCTGGCCGGCCGAGCCCATGCCCTGCAGCGCGAAGCCCGCGAGGAGGGCGATCAGCAGGGTCTGCAGTACCGACTCGTTGGTGAAGGCCGAGACGATGGTCGTCGGGATGATGCCGAGCAGGAACTCCGTGGTGTCCTTGGCCTCGGAATCGATCTGCGCGTGACCGGCGTCCTTGATCGCGTCGGTCACCGCGAGGCCGGTGCCCGGCTCCAGGATGTTGCCGACGACCAGGCCGATACCCAGCGCGACGAGCGACATCACCATGAAGTAGCCCAGGGCGATACCGCCGACGGCACCGACCTTGGCGGCCTTCCGTACCGAGCCGATGCCCAGCACGATCGTGCAGAAGATGATCGGCGAGATCATCATCTTGATCAGGGCCACGAACCCCGTGCCGATCGGCTTCAGCCCGACAGCGAAGTCCGGAGCGGCCAGGCCCACCGCGATACCGGCGGCGACCGCGATGATCACCGCGATGTAGAGGTAGTGCGTGCGGTCCCGCTTGGGTTTGCGTGCGGCAGGTGCCGTATCGGCTGCGCTGGTCACGGCGGCCCTCCTTGACGACGTCGTCGGCATCACCGGCGTGCGGCTCACGTCCGGGGAGACTCCGGGAAAACTCGGGAAACACCGAGCGGGGCTCCCGGAGATGCGTTATGGGGAATGCCGTGACTATGTCGTCCTCTGTGAGCGCGGTCACCCTTCCGTTCATTTAGTTCACAATCGGCCACGAGGCAGACTGACGACATGCGCCTCACCGTCCCCGGTCCCCGCAGTCTGGCGGGCCAGCTCTTCGCCATGCAGGCCGTGCTGATAGCGGTCGTCGTGGCCGGATACGCGCTGTTCTCCTACGTCAGCGACCGCGGCCAGGCGGAAGAGGCCGCGACCCGGCAGGCCAGGGCGGTGGCGCGGTCCGTCGCGGACTCCCCGTCGGTGCTGGCGGCGACCCGTACCCCGGACCCGACGACCGAGCTCCAGCCGTACGCGCTGAAGGTGATGCGGGACACCGAGGTCGACTTCATCACGATCATGGATCCCCGGGGCATCCGCTGGACGCACCCCGACCCGAAGCAGATCGGCCAGACCTTCCGAGGGCACACCGAGCGGGCCCTGAAGGGCGAGACCTTCACCGAGACCTACACGGGCACGCTCGGCCCGTCGGTCCGCGCGGTCACCCCGATCCAGGACGGCGGCAGGGTGGTCGGCCTGGTCAGCGCGGGGATCCGGGTCGAGCAGATCACCCAGCGGGTCCAGGACCAGCTGACGGCGCTGCTCGGCGTCGCGGTCGGCGCGCTGGTCCTGGGCGCGGTCGGTACCTACGTCATCAACGCACGGCTGCGCCGCCACACCCACGGCATGAACGCGACCGAGCTGAGCCGGATGCACGACTACCATCAGGCCGCCCTGCACGCCGTGCGCGAGGGGCTGCTGATGCTGGACGGGCAGTACCGTGTGGCGCTGATCAACGACGGAGGCCGTGAGTTGCTCGGCGTGGCCGGGGACGTGGTGGGCAGGTCGGTGGCGGAGCTGGGGCTGCCGGCCCCGCTGACGGGCGCCCTGCTGGCCTCGGAGCCGCGGGTGGACGAGGTGCATCTCACGGCGTCCCGGGTCCTGGTGATCAACACCTCGCCGGTGTCGGGCGGTGAGCGGCGCGGTACCGTCGTCACCCTCCGCGATGTCACCGAACTCCAGTCGCTGATGGGCGAGCTGGACTCCGAGCGGGGCTTCACACAGGCGCTGCGCTCCCAGGCGCACGAGGCGGCGAACCGGCTGCACACGGTGGTCTCGCTGATCGAGCTGGGCCGGGCGGAGGAAGCGGTGGAGTTCGCGACGGCCGAGCTGGAGCTGGCCCAGGCACTGACCGACCAGGTCGTGGCGGCGGTGAGCGAGCCGGTGCTGGCGGCGCTGCTGCTGGGCAAGACGGCCCAGGCGAACGAGCGGGGCGTGGAGCTGATGGTGTCGGAGGACAGCAGTCTCGACGACGGTCTGCTGCCCGAGACCCTGCCGGCGCGGGACCTGGTGACCATCCTCGGCAACCTCATCGACAACGCCGTGGACGCGGCGCAGGGCAGCGCGCGGGCCCGGGTGACGGTGGCGGCGTACACCCGCCACTGCGGCGACTGCCCGGAGCTGGTGCTGCGGGTCTCCGATACGGGGCCGGGCGTGGACCCCGCACACGCCGAGGCGGTCTTCCAGCGCGGCTTCTCGACGAAACCGGCGGGACCGGGCGGCCGGGGCCTCGGGCTGGCGCTGGTCCGGCAGGCGGCCCAGCGGCACGAGGGCTCCCTGACGGTCGCGGAGGCCGACGGGGGCGGCGCGGAGTTCGAGGTACGGCTGCCGCTGCGGGAGCCGGGGACGCCGGCGGGCAGCGTGCCCTCCGGGGCAGCCCCGGTGGCCAGAGGCGCTGGAGGCGACGCATGACGAGCAGCGAGAAGGCCATCCGTGTCCTCGTGGTGGAGGACGACCCGGTCGCCGCCGACGCGCACGTCCTGTACGTGGGGCGGGTGCCCGGGTTCGTGGCCGTGGGCAAGGCGCACACCGGCGCGGAGGCCCGCCGGGCCCTGGAGCGCACCCCGGTGGACCTCCTCCTGCTCGACCTGCACCTGCCGGACGTGCACGGACTGCACCTGGCCCGGTCCCTCAGGGCGGCCGGTCATCACGCGGACGTGATAGCGGTGACGTCCGCCCGCGACCTGGCCGTCGTCCGCGAGGGCGTCTCCCTCGGGGTCGTGCAGTACGTCCTCAAGCCGTTCACCTTCGCGACCCTGCGCGACCGCCTCGTGCGCTACGCCGAGTTCCACGCGGCGGTCGGCGAGGCGAGCGGCCAGGACGAGGTGGACCGCGCGCTCGCCGCCCTGCGCGCGCCGGGCCCGGCCGCACTGCCCAAGGGACTGAGCGCGCCGACGCTGGAGCGGGTGACGGTGGCCCTGCGCGACAGCACGGAGGGCCTGACGGCCGCGGGTGTCGCGGAGACCGTGGGCATCTCCCGCATCACGGCCCGCCGTTACCTGGAGCACCTGGTCGACGCGGGCCGCGCCGCGCGCCGCCCGCAGTACGGCACGGTGGGACGGCCGGAGCTGCAGTACCGCTGGGTCACGGGCCAGTGACGGTTCACCGGCCGCCGCCGTCCGGGCCGTCACCGCACCAGACACGGCCGCTTCGGGTCGAACCGCCAGTCCGGGACCAGGTACCGCATGGCCGTGGCATCGTCCCGGGCCCCCAGCGCCTTCTCCCGGTACAGCTCGTGCGCGG
Organism: Streptomyces sp. NRRL B-1140; assembly: GCF_001280065.1. Lineage (GTDB taxonomy): Bacteria > Actinomycetota > Actinomycetes > Streptomycetales > Streptomycetaceae > Streptomyces. The sequence continues at coordinate 22,238 of NZ_LGEA01000092.1, forward strand.
CCAGCAGCCGGTCCATGTCGAGTTCGACGCCCAGCCCCGGCCCGGCCGGCACGGCGATCTCCCCGTCCACGATCCTGGGCGGCCGGACCGTCAGCCGCTCCAGCCCCTCCTGCCAGATCCAGTGCGTGTCCAGCGCGTTGTACTCGCCCGGGGCGGCCGCCCCGCAGTGGGTCACCATCGCCAGTGAGATGTCGAAGTGGTTGTTGGAGTGGCACCCCCAGGTCAGCCCCATCGCATGGCAGAGCTGCGCGACCCGCACCGATCCCTGCATCGTCCAGAAATGCGGATCGGCCAGCGGGATGGACACCGACTGCAGAGCCAGGGCGTGGGCCAGCTGTCGCCAGTCCGTGGCGATCATGTTGGTCGCGGTGGGCAGCCCCGTGGCCCGCCGGAACTCCGCGAGCACCTCCCGCCCCGAGTAACCGCCCTCCGCCCCGCACGGATCCTCGGCGTAGGCGAGCGTCCCCACCAGCGGCCGGCACAACTCCACGGCCTCCCGCAGCGACCACGCCCCGTTCGGGTCGAGAGTGATCCGGGCCTCGGGAAAGCGCCGCTTCAGCGCCCGCACGGCCGCGACCTCCTCGCTCCCCTCGCGTACGCCCCCCTTGAGCTTGAAGTCCCGGAACCCGTACAGGTCGTAGGCCGCTTCGGCCTGCCGTACGATCGCCTCCGCCGACAGCGCCTCCTCGTGTCGCACCCGGTACCACTCCACCGGGGAGCCGGGCTCGCGCACATACTCCAGGTCGGTCCGGTCCGGGTCGCCCACGTAGAACAGATAGCCCAGCACCCGCACCGAGTCCCGCTGCTGCCCGTCCCCCAACAGCGCCGCCACGGGCACGTCGAGGTGCTGCCCCAGCAGGTCGAGCAGCGCCGACTCGACCGCGGTGACCGTGTGCACCGTCGTCCGCAGGTCGAACGTCTGCGCACCTCGACCGCCCGCGTCCCGGTGGGCGAACCGCTCACCGATCTCGCGCAGCACCCGCTTGTAGTCGCCCACCTTCGCGCCGACCACGAGGGACTCCGCGTCCCGCAGCGTCCGCGTGATCCTCTCGCCGCCGGGCACCTCCCCCAGCCCGGTCCGTCCCTCCGAGTCGGTGAGCACGACGACGTTGCGGGTGAAGTACGGCCCGTGCGCGCCGGACAGGTTCAGCTCCATGCTGTCCCGTCCGGCGACGGGATGGACGGCGAACGATGTGACGACCGGCTGCCGGCCGGTGCTTGCGATGCTCATGGATCGCCCTTTCACGAAAAACCGGTTCGGACTCGGAACGACACGGACTCGGAACGACACGGACTCGGAACGTCACGGACTCAGAACGTCGAGCACCCACTCGGCCACCAGCACCCCGCCCAGCCCGAGCACGGCGAGCACCGTCGTGTAGGACGTGCGCACCTTGATCGCCTCGATGACCGACAGGTTGAAGTACTCCTTGAACAGCCAGAACCCGGGGTCGTTCACGTGCGAGAACGCGATGGAGCCACAGGCGACGGCCAGCACCATCACCTCCGGGTGGACGCCGCTCCCCGCGAGCAGCGGCAGGGCCACCCCGGAGGCCGTGACGACGGCGACCGTGGCCGAGCCCAGCGCGATGCGCAGGATGACGGCGACGAGCCAGGCGAGGACGATCGGGGAGACGGACCAGCCGTCCGTGGTGTCCTTGATGTACTCGGAGATCCCGCCCTCGACCAGGACGTTCTTGAACGCCCCGCCGGCGCCGATCACCAGCAGGATCATCGCCATCGCCTGGGCCGCCGACGTACAGGACGCCCCGACGTCGCTCAGGCTGCGCCCGATGCGCGGCCCGAACGCCCACACGGCCAGACACAGCGTCAGCAGCAGCGCGATCGGCGCCGACCCGATGAACGCGACGACGTGCAGCAGGGGACTCTCCCCCGACGTGGCCATCTCGGTCACCGCGGCGGCCACGATCAGCATCACCGGGAACAGCGCCACGAACAGCGACCAGCCGAGCCCGGGCATCTCCTCGTCGCCGAACTCGCGGTCGCTGACCAGGCCCTCGGGGATGGACGGCGTCAGCCGCGCGACGAACGGAAGCCGGGGCCAGGTGAGGGCGACGAGCACGCCTGCGGGGACGGCCACGAACAGACCGTAGAACAGGGTCAGTCCGGCGGAGGCATGGAAGGTCGCGGCGACGGCGGTGGGGCCGGGGTGCGGAGGCAGGAAGCTGTGCATGGTGGACAGGGCGATGGACATCGGCAGGCCGACCCACAGCAGCTTCGCCCCGGTGACCCTGACCAGGGTGAACGCGACGGGCACGATGATGATGAACGCGACCTCGTAGAACATGGTCACGCCGATGAGCATGGCCGTGACCACCATGGCCACCTGGACCCAGCGCGGGCCGAAGGCGTCGAGGAGACGGCCGGCTATGCGCTGGGCGGCGCCCGAGTCCCCCATCACGCGGCCGACCATGGCGCCGAGCCCGATGGTCAGCATGGTGTCGCCGACCTGGTCGCCGATGCCCTCGGAGAGGACGTCCGGGATGGTCGCCACGGGGATGCCCCGCACCAGCGCCACTCCCACGGCCACGAGCAATAGGGCCGCGAAGCCGTTCAGTCTCAGCCTGGTCATGAGCAGGAGCAGGATCACGACGCTGAGTCCGACGACGAGCAGAGGCAAGGCAGTTCCCCTTTGAACCGGTGTCCCATCCCTGGTGACGCATCCCGACGCAGCCGTCTCCGTATGCGAATGACGTCCACGTATGGAGATGGAGGCTAAGTGGGTGAACGGATCAGGGTCAATGGGTCGGACGATCACACCTCGACAGGTGCGCCGCACACGGGAGCGCCCGGCGAGACCTGCCCGCCGGGCGCTCAAGTGATCACCCCCCTAAATACGGGGGGACAGCCCGCCCGAGGGTTCAGCCCGCGACGAACCGGACGACCCTCCCCCGGATCTCCGCCCGGTCGTACGGGTTGCCGGAGTCGTGGCGCGACAGCGATACGTAAGGATTGCGCCGCCGGTTCTCCTCCTTCACCGGCCCTCCGAGGTGTCGACCACGGCGCACTCCCCTTCGATGTCCGCCCACAGGGGCGACACCCGAGGCGCCCCGTCCGCCCCCGCCCTCGCCGGGCGCCGGAAGTCCGGCATGGGGAAACGCTCGCGCATATGACCGTTGAGCTTGCCGTTCGCGTGGGTCATCGCCTTTCCGGGCCCGTGCTCATCGAGTCCGGCGCCCTCCTCGCCGCACCCGCTCCCCCGTAACGGCACGATTTACCCCCCGTTCGACCCCGCCGGTAGCCGTAGCTTCCTACGATCCGTGATCCTGGCCGAACAGACCGTAGTCATCCCCCGCGGGCGGCCCTAGCTTGTGGGCCGTGCGCCGACCTTCAGCCCGACCTGACCGCCCGTTCCCGCCTCCCCCCGCGCCGATCGCCCCCACGCCCCGGCCGTTCGACGCCCCCGCCGCCCGCCGACTGCGCGCGGCCCTCGGGATGGCACCCGAGCACGTCGCCCACGGCATGCGCGTCTCGTACGGGCATCCGCACGTCACCCCGGACCAGGTGAGGGAATGGGAGCGCGGGATTGCCGCCCCGACCGACTCCGAACTCACCGCGCTCGCGGGCGTGCTGTGGTGCTCGCCCTCCGAACTGATCAGCAGACCGCGCACCCTGCGCGAACACCGCATCGCCCGCTGCCTCGCCCCGGAGGACGTGGCCCGGGCCGTGGGGCACGACCTCCACGCGTACCTGCGCATGGAGGAGACCGGCGGCTGGCGCGGCACGGAACGCCAGGCCGCCGCCCTGGCCGATCTGCTCGGACTCGCGCTGCCCGACCTCGTGACCGTCACGGGCCGCGACGCCCGGCTGGGCGATCTGCTGCGCAGCGCCGCGACCACCCGCTGGCAGGCCTACGTCCGCCCGGTGGCCAAACTCGTGCCCCTGAACCGGCGGTTCCTGGAGGGCGCCCTGCGGGGCCTGCACGAGGACTACCAGGGCCACATGGCCGCCACCCTGAGCTGGGGCGGCGGCAGCGGTGACGCGGGCGGCGCCGGCCGGGACTTCCTCGACCGGATCGTGGAGCACTTCTGGACGAAGCTCCAGGGCGACACGGACCCGGAGGCCGGCCAGTAGCACGGCCACCGGGGGACTTCGCCCCCGAAGCCGCCTGCTAGAAGACCGACTCGGCCTCGTCCATCCGGTCCTTGGGGACCGTCTTCAGCTCGGTCACGGCCTCCGCGAGCGGGACCATCACGATGTCCGTCCCGCGCAGGGCGGTCATCCGGCCGAACCGGCCCTGGTGCGCCGCCTCCACCGCGTGCCAGCCGAACCGCGTGGCGAGCACCCGGTCGTAGGCGGTCGGCACACCCCCGCGCTGGACGTGGCCGAGGATGACCGGCTTGGCCTCCTTGCCGAGGCGCCGCTCCAGCTCGTGCGCGAGCGCGGTGCCGATGCCCTGGAAGCGCTCGTGGCCGAACTTGTCTATGGCGCCCTTGTTGTAGTCCATGGAGCCCTCGGCGGGGTGGGCGCCCTCGGCGACGCAGACCACCGCGAACTTCTTGCCGCGGGAGAAGCGCTCCTCGACCATCTTCACGAGGTCGGCCGGGTCGAACGGCCGCTCCGGCAGGCAGATCCCGTGCGCACCGGCCGCCATTCCGGACTCCAGGGCGATCCAGCCGGCGTGCCGGCCCATGACCTCCACCACCATCACCCGCTGATGGGACTCGGCCGTGGTCTTCAGCCGGTCCATCGCCTCGGTGGCGACGCCCACCGCGGTGTCGAAGCCGAAGGTGCGGTCCGTGGAGGAGATGTCGTTGTCGATCGTCTTCGGGACGCCCACGACGGGCAGGCCCGCGTCGCTGAGCATGCGCGCGGCCGTCAGCGTGCCCTCGCCGCCGATCGGGATCAGCGCGTCGATGCCGAACTGGTGGATCATGTCGGAGGCGTTCTCGCAGGCCTCCCGGAGCCGGTCGCGCTCCAGCCGGGACGAGCCGAGGATGGTGCCGCCGCGGGCGAGGATGCCGCTGACGGACTCCAGGTCGAGGGAGCGGTAGCGGCCGTCGAGCAGGCCCGCGTACCCGTCCTCGAAACCGATGACCTCGTCCCCGTAGTTGTCGACCGCCCGGTGCACGACCGACCGGATCACGGCGTTCAGGCCGGGGCAGTCGCCGCCTGCGGTGAGAACTCCGATACGCATCGTGCTGTGTCTCCTGCTCGCTGTTGACACCGGTGAGCCACTGCCGATTGTTTCACGCTCCACAGCCCGCTGCGGCACCCCGTCCTGACGGGCGCCTTATCCAGCGGCGGAGGTATTGTCAAGATGGTTCTGCTCACCTCGGTGGGCGATTTTTGTGCCCCGTGGCTGGAAAGCCGTGGGTGTGAGGCCTCCCCCACTCGAGACGAAACGGAGAGCGCGCGTGACCCGCAGCGTGTACGTGACCGGCATCGACCGCGGCGACGGACGCCAGGTCGTCGAACTGGGGGTCATGGAACTCCTCACCCGCCAGGTCGACCGGGTCGGCGTGTTCCGGCCCCTGGTCCACGACGGGCCCGACCGGCTCTTCGAGCTGCTGCGCGCCCGTTACCGGCTCACCCAGGACCCGGCGACCGTCTACGGCATGGACTACCACGAGGCGTCCGCGCTCCAGGCCGAGGCCGGCACGGACGAGCTGGTGTCCACGCTCGTCGACCGCTTCCACCTGGTCGCCCGGGACTACGACGTCGTCCTGGTCCTCGGCACCGACTACGCCGGCACCCAGCTCCCGGACGAGCTGTCGCTCAACGCCCGGCTGGCGAACGAGTTCGGCGCGTCCGTGATCCCCGTCGTCGGCGGCCGCAAGCAGACCGTCGAGTCCGTGCTCGCCGAGACGCGCAACGCCTACCGCGCCTACGACACCCTGGGCTGCGACGTGCTGGCCATGGTCACCAACCGGGTGGCCCGCGAGGACCGTGACGTCATCGCCGGCCAGCTCGACTCCCGGCTGCCCGTGCCCTGTTACGTCCTGCCCGACGAGCCCGCGCTGTCCGCGCCGACCGTCTCGCAGATCGGCCACGCCCTGGGCGCCAAGGTGGTGCTGGGCGACGACTCGGGGCTCGCCCGGGACGTGCTCGGCTTCGTCTTCGGCGGCGCGATGCTGCCGAACTTCCTGAGCGCCCTGACCCCCGGCTGCCTCGTCGTCACCCCGGGCGACCGCTCCGACCTGGTCGTCGGCTCGCTCGCCGCGCACAGCGCCGGCACCCCGCCGATAGCGGGCATGCTGCTCACCCTGGACGAGGTGCCCGGCGACCACATCCTCACCCTCGCCGACCGCCTCGCCCCGGGCACCCCGGTGCTGTCGGTGGCGGGCACCAGCTTCCCGACCGCCGAGCAGCTGTTCTCCCTGGAGGGCAAGCTGAACGCGGCCACCCCGCGCAAGGCCGAGCGGGCCCTCGGCCTGTTCGAGCGGTACGCCGACACCGCCGACCTGGCGCGCCGGGTCTCCGCGCCGAGCAGCGACCGCGTCACGCCGATGATGTTCGAGCACAAGCTGCTGGAGCAGGCCCGCTCCGACCTGCGCCGGGTCGTCCTGCCCGAGGGCACCGAGGAGCGGGTGCTGCACGCCGCCGAGGTGCTGCTGCGCCGGGGCGTGTGCGAGCTGACGCTGCTCGGCCCGGTCGACCAGATCCGCAAGAAGGCCGCCGACCTCGGCATCGACCTCGGCGAGTCCCAGCTGATCGACCCGGCGACCTCCGAGCTGCGGGACACCTTCGCCGAGCAGTACGCGGCGCTCCGCGCGCATCGGGGCGTCACCGTGGAGCTGGCCTACGACGTCGTCTCCGATGTGAACTACTTCGGCACGCTGATGGTCCAGGAGGGCCTGGCCGACGGCATGGTGTCGGGCTCGGTGCACTCCACGGCCGCGACCATCCGCCCCGCCTTCGAGATCATCAAGACCAAGCCGGACGCGGACATCGTCTCGTCCGTGTTCTTCATGTGCCTGGCCGACAAGGTCCTCGTCTACGGCGACTGCGCGGTCAACCCGGACCCGGACGCCCGGCAGCTCGCCGACATCGCCATCCAGTCGGCGGCCACGGCCGAGCAGTTCGGTGTGGAACCGCGCATCGCGATGCTGTCGTACTCCACCGGCACCTCCGGCTCCGGCGCCGACGTCGACAAGGTCCGCGAGGCCACCGAGCTGGTCCGCTCCCGCCGCCCCGACCTGAAGATCGAGGGCCCGATCCAGTACGACGCCGCCGTGGAGCCGTCGGTCGCGGCGACCAAGCTGCCCGGATCCGAGGTCGCCGGGCAGGCGAGCGTGCTGATCTTCCCCGACCTGAACACCGGCAACAACACCTACAAGGCCGTGCAGCGCTCGGCCGGCGCGATCGCCGTCGGCCCGGTGCTCCAGGGTCTGCGCAAGCCGGTCAACGACCTGTCCCGGGGCGCCCTGGTCCAGGACATCGTCAACACCGTCGCCATCACGGCGATCCAGGCCCAGTCACCCGCCCCGTCCCCGAGCGAGAAGGCAGCCGCCCAGTGAGCCCCACCCGTGTCCTCGTCCTCAACTCCGGCTCCTCGTCGGTGAAGTACCAGCTGCTCGACATGCGCGACAGCAGCCGGCTGGCGGTGGGCCTGGTCGAGCGCATCGGCGAGCAGACCTCGCGTCTGAAGCACACCCCGGCCGGTGGCGAGAGCCGGGAGCGCGGCGGGGCGATCGCCGACCACGACGCCGCCCTGAAGGCCGTCGCCGAGGAGCTCGCCAAGGACGGCCTCGGCCTGGACTCGCCCGAACTGGCGGCGATAGGGCACCGGGTGGTCCACGGGGGCAAGCACTTCACCGAACCGACCGTCGTCGACGGCGCCGTGCTCGCCGAGATCGAGCGGCTCATCCCGGTGGCTCCGCTGCACAACCCGGCCAACCTCACCGGCATCCGCACGGCCCAGGCCTTGCGGCCCGACCTGCCGCAGGTCGCCGTCTTCGACACCGCGTTCCACACCACGATGCCGGAATCGGCCGCCCGCTACGCCATCGACGTGAAGACGGCCGACGAGCACCGCATCCGCCGCTACGGCTTCCACGGCACCTCCCACGCCTACGTCTCCCGGGCCACCGCCGGGCTGCTGGGCAAGGACCCCGCCGAGACGAACGTCATCGTGCTGCACCTGGGCAACGGGGCGTCCGCCTCGGCCGTACGGGGCGGACGCTGCGTGGACACCTCCATGGGGCTGACGCCTTTGGAGGGGCTCGTGATGGGTACGCGCTCGGGAGACATGGACCCGGCCGTCATCTTCCATTTGATGCGTGTTGGTGGAATGTCCGCCGACGAGATCGACACTCTTCTCAACAAGAAGAGCGGTCTGATCGGTCTGTGCGGCGACAACGACATGCGGGAGATCCGCCGTCGCGTCGACGAGGGCGACGAGCAGGCGGAGCTGGCGTTCGACATCTACATTCACCGTCTGAAGAAGTACATCGGTGCCTATTACGCCGTCCTCGGACGGGTGGACGCGGTCGCCTTCACCGCCGGTGTGGGCGAGAACGCGGCGCCCGTGCGGGCGGCCGCCCTGGCGGGCCTGGAGGAGCTGGGCCTTGCGGTGGACGGCGAGCGCAACGCCGTGCGCGGCGACGAGGCGCGGCTGATCTCGCCCGACGGCGCCCGGGTGGCGGTGGCGGTGGTACCTACTGACGAGGAATTGGAGATCGCGACACAGACCTACGCGCTGGTAATTGGTTCGGGGAATCACACCTGAGCGGCATCCCGCCCTTTTGTATTTTCCGCCAGACGGAATATTCCCTTGCGAAACAAACCGATAGGATCGCCCCCATGCGCCGTTCGAAAATCGTCTGTACTCTCGGCCCCGCGGTCGACTCCCACGATCAGCTTGTCGCGTTGATCGAAGCCGGCATGAACGTGGCCCGCTTCAACTTCAGCCACGGCAGCCACGCCGAGCACCAGGGCCGGTACGACCGGGTCCGTGCCGCCGCCAAGGAGACCGGCCGGGCCATCGGGGTCCTCGCCGACCTCCAGGGCCCGAAGATCCGTCTGGAGACCTTCGCCGAAGGTCCGGTGGAGCTGGTGCGCGGTGACGAGTTCACCATCACCACCGAGGACGTCCCGGGCGACAAGACGATCTGCGGGACGACCTACAAGGGTCTGCCCGGCGACGTCACCAAGGGCGACCAGATCCTCATCAACGACGGCAACGTCGAGTTGAAGGTCACCGAGGTCGAGGGCCACCGGGTGAAGACGATCGTCATCGAGGGCGGCGTCATCTCCGACCACAAGGGCATCAACCTGCCCGGCGCGGCCGTCAACGTGCCCGCCCTGTCCGAGAAGGACGTCGAGGACCTCCGATTCGCCCTCCGCATGGGCTGCGACCTCGTCGCGCTGTCGTTCGTCCGGGACGCCAAAGACGTCGCCGACGTGCACCGCGTGATGGACGAGGAGGGGCGCCGGGTCCCCGTCATCGCCAAGGTGGAGAAGCCGCAGGCGGTGCAGAACATGGAGGACGTCGTGATGGCGTTCGACGGCGTGATGGTCGCCCGCGGTGACCTGGCCGTCGAGTACCCGCTCGAGAAGGTCCCCATGGTGCAGAAGCGCCTGATCGAGCTGTGCCGGCGCAACGCCAAGCCGGTGATCGTGGCGACCCAGATGATGGAGTCGATGATCACCAACTCCCGTCCGACCCGCGCCGAGGCCTCCGACGTGGCCAACGCGATCCTGGACGGCGCCGACGCGGTCATGCTCTCCGCCGAGTCCAGCGTGGGCGCGTACCCGATCGAGACGGTCAAGACGATGTCGAAGATCGTCACCGCGGCCGAGCAGGAGCTGCTCTCCAAGGGCCTGCAGCCGCTCGTCCCGGGCAAGAAGCCGCGCACGCAGGGCGGTTCGGTGGCCCGGGCCGCGTGCGAGATCGCCGACTTCCTCGGCGGCCGGGGCCTGGTGGCCTTCACCCAGTCCGGCGACACGGCCCGCCGTCTGTCCCGCTACCGCGCGCAGCAGCCGATCATCGCCTTCACCACCGACGAGGGCACCCGCAACCAGATGGCGCTGAGCTGGGGCGTGGAGCCGTACGTGGTGCCGTTCGTGAACAGCACCGACGAGATGGTCGACCTGGTGGAGCAGGAGCTGGTCAAGCTCAACCGCTTCAACGACGGCGACATCGTGGTCATCACCGCCGGTTCGCCCCCCGGCGTGCCCGGCACCACCAACATGGTGCGGGTCCACCACCTGGGCGAGGCCAAGGGCTGATCCGCGACGGGCCGTGAAGGCCCGTACACGCCGTCGAGGGCGCCCCCTGGGATCCAGGGGGCGCCCTCGGCGTGTGCGGCTCCCGAACGGGCTCTGAGGGACGCTCAGTCGGTGATGAAGTTGTGCAGTCCCGGCACGTGGAGGGTCCCGCCGAACTGGCCGGCCTGCTGGACCTTCACGTTGGTGAAGTAGATCAGCGGGATGTTCAGCGGCGGCGGGTGCTCCGGGTCGAACGTGATCGGTATCAGCCCGAGCAGGTTGCCCGAGATGCTCTCGGTGTACATCACGGTGTCGCCGTCGCGGATCGTGGACGTCGAGCCCTTGGCCGCCTGCACGTGGTAGGTCTTGCCGGACTGCTTGTCCTTGACGGTCTGGTGCAGGTCGCCGATGTCGGTGCCGCCGGATATGACGTACTTGAGCACCTTCTTGACGGTGCCGTTGGCGGTCCGCACCTCGACGACGCCCTTGTAGTCGGCGCCCTTCAGCGTCAGCGAGCTGGCGTTGAGGAACCACGGGTCGTCGGGCAGCGGCACCTTGTTGTCGACACCGCCCTCGGCGTCGGTGGCGGCCGGGCAGTCGTCGGCGTCCGTGGTGGCGCTCGGGGAGGGGCTGGGTGAGGCGGCGGCCTCCTTCGCCTTCTCCGCAGCGTCCTCGGCGGCCTTCTCGACGGCCTTGGTGGTGTCCTCCACCGTCCTGCCGGTGTCCTTCACCGTGTCGGACGCCTTGCCTGTGGTGTCCTTGACGGTGTCCTCGACCGTGCCGGTGGCCTTCTCCGCCGTGTCCTCGGTACCGGAGGTGTCCTCGGCGGGCTTCTCGGTGCTCTCCGACGCCGAGGCGGACGGAGTCGGGCCGGGGCTCTCCTCGTCCTTGTTCCCACCGTTGAAGATGCCGCCGATGGCGTCGCCGATGTCCTCCAGGACGTTGCCGCCGCTCCCGGAGGGCGAGGGGGACGGCGTGGCCTCCTCCTCGTCGCCGGTGGCGGGCGCGCTCGTGGACGGGGACGGCTTCGGCTCGGGCTTGTCGTCGGAACCTGAATCCGACGAAGAGGACCCGCCGTTGTTCGCCTCCGCACCACCCGAGGGGGACGGCTTCGGGGCGGTGTCGCCCTGCTCGTCCTTCTCGTTCGCCGCGCCGTCGCCCGCCGAGGGGGACGGCGTGGGCGAGGCGGAGTCGTCGGCCTTGGAGTCGTCGGCCTTGCCGGCGTCCTCGAGGGCCGCCACACAGTCCTTGTACTCGTCGGCCGTCAGGCTCTTGGAGGTCGGCGCCGCCGGGTTGGCGCTGTCGGCTATGGCGAGCGTCGACGTGAAGCCCATGCCCATGAGCACCGCCGTCGGCATCGCCGCCATGGCCATCGCCTTGCCGGTCGGCCTGCTGAACCTGGTGAACAGCGGCTTCTTGGGTGCCGCGTGGCGCGGCCCGGTTCTCACAGGGGACGCCTCCACATCAACCCCGTGGGTCACCTCGTCAGCCGGCACTGTGCCTCCCGTTCGCCCCGTTGGCCGGGTTCGTTCCTGAAAGATCGTTCGGCTCGCCCGCCCCGTCCACGGGCTTGAGCACCGTGGTGTCGTGGTCCGTGGCCTCGGGAGTCCCGCCCATGCCCGTGCTGGCCATGGCGGCGGGCTGTCCCGCGGGCCGTGCGCCCGGCGCCCAGGCCACGGCCATCGCCCCGCCCACGAGGGCGAGGAGGAAGCCGATGAGGAAGCCGCCGAGGTTGGACACGGGGATGGACACCAGTGCCAGCAGGATCGCCGCGACTCCCGCGAAGACGCGGACGTGCTTCTGGAACCAGAGGCTGACGCCCAGTACGACGAGCAGCACGCCGATGATCAGGGACCCGGCACCCGCGGTGGTCGCCATCGCCAGCGTCAGGTGGCCGATCTGGAGGTTCGCGTACGGGAAGTAGGCGATGGGCAGTCCACTGAGGAGGACGAACAGCCCGGCCCAGAACGGCCGCTCACCCCGCCAGGCGCGGAACTGCTGCCTCCGGACGGTGAACTGGCCGGTGGCGGCAGGAGTCTCGGCGCTCATGGAAAAACAGCTCCCTGGTACAGCGTTGCTGTGGTGGTGATGTGGGCCCCGCGTGAAGGCGCGGCCGGAAGGTGGACGGGCGGGGGCGCCACCGGCTCCCCCGCCCGTCATCGAGTGCTTAGTAGCACTCCTTGACACCCGTCGACAGCGACATCTTCAGGCCGCTGAGCTTGAAGGTTCCGGCGGTGGTCGCCCACGCCGTCTGCTTCACGTCGGTCAGGGTCGCCCTGTCCGCCTGCTGGGCGAAGCCGTAGGGATTGGTGGTCTCACCCTTCCGCATGGCAGGACCCTTGTTGGCGTCCTTGGCGGCCACACCGATGTCGATGTTCTCGAACGTCGCGTCGGCGCTGAGGTCGGCGACATCGATGTAGAGGTTCTGGGCCTCGACCGGCTTGGCACCCTGACCCGCACGCAGGATCAGGCTGACGTTCCCGAGCACCGGAATGTTCGGGGTGACGACCGACTGGCACAGGTTCTTGATCGTCGCCTGCTTGAACGACGAGACCGCGACCGGGTGCACCGACTTCTTGCCGTCGAGCGTGTACCCCTCGTCGAGGGCGCCGTACTGCGAGAAGCCCTCACCGACGAGCTGGTCGGTCGTGACCTTGAACGACTGGCCGGAGACGCTGAACGACGCGGCGAGAGCGCCCTGCGCGAGGGCGACACCTATCGCAGCCGTGGCGGCGACGCTGGGCACCATGACCACAGCGAACCGCTTCCATCTGGTCCCGCCACGCACCTGGGACTCCATATTTCCTCCTTCTCGGACGTACATCTCCTGCCCCGGCTCGCCCCGATTGGCGGCTCAGCCGGGCAGGGATGGGAGAAGTGCTACGTCCTCGGGAAGGAGAGCGCCTGCACTCGGCGGCGCAACTGCGCCCGAATCACCGGCGATCACCCCCGAGCGACAACCACTGGTCGCGCCTGACACGCATCACGCACAACCCTGCTGGACAGGCTTCACCGGAAGGGCGAAGACCCCCCTGTCCAAGAGCCGGCGCCACTGCCGCCGGCTCTGCTCGGTGGGGACCCAGGTAGTCCCGCGACCCAACCGGCTGCCGGGGTACGGGAATGGACCGAGCGTGGCCGATCGTGGTGCATTCTCGCCGCCCGCACAAGGGGGTTCGTTACTCGCTAGTAACGGCCGGATAACCGAACAACGACCCATCGGTCTCGGACGACGACTCAGGGTGGTGCCGGACGGCGGTACAAAGCTGTTGATCGATGGACAGAATCCGACAGATCAACGCCTGTGACTTACTCCTAGTAACAGCGGCCGCGATTACCAAGTTTTGGTAAAGCGCGGCCGCGGTGACCTGCTGTCGGCAGATTTTTCACGCGGGCACCACATGCCCGCGTGTTTAACGACTGGTCAGAACAGGGCGCGCGCCAGGGCCCTGCGGGCCGCGATCACGCGGGGGTCGTCGGGTCCGACGACCTCGAACAGCTCCAGGAGCCGCATCCGCACGGTGTCCCGGTCGTCACCCACCGTGCGCTGGACGGTCTCGATGAGCCGGCCGAACGCGTCCTCGACATGGCCGCCCACCAGATCCAGGTCGGCCGCGGCGATCTGCGCCTGCACATCGGCCGGCTTGTCGGCCGCGTCCCGGCGCACCTGCTGCGGGTCGACGCCCTGCACTCGCTGGAGCAACTCGGCCTGCGCGAGACCCAGTTTGGCCTCCTCGTTGCCCGGGTCCTCGTTCAGCACGTTCTTGTACGCCTGGACGGCACCGGACAGATCGCCCGAGTCCAGCGCCTGCACCGCGGCTTCGAGGAGCCCGTCGTGCGGACCGGCCGGCCGCTCGGGAGCCGCGGGGGCACCGCCCGGCACGGCCTCGGGGTCGACGGTCAGACCGGTCAGGCCGAAGCGCTGCTCGCCGACCTGCACCAGCTGGTCGAGGGTCTGGCGGATCTGCGCCTCGCCCGCCGCTCCCTGGAAGAGCGGCAGCGCCTGCCCCGCGACGACCGCGAACACCGCGGGGATTCCCTGGATGCCGAACTGCTGCATCAGCATCTGGTTGGCGTCGACGTCGACCTTGGCGAGCAGGAAGCGGCCGTTGTACTCGACGGCCAGCCGCTCCAGGACCGGGCTGAGCTGCTTGCACGGCTCGCACCACTCGGCCCAGAAGTCGATGACGACGGGGACCTCGGCGGAACGCTGCAGGACGTCCCTCTCGAACCCCGCCTCATCGACGTCGATGACGAGATCGGCCGGGGAGATCGCCCCCGTCCCGCCCTCCCGGGCTGCTTGCGCGCGCGCCTGCTCCGCCTTCGCCTTGGCCTCCTGGGCCGCCTTCACCGCGGCGAGGTCGACGACTCCGCTCATGGACATGTTCCGTGGCTGCATGCGTCTATCCTCCCCCGTCCTGCGCGCGTGTGTGAAAAACGGTGTGAAAGCAAGGCCGGTCCGTGCCTTTCGGCGCCGGGTCCCCACCCCACGCCGGGTGTACCGAGGCCCGTGTACGTCCTTCACGGGCTTTCGCTACGAGTCGTAGCGTAATGCCACACGGTACCGCCGGGACACCACCCCCCGGTGATCTCCCTCACGGCGCCCGGCGGGAATGGCCGGTTTATGGTCGACAGATGCAGAGCCGCAGCCCAGCCAGCCGCACCGGGCGTCCGCGGAGCGCCACGGCGGACGCCGCGATCCTGGCCGCGACGCGCGAGGCGCTCGTGGAACTTGGCTGGTCCAAACTCACCCTCGGAGACGTCGCGACGCGCGCCGGGGTTGCAAAGACGACGCTCTACCGTCGCTGGGCGGGCAAGAACGAACTGGTCGTCGACGCGGTCGCGGAACTCTTCGACGAGCTGGAACTCCCGGACCGCGGCTCCCTGGCCGCCGACATCGAGGGCGTGGTCCTGCAGTTCGCCACGATCCTGGCTCTTCCGGAGGCCAGGAGCGGCCTGATGGCGGTGGTGGCGGAGGCCACCCGCGACGAGGCGCTGCGCGAACGCATCCGGGCCTCGGTCGTCGACCGCCAGAAGCGCCTGGTCCTGGAGGGCCGCGCGCGGGCGCAGGTCCGGGGCGAACTCCCCCCGGAGCCGGACCCCGCCGCGGCCGACCGCACGGTGGACCTGATCTTCGACATGGTGGCGGGTGCGGTGGTCCACCGCACCCTGGTGAGCGCGGAACCGGCGGACGAGGAATGGGTCCGCAGCTTCACCAGGGTGCTGCTGCACGGGCTGGGCGGCTAGACCGTCACCTGCGGACGGGGTGCGGACGGCAGAGCCGGGTCAGAAGCCGGCCGGCTCCGTGTACACCCCCCACTCGTCCCGCAGCACTCCGCAGATCTCGCCGAGCGTGGCCTCCGCGCGGACCGCGTCCAGCATCGGCTCGATCATGTTGGCGCCGCTGCGGGCGGCGGCGAGCATGGCGTCGAGCGCGGTGCGCACCGCCGCGTCGTCACGGGCCGCCTTGCGCCCGCCGAGCGCCCGGACCTGCTCGCGCTCCACCTCGTGGCTGACCCGCAGGATCTCCAGGTCCCCGGTCACCGAGCCGTCGTGACAGTTCACGCCGACGACCCTCTTGTCGCCCTTCTCCAGGGCCTGCTGGTACCGGAAGGCCGACTCGGCGATCTCCCCGGTGAACCAGCCGTCCTCGATGCCGCGCAGGATCCCGGAGGTGATCGGGCCGATCGGGTGCTGCCCGTCGGGGTGCGCCCGCAGACCGCGCTCCTTGATCTGGTCGAAGATCTTCTCCGCGTCCGCCTCGATGCGGTCGGTCAGCTGTTCGACGTACCAGGAACCGCCCAGCGGGTCGGCCACGTTGGCGACGCCGGTCTCCTCCATCAGCACCTGCTGGGTGCGCAGCGCGATCTCGGCAGCCTGCTCGCTCGGCAGGGCGAGGGTCTCGTCGAGGGCGTTGGTGTGCAGCGAGTTCGTCCCGCCGAGCACGGCCGCCAGCGCCTCCACGGCCGTCCGTACGACGTTGTTGTACGGCTGCTGAGCAGTGAGGGACACGCCCGCGGTCTGTGTGTGGAACCGCAGCCACTGGGCCTTCTCGGACTTCGCGCCGTAGACGTCCCGCATCCAGCGGGCCCAGATGCGGCGCGCAGCGCGGAACTTGGCGATCTCCTCGAAGAAGTCGACGTGCGCGTCGAAGAAGAAGGACAGGCCGGGGGCGAAGACGTCCACGTCCAGGCCGCGCGACAGGCCCAGCTCGACGTACCCGAACCCGTCGGCGAGCGTGTACGCCAGCTCCTGCGCGGCCGTCGAGCCGGCCTCGCGGATGTGGTAGCCGGAGACGGACAGCGGCTTGTACGCGGGGATGCCGGCCGCGCAGTGCTCCATGAGGTCGCCGATGAGCCGCAGGTGCGGCTCGGGCTGGAAGAGCCACTCCTTCTGGGCGATGTACTCCTTGAAGATGTCCGTCTGGAGCGTGCCGTTCAGGACGGACGGGTCGACGCCCTGCCGTTCGGCGGCGACCAGGTACATGCAGAAGACGGGGACGGCCGGACCGCTGATGGTCATCGACGTCGTGACGTCACCGAGCGGGATGTCCTTGAACAGGACCTCCATGTCGGCCGCCGAGTCGATGGCGACCCCGCAGTGCCCGACCTCACCCAGCGAGCGCGGGTCGTCGGAGTCGCGGCCCATCAGCGTCGGCATGTCGAAGGCGACCGAGAGCCCGCCTCCGCCGTTGCGGAGGATCATCTTGTAGCGCTCGTTGGTCTGCTCGGCGTTGCCGAACCCGGCGAACTGCCGGATGGTCCACGTCCGCCCCCGGTAGCCGGTCGCGTACAGGCCACGGGTGAAGGGGTACTCCCCCGGCCAGCCGATCCGGTCGAACCCCTCGTAGGTGTCACCGGGCCGGGGCCCGTACACCGGCTCCACGGGATCGCCGGAGAGCGTGGTGAAGTCGGCTTCGCGCTTGCGCGCGGCGTCGTACCGGGCCTGCCAGCGGCGGCGGCCCTCGTCGATGGCGTCAGCGTCCATACCCTCGAATTTACTTGGACGTCCTAGTAAATGTCGATGGCTGACGGGAGTGACCTGGCGAACGGGTGAGGCAGGCCGCCGCACGCACGCTTGCCGCGGCGGCCCCGGATCCGGCTACGCCTTGACCGGCGCGGGCGCGTCCTCGGCGAGCTTGCCCTCCAGCTCGTGGCTGATCCTGCGCTCCACGAAGAACGCGGCCGTGGGGATCGTGCCGGCGAGCAGCACCCACAGCTGCTTCTTGACCGGCCACTTCGCCTTGGAGCCGAGGTCGAAGGCGAAAATCAGGTACACGACGTACAACCAGCCGTGCGCGATGCTGACCACCTGGGTGAAGTCAGCCGCGCCGCCCAGATCCAGGACGTACTTGCCGATCATGCCGAGGGTCAGCGCGACGAGCAGCACACCGGTGACGTAGGCCATGACCCGGTAGCGGGTCAGCACGCTCTTCTTCATGCCGTCGAGCGTAACGACCCGTTCCGGGGGATCTTGCCCCGGGTCACTCCTCTTCGAAGTCGCCTGCCGAGACGCGCAGCGGCCGCAGCATCGCGAAGATCTCCGCGCATTCCTCGGCGTCGTACACGCCGAGCCCGAAGTCCATCGCCATCAGGTCGCGGGTGGCCGACTCCACGACCTCCCGTCCCCTGCCGGTGATGCTGGCGAGGGTGCCGCGGCCGTCGTTCGGGTTGGGCCGCTTGGCGACCAGGCCCGACTTCACCAACCGGTCCACGGTGTTCGTCACGGACGTGGGGTGCACCATGAGCCGCTCACCGATCTTGGACATCGGCAGTTCGCCGGACTTGGAGAAGGTGAGCAGCACCAGCGCCTCGTAGCGCGCGAACGTCAGCCCGTACGGCCTGACCACCGCGTCGACCTCGGCGAGGAGGATCTGCTGAGCGCGCATGATCGAGGTGATCGCGGCCATGGACGGCACGTTCCCCCAGCGCTGCTTCCAGCGTTCGTCGGCGCGCGCGATCGGATCGAAGGAGAGACTGAGCGGCTTCGGCACGAACCCGACCTTACCGGCCGGTCACATGGTGGTCAGCCCCGTCTCGCCCTTCGGGCGCGGGCACCGGCCCCGGTGCCCGCGTCACTGTCCCGGCGGCTACTCGGCGAGGTGCCGCTCCACCGTCTCCACCTTGGACGTCAGGCCGTCCGACACGCCGGGGCGGATGTCCGCCTTGAGGACGAGGGAGACCCGGGGCGCGCGGCGCTCGACCGCGGCGACCGCACGCCGGACGACGTCCATGACCTCGTCCCACTCCCCTTCGACGGACGTGAACATCGCGTCGGTGCGGTTCGGCAGTCCGGACTCGCGCACCACCCGCACGGCGTCGGCGACGTACTCCCCCACGTCCTCGCCGACCCCGAGCGGCGTCACGGAAAAGGCGACGATCACGCGCCCACCACACCTTCCTTGCGCGCGCGGGAGGCGATGACCGCGTCCTCGGCCTCACGCCGGAGCCTGCGCTCGGCGACGAACCCGCCGCCGGGCAGCACCGAGAGGACGAAGTACAGCGCGGCGGTCTTCAGCGACCACTTCGCCCGGTTCCACGCGTCGGCCCAGAAGATCACGTACAGGACGAACAGGAGGCCGTGCACCGCGCCCATCACCGGCACGGCGTTGAAGTCCGTGGTCCGCTTCAGCACCGAGCAGACCAGCAGGATGAGGAAGGAGATCGCCTCGGGTGCCGAGACCAGGCGGAGGCGGCGGATGGCGGTGGCGGTCTTGAGGTCCACGGGTCACCTTCGGTGAGAGAGGAAACAGATTGTGAACGCGCGCACAAGCGTCCCGCCCATTGTGGCAAACCGCCGGGGTCCCTCCGTCCGGGGGTCCGCCCCCCCGGCCCTTAAGGGTGTGATCAGGGTCGTTCTCCACCCACGGGCCCTGTCCGCGAGGCCCGGCCTGCGGATACCTTCCCCTCGTGGCGATGTTCCGACTTCAGAGCAGCAAGGTGCTCGCCGTCGACATGACCGGAGACGCCGTCAAGGCGAAGAACGGCTCGATGGTCGCGTACGACGGGGAGATGGCCTTCAAGAAGCTCAGCGGCGGCGGCGAGGGGATCCGGGGAATGGTGACCCGGCGGCTGACCGGTGAGCAGATGACGTTGATGGAGGTGAAGGGGCGCGGGACCTGCTGGTTCGCGGACCGCGCCTCCGAGATAAACCTGGTCAGCGTCCAGGGCGACAAGCTCTACGTCGAGTCGAGCAACCTGCTCGCGACCGACGCCGGGCTGCGCACGGGCACGGAGTTCACCGGCCTGCGCGGCGCCTCCCAGGGCAACGGGCTGTTCACGACGACCGTCGAGGGCCACGGCCATGCGGCGATCATGTCGGACGGCCCGGCGGTGGTGCTGCGGGTGAGCGCCCAGTACCCCCTGACGGTCGACCCGGGGGCGTATGTGGCGCACCAGGGGAATCTGCGGCAGTCCTTCCAGTCCGGTGTGACGTTCCGCACGCTGCTCGGGGAGGGCGGCGGCGAGGCGTTCCAGATGCGGTTCGAGGGCGACGGGCTGGTGTACGTGCAGCCGAGTGAGCGGAACACGATCGCGGGGGACGTGTGACATGGCTTTCCGGGAGATCAACGGAAAGATGATCGAGGCGACGGTCGCGCCGGGGCAGCGGCTGTTCAGTCAGCGCGGGGCGATGCTCGCGTACAAGGGCGAGGTGTCCTTCACACCCAACATGGCGGGCGGCCAGGGCGGGATCATGTCGATGATCGGCCGCCGGGTGGCGAACGAGGACACGCCCCTGATGTCCGTCGAGGGCAGCGGCACGGTCCTGTTCGGGCACGGCGGACACCACGTCCAGGTGATCCGCCTCACCGGCGACACGCTCTACGTCGAGGCGGACCGCCTCCTGGCCTTCGAGGGCTCGCTCCAGCAGGGCACGATGTTCCTGGGCTCGCAGGGCGGCGTCATGGGCATGGTGCGGGGCCAGGTCAGCGGCCAGGGGCTGTTCACCACGACGCTGCAGGGGCACGGTGCCGTCGCGGTCATGGCTCACGGCGGTGTCATCGAGATCCCGATCAGCCCGCAGCGCCCGGTCCACGTGGACCCGCAGGCCTACGTCGCCCACCACGGCGACGTGCGCAACAAGCTCTCGGCCGCCCTGGGCTGGCGGGACATGGTGGGCCGCGGCTCGGGCGAGGCCTTCCAGCTGGAGCTCAGCGGCAGCGGTGCGGTGTACGTCCAGGCGTCGGAGGAGAAGCTGTGAGCACCTACGGAACCCCGGGCGCCGGCCCCGTGGTCTTCGACCCGGCGACCCTGCCGCCCGACGACAACGTCAATCCCTACACCTTCTGCGTGGAGCTCAAGGGGAGCCAGTGGTTCCTGCAGAAGGGGAAGATGATCGCCTACTACGGCTCGATCGACTTCAACGGCGTCGGACACGGCCGGCTGGACCGTCTCGTGCGCACCTCGTTCCATTCGCCACTGCACGCGAGCGACTGGGTCGTGGCCGAGGGCTCGGGCAAGATGCTCCTCGCGGACCGGGCCTTCGACGTCAACTCGTACGACCTCGAGGACGGCAACCTGACCATTCGCTCGGGCAACCTGCTCGCTTTTCAGCCAACTCTCGCATTGAAGCAATCAATCGTGCCGGGTTTTCTGACCCTCATCGGAACCGGAAAGTTCGTGGCCGCGTCCAACGGACCGGTGGTGTTCATGGAACCCCCCATCCGGGTCGACCCCCAGGCCCTGGTCGGCTGGGCGGACTGCCCCTCCCCCTGCCATCACTACGACCACGGGTACATGACCGGCGTCATGGGCGGTCTACGTGCGCTGACGGGCCTCGGAGGCGCCTCCGGCGAGGAGCACCAATTCGAGTTCGTCGGCGCCGGGACGGTGCTGCTCCAGTCGTCCGAGACCCTGATGGCCGAGCAGGCCACGGGGACCGTTCCACACCAGGCCGGCGTGCCCGGCGGCGGGGCGCACAGCCCCCAGACGGGGCAGTCGGGCGTACCGCGCCTTCCCGGACAGCTGGGGGACCTCCAGCGTCGCTTCGGGCTGTGAGCGGTAGTCTGCAGAGTGTGACATCGAACGTCTGCGCACTGCTGTTCGCCAGGCGTACACCGTCACACGCCACCCCTCACTAGTTCACCTTTCAACCTTTTAGGTAGACTTCATTCATGGAGACCGAGACGGCCACCCGCTGGCTGACCGATGCGGAGCAGTGCGCCTGGCGCACCCACCTGGAGGTCAACAGGCTGTTGACGTACCAGCTCGAGAAGGACCTGCAGCCGTTCGGCCTGACAATGAACGACTACGAGATCCTG
The DNA here is from genome assembly GCF_001280065.1 of Streptomyces sp. NRRL B-1140. Taxonomy (GTDB): domain Bacteria; phylum Actinomycetota; class Actinomycetes; order Streptomycetales; family Streptomycetaceae; genus Streptomyces. The sequence goes on from NZ_LGEA01000092.1 coordinate 43,668, forward strand.
GTGAATCTCTCCGAGTCCGACGATCAGAGAATGCGGATGAGCGACCTCGCCTCCGCCACCCTTCAGTCCAAGAGCCGCCTCTCGCACCAGATCACGCGGATGGAGAACGCGAACCTGGTCCGGCGGGAGAACTGCGAGTCGGACCGCCGGGGCCTCTACGCGGTCCTCACCGACCACGGCATGGCGACGATGCAGAAAGTCGCGCCCCACCATGTGGCGTCCGTGCGCAGGCACTTCATCGACCTGCTGTCCCCCGAGGCCCTGACCGAGCTGGACAAGAGTCTCAAGCCCATCGCGGAGCACCTGCGCGGCCAGCGCGGACGCCCGTAGCAGCGCTGCCCGCTAGACGAGCGGCAGGCGGAGTTCGAACAGGGCTCCGCCTGCGGGTCCCCGCCCGGCCGTGAGGGTGCCGCCGTGCCGGACGGCTACGTCCCGGGCGATGGCGAGCCCCAGCCCGGCGCCGCCGTCGTCGCGGCTGCGGGCGGCGTCCAGCCGGACGAACCGTTCGAAGATCCGCTCCCGGTCGTCCTCGGGCACCCCGTCGCCGTCGTCCGCCACCCCGACCACGGCCCGGTCACCCTCGCGCCGCACGGTCACGGTGACGGCCGACCGGGCGTGCCGCTGGGCGTTGTCGAGCAGATTGGCGAGCACCCGCCCCAGCTGCCCCCGCGATCCGGCCACCTCCACCGGCTCCGCGTCCACCGTGACACCCGTCCGGCCCTCGGCCTGCTCCCGGGCGAGGCCCGCGAGGTCGACCTTGGCGTCGCCGGGCCGCTCCCCCGCGTCCAGCCGGGCCAGCAGCAGCAGATCGGCCGCCAGCCGCTGCAGCCGGACGGTGTCCTCCACGGCCCCGTCGAGGTCCAGCAGCTCGGGGTGCGCGGCGGCCACCTCCAGTTGCGTGCGCAGCGAGGCGATCGGACTGCGCAGCTCGTGGGAGGCGTCGGCGACGAACCGCCGCTGCCGCTCCACGGACGTCTCCAGGGCCGCGAGCGTCTCGTTGGTGGTGCTGGCGAGCCGGGCGATCTCGTCGTGCGTGTCCGGCTCCGGGACACGCCGCGCGAGGTCCTCGGAGTGGGTGATCGCCGCCATCTCGCGCCGGATCCCCTCCACGGGCCGCAGGGCCCGCCGGGTGACCAGCCAGGTCACGGCCGCGACAACGCCGAGCAGCAGCGGGAAACCGATCAGCATCACCGTCAGCGCCGTCCGCACGGCCCCGTGCTCGGCGGCCAGCGCGGAACCGGCGTAGACCTTGAGGTGCCCTCGGCCCTGGGTCTCCACCTCGACGGCGGCGAAGCGGTAGTCCTCCGCATCGCCGTCGATCGTGGCGGACCCGTTGCTGAAGACGCTCTCCCCGGAGATCTCACCGGGTTCGAGGGCCTCGCCCGCGTCCTCGGCGTCGTCATCGTCGTCCCCGGTGGCCTTCACGGCCGGCTGCGGCTTCACCTGCCCGCTGTCGGTCCCGCTGATCTTCTCCAGATCCTCGCTGGCCGCGACCAGCCGCCCGTGCTCGTCCAGGACCTGCACCGGCCCGTCGTCGCCGTCCAGCCCGGACAGCTTGTCGTACGGCGTTCCGGCGGCGAGCTCGGAGGCCACCGCCCGCGCGGAGCGCTCCGCCTGCGTACCGGCCTCGCCGATCAGGTTGGACCGCAGGGACAGCAGCACGGCGCCCCCGGCGGCGACGAGCGCCACCGCGACCACGAGGGTCGCTCCCAGCGTGGCCCGCGCCCGGACGGACCCGAACAGCCGCCTCACGGCGACGTCTCCAGCCGGTAGCCGGCCCCGCGCACGGTCCGGATCAGCCCCGCCCGCAGCTTGCGCCGCAGGGTGCTGACGTACACCTCGACGATGTTCGGGTCACCGTCGTACGCGAAGTCCCAGACGTGCTCCAGGATCTCGGACTTGGACACCACCTCGCCGGCCCGCAGCACGAGCTGCTCCAGCACGGAGAACTCCTTGGCGGTCAGGGCGATCTCGTCGTCACCGAGGAACACCCGGCGGGCCGCGGTGTCCACCTTCAGGTCGCCGTGCACATGCACGGGTGACGCCCCGGCCCCCTGTCCTCGCCGCCGCAGCAGCGCCTTGACCCGGGCGACGAGCACGACGTAAGAGAACGGCTTGGTCAGGTAGTCGTCCGCGCCGGTGTCGAGCCCCTCGGCCTCGTCGTACTCGCCGTCCTTGGCGGTCAGCATCAGGATCGGTACGTCGTGCCCGGCGGCGCGCAGGGCGGCGCAGACCCGGTAGCCGTTGAGGCCGGGCAGCATGATGTCGAGGATGACCAGGTCGTACGTGCCCTCCGAGGCCTGGTACAGCCCTTCCTGGCCGTCGTGGACGACGTCCACGGCGTACCCCTCGGCCGTCAGGCCCCTGGCGAGCGACAGGGCCAGCCGCTTCTCGTCCTCCACGATCAACAGGCGCATGCGTAAAGAGTGGCAAAGGCAAGCTGAAGATCCCTTCAGGGGGCTTCAGGTTCCTCTCAGCCTCCGTCGGCCAGAGTCGAAGACGTCGAAAACGAAACGACTCGGGAGGAATCCGCATGAAGCGCAACATCGTGATCGCCGCTGTGACCGCTGCCGCTCTGATCGGAGGCGGTACGGCCACGGCCCTCGCGACCACGGGAGACGACGAGGGCTCGGCGCGGCAGGCGGCCACCACCCAGCTGTCGTCGAACGACGACACGCACGACGACCGCGACGACCGCGACGACGACGCAGCCCGGGCCGCCTCCGCGGACGTCACCGCGTCCGAGGCGATCGCCTCCGCGCTGAAGCACACCTCGGGCACGGTCGTCTCCGCCGAGCTGGACGACGAGGACGACAGCGACAAGGTGGTCTGGAACGTCGACGTCCTGTCCGGCGACAACACCTGGCACAGCGTCAGCGTGGATCCGTCCAGCGGCAAGGTCCTGGGCTCGCAGACCGACGACGAGGACGACACGGCGCAGGTGCGGGCGGCCCTGAAGGGCTCGTCGGTGACCGCCGAGGAGGCGGCGAAGGCTGCCGCCGGCAAGGGTGTCGTGACGTCGGTCGGCCTCGACGAGGACGGCAAGAACAAGTCCTGGGAGGCCGAGACCCGCACGTCCGGCGGCGCCGAGCAGGACTGGAAGATCGACCTCAAGTCCGGCAAGGTCACGGCGGACCGCGCCGATGCCCAGGACGACGACGCGGACGACCAGGACGACCAGGACTGATCAGCAGCTGCCCCTCTTCACGGCCCCGGCGTCCACACGGACGCCGGGGCCGGGTGCTTCCGCAACGCTGCGTCGCAGCGTGCCACCCCTGGCGGCACGCATGCCCGCAGCTGGGCCCGCGTGCCCGCAGCTGGGGCGCGCCACGACGCTCCCGCACCCGCGTACGGCGAGAAGGGGCCGTGTCGGGGGGTGTCCGCCCGCAGCGGTTGGCCCGTCAACGGAGAGTCGGTCGGCGTCAGACCATCGCGCCGTTCCGAGGACGGACACCCCCCGGCGCGGCCCCGACCCACCCCCCACGCAAAGGCGAAGCAGACGCGCACCTCCACCGGCGGAAACCCGAAGCGGCTCAGCCCTCCGTCAACCCCGCGACCAGCTCGTCAGCCGCCCGGTAGGGATCCAGCTCGCCCGCGATGATCCGCTCCGCCAGTGCCCCGAGCCGCCGGTCCCCGTGCAGGTCCCCGATCCGCTCCCGCAGCGCGGTCACCGCGATCGTCTCGACCTCCCGCGACGCCCGGGAAAGACGCCGCTCCGCGAGGACGCCCCGCTCCTCCATCCAGGCCCGGTGTTTCTCCAGCGCCTCGACGACCTCGTCGACGCCCTCGCCCCGCGCCGCGACCGTCTTCACGATCGGCGGCCGCCAGTCACCCGGCCCCCGGGACTCCCCCAGCCCCAGCATGTGGTTCAGCTCGCGAGCCGTCGCGTCCGCCCCGTCCCGGTCCGCCTTGTTCACGACGTACACGTCACCGATCTCCAGGATCCCGGCCTTGGCCGCCTGGATCCCGTCGCCCATCCCGGGCGCGAGCAGCACGACGGACGTGTCCGCCTGCGAGGCGATCTCCACCTCCGACTGCCCGACCCCCACCGTCTCGACCAGGATCACGTCACAGCCGGCGGCGTCCAGGACCCGGATGGCCTGCGGGGCCGCCCAGGCAAGACCGCCCAGGTGCCCGCGCGTCGCCATGGACCGGATGTACACGCCGGGGTCGGACGCGTGGTCCGACATCCGCACCCGGTCCCCGAGCAGCGCACCGCCCGAGAACGGCGACGACGGGTCGACGGCGAGCACGCCGACCCGCTTGCCCTGCTTGCGGTACGCGGAGACCAGAGCCGAGGTCGACGTGGACTTGCCGACCCCGGGCGACCCGGTCAGCCCCACGACGTACGCCCCGCCCGTCAGCGGCGCGAGCGCCGCCATGACCTCCCGCAGCTGCGGGGACGCCCCCTCCACCAGGGAGATCAGCCGGGCCACGGCCCGCGGCCGGCCTTCCCTGGCCTGGGCCACCAGGGTGGAGACGTCCTGCATCACAGCTCCGTTCAGATAGGGGACGTACCGAAACTCAGGCCTGGGCCTTGGGCACGCGCACGATCAGCGCGTCACCCTGCCCACCGCCACCGCACAGCGCGGCCGCGCCCACGCCACCCCCGCGCCGCTTCAGCTCCAGCGCGAGATGCAGCACCAGACGCGCACCGGACATCCCGATCGGGTGACCCAGGGCAATGGCACCACCGTTGACATTCACCTTTTCGGTGGACACGCCGAGGTCCTTCATGGACTGCACGGCGACGGCCGCGAACGCCTCGTTGATCTCCACGAGGTCGAGGTCCGAGACCTCCAGGCCCTCCTTCTTCAGCGCGTGCAGGATCGCGTTCGACGGCTGCGACTGCAGGGAGTTGTCCGGCCCCGCCACGTTGCCGTGCGCCCCGATCTCGGCGATCCACTCCAGGCCCAGCTCCTGCGCCTTGGCCTTGCTCATCACAACGACGGCGGCGGCACCGTCGGAGATCTGCGAGGCGGAACCGGCCGTGATGGTGCCGTCCTTGGAGAACGCCGGACGCAGCTTCCCGAGCGACTCCGCGGTCGTGTCGCCGCGAATGCCCTCGTCCTTGCTGAACAGCACCGGGTCGCCCTTGCGCTGCGGGATCTCGACGGGCGTGATCTCGGCCTCGAACAGGCCGTTCTTCTGCGCGGCGGCCGCCCGCTGGTGCGACAGCGCGGCGATCTCGTCCTGCTCGGCACGGCCGATGCCCAGCCGGGTGTTGTGCTTCTCCGTCGACTCGCCCATGGCGACGCCGTCGAAGGAGTCGGTCAGACCGTCGTGGGCCATGGAGTCGAGCATCTGGACGGCGCCGTACTTGTAGCCCTCGCGGGACTTCGGCAGCAGGTGCGGGGCGTTGGTCATGGACTCCTGGCCACCGGCGACGACCACGTCGAATTCACCCGCACGGATGAGCTGGTCGGCGAGCGCGATGGCGTCGAGGCCGGACAGACACACCTTGTTGATGGTCAGCGCCGGCACGTTCATCGGGATGCCGGCCTTGACCGCGGCCTGACGGGCCGGGATCTGCCCCGCACCGGCCTGGAGCACCTGCCCCATGATCACGTACTGCACCTGGTCGCCGCCGATCCCCGCACGGTCGAGGGCGGCCTTGATCGCGAAGCCGCCGAGGTCGGCTCCGGAGAAGGACTTGAGCGAACCGAGCAACCGGCCCATGGGCGTCCGCGCGCCCGCGACGATCACCGAGGTGTTCGCCCCAGAAGTTCCAGAAGACATGAGCTGCGATCCCCTTACCGGCTGCACAGCCGAGGAGTGAACGAGGGTTTACTTCGAATGTACTGAGTGGCACTCCGTGCCGTCATCGGGCTGTCGGTGTGATCGCGCGCACGTTGCGTAACCACCTCGGGGGCGCTGCACTGAACTCATGCTGACGCGAATCGACCACATCGGAATCGCCTGTTTCGACCTCGACAAGACCGTCGAGTTCTACCGTGCCACCTACGGCTTCGAGGTGTTCCACTCCGAGGTCAACGAGGAACAGGGCGTGCGCGAGGCCATGCTCAAGATCAACGAGACGTCCGACGGCGGGGCCACGTACCTGCAGCTCCTGGAGCCGACCCGCGAGGACTCCACCGTCGCCAAGTGGCTTGCCAAGAACGGCGAGGGCGTGCACCACATCGCCTTCGGTACGGCGGATGTCGACGGTGACGCCGACGAGATCAAGGGCAAGGGCGTACGCGTGCTGTACGAAGAGCCGCGAGTCGGTTCCATGGGGTCACGGATCACCTTCCTGCACCCCAAGGACTGTCACGGCGTACTGACAGAACTGGTCACTTCGGCGCCTGTTGAGTCACCTGAGCACTGACCCTCGTACATAGGGGCCGGTAGGGTTGGGGGCGGTCGCCGCTCAGTCCAGGGTGACCGCGGTCCCGCCGTGCGACGGCAGGACCACCGGGGTCCGGGTTTCGGGGGACGAGCGTCGGGGCAGCAGCCTCTGCTCCGCCGATGATCTGACACCATTCCCCGGGGGCCCCGTTCGGCGGATGGACGGAGCTCGTTCGGAAAGAGTTGCGACCAGGGGACGGATGGGACCGCGCAGTGCGGGGCTACGAGAGCCAGGAGCGAGAGCCGGCGGCTGACGTCGACCACCTCTCTCGGTTCGAAGCCGAGATGAAGCGGCTGAAGACCGAACGGGAAAAGGCGATCCAGCACGCCGAGGACCTCGGCTACCAGGTCGAGGTGCTGCGCGCCAAGCTGCACGAGGCGCGGCGCACCATCATGTCCCGGCCCTCCTTCGAGGGGGGCGACATCGGCTGGCAGGCCGAGCAGTTGCTGCGCAACGCGCAGATGCAGGCCGACCAGATCCGCGCGGACGCCGACCGCGAGCTGAGCGAGGCCCGGGCCCAGACCCAGCGGATCCTCCAGGAGCACGCCGAACAGGCGGCCCGGCTCCAGGCGGAGCTGCACCAGGAGGCGGTGACCCGCCGCCAGCAGCTGGACCAGGAACTGTCCGAGCGCCGCCAGACGGTCGAGTCGCACGTCAACGAGAACGTGGCGTGGGCCGAGCAGCTGCGGGCACGTACCGAGCAGCAGGCACGCCGGCTGCTGGAGGAGTCCCGGGCCGAGGCCGAACAGTCCCTCGCCACCGCCCGCGCGGAGGCCGAGCGGCTGGCGACGGAGGCCCGGCAGCGGCTGACGAGCGCGGCCGAGGAGGCCCGGGCCGAGGCCGAGCAGATCCTGCGCCGCGCCCGTACGGACGCCGAGCGCCTGCTCAACGCCGCCTCCACGCAGGCGCAGGAGGCCACCGACCACGCCGAGCAGCTGCGCACGTCGACCGTCACCGAGTCGGAGTCCGCGCGCCGCGAGGCCCAGGAGCTGAGCAAGGCCGCCGAGCAGCGGATGGCCGAGGCCGAGGAGGCGCTGCGCAAGGCGCAGGCCGAGTCGGAGAAGCTGGTCACGGAGGCCAAGGAGGCCGCCGCCAAGGCCCTGGCGAGTGCCGAGTCGGCGAACGAGACGCGTACACGCACCGCCAAGGAGCAGGTCGCCCGGCTGGTCGAGGAGGCCACGAAGGAGGCCGAGAACACCAAGTCCGAGGCCGAGCAGCTCGTCGCCGACGCCAAGGCCGAGGCCGAGAAGATCGTCGCGGAGGCCTCCGAGAAGGCCCGCACGCTCACCGCCGAGGAGACCGCGACCCAGCTGTCCAAGGCGGCCCGGACCGCCGAGGAGGTCCTCGACAAGGCGTCGGAGGACGCCAAGAAGACCACCAGGGCCGCGGCCGAGGAGGCCGAGCGGATCCGCTCCGAGGCCGAGGCCGAGGCGGACCGGCTGCGGGCCGAGGCGCACGACATCGCCGAGCAGCTCAAGGGCGCGGCGAAGGACGACACCAAGGAGTACCGCGCCAAGACGGTCGAGCTGCAGGAGGAGGCCCGCCGGCTGCGCGGCGAGGCCGAGCAGCTGCGCGCGGACGCGGTCGACGAGGGCGAGAAGATCCGCGCCGAGGCCCGCAAGGAGGCCGTGGCGCAGATCGAGGAGGCGGCGAAGTCCGCCGAGGAGCTGCTCGCCAAGGCCAAGGCGGACGCGGACGAGCTGCGCACGACGGCCCAGGCGGACAGCGAGAAGGTCCGCACCGAGGCCATCGAGCGGGCGACGACCCTGCGCCGGCAGGCCGAGGAGACCCTTCAGCGCACCCGGCAGGAGGCCGAGCGGCACCGCGAGGAGGTCGTCGAGCAGGCCGAGGCGCTCAAGGAGGACGCCGAGCGCGCGGCACGGGAGCTGCACGAGGAGACCCAGCGGGCCATAGAGGCCCGTCGGGCCGAGGCCGCCGAGGAGCTGACCCGGCTCCAGACGGAGGCGGAGGAGCGGCTGACGGCCGCCGAGCAGGCGCTGTCGGACGCCCGTGAGGAGGCCGCGCGGCTCCGCCGCGAGACCTCCGAGGAGAACGAGCGGCTGCGGGCCGAGGCCGCCGAGCGGATCCGCACACTCCGGCAGCAGGCCGAGGCGGAGGCCGAGCGGCTGCGCGACGAGGCCGCCGCGGACGCGTCCGCGGCGCGCGCCGAGGGCGAAGCCGTCGCCGTGCGGCTGCGCTCGGAGGCGGCGACCGAGGCCGAGCGGCTGAAGTCGGAGGCACAGGAGAGCGCGGACCGGATGCGCGCGGAGGCGCAGTCCGCGGCCGAGCGCCTCGCCACGGAGGCGTCCGAGACGCTGGCCGCCGCCCAGGAGGAGGCCAACCGGCGTCGCCGCGAGGCCGAGGAGGTCCTCGGCAGCGCCCGTCAGGAGGCCGACCAGGAGCGCGAACGGGCCCGCGAGCAGAGCGAGGAGCTGCTGGCCTCGGCGCGCAAGCGCGTGGAGGAGGCGCAGACCGAGGCCGTACGGCTGGTCGAGGAGGCCGACCGTCGTGCCACCGAGATGGTGGCGGCGGCCGAGCAGCACGCCCAGCAGGTCCGGGACTCCGTCGCGGGGCTGCACGAGCAGGCCCAGGAGGAGATCACCGGTCTGCGCTCCGCCGCCGAGCACGCGGCGGACCGTACCCGCCGGGAGGCCCAGGAGGAGGCGGACCGGGTCCGTTCCGACGCCTACGCCGAGCGGGAGCGGGCCAGCGAGGACGCGGGCCGGCTGCGGCGCGAGGCGCACGAGGAGACCGAGGCCGCCAAGGCGCTCGCCGAGCGGACGATGACCGAGGCGATCTCGGAGGCGGAGCGGATCCGCACGGAGGTCGCCGAGCACGCCCAGCGGGTGCGCACGGAGGCGTCGGACGCGATCGCCGAGGCGGAGCAGAGCGCCTCGCGCACCCGGGCGGACGCCCGTGAGGACGCCAACCGCATCCGGTCGGACGCGGCGACGCAGGCGGACACCCTCATCGGCGAGGCGCGCGCCGAGGCGGAGCGGCTCACCACCGAGACGGTCCAGGAGACCGACCGGCTGCGGATGGACACGGTCAACGAGGCCGAGCGGGTCCGCACGGAGGCCCTGTCCGAGGCCGAGCGCGTGCGGTCCGAGGCGGCCACGGAGGCCGACCGGGTGCGGACCGAGTCCGTCGCCAAGGCCGACCAGCTGGTCGCGGAGGCCACCGGCGAGGCGGAGCGGCTGCGGGCCGAGGCCGCCGAGACGGTCGGCTCGGCGCAGCAGCACGCCGAGCGGATCCGCCGCGAGGCCGAGCGGGTCAAGACCGACGCGGAGGCGGAGGCGGAGCGCCTCGTCGCCACGGCTCGCGAGGAGGCCGACCGCACGCTGGACGAAGCCCGCAAGGACGCCAACAAGCGGCGCTCGGAGGCGGCCGAGCAGGTCGACAAGCTCATCACGGAGACCACGGCCGAGGCGGACAAGCTGCTGACCGAGGCACAGCAGCAGGCGCACAAGACCACCGCGGAGGCCGAGTCGCGGGCCGACACCATGGTGGGCGCGGCCCGCAAGGAGGCCGACCGGCTCGTCTCCGAGGCGACGGTCGAGGGCAACTCGCTCGTGGAGAAGGCCCGTACGGACGCCGACGAGCTGCTGGTCGGTGCGCGCCGGGACGCCACGCAGATAAGGGAGCGTGCCGAGGAGCTGCGCGACCGCATCACCTCCGAGATCGAGGAGCTGCACGAGCGGGCCCGCCGTGAGTCGGCCGAGACGATGAAGTCGGCGGGCGACCGCTGCGACGCGCTCGTCAAGGCGGCCGAGGAGCAGCTGGCGAAGGCGCAGGCGAAGGCCAAGGAGATCGTCTCGGAGGCCAACTCCGAGGCCGGCAAGGTGCGTATCGCCGCGGTGAAGAAGGCGGAGGGGCTGCTCAAGGAGGCCGAGCAGAAGAAGACCACGCTGGTCCGCGAGGCCGAGGAGCTCAAGGCCGAGGCGATCCGCGAGGCCAAGCGCACGGTCGAGGAGGGCAAGCGCGAGCTGGAGGTCCTGGTTCGCCGGCGGGAGGACATCAACGCCGAGATCTCCCGTGTCCAGGACGTCCTGGAGGCGTTGGAATCCTTCGAGGCACCCGCCGGCTCCAAGGACAACGGGGTCAAGGCGGGCGCGACGGTCGGAGCGCCCCGATCGGGTGGCAAGTCCTCGGACGGCTAGCGGTAAGCCGGGCCGGGGAGCCCGATTCCGGGGCCATCCGGGGGCTTTGACCAAGTTTTGGCAAGCGATCCGCCGCTTAGCCACTCAAAAGGGGTCTCATTTTCCAGATCAAACGCGCATCCGCTCGATGACACACCGTTTCGGCCCCTAGGATTCCACCTATCACCTCACCGGTCTCATTCGACAGGAACCCCATGAGCGACACTTCCCCCTACGGCTTCGAGCTTGTGCGGCGTGGGTACGACCGCGCTCAGGTGGACGAACGTATCTCCAAGCTCGTCTCCGACCGTGACAGCGCTCTCTCCCGCATCACCGCTCTGGAAAAGCGCATCGAAGAGCTCCACCTCGAGACGCAGAACGCCCAGGCCCAGATCACCGACGCCGAGCCGTCGTACGCGGGTCTCGGCGCGCGCGTGGAGAAGATCCTCCGTCTCGCCGAGGAAGAGGCGAAGGACCTGCGCGAGGAGGCCCGGCGCGCCGCCGAGCAGCACCGCGAGCTCGCCGAGTCGGCGGCCCAGCAGGTGCGCAACGACGCCGAGTCGTACGCGGCGGAGCGCAAGGCGAAGGCCGAGGACGAGGGCCTGCGGATCGTCGAGAAGGCCAAGAGTGACGCTTCCCAGCTGCGTGCCGAGGCGCAGAAGGACGCGCAGTCCAAGCGTGAGGAGGCGGACGCCCTCTTCGAGGAGACCCGCGCCAAGGCCGCACAGGCCGCCGCCGACTTCGAGACGAACCTCGCCAAGCGCCGCGAGCAGTCCGAGCGCGACCTGGCCTCCCGTCAGGCCAAGGCCGAGAAGCGCCTCGCCGAGATCGAGCACCGCGCCGAGCAGCTGCGCCTGGAGGCCGAGAAGCTGCGCACGGACGCCGAGCGCCGCGCCCGCCAGACGGTCGAGACGGCTCAGCGCCAGGCCGAGGACATCGTGGCCGACGCCAACGCCAAGGCCGACCGCATCCGTTCGGAATCCGAGCGCGAGCTGGCCGCCCTCACCAACCGCCGCGACAGCATCAACGCCCAGCTGACCAACGTCCGCGAGATGCTCGCGACGCTCACGGGCGCCGCGGTGGCCGCCGCCGGCACGCCGGCCGAGGACGAGCCGATCTCCCGTGGGGTCCCGGCCCAGCAGTCCCGGTAACACCGGGGTATACGGAGTCTGAACCTCCGCAAAGCCCTCTGCCGCTCGGGTGGCAGAGGGCTTTGCCACGCTCTAGCGTGGCGGCATGATTGAGCTCGAGGGGCTGACGAAGCGATACGGCGAGAAGGTGGCGGTCAACAACCTCTCCTTCACCGTCAGACCGGGCATCGTCACCGGCTTCCTCGGGCCGAACGGCGCGGGCAAGTCGACGACCATGCGGATGATCCTGGGGCTCGACCATCCGACCGCCGGCGACGTCCGTATCGACGGCAAGCGCTACCCGCAACTCAAGGACCCGCTGACGTACATCGGCGCCCTGCTGGAGGCCAAGGCCTGGCACGGCGGTCGCACCGCCTACAACCATCTGCTGTGCCTCGCGCAGAGCAACGGCATTCCGCGGAGCCGGGTGCGCGAGGTGCTGGAGACGGTCGGGCTCACCGCGGTCGCGAAGAAGAAGACCAAGGGCTTCTCGATGGGCATGGGGCAGCGGCTCGGCATCGCGGCCGCGCTGCTCGGCGATCCGCGGATCCTGATGTTCGACGAGCCGGTCAACGGCCTCGACCCCGAGGGCATCCACTGGATCCGTACCCTGATGAAGTCGCTCGCCGCGCAGGGCCGGACGGTGTTCGTCTCCTCCCACCTGATGAGCGAGATGGCCCTGACCGCCGATCACCTCGTCGTGATCGGGCAGGGGCGGCTCCTCGCGGACACCTCCATGGCGGACTTCATCGACCGCAACTCACGCTCGTACGTCCGGGTCCGCAGCCCGCAGCGGGAGCGGCTGCTCGACGTGCTGCGGCAGGCCGGGATCGTGGCCGTGCAGAGCGGTGACGGGGTGCTGGAGGTGGACGGCGGCAAGGCGGAGCAGATCGGTGAGCTGGCGGCGCAGCACCGGATCACGCTGCACGAGCTGAGTCCGCAACAGGCCTCGCTGGAGGAGGCGTTCATGCGGCTGACCGCGGAGTCGGTGGAGTACCACGCACACAGCGGGACGAGCGCGCCGAGCCCCGAGCCTGCGCGGCAGCAGTGGGGCGACGGCTGGAAGAGGGGCTGAGGCATGGCGGTGACGCAGGTCGTCCGGTCGGAGTGGACCAAGATCCGGTCGGTGGCATCCACGGTGTGGACACTCTCGCTGGTGGTGGTCGTGACGGTCGCCCTCGGCATGCTGATCTCGGCGCTGTCGAAGAACGAGTTCGACTCGATGAACGCGCAGGACCGGGCGGAGTTCGATCCGACGTTCATCAGTTTCGCGGGGATGAGTCTCGGTCAGCTCGCGATGATCGTGTTCGGGGTGCTGGTCGTGTCGAACGAGTACAGCACCGGCATGATCCGCACCTCGCTGGCCGCGGTGCCGCAGCGGGGGTCCTTCCTGTTCAGCAAGATCGCCGTCGCCAGTGGGCTCGCCCTGCTGGTCGGTCTCGTCACCAGCTTCGCCGCCTTCTTCCTGGGGCAGGCGATGCTGGGCTCGCACCGGGCCGGGATCGGCGACCCGGGGGTGCTGCGGGCCGTGCTCGGCGGAGGGCTCTACATGGCGCTGATCGCGATGTTCTCCATGGGCATCGCCGCGATGCTGCGCTCGCCGATGCTGTCGCTGGGCATCCTGATGCCGTTCTTCTTCCTGATCTCCAACATCCTGGGCAACGTCGACGCGACGAAGAAGGTCGGCCGGTTTCTTCCCGACCAGGCCGGCAGCAAGATCATGCAGGTGGTCACGCCGATCGACGACGACACGCCGTACGGGCCGTGGGGCGGCCTCGGGATCATGGGGCTGTGGGTGCTCGCCGCGCTCGTCGGCGGTTACGTGCTGCTGAAGAAGCGCGACGCATAGAGGGATCGGCGCGGGCCGGCCTTTACCTCCTCTTGGAAGGAACCGTCAGCGCCTCGATATCCTCCTAACCCTTACGGGGGCGTGTGCCCCGCTGTCCTGAACCTTGCGATGGGTGCGGAGCATGATCGAAGCAGTCGGCCTGACGAAGCGCTACGGCGACAAGACCGCTGTGTACAACCTTTCCTTCCAGGTGCGGCCCGGAGCCGTCACCGGCTTCCTCGGGCCGAACGGCTCGGGCAAGTCGACGACGATGCGCATGATCCTCGGCCTGGACAACCCGACGGCCGGGCAGGTGACGATCGGCGGCTATCCGTACCGCAGGCTGCCCAACGCCGCCCGGCAGGTCGGCGCCCTGCTGGACGCCAAGGCGGTGCACGGCGGCCGGTCCGCCCGCAACCACCTGCTGTCCCTGGCCCAGCTCTCGGGCATCCCGGCCCGGCGGGTGGACGAGGTGCTCGGGGTCGTCGGTCTGCAGGACGTGGCCAAGAAGCGGTCCAAGGGCTTCTCCCTCGGCATGGGGCAGCGGCTCGGCATCGCGGCGGCGCTGCTCGGCGACCCGCAGGTGCTGCTGTTCGACGAGCCGGTCAACGGCCTGGACCCCGAGGGCATCCTCTGGGTGCGCAACCTGATGAAGGCGCTGGCGGCGGAGGGCCGCACGGTCTTCGTCTCCTCCCATCTGATGAGCGAGATGGCGCTGACCGCCGACCACCTCATCGTCATCGGGCGCGGTCAGCTGCTCGCGGACATGAGCGTCACCGACTTCATCTCGGCGAACTCGGCGGACTTCGCGCGCGTGCGCACGCCCGACACCGAGCCGCAGCAGCGCGAGAAGCTGTCGTCCGCGCTGACCGAGGCGGGCGGTCATGTCCTGCCCGAGCAGGACGGCGCGCTGCGTGTGACCGGGCTGCCGCTGCCCCGCATCAGCGACATCGCGCACGGCACCGACGTACGGCTGTGGGAGCTGTCGCCGCACCAGGCCTCCCTGGAGGAGGCGTACATGCGGATGACGCAGGGCGCCGTCGACTACCGCTCGACCATCGACCAGAAGGAAGGGCTCCAGCAGCCGCTGCCGCCCGGCGCGCAGCCGCCGATGCCGGTGCCCGGGCAGGGCCAGCCGGGCTGGTACGCCCCGCCGCCGCCCCAGCAGGGCGGCGCGCCCTTCCCGGGCCCACAGCAGGGCGCAGCGGGCGGCCCCCCTGGCCAGGCTCCGGCGGGCCCGTACGGCTCCGCCCAGGGCGCCTCCGGCCCGGGCACCGCCAACCCGTACGCCCAGCCCGCGCCCCAGACGCCTCCGGCGCCCCAGGGCGCCCCGCAGCCCGCGCCCCAGCCGGACGCCGCGCCCGCGCAGCCCGCCGCCGCGCCGCCCGCGCCCGCCGCCCCGACCGCCGACCTGACCAAGCCCGAGGACGCCCGATGAGCAGCCCCCAGTCCCAGATGCCGCAGGCCGCGCCCGCCTGGCAGGCGGCTCCCGGTCCCGCCCCCTACGGCGGCGGTGCCGGCTACACCTCGCCGATCCCTGTCGTGCGCACGCACCTCGGGCACGCCATCGCGTCCGAGTGGACGAAGATCAGGTCGGTGCGCTCCACCCTGTGGACGCTCGGTGTGTTCGTCCTGCTCGTCATCGGTATCGGCACGCTGACCGGCGTGGTGGTGGCCGAGTCCGACCCGGCCCTGGACGGCGAGAGCCCCCTCGGCCTGGGGTTCTTCGGGCTGCTGCTGGGCAGCATGTGCATCATCACGCTGGGTGTGCTGACCACGGCCTCGGAGTACGGCACCGGCATGATCCGCACCACGATGGTCGCGTGCCCGAGCCGGGGCAGGGTGCTGGCGGCGAAGGCCGTGGTGTTCTTCCTGACCGCGTTCGCCGTGACGCTGGTGTCCGCGTCGCTCGTCGCGTTCCTGCACGTGGCGATGCTGGAGGGCGATGGCGCCAAGTCCCCCTCCGGCGGTGAGTGGCTCAAGGGCACGGTCGGCATCTCGCTCTACATCGCGCTGCTCGGCCTGCTCTCGCTGCTCGTCGGCTCGATCATCCGGCACTCGGCCGGCGCCATCACCATCATGATCGGCGCCGTGCTGGCCCCCCTCGTGATCGCGCTGTTCATGTTCTCCGAGTCCCTGCAGGAGGTGCGCGACGCACTGTTCGAGTACTCGATCCCGAACCAGCTCAGCGTCTTCTACGCCAACTCCCTGAGCGAGTCCGGCCCGTCGGGCTGGGACCCGCTGTGGATCATCCTCGGCGTCACGGCCGTCGCCTTCGGCGGCGCCTTCGTGCTCCAGGAGAAGCGGGACGTCTGAGCCCGGTCAGAATCTCGGCGCGTTACGGGACCGCCGCACCCCCGGGGTGCGGCGGTCCCGCGCGTTCCAGCAGGCCTTGTGCCAGTGCCGCCGGTCGTCCACGCCCACGTGGTCCGCCCAGGCCACCACGTGCGGCACTCCGTCCGGGATCATCTGGTCGCAACCCGGGCAGCGGTACGCCTTGCCCTGCGCGCTCGCGCCGGCCACGTGCCGCACGTTCCAGTTCTCGCCCTGCCAGTTCTCCGAGGACTGCCAGCCGCCGTAGCGGCCGGGGCGGTCGTCCTCGGCGCTCCGGCCGGAAGAACCGGCGTCCTTGGGTCGGTTGCGACGCGGGGACACGGGACACCTCTCGGGGCTATACAGGAAGCACGGGCCGTATCCAGCCTACGCGGCGCGCGGAGAGGTACGCGTACGGCACGAATCGCCCGGAGTGCCCCGCGAGTCCGGCGGCCCCGCCCCGGGACGACCCTCTCCCCCGGCTGCCGACGAGCGGCCATTCTGCAGACAATCCGCAAAATACTCCGCCCGCCCGTGTCCTCGGCACGTGTCGGACGGTTATGCGCTGTGGGGGAGCTCCGTGTCGGAGCCAAGGAAGCAGGAAAGCAATGCGCGTTGGAAGTTTCGTGTTGGCGGCCCAGTTCCCCGGTCAGGGCGAGGGAGAGGCGCTGCACCGCGCGGTCCGCTCGGCCGAGGTGGCCGAGGAGGCCGGGCTCGACACGGTCTGGCTGGCCGAGCACCACTTCGTGCCGTACGGCACCTGCCCGTCGGCCATCACCCTGGCCGCCTTTCTGCTGGGCCGCACCCGGCGCATCCGGGTCGGTACGGCGGTGAGCGTGCTGCCCACCGCGCACCCCGTGGCCCTCGGCGAACAGGCGGCGCTGCTGCACCACACGAGCGACGGGCGTTTCACGCTCGGTGTCGGACGCGGCGGCCCCTGGGTGGACCTGGAGGTGTTCGGCGCGGGCCTGGAGGCGTACGAGAACGGGTTCCCGGAGTCCCTGGAGCTTCTGGTGCGGTGGCTGCGCGAGTCGTCCGTGGCGGCCGACGGGGAGCGGTTCCGCTTCCGTGAAGTCCCGGTGGTGCCACGACCCTCGGAGGCCCTGACGGAGGGCGCGGGGCCCGAGCTCGTCGTCGCCTGCACCTCGCCGTCGAGCGTGCGGCTCGCCGCCGAGCGGGGCCTGTCGATGCTGCTCGGGATGCACGTGGGCGACGAGGAGAAGGCCGAGATGGTCGCGCTGTGGCGGCAGCACGCACGGGCCTGCGGCCGCTCGCCGGAGGAGATCCTGGGCGCGTCCCATGTGTCGGCCGGCGTCTGCCAGATCGCGGACCGGCGGGTCGACGCGGCGGAGACGCTGATGAAGGCGATGCCGGGCTGGCTGAAGCAGGGCCTGGAGGCGCATGTCACGGTCGACGGGCGCACGCGCCGGATGCGCGACCCGCTGGCCTACACCGAACTGCTCTGCGGACTCCACCCGGTGGGCACTCCGCGGCTGTGCGCGGACCGGCTGGCGGCGACCAGCGAGCGGACGGGTATCTCCCGCTTCGCGCTGCTCGTCGAGGGCTCCGGCGACCTGGCGGCGACCGAGGAGAACGTGCGGCGGCTGGGCACCGAGGTGCTCCCCCAACTCGTCTGAGGGCGCGATGACTTCCTGGGGGCTTGCCGCTCCGGTACAGAACCGCACCTCCCGCGTACGGAGCGGCAAGCAAGTGGCGCCGCGTCAGCAGTCCCGGAACTCGGGAGACTGGTTCAGCACCTGACTGCGGACCGAGGTGAAACGGTCCAGCTTCTCGTCGACCGAGGAGTCGAGCGGGAACACGGCCACCCGATGGCAGTTCTGGAAGGCCAGGCGCACACCGAAGTGCCGTTGCAGCGCGCCGCGTATCGCGTCACTCGCAAGCGCACGCAGCAGCTGACCGCGTGCCTGCTCGTCCGGCGGGGGCGTCTGGTTGTCGGCGAACGCACCGCCGTCCACCTTCAGCTGGGCCACCAGTGAGCTGATCATCTCCCACGCATAGGGCAGGGAGATCCGGACGCAGTCGACGAATTCCGCTTCGTCGACCTCGCCTCGCTCGGCCTGTTCGAGTAGGGCCGGTGAGACGTCGAGCGACATGAGTTCTCCTCTCGCACCCCCGCCCGGCGGGCAGGGGTTGCCGGACAGAAAGGGAAGTTCGCGACACCCGGACACGCTGCGTACACGCACCGCGACCTCCCGTTCATACGGTAAGCAACGCGGGGTGACGGCACCAGGAAAATGCGCAGATGAGACACTCCCAATGAGCACACCATGCACACAATCGGCCATTACCGAACACGTGTTTTCCAGGGCGAATCGCGTCGACAGGTGCCCGTCGAGTAGCGTTGCCGACCATGCGTCTCGTCATTGCCCGCTGTTCCGTGGACTACGCCGGGCGGCTCACCGCCCACCTCCCCTCGGCCCCGCGCCTGATCCTGGTGAAGGCGGACGGCAGCGTCTCGATCCACGCCGACGACCGGGCCTACAAGCCCCTGAACTGGATGTCGCCGCCGTGCACCCTGAAGGAGGGCACCGGCGAGGAGGAAGGCGTCTGGACCGTCGTCAACAAGGCGGGTGAGAAGCTCATCATCACGATGGAGGAAGTCCTCCACGACTCCTCGCACGAACTGGGCGTCGACCCCGGCCTGATCAAGGACGGCGTGGAAGCGCACCTCCAGGAGCTGCTCGCCGACCGTATCGAGACACTCGGCGACGGCTACACGCTGATCCGACGCGAGTACCCGACGGCCATCGGGCCGGTCGACATCCTGTGCCGGGACGCCGACGGCAGGACCGTCGCCGTGGAGATCAAGCGGCGCGGTGAGATCGACGGCGTGGAACAGCTCACGCGTTACCTGGAGCTGCTCAACCGCGATCCCCATCTCGCCCCGGTGCGCGGTGTCTTCGCGGCGCAGGAGATCAAGCCCCAGGCCCGCGTGCTCGCGACCGACCGCGGCATCGGCTGCCAGGTGCTCGACTACGACGCGCTGCGGGGCATCGAGGACGACAAGCTGCGGCTGTTCTGACAGCCGGACGACGACGAACAGGGCCGGGTCCGAGGAGCGGACCCGGCCCTGCCGTGTGCACAGGCGTCAGATCACCGTCTCCGGGCCGCTCGGCGTGCCCGTGGCGCTCTGCGACGCGCTCGCCGAAGTACTCGTGGGAGAGCTGGGCGCCGGGCCGCTGGCCGAGTTCGAGGTGGAGGGGCTCGTCGTCGGCGGCTCCGAGGTCGGCGGCTCGGAGGTGGGCGGCTGCGAGGTGGGCGGCTCGGACGTCGGCGGCTTGGACGTCGGCGGCTTCGACGTGGGCGGCTTCGACGTCGCGGGCGGCTTGGACGTGGCGGGCGGCTTCGAGGACGACGGCGGCTTCGACGGCGACGGGGAGTCACTCGGGTCCTGCGAACCGCTCGGGGAATCCGTCGGCGTCGGGTCGTCCGACGTGCCGGGCGTCCCGTCCGGGCCCGGGTCCGTCGGGCGAGCGGGCGCACCGCCGGTGTCGCCGCCGCCGTCGTTCCCCGGCCGGTCGGCACCGATGCTGTCGTCGTCGACACCCTGGCTGGCGGACGGGTTGACGCCGACCTGGCCGGAAGGCGGGTTCCTGTCGTTGTCGGAGGTGGCACCCAGCGTCACCACCGTGCCCAGGACGGCGACGAGCAGGGCACCGGCACCGGCGGCCACGAGGTTGCGCCGGGCCAGCCCCTTGAGGCCGCCCCGGGCCGCCCGTGAGGGCGCGGGCGAGCTGCGGTGGGTGACCAGGGTCGCGGAGGGCGGCTGCTGGAGCTGCGGGAAGGGCGCCGGAACACCGCCGGGCGGGGACGCCGACTCCTCATCGCGGGTGTCGGGCACCTCCTCCCCCGCGGTCGGCCCGAGCCCGATCGGGGTGCCCGAGCGGTCGGCGACCAGGGCGAGGGCACGGCGGCCGGCGACGGTGCCCCGCTTGTCGGCGAGAGCGCCGCGCAGGCCGATGGAGGCCTCCAGTTCGGCCCGGGCCCGGTCGAGCTGCCCCGCGCACAGCGCGAGGACTCCGAGCTCGTGGTGGAAGTAGGCCTCTTCTGCCACGTCTCCGGCGAGCCGGGCGGCCTCGGCGCCGGAGCGCAGGGCCCGCTCCCAGGCGCTCCAGTGCAGTCCGGCGGCGAACGCGGGGGCGGCGGTGCGGGCCAGGTGCACGGCCGCGCTCTCCTCGCCCTCGGCGGGCGGACGGGTGACCGGCCCGAGAACGGCAAGGGCGGCGAGGACCGCGTCGGCCTCGGCGCACACGCGCTCAGGGGTGACCGAGGGGTGCCCGGCCCACCAGGAGTAATGCTGGGCGGCGCTGCGGGCACCGGCCTCGGTGTCGTCGGCGTATCCGGCCGCCTCCAGCTGGGCCGGCACGCCGGCCGCGAGGCGGTAGCGCGAGCCGACCGGGGAGACCAGACCGCAGGCGGCCAGTTCGCCGAGTGCGGCGTCCGCGTGGGTGTCGCCGACCAGGGCGGGCAGATGCGCCTGGTGCGGGACCTCGCCGCCGAGGACGAGCGCGAACCGCAGGGTGGCGCGGGCGGAGGCGCTCAGCCGGGAGGCGAGCAGCGGCGCGGGCGCGGCGGCCTCGCCGAGCGCGGGCAGCGGCACGTCGTCGCCGAGGTCGTAGGTCTCGGTGCTGTCGGCCGGGGGCGCGTCCTCGAACACGCCGAACTCGTCGACGGCACTGGTGCCGGCGCGCAGCCGGTCGCGCTGCCGCAGCAGGGCACCGGCCTGGACGAAGCGCAGCGGCAGGCCCTCGGACTCGAACCAGAGGTCGCCGGCCCAGTTGGACTCGTCCTCGGTGAGGCTCCGGCCGACAGCGTGTTCCAGCAGGTCGAGCCCGGCCGCGCGCTCCAGCCCGCCGAGGACGACCTCCTCGACGGCGGAGTCGGCCGAGGGGGCCGGCACGTCCGGGGTCGCGCCGAAGAGGAAGGCGCACTCGGGGGTCGCCTCCAGCAGCTCGTCCAGCGCGGCGCCGCCGAACTCCAGGTCGTCGAGGACGACGACCGCGCCGATCTCACGGAGGTGGGTGAGCAGCTCGTCCCGGTCCGGGCGGTACAGCGGGGCGCTGAAGACCGCGTGGAACAGGCCGTACAGCAGGTCCTCGGAAGTACGTCCGAAGCCGTTGAGACGGACCACGCCGTCGGGGGCGAGGTCGGAGCAGTCCTCGGCGACCAGGTCGAGGAGGCGGGTGCGACCGGAGCCGGCCGGGCCGGTGAGGCGGGTGGAGCGGCCGCGGGCGAGCAGGCGCACCAGGCGCTCGCGTTCGTCCTGGCGGGCCAGCAGCGGCAGGGCGGGCTGCGGGGGGCCGGGCGGGACGGGCGGGCGGGCCGCGCGCTCGGCCTCGGCACGCTCGGCCGCGGTGAGCTTCACGGGCCGGGCGGGCCGTCGGGTGGGCGGGCAGGCCTCGATCTCGCTGCCGTCGACGGGGTTGACCGTCAGCAGGAAATCGCCGGCGACGAGCTGCACCGTGCGGGCGAGCGCCGGTGCGTGCTGGGCGAACTCGGGTGTGAGGGATTCCCTGGGAGGGCGCTGGCGCGGCGCGGGGCCGTCGCCGTCGTGGCCGTACTCCTCGGGTCCCTGGTTGTCAGGATCCATAGGTCAAGCCCCCCAAAAGCGTGTGTGTGCTCGGAAAAGCCCCTCCCGGCCTTGCTGCACACCGCGCTGTCGCTTCTGGTCCGGTCCCGCTCGAAGGGTGTCAAGGCAGCGGGCAGCCGAACCCTAAACCTTCGCACAGTATCTACGACAGTCCGGGGTACCGCTCCGTCCGTAACGTCACGGTCTCGTGAGGATTGTGCGCGTCGCCCGGCGTGGCGACAGGCGTCCGGGTCTCCCCGGTCGCCCGGCTCACACCCGTACGAGCCGTCACACGCGGGGGAGCGTCTCCACCCCGATGCCTCCCTCGATCGCCAGGATCCGGTGCAGGCGGGTGGCCACCAGCAGGCGCTGCATCTGCGGCGGTACGTCGCGCAGCACCAGGCGCCGGCCGCAGCGGCCGGCCCGTCGGTGGGCTCCCATGATCACACCCAGGCCGGTGGCGTCCCAGGAGTCCAGTTCGGACAGGTCCAGCACGAGGTCCCCGACTCCGTCGTCGACGGCCGAGTGCAGGACCGTACGGGCGTCCGCCGCGCTCCGGACGTCGAGGCGGCCCCCGACGACCAGCCCGGCGTGGTCGCCCCTGATGTACATATGCGCTCCCCGTGCGTGCGAATCGTGCTCCGCGTTCTGGATGTGGGTGATGCAACCTCTGACTGTGTGGAGGAGTCAGAGGTTGCTTCTTGTAAGCGAACCGATACCGAATTCACCCGTGGGTGTGATGGGCCCCTGGGCATGTGCGGTTTCAGTGCTTGTAGAAGCCCTGCCCGCTCTTGCGTCCGATGTCACCGGCGTCAACCATCCGGCGCATCGACTCGGGAGCCGCGAACTTCTCGTCCTGGGACTCGGTGTAGATGTTGTTCGTGGCGTGCAGCAGGATGTCGACGCCGGTCAGGTCCGCCGTCGCCAGCGGGCCCATCGCGTGACCGAAGCCCAGCTTGCAGGCCAGGTCGATGTCCTCGGCGCTCGCCACGCCCGACTCCTGCAGCTTCGCGGCCTCGACGACCAGGGCGCAGATGAGACGGGTCGTCACGAAGCCGGCGACGTCGCGGTTGACGACGATGCAGGTCTTGCCGACCGACTCGGCGAACTCCCGTGCGGTGGCGAGGGTTTCGTCGCTGGTCTTGTAGCCGCGCACCAGTTCGCACAGCTGCATCATCGGCACCGGCGAGAAGAAGTGCGTGCCGACGACCCGTTCGGGGCGTTCCGTCGCCGCCGCGATCTTGGTGATCGGAATGGCGGAGGTGTTGGAGGCGAGGACCGCCTCGTCCTTCACGATCTTGTCGAGGGCGCGGAAGATCTCGTGCTTGATCTCCAGCTTCTCGAACACGGCCTCGACGACCACGTCCGCGTCCGCCACGGCGTCCAGGTCGGTGGTCGCGGTGATGCGGGCCAGGGCGGCGTCGGCGTCGTGCGCCTCCAGCTTGCCCTTGGCGACGAACTTGTCGTACGACGCCTTGATGCCGTCGGTGCCCCGCGTCAGCGCCTCGTCGGTGACGTCACGAAGGACCACCTCCCAGCCCGCCTGTGCGGAGACCTGGGCGATGCCGGACCCCATGAGGCCGGCTCCGATGACGGCAAGCTTCCGTGCCACTGTGCGACTCCCCTGACGCGCTGCTCATGTCTGCTTCTCGGCCGGACACTAGCGCTCGCGAGAGCGTGTGTGAGCGCTTAGTAACGCGTTTCACGTCTCACGACGTG
This sequence comes from Streptomyces sp. NRRL B-1140, assembly GCF_001280065.1. Taxonomy (GTDB): domain Bacteria; phylum Actinomycetota; class Actinomycetes; order Streptomycetales; family Streptomycetaceae; genus Streptomyces. The sequence continues at coordinate 66,736 of NZ_LGEA01000092.1, forward strand.
AGACACGCGTCACGCGCCGCCTCGTACGGCGTAGTTGAGCACCTTCTCGCTCAACAGCTCCTCGACGTCGTCGAGGACGACGAGCATCTCCCGTGACACTTCGTCCGGGTTGCGCCCCTTGACCATCTCGCGGCCGATCGCGGCGAAAAGGGTGCCGTGCACCCAGCAGACCTGACCGGCGATCAGCCCGGGCAGCGGGTCACCGGCACCGGCGCCGGTCTCCTCGCGGAGCGTCGCCTCCAGGTTGTCCTGGAGCTCCTGCTGGATGCCCCACAGCCGGGAGCGCAGCGGCGGTGCCTCCTCGATGCAGCGCATGAAACGGTCGTAGCCCTCGATGAGGCCCATACGGGGCGAGACGGCCTCGATCTCGGCGCGCAGCTCGCGCAGCACCGCCCGGGTGGCCGACTCCCCCGCGTCCCGGCCGCGCACCCAGCGCGAGAGCCGGTCGACGACGCCCTGGGAGCGGTCGAAGAAGAGGTCCTCCTTGGCAGGGAAGTAGTTGTAGACGGTGTTCACGGAGACGTCGGCCGCCTCCGCCACGTCCGCGATCGTCACCGCCATGAACCCGCGCTCCAGGAACAGCCCGGTGGCGATGTCGGAGATGCGCTGCCGGGTCTCGCGCTTCTTCCGTTCCCTGAGTCCCTCAGCCATGTCCGCATCCTAGCTTCTCTGGGGTCCCCCAAAACTTGGAGTCATTGCAAAATTTAAGAGACTCTGTTTTTCTGGAGCCATGACCATCATCAGTACGGCCGGGCTGGCCCGTACCTTCCTGACCAAGAACGGCCCCGTGGAGGCCGTGCGCTCCATCGACCTGACCGTCCACGAGGGCGAGATCCTCGGCTTCCTCGGCCCGAACGGCGCCGGCAAGACGACGACCCTGCGGATGCTGACGACCCTGCTGGCACCGACCGGCGGTGCCGCCACCGTCGCGGGATGCGACCTGGCGACCGACGCGGCCGGCGTGCGGCGGGCCTGCGGTTACGTGGCACAGTCCGGCGGGGTCGATCCGCAGATCAGCGTGCGGGAGGAGCTGGTCACCCAGGGGCGGCTGTACCGGCTGTCCAGGGCCCGGGCCGCAGAGCGCGCCGGGGAACTGGCCCGCGAGCTGGACCTCACCGGGCTCCTCGACCGCAAGTGCGGTGCGCTGTCCGGCGGACAGCGGCGGCGGCTGGACATCGCCATGGCTCTCACCCACCGCCCCGAGGTGCTGTTCCTGGACGAGCCGACGACCGGTCTCGACCCCGGCAGTCGCGCCGACCTGTGGGACCTGGTGCGCCGGCTGCGCGACGAGCACGGCACCACGGTGTTCCTGACCACGCACTACCTCGACGAGGCCGACGCCCTCTCCGACCGGCTGGTCGTCGTCGACCACGGCGTGGTCGTCGCCGAGGGCACCCCGAGCGCGCTGAAGCTGCGCCACGGCGGATCGCTCGACGCCTCGCTGCAGGACACGTTCCTGGCCATCACCGGCCGCAGCGCCGCCCCGGCCGAGCAGGCCCCCGTCGCCGTATGAGAAGTCGCAGGAGAAGCCACATGAGAGACCGAGGCACATCGATGCTGTTGCACGACACCGCGCTCGTCTACGGGCGCTACCTCCGCCAGTCCCTGCGCTCCCGCTTCGCACTGCTCTTCGGCGTGCTCATGCCTCTGCTGTACCTGCTGTTCTTCGGCCCCCTGCTGACGGATCTGCCGCTGGGCACGGCAGGCAGCTCCTGGCAGGTGCTCGTACCGGGGCTGCTGCTCCAACTCGGTCTGTTCGGGGCGTCCTTCGCGGGCTTCTCGATCATCATCGAGAAGGGCCACGGCGTGGTCGAGCGCATGCGCGTCACCCCCGTGAGCCGACTGGCCCTGCTGCTCGGCCGGGTGCTGCGGGAGGCCACGGTGTTCGTCTTCCAGGCCGTGCTGCTGGTGCTGGCGGCGGTGGCGATGGGCCTGCGGGCACCGCTGGCCGGCGTCCTGATCGGCTTCGCCTTCGTCGCCCTGCTCACGCTCTCGCTGGCCGCCCTGTCGTACGCGCTGGCGATGCGGATGGACACCCCGCAGAGCTTCGGCCCTGCGATCAACGCGCTGACCATGCCGTCCATGCTGCTGTCCGGTCTGATGCTGCCGATGACGCTGGGGCCTGCCTGGCTGGACGTCCTCTCCCACCTCATGCCGTTCCGCTATCTGGTGGACGCGGTACGGGACGCCTACGTCGGCGGCTACGCCACACCCCACATGCTGTACGGCTCTCTGGTCGCCGTCGGCCTCACCGTGCTGTCCGTGACAGTGGGCACACGCGTGTTCCGAACCGCCTGAGCCTCACTAGGCTGGCCGCATGGTCAATCTGACGCGCATCTACACCAGGACCGGCGACCAGGGCACGACCGCGCTCGGCGACATGAGCCGTGTCGCCAAGACCGACCTGCGGATCTCCGCGTACGCCGACGCCAACGAGGCCAACGCGGTGATCGGCACGGCGGTCGCGCTGGGCGGTCTGGACGCGGAGATCGTCGAGGTCCTCACCCGCGTGCAGAACGACCTGTTCGACGTGGGCGCGGACCTGTCGACGCCGGTGGTGGAGAACCCGGAGTTCCCGCCCCTGCGGGTCGAGCAGTTCTACATCGACAGGCTGGAGGCGGACTGCGACCGCTTCAACGAACGCCTGGAGAAGCTCCGCTCGTTCATCCTCCCCGGCGGCACCCCCGGCGCGGCCCTGCTCCACCAGGCCTGCACGGTCGTACGCCGGGCGGAGCGCTCCACCTGGACGGCGCTGGAGGTGCACGGCGAGGTGATGAACCCCCTGACGGCCACCTACCTCAACCGCCTCTCCGACCTCCTGTTCATCCTCGCGAGGACCGCGAACAAGGAGACCGGCGACGTGCTGTGGGTACCGGGCGGGGAGCGGTAGTCAGTTTCTGCCGCGCGCCGCCTGCCACAGGCCGGAGGCGATCAGCAGGCCGCCGACGCACATCATCACGATGCCCGCCTTCGTGAGGGTCACGACGGGGGCCTCCACGTCATCGGTGAACAGCCACAGCCCGAGGCCGACCACGAAGGTGACGACACCTTCCACCAGATTCCCGCGGGCCTTGCTCATCGGTGCGCCCCCTCCTTCTCCAGCCGCTCCTCCGGCTCCCCCGCGGGAGCCTTCCGCGGCCAGATCAGGTAGCTGAGCGCGATCAGGCCGTGGATCCCCGCCGCACGCCAGGCCACATAACGCCAGCTCTCCAGCGAGGTGACGCGGCTCGGGTCGTCGACGTACCAGATCGCGAGCTGGAGGAGCGCGGTCGCGACGGCGGCGCCCACCAGGGTGCCCAGCCAGACCTGGCCCTCGTACCGCGCCCGGGCCATGCCGTGGCGCGGCGGGCCGAGCGGTTTCGGGGCGCCGCCCAGCCGGTGGGCGGCGTGGCCGTCGAGCCACTTCACCGTGCGGTGGCCGTGCCCGACCGTGTAGCCGATGTACAGCGCTGCCAGCCCGTGCGTCCAGTTCGGGTCTGCACCGTTCTTCAGATCCAGAGCGGTGGCGACCAGCAGGACGACCTCCAGCAGCGGCTCGCACAACAGCAGCGCCAAGCCCGTGCGCGGCATCTTCAGCAGGTAGCGGGTGGCCAGTCCGGCGGCCAGCAGCACCCAGAACCCGATCTCGCAGGCGGCGATCAAGGCGACGATCACGGTTCGCTCCTCTCGGTGACCTCTCCAGGCTCCCGGGCGGTGCGGCGGTAATCGTCGTCGCGAGTGACGAATGCGCGGTACATCGAAAGATGCAGTCGGGGACCCTCCGCGGGGATCACGCCCGGCGCGCGGCGGCCGTGTTGGATGGTGACATGGCCGTACGACTCCCCCGCCCACGCCGCTTCGACGTGTACGTCGCCCTGGGCAGTCTGCTGGGCGGCCTGTTGCTGTGGGCACTCGGGCTGGCCACCCGCCCCGCCACCGAGGTGTACGTGCTGCTGCCGGGCCGCTGGCCGGTGCTGCTGCCGCTGTCGGTGATGGCCGGCTGCGAGCTGCTGCGGCGCACCGCCCCGCGCACCGCCCTGCTGACGGGCACCGCCGCGATCGTCCTGGACCTCCTCACCCAGGGCAACCTCGTCACGATCCTGATGTACACGGACCTGATGTACGCGGCCGTCCTGTACGGCCCGCCCGCCTCGGCACACCGCATCCCGCGGATCACCGGGCTGCTCACCGTGGCCGGAGCCGTCGTGCCGTTCGCCCTCTGGCGCGAGCCCGAGGCACTGCTGATCGGCGTGGTCACCGGCCTGGTCGCCTTCGGGCCGGCCTCCACCGGGCTGATCGTGCGCAACCACCGCGAGGCCGCCGACGCCGCCCGGCTGCGCGCGGAACAGACCGCGCTGCTCGCCGAGATGGACCGCGCCCAGGCCATTACCGCCGAACGCGCCCGGATGGCACGCGAGTTGCACGACATGGTCGCCAACCACCTGTCCGCGATCGCCATCCACTCCACCGCGGCCCTCTCCCTCGACGACCCGAAGACCTCTCAGGACGCGCTGGTGGTCATCCGCGAGAACAGCGTGGAAGGGCTCGCCGAGATGCGCCGGCTGATCGGCATCCTGCGCGACAGCAGCGGCGACGTGGAACCGTCCGCCGCTCCCACGCTCGATGGCCTCGCCGGGCTGGTGGACGGCGCCCGCACCAACGGCCTGGACGTCACCCTCGACGCCGAACGGAGTCAGGTGCCCGCCCCGGTCGAACTCGCCGCCTACCGCATCGTGCAGGAGTCGCTCACCAACGCCCTCAAGCACGCCGCCCCGGGCCGGGTCCACGTGTCCCTCGCCCGGCGGGACGGCTCACTCGTCGTCAGCGTGACCAGCCCGTACGGGGACCGGGACGGCCCGCGCGCCCCCGGCTCCGGCGCGGGCCTGGTCGGCATGAGGGAACGCGTGGCCCTGCTGGACGGCACCTTCGAAGCAGCGCCCGAGAACGCGCCGGAGGGCGCGGTCTGGGCCGTGCGCGCCACCCTCCCCGTCGACGACACCCTCGAAGGAGACACCGCATGATTCGCGTCCTGGTCGCCGAGGACCAGTCGGCCGTCCGCGCCGGCCTGGTCCTCATCCTGCGCAGCGCGCCCGACATCGAGGTGGTCGGAGAGGCCGCGGACGGCGAGCGGGCGGTGGCACTGGCCCGCGAGCTGCGACCGGACCTGGTGCTGATGGATGTTCAGATGCCCCGTATGGACGGGGTGTCGGCGACCCGGCAGGTCGTCGCGGAGCGGCTCGCGGACGTCCTCGTGCTGACCACCTTCGACCTCGACGAATACGTCTTCGGGGCGCTGCGGGCGGGCGCGTCCGGGTTCCTCCTGAAGAACACCGAGGCGAGGCAGCTGCTGGAGGCCGTGCGGACGGTCGCACGCGGGGAGGGGCTGATCGCCCCGGCGGTGACGCGACGGCTGATCGCGGAGTTCGCCGCGAGGCCCGCCCGGGAGCCCGCGGCCGACCCGGCGGTGCTCGACCAGCTGACCCGGCGGGAACGCGAGGTGCTGGCCTGCCTCGGCGAAGGCCTGTCCAACGCGGGCATCGCGGAGCGGCTCGACATGGCCGAGGCGACCGTGAAAACCCACGTCAGCAGGCTGCTCGGGAAGCTGGGGCTGCGGAGCCGGGTGCAAGCCGCCGTGCTGGCGCAGGAGTTGGGTGTCTGAGAACTCCGTGCATGGTGGTCCAGACCTATTGACCGGTGGTCCAGACCTTTCTATTCTCACCGCACCATGTGTGGCGTGAGGCTCAGTCACGCCCCCCACAACTCCATCGAGGAGGCGCAGCATGCGCTTCAGACACAGAGCCGCGGCAGGGTTCGCGACCCTGTTGCTCCCCTTCGCCGGCCTCGTCGGCCTGGCGAGCCCGGCCCAGGCAGCCACGTCCGCCACCGCCACCTACGCCAAGACCCAGGACTGGGGATCCGGCTTCGAGGGCAAGTGGACGGTGAAGAACACCGGCACCACCGCCATCAGCTCCTGGACCGTCGAGTGGGACTTCCCCTCCGGCACGTCCGTCACCTCCTCCTGGGATGCCGACGTCACCTCCTCCGGCAGCCACTGGACCGCGAAGAACAAGTCCTGGAACGGCAGTCTCGCCCCCGGCGCCTCCGTCTCCTTCGGCTTCAACGGCAGTGGCGCCGGCTCCCCCGCCAACTGCAAGCTCAACGGCGGCAGCTGCGACGGCGGCACCACCGAACCGGGTGACAGCGCTCCGAGCGCCCCCGGCACCCCCACCGCCTCCGGCATCACCGACACCTCGGTGAAGCTGTCCTGGTCCGCCGCCACCGACGACAAGGGCGTCAAGAACTACGACGTCCTGCGCGACGGCACGACGGTCGCCACCGTGACGACGACCTCGTACACGGACTCCGGCCTGACCAAGGGCACGGACTACTCGTACTCGGTCCAGGCCCGTGACACCGCCGACCAGACCGGCCCGGTCAGCGGCGCCGTCCGGGTCCGCACCACCGGCGGCACCACCGAGCCGCCCACCGGCGACAAGGTCAAGCTCGGCTACTTCACCGAGTGGGGCGTCTACGGCCGCAACTACCACGTCAAGAACCTGGTGACCTCGGGCACGGCGTCGAAGATCACGCACATCAACTACGCCTTCGGCAACGTCAAGAACGGCCAGTGCACCGTCGACGACACCTACGCCGCCTACGACAAGGCCTACCCCGCCGACCAGTCCGTCAGCGGCACCGCCGACACCTGGGACCAGCCGCTGCGCGGCAACTTCAACCAGCTGCGCCAGCTGAAGGCCAAGTACCCGCACATCAAGGTGCTGTACTCCTTCGGCGGCTGGACCTACTCCGGCGGCTTCGGCCAGGCCGCTGCCAACGCCGCAGCGTTCGCCAAGTCCTGCAAGGCCGTCGTGGAGGACCCGCGCTGGGCCGACGTCTTCGACGGCATCGACATCGACTGGGAGTACCCGAACGCCTGCGGCCTGAGCTGCGACACGTCCGGTCCGGCGGCCTTCAAGAATCTCTCCCAGGCCCTGCGCGCCGAGTTCGGCCAGAACTACCTGATCACCGCCGCCATCACCGCCGACGCCTCCTCCGGCGGCAAGATCGACGCGGCCGACTACGGCGGGGCCGCCCAGTACCTCGACTGGTACAACGTGATGACGTACGACTACTTCGGCGCCTGGGACAAGACCGGCCCGACGGCCCCGCACTCCCCGCTGACCTCGTACAGCGGCATCCCGAAGGACGGCTTCAACTCCGCAGCCGCCATCGCCAAGCTCAAGGCCAAGGGCGTCCCGGCGAGCAAGCTCCTGCTCGGCATCGGCTTCTACGGCCGCGGCTGGACCGGTGTCACCCAGGCCGCCCCCGGCGGCACCGCGACCGGCCCCGCGCCCGGCACCTACGAGGCGGGCATCGAGGACTACAAGGTCCTGAAGAACTCCTGCCCGGTCACCGGCACCATCGCCGGCACGGCGTACGCGCACTGCGGCAGCAACTGGTGGTCGTACGACACCCCGTCGACCATCGCCGGCAAGATGAGCTGGGCCAAGAACCAGGGCCTGGGCGGCGCGTTCTTCTGGGAGTTCAGCGGTGACACCGCCAACGGAGAGCTGGCGACGGCCATCGACAGCGGCCTGAAGTAGGCCGGATCACAGAGAAGTTCGAAGGGTTTCAGACCCTAGGCGACATTGACGCGCTGTCCGGGCGGGGCTGCCTCCAGCCACGCGAGGAACCCGGTCAGCGCGTCTTCGCTCATCGCGAGTTCCAGACGCGTGCCCCGGTGCAGACAGGCCAGGATCACGTGGTCGGAGAGCAGCGCCAGCTCCTCCTCGCCCTCCGGCACCCGGCGGCCGGCCACCTCGATGGCGGAACGCTCCAGGGTGCGGCGCGGACGCGGCGAGTACGAGAAGACGCGGTACCACTCGACGCGGTCACCGTTGTACCGGGCCACCCCGTACGCCCAGCCCTTGCCGTTGGTGTCCCCCTCGGCGGGGGCGTCCCAGCGCATACTGGCGTCGAAGGTGCCGCCCGAGCGCTGGATCAGCCGGCGGCGCAGACCGAAGACGAACAGGCCCACCACCACGAGGGCCACCACGATTCCGCACACAGTCAGAGCGAGGACCATCGACACCGACCTCCTCGTCTCCTAGGTAACGGAACGTAAAAATCACCCACATCCGCCTCAGCCGCGGCCGGGCCCGGATCTCTCCGGTACCCAGCCGCGGCTGAGTGACGTCATCACACGGCGGACTTCGGTCAGCGCGCCGCCGTCGCAGCCCGCAGACGGACGTCCGCGCGGCGCTGGGCCTCCGCGTCGTCCTCCGCCTTCGCACGCTCGAGCTCCTGCTCCGCGCGCTGGACGTCGATCTCGTCCGACAGCTCGGCGACCTCCGCCAGCAGCGAGAGCTTGTCGTCCGCGAACGAGATGAATCCGCCGTGGACCGCGGCGACGACCGTCCCGCCGTCGCTCGTGCGGATGGTCACCGGGCCCGACTCCAGCACACCGAGCAGCGGCTGGTGACCGGGCATGACGCCGATGTCGCCGGACGTGGTGCGCGCGACGACCAGGGTGGCCTGGCCGGACCAGACCTCACGGTCGGCCGCGACCAGCGCGACGTGCAGCTCAGCAGCCAAGGGTGGCTCCTCGGGTCACCACCCGGCGGGAGTGCCGGGTGTTGGTTACAAGTCTAGTAGGCGTGAATGAGGGGGCGGGACGAACCCCGCCCCCTCATGACTCGAGCGCTGCCCGGGTCAGGAGACGCCGAGCTCCTTCGCGTTCTTCTTCAGGTCCTCGAGACCACCGCACATGAAGAACGCCTGCTCCGGGAAGTGGTCGTACTCGCCGTCGCAGATCGCGTTGAACGCGGCGATCGACTCGTCCAGCGGCACGTCCGAACCGTCCACGCCGGTGAACTGCTTGGCGGCGTGGGTGTTCTGGGACAGGAAGCGCTCCACGCGACGGGCACGGTGGACGACGAGCTTGTCCTCCTCGCCGAGCTCGTCGATACCGAGGATCGCGATGATGTCCTGCAGGTCCTTGTACTTCTGCAGGATGTTCTTCACGCGCATCGCGGCGTTGTAGTGGTCCGCCGAGATGTACCGCGGGTCGAGGATGCGGGACGTCGAGTCCAGCGGGTCCACGGCCGGGTAGATGCCCTTCTCGGAGATCGGACGGGACAGAACCGTCGTCGCGTCGAGGTGGGCGAAGGTGGTGGCCGGGGCCGGGTCGGTCAGGTCGTCCGCGGGGACGTAGATCGCCTGCATCGAGGTGATCGAGTGACCACGGGTCGAGGTGATGCGCTCCTGGAGGGTGCCCATCTCGTCGGCCAGGTTCGGCTGGTAGCCCACCGCGGAGGGCATACGGCCGAGCAGGGTCGACACCTCGGAACCGGCCTGGGTGAAGCGGAAGATGTTGTCGATGAAGAACAGCACGTCCTGCTTCTGGACGTCACGGAAGTACTCCGCCATCGTCAGGCCGGCCAGGGCCACGCGCAGACGGGTGCCCGGGGGCTCGTCCATCTGGCCGAAGACCAGGGCGGTCTTGTCCAGAACGCCGGACTCTTCCATCTCCGCGATGAGGTCGTTGCCCTCACGGGTGCGCTCGCCGACGCCCGCGAAGACGGAGACGCCCTCGTGGAGGTTGGCGACACGCATGATCATTTCCTGGATCAGCACGGTCTTGCCGACACCGGCACCACCGAACAGACCGATCTTGCCGCCCTTGACGTACGGGGTGAGGAGGTCGACGACCTTCAGGCCCGTCTCGAACATCTCGGTCTTCGACTCGAGCTGGTCGAACGCGGGGGCCTTGCGGTGGATGGACCAGCGCTCGCCCGTGTGGACCTCGTCCGTGTTCAGCACCTCACCGAGGGTGTTGAACACCTTGCCCTTGGTGAAGTCGCCGACCGGGACGGTGATGCCCGCGCCGGTGTCGGTCACCGGGGCCTGGCGGACCAGACCGTCGGTGGGCTGCATGGAGATGGCGCGGACCAGGCCGTCACCCAGGTGCTGGGCGACCTCCAGGGTCAGCGTCTTCTTCTCGCCCGCGAGCGCCGGGTCTGCGACCTCGACGTGCAGGGCGTTGTAGATCTCCGGCATCGCGTCGACGGGGAACTCCACGTCGACGACCGGGCCGATGACCCGCGCGACGCGGCCCGTCGCCGTGGCCGTCTCAACAGTGGTGGTCATTTATCGGTCACTCCCCGCGGTCGCGTCGGCCAGGGCGCTCGCGCCACCGACGATCTCGCTGATTTCCTGGGTGATTTCGGCCTGGCGGGCCTGGTTGGCAAGCCGGGTGAGCGTCTCGATGAGCTCTCCGGCGTTGTCGGTGGCCGACTTCATCGCGCGCCGCGTGGCGGCGTGCTTGGAGGCGGCCGACTGGAGCAGCGCGTTGTAGATGCGGCTCTCGACGTAGCGCGGCAGGAGGGCGTCGAGGACGTCCTCCGCCGAGGGCTCGAAGTCGAACAGCGGGAGGATCTCGCCCTTGGGCGCCGCCTCCGCCGCGACCTCGTCGAGGCTGAGCGGCAGCAGCCGGGCCTCGATCGCCGTCTGCGTCATCATCGACACGAACTCGGTGTAGACGATGTGGAGCTCGTCCACGCCGCCCTCGGCCGTCTCCGTCTCGATGGCCTCGATCAGCGGGGCCGCGACCTTCTTGGCGTCCGCGTACGACGGGTCGTCGGTGAAGCCCGTGAACGACTCCGCGATCTTGCGCTCGCGGAAGTTGTAGTGGGCGACACCACGGCGGCCGACGATGAAGTTGACGACCTCCTTGCCCTCGGCCTCAAGCTTCGCCGTCAGCTTCTCCGCGGCCTTGATGGCGTTGGAGTTGAAGGCGCCGGCCAGACCGCGGTCGCTCGTGAGGAGCAGGACCGCGGCGCGGGTCGGGTTCTCGGCCTCCGTCGTCAGCGGGTGCTTGGTGTTGGATCCGGTCGCCACCGCCGTGACCGCGCGGGTGAGCTCGGTCGCGTACGGGGTGGAGGCCGCCACCTTGCGCTGCGCCTTGACGACGCGCGAGGCGGCGATCATCTCCATCGCCTTGGTGATCTTCTTGGTCGCGGAGACGGATCGGATGCGACGCTTGTAGACCCGGAGCTGGGCTCCCATGAGTCAGGTCCCTTCCGTCGTCACTTACCGGCAGCCGGGGTGTCCTCGCCGAGCAGCTTGCCGTCGGAGGTCTCGAACTGCTTCTTGAACTCCGCGATGGCCTCGGCGACGGCCTGCAGGGTGTCGTCGGACATCTTGCCGCCCTCGCGGATGGAGGTCATCAGGCCCTGCTCCTTGCGGTGCAGGTAGTCCAGCAGCTCCTTCTCGAAGCGGCGGATGTCGGCGACGGGGACGTCGTCCATCTTGCCGGTGGTGCCGGCCCAGACGGAGACGACCTGGTCCTCGGTGGCCATCGGCTGGTACTGCGGCTGCTTCAGCAGCTCGACCATGCGCTGACCGCGCTCCAGCTGCGCCTTGGACGCGGCGTCCAGGTCCGAACCGAAGGCGGCGAACGCCTCCAGCTCACGGAACTGGGCGAGGTCCACGCGCAGACGGCCGGAGACCTGCTTCATCGCCTTGTGCTGCGCGGAACCACCGACTCGGGAGACGGAGATACCGACGTTCAGCGCGGGGCGCTGACCGGCGTTGAACAGGTCCGACTCCAGGAAGCACTGGCCGTCGGTGATGGAGATGACGTTGGTCGGGATGAACGCCGAGACGTCGTTGGCCTTGGTCTCGACGATCGGCAGACCGGTCATCGAGCCGGCACCCATCTCGTCGGAGAGCTTGGCGCAGCGCTCCAGCAGGCGGGAGTGCAGGTAGAAGACGTCACCCGGGTAGGCCTCACGGCCCGGCGGGCGGCGCAGCAGCAGCGACACGGCGCGGTAGGCGTCGGCCTGCTTCGACAGGTCGTCGAAGATGATCAGGACGTGCTTGCCCTCGTACATCCACTGCTGGCCGATGGCCGAACCGGTGTACGGCGCCAGGTACTTGAAGCCGGCCGGGTCGGACGCCGGGGCGGCGACGATGGTCGTGTACTCCAGCGCGCCGGCCTCTTCCAGAGCGCCGCGCACACCGGCGATCGTGGAGCCCTTCTGGCCGATGGCGACGTAGATGCAGCGGACCTGCTTGTTCGGGTCGCCCGAGCGCCAGTTGTCGCGCTGGTTGATGATCGTGTCGACGGCCAGGGCGGTCTTGCCGGTCTGGCGGTCACCGATGATCAGCTGACGCTGACCACGGCCGACGGGGGTCATCGCGTCGACGGCCTTGTAGCCCGTCTCCATCGGCTCGTGCACCGACTTGCGCTGCATGACCGTGGGGGCCTGCAGCTCCAGGGCGCGGCGGCCCTCGGACTCGATCTCGCCGAGGCCGTCGATCGGGTTGCCGAGGGGGTCGACCACGCGGCCGAGGTAGCCCTCGCCCACCGCGACGGAGAGAACCTCACCGGTACGCGAGACCGGCTGACCCTCCTCGATGCCGCTGAACTCACCGAGGACGATGGCACCGATCTCGCGCTCCTCGAGGTTGAGGGCGAGGCCGAGGGTGCCGTCCTCGAACTTCAGCAGCTCGTTGGCCATGGTCGAGGGCAGACCCTCGACCTTCGCGATGCCGTCGCCGGCAAAGGTGACCGTACCGACCTCCTCGCGCGAGGCCGCGTCCGGCTTGTACGCCTGGACGAAGTTCTCCAGCGCGTCCCGGATCTCCTCCGGCCGGATCGTGAGCTCCGCCATCTGGGTTCCCTGCTCTCCTTGTTGGGCCCGAAGTTTCTTAGGGGGTCTGGGGGCGACCCCCAGGATTCTTCTGCACGGCCCAACCAGGGCCGTCGTAAGTACGTTGTGCCTATTGAGTTGCTGCTCAGCCGGCGAGCCGGCGGCTGGCGTCCTCGATACGGTCCGCGAGGGAGCCGTTGATGACCTCGTCGCCGACCTGCACCCGGATTCCGCCGAGGACCTCGGGGTCCACGTCCAGGTTGAGGTGCATGGTGCGGCCGTAGAGCTTCGCGAGGGCGGCGCCCAGGCGCTGCTTCTGCGGGTCGCTCAGCGGCACCGCCGAGGTGACGATCGCCACCATGCGGTCCCGGCGTTCGGCGGCCAGCTTGGACAGGGACTCCAGTCCCGCCTCCAGGCTACGTCCCCGCGGCGCGGTCACAAGGCGCGTGACCAGACGCTCGGTGGCCGACTGGGCCCGGCCGCCGAGGAGGCTGCGCAGCAGCTCGCCCTTGGCCGAGGTGGTGGCCTTGCGGTCGGTCAGCGCGGCCCGCAGCTCGGTGCTGCCGGAGACGATCCGGCCGAACCGGAACAGCTCGTCCTCGACGTCGTCGAGCTTGCCTGCCTGCTGCGCGGCGGTGAGGTCGGCGGTGTTCGCCAGCTCCTCCAGCGCGTCCACCAGGTCGCGGGACTGCGACCAGCGGGAGCGCACCATGCCGGCCACCAGGTCGGCGGCGGGGCCGCTGACCTGGGTGCCGAGCAGACGCTGGGCCAGCTCGGCCTTCGCCTCCGCGGCCTGCGCCGGGTCGGTGAGGACCCGACGCAGCGACACCTCGCGGTCGAGCAGCGCGGTGACGGCGGCCAGCTCGTCGGCGAGCGAAGCCGCGTTGGCGGACGTCGAGTCCGTCAGCGCGTCGAGACGCTCACGTGCGGCTGCCAGGGCCTCGCGGCTCGCTCCGTTCATCGCCCGGCCTCGGCCTTCTCCTCGAGCTCGTCGAGGAACCGGTCGATCACGCGGCTCTGGCGGGCGTGGTCCTCGAGGGACTCCCCGACGAGCTTGCCGGCCAGGTCGGTGGCGAGCTTGCCGACGTCCTGGCGCAGCGCGGACGCGGCGACCTTGCGGTCCGCCTCGATCTGGGCGTGACCGGCGGCGACGATCTCCTCGCGCTGCCGCTGGCCCTCGGCCCGCATCTCGGCGATGAGCGCGGCACCCTGCTCCTGCGCCTCCTGGCGCAGGCGCGCGGCCTCGTGCCGGGCCTCGGCGAGCTGTGCCTTGTACTGCTCAAGGACGCTCTGGGCCTCGACCTTCATGGTCTCGGCCTCTTCGATACCGCCTTCGATCGCCGCGCGGCGCTCCTCCAGAACCTTGTTGATGTTCGGAAGCAGCTTCTTCCAGAAGAAGAAGAACACGATGGCGAAGGCGATGGTGCCGACGAGCAGCTCGGGGCCCGGAGGAATGAGCGGGTTCTGCTCTTCCTCGGCCGCCAGCTGCACCAGGTTGGCGATCACATCAGTGCCTTTCGTCGAAACGTGTCGGTAGGGAAGTCTTACTTCGTACCGAACACGAACGGCATGACGATGCCGATGAGGGCCAGCGCCTCACAGAAGGCGAAGCCGAGGATCTGGTTGGCGCGGATCAGGCCGGCAGCCTCGGGCTGACGGGCGAGAGCCTGGGTGCCGTTACCGAAGATGATGCCGACGCCGATGCCGGGGCCGATAGCCGAGAGGCCGTAACCGACGGAACCGATGGAACCGGAGACAGCGGCGAGGGTCTCAGTGGCAGCCATGCTGAATCTTCCTTCTCTTAACGGACCGGTGGGGGTTGGCCACCGGACGACGGGGGATGGTGGGGCTCAGTGGTGCTCGGCGAGAGCGCCCTGGATGTACGTGCAGGCGAGGAGTACGAAGACGTACGCCTGGACGGCCTGCACGAAAAGCTCGAAGCCGATCATGGCGATGGTCATGACGAAGGAGACACCGGCCGCCGGGACCATCCAGCTGTTCAGCAGGTACCAGGAGGCGACGGTGAACATGACCAGCATCAGGTGGCCGGCGAACATGTTCGCGAACAGTCGCACCGCGTGCGTGAACGGCCGGACGAGCAGGTTCGAGAAGAACTCGATGACCATGACGAGCGGCAGCACCGGGCCGAGCGACTTGTCGTAGCCGGTGATGTTCTTGAAGAACCCGACGAAGCCGTGCCGCTTGAAGGTCAGCGAAACCCAGGTCACGTAGACGATCGCGGCGAGGACGGCCGGGTACGCGATGATCGACGACACCGGGAACTGCGCGAGCGGGATCACGGACCAGATGTTCATGATCCAGATGAAGAAGAACAACGAGACCATGAACGGGACGTACTTCTCGCCCTCACGCTTGCCGAGCGTCTCGTAGACGATGCCGCGGCGGACGAAGTCGTAGCCGGCCTCACCGACCATCTGCAGCTTGCCCGGCACCACCTTGGCCTTGCCGAAGGCCGCGTAGAAGAAGCCGATGACAAGGACGGTGGTGATGATGGCGAGCAGCATCACCTTGTTGAACTCGAACCCCCCGACCGTGGTGATCGGCTTGAAGAGGAACGAGTGCAGGCCCGGAGCCGGAAAACCACACCCGTTGTCGGACATGATCCGACAGCTCCAGTCAAAGGCGAGCTGGGTCTGGTCAGCACTCACCGCGGGCTCCTTCGGCGTGACGCATAGGTACGGCAACCTCGTTGTGTCGGCGCGGCGCGCAGCCGCGGATCGGCACCGGACTGGTGTTACGGATGTGAGAGCGGCTGGGGGGCATCGAGCCTCGCGTTCGAGCAGGCGTCAGCTCAGATGCCCGCGCCCGCGATGCCGCAGTTGGCACCGGACGATAGCAGGAGTTCCTACTGCCCTTTATCGCGCCCCTACTCGTCACGACGACGGTCCGGTCTTCTCGGGCTTCTCGCTCTTCGCGGAGTCCGGGTCGATGTAGAAGATCTTGGCCTTCATATGCGCACGAGCCTGCGCAGCCATCCACACGACGGTCGCGATGACGAGCCCGAGGGCGAACGTCTTCGGGTTGAAGAGAGAAGTGTCCTTGAAGACAGCAGCGAAGATCAAAAGCAGCAGCAGCTGAGCGCCATAAAGCATCAGGCCCATGGCCTGGAACAGCTGCGGGAGCGTTTTTGCCGTCCACTGAAGAACGAACAGGCCGATTCCCATGAAGAGGACGGCCAGAACGACGCCGACGGCCGCTCCGATGGCTCCCTTACCTCCGGCCACCACACCACTGACGGCGACCACAACAGCACCGGCAGCCGCTGTAGGCACAGCGCACTGCAAGAGGTTCCGGGCGTCATTGGACGGCATGGCGGCAACTCCGCTTTCGCAGGGGGCAGGGGTGTCGTCATGGACGAGCGTAGTCCCGGGCTGAGTGGAGACCTCACACCAATGGACCGTCGCACTACGGTCCTTCGGCTCTATCCGGGGGGTTCTCGTGAACCGTATCACAAACTATTTGATGCAGTCTTTACCTGAAGGTGTGCGGACTCTCACACATGAGAGTGAACATGCGCGTCTGAGCGAGAACAGCGCCGAGATGTCTGGTATTGGGCGCTTCGCACCCCCATCGCAACCCCACGACTTGGCAATGCTCTCGTCAGATTCTTACCTTGTCCCCGCCTTGCGCCGGTCGGCCAGACGCGAACGGGGGCCCAGAGCCGTCGCCCCGTTGACACCGGCGACCCCGGAGACCACGGGCGTGCGGCTCTCCGTCCCGACCGGGCTGTGCGCGTCCGCGGCAGACGCCGGCGTCGAAGCCTCGGGTGAGAGGGCGGCGACCGAGCCGCGGCGCCGGTAGCGCGGCGGCACGAAGCGCTCCATCCAGCGCGGGGCGCGGGGCGTGAAGCGCGGCAGCAGAAGCAGGATCAGACCGATCGCGCTCAGGAACACCACACCGAGCACGATCCACATGGACGCCGAGTTGACCGAGTAGGCGAGCGCCCCGAAGGCGATCAGCGCCGACCAGAAGTACATGATCAGCACCGCGCGGCTGTGCGAGTGGCCGATCTCCAGCAGCCGGTGGTGCAGGTGGCCGCGGTCGGCAGCGAACGGGGACTGACCGCGCCAGGTACGGCGCACGATCGCCAGGATCAGGTCGGCGGCCGGCACCGCGATGATCGTCAGCGGCAGCAGCAGCGGGATGTAGACGGGGACCGTCTGGTGCACGGCCTCCTTCTCGGAGCCCACGTACAGGTTGAGCGCGTCCGGGTCGACCTGGCCGGTGACGGAGATCGCACCGGCGGCCAGGACCAGGCCGATCAGCATCGAGCCCGAGTCGCCCATGAAGATCCGCGCCGGGTGCATGTTGTGCGGCAGGAAGCCCAGGCACATGCCCATCAGGATCGCCGAGAAGAGGGTGGCCGGGGCGGCGGCCTCGATGCCGTACGAGTACCAGATGCGGTAGGCGTACAGGAAGAACGCCGTGGCCGCGATGCAGACCATGCCGGCCGCGAGACCGTCCAGGCCGTCGACGAAGTTGACCGCGTTGATGGTGATGACGACCAGCGCGACCGTGAGCAGGGTGCCCTGCCACTGGGTGAGCGCGACCGAGCCGACGCCCGGGATCGGCAGCCACAGGATCGTCAGACCCTGCACGACCATCACACCCGCGGCGATCATCTGGCCGCCCAGCTTGATCAGGGCGTCGATCTCGAACTTGTCGTCCAGCACACCGATCAGCCAGATCAGGGCCGCCCCGGACAGCAGCGCCCGGGGTTCGTTCGACGCCGCGAAGACCTGGTTGAGGTTGGTCAGGTGGTCGGCGACCAGCAGGCCCGCGCACAGGCCGAAGAACATCGCGATACCGCCGAGGCGCGGAGTGGGCTCCCGGTGCACGTCACGCGCCCGGATCTCCGGCATCGCTCCGGCCACGATCGCGAACTTCCGTACCGGCCCTGTCAGCAGATACGTCACCGCGGCCGTGATGCAGAGCGTCAGGAGGTATTCACGCACGGGCTTCCCCACAGGTCTCGCTGGCCATCTCAGCCCCACACCCTAGCGATGCGCGCATATGGGTGGGGACTTCCGGGTAGCGATGATGGTTGCACGAGTGGCTGTGCACCCTGATGCGCTTACCCCGACTCACGCTGGATACGGCGGAAATCCACCGGCCAGCTCCCGCACTTCTTCACGGGCTCTTGAGGGATCCGTCACGCCCCGCAGCACCCCGGCGAACAGCCCGGCGATCCGGACCACCTCCGCCTCGCCCATCCCCTGCGTGGTGATCGCGGCCGTGCCGAGCCGGAGGCCCCGGGCGTCCCCGTGCGGCAGCGCACAGCAGTCCATGACCAGGCCGGCCGCCGCGAGACGGCCCCGGGCGGCGCGTCCGTCGACGCCGAGCGGCGCCGGGTCGGCGGTGATCAGGTGGGTGTCCGTGCCACCGGTGGTGACGACCAGGCCCTCGGCGGCCAGCCGGGCCGCCAGAACCCGCGCGTTCGCCACCACCTGATGGGCGTACGCCGCGAACGCCGGTGTTGCCGCCTCCCCGAACGCGACCGCCTTGGCGGCGATGGTGTGCATCTGCGCACCGCCCTGTGTGAAAGGGAACACCGCCCGGTCCACCCGCTCGGCCAGCTCCGCCCGGCACAGGATCACGCCGCCACGCGGGCCCCGCAGCACCTTGTGGGTGGTCCCGCAGACGATGTCCGCGTACGGCACCGGGTTCGGTGCCGCTCCCCCGGCGACCAGCCCGAGGGGGTGCGCGGCGTCCGCGATGAGGTAGGCGCCCACCTCGTCGGCGACCTCGCGGAAGAACGCGTAGTCGAGGTGGCGCGGGTAGGCGATCGAGCCGCACACGATCGCCTTGGGCCGGCGGGTGCGGGCCAGGGTGCGCACCTGCTCGTGGTCGATGAGCCCGGACTCGGCCTCGACGCCGTAGCCGACGAAGTCGAACCAGCGGCCGGAGAAGTTGGCGGGCGAGCCGTGTGTGAGATGGCCGCCGTAGGGCAGGCCGAGCGCCAGGACGGTGTCGCCGGGGCGGAGCAGGGCGGCGTAGGCGGCGAGTACCGCCGAAGAGCCCGAGTGCGCCTGGACGTTGGCGTGGTCGGCGCCGAACAGCTCCCTGGCCCGCTCGACGGCGAGCCGTTCGGCGACGTCGACGACCTCGCAGCCCCCGTGGTGCCGTGCGCCCGGGTAGCCCTCGGCGTACTTGTTCGCCAGCGGTGACCCGAGCGCGGCCAGCACGGCCGGGGAGCTGAAGTTCTCCGCGGCGATGAGCTGGAGCGTGGTCGACTGCCGCTCCGCCTCACCGAGCAGGATGTCGGCGAGCTCGGGGTCATGGCGGCGCAGGACGTCGGCCTCGATGGCAGGGGTGACCGTCATGGTGGGCTCCGGGCGTAGACGGTGACACGTACGACCAATGTAGGCCCGGGGCCTGCGGAGCGCTCGGCTGTTACGTCTTTGCGGGGACGCCGGTGAGGGCCGTGACGACCGGATCGAGCGCCTGGTGTATCTCGTCCCCGATGGACCGGAAGAACGTCAGGGGGGCGCCGTACGGGTCGTAGACCTCGTCCGCCTCGGCGGTCGGGGCCAGCAGCCACCCGCGTAGAGCCGCCGCGGCGCGGACCAGAGCACGCGCGCGGGTGACCACGCCCTCCTCCAGGGGCGGCAGGGTCGCCGGGTCGATGGCCTTGACCAGACGGGTGAACTCCTTGAGCGTGAAGGTGCGCAGACCCGCCGAGTGGCCCATGGAGATGACCTGCGCCCGGTGGTCCCTGGTGGCGGTCAGCACCAGGTCGGCGCGGATCACGTGCTCGTCCAGGAGCTCGCGCCCGGTGAAGCCGGAGGCGTCCGCGCCGAAGTCGGCCAGGACGGTCTCCGCGTGGGACTCCATGGGCGCGCCCTCGTGGCCCCAGGTGCCCGCGCTCTCCACGATCAGCCCGCCGCCCAGGATGCCGAGCCGCTCCCGCACCGCATGGCGGGTCAGCCGCTCGGTGATGGGCGAGCGGCACACGTTGCCGGTGCTGACGTGGAGGATCCGGAAGCTGTCACGCGGAAGCCCCACGAACGTCGTCGTGATCTCCGCCGCGCTTTCCCCGTTGCCTATGCCACGCCCCGGCCCAGGGGCCGTCAATTCGCCACCTCGAGGTCGGGTACGACCTTTCGCAGCTCGTCCGCCGAGATGGCACCCGCGCGCAGCAGCAGCGGCACCTCACGGGTCACGTCGACGATCGACGAGGGCACGATGCCGGGGGTCGGGCCGCCGTCGAGGTAGACGGAGACGGAGTCGCCGAGCATCTCCTGCGCGGCGTCGCAGTTCTCCGGTGCCGGGTGGCCGGTCAGGTTGGCGGAGGAGACGGCCATGGGGCCGACCTCGGTCAGCAGTTCGATGGCGACCGGGTGCAGGGGCATGCGCACGGCGACCGTGCCACGGGTGTCCCCGAGGTCCCACTGCAGGGACGGCTGGTGGCGGGCGACGAGCGTCAGAGCGCCCGGCCAGAAGGCGTCGACCAGCTCCCAGGCCAGCTCGGAGAAGTCCGTGACGAGGCCGTGCAGCGTGTTCGGG
This sequence comes from Streptomyces sp. NRRL B-1140, assembly GCF_001280065.1. Lineage (GTDB taxonomy): Bacteria > Actinomycetota > Actinomycetes > Streptomycetales > Streptomycetaceae > Streptomyces. The sequence continues at coordinate 86,898 of NZ_LGEA01000092.1, forward strand.
GACCCGATGAGGACGGGCGTGGGCATGTTGCGGCCCCGGCCCTTCGCGTCGAGCAGGTCGGCGACCGCCTCCGAGGAGAACGCGTCGGCGCCGATGCCGTACACCGTGTCCGTCGGCAGCACCACGAGCTCGCCACGGCGGACGGCGGACGCTGCCTCGCGCAGACCGGTCACACGGTCGGTCGCGTCGTTGGTGTCGTATCGCCGTGCCATCTTTAACTGGCCTCCTCGTACACGTGCTGCTGGGATGAAGTCCACGAAGTCCGCGAAGCCCGCGAAGAGCGCGGGGTGCCCGGTGTGCTCACGGCAGGGCCTTGCGGGCCGTGGCGAAACGCGGGCGGTTGTTGAGGTCCGGGTGGTCGGCCGCGTCGGTCCAGCCGCGGTCCTCGGCGAAGATCCACGGCACCTGGCCGCCCTGGGTGTCGGCGTGCTCGACCACGACCACACCGCCCGGCCGCAGCAGCCGGTGCGCGGTGCGCTCCAGGCCGCGGATCAGGTCGAGGCCGTCCTCGCCGGAGAAGAGGGCCATGTCGGGGTCGTGGTCCCGCGCCTCGGGGGCGACGTACTCCCACTCGGTGAGCGGGATGTACGGCGGGTTGGTGATGACCAGGTCGACCTGTCCGTCCAGGTCCGGGAAGGCGGTGAGCGCGTTGCCCTGGCGCAGGTCGACCCTGGACCCCTCGACGTTCTTGCGGGTCCACTTCAGGGCGTCCTCGGACAGCTCCACGGCGTGCACGCGCGAGCGCGGCACCTCCTGGGCGAGGGCGAGCGCGATGGCGCCGGATCCGGTGCACAGGTCGACGATGCACGGCTCGACGACGTCCATGGCCCGTACGGCGTCTATGGCCCAGCCGACCACGGACTCCGTCTCGGGCCGCGGCACGAACACCCCGGGGCCTACCTGCAGTTCCAGGTAGCGGAAGTAGGCGCGCCCGGTGATGTGCTGGAGCGGTTCGCGGGCCTCGCGGCGGGCGATGACCTCCCAGTAGCGGGCGTCGAAGTCGGAGTCCCTGACGGAGTGCAGCTCGCCGCGCTTGACGCCGTGCACGAACGCGGCGAGTTCCTCCGCGTCGGTACGCGGCGAGGGCACGCCGGCGTCGGCGAGCCGCTGGGTGGCCTGGGCCACCTCCGCGAGCAGCACGCTGCGGGGGCTTGGGGGTCGCCCCCCAAATGACTGCTGCACGCAAGTCCTCCGTAGTACTCGTACGCGATCGGTCGTACGTGCTCGTGCCTGCCTTACGCGGCCGCCAGCTTCGCCGCGGAGTCCGCGTCGAGGCAGGCCTGGATCACCGCGTCGAGGTCGCCGTCCAGGACCTGGTCCAGGTTGTACGCCTTGAAGCCGACGCGGTGGTCCGAGATGCGGTTCTCCGGGAAGTTGTACGTGCGGATCTTCTCGGAGCGGTCGACCGTGCGGACCTGGCTGCGGCGGGCGTCGGCGGCCTCACGCTCCGCCTCCTCCTGCGCCGCTGCGAGCAGCCTGGAGCGCAGGATACGCAGTGCCTGCTCCTTGTTCTGCAGCTGGCTCTTCTCGTTCTGGCAGGAGGCGACGACTCCGGTCGGGAGGTGCGTGATGCGCACGGCGGAGTCGGTGGTGTTGACGGACTGTCCGCCGGGCCCGGAGGACCGGTAGACGTCGATGCGGAGGTCGTTGGGGTTGATCTCCACGTCGACCTCCTCGGCCTCGGGTGTGACGAGCACACCGGCCGCGGAGGTGTGGATCCGGCCCTGGGACTCCGTCGCCGGCACGCGCTGCACACGGTGCACGCCGCCCTCGTACTTCAGGCGCGCCCAGACGCCCTGGCCGGGCTCGGTGGCGCCCTGGCCGCCCTTGGTCTTCACGGCGACCTGGACGTCCTTGTAGCCGCCGAGCTCGGACTCGGTGGCGTCGATGATCTCGGTCTTCCAGCCGACGCGCTCGGCGTAGCGCAGGTACATGCGCAGCAGGTCGCCGGCGAACAGGGCCGACTCGTCGCCGCCCGCGCCCGCCTTGATCTCGAGGATGACGTCCTTGTCGTCGCTGGGGTCGCGCGGGACGAGCAGCAGGCGCAGCTTCTCCGTGAGCTCCTCGCGCTGCCGTTCCAGGTCCTTGACCTCGGCCGCGAAGTCTGGGTCGTCGGCGGCCAGTTCACGCGCGGTCTCGATGTCGTCGCCCGTCTGCGTCCAGGAGCGGTACGTGGCGACGATGGGGGTGAGCTCGGCGTACCGCTTGTTCAGCTTGCGCGCGTTGGCCTGGTCGGCGTGGACCGACGGATCGGCGAGCTTCTTCTCCAGGTCGGCGTGCTCGGCGACGAGTTCCTCGACGGCCTCGAACATCTTGGGGCTCCTGTGTACGGACGGGGGTGAAGGGCGGGCGACCAAAAACGCCGGTCCCGGAGCGCCCGGTGAGGGGGCGCGTCCGTGGACCGGCGCTAGGGCCTGCCCGGCGGATCAGGTCGGAGGAAAGCCGCCGTACCTGTCAGTGCCGGTGAGCGGGGCCTGGTGCGTGCAGCTGCAAGGCGGAGGAAGGAGCCGACGCGGAGCGTCGGCGACTGACGACAACGCCGCAGATGTGCGTGCCAGGCCCCGCGTCTCCGACAGGATCCGCTGGGCAGGCCCTAGGAGGCTCGCTACTTCTTGGAGCCGGCGGCCTTGCCGAAGCGGGCCTCGAAGCGGGCCACACGGCCACCGGTGTCGAGGATCTTCTGCTTGCCCGTGTAGAACGGGTGGCACTCGGAGCAGACATCGGCGCGGATGGTGCCGGACTCGATGGTGCTACGGGTGGTGAACGACGCGCCACAGGTGCAGCTGACCTGCGTCTCGACGTACTCGGGGTGGATGTCGCGCTTCAAGGTGTCTCCTAGTTTCGGGAGGGCGCCGGGTCGCCGCCGCGGGGTGCGGGAGCGTGAACCGGGGCCGACGTACCAGTCTGCCAGGACTGGGGCCTACTCCCAAAACCGGGGGTTGCCGTCGTTTGTTCCCGCGCCCTTACGGGGCGCTGACGACACCCTTGGCCTCGCCGGACGCGCTGCCCTTCGTCGCGCTCTTCGGGATCGGCTTGTCCTGCTCCAGGGCCTTCCAGATCTGTTCCGCCTTCTTCTTCCGGAGGAGGACGCGGTTGGGGTCGGCCGGGTCGTAGGCCACCGGCATCGTGACCATGTGCATGTGGGACGGGCTGATGCCCTGGAGGCCGCCGGCGAAGGAGGCGAGCTTGTTCACCGAGCCCAAGTCGGAGTCGGTCGTCACGGTCTTGGTCGCGGTCTCCGCGAGGTCGAGCAGCTTCTTCGGGTTCGAGAAGACGCCGACGTCCTTGATCTGGTTGACCAGGGCCTTGATGAAGGCCTGCTGGAGCTGGATGCGGCCGAGGTCGGAGCCGTCGCCGACGCCGTGCCTGGTGCGGACCAGGCCCAGGGCCTGCTTGCCGTCGAGCGTGTGGGTGCCCGCCTTCAGCTTCAGATGGCTGTCGGGGTCGTCGATGCTCTTGGTCGTGGTGATCTCGACGCCGCCGAGGTCGTCGATGAGCTTCTGGAAGCCGGCGAAGTCGACCTCCAGGTAGTGGTCCATGCGCAGGTCGGTGATCGACTCGACGGTCTTCACGGCGCAGGCGGCTCCGCCGGTGGAGTACGCGGAGTTGAACATCACGCCGTGGGCGGCGGGGTGCTCACCGCCCTTGGTGTCCGTGCACGACGGGCGGTCGATCAGGGTGTCGCGTGGGATGGAGACGACGCTGGCCTTCTTGTGGCCCTTGTAGATGTGCACGATCATCGCCGTGTCGGAGCGGGCGCTGCCGTCGTCGGTGCCGCCGCCGAGCTTCTTGTTGCCTCCGGCGCGGGTGTCGGAGCCGAGGACCAGGATGTTCTCGGAGCCGTTGTCGGCCTTCTTGGGGCGGTCCGTGCCGAGAGCCTGGTCGATGTCGACGCTCTTGAGGTTGCCGTTGAGCTTGAAGTACAGGTAACCGGCTCCGGCGCCACCCAGCACGACGATGCCGGCGGTGGTCCAGGCCGTGATCATCAGGCCCTTGCGACGTCTCGGAGGCTTGCGCCGCCGGCCCTTGCCGCGGTGACGCGCTCCGTCGATGCCATTGCTTCCCGGTATGCCCGGATCCGGCGTGCTCTCGGCAGACATGTACTCCTCAGCTCTTCTACGGTCGCTTACCCCCTGCGGTCAGTGTCAGGCGTGGCCGAAAAGGACCCTTCCCGCACTATCGTCGCCCCACCTGGTCAGACGGGGAAACTCGGGAAAGGGTTGCACAACGGACTGTGCCCACCGCGTAGGACGGTGGGCACAGCGCGTGTTCGGCACAGCGGGGCGCGCCCCGCTCACCTGCGATTTCAGCCGAAGATGTCGTACTGCTTGAAATCGGTGCCGACGGACTTCCGTGTGGCGAAGATCTCGCTGGTCCCCTTGCCGGTGCCGGCGTAGAGGTAGAGCGTGCCGCCGGGGGTGCGGGCCAGGAAATCGGCCTTGCCGTCGCCGGTGACGTCACCGGGCGCGTCGAAGGCGTTGTAGCCGTCCCACGTGCGCACCTTGACCCGGGCCGAGAACGCACCCGAGCCGGCCTTGCCGGTGCCCTTGTACAGGTAGATGTAGCTGCCCGACTTGCTGCGGGCGATCAGGTCGGTCTTGCCGTCCCCGTTGAAGTCGCCCTTGCCGCGCACGGAGTTGTACTGGTTCCAGCCGGAGCCGACCTTCACCCGAGAGGCGAAGGTGCCGTTGCCCTTGCCCGGGTAGATCCACATGACGCCCGCGGAGTCGACCGAGAGCAGGTCGGGCAGGTAGTCGCCGGTGACGTCACCAGGGGTGATGATCCGGGTGCGGGTCTTCCAGTTGTCGGCGATCTGCTTGGTGCTCCAGGTGCCGCTGGAGATGACGTAGTGCGCCCAGAAGACGTCGCCGGTGGAGCTGACGCGGTAGACCAGGTCCTGGTAGCCGTCCCGGTCGAGGTCGGTCTGCAGGACGACGTTGACGCCGTCCCAGTTGCCCCAGGACTCGCGAGCGGCGAAGGACGTGCCGTTGGAGTTCTTGGAGTAGCCGGTCTTGGTGGAGGCGTTGCGCACCCACAGGTCGGCCTTGTGGTCACCGTTGATGTTGGTGTCGTCCAGGCGCGGGTAGGCGGCGCCCACGTAGGTGCTGACCTTGCTGAAGACGCTGTATGCGCCCTTCGCGACGCAGTCGGTCACGCCCCAGGACACGACACCGACGATCCGGTTGTTGACGACCAGGGGGCCGCCGGAGTCGCCGTTGCAGGCGGAGACGGTGCCGGTGTCGCTGCCGGTGGCGGGATTGCCCGCGCAGACCATGTGGCCCTTGATGAAGTCCGCGCCGTACGCGTTGGAGCACGTCGTGTCGGACTGCATGGGCAGTGTGGCCGTCTTCAGCGTCTCGGAGATGTCGTCGCTGGTGGAGGTGGTGCGGCCCCAGCCGTAGACCTTGGCGCTGGTGCCGGCCTTGTACGACGTGGTGTCACCGGACGTCGTCATCCGGATCGGGGTGGCCTTGACCGGGACGGCCAGGGTCAGCACCGCGATGTCGTTGTCGATGGTGCTCGCGTTGTACGACGGGTGGTTCCACTGCCGCCAGACCGCCGTGGCGGTACCGCCGTGCAGGTCGGTGCCGTTGTCCGAGGGAAGCTGGGAGGTGCCGGTGACAACCGCGCCGTTGGCGTTCCAGTTGTAGCCCTTGACGCAGTGCGCTGCGGTGAGGATCTTCGTCGGCGCCACGACGGCGCCGCCGCAGAAGAAGCCGATGTCGTCGCTGGTGCTGGAGGTGCCCCGGTCGTCGAAGTAGAGGAGCTGCGCCATCCACGGGGCCGTGCTGATGGTGGTCTCGTTGCCACCGATGATCTTCGGGTCGATGCTGCCGGTGTTCGTGCCGGTGCCGGCGCTGAGCGAAGCCTTGCTCGTCTTGCCGGCGACATCGTCACCGACCATGGCGCCCGCGACGCGCTTCTCCAGCTCGGCGAGCGACGGCGAGCTCATGGCGGGCTTGACCGTCGGCTGCGGCAGCGGGGTCGCCGCGTCGGCGGACGTCGTCAGCAGCGCGCCGGCCACGGCGGCGGCGACACCGGCCGCGGCGACGGGCAGTGCTATGCGTATCCGGCGTCTGTGCCGACCGCCCCCGGGCATGGGTGTACCCACGAATGTCCCCCCTCGGGATCACAAGTTCGAAGAGAGCGTGATCCTACCCGCACCCGAACAACACAGAGGGCCGCCCCCCGTCCGGGGGCGGCCCTCTTGTGCAGTCCTTACCTGAGGCGGTTCACCTCAGCCGACTCACCTCAGTCGCCGTTGCCGGGCGTCGGGGTGGTCTTCTGGATCTGCATCAGGAACTCGACGTTCGACTTCGTCTGCTTCATCTTGTCGAGGAGCAGCTCGATGGCCTGCTGCTGGTCGAGGGCGTGCAGCACCCGGCGCAGCTTCCAGACGACCGCGAGCTCCTCGTTGCCGAGCAGGATCTCTTCCTTGCGGGTGCCGGACGCGTCGACGTCCACCGCCGGGAAGATGCGCTTGTCGGCGAGCTTGCGGTCGAGCTTGAGCTCCATGTTGCCGGTGCCCTTGAACTCCTCGAAGATCACCTCGTCCATGCGGGACCCGGTGTCCACCAGAGCGGTGGCGAGGATCGTCAGCGAGCCGCCGTCCTCGATGTTGCGGGCCGCACCGAAGAAGCGCTTCGGCGGGTACAGCGCCGTCGAGTCGACACCACCGGACAGGATGCGGCCGGAGGCCGGGGCGGCGAGGTTGTACGCGCGGCCCAGGCGGGTGATCGAGTCGAGCAGCACGACCACGTCGTGGCCCAGCTCCACCAGACGCTTGGCGCGCTCGATGGCGAGCTCGGCGACGGTGGTGTGGTCCTCGGCGGGACGGTCGAAGGTCGAGGAGATGACCTCGCCCTTGACCGACCGCTGCATGTCGGTGACCTCTTCCGGACGCTCGTCGACGAGGACGACCATCAGGTGGCACTCGGGGTTGTTGTGGGTGATCGCGTTGGCGATCGCCTGCATGATCATGGTCTTGCCGGTCTTCGGCGGGGCCACGATCAGACCGCGCTGGCCCTTACCGATCGGCGACACGAGGTCGATGATGCGGGTGGTCAGCACGCCCGGGTCCGTCTCCAGGCGGAGGCGGTCCTGCGGGTACAGCGGGGTGAGCTTGTTGAACTCCGGGCGGCCGCGGCCGTGTTCGGGCGCCATGCCGTTGACGGAGTCGAGGCGCACCAGCGCGTTGAACTTCTCGCGCCGCTCGCCTTCCTTGGGCTGGCGCACGGCGCCGGTGATGTGGTCGCCCTTGCGCAGGCCGTTCTTGCGGACCTGGGCGAGGGAGACGTACACGTCGTTCGGGCCGGGCAGGTAGCCGGACGTGCGGATGAACGCGTAGTTGTCGAGGATGTCCAGGATGCCCGCGACCGGGATCAGGACGTCGTCCTCGTTGATCTGCGGCTCGGAGGCGATGTCGTCGCGGCCACGACGGCCACGGCGGTCGCGGTAGCGGCCGCGACGGCCACGCCGGCCACCCTCGAAGTCGTCGTCATCCTGCTGCTGGCCCCGGTCCTGACGGCCGCCGCCCTGCTGGCTCTGCTGCTGGCCGCGCTGGCCGCCGCCCTGCTGGTCGTCGCCCTTGCCGCCGCGGCGGTCGCGGTCCCGGCCACCGCGGTCACCACGCTCTCCGCGGTCACGGCGGTCGCGACGACGGCCCTCGCCGCCGTCACCGGCGTCGGACTTGGCCTCGTTGTTCTGGGACTGCTGCTGCGACGGGGCCGGCGTCTCGGCCTTGGTGTCGCTCTTCGCCTCGGCGACGACGGTCTCCGTGGCGGTGGAGGCCGGGGCTCCGGCCTCGGCGGTGGCCCGGCGGCGACGGCGCTCGGGCGCCTCGTCCCCGCCGCGCTCGCCCGCGCTCGCGCGGGAACCGTCGCGGGAGGGGCCGCCGGCCGGCTGGCCGGGGATCTCGATCTGCTGCTGGGCCACGGCCTTGTCGGCCTTGTCCGCGGGGGCCTGGGAGGCCTCCTTCGCGTCCGCCTTCTTGTCCGCCTTCTCGGCGTTGTCGCCCGTACGGGTCCGCGAGGTGGCGCGGCGCTTGGGCTTGGTCTCGGCGGGGGCGTCGGCCTTCGCGGCCGGAGCGGCGCCGCCGGACGCCTGCGCCTCCTTGATGACCTCGATCAGCTGGCTCTTGCGCATCCGCGCGGTACCCCTGATACCGAGGCCGGAGGCGACCTGCTGCAGCTCGGCCAGCACCATGCCCTCGAGGCCGGTACCGCGGCGCCGCCGGGAGCCGGCACCGCTGGCAGGCGCGGAGGCGTCCGTGGCGGGCGCGGCAGCGGTCTCCTCGACACGTGCGCCCATCAGATCGGTGGTGTCGCTCACGAAGGGTCCTTCCCTGGAGCGGACGTCGGCCTGTCTGGCTCGGCGACCGTTTGTGCTGTCCGACTTCGGTTCGTGTGGTGTGAACCGTGCCGGGGCGGTGGTCCGCCTAAGCGGCGGAGGAATCTGGTGATGGCGCTTCCTTGAGTCGTGGCACCCAGTGTCAGTGTCACGCGGCGTGGTCGCACCGGTTCCGGAGCGTGCCCTGCGCCCCGCTCAGTGTCCTCGTACGGCGTACGGTCCGACGTACGGAACACAGTGCGGCTTGGGGGGCTCCCGGAAGAATGTCTGTCCCGGACGGGGACACGAGGCACCTCGCCATGGTGGGGTCGGGTGCAGACTTGAGGTTAACACTACCGGATCCAACAAACATTCCCCCTCTCGAAATCCGGTAACCGAGCGTTTTTCAGATGTCACCGGAGGTCGCGAGCGGCAGCACGCTCGCGCCCTGCTGGTCGAGACGCAGCCGGTTCGCGGCCCACTCCGCGCCCGCCAGGGCCTCGACCTTGTCGGCCGTCTCCGCGTCGGCCAGCGCCATGACCGTCGGTCCGGCGCCGGAGATGACCGCGGGGATGCCGTCGCCCCGCAGCCGCTCCACCAGTGCCGCGCTCTCGGGCATGGCCGGGGCGCGGTACTCCTGGTGCAGGCGGTCCTCGGTGGCCGGCAGCAGCAGTTCGGGGCGGCGCGTCAGGGCCTCGACGAGCAGGGCGGCCCGGCCGGCGTTGGCGGCGGCGTCGACGTGCGGAACGGTGCGCGGGAGCAGGCCGCGCGCCGTCTCCGTGAGTACCGGCTTTCCGGGGACGAAAACCACCGGAACGATGGAATCCGCGGGGTCCATCCTGATCGCGCGCGCGGCGCCGCCCTCCATCCAGGACAGCGTGAAGCCGCCCAGCAGGCACGCCGCGACGTTGTCGGGGTGCCCCTCGATCTCGGTGGCGAGCTCCAGCAGCGCGGTGTCGTCGAGCTTGGCGTCGGCCCCTATGGTCACGGCGCGGGCGGCGACGATGCCCGCGCAGATCGCGGCCGACGAGGAACCGAGACCCCGGCCGTGCGGAATCCGGTTGGCGCAGACGATCTCCAGACCGCGCGGCTGTCCGCCGAGCACGTCGAAGGCGGTGCGCAGGGATCGGACGAGCAGGTGCTTCTCGTCGCGCGGGAGCGTCTCGCTTCCCTCACCCGCGATGTCGATGTGCAGCCCGGAGTCGGCCACCCGGACGACCACGTCGTCGTACAAGCCCAGCGCGAGGCCGAGGGCGTCGAAGCCCGGGCCGAGGTTGGCGCTGGTGGCGGGGACGCGCACCCGGACGGCGGCGGCGCGGAACGCTGGACCGGCCATCGCTCGATGACTCTCCTTGAGCTGCGGTGATTGTCGAATGACGTGCAGTGGACATTCGATGGCGAACGAGAACCCCCCAGGCCGCTGCCGACCGGGACGGCCGGCCGCTGCCCGGCCGCGGAGACGGCGCGGCGCCGTGCTCATGCGGAGGCATATGCGGCGGGCGGGTTCAGTACAGCCTATCGAAGGAAGGTTCTGTGGCGACACAGGGCGCACAGGAGGCGCACGATGCGTGTCGTAAGCCCCCTATGCACCCCCCGTAGGGAACTCCCCCGGGAAAGCGCCGTCTTGCGCCGGACCGTGTCGGGCCGTGCTCCGGCGCTCGGCGCGACGCCGCAGGTCAGGCCAGGCCGAGGCGCTCCGCCGCGGCCGCCGAGTCGACGGGTACGGTGACCGGCTGCGGCGCGCCGGCGACGGCCCAGTCGGGGTCCTTCAGGCCGTTGCCGGTGACGGTGCACACGATGCGCTGCCCCGGGTCGACCTTGCCCTGCTCGGCGGCCTTCAGCAGACCCGCGACGGACGCGGCGGACGCCGGCTCGACGAAGACACCCTCCTGGGACGCCAACAGACGGTAGGCGCGCAGGATCTCACGGTCCGTCACCTCGTCGATGAAGCCGCCCGACTCGTCCCGCGCGGCAAGCGCGTACTGCCAGGAGGCCGGGTTGCCGATGCGGATGGCCGTGGCGATGGTCGAGGGGTCCTTGACGACCTCGCCGCGCACGATCGGGGCACTGCCGGAGGCCTGGAAACCCCACATGCGCGGGGTCCGGGTCGCCACCTTGTCGGCGGCGTACTCCGTGTAGCCCTTCCAATAGGCCGTGATGTTGCCCGCGTTGCCGACCGGCAGGACGTGGATGTCGGGCGCGTCGCCGAGCATGTCCACGATCTCGAAGGCGGCGGTCTTCTGACCCTCGATACGGACCGGGTTGACCGAATTGACCAGCGCCACCGGGTAGTTGTCGCTCAGACCGCGCGCGAGCGTGAGGCAGTCGTCGAAGTTGCCGTCGACCTGGAGGATCTTCGCGCCGTGCACGAGGGCCTGGCCCATCTTGCCGAGCGCGATCTTGCCCGTCGGCACGAGCACGGCGCACACCATTCCGGCCCGCACGGCGTAGGCGGCGGCGGAGGCCGACGTGTTGCCGGTGGAGGCGCAGATGACGGCCTTCGCGCCCTCCTCCTTGGCCCGGGTGATGGCCATGGTCATGCCGCGGTCCTTGAAGGACCCGGTCGGGTTCGCGCCCTCGACCTTGAGGTGGACCTCGCAGCCCGTGCGCTCGGAGAGCACCTGCGCGGGGACGAGGGGCGTGCCGCCCTCACGGAGCGTCACGACCGGCGTGCTGTCGGATACCGGCAGCCTGTCCCGGTACTCCTCGATGATTCCGCGCCACTGGTGGGTCATTGCTGGTTACTCTCCTTCAACCCGCATGATGCTGGCGACACCACGCACGGTGTCGAGCTTGCGCAACGCCTCGACGGTCCCGGTGAGGGCGGCGTCGGACGCACGGTGCGTGACGACGACGAGAGAGGCCTCGCCGTCCTTCCCCGACTGGCGAACCGTATCGATCGAGACTCCGTGCTCGGCGAAGACGGTCGCGACCTGGGCGAGAACACCCGGTTTGTCAGCTACGTCGAGGCTGATGTGGTACCGCGTGACGACGTCGCCCATCGGCGACACCGGCAGCGCGGCGTAGGCGGACTCGCCCGGTCCGGTCGCGCCGCCGATCCGGTTGCGGCAGACGGCGACGAGGTCGCCGAGCACGGCGGAGGCGGTGGGGGAACCGCCCGCTCCGGGACCGTAGAACATGAGCTGCCCGGCGGCGTCGGACTCGACGAACACGGCGTTGTAGGCGCCGCGGACGGAGGCCAGCGGGTGGCTCAGCGGGATCATGGCCGGGTGCACCCGCGCGGTGACCGACGCCCCGTCGTCGGCCCGCTCGCAGATGGCGAGCAGCTTGATGGTGCAGCCCATCTCCTTCGCGGAGGCGAAGTCGGCCGCGGTCACCTCGGTCATGCCCTCGCGGTGGACGTCGTCGAGGCGCACGCGCGTGTGGAAGGCGATACCGGCGAGGATCGCGGCCTTGGCGGCGGCGTCGAAGCCCTCCACGTCGGCGGTCGGGTCGGCCTCCGCGTACCCCAGGGCGGTGGCCTCGTCGAGGGCCTCCTGGTAGCCCGCGCCCGTCGAGTCCATCTTGTCGAGGATGAAGTTGGTCGTCCCGTTGACGATGCCCATCACCCGGTTGATCTTGTCGCCGGCGAGGGACTCGCGCAGCGGCCGGATCAGCGGGATGGCACCGGCGACGGCGGCCTCGTAGTAGAGGTCCCGGCCGTGCTGCTCGGCGGCGGCGTGCAGGGCGGCGCCGTCCTGGGCGAGCAGCGCCTTGTTGGCGGAGACGACGGAGGCGCCGTGCTCGAAGGCGGTGGTGATGAGGGCCCGGGCGGGCTCGATGCCGCCGATGACCTCGACCACCACGTCGATGTCGCCGCGTTTGACGAGGGCGGTGGCGTCGGTGGTGACGAGCTCGGGGGCGATGCCTTCGCGCACCCGGTCGGGCCGCCGTACGGCCACGCCCGCGAGTTCCACCGGGGCCCCGATGCGGGCCGTGAGGTCGTCGGCGTGCGTCGTCATGATGCGCGCCACCTCTGAGCCGACCACTCCACAGCCCAGCAGCGCCACCTTCAGCGGACGCGTACGCATCATCCGACCTCGTTTCCTCTTTACCGTCTACGGTGGAACCAGTCTCACTCACCGGACGGGAGTTTCTGCCCCCGGTCCGGATCGTGAGATGTCTATTTCATTTTCGCGCGGGCCGAAGACAGGAGATCTTCCGCCGCCGGTTTTGCTCTCTGTCCTCAGCCCACGTCCAGACGCAGCAGGTCCTCCTCCGTTTCGCGCCGGACGATCACCCGGGCCTCACCGCCGTCGACGGCGACGACCGGCGGGCGCAGCACGTGGTTGTAGTTGCTGGCCATGGAGCGGCAGTACGCGCCGGTGGCCGGTACGGCGAGAAGGTCACCCGGTGCCACGTCGGACGGCAGGAACGCGTCCTTGACCACGATGTCCCCGCTCTCGCAGTGCTTGCCGACGACCCGGGCGAGCATCGGCTCGGCCTCGGAGGTGCGGGAGACCAGCGCGACGCTGTACTCGGCGTCGTACAGCGCCGTGCGGATGTTGTCCGACATGCCGCCGTCGACGGAGACGTAGGTCCGCAACCCGTCGAGGGGCTTGATGGTGCCGACCTCGTAGAGCGTGAAGGCGGTCGGACCGACGATGGCGCGCCCCGGCTCCACGGAGATCCGCGGCGTGCGCAGCTGCGCGGCCTCGCACTCACGGGTGACGATCTCGGTCAGCGCCTTGGCGATCTCGTGCGGCTCACGCGGGTCGTCGTCGCTGGTGTAGGCGATACCGAGGCCCCCACCGAGGTCGATCTCGGGCAACTCGACACCGTGCTCGTCGCGGACGGCCTTCAGCAGCCCGACCACCCGGTGCGCGGCCACCTCGAACCCGGACATGTCGAAGATCTGCGACCCGATGTGGCTGTGGATGCCGACGAGCTCCAGCCCGTCGAGCTGCAGGGCCCGCCGTACCGCCTCGGCGGCCTGCCCGCCGGCCAGCGGGATGCCGAACTTCTGGTCCTCGTGGGCCGTGGCGATGAACTCGTGGGTGTGCGCCTCGACGCCGACGGTGATCCGGATGAGAACCTTCTGCCGCTTCCCCAGGCCCTGCGCGATATGGGCGACGCGCACGATCTCCTGGAAGGAGTCGAGAACGATGTGCCCCACACCGGCCTCGACGGCCCGGGTGATCTCGTCGACGGACTTGTTGTTGCCGTGGAAGGCGATGCGCTCGGCGGGCATGCCGGCGGACAGGGCGGTGGCCAGCTCGCCGCCGGAGCAGACGTCGACGTTCAGCCCCTCCTCGTCGAGCCAGCGCACGACGGCACGGGACAGGAACGCCTTGCCCGCGTAGAACACGTCGGCGTCGGCCCCGAAGGCGGTGCGCCAGGCACGCGCGCGGGCCCGGAAGTCGGCCTCGTCCAGGACGTAGGCGGGAGTGCCGAACTCCTCGGCGAGCCGCGTGACCGGAATGCCGCCGACGGTCACGACCCCGTCGTCGTCACGCGTCACCGTCTGGGCCCACACCTTGGGGTCCAGCGCGTTGAGGTCGGCGGGCGGGGCCGAGTAGTGCCCCTCGGGGAGGACATCTGCGTGACGGGGCCCGGCGGGGTGTGCGGAACGGCTCATGATCTGTACGTGTCTCTCAGAGATGGTCGGGTGCGTCGATGCCGAGCAGGGACAGGCCGCCGGCCAGCACCGTCCCGGCGGCTTCGGCGAGCGCGAGCCGGGCACGGTGGGCGGCCGAGGGTTTCTCCTCACCGAGGGGCAGCACGGCGGGGAGCAGAGGCATCACGGCATCGGCGACGGCGATGAGATGCCGGGCCAGACGGTCGGGGGTGTGCTGCGTGGCGGTGGCGGCGAGGACGCGGGGGTGGTCGCCGAGTAGGGCGGTCAACGCTTCCGCTGCGCTCACGGGACCCGGCTCGGGGTGGAAGCCCAGGTCCGCGGCGTTGCGCAGGAGGGCCCGGGTGCGGGCGTGGGCGTACCGGACGCGGAAGAGGGGGTTGCTCTCCCGCTGGACGAGGTGGTCGCCGGGGATCTTGGGCCGGTCGTGGGCGGCAGGGTGCAGCAGGGCCCAGCGGGCGGCGTCCCGGCCGAGGGGCAGAGGGTCGACGCGGGCGGGAACGGGGTGGACGGTGACGGACCGGTCGGGGATGACACGCGGCCCCGGGGTGGTGATGTCCGCCCCGAGGACGGACCCCCACTCCGGGGCGGGCCGCCCGGTGCAGGAGACACGGACGATGTCCCCCTGGCTGCGCGCCAGACGGGCCACGACGTCCGTGACCACGACGGCGCGCACTTCCGCCCGGCAGTAGATCTTGAGGGCGAACCCGCTGAACCCGCTGGTCGTGTGCCCGTAGCGCCGCCCGCGCCGCAGGATCTCGTCGACGAGGTCGCCGGAGGCGGTGTTGTGCAGGCTGACGTTGAGGAAGCCGGGCCCGGTGACCACGACGTCGGCGAACCGCCGCTCGTCGAGGAGCCGCGCCCGCAGCACCTCGGCCACGTCACGAGGCGGCCGCCCTGCCGCGCGGGCCAGCTGGAGGGCGATGTTGGTGGCGTAGTCGCCACGGCCCCCGGGCCCGGGCGGAGCAACCACGGCCCGCTCCGGAACGGTCACGCTGAGCTCACCCTCGTCGACGGCGCGGCGCACGGCGTGCAGCACGGTGCGGGAGAGCTCTGCGGGGGTCACGGCACCAGCGTATGGGAGGAAGGGGGTGGGTATGCGAGCCGGTTTCCCGGGGGTCCGGGATGTGGACGGTGGCCGGTGTTCCGGGGTGGGTGCTGCTCGGGGGTTCGTAGAATGCCTTCGGCAGACGCCTACCTGGGTCAGGGGTGGACGCTGCCCAGCATGAGGGGGCCGCGCGGTGGACGCTGCCCGGCGTTTCGGGAGCGGCGACGGTGCGACGGTGCGACCGAGCTCCTACGGCACGGCGGGAATATCCACTTCCTGCCCCTGCCCCTGCTCCCTCACCGGTTCCTTCGCTACCGGTTCTTCCCCTGGGGCACCACCGCCGTCGGTGTCGGGACCACCGCCGCGCTGCCGACCCCCGCCCCGGGCTCGCTCCATCAACTGGCGGACCACGAGGACCAGTTCGGCGGGCTCGAAGGGTTTGGCGAGGAAGGCGTCGACGCCCACTTCAAGCCCGGCCTCGATCTCGTGGTGGCTGCAGGCGCTGACGATGGCGAGGGGCGTGTCCCGGGTCCGCGGGTCAGCCCGGAGGCGAGCGGCGGTCCGCAGCCCGTCCAGCCGGGGCATGACGACATCGAGGGTCACGACATCGGGCCGCACGTGATGCACGACATCGAGACACTCGGCACCATCGGCCGCGGTCACGACCTCCAGCCCCTCAAGCTCGAGGTTGACCCTGATCAACTGCCGGATGACCTTGTTGTCGTCCACAACAAGCACCCGACCCGACGCGCCTGGCACAACTCGAGAGTAGGTCGGCCCCGGCCATCGCGTCCGGGTTTTCCCCACTTCCACCCCGCACGAGCGACCCGGACCCCCCGCCCCGACAGCGGAAACCCGTTCATGACCACCCCGAGGGAGCTGGTAGTGTTCTACCCGTCGCCGCGAGCAATCGCGACGCACACGCCCCCGTAGCTCAGGGGATAGAGCAACGGCCTCCGGAGCCGTGTGCGCAGGTTCGAATCCTGCCGGGGGCACCTTGCATGAGGTGCCCAAAGACCCCGCCATCAGCGCTTTCGCTGGGACGGGGTCTTCGCGTATGTGCAGGCGTGTGCCGCTCGGAGCGGCTGTATGTCGGGCGCCGTGGACTATCCGTGGACTGGCCACAGGCCAGGAACCCGCAGGTCAGGGCCGGAAAACGCCGAGACCCCCGAACCGTAGTCCAGGGGCCATCATGCCGCAGGTGCGCGTGTCGGAGGTCTGCCGGGATCAAGTCCCGTCGCCGGGCTCGTCCTCCAGGCCGTCATCCTCACCGAGGAGCTCGGCGATCCGGCGGTTGGCCACGTCCTGGCGCCCGTCGAGGCACTTCGCGTACCGGCTCAGCAGCACTTCGACGCTGTTGCCCGCGCGTTCCGCCACCTCGGTGGGGTCGACGCCGGCGTTGAGCCACGAGGAGAGCGCGGCGTGCCTCAGGTCGTACGGCCGAGCGGCCAGCGGCGAGGCCACCTGTTCCGGCGTGAGCGCCAGGTGCCGGGCCTCGTCCCAGACGCGCCAGTACGTAGTGGAGGCGACCACTCCCCCACGTTCGTTGGCGAACAGCCGCCCGTCCGTGGCAGTGCCGAACTCCTCGATGTGGGCGAGGAGCATGCGGACGAGGCGAGGCGGGATCGGGACGATGCGGGTTTCGTTCGCGGGGCGATTCTTAAGCCCGCGGTTGTCGTGAACCTCCCCGGTCCCGGTCCAGCGCTTCCCAACGGTCGGCCGGGTCTTCTCCAGGATCAGCGAACCCCACCCGGTCTCCGGCAGCGTGCAGTCCGGACGACGCAGCGCCACAGCTTCCGCCGGCCGAAGCCCACCGAAGTACATGCAGGCGAAGAGCGCGACCATGCGCCGTCCCCGGGCCCTGCGGTAACCGCCGACGTATGAGACGGCGGCCAGGAGCTCGCGTGCCTGCCGAGGGTTCACCACGACCCGGCGGTCGACTTCCTTGGTCACCTTCGGCGGCTTCCACTTCACGAGCGTGACCGGGTTATCCGGGAGCTCCCCCAGTTCGACCGCGTACGCGAGGGCATTGAAGAGGACCGCCCGCTTGCGCCGCACCGTCTCGGCGGCCGCTGGAGCGCCCGACAGCTTGAGCTTGAGCGAGTCGAGGACGCGGCGGGTATCTGCCGGGTTCTTGAGCGTCGCCAACGGCAGCGAGGCCTTGGCCACCCATCGAAGAGCGTTCGCGATGTCGACCGGCGGAGCTTCCTCGTCCGAGGCTTGGACGACGAAAGCCCAGCCCCGCAGCGCACGGCGCAAGACGTCGTCAGCAGGCCGCCCCGGGCGATCACCCAACAACTGAGTGGTGACGAGCGTCATCGTCTCGTTCAGGCTGTCGCGGGAGTTCGGAGCCGCGTGCGGCCACTTCATGGCGACGTACGCCCGTGCGAAGTCGTACCAGGTACGGGACGCTTTGACGGGTGCCATGGAGTCCGGCAGACCGGTTTCCGTGTCGAATGCCTCGCCCTTCTGCGCAGCCCGAAGAAGCTTGGCGCGGAAGTTGTCGGCGAGTGCCTTGGTCCGGAAGGTCTCGGAGAACGGCGGGGCGTCGGCAACCTTCCATCGCACGTCATAGGACGGCGTCTTGTAGGGCCGCTTGCGGATGCCCCACACCCTCACGTCATGCGACTTCACGCCGCCTCCGCGAGCCCGTGGA
Organism: Streptomyces sp. NRRL B-1140; assembly: GCF_001280065.1. Lineage (GTDB taxonomy): Bacteria > Actinomycetota > Actinomycetes > Streptomycetales > Streptomycetaceae > Streptomyces. Next base: position 104,505 of record NZ_LGEA01000092.1, read on the forward strand.
GCCAGGCGTCGAAGTCACTGCGCCAAACGCGGAGCTCACCATTCGGCAGCTTGATCGCTTCCGGAGCCTGCCCTAGCTCGCGCCAGCGGTAGAAGGTTCGGCGGGACACTCCGCCCAGCTCGGCGAGGATCTGCGGGACAGTCATCAGTTCGTCCCGTCGGCGGTCCATGTCGGTTCTCCTTCCGTTCCGGGGGCGGGTTCGAGAGATGCGGCCAGCCAGGCTTCGGTGTCGGACAGGCCGGTTCCGGCGAAGACCCAGTGCGCGAGGACGTAGGTCGTCTCGGGCTCGGGGCCGTTGGGTGTTGCGGCTTGGGCGCGGCGCCACTGGGCGCGTGCGTCGCGGAGGGCGCCGAGAGTGGTTGAGTAGCGGCGGGACTTGGTGGAGAAGTGGCCGCGGAAGCCGAGCATGTGAGCCCAGGCGCGCAGGCGGAGGCGTTCGAGGTCCTTGCGTGCGCCGAGGAACCAGGCGGTGCGGATGAGGCGGCGGGCGTGGTCGCTGATGTCGAGCTGGGCGAGTTCGGCGGCGAACTTGAGCGGGCGGTCGAGAGCTCCTGTCGCCGTCTCGGCGCCTTTGGTGGCGTACTTGGCGATGTAGGCGGCGACAGCCCGTTCGGTCAGCTCCTGGCCGCCGTCGAAGTCGGCCGAGCGGATGGTGCGTACGTCGAGCTGGCGACCGAAGGTGAAGGCGTGGGCGCGGCCATCGATGGTCGGGCCGTCCACCCGGACCTTGGCGGTGGCCGCCCGGATGGCGTCCGTGAGCAGCTCGGCGGTTGCCCACACAGGAGGTGGAGTGTCGCCGCCGCTGGGGCCGTCGATGCGGATGACGGCGTGGAAGTGGACTGCGCCACGCTTCTGGTACTCGGCGACCTTGGCGAAGGACACTCGGGCGTGCTCGCGGAAGCGCCGCTGGGAGAGGCCGGCGCGCTTGGCGACTTCTCGGCGCAGGTAGGTGGAGAAGCGCCGCCAGAGTGGACCGGCGTGGGCGTTCCAGAGCACCGCGGCTTCGTAGTCGTAGGTGTCCGGGTCGAGCGCGGTGCCGAGTGCCTCGTCGTCCTGGTCGTGGTGAGTGCCGCAGCGGCACGGGCGCCCGCTGGAGGGACGGTTGTGGACCGGGCCGAAGCTCGGCGCGGTGAAGGTGGCGAACACGCGCGGGTGGGCGGCGACGTGTTCGGGGATGCCCTTGCCGCCGCGCAGGCCGGAGGTGATCAGGTGGAAGGTGTCGCGGCGGTAGACCTCGGCGCAGGCGGCGCAGCGGGTCGTGCGGCGGTTGTTGCAGCGGACGAGGAGCTGTCCGGCCGGGAGGCTGGTCGAGTCGAGGCGGTGGAGGAGGTTGCCGATCTCGCCGGTCGTGGTGTCGACGTGGTACTCGGTGCGGTGGCCGTCGAGGCGGATCGGGTTGGTGCAGCCGCCGAGTCCGGAGAGCTGGCGGAGGATACCCGGCAATGTGCCCTGCGCGGCCAGGTTCGCGAGTTCCGGGAGTGGGGCCGGAGTGGTGCGGGTGAAGATGGCGTTTCCCCTTCTGACTGGCTCGGTCGGGAGGAGCAGGCCCCGGGGTGGCGAGATGCTTGGTCGTGTGCCGCCGCCCCGGAGGCCAGCGCGGTTCAGCGGCGGTGGTGGTCGCGGAGCATGGAGCGCAGGACGACGGCGGCCACGGCAACGGAGATGGCCGTCACGGCGACGGCGGCCAGGAGCGCGGTGAGGACGACCCCGCCGACGACCAGGGCCACGACGGTCTTCTGATCGATGGAGACCGACGGGAGCGAGCGCCGTACGGGCGCCGGCTCGGTCGGGGTGTGGGTGTGCGCGGGCGGCGGGGTCGGGCTGTCGGGGTACTTCGGGAGGAACACGGTTCCCTCTCCTTATCTACTCGTCTAGGTGTGTGAGCCGTTTATGACGGTCACGCCGGAGCGCGTGCCGGACTCGATTGCGGGTGCCAGGAAGGTGCGGGAGAGCCAGAAGCCGAAGAGGGCGATCAGGACGACGATCCAGACGCGGACGCCGAGGAACCTGACTGCTCCCCAGGCGAAGAAGCCGAGGACGACGACAAGCGGCAGGCTGACGGTCACGGGGCGAGGGTCCTTTCAGCGCACGTGGCAACGGTGAGTGCGGGCGGCCAGCTCGGCGGCGGCGCGGCCGTCGTAGTCGGTGGAGAAGCCGCAGCGGGGGGCGGTGCAGGCTGCGGTGTGCTTCTCCTGGCCCCGGCCGTCGTAGTACGTGCCGACCCGGACGGGGCCGATGCGGACGACGTTGCGGAAGCGGCGATTGGCGCTCACGAGGTCTCCTTCAGAGGTGGGTGGCGATGGCTTCGGCCATGGGTTCGGGGACGCCGAGGCGGGCGCGGAGCGTTGGGGTGTCGATGAGTGTTCCGGTGCGGGTGTGGTGTTCGGCGGCGACCTTGCGGGCGTGGGTGACCAGGGCGGCCGGAACGGGCAAGGCGGGACGCTCGGGCGGCTCGTGCTCGTCGGCGGGTTGGGGTGGGGCTTGTTCGGCGGCCGGGCATACAGGCGGCTCGGGACGGGCTTCTGGTGCCTCCGCGGAGTCGTGGACCTCGTTGTCCTTGTCGGGGTCGGCGGCCTGGTGGAGCGTTGTCGGTGCGGAGTGCGCGAGCAGCGTGCCGCCGAGGAAGGCGACCGCAGGCCAGCCCGCGACGAGGATGCGCAGCCAGGCCGGGACGTGGTTCAGGTCGAGGAGGCCGGCGGTGGCGACGTTGGCTCCGAGGGAGGCGGTGAGGGCGATGACGAACCAGCACCACCCGGCCGCTTTGGCTTCCCCGGACCGCAGTCGGCGCCAGGCGGCGACGAGCAGCAGGTCGACCGAGATCGGGTAGGCCCACGCCTTCCACCCGTCCTGTCCGGCCGCCGAGGCGATGTCGTGCAGGTGGGCGAAGGACAGCGCGGCGGCGATGACGGCTTGGATGAGCACCGCGTCAACGCGGGCCAGTTGGGCGCGCATGATGCGGCTCCTTCCGGGTTCAGGCATGCGAGGGGTAGGGACCTGGCGTGAGGCGGTCACGCCGACCGGGGATGGTGGAGGAGGTCAGCCGGTAGCCGGGCGGGGTTCGGCGACGGGGGCCGGAGACTCGACCGGCCGTATGGCCACCTCGGGCAGGAAGGGCTTGAGCCCAGGCACGTCCGGCACCACGTGTGCGGAGTCTCGGCAGGCCGCCGCCGCATCGCTGAGGGACAGGTACGGGGTCCGGATGCGTGACCAGCCGCCGGAGGTGTCACCAGCTACGGCCAGGCCGGGGCGTTCAGGTGCGATGGCGCAGGCAGCCGAGACGGCTTCGGGTGCGATGTCGCCGAGCGCCATCTTCGCGGAGGCTTCGTCGTTCACTCGGTGGCAGACGCGGCCGGTCAACTGGGCTCGCAACATGGTCGCGCCCTTGCCCAGCTCGGCGCCGAAGCGCTGTCCGCAGACCTCTAGGTAGATGCCGGCCGCGCGGCCGAGCTGGGCGAGGCGAATGAGCTGGGTGACCATCTCGTCCCGGCGTTCCTCGTCCTTCCTGGTGGCGACGAGGAACAGTTCAGCGACCTCGTCTACGAACAGCACCAGAGGGACGGGACGTTCGGACTCGGGCAGTCCCCAGATGTCGGAGGTAATCTCTTCGGCCGGGGTATCCGGGGCGATGCCTTGCCGGGCCTTGATCAGGTCGTAGCGGTCCTCCATTTCCTTCACGAGCACGGGCAGCAGCTCGGCTGCCTGCTCCGGTTCGGTCGCCAGCGCGGAGAGGCGGGACGCGAACGGCGCCAGCTCCACACCGCGCTTGCAGTCGATGCCGACGAGGGCGACCGGCTGAGGGGCGAGCCCGGCGATCAGGTGCCGCAGGTACATGGATTTACCTGACAGCGTCGCGCCGAGGGTGAGTTGGTGGGGTACGGCCCGGTAGTCGCGTACGAACGGCATGGCATCCTCCCGCAGCGCCACCGGCACCTGGAGGAACTCGGCGTCCACCTTGCGAGGCATACGCACCTGCCGCAGAACGTCGAAGCCGACCAGCCGCAGTTCGACCACACCAGGCTTGACCGTCGAGACGTACACGGCGTGAACGCCCCAGGCGTGCCGCAGTCGTTCCGCCGAGGCGGCGACGTCGGCCGGTTCCTGCCCCGGAGCGAGCCGCAGACGGAGCCGCAGCCCGGTCGAGGTGGGGCGGATGATGCCCCGACGCGGCGGTACGGGACGAACTTCACGGCGAGTGGTGGCCTTGACCGCCAGCATCCGCAGCCGGGACGGAGCCACGGTCAGGCCGCAGGCCTCCATGACCGAGCCGTACGAGCTGAGCAGCCGGGCCGTGGATATCGGCAGGCCGACTGTGGACCAGTACAGGCCGGGATGCTTGGCCCGGGCGTAGGCGGCCCCGCCGCCGAGTGCGGCGACAGGACCACCCACTTCCAGGAGCGTCGTCAGATCGGTCATCAGGCAGCGGCCCCGGAGGCGGCCGGGAACGCGGCCGGAGTTACGGCGGCGGCGCGGAAGGCGATGCCGTGCCGCTGCTGACCGTTGAAGACGCTCTCCCACGGGCGGGCCACCAGCCCCGGCAGCGAGACCGGAGCACCGAGCGTCAGCCCCTCGGAGACTCCACTCTCAGGAACGGTGACCTTGATCAACGAGGACTCGCCGTCCTCCAGGTAGACGACGCCCATGGTCATCAGGGCTTCACCGCTGGTCGCGTCCTTGGCGATCTCGCCCGTCTGCCGGTCGCGGACCTTGGGCTCGGGGGCCTCGGTCAGCAGGATCGTTGCGGCGGAGGTCTCTACACGGATGGTGCGCAAGACTTCTTCCCATCTACTCGTCTATACAAGATGCGGCGTTCGAACCCGATCTCCGGGAACGACGACCACCTTGCCACACAACTTGCCCACTCGTCTATACGAGTAAGCCTGTTGGGGTGTACGAGTTCGGGCAGGCAGCCCCGCGCACCACCGCCGATCAGGCGTTCACGTCGCCGGAAGCTGGTACGACAGCACGTACGCGTCCGCAGCCATGACTGTGTCGCAGACCTCCACGGCCCGCCCCTCCTGGTCGAACGCGGTGCGGATCAGGTGAATGACCGGCACACCGGAGGCCAGCCGCAGCGTCCGCACCTCATCAGGCGAGGGCATCCGGGCACGGATCTCTTCCTCGAAGTGGTCGAGGCGGTGCCCCAGCTCCTCAAGCCGGGCATAGATGCCACCGGGCCCGGGGTTCGGCTCAGCGATCGGTGTACCGCGCGCGATGTCGAGCGGCAGATACGAGGTGGCGAACTCCACCGGCCGCCCGTCCAGCAGATACCGGCGACGCCGGGCCAGCACCCGCCGCACGGACCCAAGCCGGGTGGAGACATCCTGACTGGCCTTCTCCTCCTTCACCTCCAGGCTGTCCACCTGCGGGTGACTGCCGGCAGCGTCGGCCTCCACGATGAACGCGGACTTCCCCTGCTCGCGATGACGCCGGGCGAACCGGTCTGAGGCGAGACGCCGTACAGGCGGGCGTGGTCGCACGAAGACGCCCTTGCCGTGCTCGGCGTGCACCAGGCCCTCGCCCTGGAGGACGGAGAAGGAGTTTCGAACCGTCATACGGGAAACCCCGTAATGCTCGACAAGCTCCGCTTCCGAAGGCAGCTTTTCGCCCTCCTTGAATCGCCCACGGTCGATGGCCTCGCGCAACTGGTCGGCGATCTGCCGAAAGACCGCACGATCGCTCGTGGGATCGAGGTCGCCGAGGAGGCCGGAGGAAAGAGAGGGCACGTGTACTCCTTTAGGTATCTAGACGAGTGGGCGAGCTTTGTTGCTACGGTGGAGAGCCTAGCCATCCGAGAGGGCAGAGGAACGTGAGCACCGAACGTCCGCACTCCGTGAGCGTCGCCGGAGTCATCGTCGACGACCAGGACCGCGCCCTCTTGATCAAGCGCCGCGACAACGGCCACTGGGAACCCCCGGGCGGCATCCTCGAACGCGAGGAGACCATCCCCGAGGCCCTTCAGCGTGAAGTTCTCGAAGAGACCGGCATCAAGATCGCGCTTCCCGCGACGCTGACCGGGATCTACAAGAACATGAAGGGCTTGATCGTCTCCATGGTCTTCCGCTGCGAGGCCGCCGACGGCACGCCCACCACCGGGGACGAGACCCGCGCACTGCGCTGGGCCACCCGCGAAGAGGTCATCGAACTCGCCGACGAGGCATACGCGATCCGCGTCCTGGACGCATTGGACGCTGTAGCCCCGCCGGCCATCCGCGCCCACGACGGCGTGAAACTCGTCTAGCCCGAACCCGCTGCACATGGCGGCCTACCAGCACGAAGGAACTTGTATGCACGAGTATACGAGCACCGCCCGGGTCTGGGGACTCACATGCCCAGGATTTCCGGAAGAGGTGAGCCGGGCCCGCCGCTGGACGCGGGACATCCTGCGCGGATCTCCCCTGGCCGACGACGCAGAACTGATCGTGAGCGAGCTGAGCGCGAACGCGATCCTCCACACGGCGAGCGGCGGGCTCGGCAGCTTCCACCTGGCCCTCGCGGTCTCCGCCAAGGTGGTCGCCCTGTCGGTCACCGACGAGGGAGGAACGGGCACCGCCCCCAAGGTCGAGCAGCCCAGCGAGGACGCGGTACACGGCCGCGGCTTGGGCATGGTCAGCGTCATCGCACACCGGGTCGTCGTCCACGGCAGCCACAGCGGCTACACCGTCACCGCCGAACTTTTCACGGACACCCAGCCGGGAGGACACCCGTGCTGATGGACAAGCCCCAGCGGGGCTTCTGGTGCGAGTGCTGGACCCAAGACGTCAACGACAAGACGGGGTCGCCGGCTCTCCGGGCATCCTTCGACGCCTACTCGGCACCGCAGGCTGACAGGTGGGTAGCGGTCGCCTTACGCACCATCTCACCAGCACTCGACCCGGACGCCTCCGACGAGGCCTGGGCCTGGCTCTATAACGGCCGCATCGACACACGACGAGCCCTCTTGCGCATGGAACCCTGCACGGTCTCTGTAACCCACGCCCGCACCTGCATCACATGGACGATCCGACCAGTGGTCTTCCTACCGTTGCTCCACCGCCAAGGTGCCGAACTCCCAGCCTGCGCGTACGACTTCAATCCCCGCGCCACAGACTGAGTTACAACTTTCTCTACTAGTTCAAGGCCCGCGCACCGCGCGGGCGCGCGCCGCCGGGTAGGGCCGCCGCCCTGTCTTCGCCAGCGGCGGCCCTACCCGGCGGCGCGCTGCGTGCAGCGAGCAAGGCGAAAAACGATCTCCCGCGTGCGAATCGGTCGCGCCAGGATGGCTCTATGGGGGAATCCATCGTGCGTACAGCGTTCCGTCTAACGTTTACCGACTATCGCCAAGACCCGACTGACAGCGATGTCCTTCGACGAGCAGTCACTGTCCGGGCCGACCGAATCACGTTCGATGACGGCCACCTGCACCTCTGGCTCGCCGGCACCCACGCCGGAGAGTTCCCGGTGGACATCATCGAGTCCATCTGCCCTCAGGACGAAGCCGGTAGGAGTCGGGAGTCGCTGGAAGAGCTGCGTGCTCGCTATCCGCAGATGGGCAATCCTTGGTCACCCGAAGACGATGCTCGGCTCCTTACGCTGTACCAGCAGGGGGAGCGTGACTTCAGCACTCTCGGGAAGCAGTTCGGCCGAAAGCCCAGCGCTATCCGATCGCGACTGGCCAAGCTCAGCCTAGAGCGTCTGGTCTGACGGGCCCGAGGACCAAACGTCTGTGGCTGGGGCGGCCGGCTCCACGGCTTTAGGCAGCCACTTTGGCGCGAGCCTCGAAGATCATGGCCCAAAATCGGGCACTACCGGGCAGGCTCACAAACCTGCCCGATCCGCGGGCGAGCGTAATGGGCCATGATCACTCGCGCCAAAGCAGCTCCAGCCCAAAGCCGCTCCACCGTCCGCTATGCCATTGCGTGCGCTCACGTGGGCATGAGCGCCTTCTCAAACTTGAGAATTGTTTCCGTGCGCATGCGTCGATTCAAACTACCTTCGGCCGCCTTTGGCGGCGGAAGATAACGCCGATTCTCCGGCAACTCCCGCTCTCTGCGGCCCACAAGGGTGAGGCCAGACATCTCTGCCGCGGCTACGCAGGCCTCGTCATTCCGCATAAAATTACCGCTCATTGAGCAATTGCCGATCACGGTAACAGCCTGACCACCTACACGAAGGCACCGCGCCTGCTCTTTGTACAGCACCAACAGATCGGCGAGATAGCGGTCAACCATCTTTTGCTGTCGCGGCTTGAGTTTATCAACTTCGCCAATAGCTCTTCTCATTCGGCTAACCTTGGGATCCTCACCCTCCAACACCAGGCCTCGCTCCGTGCCAATGGAAGTGCCCCGAGTCTCGCGAAGTTCGCCAATCCGATGCCCCATCCACACGAGAGCCATGCGGTGCCCGCGTAGATAGTCAATAGCGTTCAGATAAGGTGGCGAGGTGATAACAAAGTCCACAGAACCATCTGTCACTGCGAGTTTCCTCGCGTCACCCAGCTCAACGTCCACGGCCCCCCTCACGTTACGCGCGGAAAGGATCCGTCCAACTTTCGCCGCAGCCCGAGAAAACTCGGCGAATACGTCGAAATCGTTTGTGCTGCCAACCCTATGCGGACGACTATGGCTGACATCCCTCGCTAGTGAGGCGCCTCGATCTTTTGTAATAATCAGCCGGCTGAAAGTGACCCAGAGCGCATTCTTTATGGGCCCTTCCGCGAGTTTTTCGATAGCAGCAGCAAGCCTTCTCAGTGCTCCCCGCTGCGGTTCAGCGAACCAGAACTCTACGAATTTCCGTGTTTCTGCATCCTCGTCCAAGACTGGCAAAGCCGGCGCTTTAGTGAACGCCTTCGCAGCAACAACAAGGCGGTCAGCGGCTGCCGCATACTCAAGCGGATCGATCAGGGCAGTGTTAACGGAAGAGATTTTTACAGCCAGTGGATCAACATCGAATCCGATCCCTCTGCAACCGGCCTCAGAGGCAACCCTCAGTGTCGTGCCAGACCCCACCATAGGGTCCAGAACCACGCTGCCAGGCGGCAAAGTCCTGCACTCGTCGAGAGCAATCTCAGGCGCCATGCGAGCCGGGAACGGATGGACGGCATGTCCTCGAACACCAGTCACTTACTTACCCAACTCTCAGAGGATGCCCGTCAGATCACTTGTGAGCTCCGTAGGGATCTTCCCAAGTTGCGCAAGAATAGCATCCCTGAGCTTGTCAGGACGAGCACCCAAGAAGACATTGTCTCCTTGCACACGGACCATGTTGGGCGCAAGGATCGACATGCCGTGGAGTACGGCATATACGTCCTTTTTAGTCGGGAACTCCTTGTTTCCGCTCTGATCCCGGATCGTTTTGGCGATGACCGGTGTAGTGAGCATGTCCGGCTCATCGAAACCGATCTCATGCAGAGCAGAGAACAAGTCGGTGTAGCTGAGGTGTTGAAGGGAAATGACTTCTTGCGTCAGGCCCTCAACAAACTCATGCACCTCGTCTGGGTCATAGAGCGTGAATACGTCCTTCAGACGTTCCAGGTCCATAGGACCTTTAGTGGCATTAAGCACAACCAGAGTCCCTAGATCGCGCGCACGCATTGGTGTGACTTTATGCTGAGTGCACTCACGGGTCAAAGCCCCGCTCTCGAACTCGGGCCCTACAACCAGGGTGAAGTCAGCCGCGTGATCGTCGCGGTGTCGAACTAGCCCCGCTACTCCGACGTTTCCAGTCTTAACCTTCCTGTTTATCGATGACTTGGCGTCATAAGTGACAGCGTACGAGGCCCTCTTTGTGGCACCCTTCTTCGTGATCGGTGCTCGCGCCACACCCTCGGGATTGTTCGATCCACCTAGACGCTCGACGACAAACCCAAGACTTTCAAGAGCGTCCCCGAGGATTTGCTCCAAAGCCTTATCGTTCGAATGAACCGCGGCTTCCTCAAGGAGCTCAGCGATCTGAGCTCCGCTACGCCGGCGAAGCCTCGCGACCAGCCTATACAACTGGTCTCGATGCAGGTCGACTTGACCGAGCGTTGCTTCATCCACGCCCATTTGGATCATGTAAGCACGGCTGAGGAGTTCGACGACTGAACTATCTCGCAACAGTAGGCGCAGCTCGTGCGTGGAAGCGTACTCGCGAGCGAACGGATGATTCTCGTTGATGATGATGCGTCGCGTAGAAATATCGTAGACCACGAGGTGTGCATCACCGTCGAGGGATTCAAAAGTGACACCGCTGATAACATCAGCCGGCGTCTCAACCGTATCCCACGAGTCGACTTGCTCTTTGGTCGGTTCTTCTTCAGACCCGAGAACAAAACTGGGCAAGCTCTGACTCTGAAGCCCATCCTCGATGGCCCGCTGCAACGGTTCGAGCGGTACAGTTCCCCACGTCTCCGTCAGCACCTCTCCAGCGTCGGGCCAGGCAGCTTTTTTGGCCTTGTCGTGGGTTGTGCGGGCCAGGTTAAAGAGTTCCTTCAAGAACGCTTGCGCAATCTCCAGCTCACGACTTTCGAGAACGGCTTCGCGATTCACTGCAAGGCTCGCGTTAAGCCCGTCCACACGAACAGCGGCGCGGAACTTTGCCCATGCCGAGTGGTTAAGGTTACTCAGACCGAAATAAGGGTCTTCATAATTGACCACTCGCCCCATGATGTTGACGAAGAACCCGTTTGACGCGCCTTTGGCGTCACTCTTCTTCTTGGAGATGGACTCCTGATAGAGCGTTACCGTGCCGGTAACTTCTCCGAGTCCCTCGATCATCACGTGGGGATATGGAGTTGAGTGAGTCACGACGGGTATAACCTCGTCCTGCCCAGGCTCGTCACCCTTCAAGGTGATGTGCGTGATCTCCGCATTATCACCGATCACCCAGGCCTCAGAAACCGCGGTATCCAACTTAGATGACTTCAACGGTTCATCGTTGAATACGATGCTAACGTTCCCCCCAAGCGGGAGGCTCGTGCGCAGCATGCGCCGAATACGTCCCTGCTGCATCTCGCGACCCAACGGCTTGAGATCCGTTAGCAGTGCAAGAGTCCACGTTCCGGAGGGCTCAGGTTTAGGAGGTATGGAACCGCCGAATTCCTGGTACTCGTCCCAGACTTCGGCGTTGTTCAGTGCCTGCAGTGAACTACGAATTCTGTCTCCGCCGCCCAGGCTTTCGAGGAAGGTTTCGAGGTCTTCCTCGCTAAGGATACGCACGGGAAGCGGAAGAGGTTCGATGTGCAGTGCCGTTGGGTCGCCACCGATATGCCGATAATCCATGGTGACGGCGCGTATTACCCCGTCAGCAAACTTGCATATATACGTCAACTGATGAGCCAGGACGTAGGTTGCAAGCTTACCGATGCCGAATTTTCCAATCAGCGGCCTCTCGGATACCCGATGCGCTTTCGTGGAATGAGCCACCGACCAGAGCAGCTTGAACCCTTCAACGTCCATGGATTCGCCGTTATCCAGGACCCATACGATGGCGTCTTCGGCACTAAGGTCGGGGCTAAAGCCCACGTGAATGGAGGTCGCCTTCGCATCCCAACTGTTCGAGATCAGCTCTTCGAAGGTCTTGTTGGGCGACTTATACAACTGCTCGCTGAACAGTTGCAGAAACTGCGGGCCGATGGTCACACTGACTTCAGCGTCAGGCACCTCCGTGCCAAGTGCCCTTACGTCAATTACCGCAGCGTCGGTCGTCTGACTCCCCATACCCGCCCCCACTTCACAGCACGGCCTGCGTGACTGCTGACCGTCTCCCCCTCGTCACGGACTGCTGCGGATCTTACCAACGGCATGGCGCCCTGCCCAGGCCTGCGAGTTGGGTGCCGGCGCGTCAGGGACGTTACAACAAGGCTGTCGCCGCGATCTTATGACGAACAGTCACCTGGCAGGCTGGCTGCCTGCGAGGACTGGTCCAGCGCCCGCGGGACCCAAGCCCGTCCGGGGCCAGCCGGTGAGGCTCGGTCGCTCGATCAAGCGGCGGTGCGCGGCCGCTCCCGACAGCCTGAACGATGCAGACAGCAACTGCTGCCGCGTCACGATGCACAAAATCGCAGCCAACACCTGCCGGTCACGGTGCCAACGCCAGCCATCCCCTGAGGTCGGGTTACGCGGCAATCCTCAGAGGGGCTCCACCGTTACCTCGTTTAGTTCTGATAGCTGTCGCTCATACTCGGCAGCAACTTTGGGGGAGTTACACGCGGCGCGAAATGTCCGATTTTGGTCCCATTCGGTGAGGAGCCGGTTTCCCTTGCTGGCATTGCACTTGCGGCACGCGGGGACCAGGTTTGAAGGGTGCTCCCATCCACCATGGCTCGCCAGTGGACGAACGTGATCGACTTCAGTTGCCAACTCGCCGCAGTAGACGCACGACCCCTCGTTCCGGATCCGCTCATACTCTGCCGCTGAAAGCGGCCCAGCCACCTGAGCTGCCAGCTTTCGGGCGCGGTAGGCATTGCAGCTCGCCCGCGATAGAGCCGCACGCACGTCAGCTGGTAGTTGTCGCCACCAACAGGGACCGCACCGGGTGGTCCGGCCCCAGAAGAACTCCCCACAGTCGGGACACTCGCGGTCCGACTTGCGGCAGTCGTTACAGAGCCTGCGATCACCCCAAAAGACCGTATCGCAGTCCTGCGTGCCACATTCGCGCTCGATTGTCCGGCAGCCCAAACACAGGCGGGTGGTACCGCGATAGACGTTCTTGCAACCTTCGGTCGCGCACTCTCGATTGACAGAGCGGTGGTCCCAGCAGCGGGACTGAGTGCCACGATACGTTTGGGTGCATCCCTTCGCCACGCACTGCCGATCGGTCGTCAGGCATGAGCGGCAATGCAGAGCGTTGCCACGATAGACGCTCGTGCAATCATCTGTGAGGCACTCGCGCCATGTGGCCCTGCACCGACTGCAGAAGCGATTACCTGCCCGGAAACGGTGTTGGCACCCCTCCGCAGCGCACTCCCGTTCCGGATAGCGATGCTCTGAGCAGAAGCGGCTCCCCGCAGACCAGAAATCCTTGCCGCAGTCGGGGGCTGCGCACTCTTTCCACTTCGCCCGATGCCTAGTACAGAAGCGGTTGGTGGCCTTGTAACTCCGATCGCACGACGGCTCCGCACAGACTCGTTCTCTCGGCGCCATGCCCCTCCCTGGCCGTTCGGTCGCTCGGCTGGAGCGTAGCCGTGGGGTACGACAATGGCGTGGTCAGGCTTGCTCGTGGACTACCTGTGGACGGATCCTGCCCGACCGCAGGAGCACGAAGCGCCTACCAGCAGCTTCGTCAGACCATGAAGCGGCCTCCGGAGCCGTGTGCTCAGGTTCGAATCCTGCCGGGGGCACCTTGCATGAGGTGCCCAAAGACCCCGCCATCAGCGCTTTCGCTGGGACGGGGTCTTCGTGTGTGTGCAGGCGTATGCCACCCGGAGCGGCCGTATGTCGGGGGCTGCGGCTGAGGCGTGGACGGGATCTTGGAGCATCGCTGCAGGTGAGCGGCGCTTACAGTGGACGGACAGCTGATGCTCATCGCAGCGGTGCGTCTCGCGATCCAGTTCGCCGGCCGCGATGCCGTCACATGACAGTCGACTGTTTAGATCAGCTGCATGACTGACTGGTCCCGGCTCCGCCACGCCTACGGCACGGCGGAAGACGTCCCCGGCCTGCTCGATGGAGCGAGTGCGGACCCGCAGAGCTCCGACTGGGACGAACTGTGGTCCAGGCTGTGCCATCAGGGCACCGTCTACTCGGCGAGCTACGCAGCCTTGCCCGCTCTGACCCGGATGGCGCGGTAATGGTCGACCACGGACCGTCAGACGCCACTGTGTCTGGGCCGGCTCGATCATGGCCGGTATGGACCGACCCCATGACGCGATAGATCCCCGGGTGGCCTACGCCTCGGAGATATCAGAGCTGATCCGACTGACCGAGGAAGCCTCCAGGACTCCGCACTCCCTGACGCCCCGGCTACGTACATCGATGTGCTGGCCACGCTGTCGAGCCTTCAGGGGGTGGAGGTCTGGGGCGAGCAGCTCGACGGATTGAACGACGGGGAGTACGAGGTTTCCTGTCCAAAGTGCATTTCGGAGAACTTCATACTCCTAGGGAGAACGGCTTCTTTTCCACCACGGACAGCATGCACATGAAGCAGTCGAGCTCAAGAAAGGTACCGCTGCAGCTCCGGTCCCCCGAAACCTTGGACGCACTGTCCCGCACCCTTCGCTCGCGCGCACTCGCGGACGGCCACCCGGACATCGCCCACAAGTTGACCTACGTCTTCGGCCACGCACAGTGCGCCGAGTGCGACGCAGTCTTCAACGTGGTGGAAGCCATCACCACTCGATGGGGCTGATGAGATCGCACCCGTCCCCCAACGGACAGTCGCAGATACGTGACGAGGTCCACTCAGGACCAGGGGGGTGTTGGCGTGCCGTCCGGATCCAGCCCATGGGGCCATCGGTCTCTGAGATACCCGCTTAGAAAATCCCCGTCTTCACCCGCGTCGGTGGCGTGCCGGTACAGGGATTCGGCGTCATCGTGGTCCCCGGCTTCTTCCCGCATCCGTCCCAATTCGACCAAGGGGCTGGCGTAGCCCGCGTCGGCGGCCCGCAGGGCGAGGGCTCGCGCGTCGCCGAGTTCGCCGGACTCCCGCCGTAGCCGCGCCAGTTCAGCCAGGGCATACGCCTTACCGGCACTGGCGGCGTGCCAGTAGAGGGCTTCGGCAGTGACGTGGTCCTTGGCCTTTTCCCGCATCCGCGCCAGCCTGAGCAGAGGCCTGGCGTAGCCCGCGTCGGCGGCCCGCAGCGCTAGGGCCCTTGCGCTGTCATAGTCCCCGGACTCGCTCTGTATCGACACCAGATCGACCAAGATCTCATCCTCGCCTGCTGCGGCAGCCTCCCAGGCATAGGGCTCGGCTCTGTCAAGATCACCGGATTTCGCAAGCAGCCTCAGGAGGCTCGATACGATGGCACGCTCGGACGCATTCCGGGTAAAAGCTTCGCGTTCGTTCTGAATGCCATATTCCTCGCGAAGGGCCTGGGCGCTTGCGTAGTCCCCGGACATCTCCCGCATGGTTGCCAGATGGGCAAGGGCATAGGGGTCGCCAGCTTCGGTGGCTTGCCGGGCCAGTGTCTCGGCGCCGTCGTGGTCCCCAACCTTCTGTCGCATCAAAGCCAGGCTGGTCAAGCCACGGACGTCACCACTGGCGAAGGCCTGCCGGTATAACGCTTCGGCGCTGTCATCGTCTGCGGACAGCTCCCTTGACCACCCGAATTCGATCAGGGCACGAGCGTCGCCGATCCTGCCGGCCTGTAGAGCCAGCGCCTCGGCAGCGTTGTGATCACCGGAGTTCTCGCGTGTCCAAGCCAGGCTGATGAGTGCGTCTTTGCTGCCGGCGTCGGCAGCCCGATGGTAGAGATGATGGGCCCACTGCAAGCGATGTCGGGATTGGGCTGCATCAGCAATTCTGCAGAGAGCATCGGGGTCGGTGAGGTGGGTGTACGCAGCGTGCCAGAAAGAGGCTGGCGGGCACTGAGCCTGGCGGGTGTTGCGGCCGTGCTGTTCGAGATAATCGGCGAGTCGAAACATCGTCACCGCTTCCGGGACACGGACAGTGGATTGCCTCGGGCCAGCGGGAGGCCCAGGAGGCTGATGCTTCGGACGGTCGCCGGTGCGCCGCAGTGGCGCCTGCTTGCCATGCACAAGACGAGTGAGGTCAGCAAACACCGATTGCACCCAGTCCTCGGTGAGCTCATCAAAGTCCTGATCGCTGAGGTAGTCGACAGCTGCGTCAATGAGGAAAGCTTGCGGAAGATGCACTTTCGCCCCGAGGCGGCGTGCGTCCATCGCTGCATTCAGCACGGCCTTGGCCGCCGCGGTGGCGTTCGCGTAGCGGTGCAGCAATTCGGGGGCGCCGGCGAGGTCCTGCGTGACCCGCCCATCCGTGGCTCGGGTGAGGGCTTCGGCCAGCAGCCTGTCGCCGTCTTTGGCGAGGACGGCTGCCATGCTCAGCGCTTCGTGGTCGAAGGCTTCCGGGACGGTTAGGGTCCGCCCGGCGAGCAGTTCCCGGGTTCGGCTGTATGGATCTTCCTTGCCAGATGTTGGCGGGGTTGCGTACTCGTCGGCGAAGTTGGGCCAGAGGGTACCCAGAACCAATACTGGTCCGCGTCCGGGCTGGGTGAGCAGGACATGGATGGCGGCCGCGACTCGCTCACCCATGCGAGGGTGGCCGAGGTAGTGCTGTGCCTCGTTGAGCCATACCACTGTGTGGGGCATTACGTGTTCGAGACCGTCGAGTATGGCCTCGGCTCGTGTCGGGTCAAAGGGGTGCCACAACCGCCATCTCTCCTTCGCGAGTGGTTGGACGGCTTCCCAGCAAGACCTGGTTTTCCCGGTCGAGGACGACCCGACCAGGACCACCATCCGGCTTTGGCCCTGAGCGGCATCCTGCACTATGTCTGCCAGGACGCGGTCATGGGCTCGCAACACGTAGCCAGGCATTACTCGCTCCCGCATGCCACCCATCGCGTGTCCACGGAAGGCGGGGCCAGCGGGGTGGACCTCCAAGTCGTGAGGGTTCCACTCGCTGATCATCTTGCCCGGCCCCTGACCCTGTCCACGGACTGGGGCGCTGTCTCCGGCAGCGGTCCGCCGCAGGGCCAGCAGTTCCTTGTCCGGAAGGCGCAGTACGCGGGCCAAGGCTGCGACCGTCTCGGCCGAGGGTGGGATAGGAGCATCCGCTTGAAAGGCCAGTTGCACCGTCGTGCGGCTCAATCCTGCCTGGACAGCGAGCTGGGTCTTGGTCAGCCGTACGCGGGCCAGCCCGTCGGCCAGTCTCTTGCGTAGCGCGATGAGCGCCGCGGCACGGTCCATCTGCTCGTCCTGCACCTAACCAACCCCCGAGTTGGTGTGTTCGCCGGTGTTCATCATCGTCCGATCACACCCTGGCGAACCTCTCTTCCGCGACCTTCGAGCACGTCAGCACCTCACCGACTGCAAGGAGTTTGTGGTGCCCGCTCTCACCGTTGTCCTGTTCACCGCTGCACTGGTGATTGTCCTCGCGCTGCTGGCCGCTGCCGGGACGGGCAAACTCGCCCGCTTGGACGGTGCCACGTATCCGGCTGCTCTCATGCGAGCTGCCGCTGCGTTCACTGCGGTTCTCACTCTCGCGACTGCTCTGACAGGCGCTCTCGTCGGAGTCTTTTCCTGCGCTGATTAACGAGGGGCCGGAGCAATCGTCGGTGTTCGACGTTCCGGCTGACTCACACGCCTGGCACCTTGGCTCACGTGCGCGACAGACGAATTCGTTGACTGCCGGCCTCTGTTGTGCGTTCGGCAGCCCTCAGGCCTCGTTCTGTCTCATTGCGCACAACGCCCAGACGATGAATCCCGACACCGCGATCATCACGATCGACCAGACCGGGTAGTACGGCAGGGAGAGGAAGTTGGCGATGATGACCAGGGCGGCGATGCACACGCCGGCCACGCGGGCCCAGGTCGCCGCCACGAAGAGGCCGAAGCTGACGGTGAAGGCGAGCACGCCCAGGGCCAGGTGGATCCAGCCCCAGGCGGTCAGGTCGAGCGCGAAGGCGTAGTTCCGGGTCGTGGCGAAGACGTCGTCGTCTGCGATCTCCGCGATGCCGCGCAGGATGTCGACGACGCCGCCCAGTATGAGCATGACGGCCGCGAACACGGTCACGCCGGTGGCCCATTCGCGCAGGGACGTGCCGGAGCTTCCCGAGTGCGTGGCCGTCATGCCGCTACCTCGGGACAGGGCCGCCGGGTGAGGGGTGGCCGCCCGCCAGGACCAGTTCCTTCGCCCTGCGGAACTCCTCGTCCGTGATGTCGCCGCGGGCGCGGATCTCGGACAGCCGGGCGAGCTCGTCGACGCTGCCGGACCGGGTGCCGTCGCCCTTCGCGGTCTCCCGGACGTAGCTCTCGAACGCCTCCTGCTGGGCGCGTGCCTGGGCGGCTTCGCGGCGGCCCATGTTCTTGCCGCGGGCGATCACGTAGATGAACACCCCGAGGAACGGCAGGACGCAGACGAACACCAGCCAGCCTGCCTTGGCCCAGCCGCCCATGGAGTCGTCGCGGAAGATGTCGACGACGATCCGGAAGAGCAGGACGAACCACATGATCCACAGGAAGACCCAGAACACCGTCCAGAAGGCGCTCAGCAGCGGAAAGTCGTAGGCCAGGTACGTCTGTGCGGTCATGTCCGTCCTCCATCCCGGGTGCGGCCGGCACGGGTGGCCCCGGCCGGTGACGCGTGCCGTTCTCAGCGTGCCCACGGCAAGACGGGACGGGCTTCACCCGGGGAGGGTGAGGTTCGGATGAGTCCGATTCCCCACTTTCGCCCCATACGCACCATTGTTCTACGGTGGAGAGAACGACGCTGCTCACCCCCTCACCGATCATCGAGGTGACGGTCATGACGGAGACCACTCAGCGCAGTAGCACAGCGGGCAGGCAGGACGGGGCGACATCGCAGGGCGGCAGGGGTGCTCCCGGCACCCGCGGGAGCACCGCCATCGCGGACACGGTCGTCGCGAAGATCGCGGGCATGGCGGCCCGGGAGATCCCCGAGGTGCACAACCTCGGCGGAGGCATGACCAGGGCCTTCGGGGCGGTACGCCAGCGGGTGCCGGGCGGGGGCAGCGGAGTCACCCAGGGGGTGAAGGTCGAGGTGGGCGAGCGCCAGGCCGCCGTCGATCTCGATGTGGTCGTCGAATACGGCGCCGCCATCGCCGACACCGCCGCGGACGTCCGGACCAACGTCGTCAACGCGGTGGAGCGGATGACCGGCCTGGAGGTCGTGGAGGTCAACATCGCCGTCGACGACGTCCATCTGCCGGACGAGGAGGAGGACGAGTCCGAGCAGCAGGGAGGCAGGCGGGTTGCCTGACCGCCCGGTTCACCGCCTCAGTAGATCTCCGGGACCGCCCCCGGACCGATCGGCACACGGGCGTGCTCCCCGTGGCCGCAGTGGACGATACGGTCGCCGAGGCCGATGGCGTCGGCCTCGGCGACGAACGCGGACAGCGGCGAGCGCATCACCGTGTAGTCCCCGTAGTGCACGGGCAGCACGAGCCGGGGGTCGAGGCGACGGGCGAGTTCGGCGCCCTGCGCGCCGTCCATCGTGACCACGAAGCCGCCGGGAAGGCGGGTGCCTCCCAGGTGGAGGACGGCGAGGTCGGCGGCGGGGAAGCGGTCGGCGATCTCCTGAAGGCCGTCGTACACGAGCGTGTCGCCCGAGATGTAGAGCCGCATGCGGACCGGTCCCCCGGCGGGGCCGAACTCCAGCATGCTTCCCATGACCGGTGGCAGCAGTCCGCGCAGCATCGCGTTGCCGGCGTGACGGCCGGGCAGGGCGGTGACCGTGACCTGGACGCCGTCGCGCTGGAGGGTGAGCGCCTTCCAGGTGTGCAGCCCCGCCGTGCGGTGGAAGCCGTGCACGACCCTGAGGCGGCGGGCGGCGTGCGGTGTCGTCAGGATCGGCACGGTGTGGTCCAGGTGCCGGCGGGCCCGGCGGTCCCAGTGGTCGCCGTGCAGGTGCGACAGCACGACCGCGTCGAGGTGGGGCAGTTCGTGCACGTCGAGAGCCGGTTCCGTCAGGCGGCGGCTCAGCAGGCCGTAGCCGAGGTAGGCGTACTGCCCGCGGTGCAGGAAGTTCGGGTCGGTGAGCAGGGTCAGCGGGCCGTACGTCAGGAGCACCGTCGCGTTGCCGACGAAGTGGATGTCGAGCGCCTCGGCGGTGTGGTGATCCGGTGACTGCGGCATGCTTCCTCCGGTCTCTCCCCAGTACGGTCTCCCATCCGGTCTCCCATCCGGTCTCCCATCCGGTCTCCCATCCGGTCTCCCAGTGCAGTCCCCCGTCAGGCCGTGCGCTTGCGGGACGTCGACTTCTTCGCCGTCGTCTTCTTCGCGGTGCTCTTCGACGCCGCCTTCTTCGTCGTCCCCTGCCCCTGGCCCTGGGTCGACTTGGCCGTCGACTTCTTCGCCGCCGCCGTCGTCTTCTTCGCCGCCGTCTTCTTCGCGGTGGACGTCGACTTCTTGCCGCCGGTCTGCTTGGGGGCCGCGCGGGCCGTCTTGCGCTGCGGGAGCGACTTCACCTCGGCGTGCTCCGTCTCCTCGCCGCGGGATTCGCGGGCCGCGCGCACGCTGCTCTCCAGGGCCGCCATGAGGTCCAGGACCTTGCCACCGGTGGCCGGTTCCGGGGCCTGGGGCGGGGCCTCGCCGGCGGCCTTCGCGGCGATGACCTCCTCCACGGCCTCCCGGTACTCGTCGTGCAGGCCCTCCAGGTCGACCTCGCCCAGGGTGTCCATCAGCGCGTCCGCCAGGTCCAGTTCCTGGTCGCGGACGGTGACGTGGGAGTCGGGGGCCAGGCCCTCGGGCGCTCGGACCTCGTCCGGCCACAGCAGGCCGTGCATGGCGATGGCCTCGCCGACGACCCTGAGCATGCCCAGGCGCTCCCGTCCCCGCAGGGCGAACTTCGTGATGGCCACCTTGTTGCTGCGCTTCAGCGCCTCGCGCAGCAGGGTGTACGGCTTCGCGGCCGGCGCGCCGCCGGCCTGGAGGTAGTACGCGGCGTCCATCTGCAGCGGGTCGATCCGGTCGGCGGGGACGAAGGCGACGATCTCGATCGTCTTGGCCGTCGGGATCGGCAGGCTCGACAGGTCCTCCTCGGTGATCGGGATGATCGTGCCGTCCGCGTCCTCGTAGCCCTTGCCGATCTCGCCCTGGGTGACCTCGCGGTCCTCCAGTTCGCAGAATTTGCGGTACCGGATGCGGCCGCCGTCCTCGGTGTGGATCTGGCGGAAGGAGATCGAGTGGCTCTCGGTGGCGTTCACCAGCTTGATCGGAATGCTGACCAGGCCGAACGAGATGGCGCCGTTCCAGATGGATCTCACGTGCAGCACCCTTCCGGTCACGCTCGGGAGTGTTCGTCATGGTTTGCGTGGGATTCTTATCGTATGGCGCCTATCACGCAGGTGGAGGGGCGACGGCTCGCTCTCAGCAATCTGGAGAAGGTGCTGTATCCCGCCACCGGCTTCACCAAGGGCGAGGTGCTGCACTACTACGCGACCGTCGCCGAGGTCCTGCTGCCCCACCTGCGGGACAGGGCGGTGTCCTTCCTGCGGTATCCGGACGGGCCGGACGGGCAGGTGTTCTTCACGAAGAACGTGCCGCCGGGTACGCCCGACTGGGTCACCACCGCCGAGGTGCCCCGGGTGGAGGGGCCGTCACGGATGGTGCTGGTGCAGGATCTGCCGAGCCTGATGTGGTCGGCCAACCTCGTGACCGAGTTCCACACCCATCAGTGGCTCGTCGACACGCCCGACGAGGCGGACCGGATCGTGTTCGACCTCGATCCGGGGGCACCGGCGAGCATCGTCCAGTGCTGCGAGGTCGCGCTGTGGCTGCGGGAACGGCTCGCGCAGGACGGCTTCGAGGCCTACGCCAAGACCTCCGGCTCCAAGGGGCTGCATCTGCTCGCCGCCGTGCGCGGGGCGTCTTCCGAGCGGGTGTCGGAGTACGCCAAAGCGCTCGCCGTCGAGGCCGAGAAGGCCATGCCGCGGCTCGCGCTCCACCGGATGACGAGGAGTCTGCGCCCGGGGAAGGTCTTCGTCGACTGGAGCCAGAACGCCGCCCGCAAGACCACGGCCACCCCCTACACCCTCCGGGCCCGCCCGGAACCGGCCGTCTCGGCGCCGGTGACCTGGGAGGAGGTCGAGGAGTGCCGCAAGCCGGCCCGGCTGGACTTCCACGCGGTGGACATCGCCCCGAGGGTCCAGGACTACGGCGACCTGCTGGCTCCCTTGCTGGACGCGACCGAGGCCGGGACCCTGCCGTAGCGGCACAGCGGTACAGCGGCCGGCTGTACCGCTGCGCCGCTCCGGAGCGGCGCGCTGCGCCCCCTACCGAGCGGCGCGCTCCCTCACACCCGCACCCACGTGTTCCGGTCGCGGGCCATCGCGTGCAGGGCCTCCACATCCGCCGGTTTCAGGACGCCGCCCCGTTGCGACAGGCCGCCCACCTCCGCCGCCGTGAGGACGTGCACCCCGCGCGGGGCGGCCGGGATCGTCACCGCCGCCGGGTCCACCAGGACGAGTACCGGGCGGACCTCCGCCGTCAGGGCGTAGGAGGCGCGGTCGGCGTCGGTGCGCAGGCGGTGCAGGAGGGGGTGGGGGTCGCTGCGGCCCAGGGTGATCAGGGGGTCGGCGATCCGGACACGCTGCTTGCGCGCCTGGAGGGTGTGGACGGCGTAGAGGCCGCCGGGGCCGATCAGCAGGTGGTGGATGCGGTCGCCGCCCGGGAGCGGCACGGAGTGCAGGGTGTGCCAGCCAGCGCCGTCGAGACGGTCCAGGGCGTCACCGACCGTCTGCTCGGCCGCCAGGGCCCTGCGGCGCGGGTCGGGGCGCAGCCGGTGCGTGGGGCCGGGGTCGCGGTCGAGGGCGACGACGAGGGCCTCGCCGGGGCGGTTGGGGGCCAGGTCGTCGTCGGGGTGGAGGGCGAGGCGGGCCAGCTCGGCGGGGGTCGGCACCGGCGGCGGCCCCACCGTCACGGGGCCGGTGATGAAGGGCCCGAGGACCTTCAGGACGTCGTCCTCGCGGTCCTCCGCGAGCAGGTTCACCCGGGCGGCCTCACGGTCGTACCAGGCGATGTTCCTGCCGTCCGGGAGGCAGACGTAGAGCCGCTCCCGGCCGTGCCGCCAGGTCGGTATGACGCGCAGTCCGTTCATGCACCATCACCCCATTCCATGGGAACAGGCGGGGTGCTGCGGGGGCAAGAACCCGGTTACCTTGGGAAGGAGTTGAGCCTGCCCGCGGGACCCTCGGGCGGTCATGGTGGGGAGGCGCCGTTGCGTACCCGCAGTAAACCCGACGTGCCCGCTCCGGAGAGTCCGTGGAACGAGGTCGTTCCCGGGCTCTGGATGGGCGGTCACGAGTACACGGGGACCTTGGGGCACCTGGAGTTCGCCGTCGTACGGGACGAGTTCGATCTCGTGCAGACGCTGCTGCGGCTGCCGGGCCACGGTCCCGATCCGGGCGTCCGGCACCATGTGTGGCCCATCCCCGACGGGCCACTGGACGGGACGCAGCTCGCCGGGGTGATCCGGCTGGCCGAGGCCGCGTGCGAGGCGATGGACGAGGGCCGCAGGGTCCTGGTCCGCTGCTACCACGGGTACAACCGCTCCGGTCTCGTCGTCGCTCACGCCCTGATGCGCCAGGGCAGGTCCGCGGAGGCGGCGATCCGGCTGATCCGGGCCCGCCGCTCGCCCTGGGCACTGCACAACGACCTGTTCGTCGAGTACCTGCGGGCCGGGCTGGCCACGGCCCGGTTGCTGGAGGAGCTCGCCGAGTAGCACGACGCCCCGTACCGCCGAGGCCACACGGCCACCCTCCCGCGCAAATGGGACTTCCCCGCGAATAAGGTGTACGCGGCCGATGGTCGCCCGTGCCGTCCGCCCACCGGGCGCCCACCGCGTGTCCGCCGTGTGCTCACCCACGAACCGCCAGGAGTGCAGTGCCTCTCAGCCGCCCCGGCAAGGCAGCCCGCCGCCTCGCCGTCGTCGCCCTGCTGCTGGCCTCCGCCGTGGGCTGTGGGGACGCCGGCGGTCTCGAGGGCGCGGGGTCGACGCCCACGGCACAGGGGCCTGCACGCCTCTGGCCGGAGCTGACACCGGCGTCCAGCCCGGCGTTCGAGATCGGCGAGGTGAACACCGAGGTCGTCAAAGGGGTGAAGGTGCCCGGCGACGACATCCGCCGGGTGAATCCGGTCGGGATCGTCCGGGCCGAGATCGCCGGGAGCCCGGGCGACTACGAAGGCGCCAGGGCGCCCTACCGTGACACCGGGCGGGCCATGGCCGACTGCGCGAAGGGCCGGGGGCACGGAAAGTGCCCGGTGCTGCGGCCGTACTACCGGGACCTGACCGGTGACGGGCGCGACGACCTGACGCTGGGTTTCCCGCTGCTGCCCGGCAAGACGACCGCGGTCCGCGTCTACACCGTCGAGAAGCACCGGCTGGTGCAGGTGATGGCGTGGGAGGACGCGCTGAGCGGTGTCGAGCTGGCCGGGCGTTCCCTGGTGATCCGCTCACCGTCGGAGGTCGCGGGCTACGAGTACCGTCTGCAGTGGACCTGGGACCGGGTCCAGCGGGCCATGCTCCTCACGCACGACGAGATGCTGCGCACCGGCCCGCACCAGCACTCCCGTAACCCTTCGAGCTCGGGGACGGGTTCTCCGTCGGGCTCCCGCGCCGTTCCCCCGTCCGCCTCGCCGTCCGCTTCCCCGTCCGCCTCGCCGTCCGCTTCCCCTTCCGCCTCGGCGTCCGCGCCTCTCTCCGCCTCGCGGTCCGGCTCCCCCTCGGTGAGCGGCGGATGAGGCCGGCACTCCCCCCGTGGTCAGGGACGCTCGCCGCGAAGGCCGCCGCCTTCATCACGGTCATGTGCTGCGCGCTCGCGGCCCTGCTCGGCGTCCTGGTGCACGTGCAGGTGACGAACCAGACCGTCGGCCAGGCCCGTGACCAGGCTTTGCAGCGGCTGACGCAGGCGACGCAGCGGTACGAGGCCGGGGACGCCCTGCGGCGGGGTGCCGGGGTGGATCCGCCGGAGCTGCCCGGAGAGCTGCGGGAGCTGGCGGTGGCCGGGGATCGCGGCACGATGGTCGGCGACCGGGCGGGACGCCCCGCGATGTGGGCGGCGGGTCCCGTCGACGGCGGGCGGGCGCTGGCCGTGGCGGTCGACTACTCGCAGCAGGCCCGCACGATCGCGGGTCTGGACCGGGCGATCGTGTGGTCGTCGGGCCTGGCCATCGGGGCGACGCTGCTGGTCGGGGCGTTCGCAGTGACGCGGGTGACACGGCGGCTGCACACCACGGCCCGGGTGGCCCGGCGGATCAGCGCGGGCGACCTGGACGCGCGCGTGAACGACCCCCGCACGGGCCCGCGCAGGCAGGCCAGTGCGCAGGACGAGGTGGCCGCGGTCGCCGCCGCGCTGGACTCCATGGCGGCGTCGCTGCAGGGGAAGCTGCTGGCCGAGCAGCGGTTCACGGCGGATGTCGCGCATGAGCTGCGCACGCCGCTGACCGGGCTGCACGCGGCGGCGGAACTGCTGCCGCCGGGCCGTCCGACGGAGCTGGTGCGCGACCGGGTGGCGGCGCTGCGCACCCTCACCGAGGACCTGCTGGAGATCTCCCGGCTGGACACGGGCCGGGAGCGGGTGGAGCTGGACACCGAGCAGCTGGGGCCGCTGGCCGAGCGGGCGGTGCGGGCGGCGGGGAACGGCACGGAGGTCAGGGTCGTACGGGACGTGTCCGTGGAGACGGACCGGCGGCGGCTGGAGCGGGTGCTGGGCAATCTCGTGGCGAACGCGCACAAGCACGGGCGAGGGCCGGTGGTGCTGACCGTGGACGGGCCGGTGGTGACCGTTCGCGATCACGGGGACGGGTTTCCGGAGTACCTGGTCGCGCACGGCCCGCAGCGGTTCCGGACGGAGGGCGGTACGCGGGGACACGGTCTGGGGCTGACCATCGCGCGCGGGCAGGCCGAGGTGCTGGGGGCGCGGCTGGAGTTCGCGAACGCGCCGGAGGGCGGGGCAGTGGCCACCCTGAGGCTCGCGGCGGAGTGAGCACCCGGTGCGCGCCCTCCTATGGCCCAGCGTGAGGGGCGGCACCCCAGGGGCGCTCCTAATGTGTCGATTAGTCAGCTTCGGCACTTTCGCCCCCACATGGAGGTATTCCCCATGTCCCTGCGCACCCGCCTCTCCATAGCCATCGTCGCCGGGCTCCTCGCCGCAGCGGCCGCCGTCACGCCCGCCGCCGCGGACGGCGACTGGGACCCGAGTGGCGGCAAGGGCAACAGCAACGGCCGAAACGACGCCGGCGGCGGGAACGGCGGCAACAGCGGCAACGACCCGAACGGCTGGAACGGCAACGGCCGGCACGACTCGAACGGCGGAACCGGCGGCAACGGCGGGAACGGCGGCAACGGCCGCCCTGACCCGAACGCCGGGAACGGCCGCCCTGACCCGAACGGCGGCAACGGGCACCGCGACCAGAGCCTCTACCGGGGCGTCGTCACGGCGGACACGCTGGCGCTGCGCAGTGCCCCGAACCGCGGTTCGCAGATCATCCGGTTCGCCCATCGGGGCGATGTCGTCAAGATCTTCTGCAAGACGGGCGGCGAGACCGTGCGGGGCAACCCGCTCTGGTACCTGCTGACGGACGGCACCTGGGCCTGGGGCGCGGCCCGGTACATCGACAACATCGGCCCCGCGCCACGCTGGTGCTGACACCACCTCCACACCTGACGCCACGGACACCCGGCCACCCAAAAGCCTGCGAGACGCACGGTTTGGGTAGATTCCGGACATGAGCAAGGCCGGAATCACCGTGGCGACGGCGGACCCGCCCACGCCCGCCGTCCGCCGCCTCCCCCGGCGCCGGGGCATCGAACTCGCCCTCATCGTGCTGGCGGTCCTGCTGTCGGTGTACGGCTACTGCGCCGTGGG
Source organism: Streptomyces sp. NRRL B-1140 (assembly GCF_001280065.1). Lineage (GTDB taxonomy): Bacteria > Actinomycetota > Actinomycetes > Streptomycetales > Streptomycetaceae > Streptomyces. Next base: position 130,966 of record NZ_LGEA01000092.1, read on the forward strand.
CCTCGCCCGGCACGGAACGCTGCCGCCCGGTGCCGCCGGCTACGGCGCCGGCCTCGGCGTACTGGCGCTGCTGGCTCATCTGACGGTACGTCTGCGGGCGCCCTGCGCCGACCCCCTGCTCCTCCCGATCGGGGTGCTGCTCAACGGGCTGGGCCTGGTGCTGATCTACCGGCTCGACCTGGAGACCCCGGGCGACCGGGCGGCGCCGGCCCAGCTGGTGTGGTCGACGCTGGGCGTGGCGCTGTTCATCCTCGTCGGCCTGCTCTTGCGCGACCACCGGGTGCTCCAGCGCTACACGTACGTCTGCGTGGTCGCGGCCCTGGTCCTGCTCACGCTGCCGATCCTGTTCCCGGCGGTGAACGGGGCCCGCATCTGGATCCGGGTCGCCGGGTTCTCCATCCAGCCGGGCGAGTTCGCGAAGGTGCTGCTGGCGGTGTTCTTCGCCGCGTACCTGGCGGCGAACCGCAACGCGCTCGCCTACACCGGCCGCCGCGTCTGGAAGCTCCAGCTCCCCACGGGCCGTGTGCTCGGTCCGATCGTCACCGTCTGGCTGGTGAGCGTGGGCGTGCTGATCCTGGAACGCGACCTCGGCACCTCTCTGCTGTTCTTCGGCCTGTTCGTGGTGCTCCTCTACGTCGCCACCGGCCGCACCGGCTGGATCGCGGTCGGTCTGCTGCTGGCGGCGCTGGGTGCGGTCGCCGTGGGCCGGCTGGAGCCGCACGTGCACAGCAGGATCGACACCTGGCTGCACCCCTTCGCCTCCATCGAGGCCGGCGAGGGCGCCAACCAGCTCGCCCAGTCGCTGTTCGCCTTCGCCGAGGGCGGCATGCTCGGCACGGGCCTCGGACTCGGGCACTCCTTCCTCATCGGCTTCGCCGTGAAGTCGGACTTCATCCTGGCCACCGCGGGCGAGGAACTCGGCCTGGCCGGCCTCAGCGCCGTCTTCCTCCTCTACGGACTGCTGGTGGAGCGCGGGTTCCGGGCCGGGCTCGCGCAGCGCGAGCCCTTCGGACGGCTGCTCGCGGTCGGCCTCGCCTCCCTGGTGGCGCTTCAGGTGTTCGTGATCGCGGGCGGCGTGACCGGGCTGATCCCGCTGACCGGCATGGCGATGCCGTTCCTGGCGCAGGGCGGCTCGTCGGTGGTCACCAACTGGGCGATCGTGGCGTTGCTGGTCAGGGTGAGCGACTCGGCCCGGCGCGGTTACGACGGGCAGGACACCCGGTGACCCGGCACATCCGGCACGCCGGGTACTTCTGCGCGCTGCTGCTGGTGGCCCTGCTGGTGAACGCCGCCCGCGTCCAGGTCGTCCAGGCGCCGTCGTACGACCGCAACCCGGCCAACCGGCGCCCCGACATCGCCCGCTACGAGCAGCCGCGCGGGGACATCTGGGTCGGCGGGCGCCCGGTCACCGGTTCCCGGGACACCCGCGAGCACCTCCGCTACGAACGGACCTACACGGACGGCCCGATGTACGCCCCGGTCACCGGCTTCGCCTCCCAGCTCTACGGGACGACGCTGCTGGAGAGCACGGAGGACGGCGTGCTGTCCGGCGCGGATCCGATGCTCGCGCCGTTCCCGTTGTGGAACGACCTCACGCGGGCGCGCAACGCGGGCGGTGACGTCGTCACGACGCTCCACCCGGCCGCGCAGGAGGCCGCGTACCGGGGACTCGAGGGCCGCAAGGGAGCGGTGGCGGCGCTGGAGCCGGCGACGGGCCGGATCCTGGCCCTGGTGTCCGCCCCGTCCTACGATCCCGAGCCGCTCTCCGGCAACGGCTCGGCGGCGGCCCGGGCCTGGCGGCGGCTCACGGCGGACAAGGACAGGCCGATGCTCAACCGGGCGGTGCTGCAGACCTACCCGCCTGGCTCGACGTTCAAGGTCGTCACCGCGGCCGCCGCGCTGGACGCCGGGGTGGTCACGGACCTCGACGCGCCGACCGACTCCCCCGACCGCTACCGGCTGCCCGGAACGCGCACGCGCCTGACGAACGCGTCGAAGGGCTGCGCGGACGCCTCGGTCCGGGAGGCCTTCACCTTCTCCTGCAACACGGTGTTCGCCAAGCTCGGCGTGGAGGTGGGGGTGGCGGACATGACGGCCACGGCGCACGCCTTCGGCTTCAACAACGAGGAGCTGAGGATTCCCTTCCCGGTGGCCCGGTCCACGTTCGACACCACCGTCGACAGGGCCCAGCTGGCCCTGTCGTCGATCGGCCAGTACAACACCCGCGCCACGCCGCTGCAGATGGCGATGGTCGCGGCGGCCGTGGCGAACGGCGGCCAGGTGCGGGACCCCTACCTGGTGGAGCGCACGACCCGGCCGGGCGGCAGCACCCTCGCGACGGCCGGGTCGCGGCCGGTCCGCCAGGCGATGTACCCGTCCACCGCCGACCGGTTGCGGGCGATGATGCGGGACGCGGTCGAGAACGGCGGCGGACGCAGGGCCGCCATCCGCGGCGCCGAGGTCGGCGGCAAGACCGGCACCGCCCAGCACGGCCTCGGCAACTCTGGGACGCCGTACGCCTGGTTCGTCTCCTGGGCGCAGGGCGACCGCGATCCGGCGGCGCGGGTGGCGGTCGCGGTCGTCGTGGAGGACGCGGAGGCGAAACGCGGGGACATCAGCGGAGGCGGCGACGCCGCGCCGATCGCGCGGGCGGTGATGGAGGCGGTACTGAAGTCGCCCTGGCAGCCGCCCGGTTGATGAGACGGGGCTACCGCGGCCGGGAGACCCCGACCTACCGTTCGGTCCATGACTGAACCCGCCGCGTACGAACTCGCCCAGGTCAACCTCGGCCGCCTCAAGGCCCCTCTGGACTCCCCGCAGCTGAAGGACTTCGTCGACAGCCTCGATCCGGTGAACGCGGACGCGGACGACGCCGACGGTTTCGTCTGGCGTCTGCAGGGAGAGGCGGGCGACGACGCCACGGACGTACCCGTCTTCGGTGACTCCTGGCTGATCATCAACATGTCGGTGTGGCGCGACGCCGACGCGCTGACGGCGTACATGTACCAGGGCAGGCACCGGGAGATGCTCGCTCGCCGCCGCGAGTGGTTCGAACGCGTGCAGGAGGCCATGGTCGCCCTCTGGTGGGTCCCGTCGGGTCACCGCCCCACGGTCGCCGAGGCGGAGTCGCGCGTGCTGCACCTGCGCACGCACGGCCCGACGCCGTACGCCTTCACCCTGCGGACGCGGTTCCCGCCCCAGGGGGCCGAGCCGCTGATCGGCGAGGTACCGGAGGGGCTCGGCTGCGCGCTCTAGGTAGACACCCGGTCAACAAGTGGCGCACGGGGGATTGACGAGCTTGCTGACAAGCAGTCTCATAAGTGCATCAGTGACGTGTGCACAACGAGGTGGGCAGCCATGACGACCTTGACGGAAGCCGACGCGCTCGACGGCCTGCGCGACGCCCTCGGCCTGCTGAAGGACCGGGAGCAGGTGGCCCAGCGGCTGCTCGACTCCTCCGCCAAGCACTCCTTCGACCCGGACGAGGAACTGGACTGGGACGCACCCTTCGAGGAGGGCAAGTGGTTCTGGCCCCCGGAGCTGGTCTCGCTCTACGACACCCCGCTCTGGAAGCGCATGAGCGACGAGCAGCGCATCCTCCTCTCCCAGCACGAGGCGGCGGCCCTGGCCTCCCTGGGCATCTGGTTCGAGATCATCTTGATGCAGCTGCTGGTCCGGCACATCTACGACAAGGCGGCGACGAGCGCACACGTCCGCTACGCCCTCACCGAGATCGAGGACGAGTGCCGCCACTCCAAGATGTTCGCCCGCCTGATCTCCCACGGCGACACGCCCTGGTACCCGGTCAGCCGCGCACATCAGCAGCTGGGCCGCCTGTTCAAGACCATCTCCACCACCCCCGGCTCCTTCACGGCCACCCTGCTGGGCGAGGAGGTCCTGGACTGGATGCAGCGTCTGACGTTCCCCGACGAGCGCGTCCAGACCCTGGTGCGGGGCGTCACCCGCATCCACGTCGTGGAGGAGGCCCGCCACGTCCGCTACGCCCGCGAGGAACTGCGCCGCCAGATGGTGACGGCCCCCAAGTGGTCCCAGGACTTCACCCGCATCACCTCCGGCGAGTTCGCCCGCGTCTTCTCGGTGGCCTTCGTGAACCCCGACGTCTACACGAACGTGGGTCTCGACAAGCGGGAGGCCCTCGCCCAGGTCCGCGCGAGCGGCCACCGCCGCGAGGTCATGCAGAACGGCTCCAAGCGCCTGACCGACTTCCTCGACGACATCGGCGTACTGCGCGGGGTCGGCCGAAGGCTGTGGAAGTCGTCGGGGCTGCTGGCGTAAGAGGCGCTACGCAGCCCCTCGGCCCCCCGATTACCCTGCGAGGCATGACACCAGCCGCCCCCACCCCCGCCTACCGGCGACTCAGCGTCGAGGAACGCCGTAGTCAGCTCCTCGCCTCGGCGCTGGACCTCTTCGCCCACCGCGCCCCGGAGGAGGTGTCCCTCGACGACGTGGCGGAGGCGGCCGGGGTCTCGCGGCCGCTGGTGTACCGGTACTTCCCGGGCGGCAAGCAGCAGCTCTACGAGGCCGCCCTGCGCTCCGCCGCCGACGAGCTCCAGCACTGCTTCGACGAACCCCGCGAGGGCCCGCTCCTGCCCCGCCTCGCCCGCACCCTCGACCGCTACCTCGCCTTCGTCGACCAGCACGACACCGGCTTCAGCGCCCTCCTCCAGGGCGGCAGCGTGGTGGAGACGTCCCGCACCACCGCCATCGTCGACGGTGTGCGCCGCGCCGCAGCCGAGCACATCGTCAGCCACCTGGGCGTCACCCACCCCGGCCGCGGCCTGCGCATGACCGTCCGCATGTGGATCACGGCCGTGGAGGCGTCGTCGCTCATCTGGCTCGACGAGGACAAGCAGCCCCCCGCCGGAGAGCTCCGCGACTGGCTCGTGGAGCAGTTCGTGGCGATGCTGACGGTGACCGCCCGCCGCGACCCGCAGACCGACGCCCTGGTCCGGGCGCTCGCCGAGGATCCCCGACACTGATCCCGTGAGAAGCGAAGACACCCCCTTCGAGGGCGGCCCCATGGACGGCAGGGTCCTGCCCGTCCTCCTCGGCATCACCGGCCACCCGCCCAAGACGTACCGCATCCCCGTCCCCGACCCCGAGGGCGGACCGGACACGGTGCTCGTCTACCGTCGCGTGCCCCGGGGACCGGGCAGGGTCGGCCTGTCCAACCGCTGGAAGTACGTGCACGCCCCGGAGGGTGTCCCGCCCCGCCGGCTCAACTGGCCCTGGTCGAAGCCAGCCGCCACGCCGCCCGGCAGGCCGGACGACGCCGACGGGTGACCCCGTTGCGCCGAACCGCGCACGCTCGCCGCGCGCGGGACACGGACCCGCTTGATCCTCACGGTGTCCGGCGGCACCAGGCCGCCCCCGCACCGGAGGTGATGGAATGTCAGGAAGGTTGCTGCGTCTGGTCTGCATCGCGGCGGTTGCCGCCGGAACCGCCCTGGCGCCCGTCCCGGCGACGGCCGTCCCCGAGCCGGACACGGAACGGCGACAGCTCGCGGCCCTCCTGACGGACCTTCAGGGGCTGTACCGGAAGGCCGAGGAGGCCACCGAGGCCCACAACGCCACCGAGGAGAAGCTGAAGAAGCAGCGCGCCGAGACCGACCGGCTGGACCGCGCCCTCGCTCGTGCCCGGCTCTCCCTGCACGACAGCCGGGGCGCGGTCGGCCGGCTCGCCCGGCAGCAGTACCAGAGCAGCACCGACCTCTCCCCGTACGTCCGCCTGCTCCTGGCCCGTGATCCGCAGCACGCGATCGAGCAGGGCCATGTGATCGGCCGGCTCGCGCGGGAGCGGGCCGGCACCGTCACCCGGCTGTCCGGCAACGAGCGCAGGGCGGGCGACCTGGCCCGCAGGGCCCGCGCCGCCCTCGACAGGCAGCTCACCCTCGCCGAACGGCGCAAGAAGGAACGGGACGAGGTCCGCGCACGCCTCGACGAGGTCGAGAAGCTGCTCGCCTCCCTCAGCCGCGAACAGCTCACCGAACTCGCCGATTTCGAGCGGAAGGGCATCGCCAAGGCACAGGAGAGGTTCATGGCATCCGGCGCGCTCGGCAACGAAGCGAACGACGATGCCGACGACACGGATCGCGACGCGGACGGCGACACGGATCGCGACGCGGACGGCAAGAACAGCGAGAGCGACGGCACCGGCAGCACCGCCCGCACGCCGTCGCCCGAGGGCGACCGGGCCCTGCGCTACGCCGTGCGGCAGATCGGCAAGCCGTACGAGTGGGGCGCGCAGGGCCCGCGGACGTACGACTGCTCGGGGCTGACCTCGCAGGCGTGGGCCGAGGCCGGGACGCCCGTCCCCCGGACCAGCCAGGAGCAGTGGAAGCGGCTGGAGCGGATCCCGCTGGACGAACTGCGCCCCGGCGACCTGGTCGTGTACTTCCCGAAGGCCGCACACGTGGCGCTGTACCTGGGCGAGGGCATGGTCGTCCACGCACCCCGTCCGGGCGCGCAGGTGAAGGTGTCACCGATCGCGGCCAACCCGGTCCTGGGTGCCGTACGGCCGGACCCGGGCGGGGAGCCCCTGCGGCGCTACGAGCCGCCGGAGCTCCCCGAGGGTGCCACGGACGGGTCCGACGAGGGCTACGACGGTTACGCGGCGCCCGCGCCGGACACCTCGGCGAGGTAGGCCTGCGTCTTGTCCGGGTCGTAGAAGAAGTTCTCGAAGTCGGCCGGGTTGTCGAAGCCGCCCGCGAAGCGGTCGGCGACCGGCTGGAGCTCACCGGCGGCGCCGATGAGGTTGAGGATGTGCTCCGGCGGCGGCGCGAGCATCGCGTTGGTCCACTTGGTGACGTGCTGGGCGGTGTTCCAGTAGCGGTCGAAGGTGGCGCGCATCCACTCCTCGTCGAACGGCTTGTCGCCGTGCTCGGTGATCGAGGCGAGGTAGGCGGCGGCGCACTTGGAGGCCGAGTTGGAGCCCTGGCCGGTGATCGGGTCGTTCGCCACGACCACGTCGGCGACGCCCAGCACCAGACCGCCGCCGGGCAGGCGCCCGATGGGGTTGCGGACGGTCGGGGCGTAACGGCCGGCCAGCGTGCCGCCGGCGTCGGTCAGTTCGACCTTCGTGGCCCGCGCGTACTCCCAGGGGACGTACCGCTCCATGAGTTCCAGGGTCAGGGAGAGGTGCTCCGCGGGGTCCTTCACGCCGTTGAAGGCGTCGAGCGGGCCGCCGGGTATGCCCTCCCAGAACAGGATGTCGGCGCGGCCGGAGGTGGTCAGGGTCGGCATGACGAACAGCTCGCCGACGCCCGGCACGAGGTTGCAGCGGACCGCCTCGGTGCCCGGGTGCTCGGGGCGCGGCCCCAGGCCGTGGACGTACGACACGGCCAGCGCGCGCTGCGGCTCGCTGTAGGGGGAGCGCTCGGCGTCACGGCCGAACATCTGCACCAGCTCGCCCTTGCCGGCCGCGACGAGCACCAGGTCGTAGGTGCGGGAGAAGTAGTCGAGGTCGCCGACGGCCGCGCCGTGGATGACGAGCTGGCCGCCGCGCTGGGCGAACGTCTCCATCCAGCCGGCCATCTTCACGCGCTGGTCGACGGACTGGGCGTAGCCGTCGAGCCTGCCCAGCCAGTCGATGGCGCGGGCGGAGGGGCCTTCGGCCCAGGAGCCGGGGGCGGCGACCGAGACGCCGAGTCCTTCGATCTTCGGGGCCTGGGACTCCCAGAAGTTCAGCTGGAGATCGCGCTCGTGCTGCAGGGCCGTGTGGAACATGCACTGCGTGGACATGACCCGGCCGGTGCGGATCTCGTCCGCCGTCCGGTTGGACATCAGGGTGACCTCGTACCCCTGTGACTGGAGGCCGAGGGCGATCTGGAGCCCGGACTGACCGGCTCCGACGACGAGTATCTTCCGCATGCGGGGCTGTCCTCTACTCGGGGGTTTCGTCGAGCGCGTGGCCCACGAGGGCCAGGAGGGTCTCGATCACGGAGATCCGGCGACGCGCGTCCATGATCATGACAGGTATGTGTCGCGGGATGGTCAGGGCCTCCCGCACGTCCTCCGGCTCGAAGAGCTCACTGCCGTCGAAGTGGTTGACCGCGACGACGTACGGCAGCCCGGAGCTCTCGAAGTAGTCCAGTACCGGGAAGCAGTCCTTCAGGCGGCGCGTGTCGGCCAGGACGACCGCGCCGATCGCGCCGCGCACGATGTCGTCCCACATGAACCAGAACCGCTGCTGGCCCGGTGTGCCGAACAGGTAGAGCACCAGGTCGTCGTCGAGCGTGATGCGCCCGAAGTCCATGGCCACGGTGGTGGTGGACTTGCCCGGTGTGGCGGTGAGGTCGTCGGTCGCCTCGCTCGCCTCGGTCATCAGTGCCTCGGTCTGCAGGGGCGTGATCTCCGAGACGGAGGTGACCAGCGTGGTCTTGCCCACGCCGAAGCCGCCGGCCACCACGATCTTCGTGGCGATGGGAGCACGGGTGCGGTCCGTCTCCCAGGCGTGCATGCTCTCGCCGGGCTCGAGAGACGGGGAGGAACCAGTGACGCCGTGAGCGGCGTCAGAGACGACGGAGTCCACTCAGCACCCTTTCCAGCAGAGCCCGGTCCGGGCGGCCCGTGCCATGGCCGGTGCCCGTTCCGTACACACGGATCTTTCCCTGGTCCGCGAGGTCGCTCAGGAGAACGCGGACCACGCCGAGCGGCATCTTCAGCAGCGCGGCGATCTCGGCCACCGTACGCATCCGGCGGCACAGTTCGACGATGGCCTGGAGCTCCGGCATCACGCGGGTGGAGAGGGAGCCGTTCGTCAGCTCCTTGCGCTCCTCCGGGGCCTCCAGCGCGGCCGTGCTCGCCACGAACGTCTCCACCAGGAGGACGTGGCCGAAGCGGGTGCGGCCGCCGGTGAGCGAGTAGGGGCGGACCCGGGCAGGTTTGCGGTCCCCGCCGCGGACCGGGAGGTGTTGCTTGGGCGTACTGCTCATCGGGCACTCCCCGTCGTCTGGGAATCCTCCAGGGACTTCCGGAGCTCACTGCGGAGTTCCGGAGTCAGGACGTGACCGGCGCGGCCGACGAACAGGGCCATGTGGTACGCCACCACGCTCATGTCGCAGTCCGCGGAGCCGTGGACGCCGAGCAGCGAGCCGTCGCTGATCGACATCACGAACAGGCTGCCCTCGTCCATGGCGATCATCGTGTGCCGGACTCCGCCGAAGTCCATCAGCCGGGCGGCGCCGATGGTGAGGCTGCCGATGCCGGAGACGATGGTGGCCAGGTCGGCGGCGGAGCCGCGCGGGCCGGTGCGGCGGGTGCCGCGGGCCTGCAGTGCCTCCCGTGCCTCCTTGTTGCGGTGGTCGTCGGAGGAGAGCAGGAGCAGTCCGTCGGACGAGACGACCGCGACCGAGAGGATGCCGGGCACCTCCTCGACGAGGTTGGTCAGCAGCCAGTGCAGGTTGCGGGCCTCACTGCTCAGGCCGATCAGTCCGAAGGTACTGGGAGCGGTCAACTGCTTGCCTCCTCGACTGTGCCCCCCGTGGATTCTTCGGATCCAGCTGGTCGTGCTGCGCCGGTGTCCGGCCGCTGGTGCGAGGCCGTCCTCTCGGCGATCTCCGCCTCCACGTCGCGGTAGCCCGCCTGGGCGCCCTGACGGAAGCCGCCGAGGCGGCGGCGCAGGGCTTCGGCGTCGACGGAGCCGCTGCGCTGGCGCGGGGCGGTGGTCTGTGCGGTGATCTTCGGCGTGCGCTTGGGGAGGCCCTTGTCGGTGACGCGGTCCTCCTCCTCGTCGGACGCGCGTCCGTGCTCCGGGCTCTCGTCCAGGTCCGCACGGCCCGCGTGCGTGCCGTCTGCGGGCGCGGGCCGCCCGTGCGGGCCGGTCTCGGCGCTGTCGGCCGCGGTGCCGTGTCCCGTCGCGTCAGGCTCCCCCGCCTGCACCGGGATCAGCAGCTCCATCGTGGTCTCCGCGAGGGATTCCACGGGTGCGGCGGCCTCGTCCGGGCCGGTGTGCGGCCTCGATGCGGGCTCTACCGGAAAGTCGCCGGGCGCCGGGTCGCCGGACGCCGCCGGGTCGGCCTCGGCGGCCGGGTCGGGCCCTGCCGGAGTCACGGCCACGGCCGGATCGCCGGGCCCCGCCAGGGAGCCGTGGGCGGCCACGGCCGGATCGCCGGGCCCCGCCAGGGAGCCGTGGGCGGCCACGGCCGGATCACCGGGCGCCGCCGGGGCGTCCGGCGCCCCCCGGTCGGCGTGTGCCCCCGGGTCGGCGTGTGTCGTCGGCTCATCGTGCCTTGCCGGCGCGGCCGGGGTCGCCGGTGTCGCCGTCCCGGACGGCTCCGGCACCTCCAGCGCATGGGGCGCCCCGGACGGCTCGGACGTCTCCGCCGGTTCGGGCTCCCCCGCCGGTTCCGGGTGACCCGCGGGCGTCGTGGTGTCCGCGGCTTCGTCCCGGCGTACCGCCTTCTCCGCCAGGGCCACCAACGGGTCGTCGCCGGAGGCGCGTCCGTGCAGGACGTTGGAGTTGGCCTCGGCGTCGGCGCCCGGGAAGGAGTAGGAGTGGGCCGTGCCCGTAAGGGGGCCTGAGGTCGGGACGGCCACGGGCGGGGCGGCGGCGAGGAGCGTGCGCGGCAGGACGACGACCGCCGCGACACCGCCCTGCTTCTGCTCGCGCAGCTGGACGCGCACGCCGTGGCGGTGGGCGAGCCGGGCGACGACGTACAGGCCGAGGCCGAGACCGTCCTCGCCCTCCTGGTCGTAGGGCGCCTCGGGGTCGAAGTCGGCGAGGCGGGAGTTGAGGCGCTCCAGCCGCTCCTCGGTCATGCCGATGCCCTCGTCCTGGACGGAGAGCATGACCTCGCCGTTCTCCAGCAGCCAGCCGGAGATCTCGACGGGCAGGTCGGGCGGGGAGAACGAGGTGGCGTTCTCCATGAGCTCGGCCAGCAGGTGGGAGAGGTCGTCCGCGGCGAATCCGGCGATGTGCGCGTGCGGTGGCAGCGCGGCGATCCGGACCCGCTCGTAGCGCTCGATCTCGCTGACGGCGGCCCGGACGACGTCCACCAGCGGCACGGGCCCGGCGGCGTGCTGGACGTGCTCGGTGCCGGCCAGGACGAGGAGGTTCTCGCTGTGCCGGCGCATGACCGTGGCGAAGTGGTCGAGCTTGAAGAGGGTGGCGAGCCGGTCCGGGTCCTGCTCGCGCTCCTCCAGGTTCTCGATGACGGCCAGTTGCCGCTCGACCAGGCCGAGGGTGCGCAGGGCGAGGTTGACGAACGTCCCGCCGATGGCCGTGCGCAGCCGCTCCAGCTGGGCGGCGGACTCGGCGAGCTCGCCGCGCAGTTCCTCGCGCGCGTCGGCCATCTTCTGGCGCTGCCCGACGAGGTGCTTGCGGTCGGACTCCAGCGTGGTGATCCGCTCGGTGAGGGCGGCGGCGTGTGCGTGCAGGGCGTTGACGGAGCGGACGGCCTGGGCGAACTCGTCGTTGCGGCCGGTGAACTTCACCGGCTCCTCGGCCGCCGGGTCGTCGGCCTCGGCGAGGCGCTTGGAGCCCAGGCGCAGGACGGCGAGGGGGCGGGTGAGGCTGCGGGCCATGCCCGTGGCGACACCGACGGCGAGCAGCATGAGGGCGCCGAGGACGGCGATGCGGATCTCCAGCGCGGTGACGTCGTCGTCGCGCAGCGCCTCGAAGTCCTTGGTGCGGCGGTCGTAGAGGGCCGACTCCACGCCGCGCATCAGGTCGACGCGGGCGGACAGGGCCGCGTCCAGCTTCTTGCTGCTGGTGGTGAGGTCGGTGCGGGAGAGCGTCGGCTGGTCGGTCAGGGTGGCCAGGTACTTGTCGGCGGAGTTGACCTCGGTGCCGGTGACCGTGGAGTCGAAGGAGGCGCGGGCCGGCTTGGGCGCGGTGTCGCGGAAGTCGGCCAGGGCCGCGTCGGAGCGCAGCCGGGCCTGCTGGGCGGCGGCGCTGAGGGCGTCGCGCTGCCGGGTGTCGGCGTCCGAGGAGGCGGAGGCCCGGGTGGGCAGACCGGTGACGGGGTCGATGACCGTCTCGGTGTTGCGCGGCACGCTCAGCGCGGCGAGCAGCAGCCCGCGGGCCGCGGCGGCCTGCTGGACGGCGGAGTCCAGCTCGGCCAGCGCGTACCCGCCGGCGCCCGCACGCGGCGGGGTCCGCTGCGCCAGCTGCTCGGCGAGGTCGTGGAGTTCGGTGATGGCGCGGGAGTAGGCCTGGTGCGCCTCGAGGGCGCTGCTCTTGCCGGTGAGCGCGGCCCTGCGCACGGCCGCTATGCCGTCGAGGTCCGAGCGGAGCGAGGCGGGCGTGTCGGTGTCGGAGCGCAGCTCCTCGACCTGCCGGTCCACCCGGGCGCTGCGCTGCTCGGAGGGCGCCTTGGACTTGGGGCGCCCGGCCGCGATGTAGGAGGTGACGTCGTCGCGTTCGTCGGCGAGGGAGTGCGCGAGGGCGAGCGCGTCCTGCGTCTGCTCCGCGAGCGTCACCAGCTTCTGCGAGTCGTGGAGTTGCCCGGAGGCGGCCAGGACGGACGGGGTGCCGGCCCCGGCTATGGCCGCGGCGACCACGGCGACGGCCACGATCAGCCGGTTGCGCACGTGCGTGGGGCGGCCCGTGCCGGTGGGGGGCGTCGGCTCAGCGCCCTGAACGGGGGCCTTCTGCTTGCCTGTGCGACGAGGCCGCGTCTTCTGCACCGGTGCTCGCATTCCTGACTCGTGAACCCTTGGGTCCGGGTGACGCTCCGTCAACTGGGGCGTACTCCCGGCACACTTCCCGACCCTCCCAGCGCCGGTGGGCAGCGCACGCGCATCACCTGACCCGCCACCCGAAGGAGTGAACCCCGGAGGGGAGTTGAGGGGCAAGTTCCGCAGGCCCATGCAGCGACCTTGCGCGGCGGGCCGGTTGGACGACGGGGACGGCCGGTGGCAGTATTCGCCACCACGCCTTCCCGGAACAAATCATTCCATCCCAAACCTGGCGTCTGACCTGCGCCACCGCGCCGATCCGGCAACCGTTGCCGGTCTCTTGCGGACGTTGTGAAGGGCTCGTGCAGACTGGCTGGATGCGTACTGAACTCGCCTCGGAGCCGGGAGACGCCGACCGCCCCAACGAGGACTTCGCCGGTGTCGGACTACCGGCCTCGGGACAGGGCGGTTCGGTCGTCGTCCTGGACGGGGTCACGCCACCGAGGACCGGGACGGGCTGTCTGCATTCCGTTCCCTGGTTCACCGCGCGCCTCGGCGGAGCACTGACCGAACTGACCGTTTCACTCCCGGATGCTCCCCTGGTCGACGCCTTGTCCCGCGCCATCGCGCGTACCTCCGAGGCGCACGCCACAACCTGTGACCTTTCTCACCCTCGTACTCCTCAGGCGACGGTGGTCGTGGCCCGATGGAATCCGGACACGGTCGAGTACCTGGTCCTGTCCGACTCGGCCCTGCTCGTGGAATCGCCGGACGGCGCGGTGACACCCCTCCTCGACGACCGGCTGGCCCTGCTCCCCCGTTCGGCGCTGGCCACCGACGCGCTGGTGGACTCCACGCTCCGCAACATGGAGGGCGGCTTCTTCACGGCGGCCGCCGACCCCTCGGTGGCGGTCCGGGCGGTGACCGGAACCGTGCCCCGTCGCGAGGTCCGTGCCCTGGCCGCGCTGACGGACGGGGCGACGCGCTGGGTGGAGCGGTTCGGGGAGGGCGACTGGACGGACTGCTTCCGCCTGATCCGCAAGGAGGGCCCCCAGGCCCTGGTGGACCGCGTCCGGGCGCTGGAGCGGTCGGACGCCGCCACGACGTTCCTGGGCCGGAGCAAGAGGCACGACGACGCGACGGTGGTGTTCGTCGAGTTCTAGATGTAGGTCGTGTCCGCGACGCTCGCCCGGCCTACTTCTCCATGCCGCGGTTGAGCTGGTGCAGCAGCCGGGCCAGTTCCGTGACCTCGCGGGAGTCCCAGTCGGCGAGGCGGCCGGCGTAGCGGGCGCGGCGGGCCTCCCGGACCCGGCGGACGCGGTCGTGGCCCTCCTGGGTGAGGGCGACGAGCCAGGCGCGTCCGTCGGCGGGGTCGGGTTCGCGCGCGACCAGCCCGAGTTCCTCCAGGGCGCGCAGCTGGCGGGACATCGTCGCCTTGCCGACCCCGATGTAGGCGGCCAGCTCGGTCGCCCGCTGCTTGCCGTGCTCGTCCAGCCGCACGAGCAGGCCGTACGCGGACGACTCCAGGTCGGGGTGGACCTCGCGGGCCATCTCGCCCTGGCTGGCCCGGGCGCGCCGCAGCAGCACGGTCAGCTCGCGCTCCAGCGCCAGGAAGGCGGGCTGGTCCACACCGGTTCCGGCCACACCGGCGTCGCGGTGTCCGTCGTCGTTGCCGCCCTCGTGCACGTCAGCCCCTGCCTCGGTCGTCGCCGGTCGTGAGAACGCCGGTACCTGAATTTTCCGCCACCCGCCCTCGTCGGCGCAGTTCGGCAAGTATTCCGCAGGTCAGGACGTCCGTGTCCACAGGGCCACCACACGGTGAAGGCCCGGGCCTCCCGCGAGGGAACCCGGGCCTTCCTCATCCGGTCGCGTCCGTCACGCCGCGACCGGAACCTCCGGCGCCGCCCCGTTGGTCGCGGGCGCGAGCGCCAGCTCCAGGACCTGGCGCACGTCGGTGACGGCGTGGACGTCGAGCTTGTCCAGCACCTCCGCCGGGACGTCGTCCAGGTCGGGTTCGTTGCGCTTGGGGATGATCACCGTGGTGACCCCCGCCCGGTGCGCGGCGAGCAGCTTCTGCTTCACGCCGCCGATCGGCAGGACCCGCCCGGTCAGCGAGACCTCGCCGGTCATCGCCACGTCCGTGCGGACCAGCCGGCCGGACAGCAGGGACGCGAGGGCCGTCGTCATGGTGATGCCCGCGCTCGGGCCGTCCTTGGGGACCGCGCCCGCCGGGAAGTGGATGTGCACGCCCCGGTCCTTCAGGTCGGCCACCGGCAGTTCCAGCTCGGCGCCGTGGGAGCGCAGGAAGCTCAGCGCGATCTGTGCGGACTCCTTCATCACGTCACCCAGCTGACCGGTCAGGGTCAGCCCGGCCGCGCCCGTCTCCGGGTCGGCCAGGGACGCCTCCACGTACAGGACGTCACCGCCCGCTCCGGTCACCGCCAGCCCGGTCGCCACGCCGGGGACGGACGTCCGCCGCTCGGCCGGGTCCTGGGCGGACTCGGGCACGTGGTGCGGTCGGCCGATCAGGTCGCGCAGGTCCTCGTCCCGGACGGTGAAGGGCAGCTTCCGCTCTCCCAGTTCGTGCTGGGCGGCGACCTTGCGCAGCAGCCGCGCGACGGACCGCTCCAGGGTGCGCACGCCCGCCTCCCGGGTGTACTCGCCGGCGAGCTTGCGCAGCGCGCCCTCGTCGATGGTCACCTCGTCCTCGCCGAGTCCGGCCCGCTCCAGCTGGCGCGGGAGCAGGTGGTCGCGGGCGATGACGACCTTCTCGTCCTCGGTGTAGCCGTCCAGGCGGACGATCTCCATCCGGTCGGCCAGGGCCTCCGGGATCGCCTCCAGGACGTTGGCGGTGGCGAGGAAGACGACGTCGGACAGGTCCAGCTCGACCTCCAGGTAGTGATCCCGGAAGGTGTGGTTCTGCGCCGGGTCGAGCACTTCGAGGAGGGCGGCGGCCGGGTCGCCCCGGAAGTCCGAGCCCACCTTGTCGATCTCGTCGAGCAGCACGACCGGGTTCATCGAGCCGGCCTCCTTGATGGCCCGGACGATCCGGCCCGGCAGCGCGCCGACGTAGGTACGCCGGTGGCCGCGGATCTCGGCTTCGTCGCGGACGCCGCCGAGGGCGACGCGGACGAACTTGCGCCCCATGGCGTGGGCGACGGACTCGCCCAGGCTGGTCTTGCCGACACCGGGCGGCCCGACGAGCGCGAGCACGGCACCGCCGCGCCGCCCGCCGACCACGCCCAGGCCCCTGGCGGTGCGCCGCTTGCGCACCGCCAGGTATTCGGTGATCCGCTCCTTCACGTCCTCCAGGCCGGAGTGCTCGGCGTCGAGGACGGTCTGGGCGCCCTGGATGTCGTAGGCGTCCTCGGTGCGCTCGTTCCACGGCATTTCCAGGACCGTGTCGAGCCAGGTGCGGATCCAGGAGCCCTCGGGCGACTGGTCGGAGGACCGCTCCAGCTTGTCGACCTCCTTGAGGGCGGCCTCGCGGACCTTTTCGGGCAGGTCGGCGGCCTCCACGCGGGCACGGTAGTCGTCGGACTCCTCGCCCTCCTGCTCGCCGTTGAGCTCGCGCAGCTCCTTGCGCACGGCGTCCAGCTGACGCCGCAGCAGGAACTCGCGCTGCTGCTTGTCGACGCCTTCCTGGACGTCCTTGGCGATCGACTCGGCCACGTCCTGCTCGGCGAGGTGGTCGCGCAACTGCTGGGTGGCGAGCCTCAGCCGGGCCACCGGGTCGGCGGTCTCCAGCAGTTCCACCTTCTGGTCGGTGGTGAGGAACGGTGAGTAGCCGGAGTTGTCGGCGAGTGCCGCGACGTCGTCGATGGCCTGGACCCGGTCGACGACCTGCCAGGCGCCGCGCTTGCGCAGCCAGGCGGTGGCAAGGGCCTTGTACTCCTTGACCAGGTCGGCGACCTGCCCGGGCAGCGGGTCCGGAACGGTCTCGTCGACGCTGGTGCCCTCGACCCAGAGGGCCGCGCCAGGCCCCGTGGTCCCCGCACCGATCCTCACCCGCCCGCGGCCGCGGATCAGCGCGCCCGGGTCGCCGTCGGCCAGCCGTCCGACCTGCTCGACGGTGCCGAGCACACCGGTGTTCGCGTACGTCCCGTCGATGCGTGGCACCAGGAGTACCCGGGGCTTTCCGGACGTTGACCGGGCAGCGGCCTGAGCGGCCTCCACCGCGGCACGGACCTCGGAATCGCTCAGGTCCAGCGGGACCACCATCCCGGGCAGCACGACCTCCCCGTCGAGCGGCAGCACGGGCAGGGTGAGCGGTGTGGACGTCGAAGCCATGATCTCCCCTTCGGCAGTCAAGTTGAGCTATGCAGACTCAATGCTCGGGGAGCTCGGGATGTTCCCCGTCCGCTGTTCGCTGTCAGCGATCACCGGTGCCGTCGGGAGCGGGAGGGCGCGTAGGCTCCTCCCCGGTAAGGGACGAAAAGCCAGTGCAGCTATTACGGTCAGTCATTACGGGGGGACGCATGGACGCAACCGTGCAGGCGTGGGTGAACGGGTGGGTCGTGTCGCGCGGGGCCGCCCCGCCGACGGCCGAGCCGTGGGGCTGGACGATCGACATGGGCCTGTACGGGCACGTCACGCGGCACGTCTTCGGCGCCACGGGCGAGGACCTCACCGAAACGACCGTGCGCAAGGTGGCCGGCGCGGTGACCGGGCGCGGCGTGTGGCTGAAGGCGTTCCGGGACCCGTCGGTGGTCTCCGGCTGGCTGGACGACAGCTGGTGGATCGACCCCGAGCCGGGCTACCTGATGACCGTCCCGCTGGCGGCGCACGGCTGCGCGGACGCCCCCGACGGCTACCGGCTGCGCGAGTGGTCGCGCGGCGGGGTGACCCGTCTGATGGTGGCCGCGCCGGACGGGTCCCTGGCGGCGCGGGGCCAGATCGCCCCGAGGGGCGAGACCGCCGTCGTCGACCAGATCGAGACCGCTCCCGAACACCGCCGCAGGGGCTTGGGCAGTCTGGTCATGAGGACGCTGCAGAACGCCGCCGTCCGGCAGGGGGCGCGGACCGGCGTCCTGGCCGGGACACCCGCGGGGCGCGGGCTCTACGAGGCGCTCGGCTGGGGCGTGGTGGCCACGCTGACCAGCGCCCGGCACGACCCGCCGGAACTGCGGGCCCCCGCCCCGGCCTGAAGGGCCTGACGCTCAGGCACCGGCCACGCCGAGGCGTGCCGCGTACCACCGCCGGGCCACCGGCCAGGTCGCGATCCCGATGCCCAGGGCGATGAGGTGCCCCCAGTTCGTCATCGGATCGGCGTAGGCGAGCAGGTCCTGCAGCAGCATCCAGCCGAACCCGGCCAGCAGCGGCAGACGCTGCCACAGCGGCAGCAGTCCGGCCAGGGCGCCGATGCCGGCGGCGACGCCGAAGCTGACGCCGTAGTCGAGGCGGTGCAGGGAGCTGCCGGGAAGGTGACCGGCCAGGACCGCGAGGCCCACCGGGACCTCGGTCGCGAGGGTGGCGAGGACATGCCCGAGCAGGAAGACACCGGCCGTGCGCACGCCACCGATCCGCCGCTCCAGCGCGGTCAGCACCAGCACGAAGGCGAGCGCGAACGGCGAGGTCAGACCGCCCGCGACCCACAGCGCGCTGCCCACCAGCACCAGCTCCGGAGTGCGCACCAGATGTGTCACGTCCGTGCTGGAGCCCTGGAGCAGGGCGTGCACGAGGGCCGGTTGCGCGTACGCGGAGATCAGCGAGGTGAGGCAGAGGAGGATCGCGTATCCGAAGGTGAAGGGAGTACCGGTGGGGGTGGGCAGCAGCCGCCAGGGGCGCAGTCGCCGCCGGGACCCCGCCGCGGGACCGGGCTGCGGCACTCCCCCGATGGCCCGCTCACCCGGGCCGCGCTGCCGCGGCACCCCGTCGAGCAGCGCTCGCACGTCGGCGTCCGGCACGCCCGCGGGCGTCTGCGCGGCCGTCCCGCGGGGCGGCGCGGTGCGTTCCACCACGGACACTCCTTCCGTCACGTCCCAGCCTTCGCTCCGGACACTGCGCTGTCTGTGACCCTCGCCACGCGAGAGCCGATTCACAGCAACCCGAAAGCCCCGTCCCGCGTCCCCGCGAGGCCCGGCGAATTGCGGGGCGCCACACCCTCCACCCCTGTCAGGATGCCCCCATGTCTTCCTCGTACGACATTCCCGACGTCCTGGACCGTCGCGAGGGCCCCCACGGTGAGGTGGTGCTGCGGCGGCACGGTGACCGGCTGGAGATCATCGCCAACGGCTGTTTCCTGATGGACACCTCCGACGGCCGCTCGGAGCGGCGGCTGGTCGACGCGGCACTGGACGCCCTGGCCGGCCGGGACCGTCCCGACGTCCTGATCGGCGGACTCGGCGTCGGTTTCTCCCTCGCCCACGCCGCGGCCGACCCGCGCTGGGGACGGATCACGGTGGTGGAACGCGAGCACGCGATCGTCGAATGGCACCGCGACGGCCCGCTCTCCGCACTCTCCGCCCAGGCCTTGGCGGACCCCCGCACACACATCGTCGAGACCGATCTCGTCGCACACGTCAATGAGACTTCCGACACGTATGACGCCCTGTGCCTCGACATCGACAACGGACCGGGCTGGACCGTCACGGAGGGCAACGGAAATCTCTACCGGGAAGCCGGACTGGCAAGCTGTGCAAGGGTGTTGAGACCGGGCGGGGTTCTGGCCGTCTGGTCCGCCCGGCCGTCTCCGGAATTCGAGGGAACCTTGCGGAATGCCGGGTTCCAACAGGTGCGTACCGAAGAGATCCCGGTTGCCCGGGGCGTTCCCGACGTCGTGCACCTCGCCATCAGCCCTGGATAGCAAAGGCGTACTGACTCCCCGTACGCTGCTCCCCTGACGCCGATCATTCAAGCGTCAATCGCAACCATGCGCAGGCATAGCCAGTCAGAAGGAATCACCCCACTGATTCCGGAAAGCACACCCCAGGGGCGGGCGATGGAGCAGACACAGACCTCCCACAACGGTTCGGCGACGGCTACTCCGGGCGCGCAGCGCCGGGTCCTGGTGGTCGAGGACGACGCGACGATCGTGGACGCCATCGCGACCCGCCTGCGGGCCGAGGGATTCCTCGTGCAAACGGCGGGCGACGGCCCGGCCGCGGTCGACACGGCCGAGGCGTGGCAGCCCGACCTGCTGATCCTCGACATCATGCTGCCCGGCTTCGACGGCCTGGAGGTCTGCCGGCGCGTGCAGGCCGCCCGCCCGGTGCCGGTGATGATGCTCACCGCGCGCGACGACGAGACCGACATGCTGGTCGGCCTCGGGGTCGGCGCCGACGACTACATGACCAAGCCGTTCTCGATGCGGGAGCTGGCGGCGCGCGTGCACGTCCTGCTGCGCCGGGTGGAACGGGCCGCCATCGCGGCGGCCACCCCGCGTTCCGGCATCCTGCGCCTCGGCGAACTGGAGATCGACCACGCACAGCGCCGGGTCCGGGTGCGCAGCGAGGACGTCCACCTCACGCCCACCGAGTTCGATCTGCTGGTGTGCCTGGCCAACACCCCGCGCGCGGTGCTCTCCCGTGAGCAGCTGCTGGCCGAGGTGTGGGACTGGGCGGACGCCTCCGGGACCCGCACGGTCGACAGCCACATCAAGGCCCTGCGCCGGAAGATCGGTGCCGAGCGGATCCGCACGGTGCACGGCGTGGGTTACGCCCTGGAGACCCCGACGCCATGAGCGGCGGGCCGGCCGCACGGAGAAACCCCGGGAAGAACCCCTGGGGCGGGGTGAGCCCGTTCTCGATCAAGACCAAGCTGGGCGCGCTGGTCGTCATCTCGGTGCTGATCACCACGGGTCTGTCGGTGATCGCGGTGCACACCAAGACGGAACTGCGCTTCATCACGGTCTTCTCGATGATCGCCACGCTTCTCATTACGCAGTTCGTCGCCCATTCGCTCACCGCGCCGCTGGACGAGATGACCGCGGTCGCGCGCTCCATCTCGCAGGGCGACTACACCCGCCGCACGCGGGAGAACCGCCGGGACGAGCTGGGCGACCTGGCCGTGACGATCAACGCCATGGCCGACGAGCTGGAGGCCCAGGACAGCCAGCGCAAGGAACTCGTGGCGAACGTCTCGCACGAGCTGCGCACGCCCATCGCGGGTCTGCGCGCGGTACTGGAGAACATCGTCGACGGTGTCACGCAGGCCGACCCGGAGACCATGCGCACGGCCCTGAAGCAGACCGAGCGCCTCGGGCGGCTGGTGGAGACGCTGCTGGACCTGTCCCGCCTGGACAACGGCGTCGTACCGCTGAAACAGCGGCGGTTCGAGGTGTGGCCGTACCTGTCCGGCGTACTGAAGGAGGCCAACATGGTCGCCTCCGTGCGCGCGGGCATCGCCACCGGCTCGGGCAGTCACACCCGTACGGACGTCCATCTGCACCTCGACGTCCATCCACCGGAGTTGACCGCGCACGCCGACCCGGAGCGCATCCACCAGGTCGTCGCCAATCTCATCGACAACGCGGTCAAGCACAGCCCGCCGCACGGCCGTGTGACGGTCAAGGCGCGGCGCGGTGCCCTGCCGGAGTCGCTGGAGCTGGAGGTCCTGGACGAGGGCCCCGGCATTCCGAAGTCCGAGTGGCACCGTGTCTTCGAGCGGTTCAACCGCGGCAGCGCCAAGCGGCCGCAGGGTCCGGGCAGCGACGGCGGCACGGGCCTCGGCCTTGCCATCGCCCGCTGGGCCGTGGACCTGCACGGGGGCCGGATCGGAGTGGCCGAATCCGAGCGAGGTTGCCGGATTCTTGTCACTCTTCCGGGACTGTCATCTGTGCCAAGTTGACGTAAAGTTCGAAGCGGAGTCACAAGATCCACGGTCGTCCGCGCTGACGGACACGTGTGATCAGGCACGGGCCCGCGCCATCGGCGCCCTGGGCCCTGGGCCGCTCTTGCCTCATAAAGCGGAACCACGCTTGTTTCCCGCCATTTCAAGCCCCGAAACACGGTTCCAGATGTGATGTGCACGACGTTGAACGGGCCCGGCCTGACCTTCCCCCTCCGAGGGGCGTAGCCTTGATTCCCGCTGTCCATCATCTTGTGAAGCGGAAGAGGGCGGTTGCCGCCGTGTCGCCACAGTCCCCCAGTAACTCGAGCATCTCGACCGACACCGACCAAGCGGGGAAGAACCCCGCCGCGTCGTTCGGTGCCAACGAGTGGCTCGTCGACGAGATCTATCAGCAGTACCTCCAGGACCCGAACTCGGTAGACCGAGCCTGGTGGGACTTCTTCGCCGACTACAAGCCAGGGGCGGCCGCCGCCCCGGCTCCGGCGGGTACCGCGGCCGCGGGGGCCGCGGGGACCACCACCACCGCTCAGCCGGCCGCTCCGGCCACTCCCGCGCAGGCCCCCGCCCCGGCGGCCGAGAAGCCCGCCGCAGCACCGGCCCCCGCCCCGGCTCCGGCCCAGGCGAAGCCCGCCGCGCAGGCCCCGGCCCCCGCGCAGGCCCCCGGCACCACGCAGATGCCCCCAAGGGGGGCCCGCCAGCCCCACTCCTGCGCGACCCAGCCGGTGA
>NZ_LGEA01000093.1 GCF_001280065.1 Streptomyces sp. NRRL B-1140
GACCTCCGTGTGCGGTGCAGCTTAGACACCTCCACCACACCGGAGGTCTTCGCCGTGATCAAGACCCCGGCCCTGTCAACAACGCTCGTGATCAATACAACTAGGCCTTGGTCAGGGTGGCCTCGGCGGCGGGCCCGGGCAGGTCCACGACGTCCTCCGGCCGCTCGCGCAGCGACAGCACCACCCGCAGCACCCAGATCCACATCACGGCCGAGCCCAGCATGTGCAGGCCGACCAGGATCTCGGGCAGGTCGGTGAAGTACTGGACGTAGCCGATGACGCCCTGCGCGAGCAGGATCAGGAACAGCTCGCGGGTGCGGTGCAGCGGGTTGCGCGGCGCGTCGACCGCCTTGAGGACGAACCACAGGGCGAAGGTCAGCGTTACCACGATCCACGCCAGCACGGCGTGCAGCTTGCTCACGGTCTCCCAGTCGACCGGCATCCGCTCGACCTCACTGGAGTCGCCCGCATGCGGGCCCGCGCCGGTGACGACCGTGCCGACCAGGATGAGCAGGACGGCCGCCGCGACCAGGAACCACACCAGCTGCTGCACGGCCTTGCCGACCAGCGGACGGGACACCGCGTCGCCCTCACGGGTGCGCTGCCACATCACCGTGGCCACCGCGATCAGCGCCGAGGTCGCCACGAAGTGGGCCGCGACCGTGTACGGGTTGAGACCGACCAGCACCACGATGCCGCCGAGGATCGCGTTGCTCATCACGATCCAGAACTGAGCCCAGCCCAGCCGCACGAGACCCCGCCGGTACGGCTTCTGCGAGCGCGCGGCGATGATCGCCCAGCCGACGGCGGCGCACAGCACGTACGTCAGCATGCGGTTGCCGAACTCGATGGCGCCGTGGAAGCCCATCGCACTGGTGGCGGTGAGCGAGTCGTCGGTGCACTTGGGCCAGGTCGGGCAGCCCAGGCCCGAGCCGGTCAGCCGGACGGCGCCGCCGGTGACGACGATGATCACCGACATCAGCAGTGCGGTCAGGGCCGCGCGCCGGACCGTCCGGGGTTCCGGGGTCCAGCGCTCGGCGATGAAGGCGAGCGGGTTGCGCAGGGCGGCCTGGGCGTCGGCGCGGGTCACGTGTGGCACGCGAACCATCGTAGGCCGACGCTTGTGCATGCGTTCACGAGGGTCCGTCACAGGACACCCTCCCTACTCCCAGCGGAAGAACTTTCCGGCCGCCGCCAGCCCCACGACCGCCCAGACGGCCAGGATCCCGAGGTCGCCCCAGGGCATCCCGGCGCCGTGCTGCAGGACGTCCCGCAGCCCGTCGGACAGTGCCGAGATCGGCAGCAGGCCCAGTACGTCCTGCGCGCCGGGCGGGAACTTGTCGAGCGGCACGACGACCCCGCCGCCCACGAGCAGCAGCAGGAACACCAGGTTGGCCGCGGCCAGCGTCGCCTCGGCCTTCAGGGTCCCGGCCATCAGCAGGCCCAAGCCGGAGAAGGCCGCCGTGCCGAGGACCAGGAGTAGTAGGACGGCGACCGGGTTGCCCCGCGGCGACCAGCCGAGCGCGAAGGCGATCACCGTCAGCAGGATCACCTGGAGCACCTCGGTGACCAGCACGGACAGCGTCTTGGCCGTCATCAGGCCCCAGCGGGGCAGGGGCGAGGAGGCGAGCCGCTTCAGCACGCCGTAGCGGCGCTCGAAGCCGGTCGCGATCGCCTGGCCCGTGAACGCGGTGGACATCACCGCGAGCGCGAGGATGCCGGGCGCGAGGAAGTCGACCGCCTCGCCCGCGCCGGTGTCGACGATGTCCACGGTGCTGAAGAGCGCCAGGAGCAGCGTCGGGATGACGACGGTCAGCAGCAGCTGCTCGCCGTTGCGCAGCAGCATCTTCGTCTCGAGCGCGGCCTGGGCCGCGATCATGCGGGGGAGGGGCGCCGCGCCGGGCTTCGGCGTGTACGTCCCCGTGCCGGTGGCGGTCACGAGCGCAGCTCCTTGCCGGTGAGCTCCAGGAAGACGTCCTCCAGGGTGTGCCGCTCGACGGAGATCTTCTCCGGCATCACGCCGTGCTGTGCGCACCAGGAGGTCACCGTCGCGAGCAGCTGGGGGTCGACCTTGCCGACGACCCGGTAGGAGCCCGGCGTCAGCTCGGCGGCCGAGCAGTCGGCGGGCAGGGCCTTCAGCAGCGAGCCGACGTCGAGGCCGGGCCGGCCCGTGAAGCGCAGCGTGTTCTCGGCGCCGCCCCGGCACAGCTCCTCGGGGGAGCCCTGGGCGATGACCCGGCCGGAGTCGATGATCGCCACGTCGTCCGCGAGCTGCTCGGCCTCGTCCATGTAGTGGGTGGTGAGGATCACCGACACGCCGTCCGCGCGCAGGTCCCGCACGAGGTCCCAGGTGGCGCGGCGGGCCTGCGGGTCGAGTCCGGCGGTCGGCTCGTCGAGGAAGACCAGTTCCGGTCGTCCGATCACGGCCATGGCCAGCGCGAGCCGCTGCTGCTGCCCGCCGGACAGCCGCCGGTACGTCGTACGGCCGCAGGAGCCGAGACCCAGCCGCTCGATCAGCGCGTCCACGTCCAAGGGGTGCGCGTGCAGTTTCGCCACGTGGCGGAGCATCTCGTCCGCCCGGGAGCCCGAGTAGACGCCGCCGGACTGGAGCATCACGCCGATCCGGGGCCGAAGGTCCCCGGACTGTCTCACCGGGTCGAGGCCCAGGACGCGCACCGTGCCGGAATCCGGCTTCCGGTACCCCTCGCAGGTCTCGACCGTGGTCGTCTTGCCCGCCCCGTTGGGGCCGAGCACGGCGGTCACGCCGGTCCGGGCCACCAGGTCCAGCCCGTCCACCGCGGTCTTCGTGCCGTACCGCTTCACCAGGGCCTGGACCTGGATCACGGGCTCACTTCGCATGGGTCCAGAGTCTAGGGAGGCGGGCCGGAGCTCAGATGGGCGGGTGGCGGAATTCGTCGTCCCGGGGCCGGTGGACCGCCAGCCACCGTTCGGCGTAGGCCACCGCGTCCGCCACCGGGAACAGCCGCACCTCGGCCGCGCCGGCCTTTCCGCGCACGACGGGCCGGTCGCGTTCGAAGTCGTAGCCCAGCTCGTCGAAACGGTCCGAGCTGATCGACACCTCCGTGACGGTCTCCCAGCCCTGAGGCCCTGGCCGCCCCACGGCGACGCGCGGGGACGGTATCCGGTACTCGGCGAGGTGGAAACTCGTGCAGGAGGCGTAGCCGGCACCGAGCAGCAGCACCCGGGCGCCCATCGCCTCCAGCTTCGCCAGCGGGCTGCGCTCACCGAGCCGGCAGTCGGGCGCGTGCCCGTCGAGCACCTCCGCCGCGCGGGGGCCGAGCGCGGCGAACGAGGTCTGCGGGTGCGCGCTGCGCCGTGCGCCGGGCCAGGTGCGCACGGTCTCGGGGACGACGCCGACCCCGCGGCTGGGTGTGATCCGCGGGTCGTAGGCGGGCATGGTGGCGCGGATGGCCGCCCACCATTCCGGCGGCACGGGAGGGTTGCTCCACAGGGCCGGGTCGGACAGGTCGCCGGTCTGCGTGGGGACGACGAGCGTGCCCTGCGGGCCGAGCGCGTCGAGCAGTCCTTCCACCACCGCGACGGCGCCGCCGTTGACCCAGCCCAGGGCGCTGAGCGAGGAGTGCACGAGGAGGGTCTCGCCGGGCCGTACGCCGAGTTCGCCCAGCTGGGTCCGGAGCGTCTCGCGGGTGACAAGAGGGCCGGTCGGAGGGGGTGTGGGCATGGTTGTGGAGTGTCCCCGATACGGCTGTCGCATGCCACCGGTTTGATCGATCAGAGATCGTTTCCGCAGGTCAGATTAGGTATACCTAAGTGACGCAGGGCACCGTCGGGTGCGGCGGGCGCGGCTTGCCCGGTCCGGAGGAATTACGCAACAATGGCGTTGTGAAAAACGTCGGCGAGGCACCCCAGGAGGAGCTGGCGACCGGGGAGCGGTCCACCCGCAACCGAGTCGCCCGGTCCATCCTGGACCACGGCCCCTCGACCGTCGCCGAACTCGCCGAGCGGCTGGGTCTCACCCAGGCGGCCGTGCGCCGGCATCTCGACGCCCTCACGGGTGACAATGTCGTGGAAGCGCGCGAGCAGCGGGTGTACGGCGCGCGGACCCGCGGCCGGCCCGCCAAGGTGTTCGCCCTGACGGACTGCGGCCGGGACGCCTTCGACCAGTCGTACGACACGCTCGCCACGGACGCGCTGCGCTGGATCGCCGACCGTGAGGGCGGCGACGAGGCGATCGCCGCCTTCGCCCGTGCCAGGATCGCCGCGCAGGCGGGCGCCTACCGCCGCGCGGTCGAGGGCGTGCCACCCGAGAAGCGGGCCGAAGCGCTGGCCAAGGCCCTGAGCGCCGACGGGTACGCTGCTACGGCGCGCAACGCGCCCCACCCACAGCGGGGTGAGCAGCTCTGCCAGCACCACTGCCCGGTCGCGCACGTCGCCGAGCAGTTTCCGCAACTGTGCGAGGCGGAGACGGAATTTTTCGCCGAGCTGCTCGGTACGCACGTACAGCGGCTCGCCACCATCGCGCACGGCGACGGCGTCTGCACGACGTTCATCCCCAAGATTTCCCACAACGCATCTGCAAGCACGGCCGGGAGGAAACCCGCATGACTCTCCCCACGGAGACTGCCCACCCCGAGCTGGAGGGCCTGGGCAAGTACGAGTACGGCTGGGCCGACTCCGACACGGCCGGCGCCTCCGCCAAGCGCGGCATCAACGAGGACGTCGTCCGGGACATCTCCGACAAGAAGAGCGAGCCGGAGTGGATGACCAAGCTCCGCCTCAAGGGCCTGCGCCTGTTCGAGAAGAAGCCCATGCCGAACTGGGGCTCCGACCTCTCCGGCATCGACTTCGACAACATCAAGTACTTCGTGCGCTCCACGGAGAAGCAGGCGGAGTCCTGGGAGGACCTGCCCGAGGACATCAAGGCCACCTACGACAAGCTCGGCATCCCCGAGGCGGAGAAGCAGCGCCTCGTCGCCGGTGTCGCCGCGCAGTACGAGTCGGAGGTCGTCTACCACCAGATCCGCGAGGACCTGGAGGAACAGGGCGTCATCTTCCTGGACACCGACACCGCGCTGAAGGAGCACCCGGAGCTCTTCAAGGAGTACTTCGGGACCGTCATCCCCGTCGGTGACAACAAGTTCGCGTCGCTGAACTCGGCCGTGTGGTCGGGCGGCTCCTTCATCTACGTGCCGCCGGGCGTCCACGTGGAGATCCCGCTCCAGGCCTACTTCCGCATCAACACGGAGAACATGGGCCAGTTCGAGCGGACCCTGATCATCGTCGACGAGGGTGCCTACGTGCACTACGTCGAGGGTTGTACGGCCCCGATCTACAAGTCGGACTCGCTGCACTCCGCGGTCGTCGAGATCATCGTCAAGAAGAACGCCCGCTGCCGCTACACGACCATCCAGAACTGGTCGAACAACGTCTACAACCTGGTCACCAAGCGCGCCGTCGCCTACGAGGGCGCGACCATGGAGTGGGTCGACGGCAACATCGGCTCCAAGGTGACGATGAAGTACCCGGCCGTCTACCTGATGGGCGAGCACGCCAAGGGCGAGACCCTGTCCATCGCCTTCGCGGGCGAGGGCCAGCACCAGGACGCCGGCGCCAAGATGGTCCACATGGCCCCGAACACCTCCTCCAACATCGTCTCCAAGTCGGTGGCGCGAGGCGGCGGCCGCACCTCCTACCGCGGTCTCATCGAGATCGGCGAGGGCGCCCCGGGCTCCAAGTCGAACGTCCTGTGCGACGCGCTGCTGGTGGACACCATCTCCCGCTCGGACACCTACCCCTACGTGGACGTCCGCGAGGACGACGTGTCCATGGGCCACGAGGCGACCGTCTCCAAGGTCTCCGAGGACCAGCTCTTCTACCTCATGAGCCGCGGCCTGAGCGAGGACGAGGCCATGGCGATGATCGTGCGCGGCTTCGTCGAGCCCATCGCCAAGGAGCTCCCCATGGAGTACGCGCTGGAGCTCAACCGGCTGATCGAGCTGCAGATGGAGGGCGCGGTCGGCTGACGCCCGACCGCCGTCCCATCAAGCCCCTCCCGTAAGAAAGCGAGCACTACGACAGCCATGGCTGAGGCCCAGAACATCCCGGTGGGGTCCACCACCGCCGGCTCGATCGCGGTCGCCGCGGAGTCGACCGTCGCCACCCGCATGAGCGCGCCCCCCTCGTTCGACGTGGCGGACTTCCCCGTCCCGCACGGCCGGGAGGAGGAGTGGCGGTTCACCCCGCTGGAGCGGCTGCGCGGTCTGCACGACGGCACCGCCGTCACCACCGGCAACGGCGTGAAGGTCGAGGTCAAGGCCCCCGAGGGCGTCACCGTCGAGGCCGTCGGCCGCGACGACGCGCGGCTCGGCAAGGCCGGCACCCCGGTGGACCGCGTCGCCGCCCAGGCCTACTCGGCGTTCGAGAAGGCCTCGGTCGTGACCGTCCCCAAGGAGACCGTCCTCACCGAGCCCGTCCGCATCTCGGTGCACGGCGAGGGCGGCACCGCCTTCGGCCACCAGGTGATCGAGCTGGGCGCCTTCGCCGAGGCCGTCGTGGTCATCGACCACACCGGTGACGCGGTGCTCGCCGCCAACGTCGACTACCTCCTGGGCGACGGCGCCAAGCTCACCGTCGTCTCCGTCCAGGACTGGGACGAGAAGGCCGTCCACGTCGCGCAGCACAACGCGCTCGTCGGCCGCGACGCCTCCTTCAAGTCGGTCGTCGTCACCTTCGGCGGCGACGTCGTCCGGCTGCACCCGCGCGTGCAGTACGCCGGCCCCGGCGGCGAGGCCGAGCTGTTCGGCCTGTACTTCACCGACCAGGGCCAGCACCAGGAGCACCGCCTCCTGGTCGACCACAACGTCCCGCACTGCAAGTCCAACGTCGTGTACAAGGGCGCGCTCCAGGGCGAGGACGCGCACGCGGTGTGGATCGGTGACGTGCTCATCGAGGCCAAGGCCGAGGGCACCGACACCTACGAGATGAACCGGAACCTCGTCCTCACCGACGGTGCCCGGGTCGACTCCGTGCCGAACCTCGAGATCGAGACCGGCGAGATCGTCGGCGCCGGCCACGCCTCGGCGACCGGCCGCTTCGACGACGAGCAGCTCTTCTACCTCATGGCCCGCGGCATCCCGGAGCACGAGGCCCGGCGCCTCGTGGTCCGCGGCTTCTTCGCCGAGCTGGTGCAGCAGATCGGCCTCCCCGACATCGAGGAGCGCCTGATCGCCAAGATCGAGGAGGAGCTGGAGGCGGCGGTCGCATGACCTTCGTACGCGCCTGCGGACTGGGCGAGCTGGAGGAGGACACCCCGAAACGGGTGGAACTCGACGGCACGCCCCTGTCCATCGTGCAGACCGAGGGCGAGGTGTTCGCGATCCACGACATCTGCTCGCACGCGAACGTCTCCCTGGCCGAGGGCGAGGTCGACGACTGCCACATCGAGTGCTGGCTGCACGGCTCGCGTTTCGACCTCCGTTCCGGCAAGCCCGACGCCCTACCGGCGACGCGCCCCGTCCCCGTATACCCCGTAAAGATCGAAGGGGACGACGTGCTCGTCTCCCTCACCCAGGAGTCCTGAGGCACCCATGGCAACGCTTGAAATCCGAGACCTGCACGTCACCGTCGAGGCCGACAACGCCACGAAGGAGATCCTCAAGGGCGTCGACCTCACCGTGAAGCAGGGCGAGACGCACGCCATCATGGGCCCCAACGGCTCCGGCAAGTCGACCCTCGCCTACTCCCTCGCGGGTCACCCGAAGTACACGATCACCGGCGGCACCGTCACCCTCGACGGCGAGGACGTCCTGGAGATGTCCGTCGACGAGCGCGCCCGCGCCGGCCTGTTCCTCGCCATGCAGTACCCGGTCGAGGTCCCGGGTGTCTCCGTGTCGAACTTCCTGCGCACCTCCGCCACCGCCGTCCGCGGCGAGGCCCCCAAGCTGCGCACCTGGGTCAAGGAGGTCAAGGAGGCCATGGAGCGCCTCAACATGGACCCCTCCTTCGCCGAGCGCAACGTCAACGAGGGCTTCTCCGGCGGTGAGAAGAAGCGCCACGAGATCCTCCAGCTGGAGCTCCTCAAGCCCAAGATGGCGATCCTCGACGAGACCGACTCCGGCCTCGACGTCGACGCCCTGCGCGTCGTCTCCGAGGGCGTGAACCGCGTCCGCGAGACGGGCGAGGTCGGCACCCTGCTGATCACCCACTACACGCGCATCCTGCGCTACATCAAGCCCGACCACGTGCACGTCTTCTCCGGCGGCCGGATCGTCGAATCCGGCGGCGCCGAGCTCGCCGACAAGCTGGAGAACGAGGGCTACGAGGCATACCAGAAGGGTGGCGCATCCGCGTGACATTGCTGCCGGGCCTCCTCGACGCAGAGGCGATCCGCAAGGACTTCCCCATCCTGGACCGCCAGGTCCACGACGGCCGGAAGCTCGTGTACCTGGACAACGCGGCGACCAGCCAGAAGCCGCGCCAGGTGCTGGACGCCCTGAGCGAGTACTACGAGCGCTACAACGCCAACGTCCACCGCGGTGTGCATGTGCTCGCCGAGGAGGCCACGGCGCTGTACGAGGGCGCGCGCGACAAGGTCGCGGAGTTCATCAACGCGCCCAGCCGCGACGAGGTGATCTTCACCAAGAACGCCTCGGAGTCGCTCAACCTCGTGGCGAACATGCTGGGCTGGGCCGACGAGCCCTACCGCGTGGACTCCGACACCGAGATCGTCATCACGGAGATGGAGCACCACTCCAACATCGTGCCGTGGCAGCTGCTCGCGCAGCGCACGGGCGCGAAGCTCAAGTGGTTCGGCCTGACCGACGACGGCCGTCTGGACCTGTCGAACATAGAGCAGATCATCACGGAGAAGACGAAGATCGTCTCCTTCGTGCTGGTCTCCAACATCCTCGGCACCCAGAACCCGGTCGAGGCGATCGTGCGCCGCGCCCAGGAGGTCGGTGCGCTGGTGTGCATCGACGCCTCCCAGGCCGCGCCGCACATGCCCCTGGATGTGCAGGCCCTGCAGGCCGACTTCGTGGCCTTCACCGGCCACAAGATGTGCGGCCCGACCGGCATCGGCGTCCTCTGGGGCCGCCAGGAGCTGCTGGAGGACCTGCCTCCGTTCCTCGGCGGCGGCGAGATGATCGAGACGGTGTCGATGCACTCCTCGACCTACGCCCCGGCACCCCACAAGTTCGAGGCGGGCACGCCCCCGATCGCCCAGGCGGTCGGCCTCGGGGCGGCGATCGACTACCTCGAGTCGATCGGCATGGACAAGATCCTCGCCCACGAGCACGCCCTCACCGAGTACGCGGTCAAGCGGCTGCTGGAGGTCCCCGACCTGCGCATCATCGGCCCGACCACGGCCGAGGAGCGCGGCGCGGCGATCTCCTTCACCCTCGGCGACATCCACCCCCACGACGTGGGCCAGGTGCTCGACGAGCAGGGCATCGCAGTCCGGGTCGGCCACCACTGCGCGCGGCCGGTCTGCCTGCGCTACGGAATTCCCGCGACCACGCGAGCGTCGTTCTACCTGTACTCCACGCCGGCCGAGATCGACGCACTGGTCGACGGCCTGGAGCACGTACGGAACTTCTTCGGCTGACGGGACGAGCGATCGCATGAAGCTGGACTCCATGTACCAGGAAGTCATCCTGGACCACTACAAGAACCCGCACGGGCGGGGCTTGCGGGATGGCGACGCCGAGGTGCACCACGTCAACCCGACGTGCGGTGACGAGATCACGCTGCGCGTGAAGTACGACGGCACCACGATCGAGGACGTCTCGTACGAAGGCCAGGGCTGTTCGATCAGCCAGGCGAGCGCGTCCGTACTGAACGACCTCCTCGTCGGCAAGGACCTCTCCGACGCGCGGAAGATCCAGGAGACCTTCCTGGAGCTGATGCAGTCCAAGGGGAAGCTCGAACCCGACGACGCGATGGAGGACATCCTGGAGGACGCGATCGCGTTCGCCGGGGTGTCCAAGTACCCGGCCCGGGTGAAGTGCGCCCTGCTGAGCTGGATGGCCTGGAAGGACGCGACGGCCCAGGTGCTGGGCGGAGCCGACGCCGAGAAGGAGACGACGGCATGAGCGAGACCGTTGAGATGAAGCCGGCCTCGGAGGAAGAGGTCCGTGAGGCGCTGTACGACGTCGTCGACCCCGAACTGGGCATCGACGTCGTCAACCTCGGCCTGATCTACGGCATCCACATCGACGAAGCGAACATCGCGACGCTCGACATGACCCTGACGTCGGCGGCCTGCCCGCTGACGGACGTCATCGAGGACCAGGCCAAGTCCGCCACGGACGGCCTCGTGAGCGAGCTGCGCATCAACTGGGTCTGGATGCCCCCGTGGGGCCCCGACAAGATCACGGACGACGGACGCGAGCAGCTGCGGGCTCTCGGCTTCAACGTCTGAGATCCGCCGGCGCGACGGAGGGCGGCACCCTGTCGGGGTGCCGCCCTCACGCGTGCTCAGCCCCGTGCGGACACGATCTGGAACGACGCGTCCGAGTAGTACTGGTGACTGTTCTCGAAGGGGTCCAGGCGGAGCTGGAAGTTGCGGTGACGCAGGAAGCGGCCCGGGTAGTTGACCGACTCCAGCGAGACGGTTGTCGAGCGGGACCAGACCCGGGGGCAGAACGTGGCGTCCTGGCGGAACAGGGCCGAGCCGTCGTTCTTGTCGGCGACCAGGACGAAGCTGCGGTGGCGGAGGTAGCGGCCGTCCGCCGTGGTGAAGGAGTAGCAGGAGGGGTCGGAGAGACCGGCGACGCGCTGGAAGGTGGCGTCCTCGCGCTGCCCGGAGCCCGAGCCGGTCTGGTCCAGGCGCACGTAGCCGTCACGCACCCGCCAGTAGCGGTCGGGGAAGTTGACCGAGCGTATGGATATGCCGGTGGAGGCCGGGGGCTTCGGGTGCCTGGAAGAGGTGGGGGACGCCTTCGGCGGCTTCGGGGCCTTCTTCTCGGGCTTCGGGCTCGGGGTGGCCGTGGACGCGCTGGTGGTGGGGGTGGGCGAGGGATGACGGCGGTGCGTACCGGGCTTGGACGTGCCGGACTCGGAGGGGGTCGCGAAGGAGATCAGCCCGCCCGGGGCCGAACCGCTGAGGGTGGTCGGCTCCGCGGCGCGGGATTCGGCCTCCTCGGCCTCGCTGTTCATCACGGTGATGGCCGTGACGCACGCGGTGATCGTCGCGAGGGCCAGCGCACCCGCCAGCCAGAGCCGTCGCGTCCCCGGTGCCCGGGTGGTGTCCGGGGCCCAGCCGCTCTCCCAGGGGCGGTCCTGAGGCGGCCGGGACTTCTCTTCTGACATGCGCTGTTCCTCCAGCGGGGCACTCTTGACGGCGGCGCAGTTGTGGTGACCCGGTGTGTGATCGGTGACACCGTAGTGGACGTCTGGGGCGCCTGTGACGCGTTTGGTGAGAGCGGTTTCCCTCTGTTGCGAGAGTGGATTCTTCCCGTGATCCGAACGCCTTTGTGTACGGGTGTACACATGGTGTGTACGCTTGTACATATGGGATATCTGCTGCTGGCCGGGGCCATAGCCGCCGAAGTCGGTGCGACCACCGCCATGAAGTACAGCGACGGGTTCAGCAGGCTCGGCCCGTCACTGCTCACGGTCCTCGGATACGTCGTCTCCTTCGCGTTGCTCGCGCAGACCCTCAAGACCGTCTCGGTCGGCACGGCCTACGCGATCTGGGCCGGTGTCGGCACCGCCGCCATCGCCACGATCGGGTTCGCGTTCCTGGGAGAGGGGATGACGGCCGCCAAGGCCGCCGGTATCGCGCTGATCATCGCCGGGGTCGTGGTGCTGAACCTGGGCGGGGCCCACTGATGGCCCGGCGTCACGACCCCGAGCGGCGGCAGCGGATCATCGACGCGGCGATCCGGGTCGTCGGGGCGAAGGGGATCGCCGGGCTCAGCCACCGCAGCGCGGCCGCCGAGGCCGATGTGCCCCTCGGCTCGACGACGTACCACTTCAAGACCCTCGACGAACTGCTGGTCGCCGCGTTGCGGCAGGCCAACGAGGGCTTCGCCAAGGTGGTCGCCTCGCGCGGCGGCCTGGAGGACCCCAGCACCGACCTGGCCGCCGAGCTCGCCGCCTGGATGGCGGAGTGGCTCGCGGGCGACCGCATCGGGGTGGAGCTGGAGTACGAGCTGTACCTGGCCGCCCTGCGCCGGCCCGCCCTGCGGCCCGTCGCCGCCGAGTGGGCGGCGGGCATCGCCGAGCTGCTGTCCCGCCGCACCGATCCGGAGACGGCCCGGGCCCTGGTGGCGGTGGTCGACGGCATCTGCCTCCAGGTCCTGCTGACCGGGGTGCCCTACGACGCGGAGTACGCCCGGGACGTGCTGGGACGGGTGCTGGCGGGGGCGCGGGGGTGAGGCCCGCAGGCAAGGACGTCGGAGTGATGCCGCGCCGTGCACGGGGTGCCGGCCCGGGGCCGGGCGCCCTCGGGGACCGTCCGTGCTGCTGAGGGACGTCTTCGCCGAACGGATACCGCCCGTCCCGTGAGACGCCCTCGCACCGGTTCGCATCGATCGGCGTCCGCCGGTTAGGTTGCCCTCATGACCGACACGACTGCTTCTCGCACCACCGGCGCCGTGGCCGCCGGCCTCGCCACGATCGCCGCCGACGGTACCGTTCTCGACACCTGGTTCCCCGCGCCCGAGCTGGCCGACCAGCCCGGCCCGTCCGGCACCGAGCGGCTGTCCGCCGAACGTGCCGCGGAGCTGCTCGGCGGTGGCGCGACCGCGGCGATCGGCCCGGACGCCCGCCGCGGCGTCGAGGTGGTCGCGGTCCGTACGGTCATCGCCTCGCTCGACGAGAAGCCGATCGACGCGCACGACGCCTACCTGCGCCTGCACCTGCTCTCCCACCGCCTGGTCAAGCCGCACGGCCAGAGCCTGGACGGCATCTTCGGCTTCCTCGCCAACGTCGCCTGGACCTCGCTCGGCCCGGTCGCCGTCGACGACCTCGAGAAGGTCCGGCTGAACGCCCGGGCCGAGGGCCTGCACCTGCAGGTGACCTCCGTCGACAAGTTCCCGCGCATGACGGACTACGTGGCCCCCAAGGGCGTCCGGATCGCCGACGCCGACCGGGTCCGCCTCGGTGCGCACCTCGCCGAGGGCACCACCGTCATGCACGAGGGCTTCGTCAACTTCAACGCCGGCACGCTCGGCACGTCGATGGTCGAGGGCCGGATCTCCGCCGGTGTCGTGATCGGCGACGGCTCGGACATCGGCGGCGGCGCTTCCACCATGGGCACCCTCTCCGGCGGCGGCAACGTCATCATCTCCATCGGCGAGCGCTGCCTGATCGGCGCCGAGGCGGGCGTGGGCATCGCCCTCGGCGACGAGTGCGTCGTGGAGGCCGGCCTCTACGTCACCGCCGGCACCCGCGTCACGATGCCCGACGGCCAGATCGTCAAGGCGCGCGAGCTGTCCGGCGCCTCCAACATCCTCTTCCGCCGCAACTCGGTCACCGGCACGGTCGAGGCCCGGCCGAACAACGCGGTGTGGGGCGGGCTGAACGAGATCCTGCACAGCCACAACTGATCATCGTCGGCCGTGACCTGCGGCCGTCGAATCGATCAACGTCCTGACCTGCTGCTGAGCTGTCGGCAGCTGTCGACGTTGGTCATCGTTGAGCGCCCTTCCACGGCCCTAGGACGGCCCGGGAGGGCGCTTCTGTATTGGCGGCGTCATCCGGCGGGCCGGTGCGCTCCGTGGCAATCAGCTGCTACGAGGGCGGATGGGTGTCAGGTGGCCACCGGGGGAGAAGTGCCTGACGGAGCCTCAACTGTCAGACCCGGCAGATACGCTAGTAATGCGCAGGCCCGGACATGTCACGTTCGCCCCCACCCGCGCGGAAGTACGTAGTGCAGCGGAGGCAACAATGAGTGTGGACAGCCTGTGGTCCAAGATCGACCTCTCGGTTAAGGGCACTCCAGACCAAGGAACGACCAACAACGCCGAAGAGCCCAAGGATGAGAGTACTGCGAAGGCGTGGCCGAAGTGGAAGGTACGCCTTCTCGATACGATTGGTTCCCTTGTCTGGCTCTACATTAGTGTCAAGCTTTTCATTTTCGACTTCGATAATTATCTGGTTGAGCGATTCCTTCCCGGGGCCACATCTGTCCTGGACTATCGATTCCTCTTTGTTGGGGGAATTTTTGTCCTGCTTGTTTTGTTTTCTGGGGGTCGACGACTGAAGTATATGTACGTCGGCCTCTTTCCGCTCGTGGTCGCGTTCTGGAAAATTCCTAAGTGGTTCTACAAGGCCAAGAGCTGGGTTGCCGTATTTACCTTTCTTAATGTGGTATCCATGGCGGTCAGGCATTTGAAATGGAATGCTACAACGAGATTCTGTGCGATACTTTCTCTCGTTGGTGTGGCTGTATCAGGTAACCATGTCATCCTTGGAGTTTGCGCTTCCTATCTCGGCGTTTACTTCGTCCTGCTGATGGCTCGAACGATCTGGTTCTCGGTGAAGCCGTCGCATTTTCTGAAATCGCAGCAAACGCTAATCGATAAGATTTCGAGCGCCTCCTTCGTTACTCAGATCACCACGGTCAGTCCCGAGTTGCGGGATTCAGCTCTGCAGAAGTTCAGTGCTGCACAGTTGACTACGTTTCAGTCGAACCTCGGCATGGCTGTTCTGGTCAGCAGAGCCACCTACTACTGGGCGTACCAGCTGGAGAAGTATCGGACCAGTGCTGCTTCGCTTATTCTGAGTGCCATCGCGTACGCGAGCCTCTACGTGCAGGGGATCGTTGTATTCTCGGTGATCAATTGGGCGATCCTTAAGATGGATCCTGCAGCCTTCTCGTACTCTGGGGATCCTGCCTTTCTGCAGGTGGCGTACTATTCTCTGTTTCACGGTGCCGGTTCTGCACTCTCTCCGGTTTCTGGGGTGGCTGTAGCGGTCAAGATCGCGACGAATGTAGTCGCTCCGTTGTTTATTACTGCACTCGTTACCCAGTTCCTCATTAATCGCCGTCAGGTGGAACAGGATGCTGCGGCGGAAGAGGCCGTCAAGAAGATCAAGGCTGCAGGTGCGGAGCTTGAAAAGAGGTTTAAGCAGGAGTATGAGATTTCGACCGAAGAGGCAATCGCGCGGCTGCAAGCATTGGGTGAGAGCTTCTTCTTGACTGCTATTACGGCTATGTCGGCTCAACTGCCGCCTGATTACGACGCCGAGTAGCCTCGATCACGCTAGGTCGGTGGAGCGGCTTTGGGCTGGAGCTGCTTTGGGGCGAGTGATCATGGCCCCGTAAGCTTCCGGCGAGTCGGGCAGTCTGTGGACCTGCCCGTTAAAGCACGACGTTGGGGCCATGATCTTAGAGGCTCGCCCCAAAGTGGCTGCCTAAAGCCGTGGAGCCGACCGCCCCAGCCACAGAGGGTGTCTCCCACCTCATGCCCGCAGCTCGCCAGCGCGCCGCCGGGCGCGGCCAGCCGGGGCGCAGACAGGAGGCAGGCCGCGCCGCAGAGGCGGCGCGCGCCCGCGCCGTGCGCGGGCCTTGATGAAGTAGGGAAAGTCTTACCGCGTCCAGTGATCGGGAGCGGCCGGTCTCCGGCTTCAGCGGGGTGCCCTGTTCGGCTACCGTGCGATCTATGACCTCTGGATTGGATACGCCCCAAGGTGCGGCCGAGCTGGCCGAGTCGCTCTTGCCTCCGCTCGGGAACCGCTGGCTGCACACTCAGGCCGTGGCGGCGCGTGCGTCTGAGGCTTCGGCGGCTGTGTCCGCAGAGGACCGGGATCTGCTCATCGCTGCCGCGTGGCTGCATGACATCGGCTACGCCCCGGAGCTGCGGGACACGGGGTTTCATCCGCTTGACGGAGCGCGCTACCTGGAGACGCAAGGGGCGCCATCACGACTCGTCCGACTGGTCGCCCACCACTCTGGTGCGGTGTACGAGGCTGAACAGCGTGGGCTCATCGATGAGTTGGCTGTGTATGAGCGGGAGGACTCTCCCGTCCTGGACGCGTTGATCTATGCCGACATGACGACCGGCCCGGCCGGGCAGTCCTTCGACTTCGACCACCGCATCGACGAGATCTTGAAGCGATACGAGCCGGGCAGCGAGGTGCACAACGCGATCAGCAAGGCGCGGCCCTACCTGGGCGAGGCGGTCCAGCGGGTTCGAGGGCGCTTGGGCTGAGGCCCGGGTCTGGGCGCATGGCCGACAGGCGATCTACCGCAGGTGCGTTGAATGCTCTACGGTCCGTCGCATGGGTGGCCTGGGGGACTTACTGAAGAAGCGTTGGGGCGTCGTGATCCTCTTACTGGGGATCTTGGCATGGGCTTCGGACATCATCGGGCCGGGGATTCTCATCCTCGTAGCCTCCGTAGCTGTCCTGTACTTCCTCCTCCAAGCGCCGCTCAGGTGCATCGCCCTGGGACGGCAAGGAAGGTGCCGCAACAACGCTCAAGGCCTCTTGCGAGGGTGTTGGATCCGTGAGCACAAGTGGCAAGGCCTGAAAGCACTGCGTGGAGCGGGAGGCAAAGCGCAAGGGCCCCACGCAGCGCTCATGCAGGATCGGCAGCAGATGAGTGCGACCCTGGGTGTCGCCGTCGGGGTCATTTCGGCGATCGTCGCGTGCGCGGACTTCATCTTCAAGTGATGCGCTGCCTGGGCCGAGTGCCTCAGCCAAGGTATGGCTCGGGCCGTTCCTGGAGTCCGTGATCGATCCGCATCCGCATCGACGGATGGATGTTCAGGCTGTCCAGCCGACTGGGATGGACGAACGCCACTTCCTTGCTCTCGCTGCTGGTGCGCAGCTCGCCGCCGACGATGCGGGCTCGGAAGCAGATGGAGAACTGTTGGCGTACCTCGCCGTCGTCGTACGCCATGACGTGGGCCGGGTTGGTGTAGGTGCCGACCAGGCCGGTCATCTCGACGTCGAAGCCGGTTTCTTCCTTCGTCTCCCGTACGGCTGCGTCGGGCGCTGACTCGCCGACGTCGACCCCGCCGCCGGGCAGGGCCCAGAGGTCGTTGTCCGTCTTGTGGATCAGCAGGATTTCCCCGGCGTCGTTCAGCGCCACCGCGGTTACGGACGGGACGATGCTGTTCGCCTTCGGGGCGTTCGGATCGTTGAAGTAGTCGACTCGGGCCATGCCTCCAGCCTCGCATGTCTGGCAGACGAACCGAAGTCGACCGTGGACCGGGTGCCGGTTCCGCCGGCGCCCGCAGCCCCGACCCTCGAAGACGCCGTGCCGTTGCTACGCGGGGCGTCCGCGTTCCCAGGTGTAGTCGAAGCTCCGCATGTAGTGCCGGAAGGTGCGGGCGCCGGGGATGTACCGGAAGTGCAGCACCGGGTTCTGCCCGGCCGGTGCTCCGAGCACGTGCGGGTTCACCAACACGTCGTCGTCGAACCGATAGATCGAGTTGTACAGGATCGTGTCGTGCAGCCGGACCTCTACGCCCGGGGTCTTCATCGCCGGTTCGAGGTAGCGCCGGGTGATCCGGGCACGCGCGGCCAGGTCGTCACCTATGCCTTCCTCTTCGCCGCGCTGGCGGACCATCTCCGAGTCGGGGTCGCCGAGCAGGACCCGAACCTGGGCACCGGCCTTGGCCTTGTCCGCCAACTCATAAGGGAGATCCGGGTGGTTGTCGAAGAGGAACAGACCCGCGTACACGAGGATGTCCACCTGGTCCTTCGCCTTCTCGATGAGCGATGACCACAGCGCGGCCGGTACGGCGCCCCGGTGCGGGTAGTACGTGATCAGCTCAGAGGTGCTCGCGGACTCTGCCTGCTTCTCGACGGTGGGCCACAGGTAGACCTCGTCGACGCCGAGGAAGCTCGCGGCCTTCCAGCGGTGCCCCCGGTGCGGCGTGCGGTTGGTCGTGATCCAGCGTTCCACGCTCTTGGGGTCGACCCCCACGTGCTGGGCTACCGACTGGATCGTCTCGCCCTTCGCTGAAATCGCCGCGCGCAGACGCTCGTTCGCCATGGCGTGTCCTCTCGTGGGACGTATCGGGGACGTTTTGACGATAGCTCAGACGTCCCTAAACGTCCATACGGACCGTGATGCGTCCACCACCTCTCGCGGTCTCCTGATCTCACCGGCGATGAACGCCGGTTCCAAATCTCCCTCAGATCAGGAGAACAGACGATGCGTCAGATCCCCGTCGACACCTCCACCGCGACCGTGATGGTCGCCCAGACCCCGGAGCCCAAGGTCCGTGACCGCCGGACCGGCGAGATCGCCACGGACGCCGAGACGGGCGCGAAGCTGATGACGGTGAGCGTGATGTTCGCCCTCAACGGCGAGGTCGAGATCCTGAACGTCACCGTGCCGGAGAGCGGCATCTCGGGCGAGCTGGCGATGGGTACCCCGGTCGCGCTGACGGGGCTGATCGCCCGGCCGTGGGAGAACGAGTTCAACGGCCAGAAGCGGCACGGCATCGCGTTCCGTGCGGTCGCAGTCACCTCGCTCGTTGCCGGTGCTGAGCAGCCGAAGGCGGCCTGAGCCATGACCTGGCTGACCGTCGCCCTGGTGCTGGTCGTCGCCGCTGCGGGTCTCCTGCGGTGGCGGCGCCCCGCCTGGTACTGGCTGACCTTCGGCGTCACCCTGGCAACTCTGCGGGTCCTGCTCCGGTACCCGTCCGTGATGGACGCCTGCGGCCTGACCGTCCCGGCTCCCCGCTGGCGCCTGACCCTGGCGCGGATGACCAACCGGGCCATTCCCGGCCCCCGGGCCCCGCGCATCCTGCGGGTACGGCCGACCCGGACCGGTCTGGTGCTGCGGCTCAAACTCCGGCCCGGTCAGGACGCCTTCGACGTGGCGGCCTCGTGTGACCGGCTGCGGCACTCGTTCGCGATGTACGGCGTCACCTCCCGCGAGCTGCGCTCCGGCGTGGTCGAGGTGCGGATGACCGGCTATGACGTGCTCAAGCGGGTGCAGATGCCTGCTAAGTGCGACACCCGGCCGATGCGGGTGCCGGTCGCCCTGCGCGAGGACGGCGCCGTTCATTTCCGGGACTACCGGGCTGTTCCCCACGCGCTCACGCTCGGAGCCACGGAGTCCGGCAAGTCCGTCTACCAGCGCAACCTGGTGGCCGCGCTCGCCCCGCAACGGGTCGCCCTGGTGGGCATCGACTGCAAGCAGGGAGTGGAACTCTTCCCGCTGGCCCGTCGGTTCTCCGCGCTGGCCGACAACCCTGACACCGCCGCCGAACTCCTCGACGCGCTGGTGGCGCACATGGAAGACGTCTACCAGCTCATCCGCGCCGAGCAGCGGATCACCGCCGACGTACCGGATGCGGAGATCGCCGCCGACATCTGGAAACTGCCGGATGACCTGCGGCCCGTGCCCATCGTGGTCCTGGTCGACGAGGTCGCCGAACT
This sequence comes from Streptomyces sp. NRRL B-1140, assembly GCF_001280065.1. Lineage (GTDB taxonomy): Bacteria > Actinomycetota > Actinomycetes > Streptomycetales > Streptomycetaceae > Streptomyces. The sequence continues at coordinate 19,333 of NZ_LGEA01000093.1, forward strand.
CGCTCTCTTCGCCACCAAGGAGGAGGAGAAGCGACGGGACCGGATCATCACCGCCCTCGCGCGGCTGGCCCAGCTCGGCCGGGCGGCCGGGATCTACCTGGAGATCTGCGGGCAGCGCTTCGGCTCCGAACTCGGCAAGGGCATCACGATGCTCCGCGCCCAGCTCACCGGCCGTACCGCGCACCGCGTCAACGACGAGTCCAGCGCGAACATGGCCTTCGGTGACATCGCGCCGGATGCCGTGCTGGCCGCGATCCAGATCTCCACCGACATGCCCGGTGTCGCCATCACGGGCGATTCGACCGGTGGCTGGGCCCGGATCCGCGCCCCGCACACCTCGCTTCGGCAGGCCGTCAACACCTGCAACCGGTACGCCGACCTGGCCCCGGACCTGCCCGCCCTGGCTCCCTTCCGACCCGCACTCGGCGGTCCGAAGCCGATCCCGGCCCCGGCCGTCGAGTCCGCCCCGGCCGCTGCCTGATCCCGCCTCGTCCCTTGCCCAACCTCGCGAAGGAGGTGACGACATGACCCGCTCGATCCGCCCCGATGCTGTCCTGGTTCAGGCCGTGATCGCCGGAGCCCTGTCCTTCGCCCACTTGCATGACCTGGCCGCCGCTGCTGGACAGACGGGCTGGAAGGCATGGGCTTACCCGGTCAGTGTCGACCTGCTCCTGGTGGCCGCGTGGCGACGGCTCCGCAATGACGGGCCGTCCCGGCTGGCCTGGTGCTGGTTCATCGTCGCCCTGTTCGCCTCGCTGGGCGCCAACGTCGCCACTGCCGGGTTCCTGGACTTGGAACACCCGCCCGCCCTGCTCCGGCTCGGCGTCGCCGGGTGGCCCGCCGTGGCCTTCCTCGGCGGCACGCTTCTCGCCCACGCGCCCAAGTCCGCCGAGGACCGGGTGCCGGATCCGCCGGCACCCGCAACCCCGGTCACTGAGCCGGTTACCGAGACCGAACCGGAGGCTGAGCCGGTCTCGGCAGTCGACGACACCCCGGCCCTTCCGGCTGCCGAGCCCGCCCCGGCCGCCGCTGCTCCGGCTGTGCCGGTCCCGGCCGCGCTCGTCGACCACGCCCGCAAGGTCGCCGACGACCACCGCGCCCGTACCGGTTCGCCGATCGACACCGACACCCTGCGCGCCCGACTCGGCGTCCCGCCCCAGCTGGCCCACGCCATCGCCGCCCAACTCGCCTGACCCGAAGGGAGAACACCCGTCATGCCTGCCCGCGACTTCTTCCACTCCGTGATGCGGATCGGACCGGTGCAGATCGGCACCCACCGCGACCGGCACGGCCGGACCAAGCACGCCGCCGTGTGCAGCTCCGACGGCTGCGGCTGGTCTGCCGACTACACCAGCCAGTCCGCCGCCCAGCTCGCCGCCCGCACCCACCGCTGCAAGGTCCGTTAGGAGGCCCTCCGCCATGGAAGTACCGCTCTGGCTCGCGCTGCTCGCCGTCGGCTACCTCGGCGTCAAGCTCATCCGCCCGCCCGCCTGGCTCATCGCCGTCCTGCTGCTCGGCGGCTTCCTCCTCGCCGACAGCGTCCTGGCCCCCGCCATCGACCCCTTCGTCAAGTAGAGGAGATCGCTGATGCTCCGCCCCAAGATCCCGACCATGCCTACCCCGACCGGCCAAGTCACGCCGCCCGTCGTGGTCGAGCCGACCACCATCGTCCCGGCCTCCCAGACCCCGCCGCCCGCCCCGGTGGCCCCGGCTCCCGCCCGGCCCACGGTGCAGCTCACCCCCGGCACCGCTCTCGCCCTCGTCGGCGGCGGCACCGCCGTGGTCCTGGTCGTCGGCGCCGTCCTGGTCTCCATGCTTCTCGCGGTCGCCATCACCGGCGCCTCGGTCGCCATCAGCGCCCTGGTGATCCGCTCCCTGATCAACGCCGACGTCAAGCAACGCTGACCGGCCCCCGGGCGGCACCGATACCGCCAAGCATCCGCCGCCCGGGAGCCGCGCCCCTGTCCGATCTCACAACCGGAAGGACCCCCAGCATGACCGACCGCACCGCACCCGCGCCCCGTATCTGCCCCAACTGCGACGGTTTCGCCTCCGCCGCTATCACCAGCGGCGGCCGCGACCGGCACGGCCACCTGCGCATCATCACCGCCAAATGCCCGGCCTGCGACGGCCTGGGCACCGTCCCCGCCCGTCGCGTCCGGGAGGGTGCCGGTGCCTGACACGCTGCTCGACCCGACCACCCTCGGCGACCTGCTGAGGGTGGCTTCGGCATCCGACTTCGACCGCTGGCACGAGCAGATCCGCCGCACCGGCGGCTGCGCCGACCCCATCCACCTCACCGGCTGGACCCTTGCCAAGGACAAGACCACCGGCGAGACCCTGCACCACTACACCACCGCCAACGAGCCGGGCGGCCGTCTCCGTGTCGCCTGCGGAAACCGACGCGCTTCGCGCTGCCCGTCCTGCGCCTGGACGTACGCGGGCGACACCTACCACCTCATCCGCGCGGGCCTGGCTGGCGACGACCGACGCGACATCCCCGCCACCGTCCGAGACCACCCGCGCGTCTTTGCCACCCTCACCGCCCCCTCCTTCGGTCGGGTCCACAACCGGCCCGACCATGGCCGCTGCCGCTGCGGTATCCGCCACGGCTCCGATGACCCTGACCTGGGAACGGCCCTGGACCCGGCGACGTACGACTACGCGGGCGCCGTGCTGTTCAACAACCACGCCGGACAGCTCTGGCAGCGCTTCACCAACCGCCTTCGCCGTGAGATCGCCGCTCGCGCCGGCATCACTCAGCGGGAGCTGAAGGAGTGCGCCCGGCTGTCGTACGGCAAGGTCGCCGAGTTCCAGAAGCGTGGCGCCGTGCACTTCCACGCCGTCATCCGCATCGACGGCCCAGAAGGACCCGAGACCACCGCGCCCGCCTGGGCGACGGTCGATCTCCTCGCCGATTCGATCCGTGCAGCTGCCGCGCACTCCTACACCTCGGTCTCAGTCCCGGGCGCTGAGGACCAACCGGCCCGTACCTTCCGCTGGGGCACTCAGCTCGACGTCCGGCCCGTGAAGGCCTTCGGCGACGGCTCTCAGATCACCGAGCAGGCCGTGGCCTCCTACGTGGCCAAGTACGCCACCAAAGCCGCCGAGAACACCGGCACCCTCGACCGGCGCATCGGCGAACTCGCCGAGCTCGACCGCCACCAGGTCCCGGACCACACCCGCCGCCTCATCGAGGCCTGCAAGCAGCTCGACCCGCTCTACCCCGACCGGCGCCTGTGGGCCTGGGCTCACATGCTCGGATTTCGCGGCCACTTCTCCTCCAAGTCCCGGCGCTACTCCACCACCCTCGGCGCCCTGCGCCAAGCACGCGCTGACTACCGCGCCGCCCAGGAACACGCCGCCCTCGGCCTGGACGACCGCGAGCCGGACACCGTCCTGGTCCTGGCCGACTGGCAGTACGCCGGACACGGCCACACCCCCGGCGAATCCGCCCTCGCCGCCACCATCGCCCGCGACCTCCAGCTCAACCGCGAAACCGCCCGCGAAGCGCTCGCCGCGCTGCCAGATGAAAGGGAGTGGTGACCATGCCGACCCGGCTGCCCGATCGGTATCTCACGCCTGAGGACCTGGTCCAGCTCTTCGAGCTGCCCAGCGTCGAGACCGTCTACCAGTGGCGGAGGAAGCACATAGGGCCCCGCGGCTTCAGGGTCGGTCGGCATCTCAGGTTCGACCCGCAGGACGTACAGGCATGGGTCAAGTCCCGAATGGAAGGGGCCGCTGCCTGATGGCCGGACACGTTCAGGATCGCTGGTACAAGGCCCTCCCGGGCCCGGACGGCAAGACGGTCAGGGTCAAGACCGACCGTTTCGGCGTCGGCCACCGCTACCGCGCCCGGTACACCGCGCCGGACGGCTCGGAGAAGTCGAAGAGCTTCCCAGACAAGCAGAAGCGCAAGGCCGAAGCCTGGCTGTCCAACATCGAGGCGGACATGTCCCAGGGTCGGTACATCGACCCGGCTGCGGGCTCGGTGACCTTCGCGCAGTACGCCAAGGAATGGATGGCGGCGCTGACCATCGACCCGGTGACTCGAGAGAGCGTCGAGATTCGTCTCAGGGTCCACGCCCTTCCGTACCTCGGCGATCGGCCCATGGCGTCCTTCCGGCCCTCGCACCTGCGGGCATGGATGCGACAGCTGGAGGAGACGGGCCGCGCGGCGTCCTACCGACGGTCGATCTTCGCCAACGTGTCGGCCGTCTTCACGGCTGCCGTGGAAGACCGGATCATCGCGGAGAATCCGTGCCGGGCCCGTTCCGTACGGGCGCCCTCCCTCGACGGCCGCAAGGTCAAGCCGTGGTCCCTCGATCGCGTGATGGCCATGCATGAGGCGTTGCCGGACGCCTACCAGGAGATGGTTTCCCTGGGGGCAGGCTGCGGGCTCCGGCAGGGCGAGATCTTCGGCCTCGCTCTGGAGGACATCGACTTTCTGAGCGGCACGGTTCACGTCGTCCGCCAGGTCAAGCTCATACGTGGCGTGCAGGCGGTCTTCGGCCCGCCCAAAGGTGGCAAGGAGCGCCACGTACCGCTCCCCGAGACGGTCGCCTTCGCGCTCGCGGCGCAGATCACCAAGCACGAGCCGGTAGAGGTCACCCTGCCGTGGAAGAGCCCGGACGGCCCACCCGTCACCGCCTCGCTGCTCTTCGTCAACGCCCGACGCCAATGGCTCCACCGGTTCCGCTTCAACCGGTCCGTATGGCGTCCGGCTCTCACTTCGGCCGGCATACCCCTCGGACGCGAGAACGGCATGCATGCCCTCCGCCACTTCTACGCCTCCGTGCTCCTGGACGCGGGGGAGAGCATCAAGGCCCTGAGCGAGTACCTGGGTCACCACGACCCGAGCTTCACCCTCCGCACGTACACGCACCTGATGCCGAACAGCGAGGCGCGCACCCGGGCCGCCGTGGATCGCGTCTTCCGGGACCAGGAGAGCACCGATGACGGCCCCGAAACGGCCCCTGAGGCCGGTTGATCGTCTGACCTGCTCATGATTCAGAACAGCCACAACTGACGGCCCCGGCACGATCCCGTACGGATGACCCTGCGTGACCTCGCGGTGGTTTCGGCAGATGAACGGGTGGACGCAGTGTCCGATCAGACGCCGAACCGACGAAACGAGGACCGGGGCATGAGGAACGAGCGGGGGCGGGCCGTGGTGCGCGGGCTGACCGGGGTGGCCGCAGTGCTGGCGGTGTGCTGGCTGCCGGCGGGGGCCGCGCACGCCGACGAGACCAACACCGGCTCGCACAACGGCCACCGGGTCGGTCTGATCAACGTGAACACCGGTCAGATCGACGACCCGGCGGAGGACGTGCTGGAGCACACCCTGCTGTTCGGTGACGGGTACGCCTGGAACTGAGCGGGCGGAGCAACGGGACGGCCCGTACCGCAGGTGACCCTGCGGTACGGGCCGTCCCGTTCTCCGTTCGCGGCGGCGTGATCATGGGCTGATCAGGTCGTCGTGGAGTGCGAGCAGTTCGCCGGCCGTCCTGCGGCCGGCCGGCTGAAGGGGGCTGCGGACCGGGCCTGCCGGCAGGGCCAGGGCGTTCAGCACTGCCTTCGCCGTGACGGTGCCCGGCAGGCCCGCCGACATGATCGCCTCGATGAGGGGGGTGGCCTGCTGCTGGAGGCGGGCCGCCCGGGCCGTGTCGCCCGCGTCGAACGCCTCCAGGACCGCCCGCAGGTGGTTCGGAATCACGTTCGCGACCGTGCTGACGTAGCCCGTGCCGCCCACGGCGTACAACGCGAGGTTGTGTTCGTCGCAGCCCGCGTAATACGCCAGGTTGGTGCGGGCCAGCACCTTCTGGGCGCCCAGGAAGTCGTGGGAGCAGTCCTTGACCGCGACGATCCGGGGGTGTTCGGCGAGGCGGAGGAGCGTCTCCGGTGCGATGCGGGTGCCGGTGCGGGCGGGGATGTCGTAGAGCATCAGTGGGAGTCCGGCCGTGTCCGCGACTCGACGGAAGTGGGCCTCGATCGCGTCCTGCGGGGGTCTGCTGTAGTACGGCGACACCACCAGCAGGCCGTCCGCTCCCGCCTTCTCGGCCTCCCGGGCCAGTTCGGTGGTGTGCAGGGTGTCGGGGGTGCCGATGCCGGTGATGACCCTGGCGCGGTCGCCGACCGCCTCGCGGACGGCTCGGACGAGGTCGGACTTCTCGGCGTCCGTCGTGGTCGGGGATTCGCCCGTGGTGCCGGAGAGGACCAGGCCGTCGCAGCCGCTCGCCACGAGGTGGCTGGCGAGCTGCTGGGCGCCGTCGAGGTCCAGGGCGCCGGACGGGGTGAAGGGGGTGATCATGGCGCAGAGGGTGCGGCCCAGGGGTGGGGTGAGGGGTGTGGGTGGCGGTGGTACGGGAGGCGGAGGTACGGGAGGCGGTGGGGTCATGGGGGTAGTCTCGGCCCGCCGTTCATGTAGCTCCACTTAATTCTGTTACCGAATATCTCTAAGCGATGCTTCAAGGTGCGTCCGCTGGGTAGCGGCGGGCCCGTCCGGGTACCCGGGTGTTCCTGACGTCGAGAGGAGGCACCGTGACCGGGACCATGGATCATCGGGCCGTGCACGACGAGCGCCGCTCCGTGGGTGAACTCGTCGGGCAGGCCACGGAGCAGCTCTCCACGCTCATGCGGCAGGAAGTGGCGCTCGCCAAGGAGGAACTCGCCGAGAAGGGGCGGCGTGCGGGGCGCGGTGGCGGGCTGCTCGGGGCGGCGGGCGCCGTCGCGTACGCCGGGCTGCTCGTGCTGTCCGGCGCGGGTGTGGCCGCACTCTCTCTGGTGCTGCCCGTGTGGGCCGCGGCGCTGATCGTGACCGGGGTGTTGTTCGTGATCGCGGCCGTGCTGGCGGCGACGGGGCGGGCGCAGCTGCGGAAGGCCACGCCGCCCACGCCCGAGCAGGCGCTCGGCAGTGTCAGGGCGGACGTGGAGGAGATCAAGGAGAGGGCGCATCGATGACGGAGGCGACGGGTGGGGCGAAGGGCCCCGATGAGCTGCGGCGGCAGATCGAGCGGACCCGGACGGAACTCGGCAACACGGTGGAGGAGCTGGCCGGGAAGGCGGATGTGAAGGGGCGCGCGCGGGCGCGGGCCGCCGATCTGCGGGACAAGGCCGGGGCGATGACGGTGCAGTTGCGCAGCAGTGCCGCGCAGGCGGGGCACACCGTGCACGATCGGGCGACGCATGCGGGGCCTCGTCCGGTGCGGACCGTTGTGCAGGCGGGGATGCGGCATCCCAAGCCGGTGCTGGTGGCCGGGGCGGCGGGGGCCGTGGTGGCTGTCGGGGTGTTGAGGTGGAGGCATGCGCACGGGCATCGCTGAGCGTTGAGTGCTTGCGCTGAGCATTGAGGGCTTGGCGGCGGTGGGTGTTCGTCTGCGCCGGGTGGGGGTGCGCGTTTCGCGTGCCGCGGGGTGGCGGGTCGGGGCCGCGCCGGGGGGTGTCCGTCCTCGGAACGGCGCGATGGGCTTGCACGCCGACTGACTGTTCGTTGACGCGCCAACCGCTGCGGGCGGACACCCCCCGACACGGCCCCTTCTCGTCGTACGCGGGTGCGGGCGCGTCGTGGCTCACCTGGCTGCGGGCAGCGTGTCCCGCCGGGTCCAGCGACGGCGCCGAGTCGCACCGACCCCCTTGACCTCAAGCTCGGTCGAGGTTGAAGAGTGGGGTCTGTTCGCGACCGGCGCTACGACTGGAGTGTTCATGACCCGTCGAACCGAGCAGCACCCCGACCCCACCGACCCCCGGATCGGTGCTGCCTTGTTCAGTACCTGGCGGGTCGGCACCTCCGAGCGGCAGCGGCAGACCGGGGAGGTGATCGGGCGGGTCTGGGAGCGGCGGCCCTGGCCGACCAGGGATCTGCTGGGCTATCACGTCTACGCGGGCCGGGACGGGTCCACGCTGATGCACTACTCGCAGTGGACCGGCGAGCGGGCGTACGAGTCCTTCGTCGGCACCCACCGGCAGGAGCGGGTCGACGAGATCGATACGGCCGTGCCGGGGATCGACCGGGTCGGGCTCGTGCGGTACCGGCGCTACCGGAGCCGGGAGCGCGCCGCCGGGGACACGCGCGTGCCGGGTCTGATCGTGACGGTGCGGATCGACTTCGAGGACGGGGCGCGGGAGCGCCGGGAGGAGTGGGTCGACCTCGCGGTCAAGGCACTGGGCGACGATCCGGTGGGGCATGCCGGGCTGGTGTCCGCGCACTTCCACCTCAGCACGGACGGCGGGCACGTGCTGAACTACGCGGAGTGGGAGAGCGCCGGGGCCTATGAGGCGGCGATGGCCGCGCCGTCGACGGACTCCTGGGAGCGGGTGCGGGCGTATCCGGGGCTGCGGAAAGTCACCGGCAGCTCGTACGAGCACACGCTGGGGCTGGTTCCGGAGTGATCGACGCGTGGGCCCGGCCGGAGGGACGTCCGGCCGGGCCCACGGGGTGTCACGGACGGAAGCGCAGGACCTGCGGGTCGTGGTCGCTGATCTGGTCGTTGAACTCCGCGTTGACGTGCACGCTGTCGTACTCGAAGTCGCAGTCGCGGCGGATCGACGGGCTGATCAGGATCTGGTCGAGGACCTGGCTGTTGCCCTGGTAGACGTAGGAGTAACGCTCGTTGCGGGGGAGCGACTTGATCGCGGACCAGAGTTCGCCGCGGCCCTCGAGGAGCTTCGCGGTCTGTGAGAACTCGAAGTCGTTGATGTCGCCCAGCGTGACGACGTCCGCGTTCTTCTGGGTGTCGAGGATGTCCTTGACGAAGGCGTTCACCACGGTGGCCTGCCGGTGGCGCTGCGTCTCGGAGCTGCGGGACGGCGGCTGGTACTGGGCGGTCAGGCCCTGGTCGCCGCCCTTGGAGTTGAAGTGGTTGGCGATCACGAAGACCGTGCGGCCGCGGAAGACGAACTCGCCGGCCAGCGGCTTGCGGCTGTTCTTCCAGGCCTCGTCGGCGGGGGCGATGCGTCCGGGGCTGAGGGTGAGGTGGGCCTTGCCACGGATCTTCGTCACGGCGGTGGCCGTCGTGGCGTCGCCGCCCGCGTGGTCCGCGAAGGAGACGCGCTCGGGGTTGAACAGGAACGCCTGCCGGATGTTGCCGCCCGGCTCGCCGCCGTCGGTGTTGTTCGCCGGGTCGATCGAGCGCCAGTCGTACTTCGGTCCGCCGGCCGCGACGATCGCGTCGATCAGCTTGGTGAGGGTCTGGTCGGCGGCGACCGTACCGTCGTTCGTCGCGCCGTTGTTGTCCTGGATCTCCTCCAGCGACACGATGTCCGGCGACTTCAGGTTGTTCACGATCGCCGCCGCGTGCGCGGCGAACGTGTCGTCGGACGGGTCGAGGTTCTCGACGTTGTAGGTGGCGACGGCGAGTTCGGAGGAGCGCTGCTTGCGGGTCGTCTCACGTTCCAGGCCCGCGCTCTTCAGCGTGCCGAGCTCGCTCGCGACCAGGGTGTAGCCGCCGAACTGGTTGTAGTCCAGGGGGCCCGCGGTGGTGCCGGTGAGGGTGTCGCCCACGTTCGCCTTGGGGAAGTCCGCCGTCGCCCCGAGGGACTGGATCTGCAGGCGGCCCGTGTTCTGGTCGTCGTAGGAGCCGTAGACCGTCCCGCCGTGGCGGTTGCGGTTCTCGTGCGGCTTCACCGTCACCCACAGCTCGGTGTACGGGTCGGTGGCGCCGACGACTCGGGCGTCGGAGACCCGGACGGACATGCCCTCCAGCGCCTCGTAGTAGTCCAGGGCGTACTGCGCGGGCTGGAGGGGGAGCGCGTTGACCGAGCCGCCGGCGGCGGTGTCACCGGTGGGCGCGTAGGCGGCGGGGACCGAGCGCGAGGTGATCGCCGTGGCGGCGGGGAGCGCGTTGCCGCTGGAGACGACCGTGGTCGTCGGCTTGGTGATCTCCGTGACCGACTGGTTGCCGGAGGTCGCTCCGCCGGGGACGTACTCCGTGACCGTGCCGCCGACCGTGACGGAGTCACCGACGGCGACGCCCTTCGGGGCGGAGCCGGTGAAGACGAAGACGCCCTCGCTGGTCGCCGGGTCGGCGTCCGGGGTCGGGTCCTGGATCCAGAAGCCGCGGGACGAGCCGTAGGTCCGAATGCCGGTGACGATTCCGGCCACGTCCGTGACCTGCTTGCCGGCGTACGGGGACGTCCGGGTGCTGCCCTGGATGTCGTGAATGCGGACCGACTCCGCGTGCGCGGGGCTGGTGAGGACGATCGTGGAGGCCGCGGAACAGGCGGCGGCGACGGTGAGCGCGGCGAGACGCGCGGACGACTTGCTCGGCAACGGGATTCCCTCCGGGGACGTGACAGGGCGCCGGGACGAGGGCGGAGACATGTGGAAAGGCTGGACTGCCGCTACCTGTGGGGCGGATGCGGTGACGCGCGTAGACCGTGGTGGACGGAAGGGCCTGGTGGGGCCGGCCCGGTGAACAAGTGTCCGCCGACTTCTACGCGCGTCAATCTCCAGCCTGGCCACGGCACTTGTCAAGGTTTCGGCCATGTATGGCGGCTGACGGGGAGATGAAGTGGGCGGCATGGGTGGAAATCCGTCTAGGCTGAGCGGTTGAGTCACCTGAGGCGCGCTAGGAGAAACAGCCGATGTCAGACCGCTCCCCCCTGCCGCCGGTGCGGCTGCACCCCGAAGCGGAGCTGGCGCGCGACGCGCTGTCCACGCCGTTGCTGTCCCGGGCCGCCCGGCTCGCCCGCTGGGCCGGGCCGGACACCCGCGTCGACGCCGGGGGAGGGCTCGTCGACGAGCAGCTGCCCGCGGCCGCGGAGGCGCTCGGGCTGAGCGGCCAGGACGCCGCCGCCGACGCCGGCGAGGCGTGGCGGGTCGCCGTCGACGCCGGGCTCGTCGAGGTCGTCGACGAGGAGCAGGGCACCGTGACGGCCGGCGGGGAGTTGGCCCTGCTCACCGGCGGTTCGCCGCAGGACGTGCTCGCCGTGTGGCTCGCCGCCCTGGAGACCGTGCTCGCCGACGCGAGCGTGCCCGACCTGGACGGGCTCGTGGACGAGGACGGTGAGGTCGACCTCTCCGCCCTCGACTGGGACCCCGAGGGTGAGGCCGAGTTCCTCGACGGCGTGCTCGGCAACCTCTATCTGCTGACCGCCGGCGAGGACGCGCCCGAGGGCGCCCCGGTCCCGCTGCCGGCGCTGGCCGCCTCGGTGATCGTGCCCAGTGACATGGGCGAGCCCACCAACGACGTCCTGGAGCAGGTGTCCGACGCGATGATGCGGCTGGACGACCAGTTCCGGATGCTGGAGCCGGTGGGATTCGTCGCGTACCAGCCCGTGGACGAGGCGCTCATGGCCGACGCCGACGAGGAGCCCGCGGCGCCCGTCGACGACACCGACGTCTCCCGGTACGGCATGGTCCGGCTCACCCCGCTCGGGCTGTACGGCATGCGTGCGCGGCTGCTGGAGGCCGGGTTCGAGGCACCGGCCGTCGGGGACCTCGCCGACAAGGGGGCCGACGCGCTGCTCGACGGCACGGCCGGGTTCCCGCCCGGTGCCGCGCAGGCGGAGACCGAGCAGTGGCTTCAGCGGCGGGAAGTACTGGCCGCCGCACGGGAGTTGCTGGCGGCGGCCCGGGGCGCCGACGCCGGGGCGCCGTTGCGGCGGTTGCGGTGTCAACAGGCCCTCTCGCTCGTCGGCGCCTCGGCCGAGCCCGCCTTGCGGGAAGTGCTCGACGATGCCGAGCTGGGCGGGCTCGCCCGGGTGTGGCTGACCGAGCACGGGGCGGCGGACGTGCCCGCGCCGTCCGAGGCGATGGTGTACTGGCTGACCATCGACACGGTCGCCGCGCAGCTGGCCGCGGAGGGGAACTCCGAGGAGCTGCGGGCGCTGGTGGAGGGGCTCGCGCGGCAGCACGGCGGGTTCTTCGAGGCCGTGTGGCGGGTCGACCATCCGGCGACCGCCGATGTGCTGGAAGCGATGGGGCGGTTGCATCCCGACAAGAAGGTGGCGAAGGAAGCGCGGAAGGCCGCGTTCAAGGCGCGATCGCAGCAGGGGGGCTGAACTCGGCCCGCGAGTGCGGGTGCGCTGTGGCTGGTCGCGCAGTTCCCCGCGCCCCTTAGGGCGGTGTTCAACTCGCGTTCACATGTGAGCGGGACGGTTTCGCCGAACGAGGTCCGCCACCTCCCACGGCATTCTCACCGTCTCAGGAGACACCATGTCGCTCACCCGCAGGGACTTCGCCAGGAACTCCGCGATCACCGGTGCCGGTGTCGCGCTGGCGGGCAGTGTCGGCGCCCTCGCCACCGCGCCGAACGCCCTGGCGTCCGACGACAGCGTCAGCGCGGGGGACGGGGCGGCGGACGCCCGGCACACCGTCGGCTACGGGCCGCTCGTCCCGGACCCCGAAGGGCTCCTCGCGCTGCCCGCCGGATTCACGTACGAGATCATCACCTACAGCGGCAGAACCCGGCTGGAGTCCGGCGAGTTCACGCCCTCCAACCACGACGGCACCGCCGCCTTCGACGGCCCCCGCGGCACCACCCTGCTCGTCAACAACCACGAGCTGAAGGGCCCGCGCGCCAAGTGGGAGCACCCGGTGCCGCTCGCCGAGGGCCTCGTCTACGACCCGGCGGCGGCCGGCGGCTGCACGGTCGTCGAGGTGCGCCCCGACGGACGCGTCGCCGAGTGGGTGGGCATCGCCGGCACCTCCACCAACTGCGCCGGCGGCCGCACCCCCTGGGGCACCTGGCTCACCTGCGAGGAGAACTCCGACAAGGCCGGAGTCAACGGCATGACCAAGGACCACGGTTATGTGTTCGAGGTCGATCCGTGCGACCGGCGCGCCAACCGCGTCCCCAAGCCGCTGAAGTTCTTCGGCCGCTACGACCACGAGGCCGTCGTCATCGACCCCAAGCGCGGCCACGCCTACCTCACCGAGGACGCCGCGGGCCCCAACGGCCTCTTCTTCCGCTGGACCCCGCCCAAGGGCTTCGAGTACGGCCCCGGGAAGTTCCGCGGGCTCGCCGACGACGCCGGTGTCCTCCAGGCGCCGAGGTGCTTCGACTCCGGCGGCACGTTCGTCGACGACCTGTCACGCGCCACGAAGACCGGCACGGTCTACGGCGTCGACTGGGTCGACGTCCCCGACCGCGACGCCCGCACCACGCCCGTGCGCAAGCAGTTCACCGACGGCCAGGTCACCCGCGCCCGCAAGCTGGAGGGCATGTGGTGGGGCGACGGCGGGGCCTACATCGTCTCCTCCTACGCCCGGGAGGAGAGCCCCTTCCGGCACGACGGCCAGGTCTGGTTCTACGACCCCAAGCGCCGCACGCTGACGCTCAAGGTCCTGCTCGGTGTGAACCCCGACCCGTCGAAGGACGGAGCGTTCGACGGCCCCGACAACATCACCGTCTCCCCGTACGGCGGCCTCGTCATCGCCGAGGACGGGGAAGGCGTACAGCACCTGTTCGGCGCCACCGACAGCGGACGCACGTACCCGATCGCCCGCAACGAGCTGAACATCGGCACTCCGCAGGAGCCGGAGTACAGCGAGTTCACCGGGGTCACCTTCTCGCCCGACGGGCGGACGCTCTACGCCAACATCCAGACGCCGGGCATCATGCTCGCCATCACCGGGCCCTGGAAGCGTCAGAAGCGGCAGAAGCGGTAGTACACCGCGTGGACGCGCCGCCCTCGCCGTGAGTGGGCGTACCGGACCACGGCCCGGTACGCACCCTTGTCATGGCCGCAAACTGACATCTAACATTTCAGTTCATGAACGCCATCCGGCCCGTGCCCCGCACCCTGCTCAGGGACCGGGCGTACGCGGCGATCCGGGACGCCATCGTGGCCGGGGAGATCGAGCCGGGCGCTGTGGTGCGGGACGCCGACCTCGCGGAGCGGCTGGGGCTGTCCCGGGCGCCGGTGCGGGAGGCGTTCTCCCGGCTGGTGGACGAGGGGCTGCTGGAGAGCAAGCCGCAGAGCTACACGCGGGTGACCCCGCTGGTGACCGCCGACGTGCGGGACGCCGCCGCCGTGGTCGGCGCCCTGCACGAACTGGTGACGAGGGTGGCCGTGCCCCGGCTGGGCCCCGCGGACATCGCGGCGATGCGGACCGCCAACAAGGGGTTCGCCGCTGCCGTGGACTCCGGGGACGTGGACGGGGCCTTGCGGGCCGACGACGAACTGCACGACGTCCTCGTCCGGGCGAGCGGCAACCGCGCCGCCGCCGCGACCGTCGCCCGCTACACCCCGCTGATCCGCCGCCTGGAGCGCAGGCGCTTCGGTGAGGGAGGCAGCTGCCGGTCCGCCGGGCTGCACGAGCGGCTGATCGAGGCCTGCGCGGCCGGTGACACGGCCGCGGCGGTCCTCGTCACGGCGGAGATCTGGCGGGGGCTCGAGGAGCTCGCCGACTGAACCGACCCCCACCCAGGGAGGACGACCCCATGTCCCTTTCCTCGTACGAGCGTTACCCCCTCCTCTTCGGGCCCTCGCCCGTCCACCCCCTGGAGCGGCTCACCGCGCACCTCGGCGGCGCGTCCCTGTGGGCCAAGCGGGAGGACTGCAACTCCGGTGTCGCCTACGGCGGCAACAAGACCCGCAAACTGGAGTACCTGGTCGCCGACGCCCTCACCCAGGGCTGCGACACCCTCGTGTCGATCGGTGGCGTGCAGTCCAACCACACCCGCCAGGTCGCGGCCGTCGCCGCCCGGGCCGGGCTCGGTTGCGTACTCGTACAGGAGAGCTGGGTGGACTGGCCCGACGCCGTGTACGACAAGGTCGGCAACATCCTGATCAGCCGGCTCGCCGGGGCCGATGTGCGACTGGTGAAGGCCGGGTTCGGCATCGGCTTCAAGGAGAGCTGGGAGCAGGCGCTCCGGGAGGTCGAGGAAGGCGGCGGGAAGCCGTACGCCATCCCGGCCGGCGCCTCCGACCACCCGCTGGGCGGGCTCGGCTTCGCCGGGTGGGCGTACGAGGTCGCCGAACAGGAGCGGCAGCTCGGCGTCTTCTTCGACACCGTCGTGGTGTGCTCGGTGACCGGGTCGACCCAGGCCGGCATGGTCGCCGGGTTCGCCGCACTGGAGGAGGCGGGCGGGCGGCCCCGGCGCGTGCTCGGCATCGACGCCTCGGCGAAACCGGCTGCGACCCGCGGCCAGATCGCCCGGATCGCGCACGGCACCGGGCAGCTGATCGGCGTCCGGCGGGAGTTGACCGAGGCGGACGTCGAACTCGACGAGCGGTACCACGCGGGCGTCTACGGCATCCCCGACGACTCCACCCTGGCGGCGATGCGGCTCGCGGCCCGGACGGAGGGGATGGTCACCGACCCCGTCTACGAGGGCAAGTCCATGGCCGGGATGATCGACCTCGTGTCGAGCGGCGGGATCGGCCGCGACAGCACGGTTCTCTACGCCCACCTGGGCGGGCAGCCGGCTCTGAACGCGTACAGCGCGCTGTTCTGACCGCCGGGGCGGCATGCCCAGGGGAATCTTCCGGCCCGCCGTCGGGTTGTCGCGGTCAGCCGACCCCTGTGGAGGAGCAGTCATGTCCGACGAGCCAGCCGTTCGCGAACTCCGCCTCGTGGTCACCGCCGAGGACTACGACGCCGCGCTGCACTTCTACCGGGACGTGCTGGGCCTGCCCGAGCGCGGGGCGTTCGCCTCGGAGGACGGGCGGGTCACGATCCTGGAGGCCGGGCGGGCCACCCTGGAGCTGACCGACCCGAACCACGCGGCGTTCATCGACGACGTCGAGGTGGGGCGGCGGGTCGCCGGGCACATCCGGGTCGCCTTCGAGGTGGACGACTCCGCCGCCACGACGGCGAAGCTGGCCGCCGCCGGAGCGGAGGTCGTCGCCGAGCCGACGCGCACTCCCTGGAACTCCCTGAACTCCCGGCTCGAGGCGCCGGGCGCTCTCCAGTTGACGCTGTTCACCGAGCTGGGTGACTGACGGGGTGCCGTACGCGGGTGCGGGGCGGTGGGCCGGCCGTGGCGGGGGCCGGGCACCCGTCCTGCCGTCCCTGACGGGGCGGCTCTCGTGCCGGATACAGTGCTGAGCGTGCCGACGGACAACCAGCGTGCGGAGCGGGCCGACGATGCCCGGCGCCGGGCCACCATCCACGACGTCGCCCGCCTGGCCGGGGTGTCACGGCAGACCGTCTCCCGCGCGGTCAACGACAAGGGTGAGATCGACCCCGGCACCAAGGAGCGGGTCCTGGAGGCGGCGCGGCTCCTGGACTACCGGCCCAGCCGTTTCGCGCGCGGGCTCGTCCAGAAGGGCGCGGTGACGGCGGGCCTGGTCATCCCGGACCTGCGCAACCCCTTCTTCCCCGAGGTGGCCGCCGGGGTGCTGGAGGCGGCCGAGCAACGCGGCTGGCAGGTCGTCGTGTGGGACTCCCGGATCGACGAGGCCCGGGAACGGGAGGCGCTGGACGTGCTCTCCCACCAGGCGGACGCGGTCGTGGGCTACTTCACGGACCCCGACGACATCCTCGCGCGGCACATCGGGGGCGTACCGCTGGTGCTGCTGGAGCGCGGCCCGCAGCAGACCCGGTTCGCGGCCGTGGGCATCGACGCCGCCACCGGTGTCGAGCAGGGCATGACCCATCTGTTCGGCGCGGGACACCGCAGGATCGGCATGCTGGACGGGGTGCACGGCCCGAGCCCCCGAAGACAGGCCTTCCTCGAGCAGGCGCGGCGGCTCGGCCTGCCCGTCGACGAGGGATGGGTCGTGGTGTGTCCCGAGCACAGCGTGGCGGGCGGCGAGTCGGGCATGGAGCGGTTGCTGACCGAGCGGCCCGGGATCACCGCCGTGTTCGGCTTCAACGATCTGATCGCGATCGGCGCGATGCGCGCCGCCCGCCGGCACGGCCGGAGCGTTCCGGACGGGCTGGCCGTGCTGGGCTTCGACGGTCTTGCCCTGGGAGAGCTGGTGGAACCCGCCCTGACCACCCTGCACATCGACAAGCGGCGCCTGGGGCGGCTTGCCGTGGAACAGGTGGTCCGGCTGCGCGCGGGCGAGGAGCCGCTGCGGGGCGCGGACGCGTGGGTGACACCCGAACTCGTGGTGCGCGCATCCGCCTGACGTCCCGGTCGCCCCGCCTCTCCTCGGCGGATCGGGCGGGGGCGGGCCGGCGTGGGCGTGCCCCTTCCTTCCTTCCTTCCGGCCGGCGGGGGGGCCGGGCCGTTCTCGGTAAGGTGCGCGGAGAGTCCCCGGTGGTGAGGAGTGGTCGCGTGGCGCAGGTCAGGCCCATGCGGGCGGATGCCCGGCGCAACTACGAGCGGTTGCTGACGGTCGCCGTGGAGGCGTTCGCCGAGCACGGGGAGGGTGCGTCCCTCGACGACATCGCCAAGCGGGCCGGGGTCGGCTCCGGCACGCTGTACCGGCACTTCCCGACCCGGCGGGCCCTGCTGGAGGCCGCCTATCTGGACCGTATCGAGGCGATCGCGGCGCGGGCCGCTGTGCTCGCGGGGGCACTGCCCGCGGGTGAGGCGCTGGCGGAGTGGCTCTACGAGCTGGGCGCCGGGATGATCCGGATGCGGGGACTGAAGGCGCTGCTGGGACCGGCCGTCACGGACTCCGGCTCCCTCGTGACCACGGCGTGCGGCGACGCGGTCAAGGTCGCGGCCGGGCGGCTGGTCCGCGCGGCGCAGGAAGAGGGGACACTCCGGGCGGACGTCGAGCCGGTCGACGTGCTGCGGCTGGCGCACGGGATGGCGACGGCGTCGGAGCTGGCGGACGGGGAGGGCCGGCACCTCCGCCGCTACCTGACACTGCTTCTGGAGGGGCTGGAGGCGGGCCGCCGCTGACCCGGCGAGCCGGACGCCCCCTGGTGCGGGGGCGTCCCCGGCCGCCGGAGCGTGAGTTACAGGGCCTGTGCCGCCGGCTTCACCATGCCCCTGACCGTGCGGGACTTCACGAAGTCGCCCATGGCCGTCATCTCCCACTCGCCGGAGAACTGACGGATCAGCTTCGCCATCAGCACGCCCGTCTGCGGTTCGGCGCTGGTGAGGTCGAAGCGGACCAGTTCCTCACCGGTCGTGCCGTCCAGGAGGCGGCAGTAGGCCTTGGCGACCTCGGTGAACTTCTGGCCGGAGAAGGAGTTGACCGTGAAGACCAGGCCCGTGACCTCCTGCGGCAGGCGGCCGAGGTCGACCATGATGGTCTCGTCGTCACCGCCGCCCTCGCCCGTGAGGTTGTCGCCGGAGTGCCGGATGGCGCCGCCCACGATCTGGAGCTTGCCGAAGTAGCAGCTGTCGATGTGGTTGCGCTGCGGGCCGTAGGCGATGACCGAGGCGTCCAGGTCGATGTCCTTGCCGCGGTACGCCGGCTCCCAGCCGAGGCCCATCCTGACCTGGGAGAGCAGGGGGCGGCCGCCCTTGATCAGGGAGACCGTCTGGTTCTTCTGGAGGCTGACACGGCCCTTGTCGAGGTTGATCTTCCCGGCGCCGGGCGCGGGAGGGGGCGGTGTGGCCGGGGCCGGGGGAGCGGCGGGCGCGGCGACCGGCGGGGCCGCGGGCGGCTGCACCGGGGCCGGCGGCGGGGTCACCGGCTGGGGCGGGGCGGCGGCCGGCTCCTCCACCGTGACCCCGAAGTCCGTGGCGATGCCTGCGAGGCCGTTGGCGTATCCCTGACCGACGGCGCGGGCCTTCCACTGACCGTTGCGCTGGTAGACCTCCACGATCACCAGGGCTGTCTCGCTGCCGAGCTGCGGCGGGGTGAACGTGGCCAGGACGGAGCCGTCGTCCGCGTTGCGGATCGTGGCCGTCGGCTCGATGCCCTGGAAGGTCTGGCCCGCGGCGTCCGGGCTGGCGGTGACGACGATCTTCTCGATGCCGGGCGGGAGGGCGGTCGTGTCGACCACGATCGCGTCCGGCGCACTGCCGCCGCCCGAGCGGTACGTCACGCCCGGGCCCGACGGCTGGTTGTAGAAGATGAAGTCGTCGTCGGAGCGCACCTTGCCGTCGGCGGTGAGCAGCAGGCCCGATACGTCGAGCCGCACCGGTGCGGCGACGTCCACCGTCACGCGGGCGGCGGACAGGGGGATGTTCGAGCCGGGGGTCATAGCTGTCATGCCGGGTGAACGAGCGAGGCGGTTTTGCCGTTCCCTTACCTTCGGGCCAATCGGGTCACCGGCGATTGCGCGGGTGGTTCCGGGCGGTGCGCTCGTTGCCGCGTTTGTAGTTGCCGGTCCAGCGGGCCATGACCAGCTGGGGGTCGGAGGCCTCGACCTCGGCGAGGAACTGTTCGGCCCGCGGGCCGTTCAGAGTGGTCGCGGGGCGGCCGTGGTGGCTGATGCGGACGCTTCCGCCCGCGTGCTGCTCGAAGGTGAATCCATGGGGTCGTGGCATGCCGTGAGCGTAGGGGGGAGGGGGCGGCTGCCCCACCGATTTTCGTCCGCCCCCGCCGCACCCGCAGGGCCTACGGCACGACCACGATCTTCCGGCCGACCCCCGCCGCGAACTGTTCCAGGGCCTGCGGGTACCGCTCCAGCGGGATGCGGTCGCTGATGAAGACCTCCGGGTCGAGAACACCGCCCGCGAAGAGTTCCGCCGCCCGCTCGAAGCTGTGCAGCACCGCCATCGAACCCGTGATGGTGATCTCCTGGTTGTAGATGCGGTACGGGTCGATCGTCACGCGCGTCGCGTAGTCGGCCACGCCGAACTGCAGGAACGTACCCGCCTTGGCCACCCGGTCCAGCCCGTCCTGGATCGCCGCCGCGTTGCCCGTGGCGTCGACGACCAGGTCCCAGCCCTGCGGGCGGTCCAGTTCGTCGGCGGTCGCCGCCGACGCCGAGACGCCGAGGCGGCGGGCCGTCTCCAGCCGGGCCGGGTTCACGTCGACGACGTCCACGCTCGCCGCGCCCGTGCGCTTGGCCAGCTCCAGCATCATCAGGCCCATGGTGCCGGAGCCGTAGACCAGGACGTGCGCGCCGAGGCGGGAGCGGAGCACGTCGTAGCCGCGCACCGCGCAGGACAGCGGTTCCACGAGGGCGGCGTCCTCGGTGCGGACGTGGTCCGGGAGCTTCACGCAGTTCGCCACCGGGGCGACGGCGTACTGTGCCGCGCCTCCGGCCGTGGTCACGCCGATCGCCGCCCAGCGTTCGCAGAGGTTGTTGTGGCCGGTACGGCAGTAGCGGCACTCGTAGCAGTACAGGGACGGGTCGACGGCGACCCGGTCGCCGACCGCCACCTCCGTGACCCGGGTGCCGACTCCTACCACCTCGCCCGCGAACTCGTGCCCGGGCACGATCGGCAGCTCGGGGGCGAACTCGCCCTGGAGGATGTGGAGATCGGTTCCGCACAGCCCGCAGGCGGCGACCTCGACGACGACCTCGCGCGGCCCTGGCGCCGGGTCCGGGACCTCGGCGACGACGGCCTTGCCCACGGACTCGATGACGGCGGCCTTCATTTCACGGCTCCCAACGACAGACCCTGGACCAGCTTGTCCTGGGCGGCGAACCCCGCGGCGAGCACCGGCAGGGAGACGACGAGCGACGCGGCGCACACCTTCGCCAGGAACAGACCCTGGCTGGTGATGAAGCCGGTCAGGAAGACGGGAGCGGTCTCGGCGACCACACCCGTGAGCACCCGGGCGAACAGCAACTCGTTCCAGCTGAAGATGAAGCAGATCAGCGCCGTCGCGGCGATACCCGGGAGGGAGATCGGAGCGACCACGCGCGCGAGGATCGTGGGCAGCGGGGCCCCGTCCACCTTCGCCGCCTCGATCACCGCCACCGGGATCTCGGCCAGAAAGGACTGCATCATCCACACCGCGATCGGCAGATTCATGGAGGTGTACAGGACGACCAGCAGCCAGATGTTGTCGAGCATCCCGGCGTTCTTGGCGAACAGGTAGATCGGCAGCAGACCCGCCACGACCGGCAGCATCTTCGTGGAGAGGAAGAAGAACAGCACGTCCGTCCACTTGCGGACGCGGTTGATCGACAGGGCGTACGCCGCCGGGAAGGCCAGCAGCAGGACCAGCAGCGTGGAGGCCACGGACGCGACCGTGGAGTTGATGAGAGCCGGCCAGGGACTCGCGCCGCCGCCCGCGCCGAAGAACTCGCGGTAGCCGTCCAGCGTGAGGGCGGCGGTGAAGGACGGCGGGTTGGTCGCGGCGTCGGACTCCGAGTGGAACGACGTCAGCGCCATCCACGCGATGGGCAGGAAGAACACGATCCCGGCCAGCCAGGCCAGCAGACCCGTGCTGTTGCGGCGCAGGGCGGTCATGCGCGGGACACCTCCTCGCGGAACAGGGACGACACCACGCGCAGGGCGAAGGTCGCGATGACGATCGAGCCGATGACCACCAGGACGCCCGCGGCCGAGGCGAGGCCGTTCTCGTGGGCCTGGTAGAAGCTCTGGTAGACGGTGTAGGGGAGGTTGGCGGTGCCGAGGCCCCCGGAGGTGATCGTGAAGACCGCGTCGAAGTTCTGGACGATGTAGATCGAGCCCAGCAGAGCGCCCAGTTCGAGATAGCGGCGCAGGTGCGGCAGCGTCAGGTGGACGAAGATCTGCCAGTCGCTCGCGCCGTCGACCCGGGCGGCCTCGATCTGCTCGTGGTCGCGGCTCTGCAGACCGGCGAGCAGGATCAGCATCATGAACGGTGTCCACTGCCAGACGAGGGATGCCTCGACCGCGAGCAGCGGGGTGCTGGAGATCCAGTCGGGCTGTGGGCCGCCCACATAGTGCAACAGCCCGTTGAAAAGGCCGTATTCAGGGTTGTAGAGCACATGCTTCCAGAGCAGGGCGGCCGCGACGGGGACCACCAGGAACGGAGCGATCAGCAGGGTGCGGACGATGCCCCGGCCCCGGAACCTCCGGTCCAGCAGCAGGGCGAGCGCGAGTCCCAGCACCAGGCTGGCCAGCACCACCGACACCGTCAGCAGCACGGTCGTCCACACCGAGTGGCGCAGGTCCGCGTCGGTGAGAACCTCCCGGTAGTTGTCGAGCCCGGTGAAGTGCCGGGCGTCGGGATAGAGGGCGTTCCAGTCGAAGAAGGAGATCACCAGCGTCGCCACGAAGGGCAGTTGGGTGACGACGATCATGAAGATCAGGGCGGGCAGCAGCGGAGCCCGGGTGGTCCAGGCGCGCAGCCGGGCGGACGGGCGGCGGGCCGGGGCGGGTATCCCGGGGGAGGCCACGGGGGCCGTGGTCGTGGCGGTCATCGTCCCTCGTACTCCTCGGAGATCTTCTCGGCGAGCGCCTGTGATGTCTTCAGGGCCGACTCGACGGACTGGCGTCCGGCGATGGCCGCGCTGATCTCCTGGGAGACCTTGGTGCCGAGGTCGGTGAACTCGGGGATGCCGACGAACTGGATGCCGGGAGCGGGCCGCGGCTGGACACCGGGATCGTTCGGCCGAGCCTTCTCGATGGCCTCCTTGGTCATCTCCTGGAAGGCCCCGGCCTCCTTGCGGTAGTCGGCGTTGGCGTACGTCGACGCCCGCTTGCCGGCGGGGACGTTCGACCAGCCGGCCGTGTCGCCCACCAGCTCCTCGTAGCCCTTGCCGGAGGCCCAGGAGACGAACTTCCAGGCGTCGTCCGGGTTGCGGGAGGCCTTCTGGATGCCCCAGGCCCAGGTGTAGAGCCAGCCGGATGACCTCGTCTTCTCGACGGGGGCGGGGGCGTAGCCGATCCTGCCCTTGACCGGGGACTTCGCCGCCTCCAGGGAACCGGCCGCGGAGGTGGCGTCGTACCACATGGCGACCTTGCCCTGGGTCATGTTGTTGAGGCACTCGGCGAAGCCGGACTGGGCGGCACCGGACTCGCCGTGTTCGCGCACCAGATCGACATAGAACTTCGTCGCCTTTTCGAAGGCGGGGGAGTCGAGCCGCGCCTTCCAGTCCTTGTCGAACCAGGTGCCGCCGAAGGTGTTGACGACCGTGGTGAGGGGCGCCATCACCTCGCCCCAGCCGGGCAGGCCGCGCAGGCAGATGCCCTTCATGCCGGGCTCGGCGCCGTCGGCCCGGGCCGCGAGGTCCGCCACCTGTTGCCAGGTGGGGTGCGCGGGCATCGTCAGGCCCTTCTTGCCGAACACGTCCTTGCGGTACATGAGGAACGACGACTCGCCGTAGAAGGGCTGGCCGTAGAGCTTGCCGTCGTCCGCGGTGAGGGACTGGCGCATCGGCTTGAGCACGTCCTGCTCGTCGTAGGCCGGGTCCTTCGCCACGTAGCCGTTCATCTCGTGCAGCCAGCCGTTGCGGGCGTAGATCGGTATCTCGTAGTTGGACAGCGTGGCGACGTCGTACTGGCCGGCCTGGTTGGCGAAGTCCTGGCTGATCTTGTCTCGGACGTCGTTCTCGGGCAGGACCGTGAAGTTGACCTTGATGCCCGTCTTCGCGGTGAAGTGGGCGCGGGTCAGCTTCTGCAGTTCGACCATCTGCGGGTTGTTGACCATCAGGACGTTGATGGCGTCACCGCCGGATCCGGCCCCGCCCGCGCCGACCCAGCAGCCGGACAGCAGCGGGGCGAGCAGCGTCCCTGCGGCGGCCAGGGCGAGCGGGGCTCGCGGTGGCCGTCGTCGGCTCTGGGTTCGCATGGATCGCTCCTGGGATGTATGGGGAGATAAAGGGCATGGCAAGGCGCGGCTGCGCCCGGTGGAAGGGGGGACGGGGTCAGACGCGCAGGATTTGGGGTCCGAGTAGTGAGTAGCGGTGGGCCTCGGCGGCCGGGAGCAGGGTGCTCGTCACGATCGTCTCCAGCGCGCCGACCTCGGCGAACCGGCAGAAGCTGACCGCTCCGAACTTGGTGTGCACGCCCGCGAAGACCACGCGCCGGGCGGCCCGGATCGCCTGTGCCTTGACCTCGCTGACGGCCGGGTCGGGAGTGGTGAGGCCGTGTTCGCGGGAGATGCCGTTGGCGCCGATGAACGCCAGGTCGAGGACGAAGCCGGCGAGCATCTTCGTCGTCCAGTGGTCGACGGTGGCGAGGGTGCCGCGCCGCACCCGGCCGCCGAGCAGCAGGACGGAGACGTGTTCGGCCTCGGCAAGGGCGCCGGCGACCGGCAGGGACGCGGTGACCACGGTCAGCGGCCGGTCACGGGGGAGCGCCTCGGCGATGAGCTGCGGGGTGTAGCCCTCGTCCACGAAGACGGTCTCGGCGTCGCCGAGCAGGTCGGCCGCGGCGGCCGCGACCCGGCGCTTCTCCGGGACGTGGCTGGTGGCGCGGAAGGCGAGCGTGGTCTCGAAGCCGGCGCTCTCCACGGGGTAGGCGCCGCCATGGGTGCGGCGGAGCAGGCCGTGGTCCTCAAGGACGCGCAGGTCCCGCCGTACGGTCTCCTTGGCGACGCCCAGTTCGGTGGCGAGGGCGGTGACGTCGACGGCGCCGTCCCGGCGAGCGGCCAGCACGATCTCGCGCTGGCGTTCTTCCGCGGTCCTGTTCATGGCCGTCACCCGCCTTCCTGCTCTGCTGCCCGTTCGGGCCCTTGGTCGGGCCTTGGGGGAAGTTCTACAGGGGGTGCTCTGCGGTGGCCAGGTCTGTTGCGGGCGCGATCCTGCCCGGGTGTGCCCGTTCGGTCGTGCGGATACGCGGGGCGCCGCGGGGTGGCCGTGGCCGTCTGCGGGTGCGTTGTGGCTGGTCGCGCAGTTCCCCGCGCCCCTGGCGGCGTTGCCCGACTGCTCCGGACCGTGCCCGAATGCCCGAGCGGGCGGGCCCGTTCTCTGCCCGCCCGCCTCGGTGGCGACTGGTTCCGGTCAGTACGGCCAGATCGGCGGGTCCGTCACGAACTGGCCGCCCAGGTAGGCGTGCGCCTCGTTGCCTTCCTGCAGTTCGCCCTGCTCGGCGATGAGCTTCTCGGCGTACGGCTCGGAGTCGTCCTGCGGCTCGTAGCCGAGCGCCCGGGCGGTTCCGAGGTCCCACCACAGCCGGGTGTTGGCGGAGGAGCCGTGGACGACGGTGTGGCCGACGTGCTCGGCCGTCAGGGCCGCGTGGAAGAGGCGGGCGCCGTCGGCGGGGCTCATCCAC
This sequence comes from Streptomyces sp. NRRL B-1140, assembly GCF_001280065.1. GTDB lineage: Bacteria > Actinomycetota > Actinomycetes > Streptomycetales > Streptomycetaceae > Streptomyces. The sequence continues at coordinate 44,235 of NZ_LGEA01000093.1, forward strand.
ACCGAGAGCATGCGCACGCTGGTCGGCTCGGGGAAACAGGAGCCGATCCGTACCGAGACGGTCTCCAGGCCGTGTCTGTCCCAGTAGAGCTGGGCGAGGTCCTCGCCGAAGCACTTGGACAGGCCGTAGAAGGTGTCCGGGCGGCGGGGGGTGTCGACCGGGATGAGGGGGTCGTCGCCGCGGGGGCGCGGGGTGTAGCCGACGGCGTGGTTGGAGGAGGCGAAGACGATCCGGCCCACACCCTCCTCGCGGGCGGCCTCGTACAGGTGGTAGGTGCCCTCGATGTTCGCCCTGAGGATCTTCTCGAAGGGGGCTTCCAGGGAGATGCCGGCGAGGTGGAGGATCGCGTCGACGCCCCGGACCGCCTCGCGCACGGCGTCCCGGTCGGCGAGGTCGGCGACGATCGCGTCGGGCTCGCCCTCGATCGGGCGCAGGTCCAGCAGGCGCAGGTCGTAGCCGTAGGCCGGGAGCAGCTCCCGCATCAGGGTGCCGAGGCCCCCGGCGGCGCCGGTGAGCAGGACGGTGCGGGGAGCGGGCATCCTCGGGTCTCCTTGATCGCCAACCGTGCACATGAGCGCACGGCATTCATATGCGTGGACACGCTAAGGATCCGGGACGGAGCCCGTCAAGTATGCCGCGGAGGGGGTGAATCCGCAGGTGCGTCGGGGGTGCGCGTGCTTGACCGGCACCAAGGGGGCGCCTTAGCGTGGACTCGTTCAGAAATATAGACGCCAATCATGAATATGGAACCGGGAGAGCTTGTGACGCCAGCCCCTCTCGCCGCTCGACTCGACATTCCCAGCGGGCCGCTGTTCTTCCCGGTCACCGCCTGCGGCCCCGACGGCTCCGTGGACCTCGACACCTTCCGGACCCACGTCCGGCGCGGGGTGGAGGCCGGAGCCGCCGCCGTGTTCGCCTGCTGCGGCACCGGCGAGTTCCACGCCCTGACGCCCGAGGAGTTCGAAGCCTGCGTGCGGGCCGCCGTCGAGGCCGCCGAGGGGCGGGTGCCGGTCGTCGCCGGTGCCGGGTACGGCACCGCGCTCGCCGTGCGCTACGCCCGCCTCGCCGAGGCCGCGGGGGCGGACGGGCTGCTCGCCATGCCGCCGTACCTCGTCGTCGCCGGGCAGGAGGGGCTCCTGCGGCACTACCGCGAGGTGGCCGCCGCGACCGCCCTGCCGGTCATCGTCTACCAGCGCGACAACGCCGTGTTCACCCCCGAGACCGTCGTCGCACTCGCCCGCACGGACGGGATCATCGGCCTGAAGGACGGGCTCGGCGACCTCGACCTCATGCAGCGCGTCGTCAGCGCCGTCCGCTCCGAGGCCCCGGGCGACTTCCTCTACTTCAACGGCCTGCCGACCGCCGAGCAGACCCAGCTCGCCTACCGCGCCCTCGGTGTCACGCTGTACTCGTCCGCCGTGTTCTGCTTCGCGCCGGAGATCGCCCTCGCCTTCCACCAGGCCCTCAGGGCCGGTGACGACGCCCTGGTGGCGAAGCTGCTGGACGGCTTCTACCGCCCGTTCGTCGAACTGCGCGCCCAGGGCCGCGGATACGCGGTCTCGCTGGTCAAGGCCGGTGTACGGCTGCGCGGCCTGGACGTAGGGGAGGTACGGCCACCGCTGCACGAGCCGAGCGAGGATCATGTCAAGCAGCTCGCCGAAGTGATCGAGCGCGGCTACGCGCTGCTGGAGGAGACCAAGTGAAGGCGTCGACATTCGTCTACCCCTGGGACGTCGACGGGGATCCGGAGGCACCCGCCAGGATCGCCGCGCTCGGCGTGGAGCAGGTGACGCTCGCCGCCGCCTACCACTCCACGCGCGCCCTCACACCCCGCCACCCGCGCCACCGCATCGTCACCGCCGAGCACGCCGCCGTGCTGTACCCCGCGGACGACCGCTGGACCGGTCGCGAGCTGCGCCCCTACGCCGCCGGCCCCTGGGCCCCGGGGGACGCCTTCGGCGAGGCCGCCACCGCCCTCGCCGGGGCGGGCCTCGAGGTGCACACCTGGGTCGTCCTCGCGCACAACTCCCGCCTCGGCGCCGAACACCCCGGCACCTCGGTCGTCAACGCCTACGGCGACCGCTACCCCTGGGCGCCGTGCATCGCGCAGCCCGCCACGCGCGCGTACCTCGTCGATCTGGCGGCCGAGGCGGCCGTGCGGCCCGGGGCGAGCGGCACCGAGCTGGAGTCCCTCGGCTGGTACGGCCTGGAGCATCTGCACGCCCACGACAAGACCGGCGGCGTCGGCCTCGGGGAGGCCGGGCAGTACCTGATGGCGCTGTGCTTCTGCCCGTCCTGCCGCGAGGGCTACGGCCGGCACGGCCTGGACGCCGACGAGCTGGCGGCCGCGGTACGGACCGCGCTGGAGCCGGTCTGGCAAGGGGCGCCCTCCGACGGCGGCTGGGCGGGCATCGAGAAGCTCCTAGGCGAGACGCTCGCCACCACCACGCGCGCGTACCGCGACGAAACCGCCCGCACCCTCCAGGAGCAGGCCGTCGCGGCGGTCCGGGCGGCCGCTCCCGACGGCTTCCAGGTGCTGCTGCACGCGGACCCCGTGTCCTACCACGTCGGCGCCAATCCCGGGGTCGACCCGGCGCACATCCTGTCCGTCGCGGACGGTGTGGTCGTGCCGTGCGCGGGCGGCACCGGCACGCTGACGCCGTTCGCGCGCCAGGGTCGCGAGGGCGCCGTCGTCGCCGCCAACTTCCCCGTCGTCTCGGGGATGGGCGGCAGCCCCGGCACCCTCGCCGCCGACGCCGCCGAGGCACGCCGGCGGGGCGCCACCGAGCTGCGGCTGTATCACGCCGGGCTGGCGTCCGACGACGACCTGGCGGCGGTCCGCTCCGCCCTCGCCGGGCTCTGACCCAGCGCGACGGCCGTCACCAGCAGGGCCACGCCCAGGGCCACCAGCACCAGCCGGTGGCTCACCAGCTCGACCAGGGCCGCTCCGGCGGCCAGCCCGACCACGTTCGGCGCGTACACCGTGGTGTGGGCTGTGGCCGTGACCCGGCCCAGCAGCGCACCGGGCGTCTCGCGCTGCACGGACGTCAGCGCGGCGATCAGCACCGCGGGCAGCCCCAGGCCGATCGCCGCGCTGCACACCAGCGCCACCGGGTCGGACGGCACGGCCCGAAGCGCCACCCCGAGAGCCAGCAGGGCGATGCCCGACGCCGCGAAGCGCCCCGCTCCCAGCCGGCGCAGGGCGGGACCGCCGAGCAGGCCGGCCGCGACCGAACCGGCGCCCTGCACGGCGTACAGCACGCCGGCGTACGCGGGGGAGTGCCCGAGGCCGTCGACCACGGCGTACACCATCGTCCCGTTCAGGCCGGCGCACAGCATCGTGGCGCCGCCCGCCAGCACCAGGGGGCGCAGCACCGGATGCTCCCACAGGATCCGGACGCCCTCGGTGGTCCGCTGCCCACGGCCGCCGGCCGGGGGCGTGGGCGGCCTTTCCTCCCTCACCCGCAGCAGCGCGTACAGCCCCGCGGCCAGCACGAACGTCGCCGCGTCCAGAAGGGCGACGCTCGCGCCGCCGTACGCCGCGCTGAGGCCGGCGCCGGCCGTCGGGGCCAGGAGCTTCATGCTCTCGGTGGCGGTCATGCGCAGGCCGTTGAAGTCACCGAGCAGGGACGGCTCGATCGCGGTCGCCACGAGCGCGGACTCGGCCGCGTCATGCACGACGCCCGCCGCGCCGTACAGGAACAGCACCGCGTACAGCAGCCACAGATCCCCCGGGTCGTCGACGCTCACGAGGGTGAGCAGCAGTGCGGCGAGCACCAGGTTCATACCCGTCAGCAGCGGTTTGCGGCGGCCCCGGTCGGCGAGGGGGCCCAGCAGCGGTCCGGCCAGGGCCGGCAGCCACATGGCGAGCATGCACAGTGCGGCCAGGCCGTCCGAGCCGGTCAGGTCCTTGACCCACACGCCGGACGCCAGCCACAGGGCGGAGGTCCCGAAGCCGGATACCACCACGCCGGAGAGGCAGAGCCCGGCGTCGCGGTCCCGCAGGACGCGCACGAGGGGCCAGGTCTTCTTGGTCGTCATGTCCGGCCATCGTGGCGCTAAGGCCCTGGGGAGCGGATCGGGCAGGTGCCTTATGAGCCGTTTCCGCCGGACCGGGCTGCCTGTTCGTGGGCCCCGCCATGTCGGCTTGTCCTCCACGCCACGACCGGACCGAGAACCGTGACCGCCAGGCATCGATCTCGCGCGTGGCTCAAGTGGCCCACGAGGCCGAGGAGAACCGTGGGTGCGTCATATGCAAAGGTTGCGTCGTGACAGATTTCGGGGGCGGCACGGAGACGCCGTTACGGCGTTCCCGACTTGCCGAGTACGCAGAGATGACCCAACGGCCCGAGTCACCCGGTCGGCAGCCTGTCGCCGACAAGTCCGGCCCCGGCGAGGGGACTCGGCCGGCTGAACCGGATGGTGCCCCGAGGCCACCCGTGACACCGGGCAACGCCGAGGGACCGTTGTTCAAGGAGATGCCGGAGCCCGCCGAGGAAGAAGTGGCTGCCCGTACCCGTGAGTTCGCCGTGCTGCTGGAGGCGTTCCGGGACACGGCAGTGCTGGTGCCGCTGCGCGACGGAGGCTGGCTCACCGCCGACTTCGGCGGCATCCGCTGGATCCTGGCCTTCTCCGACGAGTCGGCGCTGTCCCGGTACGCGCTCGCCCGGGACGAGGCCGATCGGGAGTGGACGTACCAGACGGTTCTCGGCGCCCGGCTGCTGGACGTGGCGGTACCGGAGGCTGGTGTGCCGTGCGGGGTGGCTCTGGACGCGGCCGACGGTGCCGAACACGCGCTGCTGCTGCCCCCGTTGACCGGAATCGTGCCCGACGCGTTCGCAGTGGACCGTGTACAGCAAGGAGGGACGCCTCGATGACGGGGGGCGGTGACGGCAAGGATCTGACGGCGACCGGTCTCGACGAGATTGCCAAGGGACTGACCGCGGCGCTCGGCGAGTTGAAAGAGCTCGGCATGGTCGGTGAGGCCGGCGCGGGCCGTGGTTTCGGCGACATCGCGCTGTCCGGACTGGAGTTGGGGGCGGAGGGCCTCACCGGCACCTTCGGCTCCTTCTGTGAGCGGTGGGAATGGGGCGTCCGTTCACTGGTCCAGGAGGGCAACCTGTTCGCGCTCAAGACGGGGCTCGCGGCCGGGACGTACTACGAGACCGATCAGTACGTCGAAGGAGCGATGAAGGTCGGCGTCAACTCGGTGATCGGCAATCCGCACGCCTCCGAGGACGAGATCACCGGCAAGGACTGGGGCGAGGTCTGGGCGAACAATCCGGTCACCCAGGTCAGGGACGCCGACTACAGCAAGGAGTCCTTCGACCGGGCCTGGGAGACCAGCGCCCAGGGCTGGCGCGACGCGGGCCGGGACATCATGACGTCCGAGAACCTGGCCGGCATGGGGTCGCTGGCGCCCGAGAACATCCGCGAGCGCGCGGGGGTCTCGGATGCCACATGGGAGCAGGTGCTGGACGAGCAGTTCGGCCCCTCGCCGGAGGAGCGCGCCCGTACGCAGGGCGGCGGAGGTGAGGGCTGATGGGCGTCCTCGACGACCTCGGCAGCGGACTGGGCAGGCTGAAGGACGGTGTCAACGACGGCCTGAACGCTCTCGAGGACGGTGTCGACGCCGGCAAGAAAGTCGTCGGCGAGGGCATCGACTGGGGGACCGACCGGCTCGGTGACGGCCTCGACCGGGTCGGCCTGCAGGGTGCCGCGGACGCCGTGGAGGACTGGGGCGACGAGGTCGCGTCCGACCTCGGCGCCACACCGGGCGAGCAGCAGCTCGGCCAGACGGAGGACGCCGACGAGCTGATCCACGGCCGCCCCGAGAAGATCCAGAGCAGTGCCAAGCACCTGCGGGACTTCTCCGCCGCCTTTGACAAGGTCGGTTCGGGGATGAAGAAGGTCGACTCCTCCGCCTGGCGCGGCGAAGCCGGGGACACCTTCCGTGAGAAGTTCGGCGTCCACCCCTCGAAGTGGCTCCGGGCCGCCGACGCATGCGAAACCGCCGCCACCGCGCTGGACGCCTACGCGGGCACGGTGAAGTGGGCGCAGCAGCAGGCGCAGGAGGCCATCGAGCTGTACGCACGGGGCAAGAGCGCGTCAGAGAAGGCCATCGGGGAGTACAACCAGAAGGTCGACGCCTACAACGCCAAGGTGCGGGCGGACCAGGACCCCGGCCCCATTCCCGGGCCGTTCCACGACCCCGGCAGGGAGACCATCCGGCAGGCGCGGGAGAAGCTGGCCAGGGCCCGTGCTCAGCGGAACACCGCCGCCGGTGACGCCGAGGCGGGCATCAAGAAGGCGCTCGCCCACGCTCCGGCGGAGCCGCCGCCGCTGGACCGCCTGACCGGCAACGTGGTCGACGGACTCGTGGCGACCGGCGTCGAGCTCAACCACGTCGTGGGCGGTGTCGTCAAGGGCACGGCGGGCCTGGTCAGTTTCGCCCGCGGCCTGAATCCGGTCGACCCGTACAACCTGACCCACCCGGCGGAGTACCTCCAGAACATCTCCCTGACGCTCTCCGGCCTGGTCTCGACCGCGGCCCAGCCCGAGCGTGCGCTGAACGCCGCGGTGGACGGTTTCAAGAAGGACCCGTCGGAGTTCATCGGCCGCCTGGTACCCGAGCTCATCGGCACGAAGGGCGCCGGGCTGGCGCGGGGCGGTCTGCGGGCCGCGATGAAGGAGGGAATGGAGACGGGAGCCGGAGCCGCGAAAGCCGTACCCAACGGTGCGAAGGTCGCGGACGAGGCCGCCGGCGCGGCGCCGAAGGACTGGAGCGACCTCGCCCGGTCGACGGACCATGTCAAGGAAAAGGCAATTCACGCCGATTCCGTTGACCCGAAGAAGGCCCAGGAGTTCCTGGACGACCAGTATCCGTGGCTCAAGGACGTAAACAACACCGGCATGCCCGGGTACACGGACAACTGCAGCCACAACTCCGTCACGGTGGACCGCAGGATGGATGGAATCGAGGCGAGCGCCGCTCCCAAGCAAGCCGGCGGTCACATTCCGCCCGAGCAACTGGGCATGAAGGACAGGGCCGCAGGTCACTATGACTGGGTGGACAGCTACGATGACATCATCAAGGATCTTCAGAACCGGGGAGAAGGGTCCAGAAGCGTCGTCTATATCAGTCGCCCCAACAACACGGCACACGTGTTCAACGCGGTGAACACCCCACACGGCGTTGTATTCCTGGATGGACAAAGTGGCACTTTGGGACTTTTGGAAAAGAACGTCTCGAGTATCGGGCACATTCCGTATCGCGATGGAGTCAAATAGGATGGTGACCAAGGATGAGGCAGTCGTTTCTGCCGCCGAGTTCGTGAAGTCGGGTCCGTACCGAGAGCAAGCGGAATCCGTGGTCATGCTCCCGGATACAGCGGTCGAATTTCCATACGGCTGGACAGTGTGCTTCGACCTGAAGGAACACATCGAGACCGGGGATTTCACCAAGAAGCCGTTCAGCCCCGTCGTCGTTGTTCCGCACGACGGCTCACCCGCCCACATGGCGCCGACGTTTCCGCCGACCGAGCAGTACATGGAGATGCGGGCATCCGGCAACTGGCCTCCGAACAAGGGGAACCGACATGCCGGGGCCTGACGCGCGGGCAACCGCCTGGCTGAACGCCACCTACGGTGGCCTCGTGCGGCTGGCCGTGGGGCACCCCGTGCACGAGACGGCCGCCGCGTGGCTGATGGCCTGCCGGCCGTTGCCGCAGCCGGGGTTTCCGGAGACGCCGATGATGGCGGCGTCGGTCGTCGTGCCGAAGGACGGTGGGACCCCGTTCCACCCGGCGCCCAGTGCCCCACTCGCGGATCTGGAGCCCGTGGCACCGGAGGACGCGGCTCGCCGGGTCGAGACGCAGCCCCGCCGGATCAACATCCGCGGATGTGTCGTGACTCTGCACTCCGCGATCAACGGCGCCCCGTCCACACCCCTGCCCTGGCAGCCGTCGGACGAGGCGCCGGGCTGGTGGGAACGGCTGACGCGCCGCTATTTCCCCGAGTTCACGCGCGTCGAGGCCGGCGGCTGGGACGACGTGATCCGGGCGGTCACCGAGACCGGCCCGGACACCCGTGGCCTGGTCTGGGTCCGCCGGGAGGTCGGTGGCCACGAGGCGACCGGCAACCTGCTCTACGCGCACAACCACAAGGGGCAGGTGGTCCTCCTCGACGCACTGACCTCCTCCCTGGCCCGCCTCGACCCGTCCCAGGTCCGTGAGCTCGTGCTGCTCCGCGCGCTGCCCGGCGCGTTCACGCCGGGCCTCACCCCGTGGGAGCACGCGGCACCCGACTTCGCCTCCGCGGTCGACAAGGCACGCCGTTGGCTTCAGGACACCTACCACGGGGAAGTGGAACTGCACGCCCCGACGGCGCGCGACGAGACCACTCGCGGCTGGGTCTTCTCCTGCAACACGAGCCGTTTCCTGCGAGAGGGTCACTGGCAGGACTGCATGCTCGACGCGACCGTCGTGGTCCCGAAGGACGAGACCGCGCCCTTCGGCCTGCCCAACATCGACCCGTGGGGCTGGCTTGCCCGCTGGGACGCGGGCGGCACCCTCGGAGGTGCGGGCCTTCCGAAGCCACCGCCCCCCGCCCGCGCCGCGTGGTTCCCCTCGACGCTCGCCGAGCTCGGTCCGGTGCTGTCCGTGTCGGAGCACCAGGACTGGGCGGCGGCGGTCGAGGCGGCTTCCGCGCTGCCGGTCGCGGCCCGCGCCTTGATCTGGGCCCGCCGTACGGACGGCCGGGGCCGCGAGGCCGTCGGCCAGTTGGTGAACGCGCTCCGCCTGGAGGACGGCGTCGTCCTGGTCGACGGCGCGTCGGGCGAGCCGGCCGTCCTGGACCCGGCGGGAGTTCATCGGTTGCACGTCGTCCGCTACCGCTGAGGCACCTCCGGGCCGGCAACGCCGATGAGCGCCCGGCAGCCGGTGGGCGGGTCGACGCACATCTTGCCCGGGCCTCCGGGGGCGTCATCCCGGCCGGTGGGCCGTCGCGGCACGCGCGTCACACCGGCCGGCCCGTGCGACGCGGGGCCGGAGGCGGAGAGCGGGAAAACGTCGGGTGGGCGATGAGTTCCGCGGTCGGCGGCGGTCTGCCTTCCAAAGGACACCCGGAGGAGCAGCCCCATGACCGACAGCACCACCGGCCCGACCGGCCCGGCCCTCGACCTCGGACCGCAGACGGAGACCCTCGCGCAGCTCGTGGCCGGTGTCGGTGACGAACAGCTGGACGGCCCGACACCCTGCCCCGAGTACGCGGTGCGCCACCTGCTCGGCCACCTGGCCGGGCTGGCAGCCGCCTTCAGGGACGCCGCCCGTAAGGATCTCGGCGCCACGACCGACACCAGCCCGGACTCCGCACGCCCCGACCTCGCGCCCGGCTGGCGCGAGGACCTGCCCAAGGTCCTCGCCGAACTGGCCGAGGCCTGGCGCGACCCGGCCGCCTGGACCGGCATGACCCGGGCCGGGGGCGTCGACCTCCCCGGCGAGATCGCGGGCCTGGTCGCCGTCGACGAACTGGTGATCCACGGCTGGGACCTGGCCCGCGCCACCGGTCGGTCCTACCTTCCCGATCCGGCCGCGCTCCGGGCCTGCCACGCGTTCCTCGCCGCTTCCGCCGACGACCCCCAGCGCGGTGCCATCTTCGGGCCGGTCGTCAGCGTCGACGCGGACGCGTCCCTGCTGGCCAGGGCGGTGGGACTGAGCGGCCGGGACCCGGGGTGGCCCAGCAGGGGGTAGAAAGCGATTGCTGTTTCTTGGTCGAAAGCATTGACGAACCCCACGCGCCCTCCTACCGTCATCGCGTCGTACTTCATACGTCATATATGAGACGCGATACGCGAGATCCGATACGCGATCCAGCGAGACGCGAGATCCGAGAGGCGCGCATGACCTCTGTGCCCACGCCGATCCCCTCCCGCACGCAGTACGTGCTGGAGGGGATCAAACACCGCATCCTCACCGGGCAGCTGACGCCCGGTCAGGCGCTGGTCGAGACCGAGCTCGCCGCGCAGTTCGGGGTGTCGAAGACCCCGGTGCGCGAGGCGCTCAAGACCCTCGCCGGGACCGGGCTGGTCGTGATGAGCCAGTACAAGGGCGTCACCGTGCGCCTGGTGGACGCGGACATGGCGCGCGAGGTCTACGACGTACGGCTGCTGCTGGAGCCCGAGGCGCTGCGGCGGGCCGTGCAGCGCGGAGCCTCCCTGGACGTCGCCCGCGAGGCGCTGACCCGGGCCGACGCCGCCACCGACACCGCCGAACGCTCCCTCGCCAACCGGGAGTTCCACCGGGCCCTGTACCTGCCGTGCGGCAACCCGCTGCTCGGGCGGATGCTCGACGAGGTCCGCGACCAGGCCGCCCTGGTCTCCGCCGTGGCCTGGGCCGCCTCGCCCTCCTGGGAGCGGGAGGCGGGCGAGCACCGGGAGATCCTGCGGCTCGCCCTCGACGGCGACGCCGACGGCGCGGCGCGCGCCCTGCACGCCCACATCGCGAGCTTCGTGCGGCGCGCTTTCCCCGAGGCAGGTCTGGAACAGGAAGGTCAGCAATGAGCAGCGTGGCGTTCGAGACCCAGCGGGCGGCCCTGGCCGACGTGGTGGCGATCCCGGTGACCCCGTTCGCCGAGGACGGCTCCGTCGCACAGGACACCCACCGGGCCCTGCTCCGCCGCCTGCTCGACGGCGGCGTCACCACCCTCACTCCGAACGGCAACACCGGCGAGTTCTACGCCCTGACCCCCGAAGAGCGCCGTCTCGTCACGGAGCTGACGATCGACGAGGCCGGCGAGCGGGCCGTGGTGCTGGTCGGAGTGGGACACGACGTCCCGACCGCCGTCGCCTGCGCCCGGCACGCCCGCGAACTCGGCGCGCAGATGGTGATGGTCCACCAGCCCGTCCACCCCTACGTCTCGCAGGCCGGCTGGGTCGACTACCACCGTGCCGTCGCCGAGGCCGTACCCGAGCTGGGTGTCGTCCCGTACATCCGCAACGCGCAGCTCACCGGGGCCCGGCTCGCCGAACTGGCCGACGCCTGCCCGAACGTCATCGGCGTGAAGTACGCAGTGCCCGACGCGGCCAGGTTCGCCGCGTTCGCCCGGGACGCCGGTCTGGAGCGGTTCGTGTGGGTGGCCGGGCTCGCCGAGCCCTACGCCCCCTCCTACTTCTCCGCCGGAGCCACCGGTTTCACCTCCGGGCTGGTGAACGTCGCCCCGGCCGTCTCCCGGAACATGATCGAGGCGCTGCGCTCCGGCGACTACCGGGCCGCCATGAAGGTCTGGGAGCAGATCCGCCGCTTCGAGGAACTGCGTGCCGCGAACGGCTCCGCCGACAACGTCACCGTCGTCAAGGAGGCCCTCGCCTCCCTCGGGCTGTGCCGCCGCGAGGTCCGCCCGCCGAGCCGGGCGCTGCCCGAGAGCGAGCGCGCCGAGGTCGCCGCGATCGCCGCGGGGTGGTCGATATGACCGGCAGACTGCGTCCCGAGGAGCTCCGGAGCCACCAGTGGTACGGCGCCGAGGGGCAGTTGCGCACCTGGTCGCACAACGCCCGGATGCGCCAGCTCGGTTACGAGGCGGAGGAGTACCGGGGCCGCCCGGTGATCGCCGTCCTGAACACCTGGTCCGACATCAACCCCTGCCACGTCCACCTGCGCGAGCGCGCCGAGGCGGTCAAGCGGGGCGTGTGGCAGGCCGGCGGATTCCCGCTGGAGTTCCCGGTCGCCACACTCTCCGAGACGTACCAGAAGCCGACCCCGATGCTCTACCGCAACCTCCTCTCCATGGAGACGGAGGAGTTGCTGCGGTCCTACCCGGTCGACGCGGCGGTGCTGCTCGGCGGTTGCGACAAGTCGACGCCCGCGCTGCTCATGGGCGCGGCCTCCGCAGACGTACCGTCCCTCTTCGTGCCCGCGGGGCCGATGCTGCCCGGCCACTGGCGCGGGGAGACCCTCGGGTCCGGCACCGACATGTGGAAGTACTGGGACGAGCACCGCGCCGGCAACCTGACCGACTGCGCACTGCGGGAGCTGCAGGGCGGGCTGGCCCGGTCGCCCGGTCACTGCATGACCATGGGGACCGCGTCGACCATGACCGCGGCGGCGGAAGCCCTCGGCATGACGCTGCCGGGTGCCTCCTCGATCCCGGCCGTCGACTCCGGGCACGAGCGGATGGCCGCCGCCTCCGGGCGCCGTGCCGTGGAGCTCGCCTGGACCGGGCTCAAGCCGTCGGGGATCCTCACCCGCGAGGCCTTCGAGGACGCCGTCACCACGGTCCTCGGGCTCGGCGGCTCCACCAACGCCGTCATCCACCTGATCGCGATGGCGGGACGCTGCCGGGTCGAGCTCACCCTCGACGACTTCGACCGCATCGCCCGCACCGTGCCGGTGCTCGCCAACGTCCGGCCCGGCGGACAGACGTACCTCATGGAGGACTTCCACTTCGCCGGTGGTCTGCCCGCCTTCCTCTCCCGGATCACCGACCTGCTGCACCTGGAACGGCCCACCGTCAACGGCACCCTGGGAGAGCAGATCGAGGGCGCCGCCGTCCACGACGACGACGTCATCCGTACCCGCGACAACCCGGTCGCCGCCGAGGGCGGAGTCGCCGTACTGCGCGGCAACCTCTGCCCGGACGGCGCGGTCATCAAGCACATCGCCGCCGAGCGGCACCTGCTCAAGCACACCGGTCCCGCCGTCGTCTTCGACGACTACAAGACCATGCAGCGCACCATCGACGACCCGGAGTTGAACATCACCGCGGACAGCGTCCTGGTGCTGCGCAACGCCGGCCCCAAGGGTGGCCCGGGCATGCCCGAGTACGGCATGCTCCCCATCCCCCACCACCTGCTCAAGCAGGGCGTGCGGGACATGGTCCGGATCTCCGACGCCCGGATGAGCGGCACGAGTTACGGCGCCTGCGCGCTCCACGTGGCCCCCGAGTCCTACGTGGGCGGCCCGCTCGCCCTGGTCCGCACCGGCGACAGCATCACCCTCGACGTCGAGGCCCGCACCCTCCACCTCCACGTGGACGACGAGGAGCTGGAGCGGCGCAGGGCGGACTGGACGCCTCCGCCCACCCGCTACGAACGCGGCTACGGCGCGCTCTACAACGACCAGATCACGCAGGCCGACACCGGCTGCGACTTCGAGTTCCTGGCCCGCCCGGGCAAGGCCCCCGATCCCTACGCCGGTTGACGGGCGCCACTCCAGGGGCGCGGGGAACTGCGCGACCAGCCACACCGCATCCGCACTCGCCACGCACACAGCAAGAGGCAACCCGTACCGCGCACTTCCAGGCGGACTCCCGCACATCGAGAAAGCGCTTCCCGTACGACCGTACCGAGAACGGAGACCCTGTCATGGCCCAAGCCGCAGCCGTGGCGAAACCGCCCGCGCCACCCCGGCGGCGCCGGGCCTCCGCCACGCCGCGCAGGCTCCCGTACCTGCTGATCGCGCCGGCCGCCCTGCTGATGCTGGGGTTCATCGCCTACCCGGTCATCAGTGTCTTCTACTACAGCCTGCAGAACTACAACCCCACCAAGCCGTGGCGGAACGGCTACGCGGGCTTCGACAACTTCGTCCACGCCTTCACCGAGGACCCGGTCTTCTGGGACACCCTGGTCTTCAGCGCCAAGTGGGTCGTCGTCGAGGTCGGTCTCCAGCTGCTGTTCGGCCTCGCGCTCGCCCTCATCGTCAACCAGACCTTCGTGGGCCGGGGCCTGGGACGCGCCCTGGTTTTCTCCCCGTGGGCCGTATCCGGCGTGCTGACCTCCGCGATCTGGGTGCTGCTCTACAACTCCCAGACGGGCATCACCCGTTACCTCGCGGACCTGGGCATCGGCTCCTACGGCACCAGCTGGCTGTCGGACACCTCGACGGTGTTCCCGGCGGCGGTCGTGGCTGATCTGTGGCGGGGCGTGCCGTTCTTCGCGATCCTCATCCTCGCCGACCTCCAGTCCGTCTCCAAGGACCTCTACGAGGCCGCCGAGGTCGACGGCGCGAGCCGCATCAAGCAGTTCTGGCACATCACGCTGCCGCACCTGAAGGACGCCATCATCCTGTCCACGCTGCTGCGCGCGGTCTGGGAGTTCAACAACGTCGACCTGCTCTACACCCTGACCGGCGGCGGCCCGGCGGGCGAGACGACCACGCTGCCGCTGTACATCGCCAACACATCCGTCGACGCCCACAACTTCGGCTACGCGTCGGCCCTGACCACGGTGGCGTTCGTGATCCTGCTCTTCTGCTCGATGGTCTACCTGCGCCTGAGCAAGTTCGGAGGCGAGAGCAAGTGAGCGTCAAAGAAGCCACCAAGACGGCGCCCGTCCCCGTGCCCGCCGCCCCCGAACCCCCGCACCCCGCCCAGGGCAAGCGAGCCTGGGACGAGGCACCCCGCTGGCAGATCTACCTGCCCCTGGGCATCTACCTGATCTTCACCCTCATCCCCTTCTACTGGATCCTGCTCTTCTCGCTGCGCCCGGCCGGCTCGACCTCGCTCGTGCCCTGGCCGATCACCTTCGACCACTTCGAGAAGGTCTGGACGGACCGCAGTTTCGGCACCTACTTCACCAACAGCGTGCTCGTCGGCGTCGCCACCCTGCTCATGACCACGCTCGTCGCGCTGGCAGGCGGCTACGCCCTCGCCCGGTTCGACTTCAAGGTCAAGCGGGCGTTCATGCTGGCCCTGCTGTGCTCCCAGTTCGTGCCGGGCGCGCTGCTGCTGGTCCCGCTGTTCGAGATCTTCGCCGAACTTCAGATGATCAACTCACTCGGCAGCGTCATCCTCGCCGAGACGGTCTTCCAGCTGCCGCTGTCGATGATCCTGATCAGCAACTTCATCAAGAACGTGCCCTACACCCTCGAGGAGGCGGCCTGGGTCGACGGCTGCAACCGCATGACGGCCTTCCGGATCGTGGTGCTGCCGTTGCTGCGGCCCGGCCTGATCGCGGTCGGCTCCTTCGCCTTCGTCCACTCCTGGAACCACTTCCTGTTCGCCCTGATGTTCCTCAACAACCAGGACAAGCAGACGATCCCGGTCGGCCTGAACAGCCTGATGAGCGCCGACAGCGTCGACCTGGGCGCGCTCGCCGCGGGCGGCATCATCGCGGCCGTCCCGGTGGTGATCGTGTTCGCCTTCATCCAGAAGTGGCTGATCACCGGGTTCAGCGCGGGGGCGGTGAAGGGATGAGATCGCTCCAGGTGGCCCTGGCGGGCCTCATGCTGGGAGTCCTGAGCATCCCCGCTCAGGCCGAGGCCCGCGACATCGGCCGTGACACCCTCCCGGCGAACGACGGCTGGGCCGCCGAGGGCGCGGGTACCACGGGAGGAGCGGCGGCCGACGCCGCCCACGTCTTCACCGTCACCGACCGGGCCGGACTCGTCCGCGCCCTCGACGGCGGCAGCGACACCCCGAAGATCATCAAGATCGCCGGGACGATCGACGCCGACACCGACGACGACGGCGACCGGCTGGACTGCGCCGACTACACCACCGGCGGCTACCACCTGAAGAAGTACCTCGCCGCCTACGACCCCCGCACCTGGGGATCCGCCAAGCCCAGCGGCCCCCAGGAGGAGGCCCGCCGGGCCTCGGCCGCACGGCAGGCCGAGCGGATAGTGCTGCCCGTCGGCTCCAACACCACGATCGTCGGCCTCGGCGACTCGGCCGTCCTCAAGGGCGCGAGCCTCCAGGTCAAGAACGCGGACAACGTGATCATCCGCAACCTCGACGTGCGCGACGCCTACGACTGCTTCCCCGTCTGGCAGCCCAATACCGGCGGCCTCGGTGACTGGAAGACGGCGTACGACAACATCTGGCTGACCGGGGCAACCCATGTGTGGGTGGACCACGTGACCCTGAGCGACAAGGGCCACCCGGACGCGAAGGAACCGACCTACTTCGCCCGCAACTACCTGCGCCACGACGGCCTGCTGGACATCACGAACGGCTCCGACCTGGTCACGGTGTCCTGGAGCCGCTTCACCGGCCACGACAAGGCGATGCTCATCGGCAGCGGCGACACCGCCACCGGCGACCGCGACAAGCTCCGCGTCACCCTGCACCACAACGCCTTCGAGTCCGTCGTCCAGCGCGCCCCGCGCGTCCGCTTCGGCCAGGTTCACGTCTACAACAACCGCTACGACATCTCCGGCGACGACTACCGCTACTCGCTCGGCGTCTCCACCGAGTCCCGGATGTACGCCGAGAACAACGCCTTCCACACGCCCGGCCACGTGGAGGTCGCCGACCTGGTCAAAAGCTGGAACGGCAGCGCCCTGCACCAGAGCGGCACGCTCTTCGACGGCTTCCCGGTCGACCTGCTCGCGATATACAACGCCTACAACTCGGGCAGTGAGCGCGACCTGACGGCCGACGTCGGCTGGACGCCCACCCTGCACGGGCGGATCGACAGCGCCCGGGAGGCCGACCGGGCGGTGGCCCGCGGCGCGGGGGCGGGGAGGATCCGGTGACCGGCCGCATGATCGACGCCATGAACACACCACTGCCTGTCGTCCTCGCCGGTGCCAGGGGCCACGGCCGCTGGCACGTCGAGAACATCCGCCGGCTCCAGCAGCAGGGCCTCGTACGACTCGTCGGCGTCTGCGAGCTGACGCCGCTGACCGAGGAGGAGCTCGGCGACCTCGGCACGCCCGAGCAGTCCGCCGACTTCGGTGCCCTGCTGGACTCCACCGGCGCGCGGATCGCTGTGATCTGCACCCCTATCCCCACCCACACCGACCTCGCCCTCACGGCAGCCGAACGCGGTGTGCACCTGCTCCTGGAGAAGCCGCCCGCCCCCTCCTACGCCGAGTTCCGCCGGATGGCCGAGGGCGTCGCCGCGGCCGGAGTCGTCTGCCAGATCGGCTTCCAGTCGCTGGGCTCACACGCCCTGAAGGCCATCCGCGAACTGATCGAGGAGGGCGCGATCGGCAAGCTCATCGGGCTCGGCGGCGCCGGAGCCTGGGTGCGCGACGAGGACTACTTCCGTCGGGCGCCGTGGGCGGGAAAGCGGCGGTTGCACGGCGTCGACGTGATCGACGGCGCGCTGACCAACCCCCTCGCCCACGCCGTCGCCACCGCCCTCGCCCTGGGCGGCAGCACCCGCGCCGAGGACGTCACCGGCATCGAGACCGAACTGCTGCGCGCCAACGCCATCGAGTCCGACGACACCTCCTGCGTCCGGATCACCACCGCGCAGGGCCACCCGGTCACGGTCGCCGCGACCCTGTGCGCCGAGGAGGCGGACGAACCGTATGTGCTCGTGCACGGCAGCACCGGACGGATCACCTTCTGGTACAAGCAGGACCGCGTGCTGCTCCAGCGCGCGGGACACGGCCCGCAGGAGTCCGAGCACAACCGCACCGACCTGCTGGAGAACCTCGTCGACCACCTCACCACCGGCGCGGACCTGCTGGTCCCGCCGGACGAGACCGGCGCCTTCATGAAGGTCGTCGAGGCCATTCGCACCGCACCCGACCCGGCGCCCCTGCCGGACTCCGCCTGGCACCGGATCCCCGAAGAGAACCGCCGTGTGGTGCCCGGCGTCGACGGGCTCGTCGCGGCCGCCGCCGACACCCTCTCCCTCTACTCCGAACTCGGCGCCCCATGGGCGCACCTGTCGAACGAGGTGAGCACCCCATGACCAGCAACGGCACAGCGGTCCTGCGCGTCGCGGGCCGGCCGGTGGGCCGGTACGTCACCCGGCCCGAACTGCCGGCCCGGCTCTCCCCCCGCCCCTACCTGCACCCCGTCACCACCCTGTCCGGTACGGCCGTGACCGAACTGGCCCCGGTCGACCACGCACACCACCTCGGCGTCGGTGTCGCCGTTCCCGACGTCGAGGGGTTCAACTTCTGGGGCGGACGCACCTACGTCCGCGACCAGGGCCCGACCGAGCTCGACAACCACGGCTCCCAGCGGCACGTCGCCTTCCAGCTGCGCGACCCGGACGGCTTCGTCGAGGAACTGCGCTGGGTGGCAGCGGGCGGTGAACTGCTGCGCGAACGCCGTACCGTGGCGGCCACCGAACTCACCGACCGGGCCTGGGCGCTGGACCTCACGTTCTCCCTCACCAACGTCACCGGGAGCCCCCTGTCGATCGGCAGCCCGGCGACCAACGGACGCCCGGGCGCGGCCTACGGCGGCTTCTTCTGGCGGGCCCGCAAGGAGTCCTCCGCGCCGGAGGTCCTCACGGCCGGAGCCGACGGGGAGGACCGGGTCCACGGCCGCCCCGCCGACTGGCTCGCCCTGCGGGGCGGCACCTGGACGCTGGTCTTCGCCGGTGCCACCGAACAGACCCGGCACGACCCGTGGTTCGTGCGCACCGAGGAGTACCCGGGCGTCGGCTCCTCGCTGGCCCACGACGAACGGATACCCGTCCCGCCGGGCGGGAGTGTGGTGCGCCGGGTGGTCACCGTCGTCGCCGACGGCCGTCTCGACCGGGACGCCGCGGCGGCCCTCGTCCGCAAGGCGGTGAGTCCGTGACCTCCGAGACCTACCGCAATCCGATCCTGAACGCCGACTGGTCCGATCCGGACGTCGTCCGTGTCGGTGACGACTTCTATCTGACCGCCTCCAGCTTCGGCCGCGTCCCCGGCCTGCCGCTGCTGCACTCCCGGGACCTGGTCAACTGGACCCTGGTCGGCCACGCCCTCGACCGCCTGGAACCTGCCGGGGAGTTCGCAACGCCGAGGCACGACTGCGGCGTCTGGGCCCCGTCCCTCCGGTATCACGACGAGCGTTTCTGGATCTTCTGGGGCGACCCCGACCAGGGCGTCTTCCAGATCAACGCCCCGCAGATCAGGGGCCCCTGGACTCGGCCGCACCTGCTGAAGGCGGGCAAGGGGCTGATCGATCCCTGCCCCCTGTGGGACGAGGAGACCGGCGAGGCGTATCTGGTCCACGCCTGGGCGAAGTCCCGCTCGGGCGTCAAGAACCGCCTCACCGGCCACCGCATGCGCCCCGACGGCACCGGCCTCCTCGACGAGGGCAAGGTGATCGTCGACGGCGACCGCATACCCGGCTGGTTCACTCTCGAAGGCCCCAAGCTCTACCGGCACGACGGCTGGTTCTGGATCCTCGCCCCCGCCGGCGGCGTCGAGACCGGCTGGCAGGGCGCCTTCCGCTCGCGCGGCTTCTTCGGGCCGTACGAGGAGCGGATCGTCCTGGAGCAGAAGGACACCGACGTCAACGGCCCCCACCAGGGCGGCTGGGTGCGCACCCCGTCCGGCGAGGACTGGTTCCTGCACTTCCAGCAGCGCGGCGCGTACGGCAGGGTCGTCCACCTCCAGCCGATGCGCTGGGACGCGGACGGCTGGCCGGTGCTCGGGGGCGACGGCGCCCCCGTCACCGAACACCGCCGCCCCGACCTGCCGCCGCAGCCGCCCGCCGCCCCCGCCACCGACGACGATTTCCCCGGCGGACGGTACGGCCGCCAATGGCAGTGGACGGCCAACCTCAGGGACGGCTGGGCCACCCACCACTCCGGGGACGGACTGCGGCTCACCTGCGTCCGCTCGACGGACACCCACGACCTGCGCAAACTCCCGAACCTCCTCACCCAGCGGCTGCCCGGCGTCCCGTCCGCCGTCGAGGCGGAGCTGCGCCTGCACAGTGAGGAGCCGGGAGCGCGCGCCGGACTCGCGGTCCTGGGGGACGCGTTCAGCTGGATCGGCCTCCAACGAGGGGCCGACGGCACGGTCCACCTCGTGCACCGGTTCGCCGAGGGGGTCGCGGAGCGGGAGCGCGAGGCGGCCCATCCGTGCCTCGCACCCCAGGGGCGCGTCAGGCTCCGCGTCGAGATCGGCGTCGGAGCCCGCTGCCGCTTCTCCTGCGACCTCGGCGACGGACCGGTCCCCTCGGGTCCCGTCTTCGCAGCCACCCCATGGCGCTGGGTCGGCGCCCTGCTCGGCCTCTTCGCCTCGGCGCCTGTCGGGCCGGGGCATGCGGGCGCCGCCACGTTCACGCAGTTCCGGATCACCGACCTGTAGTCCACCGCATTTGTGTAAGCCCCTCACGCCTGTTGGGAGCCGCAATGACGCACCTCCGTAGCAAGCGCTTGCCCAGACCGGGGTTCGCCCTGGCCGCCGTTGCCGGTCTGGTCGCCGCCCTGGGACTGGGCGCGACCGGGGAGTCGGCGGCCGCCGGACCCGCCCCCACCGCGAAGTCCGCACCGGCCGCCATCCGCTGGACCGACGAGGCCCACGGCTTCGCCTCGCTGGCCGGAGGCACCACGGGCGGGGCCGGGGGCAAGGTCGTCACGGTCACCGACCAGGCCTCACTGGCGAAGTACGCGGCCGCCGAAGAGCCGTACGTCATCCGGGTGGCGGGATCGGTCGCCGTCGCGCCGTTCGGCTCGGACATCGTCGTGGCGTCGAACAAGACGATCATCGGTGTCGGCGACACGGGCGAGATCGTCCATGGCGAGCTGCACCTGAACCCCGGCACACACAACGTCATCATCCGCAACCTGACGATCCGCGACTCCTACGTCGAGGGCGACTGGGACGGCAAGACCAGCGACTTCGACGCCATCCAGATGGACGCCGTCCACCACGTCTGGATCGACCACAACCGCTTCACCCACATGGGCGACGGTCTGCTCGACATCCGCAAGGACAGTCAGTACGTCACCGTCTCCTACAACCAGTTCAGCAACCACAACAAGGCCTTCGGGATCGGCTGGACGTCCAACGTCCAGACCCAGATCACCGTCGACCACAACTGGTTCAACGGAACGAAGCAGCGCAATCCCTCGGCGGACAACTGCGCCTACGCGCACCTCTACAACAACTACGTCTCCGCACAGGTGGCCGACGGCGACCCCGTGTGGACGTACGGGAACTGGTCCCGGGGCCGCACCAAGATGGTCATCGAGAACAGTTACTACGACCGGGTCCAGCACCCTTACCAGGCCGACGCCACCGCCGAGTTGGTGGAGCGGGGGTCGATCCTGAGGAAGACGAGCGGGCGGACCGACGAATGGGGCGCCGCCTTCGCCCCGCGGGACTTCTACGACTACCGGCTCGACCCCGCCCGGGCCGTCCCCGCCCGGGTGAAGAAGTTCTCCGGTCCGCAGCAGCGGCTCGGAGTGACCCTCCACGTCCCGGGTGCCTACCCGACCGTGCAGGCCGCCGTCGGCGCCGTCCCCGACGGCAACGACGTCCCGGTGACGATCGCCGTCGCGCCGGGCACCTACCGCGAGAAGGTGTTCATCCCGGCCGGCAAGCCGAACATCGAGCTGCGGGGCACCGGGCGGGACCGCTCCGACACGGTCATCGTCTTCGACACGCCCGCCGAGTACGGAGGCTCGACCGGAAGCGCCACGGTCCGGATCGCCGCCGACGACGTCACCGCCCGCAACCTCACCTTCAGCAACGACTTCGACGAGGCATCGGTAGAGCTGAAGGGCGAGCAGGCCCTCGCCATGAAGACGACCGGTGACCGGATCGTCTTCGAGAACACCGCCTTCCTGGGAAACCAGGACACCCTGATGACCGACAGCCCCAAGCTGAACGTGCTCAGCCGGGTGTACGTCCGCGACTCGTACATCGAGGGCGACGTCGACTTCATCTACGGGCGGGCGACGACCGTGATCGAACGGTCCGTCATCAAGGCGCTCAGCCGCGGGTCGACCACCAACAACGGGTGGGTCACCGCCGCTTCGACCTGGACGGGCAACCCGTACGGGTTCCTGATCACCCGCTCGAAGATCGTGAGCGACGCCCCGGACGGGAGCTTCCACCTGGGCCGGCCCTGGCATCCGGGCGGTGAGCCGAACGCGGTGGCGCAGGTGCTGATCCGCGACACCCGGCTGCCCGCCGCGATCAAGTCCTCGCCATGGACCGACATGAGCGGCTTCTCGTGGAAGGACGCGCGCCTCACGGAGTACCGGAACTACGGGCCGGGGGCCGCCGTGACCCCGGACCGGCCGCAGATGAGCGACCAGGACGCGAGGACGCACACCGTCACCGCCTACCTCAAGGGCGACGACGACTGGGCGCCCCACACACGCCACTGACCCCCACGACTTCACATCTTCCGTTTGATCCAGAAGAGAGAGCCGACCGATGAAGAGCAGCATCCGCAGAAGCAGGCGCGCCGCCACCGCCGTCGCCCTGGGCTCCGTCCTCGCCCTGACCGCGACCGCCTGTGGTGACGACGGCAGTGGCGCCGGTGGGGACAAGGGGGCCGAGGGCAGCGGCAAGGGAAAGATCGTCTTCTGGGACAACAACGGCGGTGTCCGCACGGACATCTGGAAGCAGATCATCGCCGACTTCGAGAAGGCGAACCCGTCCGTCAAGGTCGAGTACGTCGGTATCTCCGCCACCGAGTACCAGTCCAAGGTCGACACCGCCATCCAGGGCGGGGGCCTGCCGGACGTCGGGGGTGTCGGCGCGGCGATGGCCGCCGGGTTCGCCGCCCAGAACGCGCTGGATCCCCTGGACGGCCGGCTGGGCAAGTCCTCGCTCAAGGGCAAGCTCAACGAGGGCATGGTCGAGTCGCTGAAGTCCGCCGGCGGCGGCGACGCGCTGTACTCGGTCCCGACCTCCGCGAACAACGGCACCCTCTACTACCGGACCGACCTGTTCCGGAAGGCCGGCCTGGACGCGCCCACCACCTGGGAGAAGTTCTACGCCGCCGCCGAGAAGCTCACCGACGCCAGGAAGAACGAGTTCGGCTACACGATCCGCGGCGGCGCCGGCTCCATCGCCCAGGCACTGGACGCGATGTACGGGCAGTCCGGCATCACGTCCTTCTGGGACTCCAGTGGTGAGAAGACCACGGTCAACGACCCCAAGAACGTGGCGGCACTGGAGAAGTACGCGGCGCTGTACAAGAAGGTCACTCCGGCCGCCGACCTCAACAACGACTTCACCAAGATGGTCGCGCAGTGGGACTCCGGCACGATCGGGATGCTCAACCACAACCTGGGCTCCTACCAGGACCACGTGAAGGCGCTCGGCACCGGCAAGTTCCGCGGCATCCCGCAGCCCACCGGTCCCGGCGGCAAGCGTGTGCAGGTCTCCAACCCGGTCGACGGTCTCGGCCTGTTCAAGAGTTCCAAGAACAAGGAGGCCGCCTGGAAGTTCATCGAGTTCGCCGCCTCGCACGCGTCCAACTCCAAGTGGAACGAGTCGGCCGGCGCCATCCCGTCGAACACGGACGCGGCCAAGGACGCCTGGATCTCCAAGGCCGAGCCGACCAAGCTCGCCGCGGGGGCTCTCAACGACGGTTCCACCACCATCGTCCAGCTGCCGTACTACCTGCCGGACTGGAACACCATCTCCAAGGCCGACAACGAGCCCGCCTTCCAGAAGGTCCTGCTCGGTGACATGAGCGCCAAGGAGTTCCTGGACAAGATGGCCGACCAGCTCAACGAGGCCCAGGCGGAGTGGGACCAGCAGAAGGGCTGAGGCCGCCGGTCCCACCCGGGGACGGTCTGCGCGTCATGCGGGCCGCAGGCCGTCCCGGGCCGGTCGCACTCGCGGCGGCACCCCGAACGAGAAACACCCTCCCCCCCCAGCGCCCCTGTGGGCCCGCGTCGGGCCCGTTGAAAGAAGGGTTTGTCGTGTCACTGAGCCGTAGACAAGTCACCGCGGCCGCTGTCGCCACCGTTCCCCTCGCGTTCGCCACGACCGGTACCGCACAGGCCACCGGCCGCCGCGCCCGGGCCCTCTACATCGCCGGTGACTCCACCGCCGCACAGAAGTACGCCGACGCGGCGCCCGAGACCGGGTGGGGGATGGCGCTGCCGTTCTTCCTCCACAAGGACCGGCCGGTGGCCAACCATGCCGTCAACGGCCGCAGTTCCAAGAGCTTCATCGACGAGGGGCGGCTCGCCGTCATCCTCCGGCAGATCCAGCCGGACGACTTCCTGCTCATCCAGTTCGGCCACAACGACGAGAAGACGGAGGACCCCACGCGGTACACCGAGCCCTGGTCGACGTACCAGCAGTACCTGCGGCAGTACATCGACGGGGCCCGGGCCCGTGGGGCGCGGCCCGTGCTGGCCACGTCCGTCGAGCGGCGCAAGTTCGACGCGGCCGGCAAGGCACTGCCGACGCACCGCGACTACCCGGCGGCGATGCGGGCGCTCGCCAAGGAGGAGCAGGTGACCCTGCTCGACATCCAGGCGTTGTCGATCGCGCTGTGGCAGAGGCTCGGGGCAGAGGAATCGAAGAAGTACTTCAACTGGACCGCGACCGAGCAGGACAACACCCACTTCAACCCCCCCGGCGCGATCGCCGTGGCGCGGCTCGTGGCGCGGGAACTGCTGCGCAGCAAGGTGCTGACGCCGAGTGAGGTGCGCCGGCTGGACGAGACGATCCCCGAGTCCTGGATCACCTGGCCGAAGGCCGCCGCGTAACAGCCCCGTCCCTGGAAAAAGGAGATCCGCACCATGCACCCACGCAGATGGCATGAGCATGCCACGACTCGGAAGATCGCCGTCCTCGCCGGCTGCACCGCACTGGCGCTGTCCCTCACCGGCACCACCGCGCAGGCCGACTCTCGCGATGCGGCCCGGCAGACGCTCGGGGCCAAGGACGGGTGGGGGTCGTACGGTACCGGGACCACCGGCGGGTCCGCCGCCGACGCCGCGCACGTGTACACCGTGACCACCTGGGCCCAGTTCAAGGCCGCCCTCGCCGCGGGCGGCAGCGCGCCGAAGATCATCAAAGTGAAGGGGACCGTCGACGCCGTCTCCGAAGGGTGCGACGCCTTCGCCGCGCCCGGTTACGACTCCGACGCCTATCTGAAGAAGTACGCCCCCGAGACGTGGGGGCGGGACAAGGACCTGAGCGGAGAGCCGGCCGACAGCCCCGAGGGACTGCGCCGCGCCTCCGCCGACAACCAGGACCGGACCATCAAGGCTGATGTGCCCGCCAACACCACCATCATCGGGGTCGGGAAGAACGCGGGCTTCAAGGGCGCCAGCCTCCAGATCAAGGGCGTGGACAACGTCATCGTCCGCAACCTCACCTTCGAGAGTCCGCTCGACTGCTTCCCGCAGTGGGACCCGACCGACACCTCCACGGGTGCCTGGAACTCCGAGTACGACACCGCCGTCGTCTACGGCTCCACCCACGTCTGGCTGGACCACAACACCTTCACCGACGGCGGCCACCCCGACAGCGAGGCACCGACGTACTTCGGCGCGCTGTACCAGCAGCACGACGGCGAACTGGACATCGTCCGGGGATCCAACCACGTCACCGCCTCCTGGAACGTCTTCACCGACCACGACAAGACGCTCATGATCGGCAACAGCGACAGCGAGTCGACGGCCGTGGGCGACCGGGGCAAGCTCAAGGTGACGCTCCACCACAATCTCTTCCGGAACGTCGTCGAACGCGCTCCGCGCGTCCGCTTCGGGCAGGTCGACTCGTACAACAACCACTTCGTGGCCGGCCAGGACTACGTCTACAGCTTCGGCATCGGCAAGGAGTCCCGGCTCGTCGCCGAGCACAACGCCTTCACGCTGCCGAAGGGGATCAGCCCGGCGAAGATCCTCAAGAAGTGGATGGAGGCCCCGGTCACCGCCGCGGACAACTACGTCAACGGCAAGAAGACCGACCTGATCGCCGTGCACAACGCGGAGATCCCCGAGGAGACCCTCCAGTCCGACGCCGGCTGGACGCCGACCCTGCGGACCAAGGTCGACCCGGCGAAGGCCGTCCCCGGAATCGTCGACCACCGTGCGGGCGCCGGCCGCATCTGCTGACGCCCCCGAGAACCGTCCGGGCCGGGCGCACACCACGAGGTGCGCCCGGCCCGGCCCCCGGACCATCCCCCCGGCTCAGGAACCTCGCCGTGAGCAAGGGCGGCGGGCCGGTGAGCAAGGGCTCGTCGGTGGTGTCGTCCGGCAACGACTGGGACTCCGGGTGTGAGCGGGCGTCAGCGCCTGACCGGCTTGATCCCTTCCAGCGTCGGCACCACCGGCTTGATGCTGCCGTCGGCCGCGAACTCCATGCGGTCGACGGTCGTCTCGCGGTGCATGCCGTCGCCGCCGGGCAGGCCGGGGCCGCCCAGGGCGAAGCGGTGGTAGACCATGTACCAGTCGTCGGTGCCGGGGGTGTTCACCACCGAGTGGTGGCCGGTGCCGAGGATGCCGTACTCGGGCCGCTTCTGAAGGATCGTCCCGCGCTTGGTCCACGGGCCGAGCGGGGTCGGTCCCGTCGCGTACGCCACGTGGTAGTTCTCGCTGCGGGTGTCGTCCTCCGACCACATGAAGTAGTACGTGCCCTTCCGCTTGATCACGAAGGAGCCCTCGCGGAAGTCGTCCGGGGTGATGTCCTTCACCTTCGAGGCGTCGAAGGACACCATGTCGTCGTTCAGCGGCACGACGTACCCGTGGCCGTTGCCCCAGTACAGGTAGGCCTGGCCGTCGTCGTCCGTGAAGACCGCCGGGTCGATCATCTGGCCCTTGAGCGAACCGCCCTTGGCGACCAGCGGCTTGCCGAGTGCGTCCTTGAAGGGGCCGGCGGGGGAGTCGGCCACCGCCACGCCGATCTGCTGCTCGGCGCAGAAGTAGTAGTAGAACTTGCCGTTGCGTTCGGCGATCGCGGGTGCCCAGGCGTTCTTGTCGGCCCAGCTCACGTCGGGACCGAGGTCGAGGATGACGCCGTGGTCCTTCCAGTTCACCAGGTCCTTCGACGAGTACGCCTTGAATTTCGTGCCGCTCCAGCCCTGGAAGCCGTCCGTCGTCGGGTAGATCCAGTAACGGCCGTCCAGGTAGTGCACGTCGGGGTCGGCGTTCAGGCCGGGCAGCACCGGACTGCGGGTGGGCACCGCCTCGACCGTCCAGGTGCGCCTGGTGCCGTCGGCGGCCGTGACCGTGTACTTCTGCGGTGTGCGGAAGTCGCGCCGGGTGCCGGACTTCGGGCTGAGCTTCGCTCCCTCACCGGCCCACAGCTTCGGGGCGAGTCCCCGCAGGTCGGCGTCCGGCTTCATGGGCAGGACGACCTTCGAGGCACTGTCCGTGACGATCGCGTAGCCCTTCTGGTGCTTCGCCGTCGCGTCCACGACCGAGGTGGGGGTGGAGGGGTAGGCGGCCAGCAGGCGGTCGTACTCCTGCTGCGTCACCGGGAGCACCGTGCCGTGCCGGGGGCTCGCCGGAAGCTGGTAGTCCGTCGACGGGGTCCACTTGCCGGAGGCGAGGTCGGTGGTCTCGAAGGGCACGTAGCCGCGGCCGCCGTACTCGTCGATGAACAGGTACCACTTCTTCTCGGTGTTCGACTTGAACACCGTCGGGCCCTCACCGCGGTCCATGGCGCCCTTGCCGATGCAGTCGGCCACGAGGTCGTACTTCGTGGATGTCAGCGAGGTCGACTTCTCGCCGGTGATGAACTTCGAGCAGGGGCTGGAGGAGCCGGGGTCGCGCTCGTCCTTGGTGTAGCGGTAGTACTCGTCCTTGTACTTCACGACCGTGGAGTCGATCACCGAGTAGCCCGGGTCGTTCCAGACCTTCGGCTTGCTGAAGGTGCGGAAGTCCTTCGTGGTCGCGTACAGCATCTTGTTGTACGTGTCGCCCTTGTGGTCCGGGTCGTCGTCGGCGTAGAGCTTCGACGCCCAGAAGACGACGTACGCACCGAGCTCGTCGTCCCAGTAGGCCTCCGGGGCCCAGGTGTTGCCCGCGCTGTCGGGCGAGACCTTCACCAGGCGCTGGTCGGTCCAGTGGACGAGGTCCGTGGACTCCCAGACCATGATCGACTTGCTGCCGTGCCGCTGGACGTCGTCCCAGCTGCCGCTGGAGTTCTGGTACATCCGCAGGTCGGTGGCGATCAGGTAGAACTTGTCGCCCTCGGGGGAGCGGATGACGAACGGATCGCGCAGGCCCTTCTCGCCGGTCGTGGACGTCAGCACCGGCTTGCCGGCGTTCAGCTCACGCCAGTGCAGCGGGTCGTTGCCGCGGCTGAGGGCGTAGCGGATCTGCTCGCCGTCGGCGGTGCCCTCACCGGTGAAGTAGGCGAAGAGGTAGCCGGCGTACGGGCTGTGCTTCACGGGCGGGGCTCCGGGATCTGCGGTGCTGGGCGGCGCCGCGAGGAGGGTCAGGAGGAGGCCGGTCAGGGCCAGGAAGGGGAGCAGGAGCGTGCGGGCGATGCGGGGGCGCATGACACTTCCTGTCGGAGTGTGGGGGATTCTGTTGGATAACAGCCCTCGGAGTGTCACCGGCGGGGCGCAGGGCGTCAACGGGTGTGCGTGAGGTCGGCGTTTCCGAAACTTTCGCGCTACCGGAGCGTCGTCGCCGGTACAGCGACGCCCCCGTCGGTGCGAAGCGACGGGGGCGTCCTGCCGACCGGCCGAGGGGGGCTCGGCCGGTGCCGTCCGGCCGTCCGGAGGGGGGCTCCGGAGGGCCGAGGTGCCGGACGTCCGGCTGGGGGGCCGGACACCCGGCGTCCCGGTCGGTCCAAGGGGGGACGAGGACCAACCGGAGTCACTGGGGGCAAGGACCTACTGGTAGCTGATGTCGGAAGCCCCGAACCTGCAGCTCTTGCCGTCCGGGCCGGGCGGCGTCAGCTCCTTGGGTTCCTTGCCGGTGTTGTTGCCCTCGAAGCGCACACACGTCTTGATCTTCTTCTTGCCGTCACCGTGGACGCGGACCTTCGACAGCGTCGCCGTGTCGCCGTAGTTGGCGTTCACCCCGACGATGGAGTTCATCGGGGCGGTCACGTCGATGTCGCTGAGCACGATCGTGCGCTTGTACTGCGTCTTGCAGTTGCCGCAGGAGCGGACCAGCTTGCCGGCGTGTCCCACCTGGAAGCCCGAGACGTTCAGCGTGCCTGCCCCGTTGAACTGCAGCACCTTGTCGTCGGCGTTCCTCGCGCCGCCGCCGATCACCTTGTACACCGCGGACGAGGACGTGCCCTTGAAGCTGGCCGCGTCCTCGCCGACGTCCGTCCACCACACGTTCTGCAGGGTGCAACTGCCCTTGCAGTGCACGCCGTCGGCCGCCGGGGTGCCGATGACGACGTTCTTGAGGACGGCCCCGTCAGCCAGCTCGAAGATCGGGTCCTGGCCCTCGTCCTGGTTGTCCTGGCCGAGTGGGCCGGTGCCGTAGAACATCCTCATCCCGCCGTCGCGCACACCGGAGACCGGGATGGTCTCGGACACGGGGGTCTTTCCCTTGGCGGTGGGCCAGGAGGACGCCGCGCCCGCCGTCGACAGCATCGACGTGGTGACCATCGCCGCGCCCGTGATGCCGAAGGCCGACACCGCGGCGATCACCGTCCGCCGCTTGGTGGCGCTGCGGCGATGGCGGACGCGCTGTTCTGCCGGTGCAGTCATGTACCGATTCCTCAGGTGGGGGTGGCCTTGCGCCTCATGGTCGCCACCGGTGAGGAAAGGGTTGCCGCCTCTTCGGTGAATTTTCACGAGGCGCCGTCGCCGTCGTCCACGGCGGCGAAACCACCGCCCACCGACAGCTGCCGCGAACCGGCCGTGGCCGTCACCGTGTAGCGGTCCGTGCTCGCGTCGCGGCCGCCGCGGGCGTGGCCGAACTGGCCGGCGAACACCCACTCGCCCACGGGGACCGTGCGGCCCTCCTTGAGGGTCCAGGTGTAGACGAGGAACCCCTCCCGCTCGGCGACCGCGAAGGTGAAGTCGTCCTCGGGCAGGGAGCGCCAGGCACCCGCATCGGAGACGCCGCCGGTCTGGGCGACCTCCAGCCGCACGGTCAGCGCGGTCAGTTGCTCGCGGGTCCTGAGCGTGACGTCGCTCTGCGCCCAGAAGTCGTTGCTGTGCGGGTCGACCGAGCCGTCCGACCACAGCGGGCCGTCCTCGGCCGCGGTGCGCGGCCGCCCGGTGGCCGGGGCGCTCGGTGTTCCCGACGGCGGGGGCCCGGACTCACGGCGCTCGGACGGCCGGCTCGGTGCCGGTCTCACCGGCACCGGGGGTGCGGGGGCCCGGCTCGTCGCCTCCGGGGAAGGCGTGGGATCCGGGGTCGCGGACGTCGCCACTTCCCGCTGGCGCGGGGCGGTCTCCTCCTTCACCGCGGACGCCACCGCATAACCGCCCACCGCCAGGACACCGGCGACCGCGGCGGTCGCCCCCGCCACCCGCATCCAGCCGAAGACCGGCGGACGCGTCGTCCGATGGCCGGAACCGGCCGGACCGGCCATGCCGCGCTCGATCCGGGCCAGCATGCGCTCCCGGTCGGGCTCGTGCGCCCCGGCCGCCTCGTGCAACCGGGCGCGCACCTCCTCGTGCACGTCCCGCCGCATGCTCATCGGTCCCTCCCTCCGCCCTCGCCGGTGCGCACGCCCTCCACGGCCGGCGAGCAGCGGGGAGTGCCCAGCGTCGCGTGCATCCGCTGCGGTACGCCCTGTGTCCCCAGGAGCCGCTGGAGTTCGGCCATGCCCTTCGAGGTCTGGCTCTTCACCGTACCCACCGAGACACCGAGCGCCTGCGCGGTGTCCTTCTCCGACAGGTCGAACGCGTGCCGCAGCACCACGCAGGCCCGCTTGCGGAACGGCAGCCTGCGCAACGCCTCCCGCACATCGACCACGCCCGCGACGTCCGGGTTCTCGGTGTTCTCCTCGCGCTGCGACCAGAACAGGGCGATGCGCCGCCGCTCGCGCACCGCGCTGCGGATGCGGGTACGGGCCAGGTTGGCGACCACACCGCGCGCGTACGCCGCCGGATGGTCGGCCGCGCGCACCCGGTCCCAGCGGTGCCACATCGCGAGCAACGCGTCCGCCGCCAGGTCGTCCGCACTGTCCGACTCGCCGGTCAGCAGGTGGGCGAGGCGGGACAGTTCGGCGTAATGACGCTCGAAGAAGGCGTGGAACTCCACGGAGGCGGCGTCGTCGACGACCGTGCCCACGGGCGACCTCTCCTCCCAGCGGCTACGGGCGCTCCCGGACGGGGCGCCCTGTGGGTGTCATGTAGTTGACATGTGACCATCCGGGGGAGGCCCGGACGAGACCGGGAAGCGTAGCAGCGATCGTCGAACAGTTCGTACGGGGCTTCGAACAGCGTATGGCCGGCCGCACCCGGAATCCGTAACACGGCGAAAACCTGAACCGGGTCCGACCCGGGCACAATCCGGCCAGCATCCGCACACCGATCACCCAGGCACCGAGGAGCACGCGCCATGTCCGAACCCCAGCAGGTCACCGAGCGGCCACCCGTCACGGCACCGCCGTCGAACGGCGTCGACCGGTTCTTCCGGATCTCCGAGCGGGGCTCGACCTTCGGCCGGGAGATCCGCGGCGGCTTCGCCACCTTCTTCACGATGGCCTACATCCTCGTCCTGAATCCCATCATCCTGGGCAGCGCGAAGGACAAGTTCGGGCACCAGCTGGACGCCGTCCAACTCACCACCGCCACCGCCCTGGTGGCCGCGGTCATGACGATCGTCATGGGCGTGGGCGGCAACTTGCCCCTCGCGCTCGCCGCCGGACTCGGTCTGAACGCCGTGGTCGCCTTCCAGATCGCCCCGCTGATGAGCTGGGACGACGCGATGGGCCTGATCGTCCTCGAAGGCCTGCTGATCTGCGTGCTGGTGGTGACCGGACTGCGCGAGGCCGTCATGCACGCGATACCCCAGCCGCTGAAGCAGGCGATCAGCGTCGGCATCGGCCTGTTCATCGCCTTCATCGGCTTCGTCGACGCCGGGTTCGTCAGCCGCATCCCGGACGCCGCGAACACCACCGTGCCCGTTCAGCTGGGCGGCACCGGCACCCTCGCCGGCTGGCCGATGCTGGTCTTCTGCCTCGGGGTGCTGCTGACGATCGGACTGCTCGCCCGCAAGGTCAAGGGCGCCATCCTGATCAGCATCGTCACCATGACCGCGCTGGCGGTGGTGATCAACTCCCTCGCCGACATCAAGTCCTGGGGTCTGACCACCCCCGCCTGGCCCGACAAGCTCGTCGACGCCCCCGACTTCGGACTCATCGGCCACTTCGACCTGCTCGGTGCCTTCAGCGCCCCCGGCGTCGGCGTCATCACCGTCGTCCTGCTGATCTTCACGCTGATCCTGTCCGACTTCTTCGACACCATGGGCACGGTCGTCGGCATCAGCGCCGAGGCCGGCCTGCTCGACGAGGAGGGCAAGGTCCCGAACCTCGGCCGGGTGCTGCTCATCGACGGTGCGGCCGCGGTCGCGGGCGGCGCTGCCTCCGCCTCCTCGGCGACCTCCTACATCGAGTCCGCGGCCGGTGTCGGCGAGGGCTCGCGCACCGGCTTCTCCAACCTCGTCACCGGCGGCCTGTTCGGTCTCGCGCTGTTCCTGACCCCGCTGCTCACCATCGTCCCGCTGCAGGCGGCCGCCCCGGCTCTGGTCGCCGTCGGCTTCCTGATGATGACCCAGGTCAAGCACATCGACTGGGACCGCTACGACATCGCCATCCCGGCGTTCCTCACCATCGCGGTGATGCCGTTCACCTACTCCATCACCAACGGCATCGGCGCCGGTTTCCTCGCCTACGTCGTCATCAAGACCGTGCTCGGCAAGGCCAGGGAGGTGCACTGGCTGCTGTGGGGGACCTCGGCGCTGTTCCTCGTGTACTTCGCCATCGACCCGATCGAGCAGCTCCTGGGAGCGAAGTGACACCGGGCCCCGCGCTGACATGAGGACGGGCCGCCCCCGGGGGGAAGGGGGCGGCCCGTCTCGTCCGTGAAGACGGTTTACCGGCGGCCGGGGTTCAGTCCTCGAGCGCCGCTTGCATCATCGCCTTGGCGACGGGCGCCGCCAGGCCGTTGCCGCTGACCTCCGAGCGGGCCGCGTTCGACTGCTCCACGACGACCGCCACGGCGACCTCCTTGCCCGACGAGTCGGACTTGCCGTACGAGGTGAACCAGGCGTACGGCACCTGGCTGTTGTTCTCGCCGTGCTGGGCCGTGCCCGTCTTGCCGCCGACGGTCGCGCCCGGGATGCGGGCGTTCGTGCCCGTGCCCTTGTTCACGACCGTCTCCATCGCCGACTGCAGCTGCCGGGCGGTCGAGGAGCTGACGATCTCCTTCGTGCCTGCGTCGTCGTCGTAGTCCTGCAGCACATCACCACCGCTGTCGGTGATCTGCGAGACCATGTGCGGCGACACCAGCTTGCCGCCGTTGGCAAGGGCCGCCGAGACCATGGCCATCTGCAGCGGGGTGGCCGTGACGTCGAACTGGCCGATGCCCGTCAGGGCCGTCTGCGACGGGTACATGTCCGACGGGTACACGCTCGTGTAGGCCCGCACCGGCACGTCCAGCTTGTCGTCGTCGAAGCCGAACTTGTCGGCCATCGCCTTCACCTTGTCCTGGCCGAGCTTCACGGCCATCTTGGCGAAGACGTTGTTGCAGGAGTACTCCAGCGCCGTACGGATGGTCGCGTTCGTGCAGGGCGCGTTCGGGTTCTCGTTGGTCAGGTCCCGGCTGGTGCCCGGCAGCGTGTACGGGTCCGGGCTGTCCGTCTTCTCGTCCACCGACGAGTACAGCCCGTCCTCCAGCGCGGCCGCCGCCACCACCAGCTTGAACGTCGAACCGGGCGGCAGCGGCTGCCGCAGCGCACGGTTCACCAGCGGCTTCTCCGGGTCCTTGGTGAGCTTCTCCCAGGCCGCGCCCGCGGTGTTGGCGTCGGTCAGCGAGGAGGGGTCGTACGACGGCGTCGACACGACCGCGAGGATCTTCCCGGTCTTCGGGTCGATGGCGACGGCACCGCCCTTCTTGTCACCGAGCGCGTGGTAGGCGGCCTTCTGCACGTCGGGGTCGATGGTCGTCACCACGTTGCCCGGCTCGGCCCGCTGGTTGGTCAGCGTGTCCATCACGGACTTGAGCCGGCTGTCCGTGCCGTTCAGCAGATCGGTGTAGATGCCCTCCAGCTGAGTCGGGGCGTACGCCTGCGACGCGAAACCCGTCACCGCCGCGTACAGCGGGCCGTCCGTGTACGTCCGCTTGTACTTCAGGTCGCCCGTCTTCGTCGGCGTCGAGCCGGTGACCGACCGGCCGCCCACGATGATGTTCCCGAGCGGCGCCGAGTACGTCTCGATCGCGTTCCGCCGGTTGTCCTTGTCGTCTGCCAGCGCCTGGCCTTCGTAGAACTGCACCCAGGTCGCCCTGACCAGCAGAGCCAACACCAGGAGCATGGAGAAGACCGAGGCGCGCCTGATCGTCTTGTTCATTGCGAACAGGAGGACGAACCACACCGGGCGGATCGTTCCTGTCCGTCCTGTTTTCTCATCCGCGGGCCGGTTTTCTCATCCGGCGTTCAGAATTCCGGCACGCGGGCGCAGGGGAGCGTCTCAGCCCTCCAGGACGAGCACCGTCTCGTCGATCTCGGCGCCCCTGGCCGGGGCGTACCCCCGGGCCGCCGCGACCGCCCGGAACCCGCACTTCTCCAGCACGCGCAGCGACCCCTTGTTGTCCGACGCCGCGCGCGCGTACAGCGGGCGCTCGGGCACCTCGGTGAGCAGCGCCCGCAGCGCCTGGGTGGCGATGCCCTTGCCCCAGTACGCGCGGTCGACCCAGTACGTCACCTCGCGCTCGCCCGGCTCCCCGTACGCCCCCGCGCTGCCGACCACGTCCCCGTCGGCCAGGACCGTACGGACGACGACGTCGGGCGAGGAGCGCATCCGGGACCACCGGGTGTCGAAGGCGGCCCGGTCGGCCGGATCCTCCGGGGTGAAGGCCGCCATGGTCAGCGACTCGGGGTCGTTCATCTGCCGGAAGAAGACCGGCAGATCGCTGTCGTGGACCGCGCGCAGCTCGACATTCATGCCTCAGAGCCTACGGGTGGCCAGTGTCAGCCGGTCCCGCGCGTCGAAGAGGGCGTCCTTCACCAGCTGCTCGTGGGCGGGGGTCAGCCGTGCCACCGGCACCGAGCAGCTGATCGCGTCCCGCGCCGGGGTGCGGTACGGGATCGCCACGCCGAAGCAGCGCAGCCCCAGCGTGTTCTCCTCGCGGTCGACCGCGAAGCCCTGCTCCCGCACCTGGCGCAGTTCCTCGATGAGCTTCTCCCGGTCGGTGATGGTGTGCTCGGTCAGCGCGGGCAGCGTCTCCGGGAGCATCTTGCGGACCTGCTCGTCGGAGTACGTGCTCAGCAGCGCCTTGCCGAGGGACGTGGAGTGCGCGGGCAGCCGGCGGCCGACCCGGGTGAAGGGGCGCAGGTAGTGCTGCGACTGGCGGGTGGCCAGGTACACGACGTTCGTGCCGTCGAGGCGGGCGAGGTGGATCGTCTCGGTCGTGTCGTCCGAGAGCCGGTCCAGTGTCGGGCGGGCCGCGGCGACGACCTCGTCACCGTCGATGTACGACGTGCCCACCAGCAGGGCCCGCACCCCGATGCCGTACCGCGTGCCCGTCGCGTCGGTCTCCACCCAGCCCAGCTCGACCAGGGTGCGCAACAACATGTAGAGGCTGGACTTGGGATATCCGACGGCCTCCTGGACCGCCGCGAGGGAGTGCATGCCGGGGCGTCCGGCGAAGTATTCGAGCAGTTCAACCGTTCGCACCGCGGACTTGACCTGCGCCCCGCCGCCCGACTCGCCAGCCGACATCGCCCTTGACCCCTTCGTTGGACGGGAAATAGTCTCCAACAGCATATTCATCACCAGAGACAGCGTTCAGTATATCGAACGCCCCTGGTGGATGACCCAATACTGCGGCATGACATGTGTGGAGGGACCCGCGGTGGCAGCAGCACCAGTCTGGAGTGTCGACCCCCGAACCGGGAAGCAGCGTGAACAGGTTGCGGTGGAGGCCACAGCCCAGGAGGTGGACGCCGCCGTCCGGGCCGCGCACGAGGCCCGCGGCGCCCTGGCCGACCGCGCGGTCCGCGCGGCCTTCCTGCGCACCGCCGCCGACGAGCTCAAGGCGGCCGAGGAGTCTCTCGTCGAGACCGCCGACGCCGAGACCGCGCTCGGCCCGGTCCGGCTGACCGGCGAGCTCGCCCGCACCTGCTACCAGCTGCGCGCCTTCGCCGACATCGTCGACGAGGGCGCCTTCCTCGACGTCGTCATCAACCACCCCGACGACACCGCGACCCCGCCGATCCCGGACCTGCGCCGCTACAAGGTGCCGCTGGGCGTCGTCGCCGTCTACTCGGCGTCGAACTTCCCCTTCGCCTTCTCGGTCGCGGGCGGTGACACCGCGAGCGCCCTCGCGGCCGGCTGCCCGGTCGTCGTCAAGTCCCACCCCGACCACCCGGCCCTGTCCGAGTACGTCGCCAAGGTGCTGCGCCGGGCCGCCGCCCGGCACGGCATCCCCGACGGCGTCGTGGGCCTGGTCCACGGCTTCGAGGCGGGTGTCGAGCTGATCAAGCACCCGCTGGTCGCGGCGGCAGGCTTCACCGGCTCCGTGCGCGGCGGCCGGGCGCTCTTCGACGCCGCGGCGGCCCGCCCGGTCCCGATCCCCTTCCACGGTGAGCTGGGCTCCCTGAACCCGGTCGTGGTCACCGAGGCCGCCGCCGCCGAGCGGGCCGAGGCCATCGGTGCCGGTCTCGCCGGTTCCATGACGCTGGGCGTCGGCCAGTTCTGTGTGAAGCCGGGCCTCGTCCTCGCGCCGGCCGGTGCCGCGGGCGACGCACTGCTGAAGTCCCTGACGGACGCCGTCAGCGACACCGACGCCGGCGTCCTGCTCGACCACCGCATGCGCGACAACTTCGTCGCCGGCGTGGCCGAGCGGGCCGGGCTGCCCGACGTCGACTCCCCGGTCACCCCGGGCGCGGGCGGCGAGCACACCGTCAGCGCGGGCTTCCTCACGGTGCCGGCGAGCAGGCTGGCCGCCGAGGGCGAGCACGACCTGCTCCTGGAGGAGTGCTTCGGGCCGGTCACCGTGGTGGCCCGCTACGAGGACGACACCGAGGTGAAGGCGGTGCTGTCGCGGCTGCCCGGCAACCTCACGGCGACGGTGCAGCTGTCCGAGGAGGAGGCGGCGGGCCAGGGCCGCGGCGCGGAGATCCTCGCGGAGCTGACGCCGCTGGCCGGGCGCGTGCTGGTGAACGGCTGGCCGACGGGGGTCGCCGTCGCGCCCGCGCAGCATCACGGTGGGCCTTACCCGGCGACGACGTCGACGTCCACGTCGGTGGGTGGTACGGCCATCGAGCGGTGGATGCGGCCGGTTGCCTATCAGAACGCGCCGTCCGCGTTGCTGCCCGCGGAGCTGCGGGACGAGAACCCGCTGGGCCTGCCTCGCAGGTTCAACGGGCGTTTGGAGCGTTGACGCCGTAGGGGTGCGGTGGACTGCGGGCTGCCGGTTCCGTCGTGGCTGATCGCGCCGTTCCCCGCGCCCCTGAGGGTGCGACCTGAAACACTTGGTCGAATGGATCTGGAATTTCCTGAACTTCCCTTCGGCCTGCGCACGTACGGGCCCGATGGTCACTGGTCGTACGAGGACGGTGTGCTCACCGGGTGGGCCGGGGCGCGGCAGGACCGGTTCGTGCCGCCCACCGGTGAGGGTCTTGACCCCGCTTCCGACGCGCCCCGGCTGCTCGGGGCGCCGGAGGGCGACTTCCAGCTGATCGCCAAGGTCACCGTCGGGTTCGGTGCGGCTTTCGACGCCGGGGTGCTCTACGTCCACGTGGGGGAGCGGGCCTGGGCCAAGCTCTGCCTGGAGTACTCCCCGGACGTCCCCACCGTCTGCACGGTGGTCACCCGGGGCCACTCCGACGACGCCAACTCCTTCACCGTGGACGGCAGTTCCGTATGGCTGCGGGTGAGCCGCACCGGCCGCGCCTTCGCCTTCCACGCCTCGCGCGACGGCGAACGCTGGACCTTCGTCCGGCTGTTCACCCTCGGCGACGAGAAGGAGACGGACGCGGCCCTGGTCGGCTTCATGGCCCAGTGCCCGATGGGGGAGGGCTGCGTGGTGACGTACGACCACATCGAGTTCAGGCCGTCCTGGCCGAACGATCTGCGGGACGGCAGCTGAGCCCGTCCCGGGAACCGCCCCCGGCCCGGGCACGTCGTCATCTCCATGATCAGGGACCGAGTGACGCCAGGCCGTGTGATCCGTACCGTCCTGCCCGCCGAGCTGGCGGACGTCGTCGCGCTGCACGCGCGGGCCCGGGCGACGTACTACCCCGACGGGGTGCCGCGGGACGGCACCGACTGGACCGAGGCCTGGCGCGGTGCCCTCACCCGGCCGGACGGGCGGGTGCTGTGCGTGGCGGAGGCGGGCCGCCTCATCGGCCTGGCCTCCTTCCGCACCCCCGAGGACGCCCCGGCGGAGACGGTGAAGCTCTTCCAGTTCCATGTCGACCCCGGCCACTGGCGCCTCGGAGCCGGCAGCGCGCTGCACGCTGCGTGTGTAGAGGAGTGGCAGGCCGACGGCAGGCGTACGGCCGTGCTCGACGTGCACGTCGGCAACGCCCGGGCCCAGGGGTTCTACCGGCGGCAGGGATGGATCCCGGAGCCGGTCGGGCCGGGGGATCACCATCTGCGGATGCGGTTCGTCGTCCCCGGGGAATGAACGCCACTGATTGAACGTTCATCGATCCGGCGGAGGGAGTCTCCGCACGGTACGACCTGGAGAGAGCCGAGACATGCGCGTCGAGATCTGGAGCGACATCGCCTGCCCCTGGTGCTACGTGGGCAAGGCCCGCTTCGACAAGGCGCTGCGGGACTTCCCGCACCGCGACGACGTCGAGGTGGTGCACCGCTCCTTCGAGCTGGACCCCGGCCGCGCCAAGGACGACATCCAGCCCGTGATCACGATGCTCACCAGGAAGTACGGGATGAGTGCCGCGCAGGCCGAGGCCGGAGAGGACAACCTCGGGTCCCAGGCCGCCGCCGAAGGCCTCGACTACCGCACCCGCGGCCGGGATCACGGCAGCACCTTCGACATGCACCGCCTGCTTCACCTCGCCAAGGAGGAGGGCCGCCAGGCGCAGCTGCTCGACCTGCTCTACCGGGCCAACTTCGCCGAGGAGCGCTCCGTCTTCAACGACGACGAGCGGCTCGTGGAGCTCGCCGCGGCCGCCGGCCTGGACGCGGAGGCCGTGCGCGCGGTGCTCGCCGACCCGGACGCGTACGCCGACGAGGTCCGCGCCGACGAGCGCGAGGCCGCGCGGCTCGGGGCGAACGGCGTGCCGTTCTTCGTGCTCGACCGGAAGTACGGCGTCTCCGGCGCCCAGCCCGCCGAGGTCTTCTCCCGGGCCCTGACCCAGGCGTACGGCGAGCACGCGCCCCTGACGATCGTCGACGGCGGCGAGGACGCGGACGCCTGTGGCCCGGACGGCTGCGCTGTGCCCCAGCACTGAAAAGGCCAGCTCGGAGCGCATCCATAAGCGTTCCTTAGCGACATCACGCAGGAATCGGCAATGGACGGGGAGATCCAGGGGACGCAGAGTGGTTCCATGGAGACCTTCGAGAACCTCGTCCGTGCCGAGTTCACCCCGAAGAACACCTACCTCAACACCGCGAGCAACGGGCTTCTGCCCGCCCGTACCGTCGGCGCCGTACAGCAGGCGGTGCGGATGCGTGCCGAGGGCATGCCCCTGGGTCCCCTGTACGAGGACGTGGAGGCGGCCCGCGCGTCCTTCGCCCGGCTGGCCGGCGTTCCGGCCGAGCGGGTCGCGACCGGTGCGTCGGTCGCCGAGTACGGCGGGCTGATCGCCGCCTCGCTGCCCGCCGGCTCCGAGGTCCTCACGGCGGAGGCCGACTTCTCCTCCCTGGTGAACCCGTTCCACGCCCGCGGCGACCTCAAGGTGCGTGCCGTGCCCCTGGAGAGGCTCGCCGAGTCCGTCCGACCCGGCACCGCGCTCGTCGCGGTCAGCGCCGCCCAGTCCGCCGACGGCCGTCTCGCCGACCTGCCCGCGGTACGCGAGGCGGCCCGGGCGCACGGCGCCCGCACCTACGTCGACGCCTCCCAGTCGGCCGGCTGGCTGCCGCTGGAGGCCGACGCCGACGATTACGTCGCTTCCGTCGGATTCAAGTGGCTCTTCGGCCCGCACGGAGCCGCGTTCTTCGTCGCCCCGCGGGACTTCGGCGGGCTCACCCCGCTGCTCGCCGGCTGGGTCGCCGGGGAACGGCCCTGGGACAGCTGCTACGGCCCCGTCGAGGAACTAGCCCACTCCGCGCGGCGCTTCGACGTCAGCCCCGCCCTCTTCAGCTACGCGGGACTGCGCGCCTCCCTGGAACTGCTGGAGGAGATCGGCGTCGACGTCGTGCACGCCCACGACGTCGGCCTCGCCGACCGCTTCCGTGCGGGGCTCGCGGAGCTGGGTCACGAGCCGATCGCCTCGCCCGGCTCGGCGATCGTGTCGGTGCCGGGGCTCGGCCACCGGCAGGGCGAACTGAGCCGCCAGGGCATCGAGGTGTCCGACCGGTCCGGGAACCTGCGGGCCGCGTTCCACCTCTACAACACGCCCGCGGACGTGGACCGGCTCCTGCGGGTGCTCGCGGCATGACAGAACCGGGCGGGGCCTCCCGTCCCACACGAGGAGGCCCCACCCGGTAGCTCTGTCACGCAGTCATCCGACCGCCGAGGCGGTCACGTCAGCGGCAACCGCTGACGACGGTCACCGCACCGGCGTGAAGTCCCGCGCCCCAATGAACTCCGGGCGCCGGACCGGGGCCGCGAACGGTTCCACCGCCGTGTTCTCCACGCTGTTGAACACGATGAACACGTTGCTGCGCGGGAACGGCGTGATGTTGTCGCCCGAACCGTGCATGGCGTTGCAGTCGAACCAGGTCGCCGAACCGGCCTTGCCGGTGAACAGCTTGATGCCGTGCTGCGCGGCCATCTGCGTCAGCGCCTCGTCCGACGGCGTGCCCGCGTCCTGCATCTGCAGCGACTTCTTGTAGTTGTCCTTCGGCGTCTCACCCGCACACCCGAGGAACGTCTTGTGCGACCCCGGCATGATCATGAGTCCGCCGTTGGTGTCGTAGTTCTCGGTCAGCGCGATCGAGACCGACACCGTGCGCATCCGCGGCAGACCGTCCTCGGCGTGCCACGTCTCGAAGTCCGAGTGCCAGTAGAAGCCACTGGCGCCGAACCCCGGCTTGACGTTGATCCGCGACTGGTGGACGTACACGTCCGAGCCGAGGATCTGCCGCGCCCGTCCGACCACCCGCTCGTCGCGGACCAGCCGGGCGAACACCTCGCTGATCTTGTGCACCTCGAAGACCGTGCGGATCTCCTTGGACTTCGGCTCGACGATCGACCGCTCGTCGGCCCGCATGTCCGGGTCGTTCACCAGCCGGTTCAGCTCGTTCCGGTAGACGGCGACCTCGTCGTCGCTGATGAGCTCGTCGATGGCCAGGAAGCCGTCGCGCTCGAAGGAGAGCAGGTCGGCCGGGACGATCGGGCCCGGGGCGTCGGGTGCGCCCCAGACGACCGGGTCCTGGCGCGGGGTCAGTGCCTCGGCGGCACCGCGACTGGGATAGAGGTCCGGGATACCGGTGGTGGTGTCGGTGGTGGCGGTCATGGAAACGTCACACCTCCTCGGTGAGCAGCGGGTAGACGCCGTTCTCGTCGTGGTCCTCCCGTCCGGTCACGGGCGGGTTGAACACGCAGAGGCAGCGGAAGTCCTGCTTGACCCGCAGCGTGTGCCTCTCGTGCCCGTCCAGGAGGTACATCGTGCCGGGCGTGATCGTGTGCGTCAGCCCGGTCTCGTGGTCGGTCAGCTCGGCCTCGCCCTCCACGCAGACGACGGCCTCGATGTGGTTCGCGTACCACATCGACGTCTCCGTACCCGCGTAGAGGACCGTCTCGTGCAGGGAGAAACCGACTTTCTCCTTGGCGAGGACGATGCGCTTGCTCTCCCACGTACCGGACGCCGCCTTCACGTGCCGGTCGGTACCTTCGATCTCCTTGAACGAACGGACAATCACGGTGCTGCGATGCCTCCTAGGTGAGTGGTGCTCGGTTCGGTGTCAGGCGGTCTCGCGGACGGCGCGGGCCAGCGTGCTCAGGCCCTCGTCCAGCTCCTCGGGCGTGATGGTGAGCGCCGGGAGCAGCTTCACGACCTCGCTCTCCGGGCCGGACGTCTCGATGAGCAGTCCGAGCTCGAAGGCGCGCTTGGCGACCTTGCCGGCGCGGGCCTTGTCGTGGAACTCCAGGCCCCACACCAGGCCGCGGCCGCGGTACTCCTTCACGTCGGCCAGGTTCTCCTCGGTGATGGAGATCATCGCCTGCTCGACCTGCTCGCCGCGCTTGCGGGTCTGCTTCTCCATCGCGGAGCCGTCGGCCCAGTAGGTCTCCAGGGCCGCGGTGGCCGTGACGAACGCGGGGTTGTTGCCGCGGAAGGTGCCGTTGTGCTCGCCGGGCTCCCAG
Organism: Streptomyces sp. NRRL B-1140; assembly: GCF_001280065.1. Lineage (GTDB taxonomy): Bacteria > Actinomycetota > Actinomycetes > Streptomycetales > Streptomycetaceae > Streptomyces. The sequence continues at coordinate 86,427 of NZ_LGEA01000093.1, forward strand.
ATGTCGAGCTCGGGCTTGAACAGGCACAGCGACATGGGCAGGCCGTAGCCGCTGATCGACTTGGAGACGGTGACGATGTCGGGCGTGATGCCCGCCTCTTCGAAGGAGAAGAACGCGCCGGTGCGACCGCAGCCCATCTGGATGTCGTCGACGATCAGCAGCATGTCCTGCCGTTCGCACAGCTCGGACAGGGCGCGCAGCCACTCGGGCCGGGCCACGTTGATGCCGCCCTCGCCCTGCACGGTCTCGACGATCACGGCGGCCGGCTTGTTCAGCCCGGACCCCTGGTCCTCCAGCAGCCGCTCGAACCACAGGAAGTCCTCGACCGTGCCGTCGAAGTAGTTGTCGAACGGCATGGGCGTGCCGTGCACCAGCGGGATGCCGGCGCCGGCCCGCTTGAAGGCGTTGCCGGTCACGGCCAGCGAGCCCAGCGACATGCCGTGGAAGGCGTTGGTGAACGACACGATCGCCTCGCGGCCCTTCACCTTCCGCGCCAGCTTCAGCGCGGACTCCACGGCGTTGGTGCCGGTCGGGCCGGGGAACATGACCTTGTACGGCAGGTCGCGCGGGCGCAGCAGCAGGTTCTGGAAGGCCTCCAGGAACGTGCGCTTGGCCGTGGTCGACATGTCGAGCCCGTGCGTGACGCCGTCGCGCTCCAGGTAGTCGATCAGCGCGCGTTTCAGGACCGGGTTGTTGTGCCCGTAGTTCAGTGACCCGGCTCCGGCGAAGAAGTCGAGGTACTCATGGCCGTCCTCGTCGTACATGCGGCTGCCCACCGCACGGTCGAAGACGGTGGGCCAGCCGCGGCAGTAGCTGCGCACCTCGGACTCGACGGTCTCGAAGACGCTCAGGTCGGGCTGGGTGATGGTCACGGCGAATCGCTCCTCGGTGCGTGGGGGAAGTCTGTGGGACGGGAGTGGGGTGGGGAGGGAAGTCTCAGTGGGGCAGCGGGCCGATGCGGTACAGGACCTCGGGGTCGTGCGGCCCGTCGGGGAACACGGCCGTCTCGAACAGCACCTCGCGCTCCAGCCGCGCGCCGTGACGCTCGGCGAACGACGTGAACAGGCGCTCCGAGGCGGTGTTGTCCGGGGTGATGGTGGTCTCCACCGTCGTCACCCCGAGGTCGGCCACGGTCCGCGCGACCAGGCCGTCGAGCAGCGCGGCTGCCAGTCCGCGCCCGCGGTGGGCCTCGTCCACCGCCACCTGCCAGACCAGCAGGGTGCGCGGGCTGTCCGGCCGCACGTACCCGGTGATGAAACCCATCGGCTCGCCCTGCTCGTCACGGGCGACGGCCGAGGTGGCGGCGAAGTCCCGGCACCACAGCAGATAGCTGTAGGACGAGTTCAGGTCGAGAACCTTCGAGTCCTTCGCCATCCGCCAGAGTGCGGCTCCGTCGGCCACGGTGGGGCGGTCGATTTGCGGATCTGCTTGTACGGCGGTCATGCAAATTGAACTTACCCAGCGAAATTCAAAATTGCATCGCCGATCGGGGTTACATATGGCCCTCGTCTGTGTTATCGCGCGAGCGCGAGGGATCATGCATAGAGGGGGTGGATTGCCCGATATTGCCCGGGTAATACCGGGCAAAGCGGTCACAGTGTGTAACGCGTCACAGCCGTGTAAGCCGCGCGAAACCTGCCAGAATTTCCCCTCCGAGTGTCCTCAAAATCTGCGCGTTTAGGACTGGGAAAAGCGGGCAGAAGAATACGGGAAGCTTTTCTTGAGGGAATTCTTAATTGTGTGCCAGCTTACATATGGGGTCTCACGGAATGCACGTGCAATTCAGGCCCCGGTCACTCCGTCGATGCGCTCCCGCAGGAGATCGGCGTGGCCGTTGTGCCGCGCGTACTCCTCGATCATGTGGATGAGCACCCAGCGCAGGCTGACCTCCATCCCGGGCACCGGCCCCTCGGCCACCCGCCCGACGTGGTCCAGCGGCAGCCCGGCGCACAGCTGCCGCCCCCGCGCGATCTCCCGCCGCCAGATCCCGAGCGCCTCGTCCGGCCCGCGCGCCGGATCCAGCGCATAGCCGGTCGCGTCCTCGTACACCGGCGGCACGTCGAGTCCGCACGCCACCCGCTGGAACCAGTTCCGCTCGACCTCGGCAAGGTGCTGCACCAGCCCGAGCAGGGTCAGTGACGACGGCTCGGCCGCGGCGATCCGCACCTGTGTGTCGTCCAGCCCCGCGCACTTCAGCTCCAGCGTGGCCCGGTGGAAGTCCAGCCAGCTCTCGAGCATGGCCCGCTCGTCGCCCGTGAGGCGGGGGACGGGGCGGCCGTCGGGGAGGACAGGGGTGTCGGACGGTGTGTTGGTGGTCATACGGGGAGCATGGCACGGGGCACCGACAACGGTGCCCCGGGTGCGACCGGGCCGACGGCTACCGCCACGCCTCCTCGGCGGCGCGCAGCGCGCCCTGCACATCCACCGGCAGCCCCTGCTCGGACAGCGCGGCGCCCAGGGCCGCCAGACTCGCCCGCACCGCCCCCGGCGTCGCGTCCGCGCCGTAGTGGTTGACCCGGATCATCTCCTTGGCCAGGGCACCCCCGCCGGCGGCCAGCGGCACCGCCGGGTCCGCCTCCAGCGCCCGCCGTACCAGCTCCGACGCCACCACCTGGGACGGCGCCCGCAGCGTCGTGGCGACGGGCGCCGCGTCCCGCGCCTCGTACACGTACGGCTCCAGACCGCCGCCGAGCGCGACCGACCCGGCCCGGGTGGCCGCCGCGGCGGAGGCGTGCCGGGCCATCACCGCGTCGAGACCGGCCGCCTCGATCCGCTCCACGCAGGCCTCCAGCGCCAGCATCTCCAGCTGCGCCGGCGCGTGCAGCAGCGCCTTGCGGCCGCCGTCGATCCAGCGCTCCTTCCAGTCGAGGAGCGACAGGTACGACCGGCGCGGCGCCTTCGGGTTGGCCGCCATCCGCGCCCAGGCCCGCTCGCTCACCGACACCGCCGAGACCCCCGCCGGACCCCCCATCGCCTTCTGCGCCCCGATCACGCACAGGTCCACACCCCACGCGTCCGGCAGCACCGGCTCGGCCCCGATCGACGCCACGGCGTCCAGGTAGAACAGCGCCCCGTGCGCCCGCACGACCTCGCCGATCTCCGCGACCGGGTTGGTGTTGCCCGTCGCCGCCTCCGCGTGCACCAGGGACACGAAGTCGATCTCCGGGTGCTCGGCGAAGGCCTGCCGGATCTGCTCGGCCGTGACCGCCGTGTGGAAGGGCACCGCCAGGTCGATCACCGTCGCCCCGCAGTCCCGCAGCCAGTCGCCGAAGGTCTGGCCGTACGGTCCCGTGATGACGTTCAGCGCCGTCGTGCCCGGACCGGCCGTGGCACGGATGGCGCCCTCCAGCGGCAGCAGCGCCTCGCCCTGCATGATCACGACGTCCTGCCCGGTGCTCAGCAGCCGCGCCACACGGTCCTCGATCGCGGCGAAGCGGTCCGCGCCGAGCGGCGCCAGGTCCAGAAACGGATGCGTCACGGCAATGCTCTCTTCACTCACAGCAGGTTCGGCCGCATCGAGGGTAACCGGCCGCCCCCGGCCCGCCGCGCGGCGAGTGCCGTGCGCACCGGCCCCCGTCGATGTGCCGCGGCCGGCTGATTAAGGTGCGGTGCATGAGCGATCAGGTGGTGCTGCACGTGAAGGGGCGGGTGCTCGTCGGGCCGGAGGACGTCCGGGACGAGCTGTGGGTGGTCGACGGCCGCGTCTCCTACGACCGTCCCGCCGGGGCCCGCGACATCCGCACGGTCGTCGGCTGGGCCCTGCCCGGCCTCGTCGACGCGCACTGCCACGTCGGACTCGACCGGCACGGCCCGGTCCCCGCGGACGTGGCCGAGAAGCAGGCCCTGACCGACCGGGACGCGGGCACCCTGCTCATCCGCGACGCCGGTTCGCCCTCCGACACCCGCTGGATCGACGACCGCGAGGACCTGCCGAAGATCATCCGCGCCGGACGGCACATCGCCCGCACCCGCCGGTACATCCGCAACTACGCCTGGGAGATCGAGCCGGAGGATCTGGTCGCCTACGTCGCCCAGGAGGCCCGCCGCGGCGACGGCTGGGTCAAGCTGGTCGGCGACTGGATCGACCGCGACCTCGGCGACCTCTCGGCCTGCTGGCCCCGTGGGGCCGTCGAGGCGGCGATCGCCGAAGCCCACCGGCTGGGAGCGCGCGTGACCGCGCACTGCTTCTCGGAGGACTCCCTCCAGGACCTCGTCGAGGCGGGCATCGACTGCATCGAGCACGCCACCGGCCTCACCGAGGACCTCATCCCGCTGTTCGCGCGGCGCGGCGTCGCCATCGTCCCGACCCTGGTCAACATCGCGACCTTCCCGCAGCTCGCCGACGGCGGCGAGAGCAAGTTCCCCCGCTGGTCGGCCCATATGCGACGGCTCCACGAACGCCGCTACGACACCGTGCGCAACGCCTACGACGCCGGTATCCAGGTCTTCGTCGGCACCGACGCCGGCGGCGGCCTCGCCCACGGTCTGGCCGCGGCCGAGGTGGGCGAGCTCGTCACCGCGGGGATCCCGCCCGTCGAGGCCCTCGCCGCGGGCACCTGGACCGCCCGCACCTGGCTCGGCCGCCCCGGCCTGGACGAGGGCGCCCCGGCCGACCTCGTCGTCTACGACGAGGACCCACGGGCCGACGTACGGGTGCTGACGTCACCGCGCCGGGTGGTGCTGAACGGGCGCGTGGTCGGGTAGGGCCCGTGCCCGGGCGGCGATCGCGGAGCCGCCCCTCCCGGGGATGACGGCGGGGAACGCCTGTGCCGCTGGAATCGAATGGATTCACGGGCCCTCCACGTTGGAGTGAAGCGGCGTCAGATCGCTGACGTCGCGTGCGCGGCGCGGCGATTCTTTCCGGGTCCCGAGCCTGTCTCCCCTGGAGTCCCCACCGTGAACAGCCCTTCCTTCCGCATGCCCGCCCGCCGTCTGGCGACCGTGGCGACCGCCACGGCCCTCGCCGCCGGGCCCGTGGCCCTGACCGGCGTGAGCCCGGCGCACGCCACCGGCGACCACGGTCGCGCGAGCGCCGTCGTGCTGCGCACCGGCCTGGACGTCTCCCTGCTGAACAAGTCGGTGAACGTCCCCCTCGCCGTCTCCCTCAACGACGTCCGGGCGCCGCGCAGCGCGGACAGGACCTCACTGACGGCCACTCTCGACGCGGTGGACGGCGGCCGGCCCTTCAACGTGCTCAGCGCGAAGGTGGCCGAGGCGAGAGCCACGACGTCCGCCACCGAGGCCGAGGGCAGCAGCACCCTGGCCCACGCCCGTTTGCACGTCCCCGGGCTGCCGCTGCTGTCGGTCATCGAGGTCGACCAGGTCACCGCCAAGGCCACCTGCGCGGTCGGCGAGATGCCGGCCGCCACGACCGGTCTGCCCGGCTCGGTGACCGTGCTGGGCAAGCGGGTGGCCCTGACCGCCGGCGGACCGACGGACATCGAGGTGCCGGGCGTCGGCGAGGTGCGGCTGGACCTCGCCCGGACCCGGACCACCACCCGGGACGCCGCCGCCACAGCCCTCGAACTCACGGTGTCCCTCAACCCGTCGAAGCTGAACGTGGCCGAGGTCGACGGCACGCTCACCCTGGCCGAGGCGACCTGCCGCACGCCGAAGGCCGAGCCCGCCGCACGGCCCCCGGCCGAGCCCTCCGCCGCACCGGCCGACGTCAAGCCGCAGGGAGAGCCCGCCGAGGCCGGCCTGGCCGAGACCGGCGGCGGCTCGACGACGCCGTACCTCGTGGCCGGCGCGATCGCCCTGCTCGCGGCGGGCGGGGGAGCGCTGGTCCTGGCCCGCCGACGCGGCTGACCCCCCCGCAGGCAGGGGGTGGGAGGCGAGCTCAATCCTCCAGCGCCCGCCCCAGTGCCTCCAGGAACCCGTCGGTCGTCCTGCGGTCCCGTACCGCCAGCCGCAGCCACTCCTCGTCCAGGCCGGGGAACGTGTCCCCGCGGCGCACCGCCCAGCCGAGATCGCGCAGCCGTCGGCGGACGGTGGCCGCCCGGGGCAGGCGGATCAGGACGAAGGGACCCTCGGCGGGCCCGGCGACCCGCAGCCCGGCCGGGGCGAAACGGGCGAGGCCGGTCAGCAGATGGGCGCGGTCCGCGGCGACGCGGTGCGCCGCGTGGGCCGCCTCCGCCACCGCCCGCGGCCCCACGCACGCCTCGGCCGCGGCCAGCGCCGGCGTCGACACCGGCCACAGCGGCTGCGCCCGCTGGAGGTCCTCGATCGTCTCCGGCGCCGCCAGCACGTATCCGATCCGCAGCCCGGCCAGCCCCCACGTCTTGGTCAGGCTGCGCAGCACCACGAGGCCCGGCACGTCGACCCGCCCGGCCAGGGCCTCGCGCTCGCCCGGCACGGCGTCCATGAACGCCTCGTCCACCACCAGCACCCGCCCGGGCCGGGCGAGTGAGGCGATCGCGTCCGCAGGGTGCAGCACCGACGTCGGGTTCGTGGGGTTGCCGATCACCACGAGGTCCGCGTCCTCGGGGACGGCCGCCGGGTCGAGCCGGAAGCCGTCCTCCTCACGCAGCAGCACCCGGCCGACCGTGTGCCCGGCGTCCCGCAGCGCCGCCTCCGGCTCCGTGAACTGCGGGTGCACGACGACCGGCCGCCGCACCTTCAGCGCCCGCGCCAGCAGCACGAACGCCTCCGCCGCGCCCGCCGTCAGCAGCACCCGCTCCACCGGCAGCCCGTGCCGCGCGGCCACCGCAGCCCGCGCGGCCCGCCCGTCCGGGTAGGCCGCCAACCCGCCCACGGACGCGGCGATGTGCTCCCGCAGCCAGGCGGGCGGCGTGTCCGCGCGGACGTTCACGGCGAGGTCGACGAGCGAACCGCCGTCGTCGCGGACCTCCGCGTCCCCGTGGTGACGCAGATCGTGCCCGCTCTCAGTGCGCATGCGAGTGAGCACCGTGGTGGTGCCCGTGGCCGTGACCGTGGTGGTGGTCGTCGTCGTCCGGGTGGAAGTGCGGCTGCTGCGGCATGCCCACCTTGTCCTCGAAGCCCGGCAGCGCGATGCGGTACACGCACGAGTCGCAGTTCATCCGCAGATCGCCCTTGACGGCCTCCTCGTACCGCTCCCACACCAGGTCCAGCAGCTCCGGCTCCGGCCCGATGACGTCGGCCGACAGCACCTCGACCTCCGGGTGCGCGGCCGCCCAGCCCTCCGTCTGGTGCCGCACCCGGTCCGGCAGGATGCCCGTGAACAGGAAGTAGGGCAGGACCACGATCCGGCGGGCGCCCAGCCGCACACAGCGGTCAAGACCGCTCGGCACGTCCGGTGCCGCCAGCGACACGAACGCCGTCTCCACGCCCGCGTAGCCGCGCCCCTCCCACAGCAGCCGGGCCGCCTTGTGCACCTCGGCGTTGGCGTCCGGGTCCGTGGAGCCGCGCCCCACCAGCAGCACCGTCACGTCGGAACGGTCACCCGGCGTGCGGCCCGCGGACCCCAGGGCCTCGTCCAGCCGCCGCTCCAGCACGTTCAGCAGCGCCGGGTGCGGGCCGAGCGGACGCCCGTAGGTGTAGGAGATGCCCGGGTGCCGCTCCTTCTCGCGGGCCAGGGCCGCCGGGATGTCGCCCTTGGCGTGCCCGGCGGACACCAGCATCAGCGGGACGGCGGCGAAGCGCCGTACGCCCTGCTCGACGAGTTCGGTGACGGCCTCGCCCAGGGGCGGCGGGGACAGCTCGATGAAGCCGCCCGCGACGGGCAGTTCGGGGTGGCGGGCCCCCAGCCGCCGTACGAAGTCGCGGAACGCCTCGGCTCCGGCGTCGTCCCGGGTGCCGTGGCCGGCGATGAGCAGGGCGGGCGGGGTGGTCACAGTTTCTCCTCGGCGGAAGTGGGGTGGTACAGCAGGGCGTTGAGCGCGGCGGCGGCGACCGCCGACCCGCCCTTCTCGGACACGTTGCTCACGGCGGGCAGTCCGCTCTCGCGCAGCGCGGCCTTCGACTCGACGGCGCCGACGAAGCCGACGGGCAGTCCGATGACGAGCGCGGGGTCGGCGTCGAGCGTCAGCAGCTCCTCCAGCGCGGTCGGCGCGTTGCCGATCACCCAGAGGGCGCCGGGGCCGACCTGCTCGTGGGCGAGCCGGATGGCGTGCGCGGACCGGGTCAGACCGGGCCCGGACTCGGCGTCCTTCAGGCGGCAGACCGTCTCGCGCCGGGTGATCCCGGCGCCGACCATCTCCACGTCCACGACCACGGGCGCCCCGGCGTGCAGCGCCGCGTGCGCCTTCTCCAGGGCCGCCTCGTCCATGACGAGGTCCGTGGCGTAGTCGAGGTCGGCGGCGGAGTGGATGACGCGCTCGACGACCGCACGGGTCAGCGGCGGGAAGTGCGAGGTGTCCAGCCGGGCGCGCAGGCGCCGGTAGGACTCCACCTCGATGGGATGGACGACGCGGTTCACTCGGCCCCCTCCTGCGCGGTCTGCCAGCGGTAGCCGCGCGGCGTCACCATGCGCCCCGCGATGTCCCGGGTCGCGGTGTTGCCCACGGTCACGACCGTCATCATGTCGACCGTCGCCGGGTCGAGGGCGCCCAGTGTGGTGAGCCGGCTGGACTCGTCCGGCCGTGAGGCGTTGCGCACGACACCGACCGGCGTCCCCGGGGCCCGGTGCTCGGCGAGGATGCCCAGCGCCTTGGGGAGCTGCCAGTCGCGGCCGCGCGAACGGGGGTTGTAGAAGGTGACCACGATGTCCGCCTCGGCCGCCGCCCGCACCCGCCGCTCGATGACCTCCCACGGCGTGTGCAGGTCGGACAGGCTGATCGACACGTGGTCGTGGCCCAGCGGGGCGCCCAGGATGGCACCGGCCGCGAGCGCCGCCGTCACGCCGGGCACACCGACCACGTCGATGTCGTCGGAGGCCTCGGCCAGGGCGGGGGAGGCCATGGCGTAGACGCCCGCGTCGCCGCTGCCGATCAGCGCGACGGCCTGCCCCTTGCGGGCCTCCTCGACCGCCGTGCGCGCCCGTTCCTCCTCGGCGCCCAGCCCCGACTCCAGGATCCGGGTGCCGGGCCGCAGCAGATCACGGATCTGGTCGACGTACTGGTCGAGCCCCACGAGCACGGAAGCGCGCCGCAGTTCGGCCTGTGCGCGCGGCGTCAGCAGGTCCCGGGCACCGGGCCCGAGCCCGACCACCGCGAGCCGCCCGCGCCCCGGCCGCCGTACTACGGCACAGGTCGCCATGGCCGGGCTCGCGGCCGACTTCCGCTTGGGGACGAGCAGTTCGCCCCCGCCCACGAGCGCGGCCGCCTCCGCCACGGACGGGGTGCCGACGGCGGCCAGCGGCGCGTCGGACGGGTTGGGCACGTCCACCCCGGCCAGCTCCTCGGCGGAGTACGTCACCAGGGGCACCCCGAGCCGCCGCGCGGCCTCGACGATGCCGGTCTCCTCGGCCTTGGCGTCGACGGTGGCGAGTTCGGCGACGGAGGCTCCGGACAGCCCGGCCTCCCGCAGGACGTCCTCGACCAGCCCGAGGACCTCCTCCGTGGGGGCGCCCTTGGACGCCCCGACGCCGACGACCAGCGTGGGCGGACGCAGCACGACCTCGCGCTCGGCCGCCGCCACGAGCCGGTCGGTGAGCCGGATCGTGTACGCCCCCTCGTCCGTCACCGGCAGCGGCGGCAGCGGCCAGGCCACCTCGGCCCGCAGCGCCACCGCCTCGCCGTCCAGCAGCGCCCGCGACACCCCGGCGACATCGCCCTCCACGGGCAGGCCGAGGGTGTCCAGGCCGGGCAGGTCCACGGCGTCCGTGGCCGTCGTCACCACCGGCTCCGCACCCAGCACCTCGCCCACCGCGCGGGCCAGTTCGTTGGCGCCGCCCGCGTGCCCGCCCAGCAGGGACACGGCGAACCGCCCGCTCTCGTCGACGCACACCACGCCCGGGTCCTCGGTCTTGCCGGACAGCAGCGGCGCCACCAGCCGCACCACCGCCCCCGTCGCCAGGAAGCACACGAGCTGCTCGCACTGCGCGAACGCGGTCCGTACGGCGTCCCCGACGGGACCTTCGTACACACGGGTGCGGTCCGGCCACGCGGCGGCCAGCCGGTCCCGCGCCGCCGCTCCCGCCGCCGTGGCGGAAATGAGGCCGATCACTGAGCGACTCCTTCTTCGATGGCTGCCGGAGGCCGGACGCCCCACAGCAGGAAAACGGGGTTGGTCGCCGCGAGCCGGGTCACGTCCCCGGGCAGCGGCGCGAGCCGCGACGACTGCAGCAGCACGCCGTCGCAGGTGAGACCGGCGCTCGTCAGGGCCTCGCGTGCGGCCGGCACCCGGTCGAGCGCCGCCATGGCGACGACCACCGTGCGCCGGGCACGCCGCGCGCACGCGGCGACGATCGCGGGCAGTTCACGCCCGCCGCCCCCCACGAACACGGCGTCGGGTTCCTCGGCGAGTTCCGTCAGCGCGTCCGGTGCCGCGCCGCGCACCACGTGCACGTCCACACCGTGCGCGGCGGCGTTGGCACGGACCCGCTCCACCCCGTCGGGGGTCTTCTCCACCGCGGTCACGGCCGCACCCAGCCGCGCGCACTCCACGGCCACGGACCCCGAGCCCGCGCCCACGTCCCACACCAGGTCACCCGGGCGCGGCCCCAGCCGGGCCAGGGCCAGCGCGCGCACCTCGAACTTGGTGATCATCGAGTCCCGGTGGGCGAACTCCGCCTCCTCCAGGGCCCAGCCGGCCGGCCGCTCCCCGGGCCCCGCGACCGTCCGCACGGGGCCGAGCGCCCGCGCCTCGTCCAGGCACAGCACCACGTTCACCGCCGTACCCCAGTCCCGGGCGGCGGCCTCGGCGGGCGTCACCCGCTCCACGCGCTCCGCGTCCGAGCCGAGCCCGGAGGCCACGACCAGCACCCGCGCGGCGTCCCGCAGCGCGGCACCCAGCTCCGCCGGACCCGCGCCCGGCCCGGTCAGCACGGCCGTCTTCGGCTGCGCCCGGCACACGTGGACGGCCGTCCGCAGCTCCCGCCCATGGGCGCTCACCACCACGGCGTCGTCCCACGGCAGCCCGATCCGCGCGAACGCGGCCGCGACGGACGACACCCCGGGCCGCACGTCCAGCCGCCCCGGCCCGAACCGCTCGGCCAGCACCCGCACGATCCCGAAGAACCCGGGGTCGCCGGAGGCCAGCACCACGACCGGACGGTCCTTGCCGACGTACTCGCCGATGGTGTCGAGGGCCGGCGCCAGAGGCCCGAGCACGACCCGCTCCGCCGTCTCCGGCAGCCGTACGGCGTCGAGATGCCGACGCCCGCCCACGACCAGCCCGGCACCGGCGAGGACGTCGTCACAAGGCGCCGCCCCCGTCCCCGTGCCGACCACCGTGATCACGTACTCGCCCCCCGCTCGCGCAGCGCCCGCCGGGCCTCCGGGTCGGCCTTGCGGTAGCCGTGGAAGTGACCCGGGTGGTACAGGTGCGAGCGCGTGCCGTGCGCGTCGAGCGCCGGGCCGACCAGGAACAGGGTGTGCTTCCAGAGCTTGTGTTCCTTGACCGTCTCCTCCAGCGTGCCGATGGTGCACCTCACGACCAGTTCCTCCGGCCAGGTCGCCTGGTAGGCCACCACGACCGGCGTCGTCGTCGGGTAGCCGCCCTCCAGCAGCTCCCGCACCAGCTGCCCGCTGCGGGCGGCGGAGAGGAACACCGCCATGGTGGTGCCGTGCTTGGCGAACTCCCGGACCTCCTCGCCGGGCGGCATGGGCGTCTTGCCGCCGCCGAGCCGGGTCAGCACGACCGACTGCGCGACCTCCGGGATGGTCAGCTCGCGCTGCGCGAGGGCCGCGACGGCCGAGAAGGAGGACACCCCGGGCACGATCTCGGTCGCGATGCCGATCTCGGCACACCGGTCGACCTGCTCCTGCGTGCCGCCCCACAGGGCCGGGTCGCCGGAATGGATCCTGGCCACCTTCAGCCCCTCGCCGCGGGCCCGCTCGTATACGGCGACGACGTCCTCCAGGGACATGGTCGCCGAGTCGAGGATCTCCGCGTCCTCGCGGGCGTGCTCCAGGACCTCCTCCTGGACCAGGCTGGCCGCCCAGATCACGACGTCGGCCTCGGCGATGGCGCGCGCGGCGCGGAACGTCAGCAGGTCGGCGGCGCCGGGGCCGGCACCGACGAAGGTCACTTTGCCGGCGGGGGCGTCGGCCATGGGATGGGTCCTCTCGTACAGGGGGTGGAACGGGGGAGGGTCGGCGGGGGACGGGCGGGTCAGAGCTTTCCGCCCCGCCCGCCCTCGCGCCGGGCGGGTGCGATGAGCGTCGACAGGTAGGGCAGGGGCGCCTCGTCGAGCTCGGCGGCCCGGCGTACGGACTCCTCCGGCAGGCCGAGCGCCGAGCCCCACACGGCGTCCCCGAGCCGCCCGGTCTCCCGCAGCGCCTCGGCGACCTCGTGCGCCTGCCGCCCGAACTTGTAGGCGACCACGGTCCCGGGCCCCGCCAGCGCGTCCTTGAGCACGGCCGACCCGGCGGTGACGGGCACAAGCGTGAGCGGCTCGGTCCCCTCGGTCAGCACGGCACCCGACCGGGCGGCGAGGTCCTGCATGGCGGTGATGCCGGGCACCGTCTCGACGACGGTCCCCGGCACGAGCTCGGCGATGGTCTGGGCGAGGTAGGTGAACGTCGAGTACACGTTGGGGTCGCCGATGGTCGCGAAGGCCACCGACGGGTGCCGCCGCAGCAGGTCGGCGACCCGCTCGCCGGCCGCGTCCCAGGCCGCCTCGCGCCGGGCCCGGTCGCTGCGCTCGTTCAGCGCGAACACGACCCGGACGACCTTCTCCTCGGGCACGTAGTGCAGCACGGTCGCCTCGGCCCTGCCACGCTCCCCGCCGTCCTTCCCGTCGGGCGCGGCCATCACGGGCACCACCACGACCTCGGCTTCCCGCAGGGCGTTGACGCCCTTGACGGTCACCAGTTCCGGATCCCCGGGCCCGACCCCGACCCCGATCAGCCTGCTGCTCATGACGTCCGGCACCTCTCCACGAACCGACGGGCGACACCGGGCTCGGACGCCCAGTGCGTGTGCAGATAACTCGCGTGCACACCGCGCTGTACAAAACCTTCGAGCCGCGGCCGGGGATTGCGGACTCCCCAGGCGGGCTGCGCCCCCGAGCCGGGCTCCACGACGGTCCGGTGGAACTCGTGCCCCCGCATCCGCGTCCCGGCCGCCGCGAGCACGCTGTCGTCCACGGCCACGGCGTCCCGGTAGCCCAGCGTGAGCCGCTCGGTCATCCGTGCCGAGGCGTCCAGCACCCCGCACATCGGCAGCCCGTCCAGCTCCCGGCACAGATACAGCAGCCCGGCACACTCGGCGGCCACGGGAGCGCCGCTCGCCGCCAGCTCCGCAACGGCCTTGCGCAGGGGTTGGTTGGCGGACAGCTCGGCGGCGTACACCTCGGGGAACCCGCCCCCGATCACCAACCCGGCGGTCCCCTCGGGCAGTTCCTCGTCCCGCAGGGGGTCGAAGGTGACGACCTCGGCCCCGGCGGCGGCGAGCAGTTCGGTGTGTTCGGCGTAGGAGAAGGTGAAGGCGGCCCCACCGGCGACGGCGACAACGGGCGCACGCTGCTGATCCGCTTCATCCGGCCGTGTCGGGTGGTGGGTGGGCGAGGCGGGGGTCCAAGGGGCGGAGCCCCCTGGCACGGCACCGGCTGCACGTGCCAGCGCCTCCAGCGCCTCCAGGTCACACCCGTCCAAGACCTGCGCAGCCATCGCGGCAACCGCCTCGACCGCCGCTTCCTGCCGTTCGGCGACAGGAACAAGCCCGAGATGCCGTGACGGCGTAGCCACCTGGGCAGCCCGCCGCAACACCCCCAGCACCGGCACCCCCGCCTGCTCCAACGCCTCCCGCAGCAACTCCTCGTGCCGGTCGGAGGCGACCTTGTTCAGGATCACGCCTCCGACCCGCACCTCCGGGTCCCAGGAAGCGAACCCGTGCACCAGCGCCGCCACCGACCGGGACTGCGACGACGCGTCCACGACCAGCACCACCGGCGCCCCGAGCAGCTTCGCGACATGAGCGGTGGACGCGAGTTCCCCCTCGCCCGCGGCCCCGTCGTACAGCCCCATCACACCCTCGACGACGGCGATGTCACACCCTCGCGCCCCGTGCAGGAACAGCGGCCCGACCAGCTCGGGCCCGCACAGGTAGGCGTCGAGGTTCCGTCCCACCCGCCCGGTCGCGAGCGCGTGGTACCCGGGGTCGATGTAGTCCGGTCCGACCTTGTGCGGGGACACGGCGAGCCCCCGCGCGGCGAACGCGGCCATCAACCCCGTGGCAACGGTGGTCTTGCCGCTGCCCGAGGAGGGCGCGGCGACGACCAGCCGTGGGACGGAAGCACTCACCACTCGATGCCCCTCTGGCCCTTCTGGCCCGCGTCCATGGGGTGCTTGACCTTCGACATGTCGGTCACGAGGTCGGCGAAGTCCACGAGCTTCCCGGGCGCGTTCCGCCCGGTGATGACGACGTGCTGGGTCCCGGGCCGGTCCCGCAGCACGGAGATCACCTCGTCCGTGTCGACCCAGCCCCAGTGCATCGGGTAGGCGAACTCGTCGAGCACGTACAGCTTGTACGTCTCGGCAGCCAGGTCCCGCTTGACCTGCTCCCAGCCCTCCCGGGCCTTCTCCTCGTTGTCCATCTGCTGATCGCGCTGCACCCACGACCAGCCCTCGCCCATCTTGTGCCAGTCGACGGACCCGCCCTCGCCTGAGGCGCCCAGCACCCGCAGCGCGTTCTCCTCGCCGACTTTCCACTTCGCCGACTTGACGAACTGGAACACCCCGATCGGCCAGCCCTGGTTCCAGGCCCGCAGCGCGAGACCGAAGGCGGCGGTGGACTTGCCCTTGCCGACGCCCGTGTGGACGACGACCAGCGGCCGGTTCCGGCGCTGCCGGGTCGTCAGTCCGTCGTCCGGCACCACACTCGGCTGTCCCTGCGGCATTACGCGGCCCTCCTCTGCACGTCCTTCACGAGCCCGGCGATGCTGTCCGCACGCAGCTCGTCCAATGTCACGGCGGTACCGCCCAGTTCACCCGCGAGCTGCCCGGCGAGCCCGAGCCGCACCGGCCCCGACTCGCAGTCCACGACGACCGAGGCGAGACCGTCGGCCGCGAACAGCCGCGCCGCACGCCCGGCCAGGGCGACCGGCTCGGGGCCCCCGGTGGCGCGCCCGTCCGTGACCAGCACGACCAGCGGCCGCCGCGCCGGATCGCGCAGCCGTTCCACGCGCAGCACGTCGTGCGCCCGCAGCAGTCCCGCCGCGAGCGGCGTACGCCCGCCGGTCGGCAGCGTCTCCAGCCGGGCCGCCGCCGCGTCCACCGACGAGGTCGGCGGCAGCGCCACCTCCGCGTCCGTGCCGCGGAAGGTCACCAGACCCACCTTGTCGCGCCGCTGGTAGGCGTCCAGCAGCAGCGACAGCACGGCGCCCTTCACGGCGCTCATGCGCTGCCGTGCCGCCATCGACCCGGAGGCGTCCACGACGAACAGCACGAGATTGCCCTCGCGCCCCTCGCGGGTGGCCTGCCGCAGATCGTCCCGGCGCACCACCAGGCCCGGCCCGGACCGGCCGCGGGCCCGCTGGTGCGGTGCCGCCGCCTGCACGGTCGCCGCCAGGTGCAGCCTGGTGAGCGCGCCCCGCGGCCGCCGGGCCCCGGTCGTCCGGCCGTGCTCGGTCCGCGCCCGCGAACGCCGCCCGGCGGCACCTTCGCCGATCCCGGGCACGCTCAGCACCTTGGTGCGGAACGGCTCCGACGCCCGTACGGCCGACTGCTCGCCGGCGCCCGACGGCTGCGGCTGACCGCCCTCGCCGGCCTCGGGCCGGGCCGCGGTGTCGCCGTCGCCCTGGGGCGCGTCGTCGGGTTCCGGCTGTCCGCCGCCCCCGCCGGGCCCGTCCGGGCCGGGGTCCGGATCCGGATCGTCGTCGTCCGAGCCGCCGAACTCCTCCAGGGTCTCGTCGAGCTTGTCCTCGTCAAGCCCCGGCGCGTCGAAGGGGTTGCGCCGCCGCCGGTGCGGCAGCGCGAGCAGCGCCGCCTGCCGGACGTCCTCCGCGAGTACGTCCGTGCGCCCGGCCCAGGCGGCCAGCGCGGTGGCGGTCCGCGCCATCACGATGTCGGCGCGCATGCCGTCCACCTCGAACGCCGCGCAGGTCGCCGCGATCTGCCGCAGCGCCCCGTCGCCCAGCCGCACGGACGGCAGCAGCTCCCGCGCGGCGACGATCCGCGCCCGTACGTCGGCCTCGTCGTCGGCCCAGCGCGCGGCGAAGGCGGCCGGGTCGTCGTCGTAGGCCAGTCGCCGCTTGACGACCTCCACCCGCTGGTCCGGCTCCCGCGAGGCCGCGACCTCGACGGTCAGCCCGAACCGGTCGAGCAACTGCGGCCGCAGCTCGCCCTCCTCGGGGTTCATGGTGCCCACCAGCAGGAAACGGGCGGCGTGCCGTACGGAGACGCCCTCGCGCTCGACGTACGAGGCGCCCATCGCGGCCGCGTCCAGCAGCAGGTCGACCAGATGGTCGTGGAGGAGGTTGACCTCGTCGACGTAGAGGATCCCGCGGTGCGCGTCGGCCAGCAGGCCCGGCTCGAAGGCCTTCACGCCCTCCGACAGGGCCCGCTCGATGTCCAGCGCGCCCACGAGCCGGTCCTCGGAGGCGCCGACGGGCAGTTCGACCATGCGGGCGGGCCGCTCGGCACCGCCGCCGGTCTCGTGGGGCCCGTCCGGGCACCCCGGGTCGGGGGAGGCGGGGTCGCACGAGAAACGGCAGCCGGGGACGACCGGCACCTCGGGCAGCAGCGCCGACAGCGCACGCACCGCCGTCGACTTGGCCGTGCCCTTCTCGCCGCGCACCAGCACACCGCCGACCGCCGGGGACACCGCGTTCAGCAGCAGCGCGAGCCGCAGGTCGTCCTGACCGACGACGGCCGTGAACGGAAAGGGGGTGGTCACTTGTCGTCGCCCTCCAAGTCGCCTTCGAGTTCCAGATAGGTCGCGCGCAGGCGCTCCAGCGTCTCCGCGTCCGGCTCGGCCCACAGTCCGCGGTCGGCGGCCTCCAGCAGCCGCTCGGTGATGCCGCGCAGCGCCCAGGGGTTGGACTTCTTCATGAAGTCCCGGTTCTCCGGGTCGAAGACGTACTCGGCGCTGAGCTTCTCGTACATCCAGTCGTCCACGACCCCGGCCGTGGCGTCGTACCCGAACAGGTAGTCCACGGTCGCCGCCATCTCGAAGGCGCCCTTGTAGCCGTGCCGCCGCATGGCCGCCATCCAGCGCGGGTTGACCACCCGGGCCCGGAACACACGGTGCGTCTCCTCGCCGAGCGTGCGGGTCTTCACCTGGTCGGGGGTGGCCGAGTCGCCGACGTACGCCTCGGGGCTCTCGCCCGTGAGGTGCCGCACCATGGCGACCATGCCGCCGTGGTACTGGAAGTAGTCGTCGGCGTCGACCAGGTCGTGCTCACGGGTGTCGACGTTCTTCGCGGCGACGGCGATCCGCTTGAACGCCGTCTCCATGTCCCCGCGCGCGGCCCGCCCGTCGAGCCCCCGCCCGTAGGCGTAGCCGCCCCACACCGCGTACACCTCGGCGAGGTCCGCGTCGGAGCGCCAGTTGCGGGCGTCGATCAGCGGCAGCAGACCCGCCCCGTACGCCCCCGGCTTGGAGCCGAAGATGCGGGCCGTGGCCCGGCGGCGGTCGCCGTGCTCGGCCGTGTCCTGGTCGGCGTGGGCCCGGACGTAGTTGGACTCGGCCGGCTCGTCCAGCTCGGCCACCGTGCGCACCGCGTCGTCGATCAGCCCCACGACGTGCGGGAACGCGTCCCGGAAGAAGCCCGAGATGCGGACCGTGACGTCGATGCGCGGCCGGCCGAGCTCCGCCAGCGGGACCACCTCGAACCCGGTCACACGCCGCGAGGCGTCGTCCCACACCGGTCGGCAGCCCAGCAGCGCCAGGATCTCGGCGATGTCGTCGCCCTGGGTGCGCATCGCCGAGGTGCCCCACACCGTCAGGCCGACGGACGTCGGGTACTCGCCGGTGTCCTGCAGATACCGCTGCACCAGCGAGTCCGCGAGCGACTGCCCGACCTCCCAGCTCAGCCGGGACGGAATGGCCTTGGGGTCGACGGAGTAGAAGTTGCGGCCCGTCGGCAGGACGTTGACCAGCCCGCGGGTCGGCGAACCGGAGGGCCCTGCCGGGACGTAACCGCCCCTCAGCGCCCGCAGGATGTGCCCGATCTCATCGGTGGTCTTCTCCAGCCGGGGCACGACCTCGGTGCAGGCGAACTCCAGCACGGCGACCGCGTCGGGGAGTTCGGTGCCGAGGACCTCCCGGACCAGCGGCGCGCTCTCGGCAACCGCCCAGCCGCGCTCCTCCATGCCCTCGGCGATCCGCCGGCACAGCTGCTCCAGCAGGTCGATCGCGTCGGCGGCGCTGCGGGCCGGGCCGTCCACCAGGTCCGTCAGCTCCACCGGCACCTTCACCGGAGCGCCCGGCTCGGCCAGCAGCTCCTTCTCCACCAGCCCGAAGTGCCGCGCCAGCGACGCCCTCAGGCCCGGCAGCGCGTTGGCCTGACCGCCCCACACCTGCGAGGCGCGCAGCACGGCCAGCACCAGGTTGACGCGCGGCTCACCGACCGGACCGCCGCCCAGGATGTGCAGTCCGTCGCGGATCTGCACGTCCTTGATCTCGCACAGATAGCCGTCGATGTGCATGACGAACTCGTCGAACTCCGCGTCGTCCGGCTGCTCGTCGACGTGCAGGTCGTGGTGGAGCTCGGCCGCCTTGACCAGCGTCCAGATCTGGGCGCGCACGGTCGGGGCCTTCGCCGGGTCCAGGTCGGAGACGAGGGCGTACTCGTCGAGGAGCTGCTCCAGCTTGGCCAGGTCGCCATAGGTGTCGGCGCGGGCCATCGGCGGCACGAGGTGGTCGACGACCGTGGCGTGCCCGCGCCGTTTGGCCTGGGTGCCCTCGCCCGGGTCGTTGACGATGAACGGGTAGATCAGCGGCAGGTCCCCGAGGACCGCGTCCGGGGCGCAGCCCCCGCTGAGCCCGAGGCCCTTGCCGGGCAGCCACTCCATGGTGCCGTGCTTGCCCATGTGCACGATGGCGTCGGCGCCGAAACTGTTCTCCAGCCACCTGTAGGCCGCCATGTAGTGGTGGGACGGCGGCATGTCCGGGTCGTGGTAGATCGCGATCGGGTTCTCGCCGAAGCCGCGCGGCGGCTGGATCATCACGACGACGTTCCCGAACTGCAGGGACGCCAGCACGATGTCGTCGCCGTCGACGTAGAGACTGCCCGGCGGCTCGCCCCACGCCTCGGTCATGGCGTCCTTCAGCTCCGGGTCGAGCTTCTCGAACCACGCCCGGTAGTCCGCCAGCGGCACCCGCGCGGGCGCGGCGGCCAGCTGCTCCTCCGTCAGCCACTCCACGTCGTGCCCACCGGCGTTGATGAGCCGGTGGATCAGCTCGTCACCCTCGTCCGGATGCCCCTCGACGACGTACCCGGCGTCCCGCAGCGCGTCCAGCACCCGCACCGCCGACGCCGGGGTGTCCAGCCCGACCGCGTTGCCGACCCGCGAGTGCTTGGTCGGGTAGGCGGTGAAGACCAGCGCCAGCTTCTTCTCGGCGTTCTCCTTGTGCCGCAACCGCGCGTGCCGTACGGCGATGCCGGCGACGCGCCCCGCACGCTCCGGGTCGGCGACGTAGACGGGCACGTCGTCGGGGCCCTGCTCCTTGAAGGAGAACGGCACGGTGATCAGCCGCCCGTCGAACTCCGGGATGGCCACCTGCATCGCGGCGTCCATGGGGGACAGGGCGGCGTCCGAGTCGGCCCAGGCCTGCCGCGAGGACGTCAGGCACAGGCCCTGCAGCACGGGGATGTCCAGCTCGGCGAGCGCGCCGATGTCCCAGGCCTCCTCGTCGCCGCCCGCCGACGCCTGCGAGGCGTGGGTGCCGCCCGCGGCGAGGACGGTGGCGACCAGGGTGTCCGCCTGCCCGAGGATCTCGTACAGGCCCGCGTCCGCACCGCGCAACGAACCGCAGTACACGGGCAGCGCGTTGGCGCCGCGCGCCTCGATGGCGTCGCACAGGGTGTCGACGAAGGCGGTGTTGCCGCTCAGTTCGTGCGCCCGGTAGAAGAGCACGCCGACGGTCGGCCGGCCCTCCACACGGGCGCGCTCGCCGTGGACGCCGTACTCGGGCATCTTCCGCGGCTCGTCGAACCCCTCGCCCGTCAGCAGCACGGTGTCCGAGAGGAAGCGGGCGAGCTCGGTGAGGTTGTCCGGCCCGCCCTCCACGAGGTACCGCAGCGCCTCCGCGACGACACCGGCCGGGACGGACGACTCGGCCATCAGCTCCGCGTCCGGCACGGTCTCACCGCCGAGCAGCACGGTCGGGATGCCGGAGGCCTTCAGCGCGGCGAGTCCGTCCTCCCAGGCCCGCTTGCCGCCGAGCAGCCGGACCACGGCGACGGACGCCCCGTCCAGCAGGGCCGGCAGCTCCTCCCGGACGTCCACGCGGGTCGGGTTGCCGATCCGGTAGTCGGCACCGGAGGCGGCCCGGGCCGCCAGCAGGTCCGTGTCGGCGGTCGACAACAACAACACAGTGCTCATGCGGGTGCTCCCGGTGGAATGAAGGGCAGTCCTTGCGGCGCGCCGGACTCGATGAGCCGCCACAGCGCGTCGGTGTCCGCGTGCTGTTCGATCAGGTCGCCGAGCCGGTCGAGCTGCTCCTCGCGCAGCGCGGCGAACGAGGTGTCCGGCGCGGGCACGAAGCGGCGGCCCGCGGCGGCCGCCACCTCGCGCAGGAAGGCCCGCCGGAAGCCGTCCGACTCCAGCGAACCGTGCCAGTGCGTGCCCCAGGTCTGGCCGACCCGGCAGCCGTCCAGGAAGGGTTGTCCGCCGACGACGTCGGCGACCCCGTGGTGGATCTCGTAGCCCTCGACGTGTTCCCCGAGGGCCTCGCCGGCCGGTCTGGTGAGGGTCTTCTCGCGGGCGAACCGCACCCGCACGGGCAGGATCCCGAGCCCGTCGACGTGCCCCCTGCGGCTCTCCACGTCGTCCTCGATGTGCTCGCCGAGGATCTGGAAGCCGCCGCAGATACCGAGCACGGGCCGCTGTTCGGCGGCCCTGCGGACCAGGGCGTCGGCGAGCCCGCGCTCCCGCAGCCAGTCCAGCGCGCGGACCGTGCCGCGGGTGCCGGGCACGACGACGAGGTCGGCGTCGGCCAGTTCCTCCGGCCGGTCCACGAACCGCACCACGACGCCCGGTTCGGCGGCCAGCGCGTCCACGTCGGTGAAGTTGGACATCAGCGGCACGGCGCAGACCGCGACGCGCAGCACGTCCTCGCCGACCGGCGGCGCGACGACGGACTCCCGCACCGCCCCCCGCAGGGAGACCCTGAGGCCGTCCTCCTCGTCGATCCCGAGCCCGTGCCGGAACGGCAGCACGCCGTACGTCTTGCGCCCCGTGAGGCCGTGCAGCATGTCCAGACCCGGCTCCAGCAGGGAGACGTCCCCGCGGAACTTGTTGACGAGGAACCCGGCTACACAGGCCTGGTCCTCGGGCGACAGCAGCGCCACCGTCCCGAAGAACGAGGCGAACACCCCTCCCCGGTCGATGTCGCCGACGACGAGCACGGGCAGCCCGGCGTTCCGGGCGATCCCCATGTTCACGATGTCCGTCCGCCGCAGATTGATCTCGGCGGGAGAACCGGCACCCTCACAGATCACCGCGTCATACGTGCCCCGCAACTGCTCCAGACAGTCCAGCACCGTCCCGAGCAGCCGCTGCTGCCGGCCACCGTGGTAGCCACGCGCGCTCATCTCCCCGACCGGCTTGCCCAGCAGCACGACCTGGCTGCTCTGCTCGCCACCGGGCTTGAGCAGCACCGGGTTCATCAGCGCGGTCGGCTCGATGCGGCAGGCCTGCGCCTGCATGGCCTGCGCCCGGCCGATCTCGGCCCCCTCCGTCGTCACGAAGGAGTTCAGGGACATGTTCTGCGCCTTGAAGGGCGCGACCTTGACGCCTTGGCGCACCAGCCACCGGCAGATCCCGGCGGTCACGACGCTCTTGCCGGCGTCGGAGGTGGTACCGGCGACGAGAAGCCCACCGCTCATGTCATGTCCCCCTGTTCGATGACCGGGCGCTCATCAGCAACCGCAGACCGGCGCACGCTCCGAGCGCGAGCCAGGTGACGCGCTTCGACAGCCGCACGGCCCGTTCGACGTCGTGCGTGCCGACGGCACGCCCTTGCGTGTTCAGCACGGGCCGGTGCTCCACCCGCCCGCCGTAGGAGAGGGTCCCGCCGAGCCGCACCCCGAGCGCCCCCGCGAACGAGGCCTCCACGGGCCCGGCGTTGGGACTCGGATGCTTCGCCGCGTCGGTCCGCCAGGCCCGCACGGCCCCCCGCGGGTCCGGCCCGGCCAGGGTGGCGAGCACTGCGGTCAGCCGCGCTCCCGGCCACCCCGCGAGGTCGTCCAGCCGCGCGGAGGCCCATCCGTAGCGGCGGTAACGGGCCGACTTGTGCCCGACCATGGCGTCCAGGGTGTTGACGGCCCGGAAGCCGAGCAGCCCCGGCACTCCGCCGACGGCCCCCCACACCAGCGCCCCCACCACCGCGTCGGAGGTGTTCTCGGCGACGGACTCGACCACGGCCCGGGCCATGCCGTCGGCGCCGAGGGCCTGCGGGTCCCGGCCGCACAGGTGCGGCAGCCGTGCCCGGGCCGCTTCGACGTCCCCGGCCTCCAGGGCACGCCCGATGGTCCGCGCCTCCCGGGCGAGTGAAGTCCCCCCGACGACGGCCCAGGTGGCGGCTCCGGTCAGGGCGACGGAGGCGACGGGGGAGGTCCGCACGGCACGCGCGGCGACGGATCCGAGGGCGACGGCCCCTCCGGCACACACGGCGGTGTGCAGCGCGCCCCACCCGCGGTGGTCCCGCCACAGCACCCGTTCCACGGCACCCGCGGCCCGTCCGAACGCGGCGACCGGATGCCCCCGGCGAGGATCACCGAGCAGCAGGTCACCGATCAGACCGGCGGCGGCGCCGTACGCGAAGACGCGACCGGCACCCATGGGCTCAGCCGGCCTTGGGGGCGGGCAGGGGTGGGGTGTTGAACCTCGATCGGCAGCCGCGCATGGCGATGTGTGTCCTCACTCAGGGTGTCCACGCCCTGGTTCGACGAGACCGGCGGTGAGAGTTCCTGGCTCCCGGGGATCGCTACCCCGGTGACAGTGGCGGGACCGCGCCGGACTCGCACCGGCTTCCTCTCCTGCCGCCGTACTGGCCCCGGCAGTCCACCACGGCCGGGAACCGCCGTCAACTTGCCGTTGACCTGCGCGGGGAGAGTGTGGAGAACCCCACATCGCCCCCGCCCTCACATGACGACCGGGCGGCACGGGACCGAAGTCCCGTACCGCCCGGCGGACACGACGTGCGATCGGTCGGGCCGTCAGGCCACGATCAGATAGATCCCGTACCCCACGGCCGCCGCACACGCCGCGAAGCACGCGTACGCGCCGGTGACGGCGAGGCTCGCGGACCCGCCCTGCGCCACCGCCCGCTCGCGGCGCGACAGGCCGGTGATGCCGAGGGTGAACAGGCCGACGAGGGCCACGGTGACCACAAGGCTGACGCCGAAGACGGAGCCGAGGGCCGCCCAGTCGATCTTCATCTCAGTAACTCTTCCCTGTAACCGGTGGCGGGTCAGACCGTGGTGGTCGTGGTCGGCGTGCGCTCGGCGGTGGCCTGCGACGGGAACGAGGGGACCGGGTCCTCCGGCGCCGTGGCCGCACCTCCCGCCGGCGGCGGTGTCACCGCGGCGATCGCCGTGGTCACCACACCGGCAGGCTCCGCCTCCACGGTGTCCTCGGTGTCGTTGACGTTGGTGTGGTCGACGACCTCACGCCGCGAGAGCTTCCAGATCGCCGCGCTGGAGGCGACGAGGAAGACGGCCACCACGGCGGTGCCCCAGCTGCCGAAGCCGGTGACGTACTCGGCGAGAGCGCCCACCAGGGCCGCCGCCGGCAGCGTCAGACCCCACGCGACGAACATCCGCGTCGCGGTGGACCAGCGGACCACGCCGCCCTTGCGGCCGAGCCCGGCACCCATCACCGAACCGGACACGGAGTGCGTCGTGGAGAGGGAGAAACCGAGGTGCGAGGAGGCCAGGATGACGGTGGCCGCGGAGGTCTGGGCGGCGAAGCCCTGCTGCGGCTGGAGGTCGGTCAGTCCCTTGCCCATGGTGCGGATGATGCGCCAGCCGCCCAGGTAGGTGCCGAGCGCGATGGCGAGACCCGCCGAGAGGATGACCCACATGGGCGGGTCCGAGTCGGGCGCGACGGCGCCGCCGGCGACCAGGGCGAGGGTGATGACACCCATGGTCTTCTGCGCGTCGTTGGTGCCGTGGGCCAGCGAGACCAGGCCCGCGGAGGCGATCTGGCCGGCCCGGTAGCCCTTCTTGGACGCCTTGTCCTCGGCCTTGCTGCCGAGGGCGTAGGTCAGCCGCGTGGCGAGCATCGCCGCGATGCCCGCGACCAGCGGGGCGGCGATCGCCGGGATCAGCACCTTGGTGACCAGCACGTCCCCGTGGACCGCGCCGACGCCCGCCGAGGCGATCGTGGCGCCGATCAGACCGCCCATGAGGGCGTGGGAGGAGCTGGAGGGCAGACCCACCAGCCAGGTCAGCAGGTTCCAGAGGATCGCGCCGACCAGGGCGGCGAAGATGACCTCGGGACGGATGCCGGCCTCGTCGACGAGGCCTTTGGAGATCGTGTTGGCGACTTCGACGGACAGGAAGGCGCCGACCAGGTTGAGGACCGCGGACATGGCCACCGCAACCTTGGGCTTCATGGCGCCCGTGGAAATGGTGGTGGCCATCGCGTTCGCGGTGTCGTGGAAACCGTTCGTGAAATCGAACGCGAGTGCGGTTACCACCACAATCGCGAGGATCAGCGAGAAGCTTTCCATTTACCCAGGCAATCGTTCGAGGTTGTTGGCTCGATGAACGTAGGGAACCTGGGTGAACGGAAGATGAACTGGGAGGGGCGCAGGGGTGACCGCAACAGGGGGCCGGCATTCCGCCCCGTACCGGCCCTCCTGGGCCCGGGGGCCGGCTACCGGGGGCGAGCCACTTCACCCCTTCGGGTGACCCGTCGAAGAGGCACCGGTCACCCGCCGGGGGCGCCGCCGTCGTTGTGTACGAAATACCCCGCTTCCGCGGCGCACCGAGGCGCCGCCTGGCAGGATCGCGGCATGGCTGAGCAGCGGGGCGACGAGCGGAGCACGGCGGACGTGCGGGGGAGCACGGGGGTGCGGGGGAGCGCACAGGGGCTGGGGCGCGCCGAGGGACTGGGGAGCGTGGGTCCGGGGGAGTCACGCCGCGGGGCCGCGCGACCCGAGGAGGCCCGCGCCTGGGACGACCTCGTCACGACGGCCCGCCGGACGGTCTCCGACGGACTCGTCGTCGGCACGTCCGGCAACGTCTCGGTGCGCGTCGGGGACACCGTCCTGGTCACGCCGTCCGGCGTCCCCTACGACCGGCTGACGCCCGACGACGTGACCGGCGTCGACCTCGACGGCCGGCAGGTCCTCGGCACCCTCGTCCCGACCAGCGAGCTGCCCATGCACCTCGCCGTCTATCGCACGACCGGCGCACTGGCCGTCGTGCACACCCACGCCGTGCACGCGACGGCCGTCTCGACGCTCGTGACCGAGCTCCCGCTGATCCACTACATGGCCGCCGCGCTCGGCGGCCCCGTCCGGGTCGCCCCGTACGCCCCCTACGGCAGCGACGAGTTGGCCGAGAACACGCTCCGGGCCCTCTCCGGCCGCTCCGGGTGCCTCCTCCAGAACCATGGCACCCTCACCCACGGAAGCACCCTCGCCCAGGCGTACGACCGCACCGCCCAGCTGGAGTGGATGTGCCGCCTGTGGCTCACCGCCTCCTCGGTGCCCGGACTGACCCCGAGCCTGCTGTCCCGGGAGCAGCTGACGGAGGTGGAGGAGCGCCTGCGCGGCTACGGCCAGCGCGGCTGAGCCGTCCCCACGCCCCGGTCCGCTCCGGCACCCGGCCGCGGAGCTCACCCCCGGCTCCCTCCCACTGGTCGCCCGCGCCGTCCGCCGGGACACTGGAGCCGTGCGCACTGCCAAAGCGACGGCCGCTGCCGTCACCGCCGTGATCGGGGCCGGTGCCGCCGCGGTGGCCGCCGGCCGGCTCGCCAGCGACGCCGCGCTCAAGGCGCCCCCCGGCAGGCCCCTGCCCACCGAACCCCGGCTCACCGTGCACGGCACCGCCGCCGGGCAGATCCGCCTCACCCGGGACCTCGCCGCCCTGCGCCCCGGCCGTTACGGCCTCTCCGGCGACGGCTCCCATGCCGTCGTCGGCCCCGTCCTGACCGGCGTCCAGCACCCCGCCGACACCGTCGTGCGCCGCCTGGAGAGCGTCACGCACGGCACGCTGAGGTCCGGGGACAAGGTGTGGCTCACGCCGAACGTGCATGTCGGCGACCCCGGCACGGCCCTCGGACTCGAACACGCCGACGTCGACGTCCCCGGCGAACTCGGCGCCCTGCCCGCGTGGTTCGTGCCGGGCAAGCGGACCACCTGGGTGATCGCCGTGCACGGCCTGGGCACCACCCGGGAACTGGCCCTGAACGTCATGGGGTTCCTGCACCGCAGCCACTTCCCGGTGCTCGCCCTGGCCTACCGCGGCGATCTGGGCGCGCCGCGCCCGCCCGACGGCCTGAACCACCTCGGCCAGAACGAGTGGCGCGACGTCGACGCGGCGATCCGCCACGCCGTGCGCCACGGGGCCCGGCAGGTCGTCCTGCACGGCTGGTCCACCGGCGCCACCATGGCCCTGCACGCCGCAGCGCACTCGGAGCTGCGCGACCGTGTCAGCGGGCTCGTCCTGGACTCCCCGGTGCTCAGCTGGGAGACCACCCTGCGCGCCCTCGCCTCGGCCCGCCGCACCCCGGGCCCGCTGCTGCCCCTCGCGGTCCGCGCCGCCCAGGGCCGCACCGGTCTGAGCGGCGACCGCGCCGCGGGCACGGCCCCGGCCGACGGGCTGCGCGTCCCGGCGCTCGTCCTCCACGGGCCGGGTGACACCGTGGCCCCCTGGCAGCCGTCGCGCCGGCTCGCCGCCGCCCGCCCCGACCTGGTCGCCCTGCGCACCGTCGCCGACGCTCCGCACGGCGCCATGTGGAACGCCGACCCGGACGGCTACGAGGAGGCGCTGCGGCGCTTCCTGACGCCCCTGGTGTGACGCCTCCGGGGCGCCCGCCGCCGCGCCTCGTCCGGCGGACTTGCGTGCACCCTGCGTTCAGCCCCCCTTCGCCCTCTCGCAACCACATGTCCTCCCGCTCCTCGCGGACCGGTCGCCACGATTCCGTTTAGCGTCGTACCACTGGCCGGTTCCCGGCCCTCGACCACTCCCGGGAGCCGGTGCGTTGGCCATCCCCGTCGCCCGCCGTGACATTCCGTTTGGGTTTTCGGACCGTCAACCGGAAGACTGCCCCCGTGACGTCCCGTATCCCGCGCGACTCCAGGCTTCGACTCGTCCGCCCGCGACCCCTGGCCGCCGCCCCTCCAGCGATGAACCAGCGGCGCTCGCGCCGCCCCGCGCCGCGCCCCCCGGAGGGCACCCCGGCACCGGCGGAGCTGGCCAGAATGGCTCGCTCAGGCCTTGCCGGCGCGGCCCGCGTCGCCCGCTGGGCGGACGCCGCGCTCGGCCCCGGCCGGGACAGCGCCACCGACGACGGCAAAGCCACCCTCTCCGACGCGACCGCCGAACGGGCCGCCCGCGATCTGGGCCTGACCGCGGCTCAGGTCAGAGCCGACTGGGACACAGCGCGTCTCGCCGGCCTCGTCGAGGTGCACGGCGACAGCGCCCGCCCCGGGTGGCGGCTGCGCGCCTGGAACCGCGACGACAGTGCCGTGCTGCGCGGCTGGGTCGCGCTCTTCGACGCCTGGTCGCTCGCCCACCCCGAGCCGGCCCGGCACGAGCCCGCCGCCGTCGCCGAGGTCGTCTCGGCCATGCCGCAGGCGCTCTCCTTCCTCCAGCTGTCCGCCGGGCCCGTCCCCGTGGAGCAGCTCCTGGACCTGCTGGAGCAGCGGGTCACCGAGCTGCGGACCGCCCGCTGCGAGATCCCCTACGGCCCCCAGCCCGAGCCGCAGGCCGAACCGGAGCACACCGACGCCCCGCTCGCCCCGCTGCTCGACTGGGCCCTGCGCGCCCTCGCCTCCGTCGGCGCCCTCACCTACGGCGACGGCCAGGCCACCCTCACCCCGCTCGGCAGCTGGGCCGTCTGGGTCAAACTGGAGCAGATCTGCGTCGCCGCGCAGAGCCCCGCCGGGAACATCGAGCAGGCCGCCGAGGACATGCTCCGCGGCTGCGCCCAGCTGCGCCCGAACGCGGCGCGCGCCGAGTACCGCGCCTGGCTCGCCGCCCGCCCGGTCGGCAGCGCCGTCACCGAACTCCTCGATGCCGCCCGCGGTGAGGACGCCCTGCTGCGCGGCCTCGCCTTCGAGGCGCTGCGCGTGGTCGGCGCCCCCGCCGAGCCGGACGTCCGCGGCGCGCTGGACGAGCCCACGCTCAGGCCGTACGCGCTGCTGTGGCTGGCCGAGCACGACGGCGCCGACCCCGAGGACGCCCACGAGGTCCTCACCCGCGAGGAGGCCACATGGCTGTGGGTGGACACCGCCGCCGCCGTCGCCGACCACGGTGAGGCGCCGCTGCTGGTGCGCCACCTGGAGTCGGCGGTGCAGCCGACCGTGCCGAGGCTCCTGGACGAGGTACGCGCCGTGGGGCACCCGCGCACCGTGCAGGTGCTGGTCGCCCTCGCCGCCGCACACCCCGACCCGGCCCTGGCCAAGGCGGTCCGCCGGGCCGCCTTCCAGGTGCACACCGGCGGCGGCTAGAGGAGCCGGGGCAGCGGGAGGCAGCGGGACGTCAGCCCGTCGTGATCTCCGGCGCGTACGTCCCGAAGCTCCACACATTGCCCTCGAGGTCGCGGGCCATGTAGTCCCGCGAACCGTAGTCCTGGTCCGTCGGGGGCATCAGCACCTCCACGCCGTGCTCCACGGCGTGGCGGTGATGCCCGTCGACGTCGTCCACCACCACGTACACCCCCGTGGTGCCCGCGTTCTTCATCGCCGTGTCGAACAGGCCGCCCCGGCCCTTGCTGCCGACCATCACCGCGCCGTGGCCCTGCGCCAGCTCGGCGTGCAGCACCGAGCCGTCCTCGCCCTCGTACACCGACAGCTCCGTGAAGCCGAAGGCCTCCGTGAGCTGCCGGATCGCCGCCTTGGCGTCCGCGTACAACAGCGTCGGGTAGACGCTGGGACGCCCGCCGGACGTGCCTGCCATGGCGATCACCTCCTCGTGTCTCGCGGGGCTCTCGCCCTCAGTGTTCCACCGGCCCCCGGCGACGGCCCCGCGTCCGGCCGCCGGTGATCGAACACCCGCACACAGAAAAAGTGGTTGCACGCCCCCGTTAGACTGTCCCCCATGGCCATTCTCCTCGCGCATTAGACGGCGGGAACGCCCGCCCGTCGCCCGCCACCGCCCTTCCAACGGCGCGCTACGTGCGGCACCCCCTGATTCGTCCATCCCGCCCCCGTATCCGCCCTGGAGTCTGTCCGTGATCTCCGCCTCCGGTATCGAGCTGCGTGCCGGTGCCCGCGTCCTCATCGAAAACGCCTCGTTCCGCATCGCCAAAGGCGACCGCATCGGCCTGGTCGGCCGCAACGGCGCGGGGAAGACCACCCTCACCAAGTGCCTGGCGGGCGAGGGCATGCCCGCCGGCGGCAGCATCACCCGCTCCGGCGAGGTCGGCTACCTCCCGCAGGACCCCCGCACCGGCGACCTCGACGTCCTGGCCCGCGACCGCATCCTCTCCGCGCGCGGCCTGGACGTCCTGATCCGCAAGATGCGCGACAACGAGCAGCGCATCGCCAACGGCCAGGGCGCCACCCGGGAGAAGGCGCTCAAGCAGTACGAGCGCCAGGAGACGGAGTTCCTCACCAAGGGCGGGTACGCCGCCGAGGCCGAGGCCGCCACCATCGCCGCCGCGCTGAACCTGCCCGACCGGGTGCTGAGCCAGCCCCTGCACACCCTCTCCGGTGGTCAGCGCCGCCGTATCGAGCTGGCCCGCATCCTGTTCTCCGACGCGGACACCCTGCTGCTCGACGAGCCCACCAACCACCTCGACGCCGACTCGATCGTCTGGCTGCGCGACTACCTGAAGACCTACCGCGGCGGCTTCATCGTCATCTCCCACGACGTCGACCTCGTCGAGACGGTCGTCAACAAGGTGTTCTACCTGGACGCCAACCGCGCCCAGATCGACATCTACAACATGGGCTGGAGGCTGTACCAGCAGCAGCGCGAGGCCGACGAGAAGCGCCGCAAGCGCGAGCGGCAGAACGCCGAGAAGAAGGCCTCCGCGCTGCATTCGCAGGCCGACAAGATGCGGGCCAAGGCCACCAAGACCGTCGCCGCGCAGAACATGGCCCGCCGGGCGGACAAGCTGTTGGCCGGCCTGGAGGCCGAGCGGAAGTCCGACAAGGTCGCCAAGCTGCGCTTCCCCGAGCCCTCCCCGTGCGGCAAGACCCCGCTGATGGCCGAGGGCCTGTCGAAGTCCTACGGATCGCTGGAGATCTTCACCGACGTCGATCTGGCCATCGACAAGGGCTCGCGCGTCGTCATCCTCGGCCTCAACGGCGCCGGCAAGACCACCCTGCTCCGCCTCCTGGGCGGGGCGGAGGAGCCCGACACCGGCAAGGTCATCCAGGGCCACGGCCTCAAGCTCGGCTACTACGCCCAGGAGCACGAGACCCTCGACCCCGAGCGCACGGTCCTGGAGAACATGCGCTCGGCCGCCCCCGACCTGGACCTGGTCGAGGTCCGCAAGACGCTCGGCTCGTTCCTGTTCTCCGGCGACGACGTCGACAAGCCGGCCGGGGTGCTCTCCGGCGGCGAGAAGACGCGTCTCGCGCTGGCCACCCTCGTGGTGTCGTCGGCCAACGTGCTGCTCCTCGACGAGCCGACCAACAACCTCGACCCGGCCAGCCGCGAGGAGATCCTCGGCGCGCTGCGCACCTACAAGGGCGCGGTCGTCCTGGTCACGCACGACGAGGGCGCGGTCGAGGCGCTCCAGCCGGAACGGATCATCCTGCTGCCGGACGGTGTCGAGGACCTGTGGGGCGCCGACTACGCGGATCTCGTCGCCCTGGCCTGAGCGGCAGCGGCGCTTGATCGAATGCGTGATCAACGGCGTATGGATCATTCGGCCCAACGGTGATCCATCATCTGTGTGAGATCTCCTCGTACCGAGGTGTGTCCTACATCGATTTCGCGGCCGAGCCCCCGATTCTTCCGGGCTCGACCGCGCCGCCTTTCTGACCTGGCCTTTTCCTCCACCATCCGTTCGGCCGTACGGACAGCACTCATCGGAATTCCGCATTCCGCATGTGGGGAGGTGCTCCCGTCGTCACAACCTTGTCTCACGGACCTTGCCGAATGGGTGGCCAGGAAGGCCCGGAGGGGTGATCATGAGGAGACCAGAGCGCACTTCCCATGAGGAGGCACGGGTGGCCGAGACTCTGAAGAAGGGCAGCCGGGTGACCGGCGCCGCGCGCGACAAGCTCGCGGCAGACCTGAAGAAGAAGTACGACGCCGGTGCGAGCATCCGGGCGTTGGCCGAGGAAACCGGCCGCTCGTATGGCTTTGTGCACCGCATGCTCAGTGAGTCGGGCGTCACGCTGCGAGGGCGTGGCGGGGCGACCCGGGGCAAAAAGGCCACGGCCTGACCCCGGGTGGCCCCTCGGCTTCGATGGTGGCCACCCGGTCGGTCGACTGATCGGCCGGGTGGTTACTGTGCAGTCACTTAGCTGACCGCACACATCGGAGGCGTTCCATGGCTTCGCCCGACAAGGACCTCGTTCCCGTACTCGACAAGGACGGCGTACGGCTCACCGTCGACGACGCGATCGCCACGGTGACGCTGACCAACCCGGACAAGCGCAACGCGCAGAGCCCCGCTCTGTGGCGGGCATTGACCGAGGCCGGGCGGCAGTTGCCGGGCTCCGTCCGCGTCGTGGTGCTGCGGGCCGAGGGCAAGTCCTTCTCGGCCGGACTCGACCGACAGGCGTTCACGCCCGAGGGCTTCGACGGCGAACCGTCGTTCATCGACCTCGCACGCGGCGCCGACGCCGAGTTGGACGCGACCATCGCCGAATACCAGGAGGCGTTCACCTGGTGGCGGCGCAGCGACATCGTCTCCGTCGCCGCTGTCCAGGGACATGCCATCGGGGCGGGCTTCCAGCTCGCCCTCGCCTGCGACCTGCGCGTCGTCGCCGACGACGTGCAGTTCGCCATGCGCGAGACCAGCCTCGGACTCGTGCCCGACCTGACGGGCACGCACCCGCTGGTGGGACTCGTCGGATACGCCCGCGCGCTGGAGATCTGCGTGACCGGGCGCTTCGTCACGGCCGAGGAGGCCGTGAACACCGGTCTGGCCAGCCTTGCCGTGCCCGCCGGCCAGCTGGACGACACGGTCCGCGACCTCGTCTCGGCCGTGCTCGCCGCGCCCCGCGACGCGGTCATCGAGACCAAGGCCCTGCTGCGCGGCGCCCAGGACCGCACCTTCGAGGAGCAGCGCGCGGCCGAGCGCCAGTCCCAGGCCCGCAGGCTGCGGGACCTCGCGGGCATCGAGGACTGAGCCCGCCGAACGCGACCCGAGCCGCCGCCTTGGCGCCCGCGAGGCGCCACGGCGGGGCCTGAAACGCGGTCGGCCGAATCGCGCTCGCATCGGCGCGGCACGGCCGGGTGGGAGCCTGAAACGCGGTCAGCCGATCGCGCTCACCACGACCGCCACCGTCGGGTGATCCGACAGCGTCCGCCTGACCATCGTCCGGACCTCGCGGGCCACGTCCCGGGTCCGCCGGTCCGAGCCCACCGCCAACTCCAGCCGCACATGGCGGTGGGGCAGCGCTGCACCCTCGGGGAACAGCAGCTCGATGTGCACCGGGTGGCCCAGCGTGCCGGTCAGATGGAGCACACCCGGGACGCCGAGCGCGGCGGCGGCCGCCCGGGCCTCGTCGGAGCCCTTGGCCTGCGCGGCGACCGGCAGTTCGGGAGAGCCCGGGGTGCGCTCCGCAGGCCCCTCCTCGCCCTCGTCCAGCAGCCCCGTCACCCGCAGGTCCACCTCGGTCACCGTCAGGCCCAGCCGCTGTTCCGCCGCGGTCGCCAGCGTCTCCCGCAGCAGGGTCGCCGTCGCCGGCAGGGGCTGCGAGGCCGTCGCGCCGAACTCCGCCGTCACCCGCATCGGCCCGGGCGGCAGCGCACTCGGCGGAGCCGGTACGGCCGGCTCGGCGGTGTCCGCCGTGTCGGCGACCGCGATCCGGAGCATGCCGAGGCGCACACCC
The DNA here is from genome assembly GCF_001280065.1 of Streptomyces sp. NRRL B-1140. GTDB lineage: Bacteria > Actinomycetota > Actinomycetes > Streptomycetales > Streptomycetaceae > Streptomyces. Next base: position 119,814 of record NZ_LGEA01000093.1, read on the forward strand.
GGCGCGTCCCACGCCGCACGCCTCAGCACCTCCTCCGCGGCCCGCTCCGCGATCCACGCGCCGTCGCGCGCGTCACCCAACGGCAGAAGCCTGCCGATTCCCAGCTGATGTCTCACTACCTGCGCCCATCGGTCGGCCGTCATTACACCAGCCTGCCGCATCAGAGGCGCGCTCCCGCGTAACCGTGCTTACGGTGGTCCAAGGACGACGACCGAAGGGACGTACGGCGATGACTGACACGACCGAGACCCGGGGCGGGGAGTCCGACACGCCGGCGGCACGCAGGAGCCCGCTGGTCAAGCGCGAGGGGGGAGACCCGGGCTCCCGGGGCCGGACGACCATCGCGGACGGCGTCGTGGAGAAGATCGCCGGGCTGGCCGCACGTGACGTCGACGGCGTGCACGCCATGGGCAGCGGCATGTCCCGGACCTTCGGTGCCGTGCGCGACCGGGTGCCCGGCGGCGCCAAGTCGGTGACGCGCGGGGTGAAGGCCGAGGTCGGTGAGGTACAGGCCGCCCTCGACCTGGAGATCGTCGTGGAGTACGGCGTGTCGATCGCCGACGTGGCGCGGGGCGTACGGGAGAACGTCATCACCGCCGTCGAGCGGATGACCGGCCTCGAAGTCGTCGAGGTCAACATCGCGGTGAGCGATGTGAAGCTGCCGGACGAGGAGGAAGAGGAACCGGAGCGCCGGATCCAGTGAGGCACGGGCCATCGGACAACACAGCGGCTGAGGAGCTGAGGAGCGCATGAGCATGGCCGTGGTCGGCATGATCGCCGGCATGGCGCTGGCCTTCGCCGGATATTTCGGCGGATTCGGTGCCTTCGTGCTGGTGGCGGCGCTGGGCGCCGTCGGCTTCGTCGTCGGCCGGTTCCTGGACGGGGACATGGACTTCGGCGACTTCTTCCGTGTCCGTGAACGGCGGCGGTGACGCCCGTGAGTACGGGGGCCGGTGAGCTCGACAGACCCCTGAGCGTCGTCCCGCCGGGCGAGCGCGGCGGAACGCGGATCGCCGACCGGGTCGTCGCGAAGATCGCCTCGCAGGCGGCACGCGAGGCCGTCGGCACCCTGCCGCCCGGCGCCGGCCGGCCCTCCGCGTCCGTCGTCGTCCACCACGACGTCGCCCACGTCCGGGTCCACGTGGAACTCGACTACCCCAGCGACATCGGCGCCCGCTGCCGCACGGTGCGCCGCCATGTGGTCGAGCGGGTGGGAGACCTGGTGGGCATGCAGGTGCCGGAGGTCGTCGTCCAGGTGGAGCGGCTGCACCTGGCCGCCGGGTCCGGCGGGGCACAGGGGAGGACGCGATGAGCGAACCCCAGGGCGCACAGCCGCCCGAGGGCACCACACAGCGCCTGCCCGTCCTCGACGAGCACGGGACGAACGGGCAGGAGACGAGGAAAGGCGACGGACCCGACCGGTCCGACGCCTCGGACGCCCACGAGCCACCGCCCGGATCCGGGGCCGACGGCGGCCGCGAGGGCCGCTTCTGGTCGGCGCGCCGCGTCCCCGCGAGCATCGTCGCCCTGCTGCTCGTGGGTCTGACCGGGCTCTTCCTCTACGACATCGTCTCCGTGCGCGCCGGCCGGCCCGGCATGTACTGGCGACGGGAACTGGCGGAGCAACTCGCCGAACGGCCCCTCGACGACACCTGGGTGCTCGTCGGCGCCGGGGTCGCCGCCGTCCTGGGTCTCTGGCTGCTGATCCTGGCGGCCACACCCGGCCTGCGGGACGTCCTCCCGATGCGGCGCACCCACACCGAGGTCCGTGCCGGACTGCACCGGGACGCCGCCGCCACCGCGCTGCGGGACCGGGCCATGGAGGTGGCCGGCGTGCAGTCGGCACGGGTACGGGTCCGCCGGCGGCGGGCCGACGTGCGCGCCACGGCCCACTTCCGGGAAGTGGACGACGTGAAGACCGATCTGGACGGCGTGCTCGCCGACGCGGTCGGGGGACTGGGGCTGTCCCGGCCGCCCGCGCTGTCGGTGCGCGTCCGGCGGCCCGGCCGGAAGGGGTGAGCGAAGGTGCTCAGGATCGTCAACCGTGTGTTCCTCGGCCTGGTGGGCCTGATCCTGCTGGTGCTCGGCGGCTCCGTCCTGGCCGTCGGCCTGGGCGCGCCGGTGCCCTCGTGGTGGATCCACGACAGCAAGCACGACGTGCTGCTGAGCGACGCCGAGCGCACCCGCTGGAGTGACGAGGGCTGGTGGTGGCCGGTGGTGATCGCCGCTCTCGCCGTCCTGTTGCTGCTCGCCCTGTGGTGGCTCGTCGCGGTCCTGCGCCGGCGCCGCCTCGCCGAGGTGCTCGTCGACACCGGTGACGGCGACGGCGCGCTGCTGCGGGGCAGGGCCCTGGAGGACGTCCTCACCCAGGAGGCGGCCCACGTCGACGGTGTGGACGCGGCGCACGCCCGCCTGAGGGGCCGCCGCAGCACGCCGGAGGCCCACGTACGTCTCGCACTGGAGCCGCACGTGGACCCGGGGACGGCCTTGACCGACTTCACGACCGGCGCCCTGGCCCACGCGAAGACATCGGCGGGTCTCGGGTCCCTTCCGGCGGAGGTACGCCTACGGGGCGTCAAGCACGGCGCGGAGAGAGTGAATTGACGACGCACTCCCGGGGCGCGCCGCGAGGGGCGCGGGGCTGACCGAGGTGCCGCTCCACACGCGTGGGCGCGGGCGGCCCCGTGACGCGCGGGCGGCAATGGTCAGAACCCGTGGCGTGCGCCCCCGTCGACGGGCACCATCACACCGGTCAGGTAGGAAGCGGCCGGCGACAGCAAGAACGCCGCCACCCGCCCGAACTCCTCCGGGGTCCCGTACCGCCGCAGCGGAATCCGCGACTCCGACGCGGCCCGGGTCGCTTCGGGGTCCGCCGACAGCGCGTCCAGCTGCCGTACCCGGTCGGTGTCGATGCGCCCGGGCAGGACACCGACCACGCGGATGCCCCGTGGCCCCAGTTCGTCGGACAGCGACTTGGCGAATCCCGCGAGTCCCGGCCGCAGCCCGTTGGAGATGGTCAGCCCCGGGATCGGTTCGTACACGGACCCGGACAGCACGAACCCGATGACGCCCCCGGCCTCCATCTCGGCGGCCGCGGCGCGGGCCAGCCGTACCGCACCGAGGAACACGGACTCGAACGCCGTCTGCCACTGCTCGTCCGTGTTGTCCGCGACGAACCCGGCCGGCGGCCCGCCCACGCTGACGAGGACACCGTTGAAACGGCCGAAGTGCTCCCGGGCGGCCCCGATCAGCCGGGCCGCCGCCTCCGGGTCGGCGTTGTCGACGGCCACCCCGACCGCGTTCGGTCCCAGCTCGGCCGCCGCCTCGGCGACACTCTTCTCGTCACGCCCCGAGACGACCACCTTCGCCCCGTCCGCGACGAGCTCGCGCGCGGTGGCGTTGCCGAGGCCACGGGTGGCCCCGGTGACGACGTACACCCGGTCCTTCAGTCCAAGATCCATGGTCCCTATCCTGCCCCGTCCTCACCGAACAGGGCGAGGGCGGTGTTCACCAGCCCGATGTGACTGAAGGCCTGGGGGAAGTTGCCGAGGTGCCGGCCGGTCAGCGGGTCGAACTCCTCGGACAGCAGCCCGACGTCGTTGGCGAGTCCCGCCAGCCGCTCGAACAGCTCCCGGGCCTCCTTCGTGCGGCCCGTCATGTACAGGGCGTCCGCGAGCCAGAACGAGCACACCAGGAAGGCGCCCTCGCCGCCGGGCAGCCCGTCGACCTCGGCGTCGTCCGTGCTGTAGCGGCGCAGGAAGCCGCCGTGGGCCAGCTCGGCGCGGACCGCGTCGATCGTGCCGATCACCCGCGGATCGTCCGGCGGCAGGAATCCGACGCGGGGGATGAGCAGCAGCGCGGCGTCCAGTTCGCGTGAGCCGTAGGACTGCGTGAAGGTGTTGCGCTCGGCGTCGTAGCCCTTCTCGCACACCTCCTCGTGCACCTCGTCGCGCAGTGCCCGCCAGCCGTCCAGGTCCCCGTCCAGCTCCGGATGCCGCTCCAGGGTGCGTACGGCACGGTCGGCGGCCACCCACACCATCACCTTCGAGTGCACGAACTGCCGCCGGCCGCCGCGCACCTCCCACAGCCCCTCGTCCGGCTGCTGCCAGTGGGTGCGCAGGAAGTCCATCAGGGCCGTCTGCAGCGCCCACACGTCCGGCTGCGGGGACAGGCCCGACTCGCGGGCGAGCGACAGGGAGTCCATGACCTCGCCGTAGACGTCCAGCTGGAGCTGGTTCACGGCGTCGTTGCCGACACGTACGGGGGCGGAATCGACGAAGCCGGAGAGCCAGGGCAGTTCGAACTCGGGCAGCCGGCGTTCGCCCGCCAGGCCGTACATGATCTGCAGGTCCGCCGGGTCACCCGCGACCGCGCGCAGCAGCCAGTTCCGCCAGGCCTCCGCCTCGTCCTGGTAGCCCGCTGCGAGCAGCGCGTTCAAGGTGAGGGTGGAGTCGCGCAGCCAGCAGTAGCGGTAGTCCCAGTTGCGCACCCCGCCCGGTTCCTCGGGCAGCGAGGTGGTGGGGGCGGCGACGATGCCGCCCGTGGGGGCGTAGGTGAGCGCCTTGAGAGTGATCAGGGAGCGGACGACGGCGTCCCGGTACGGGCCGTCGTAGCGGCAGCGCGACACCCAGGCCCGCCAGTCCTCCACACTGTGGCGGAGTGCATCGTACGGGTCGACGAGCGGCGGGCGCGGTTCGTGGGAGGGGTGCCAGGTCAGGACGAAGGCGACCTTTTCCCCCTTCTTGACGGTGAACTCGGCGTGCGTGCCGAAGTCCTCGCCCCAGCTGGTCACCTCCGGCTCGCTGCGCAGCCAGGCCGAGTCCGGGCCGGCGACGGCGACGCGGTGGCCGTCGGCCTTGCGCACCCAGGGGATGATCGAACCGTAGTCGAAGCGCAGCTTGAGGACGCTGTGCAGCGTCACCTCGCCCGCGAGGCCCTCGACGACGCGGACCAGGTCGGGGGCGCGGTCGCGCTGGGGCATCAGATCGGTGACGCGGACCGCCCCTTGCCCGGTCTCCCACTCGGTGTCCAGGACGAGGGTGTCGCGGCGGTAGGCGCGGCGGGTGCAGCGGTCCGCCCCCACGGGGGCGAGGCGCCAGAAGCCGTTGTCCTCGTCACCGAGCAGTCTCGCGAAGCATGCGGCCGAGTCGAAGCGGGGCAGGCACAGCCAGTCGACGGATCCGTCCGTACCGACCAGGGCCGCGGTCTGTTCGTCGCCGATGAGCGCGTAGTCCTCGATGCTGGGCACCCAGTGCGGGTTCCCGGCAAGTCGCCGCGGCAATCAGGGCGGGGGCCGGGGGAGTGACGTGCCGTCGCCGACCGGGGCGCGGCGGGCTGCCGAGGCGGCCGGATCCACGCTGCCCGCGTCTAGACCGCCGCCGGCTCGGCCTCCGTCGTGCCGGATTCCTCGGCTGCCTTCTGCGCCCGCTCCCGGGCTTCGCGACGGGCCAGGACCACCCAGCCGACCGGGACGGCCGCGGAGAAGAGCCACCACTGGACGGCGTACGCGTAGTTCAGCGCCGCGTCCTCCTTGCCGGGATTGCCCAGCAGCTCGGGGAGGTCACCCCGGGGCTCGGGGGCGGTCTGGGCGATGTAGCCGCCCAGCACCCGGGCGTCCAGGCGCCGGGCCTGCTGTTCGCTGTTGATCAGCATGATCTGCCGGTCCGGCAGACCCTGGAGGTTCTTGATGCCGCTCGCCGCCGTCGTCTCGTCGGGCATCAGCCGCCCCTTGACGGTGACCTCGCCGCTCGGCGGTGCGGGAACCTTCGGGAACGTCGTCTGGCTCGGGCCGTCGGAGGGGATCCAGCCCCGGTTGACCAGCAGCACCTTGCCGTCGTCCAGGACGAACGGGGTCAGGACGTGGTAGCCGACCTCGTCGTCGGAGTTGGTACGGCGCCGGACGACGACCTCGTCCTCCGTGTCGAAACGGCCCTTCGCGGTCACCGTGCGGTAGCGCTCGGCGCTGGTGACGGTGTGCCCGGGTGCGGTCAGCTGCTCCACGGGCACCGGATCGGCCGCCAGCGCGTCGGTGACCAGCTGATTCCGGGCGGTGCGCTCCTCGTAGCGGTGCATCTGCCAGATGCCCAGCCTGATCATCGTGGGGATGAGGAGCAGGGCGATCAGCGTGAGGATCACCCACTGCCGGGACATCAGGAAGCGGTACACCCCACGACCGTACAACTCGGTCGTGGGGTGCATTCGGTCGGGTACGGGTTCAGACCTTGTCGACAATTCCTGCCTTTCCCTCCGCGCGGGCGCAGTGGGCGCCGCAGTACCAGTGGCCCTCCACCTCGACGCCCTGGCCGATGATCTGCACCCGGCAGTGCTCGCAGATGGGGGCCATGCGGTGGATCGCGCAGGAGAAGCAGTCGAAGACGTGCACCGCGCCCTGCGCGTGCACCTCGAAGGTCATTCCGTACTGATTGCCACATACCTCACAGGTCGCCATGCGCCACAGGGTGAGCCGTCGTCCCCGCGCGAGCGAGCGGGCGCCGGGCGAGTCGCCCGGCAATCACCCGTCCGTACGGTCACTCCGCGAGGCGGGCCACTCCGGCGGCGCGGGCCGCCGCCCCTGCGGCGCGGCTCACCCTTCCGACGCCGGCTCCACATCCGCGAGGAGCTGCCCGAAGGCCGCCTCGTCCACGACCGGCGTGCCGAACTGCCGGGCCTTGACGACCTTGGAGGTGCCCGAGTCCGGGTCGTTGGTGACGAGCAGGCTCGTGAGGCGGGACAGGCTCGTGGCCACGTGCAGCCCGGCCTCGGTCGCACGGTCCTCCAGCAGGTCCCGCTCGGTGGAGGTGTCACCGGAGAAGGCGACCCGCATGCCCTGCTTGAGCCGCCCGCCCGCCTCGTAGCGCCCGGGGTTGGGGTAGGGGCAGGCGGGGCGCTTGCGGGAGGGGCGCCAACTGCTCGGCCGGTAACCGCCGTAGCCTCCGGGGCCCGCCTGCTGCCCGATGCGGGGCGTGGCGGGACGGTCGGTCCACTCCGTCAGCGGCCGGCACTCGTGCAGCGGCAGCCGTACGTTGTTCGCCGCCGCCGCCCGCAGGCTCGGCCGGAACGCCTCCGCCAGTACACGCGCGTCGTCCAGGGCGTGGTGCGCCCGCTGCTGGACGACGCCGAAGTGCGCCGCGAGGGACTCCAGCTTGTGGTTGGGCAGCGGCAGCCCGAGTTCCTTGGAGAGTGCGATGGTGCACAGCCGCTGCCGCACCGGGGCCTCGCGCTCGGCACGCGCGTACTCCCGGGCGATCATCTGCCAGTCGAAGACGGCGTTGTGCGCGACGAGCACCCGCCCCGCGAGCCGGGCCGTGAACTCCTCGGCGATGTCGGGGAAGAGGGGCGCCCCTTCGAGTGCCTCGCTCGTCAGTCCGTGGATCCACACGGGGCCCGGGTCGCGCTCGGGGTTGACCGTCGTGTACCAGTGGTCCTCGACCTCGCCGCGCTCGTCCAGCCGGTAGACCGCCGCGGAGATGATGCGGTCGTCCCGGGCCAGGCCCGTGGTCTCCACGTCAACGACCGCGTACCCCTTGGGATACGCGGTCGGCCACGGCGTGGCCGAGAACACTGCGGTCGTCAGGTCTTCCAGCATGGTCATTGAGGATACGGGCCGTGACTGACACCGCCGTCCGCCAGGTGGGCGGCCCGGGCTCTGCCGACAACCCCTCAGGCCGGTTGTCCGGCTTGTCCGTTCGAGGAGGGTACGCCTGATCGGTCCTCAGTCGATCAGCCGGGCGTCCCGTCCCGCGAGGTCTGAATCCGCCTCGTGCCGGATTGGCGGAGATCACCAAGAAGCAAGCGCGTACCGTCGGTAATACTTGTGGGTAACAACGTCTGGCCGGGGCGGGCCGCCGGTCCTACGGTGCTTGCATGCCGAACCTGCCCGATGTCGTGCTGTGGTCCGTCCCCGCCTTTGTGCTGCTCACCGTGGTCGAGATGGTGAGTTACCGCCTCCATCCCGACGAGGACGCGGAGGGCTACGAGGCGAAGGACGCCGCGACGAGCGTGGGCATGGGGCTCGGCAGCCTCGTCTTCGACTTCGTGTGGAAGATCCCGATTCTGGCGATCTACACCGCCCTCTACGAACTCACGCCGCTACGCGTGCCGGTGCTGTGGTGGACCGTCCCGCTGATGCTGCTCGGGCAGGACTTCTTCTACTACTGGTCCCACCGCGGCCACCACGTGATCCGCATCCTGTGGGCCTGCCACGTCGTCCACCACTCCAGCCGGAAGTTCAACCTCACCACCGCGCTGCGCCAGCCATGGACGTCCCTGACCGTGTGGCCGTTCTACGTCCCCCTCGTCGCCGTCGGCGTGCATCCCGCGGCGCTCGCGTTCTGCTCCTCGGCGAACCTCGTCTACCAGTTCTGGATCCACACCGAGCGCATCGACAAGATGCCCCGCTGGTTCGAGTTCGTCTTCAACACCCCCTCCCACCACCGCGTCCACCACGCCTCCCAGGGCGGCTATCTGGACCGCAACTTCGGCGGCATCCTCATCGTCTGGGACCGGCTGTTCGGGTCGTTCGTCGCCGAGACCGAGCGGCCCCGGTACGGGCTCACCAAGAACATCACCACGTACAACCTGCTCAAGGTGGCCACGCACGAGTACGTGGCCATCGCCAAGGACCTGCGGGCGGCCCGCAGTTGGAGTGAGCGCGCGGGACGCGTGTTCCGCGGACCGGGCTGGGGGCCCAAACCGGCGGCTTCCGCACCGGCTCCGTTCGCCGAGGCCGTGCCGGTCGCCGACGCCGGGACCGCCCCGGCCGGGAAGGGCACGCCGGCGTGAACCCCTCGCGTCTCCTCCTGGCCGCCTTCGGCCTCGCCGCAGCCGTCGACCTCGTCTGCCTCGCGACCGGTGCCGACGCCGGCCACACCGTCACCAAGCCCCTGCTGATGCCGCTCCTGGCTCTGTGGGCGGCCCTGCGCAAGGCGCCCCGGCCACTCCTGGCCGCCCTGCTGTTCGGCTGGGGCGGGGACGTCCTGCTGCTGTCGGACGCCGAGCCGGCCTTCCTGGCGGGGATGGCGTCCTTCGCGGCGGGCCACGTCTGCTACCTCGTGCTCTTCTCGGCGTACGGCAGCCGGAACGCGGTCCCACGCGCGCGTGCGGGCGCCCTGGCCCTCGGCTACGCCACCGCCCTCGTGACGACCGTCGCGCTGCTGTGGCCGGACCTGCCCGCGGACCTGCGCGTGCCCGTCGCCGGTTACAGCCTCCTGCTCACCGCCATGGCCTACCGGTCCGCCATCCGGCTCGGTCTCTTCACCGGGCTCGGCGGGGCGCTGTTCCTGCTGTCCGACACGCTCATCGCCACCGGTGTGGCCGAGTGGCCGCAGCCGCCCGCGCCGGACCTCTGGATCATGCTCACGTACATCGCGGCGCAGACCCTGCTGACGGTCGGCACACTCGGGGCGCTCGACGCGCGCAGGGCACCGGCCGCCACGTACGGCGAGATGCGCGCGGTCTGAGACGTTCTTCCCCGAGGCCTCGGACGCACCGGCGTCACCAGCGGATGGGTAGCGGAAGCGCCGTCAGGACCCCGGACACCGCGACCGCCAGGCCCAGGGCGCCGACCTCCGCCCGGGCCGGAGCACACGCGGTCAGCGGGTCGGCAGCCCGGCGCAGCCGCCGCCGGGCCCACACCGCGAGGGCGGCGGCGACCGCCACGAGCAGCACCTTGGCGAGCAGCGCACGCCCGTACGCCGTCCCGGTCAGCTGCCCCAGGATCGTCTCCGGCGGCATCCGGCGCAGGGAACTGCACACACCCGTCGCCGTGATGGCGGCGAGCAGGACGACCGCCACGCGCGCGTAGAGACCCAGCAGGGCGGCGCCCGCCGCCGGATCGCGCCGGCCGGACCACAGCCGCAGGACGCGCAGCGCGTGCAGCAGGCCGCCCGCCCACAGTGCCGCGCAGGTCAGATGAACGAGCGTCAGCCCGGTGCCGGTCAGCGCAGTGTGCTCGGTCGCGGGGTGTGCGCGCAGCGCCTCGGCGACGACCACGGCGGCCAGCGGCCAGACCTGTGCGACCGGCCGGCGCGACGCGGCGCACAGCCCCGCCACCAGGAACGCGTTGACCTCCAGCAGGGCGAGCTTGCCGTCCCGGGAGGCGTAGAGCCCCCCGAGGTCGATGTCCGCCCCCGCGCCCGGCAGGAGATTGCCGGTGGCCACGACCGCGGCGAGCCCGAGGGCGGCCAGGAAGCCGGCACCGGCCGCGAGCGGGGACCAGCTGCGGGGCAGGGCAGGGCGGGGGCTCTGCGTGCCGGGCGACGACCGCGCCAGGCGGTTCACGAACAGTTCGCCGACGGGTATGCACAGCGCCGCGAACAGCACCGTGCGCAGCAGGGCTGTGCCGCCGGCGCCGGGCGCTTCGGCCTCCCCGGTGCCGTGCAGCGCGGCGGACGGGCCGAGCAGCGGGATCAGCGCGGCCAGCGCCACGAGCACCAGGACGGCGACGGCCCGGCCCGCACCGCTGCGCCGCACGGACCCGTGCCGGTCGGCCGGCCCGAGCGGGGGTTGTGTCTGGGTCACCCCAGGATCTTCACCAACCTTCACACGGCCGGGCAAGTCAGCCGAAAGTCAGCCGACCCGGGATGCGGCCGACCACCACAGCCGCACCTCCTTGTCCTCGTCCGTCGGCCTCAGCTCCCAGCCCTGCGCGAGCGCGACTTCCGCGACGTACCACCCGCCGACTCCTCGGTAGTCCCGCAGGGGTATCGCACACTCCACAGGCGGCTTCGGCTTCTTCGGCCGGGCCGGCGCCGAGGCCCGGGCGGTCCACTTGCCCACCGCCTTCTCCACGCGCGCCCTGTAGTACGCGATGTCGCCCTCATGGCGCAGCTCCGGCCAGGACACGCACCAGGAGGCCAGCCGCATGACTCCGTCGAGCGCCTTCTCCATGGCCTTGAGGAAACGGCCCTCGAAGGAGTCGCTGAAGGGCGTGATGGCATCGGCGAACAGGCTCAGTACGAGAAAGACGGCCAGCACAGCCGCCCACATCACACACACCACGGGGAACCACACCACACTCCCCGCGAACCGCAGGGCCAACTGCCACCGCGGCCGCACGGGCCGGGCCGTCCAGGTCGCCGGATTCTCGTACACGTCCATGACAAGGAATCCTGCCGCAGACGCGAAGCGGGCCGGGCGGGAGTCCCCGCCCGGCCCGGGTTTCCTTCACACGAGCTCTACTTGGTCACCGCGTCCAGCGCGTCCGCGATGCCCCAGCCGTAGAAACCGTTGCGGTTCTTGGAGCCCTCGCACACCGCGTCGACCTTGCCGTCGCCGTTGATGTCGTACGGGTCCGTGCACGGCGTGGCGTCGGCCTCCGCGTACAGCAGGGCCTTCACCAGGGCCGGAGAGGCGTGCGGGTGCGTCGACTTGATGAGGGCGGCGACACCCGCGACGTGCGGGGACGCCATCGACGTACCGGCCATGTAGCCCCACTTGCCGCCGGGCAGCGTGCCCAGGATGAGGCCGCTCGTGGCCGGCGCCTCCGGCTTCTGGTAGGCGGTCGAGTCACCGCCCGGGGCGGCTATGTCCGCCACGCCCAGACCGTAGTTCGAGAACGACGACTTGATGCCCTTCGCGCCCGTCGAGGCGACCGTGACGACACCCGGCAGCTGGGTCGGGATGTCGAGGCACTTCGAGGGGTCGACGACCCGGTCGCCCGGCGTGCTGTCGTTCGGGGACGACGGGTCGGTGATCTCGTCGGAGGCGAGGTCGTAGTTCTCGTTGCCGGCCGCGGCGACGTTGACCGCGCCCCTCTTCTCCGCGTACCGCGAGGCCCGGGTGACGGCCTCCACGAGAGCCTTCTGGTCCGGGTCGTTCTTGCAGTTGAAGTACCAGGGGTCCGTGTAATAGCTGTTGTTCGTCACGTCGACCCCGTGCTCGGCCGCCCACACGAAGCCGCAGACCACGGCCTCCGTGTAGAAGAAGCCGGCCGTGGTGGACACCTTGATGCCGGAGACCTTCACCCCGGGCGCGACACCGGTCATGCCGACGCCGTTCTTGGCGGCGGCTATCTCACCGGCGACGTGGGTGCCGTGCGGGCTCTCCTCGGCGCTCGGCCGCCAGGCGCCGTCGGCCGTGTCCGGCTTGCCCGACACGCAGTTGACCGACGCCTTGCGGTCGAAGTTGGGCGCGATGTCGGGGTGGGTGTCGTCCACACCGGTGTCGATCACGGCGACCGTGACCTTCTTGCTGCCCAGCGTCTTCTCGTGGGCCTTGTCCGCCTTGATGGCGGGCAGGTCCCACTGCTGGGGCTGCAGCGGGTCCTGTCCGGCCGGGGCATCGGCCGCGGCGACCTCGGCCGCGCTCAGCACCTTCGGCGCACCCAGGTCGCCCGTCGACGCCGAGGGCAGCGGCGCGGTGCGGGTGGCTCCCGCCGACTGCACGCCGCGCACCGTGCGGATCGTCTTGGCGAAGTCGGGGTTCGAGGAGTGGACGACGATCACGCCGATCTGGTCGTACGACGTCACGATGGTGCCGCCCGCCTTGGCGACGGCCTTCTTCACGTGCGCGGAAGTGCCGTGCCCCGGCTTGACGTTGACGACGTAGCTGAGCGGGGTCGCCTCGGCCGCGGTGGGGGCCGGGGCGTCCTCGGCGGCCGTGGCCGCGGTGTTCGGCAGGAAGGCGAGGGCCGTGGCCACGGCCATCCCGGCCGGGATCGCGACGGCGCGACGGTAGCGCGCGTACGGCGCAGTCATGGTGTCTCCAGTTCGTTCACGGTACGAGCTGATGGTGCGGAGGTCTCGGTGGCGGGCCGGGTCACTTGACCGCGCGCAGCGCGTTGACGATGCCGTGGCCGTAGAAGCCGTTGAGGCGCTTGCCGCCCTTGCAGACCGCGTCCTGCGTGCCGTCGCCGTCCTGGTCGTAGGAGGTGGGGCAGGCGGTCTCGTCGGCCTGGGCCTTCAGCAGCGCCTGCAGCTGGGCCGGAGACGCCCCGGGGTGCTTGGACTTCAGCAGCGCGGCGACGCCCGAGGCGTGCGGCGAGGCCATCGAGGTGCCCTGCAGGAAGCCCCACGTGCCGTTCGGCAGGGTGGAGAGGATGCGGCCGTCCTTGGACGGCGTGTCCGGGATCTGGTAGCGGCGGTCGCCACCGGGCGCGGCGACGTCCACGACACCCTCGCCGTACGTCGAGAAGTACGACTTGACGCTGTCGACGCCCGTCGAGCTCACCGTGACGACACCCGGCAGCTGGTTCGGCACGTCGAAGCACTCGTGCGGGTCGATGGTGCGCTCGACGGCGGTGGAGTCGTCCGGGCTGGAGTCGTCGACGATCGCGTCCGAGTCCAGGTCGTGGTTGGAGTTGCCCGCCGCGGCGACGTTCAGCGTGCCCTTCTTCTGGGCGTACAGCTGCGCCCGGTTGACCGCGTCGACGATGGCCCGCTGGTCCGGGTCGTCCATGCAGTTGTAGAGCCACGGGTCGACGTAGTAGCTGTTGTTCGTGATCTCCACGCCGTGGTCGGCGGCGAACACGAACGCGCACACGACGCTCTCCGGGTAGAAGAGGCCGTTCGCCCGGTCGGTCACATTGATACTGGACACCTTCACACCGGGAGCGACACCCGCCACGCCCACGCCGTTGCGGGCGGCGGCTATCTCACCCGCGACGTGCGTGCCGTGGTAGTCGTCGGCGGTGTACGGCCGCCAGGCGCCCTCGCTGGTGTCGGGCTTGCCGCCCGCGCAGTTGGCGGACTGGGAGGCGGAGAAGTTCGGGGCTATGTCGGGGTGGGTGTCGTCCACGCCGGTGTCGATCACGGCGACGGTCACCTTGCGGCTGCCCGGGTTGATCCGCGCGGCCTGGTCGGCGCCGATCGCGCGCAGGTCCCACTGGTCGGCCTCGAGGGGCTCGCTCTCGGGCGTCGTCGCCGAGGCGGCCTCGGTGCGCTTCGCCTGGGCGCCCGTCAGGTACTCGACCGCGCCCTCCTCCTTCGTCCCCGCGGGGGCCAGCGGCGTGGTCCGCGTCGCGCCCGCGGACTGGACCCCGCGCGCCGTGCGGATCGTCTTCGCGAAGTCGGGGTTGGAGGAGTGGACGACGAGCACGCCTATACGCGCGTAGGTGGCCACGACCGAGCCGTCGGCCTTCCCGATCGCCTTCCTCACCGAGGCGATCGTGTGGCGGTCCGCCTTGGTGTTGACGACGTACGCCAGCTTCGGCGCGTCGTCCGTCCGGACGGCCGACTCCGCCTGCGGGGCCGCCGACGCGGCGGCGGGCAGGAAGCCCAGTGAGGCCGTCAGGGACAGCACGACGGGCACGGCGAGAGCGAGCCGGCGTCTGGAACGCGAGTGCGACATGGGGTCTCCACATCTCCGGAAACGAAACCGGCCCGGGGCACAGGTGGTGCCCGGGCAGGTACATGACGTGGTGGTGCAGTGCGAAGCTATCCCGCCCTCTCGCTGGCCAGCAACGCTTTGCCGAAACGACTTCGGAAACAACGCCGGGCGTTTGAACCGGTTCTCACGCGCCGCCGTGACGTTGAACAAGGAGCGCGAGGACACCCGCCTCCGCCCACGTTCACAACCGCTGCCGTCCTTGCGAGGAGACTTTCGTGGCCACCGACGCACCGCCCCCCTCGAAAGAGCAACACAGGCTCCCCTCACCCGAGGAGTTCGCCGAGGTGCACGAGAGCGCGGAGTTCGGTGAACTGCGCCGCTCCTACCGCTCCTTCGCCTTCCCGCTGACCGTCGGCTTCATCGCCTGGTACCTGCTGTACGTCCTGCTCTCGAACTACGCGGGCGGCTTCATGGGCACCAAGCTGTTCGGCAACATCAACGTCGCCTTCGTCCTCGGCGTCGCCCAGTTCGTCACCACGTTCCTCATCGCCTGGTGGTACTCGCGGCACGCCGCCGCGAAGCTCGACCCCAAGGCCGAGGCCATCAAGACCCGGATGGAGGGCGGCGCATGAGCTCCGTACCGCAGACAGTCCTCGCCCAGCAGCACTTCCTCGCCGCGAACGAGGCCAGCGAGCACCGACCGCTGATCATCACCCTGTTCGCGCTGTTCGTCCTCGCCACCCTCGGCATCACCATCTGGGCGGGCCGCCAGACCAAGGACGCCGCCGACTTCTACGCCGGCGGCCGCCAGTTCAGCGCCTTCCAGAACGGCCTCGCCGTCTCCGGCGACTACATGTCCGCCGCCTCGTTCCTCGGCATCGCGGGCGCGATCGCCATCTTCGGCTACGACGGCTTCCTGTACTCCATCGGCTTCCTGGTCGCCTGGCTCGTCGCCCTGCTCCTGGTCGCCGAGCCGCTGCGCAACTCCGGCCGCTACACCATGGGCGACGTCCTCGCGTACCGCATGCGCCAGCGCCCCGTGCGCACCGCCGCCGGCACCTCCACGATCGTCGTGTCGATCTTCTACCTGCTCGCGCAGATGGCCGGTGCGGGCGTCCTCGTCTCCCTGCTGCTCGGCATCACCTCCGACGCCGGCAAGATCCTCATCGTCGCCCTCGTCGGCATTCTGATGATCGTCTACGTCTCCATCGGCGGCATGAAGGGCACCACCTGGGTCCAGATGGTCAAGGCCGTGCTGCTCATCGGCGGCACCATCCTGATCACCTTCCTGGTGCTGCTGAAGTTCGACTTCAACATCTCCGACCTGCTGGGCACCGCCGCCGAGAACAGCGGCAAGGGCGCCGCCTTCCTGGAGCCCGGCCTGCAGTACGGCGCGACCGGCACCTCCAAGCTGGACTTCATCTCCCTGGGCATCGCCCTGGTGCTGGGCACCGCCGGCCTGCCGCACATCCTGATCCGCTTCTACACGGTGCCCGACGCCAAGGCCGCCCGTAAGTCCGTGAACTGGGCGATCGGCATCATCGGCGGCTTCTACCTGATGACGATCGCGCTCGGCTTCGGCGCCGCCGCGCTCATTTCGCAGGAGGAGATCATCGCCTCCAACCCGTCCGGCAACACGGCGGCACCCCTGCTCGCCCTGCACCTGGGCGGCGTCGACTCGACCTGGGGCGCGATCCTGCTCGCCACGATCTCGGCGGTGGCCTTCGCGACGATCCTCGCCGTCGTCGCCGGCCTCACCCTCGCCTCGTCGTCCTCCTTCGCGCACGACATCTACGCCAACGTCATCCGCAAGGGGAAGGCCTCGGGCGCCGAGGAGGTCCGCGCGGCCCGCTGGGCGACCGTCTTCATCGGTGTCGTCTCCATCGGCCTGGGCGCCCTGGCCCGCGACCTGAACGTGGCCGGCCTGGTCGCCCTCGCCTTCGCGGTCGCCGCCTCCGCCAACCTGCCCACGATCCTCTACAGCCTGTTCTGGAAGCGCTTCACCACCCAGGGTGCGCTCTGGTCGATCTACGGCGGTCTCATCGTCGCCGTCGGCCTGGTGCTGTTCTCGCCCGTCGTCTCCGGCGACCCCAAGGCGATGTTCCCCGAGGTCGACTTCGCCTGGTTCCCGCTGAAGAACCCGGGCATCATCTCCATCCCGTTCGGCTTCCTCATGGGCTGGCTCGGCACGGTCCTGTCCAAGGAGGAGCCCGACGCCAAGAAGTACGCGGAGCTGGAGGTCCGGTCCCTGACCGGCACCGGAGCCCACTGAGTACGACCCCTCCCGCGCGGCCGTGTCGTAGGAACCTCCAGGTTCCTGCGGCCCGGCCGCGTCCCGCGTCGTGGGATCGGGCCTGTGGCGTTGCCGGTGCAGTCACGTAGGCTCGCGGGTGTCGGAGAAACAGTGCCGCACGCACGATCCGCGACGAGGGAGGGGGCCCACGTGCTCATCGACACCTACGGCCGGGTGGCCACCGACCTGAGGGTCTCACTGACCGACCGGTGCAACCTGCGCTGTACGTACTGCATGCCCGAAGAGGGCCTGCAGTGGCTGGCCAAGCCCGATCTGCTCACCGACGACGAGATCGTGCGCCTGATCGACATCGCGGTCACGTCCCTCGGGATCGAGGAAGTGCGCTTCACCGGCGGCGAGCCGCTGCTGCGCCCGGGCCTGGTCGGCATCGTCGAGCGCGTCGCGGCCCTGGACAAGCGCCCCCAGATGTCGCTGACCACCAACGGCATCGGCCTCAAGCGCACGGCCGCGGCCCTGAAGGAGGCGGGCCTGGACCGGGTCAACGTCTCCCTGGACACGCTCCGCCCTGACGTCTTCAAGACCCTCACCCGCCGCGACCGCCACAAGGACGTCATCGAGGGCCTGTACGCCGCCCGCGACGCCGGCCTGACCCCGGTCAAGGTCAACTCGGTCCTGATGCCGGGGCTCAACGACGACGAGGCCCCCGACCTGCTGGCCTGGGCCGTGCAGCACGACTACGAGCTGCGCTTCATCGAGCAGATGCCGCTCGACGCCCAGCACGGCTGGAAGCGCGACGGCATGATCACGGCCGGCGACATCCTGGCCTCCCTGCGCACCCGCTTCGAGCTGACCGCCGAGGGCGAGGAGAAGCGCGGTTCGGCCCCGGCCGAGCGCTGGCTGGTGGACGGCGGCCCGCACGTGGTGGGTGTCATCGCCTCCGTCACGCGCCCCTTCTGCTCGGCGTGCGACCGCACCCGCCTCACGGCCGACGGACAGGTCCGCACCTGTCTGTTCGCCCAGGAGGAGACGGACCTGCGCGCCGCGCTGCGCTCCGGCGCCCCGGACGAGGAGATCGCCCGCATCTGGCGCCTGGCGATGTGGGGCAAGAAGGCGGGAGCGGGCCTGGACGACCCGACGTTCGTACAGCCGGACCGGCCGATGTCGGCCATCGGGGGTTAGGCGTCCTGCGCTTCCCAGTCCTCGAGAAGGACCACGTCCTTCAAGAACCCCCGCACCCCGAGGAACTGCGACAGATGCTCGCGATGCTCCTCACAGGCCAGCCAGGTCTTGCGCCGCTCCGGCGTATGGATCTTCGGGTTGTTCCACGCCAGCACCCACACGGCGTCGGCACGGCAGCCCTTCGCGGAACAGATGGGCGTCTCGTCACTCACAGGTTCGTCTCACCACAGCACACAGAAAAGGCGACGCCGAGCAGCCACGGGGGGAGCTGCCCGGCGTCGGTCCGTCGCTCCGACGGGGGATGCGGAGCGCGTACGAAGTATGTCACGGGTAACCCCGGCCCCGGCACTGGAACAACATGATTGATCTGAGCTTTTCTTGAGCTTGGCGGGAAGCTGACTTCCCTTGCCACTGCGCCGCGATCTCCCGCGGAATCGCCCCGGGGCGTATCTACCGCTCGTGCGATTCGCCCCGCGCGCCCGCCCCCGGCCCGGGCACGGCATCTTCCGCAACCGATTCCCCCGACCCGTCACCCGCGCCCGGCGGGCCGATCATGGGACGCGTATGCGTCACGACGAACGTCGACGGCAGAGACGGCGCATTCTCACGCCCCGCGTTGGCGATCACCACCGCGATGTACGGCAGCACCAGCCCGAGCACCAACGCCACGATGGCGACGTGCCGTTCGACGTTCCACAGGGTGGCCGCGAGGATCACGGAGATCGTGCGGACCGTCATCGAGATCACGTACCGGCGCTGCCGCCCGCGCACGTCCTCCTGGAGTCCCGTCCGGGCGCCGGTGATCCGGAAAACCTGGACGTTGCCGCCGCCATGCTGCTTCCGCATCGCATTCCACCATCCGCCCGTTCGGACTCTCCCCGCCCCGTAGCCGTCCCCGGCCGACCGGGGAACCCGGCCGGGACAGCTCTTACGTTACGCCGCGGCCGGCAGGGCCACGAGAGCGGGGCGCGCACCGCCCGGACGAGGCGTCTGCGCCGTCCCGCGTACGGCGCCCGTCGGCATGCGGCGTAGGGCACCTGGGCCGACACTGGCCGTAGTGCTCACGTCGAGCCGTGCGAGGAGGCAGTGATGGGCTGGTTGTGGGCGATCATCGTGGGACTGGTGCTCGGCCTGCTCGCGAAGGCGATCATCCCGGGCAAGCAGCACCTCCCCCTGTGGCTGACCGTCATCCTGGGCATCATCGGCGGCATCGCCGGCAACGCCATCGCTCGGGCGGCCGGTGTCGACGCCACATCGGGGATCGACTGGTGGCGGCACGTCTTCCAGCTGGTGATGGCGATCATCCTGGTCGGCCTGGGCGACAGGGCCTGGACCGCCGCCAGGGGAGAACAACGCAGGGCATGACCGGTACGGCGAAGGGGGCGGCCTCCGAGACCGGAGACCACCCCCTCACCGGGATGTTCAGCCGCCCGTGACCTCGACGGCTGCCAGGTTCTTCTTGCCCCGGCGCAGTACCAGCCAGCGGCCGTGCAGCAGGTCCTCCTTGGCGGGGACGGCGTCCTCGCCGGTCACCTTGACGTTGTTCACGTAGGCGCCGCCCTCCTTGACCGTGCGGCGCGCGGCCGATTTGCTCGCCACCAGACCGACCTCGGCGAACAGGTCCACGGTCGGACCGAGCTCGGCGACCTGGATGTGCGGCACCTCCGAGAGGGCCGCGGCCAGCGTCCGGGCGTCGAGCTCCGTCAGGTCGCCCTGCCCGAAGAGGGCCTTGGACGCGGCGATGACGGCGGCCGTCTGGTCGGCGCCGTGCACCAGCGTCGTCAGCTCCTCGGCCAGCGCCCGCTGCGCGGCCCGGGCCTGCGGACGCTCCTCGGTCTGCCGCTCCAGCTCCTCCAGCTCCTCGCGGGAGCGGAAGGACAGGATGCGCATGTACCGGGAGATGTCCCGGTCGTCCACGTTCAGCCAGAACTGGTAGAACGCGTACGGCGTCGTCATCTCCGGGTCGAGCCAGACGGCGCCGCCCTCGGTCTTGCCGAACTTGGTGCCGTCCGCCTTGGTCATCAGCGGCGTGGCCAGCGCGTGCGCGGTGGCGTCGGGCTCCAGGCGGTGGATCAGGTCCAGACCCGCCGTGAGGTTGCCCCACTGGTCGCTGCCGCCCTGCTGGAGCGTGCAGCCGTAGCGCCGGTAGAGCTGCAGGAAGTCCATGCCCTGCAGGAGCTGGTAGCTGAACTCCGTGTAGCTGATGCCCTCGGAGGACTCCAGGCGCCGGGCCACGGAGTCCTTCGTCAGCATCTTGTTGACACGGAAGTGCTTGCCGATGTCGCGGAGGAACTCGATCGCGGAGAGGTTCTCCGTCCAGTCGAGGTTGTTGACCATGACGGCCGCGTTCTCGCCCTCGAAGTCCAGGAAGGGCTCGATCTGGGCGCGCAGCTTGGCGACCCAGCCGGTGACCGTCTCCGGGTCGTTCAGCGTGCGCTCCGCGGTCGGGCGCGGATCGCCGATCAGGCCCGTGGCACCGCCGACCAGCGCCAGCGGCCGGTGACCGGCCTGCTGGAGCCGGCGCACGGTGAGCACCTGCACCAGATGCCCCACGTGCAGCGACGGCGCGGTCGGGTCGAAGCCGCAATAGAACGTGACGGGACCGTCCGCGAGCGCCTTGCGCAAAGCGTCCTCGTCGGTGGACAGGGCGAACAGCCCGCGCCACTTCAGCTCGTCGACGATGTCCGTCACGGTTCTCGTATCTCCTCGGATGATCCTCGGGCAGTCGGGTGACAGCCGCCTACGAGGTTATACGCCCTGACTGACAGAGCTCATATTGAAATCGGGGACGCGCAGCGCGGGCATCGCCGCCCTGGTGAACCAGTCGCTCCACTCCCGGGGCAGTGTCTTCTCCGTCCGCCCGGCCTCCGTGGCCCGGCCCAGCACCCCGACCGGCGACTCGTTGAACCGGAAGTTGTTCACCTCGCCCGTCACCTCGCCGTTCTCGACCAGGTAGACGCCGTCCCGGGTCAGACCGGTCAGCAGCAGTGTCGCCGGGTCGACCTCGCGGATGTACCACAGGCAGGTCAGCAGCAGCCCGCGCCCGGTGTTCGCGACCATCTCCTCCAGGGAACGGTCCTCGCCGCCGTCCAGGACGATGTTGTCGATGCCCGGCGCCACCGGCAGGCCGGTCAGGCCCGCGCTGTGCCGGCTGGTCGTCAGGTGCTGCAGCACGCCCTCGCGCATCCACTCGGTGGGCGCGAGCGGCAGCCCGTTGTCGAACACCGACTGGTCGCCCCCGGAGGAGTGCGCGATCACGAAGGGCGCCGACTCCAGGCCCGGCTCGTTCGGGTCGCTGCGCAGGGTCAGCGGCAGGTCGGTCAGCCTCTCACCGACCCGCGTGCCCCCGCCCGGTTTGGAGAAGACGGTGCGGCCCTCGACCGCGTCCCGGCCCGACGCCGACCACATCTGGTAGATCAGCAGGTCCGCCACGGCCGTCGGCGGCAGCAGCGTCTCGTAGCGCCCGGCGGGCAGCTCCACGCGCCGCTCGGCCCACCCCAGGCGCACCGCCAGCTCCGCGTCCAGGGCCGCCGGGTCGACGTCCTTGAAGTCCCGCGTGGAGCGGCCGGCCCACGCGGACCGGGTCCGGTCCGGCGACTTGGCGTTCAGCTCCAGCGTCCCGTTCGGCTGGTCGTGCCGCAGCCGCAGCCCCGTGGACGTGCCGACGTACGAGGACACCAGCTCGTGGTTGGCGAAGCCGTACAGCTCCCGGCCGCCGGCACGCGCGCGGGCGAAGGCCTCGCCGAGCGCCGGAGCGAAGTCGGCGAACACGGCGGAGGAGGTCTCGACGGGTGCCTCCGTGAACTCCGGCGACTGCGTCACACCGGTGACCAGCGGCTGCGCGTCCTCGGCGGGGCCGGCGCCGCGCGCGGCGGCCTCGGCGGCCCGCACCAGAGGCTCCAGCTCGTCGGGGGTGACGGCGGAGCGTGAGACGACCCCGGAGGCGGTGCCCTCCTTGCCGTCGACGGTGGCGACGACGGTGAGCGTGCGCCCGCGCGTGACGCCGTTCGTGGTCAGCGCGTTGCCCGCCCAGCGCAGGTTGGCGGTGGACTGCTCGTCGGCGATGACGACACAGCCGTCCGCCCGCGAGAGCTCCAGGGCCCGCTCGACCACCTCGTGCGGCTTGCTGGTACGAGGGCTCATCGACCGGCCTCCTGCGTGGTGTTCAGAATGTTGACGCCCTTGAAGAGGGCCGAGGGGCAGCCGTGCGAGACGGCCGCGACCTGGCCCGGCTGGGCCTTGCCGCAGTTGAAGGCACCGCCGAGCACATAGGTCTGCGGCCCGCCCACCGCGGACATCGACCCCCAGAAGTCGGTGGTCGTCGCCTGGTAGGCGACATCGCGCAGCTGCCCGGCGAGCCGCCCGTTCTCGATGCGGTAGAAGCGCTGCCCGGTGAACTGGAAGTTGTAGCGCTGCATGTCGATCGACCAGGAACGGTCGCCGACGACGTAGATGCCGCGCTCCACGCCGCCGATCAGGTCCTCGGTCGACATCCCCGCCGGGTCCGGCTGCAGCGACACGTTGGCCATGCGCTGCACCGGCACGTGCCCGGGGGAGTCGGCGTAGGCGCAGCCGTTGGACCGTTCGAAACCGGTCAGCTTCGCGATCCGCCGGTCCAGCTGGTAGCCGACGAGCGTGCCGTCCTTGACCAGGTCCCAGGACTGGCCGGCGACGCCCTCGTCGTCGTACCCGATGGTGGCCAGGCCGTGCTCGGCGGTGCGGTCCCCGGTGACGTTCATCAGCTCGGAGCCGTAGCGCAGCTTGCCCAGCTGGTCGAACGTGGCGAAGGAGGTGCCGGCGTAGGCGGCCTCGTAGCCGAGCGCCCGGTCCAGCTCGGTGGCGTGCCCGATCGACTCGTGGATGGTCAGCCACAGGTTGGACGGGTCGACGACCAGGTCGTACAGGCCCGGGCGCACGCTCGGCGCGCGCATCTTCTCGGCGAGCAGCTCCGGAATCCGCTCCAGCTCGCCCTCCCAGTCCCAGCCCGTGCCCGTCAGATACTCCCAGCCGCGTCCCACCGGTGGCGCGAGGGTGCGCATGGAGTCGAACTCTCCGCTCGACTCGTCCACCGACACCGCGTTGAACACCGGGTGCAGCCGCACCCGCTGCTGCGTGGTCACGGTTCCGGCGGTGTCGGCGTAGAACTTGTTCTCGTGGACGGTCAGAAGCGAGGAGTCCACGTGGTCGACCCCGTCGGCCGCCAGCAGCCGCGCGCTCCACTCCGCGATCAGCCCGGCCTTCTCCTCGTCGGGAACGGAGAAGGGGTCGATCTCGTACGACGAGATCCACGTCCTGTCCGCGTGCACCGGCTCGGCGGCCAGCTCCACGCGCTCATCCGACCCCGCCGCCTTGATCACCTGGGCGGAGAGCTTCGCCATGGCCACCGCCTGCCCGGCGACCCTGGCGGCGGCGTCCAGGGTGAGGTCCACGCCGGAAGCGAAGCCCCACGTACCGCCGTGCACCACCCGCACCGCGTACCCGAGGTCGGTGGTGTCCGACGACCCGGCGGGTTTGGCGTCCCGGAATCGCCAGGAGGCGCCCCGCACCCGCTCGAACCGGAAGTCCGCGTGCTCGGCGCCCAGCGCACGCGCGCGTGCGAGGGCCGCGTCGGCGAGGGGGCGTAGGGGGAGGGCCGTGAAGGCCTCGTCGATGGTATGAGGCACCGCCGTCTCTTTCTGTCGAGGTGACCGTGGTTGCCATGCGTCGTGACTGCTCCGATCATGTCGCCCATCCCTCGCGCGGGCCACGAGTTTCCGAGCCGGGTTCGCGGCTTTCTGTAGGGACCCGACAGGTAGTCCCCTACGCCACTGTCGGTGCCCGATTGTCCGCGGGCCTGCCCGGACCGATAGGTTTTCGAGGAAGCCGCCTGTCATCACCGCCTGTCGTCCAGGCGCCCGGGCGGAGTACCAAGACCGCTATCGAAAGGGTGATCCGTTGAGCCGCTCGGTTCTCGTCACCGGAGGCAACCGGGGCATCGGCCTCGCCATCGCCCGCGCTTTCGCCGATGCCGGCGACAAGGTCGCCATCACATACCGCTCGGGTGAGCCGCCGGCCGCCCTGACGGACCTGGGCTGCCTGGCCGTCAAGTGCGACATCACCGACGCCGAGCAGGTGGAGCAGGCCTACAAGGAGATCGAGGAGGCGCACGGCCCCGTCGAGGTACTCGTCGCCAACGCCGGCATCACCAAGGACCAGCTCCTGATGCGCATGTCCGAGGAGGACTTCACCTCGGTCATCGACACCAACCTCACGGGCACCTTCCGGGTCGTCAAGCGCGCCAACCGCGGCATGCTGCGGGCCAAGAAGGGCCGCGTGGTCCTCATCTCGTCGGTCGTGGGTCTGTACGGCGGCCCCGGCCAGGCGAACTACGCCGCCTCCAAGGCCGCCCTGGTCGGCTTCGCGCGCTCCCTCGCCCGTGAGCTGGGCTCGCGCAACCTCACCTTCAACGTCGTCGCACCCGGCTTCGTCGACACGGACATGACCAAGGCGCTCACCGACGAGCAGCGCGAGAACATCGTGAAGCAGGTCCCGCTCGGCCGGTACGCCCAGCCCGAGGAGGTCGCCGCGACGGTGCGGTTCCTCGCCTCCGACGACGCCTCGTACATCACTGGAGCCGTCATCCCCGTAGACGGCGGACTGGGAATGGGTCACTGATCACCATGAGCGGAATTCTCGAGGGCAAGCGCGTCCTGATCACCGGTGTGCTGACGGAGGCGTCCATCGCCTTCCACACCGCCAAGCTGGCGCAGGAGCAGGGCGCCGAGGTCATCCTCACCGCCTTCCCGCGGCCCACGCTGACCGAGCGCATCGCCAGGAAGCTCCCTAAGCCCACCAAGGTCATCGAGCTCGACGTCACCAACGACGAGCACCTCGCGCGGCTGGCCGACGTCGTCGGCGAGGAGCTCGGCACTCTCGACGGTGTCGTGCACTCCATCGGCTTCGCCCCCCAGGACGCCCTGGGCGGCAACTTCCTCAACACGCCGTTCGAGTCGGTCGCCACGGCCATGCACGTCTCGGCGTACTCCCTGAAGTCGCTGACCATGGCCTGCCTGCCGCTGATGCAGAACGGCGGCTCGGTCGTCGGTCTGACGTTCGACGCGCAGTTCGCCTGGCCGCAGTACGACTGGATGGGCCCGGCCAAGGCGGCCCTGGAGGCCACCAGCCGCTACATGGCCCGCGACCTGGGCAAGCAGAACATCCGCTGCAACCTCGTCTCGGCGGGTCCGCTCGGTTCCATGGCCGCCAAGTCCATCCCGGGCTTCAGCGAGCTGGCCTCCGTGTGGGACGACCGCTCCCCGCTGGAGTGGGACCTGAAGGACCCCGAGCCGGCCGGCCGCGGTGTCGTCGCCCTGCTGAGCGACTGGTTCCCGAAGACCACCGGCGAGATCGTCCACGTGGACGGCGGTCTGCACGCCATCGGAGCCTGATCTCCCGCACTCCCCGACGCCCCGTCCCCCGCAGCGCGCGGGGGACGGGGCGTCACCCGTTCGGCTCTGCCGGCCGGGCGGGCGGGCCTCGCGACCAGGCACTCTTTGAGTACGCGTTCACCACGCGAGCCCCTCCCCAGCACGGCCGAGGAGGTCCCCTTGTGCGCTTGTCCCGCCGAACGGCCTCAGTGTCCCTCGCCGTCGCGCTCGTGCTGGTCCTGGCGTACGAGGCGGTGCCCCACGCGCGCGTGCCCGTCGGCGAGCGCGAGTCCGCGGATCTCTTCGGCGCCGCGTGCCGGATCCGTGTGACCGGCTCCGCGGCGACCGCGTACTGCCACAATCCCTACCCGGAGCCCGACCGTGTGAGCCTGCACGTGGAGTGCGCCCGCTGGTGGGACATCGACACCGACAGCTCACCGATCGAGGCAGGTCCCGCGCAGACCGTGCGGCTGACGGGACGGTGCTGGAAAGAGGTCGGCGACGTGTGGGTCAGTCACCGGCGGGTGAGCTGATCCTGCCCGGGCGGCACAGGAAGGGGTAGCGGGCGGCCTCCGTGGCGGCCGTGTCCGCCTCGCCCGCGCGGATCGCCTCCAGCAGCCGCCCGTGGTCCATGTAGGTCTCCGGCGTCAGCCTCTCGCCGACGTCCTCGCGCAGCCAGTCCCGCAGTACCTCGCCGAGGTCCGCGTACATGGCCGTCATGACGTCGTTGTGGGAGGCCGACACGACGGCCAGGTGGAAGGTCGCGTCCGCGGCCACGAACGCCTCCTTGTCGCCCGATCCCCAGGCCTCCTCGCGCCGCCGCAGCAGCGCGTCGAGCTGCTTGAGGTCCTTCTCCGTACGACGTCCGGCGGCCAGCCGGGCGGCGGCCGACTCCAGCGTGGAGCGCAGCTCGGCGATGTGCCGGGGGTCGGCCTCGGCGAACCGCCGCTGCATCACGCCCGCCAGCTCGCTCGTCGCCACCACGTACGTGCCGGAGCCCTGGCGGATGTCCAGCAGACCGTTGTGCGACAGGGCGCGTACGGCTTCACGGACCGTGTTACGGGCGACACCGAGCTGCTCGACCAGTTCCGGCTCGGTCGGGATCCGCGAGCCGACCGGCCACTCGCCCGAGGTGATCTGGGCCCGCAGCGCGGCGATGACCTGCTCGGACAGGGCCGAGCGACGGGGATGGCTCAGGGGCATGGCACACCTTCGCACGACCGGGGCGCCCGTGGGCAGCCGGGGAGTGGACAGTCAATCATCCTATGATTCTATGATGGGTCTCATGCCTCGTGAGGAAACCCGGACGACGACACCCCCGACCGTACGCAGCCCGGCCGCGCACGAGCCCGGGACGCCGGGTGGCGCCTGCCCGCGCGCGTGGACGATGCGACTGCTCGTCCTCGGCATCGTGCTGTCCGCGCTGAACCTCCGTCCCGCCATCACCAGCCTCGGCGCCCTCCTGGAGGAGGTCCGCGACGGGCTCGGCATGAGCGGCAGCGTCGCCGGGCTGCTCACCTCGGTGCCGCCGCTGTGCTTCGCCGTCTTCGGCGTCACGGCCCCGCGGCTCGCCCGCCGCTTCGGACCCGGCGCGGTGGTGTGCGCCGGCATGGCCGCCATCGCCACCGGCCTGCTGCTGCGCCCGTTCGCGGGCGGCACGCCCGGCTTCCTGGCCGGGAGCGCCCTGGCCCTCATGGGCATCGCGGTCAGCAACGTCCTGATGCCGGTCATCGTCAAGCGGTTCTTCCCCGACCGTGTGGGGTCCATGACCGGCCTGTACTCGATGGCCCTCGCCCTCGGCACGGCCCTCGCGGCCGCCGTCACGGTGCCCCTGACCGACGCCCTCGGCGGCCGCTGGCAGACCGGCCTGGCCCTGTGGGCGGGGCTCGCCGTGGCGGCCGTCCTGCCGTGGCTGCCCTTCGTCCGGGGCCGCATCACGCCGCCCGGGCCGGGGGAGAGCGCCGCGGAGTCGGCGACGCCCGCGCAGGGCCCGGCCCCGGCCTCCGCGGAGCACGCGCGCGTGGAGGCGCCCCGGCTGCGGATGACACGCAGCCGCACCGCCTGGGCACTGGCCGTCTTCTTCGGGCTCCAGGCCACCGCCGCCTACATCACCATGGGCTGGATGGCGCAGATCTTCCGGGACGCCGGTGTGCCCGCCGGCACCGCGGGGCTGCTGCTGGCGGTCACCATGGTGATGGGCGTGCCCCTCGCGTTCGTCATACCCCGCCTGGCCACCCGGCTGCCCCACCAGGGCCCGATCGTGCTCGCGCTGGGCCTGTGCGGGCTCGCCGGCTATGCGGGGCTGTACCTCGCGCCCGCAGCCGGGGCCTGGGCCTGGGCCCTGCTGCTCGGCGTCGCCAACTGCGCCTTCCCGCTCGCCCTGACCATGGTCGGCATGCGGGCCAGGACCGGGCCGGGCGTGGTCCAGCTGTCGGCGTTCGCGCAGAGCACCGGCTATTTGATCTCCATCCCCGGACCGCTCCTGGTGGGCGTCCTCTACCAGCACAGCGGCGGCTGGGGCCTGCCGATCGCGCTGATGAGCGCCCTGATGATCCCGCAGATGGCCGTCGGTTTCCTGGCCGGCCGCGACCGCACGGTGGAGGACGAGGCGGCCCGCTGATCCGTCCCCCGGGGAGGGGACACCCCGGGGCGTCCGGCACGCACGGGGGGTG
Organism: Streptomyces sp. NRRL B-1140; assembly: GCF_001280065.1. Taxonomy (GTDB): domain Bacteria; phylum Actinomycetota; class Actinomycetes; order Streptomycetales; family Streptomycetaceae; genus Streptomyces. The sequence continues at coordinate 147,590 of NZ_LGEA01000093.1, forward strand.
GGACACTTTCCCCATGCCAGTGCTCGACCCGAATCCCCAGCACGGTCAGAAGAAGATGCTGCTCGTCTTCGGCGCCTTCTTCGCGATCTTCATCGTCATCGCCGTCATCGCGACCATCGCCTCGCCGTGACCGGCGCTCGCGCGGCCCGTGGTGGGGGTAACCCCCCTGTCCCCTAGGGGGCGAGGGTCAGGGTCGAGTGGGTGGATCACCGGATGGGCCGGTGGCCGCTGATTCCGTAGCTTCAGTGTGTGACCGCGAGACGGTCACCGACCACTCGAAGAGCGGAGGCACCCATGTCGGCCCCTACGCACACCCGGCCCCACCCGGCGACCCGGGCCGGTGCCGCCGGCCGGCTGCCCTGGTGGGCTCTCGCCCTGCCGGTGCTCGCCTTCACCGCACTGCTCGCCCTCATCCTGAACCCGTCCGAGGCGCACGCGGCCGCCGGTGAGCCGGTGATCACCCACCTCTTCGAGCGTATCCAGCAGCTGACAGCCCGCTGATCACGGTGGAGGCCGGTGGTCAACTCCCTGCGCCAGGTGGCGTGTTTCATGCGAAGCTGGATCTCATGAGCGTCGCAGAATCCCGCAGGATTGTCCTCTTCCGCCATGCGAAAGCCGACTGGCCACAGGTCACCGACCACGAGCGTCCCCTCGCCGACCGGGGCCGCATGGACGCGGCCGAGGCCGGGCGCAGGCTGACCGACACCGGTATCGCCTTCGACCTGGCGCTGTGCTCCACCGCGGTCCGGACCCGGGAGACATGGAAGCTCGCCGTCCAGGAGTTCCCGCAGCGGCCGAAAACCGTCTACGAGGAGCGGATCTACGAGGCCTCGCCGGGCGAGCTGATCGCACTCCTCAACGAGACCCCCGACGACGCGCAGAACGTCCTCATGATCGGGCACAACCCGGGCATCCAGGGACTCGCCGACGTCCTGGCGGGCTCGGGCGAGGACGACGCCAGGGAGCGTATGACCCGGCGCGGCTTCCCGGCCGCCGCCTTCGCCGTGCTGTCGTTCGGCGGCACGTGGAAGAGCCTCGAGCCGGGCGTGGCCACGCTGCGGGACTACTGGGCACCGGCCGAGTGACGGCCTCCGCCTGACCACGTGACAGTGGGGCCCGGCGCCGGTGCGGCGCCGGGCCCCACCTGGTCGGATCGAGGTGGCGAGCGGGTGGATCAGCCGACGTCGAGGATGTCCGCCGCCTCGACCTCCTCACGCGTGACGCCCAGCAGGTACAGGACCGTGTCCAGGAACGGGAAGTTCACCGCGGCGTGCGCGGCCTCGCGCACCACCGGCTTGGCGTTGAAGGCGACCCCGAGCCCCGCCGCGTTCAGCATGTCCAGATCGTTGGCCCCGTCACCGATCGCCACCGTCTGCGACAGCGGCACACCCGCCTCCGCCGCGAACCGGCGCAGCAGCCTGGCCTTGCCCGCGCGGTCGACGATCTCGCCGGTGACCTTGCCCGTCAGCCTGCCGTCGACGATCTCCAGGGTGTTGGCGTGGGCGAAGTCCAACCCGAGCCGCTCCTTCAGATCGTCCGTGACCTGGGTGAATCCACCCGACACGACGCCCACTTGGTAGCCGAGCCGCTTCAGCGTACGGATCAGAGTGCGGGCGCCCGGCGTCAGCCGCACCTCGCTGCGCACCTTGTCCACGACCGAGGCGTCCAGCCCCTCCAGCAGCGCCACGCGCGCGTGCAGGGACTGCTCGAAGTCCAGTTCCCCGCGCATCGCGGCCGTCGTCACCTCGGCGACCTTGTCCTCGCAGCCGGCGTGCGCCGCGAACAGCTCGATGACCTCGTCCTGGATGAGCGTCGAGTCGACGTCCATGACGACCAGGCGCTGCGCACGCCGGTACAGCCCGGCGGCGACGACCGCCACGTCGATACCGAGCCGGGCGGCATCGGTCACCAGGGCGGTGCGCAGCGGCTCGGTCTCCACGCCGGAGACGGCGAACTCGACGGCGGTCACGGGGTATTTGGCGAGCCGGAAGATACGGTCGATGTTGCCGCCGGTCTTCGTGATCCGCGCGGCGATCGCGGCCGTCGCCTCGGCGGTGAGCGGATGCCCGAGCACGGTGACCAGGGAGCGGCCCAGGCCGCGCGGCCGGTTGTCGCCGAGGCCGGAGATGATCTCCGCCTGCATCTTCATCGACTCGGCCCAGCTGTGGACGGTCGCCCGCAGATCTCCCTCGATGCCCGGCGGCGGCTCGGTCACGAGCGCGCACAGCACCATCCGGCCACGGGTGACGACCTGCTCGATGTCGACGACGTCGACGGAGTAGGCGGCGAGGGTGTCGAAGAGGCCGGCGGTGATGCCCGGCCTGTCCTTGCCGAAGATCTTCACAAGGAGGGTGGGGACGTCGGCGGGGACGTCGGAAGACGAGGTCTGTGAAGCGCTCATGGTGGTTCCACCGTATCCGGCGTGCGCGACCCGTTGCCCCCGAGGTCCGTCTGGCGGACAGCGAACAGCGGATGTCGCGTGGATGAAGTGAATCCTGCGTACCGGTACGGTGCCCGGCGCCTTCACCGGTCACCTCCCGCCCCGCGGTCTCGGCGGCGGTGGCGGCGGGGGAGGCGGCGGACCGTCGTCCGGGCGTGCGGGCGGCCCGTTCCCGTTCCGCGGCCCGGGCGCCTGCCGCGGGCCACGCGGGGGCGGCCCGACCGGCCGTACGACGGTGGGGGCGCTGTAGACGTCGCCCGGGGCGGGTGGCTCGTCGTCCCGGCCGGCGTCCTGCTCGGGCCCGGGCGCAGGGCCGCAGGGCCGTTCCTCTCCTGGGGGCCGTGCGTCCTGCGGCTCGCGCAGCTCGTCCGGAACCCGGAGGTAGGGATTGGTGCCGGGGTCGGGCGGCCGGTACGGCGTACCGGGTGCGTACGGCCCGGTCTCCGCACCCCGCGGTGCCCCCTCACCTCGCTTCTCGGCCCGTCCGGTCCCGGCGTCGTATCCGGGCCGCATCGTGTCACCGGCCCCCTGCCGCCCCTGCCCGGGCCCCTCGCGCGGGCCTGCTGCCCCGGAGACACCCCAGGCTCCAGCCGTCCCGCCCCCGGCCTGCGCGGCCCAGGTCCCGTGTCCGTCCTCCCCGGTTCCGGCCCGGTGCCCGGCCCGCTCGTCCCCGGCCCCCGGTCCGTCCTGCCCGGCCCAGGTTCCGTGACCGGCCCACTCGCTTCCGGCCCCCGG